>NZ_KE384204.1:0-367202 GCF_000424525.1 Butyrivibrio sp. FCS006 | reverse complement strand
GTTGATTCAGACTCGCTGATGCTGTTACTTGTTGACTCTGACTCGCTGATGCTGTTGCTGGTTGATTCATACTCACTCATGCTCTCAGAATCGCTTACGCTTTCGCTCTCACTATCTACGATTGACTGAGAAGTGCTCTCACTCTTACTCTCGCTGTCACTTATACTTTCACTTGCCGACTCAGACATTGAAACGGATCTTGACTCACTCTGGGTCTGACTTTCTGAATCCGACTCACTAATTACTTCACTGATACTATTGCTTATTGATATTATCTCACTATCTGACTCACTTATAATTTCAGACAATGATTCGGAGGCAGAGTTACTTATTGAAGTGCTCTCAGACTCTGAAAGAGATACGCTATCAGAATTATCATGAGAATTGCTTTCACTTGTTATATCTGACTTGCTCTGGCTTTCACTAATAGACTCTGACGCTTCTGATAAAGAATTGGATTTGCTGTCAATACTATCAGACTGACTTGTCAGACTATCAGAAGCAGATGGCAACCACTCTCTTGTAGGATGTGTACTAGCATACATAGAATTATGCATAGATTCAGCCGTGCTGAGTGAAGTTATAAGACTCTCCTGCTCATCCTTAGTAACCCATCTATCCTCATATAATTCTACCGGATGTCCATGTACTGTCTTTTCCTTTAAAGGAGTTACTTTATCATCGCCATAAGAATCGTCTTTTAATACACGAACCTTATACTGATCAACTTCACTGTTCTGATACTCCACATGGCTCTCTACATGGCTATCCACATAGCTCTCTACATGGCTATTGCTCACATAATAGCTTCTCAAAACTTGACTCTGGTGATAATATGGCCAATCCCAATCCACCCAAGTGCTGTTAAAATACTCAGAATGAAGTTCAGAACCATATACAACTTCGCTCTTAACTTCAGATACAACCTCTGATTGAATCTCTGATCCTACAACAACATTCTCAGTCCTTGAATCTGTAGGATTCTCCAGTCCGCTATATGGTACAGCCCAATCGCTGTCATGACCGGCCCAGATATTTCCAAGCGCAGTGGAATCATGCACAAATTCAGAATACTCATTATTATAATTGCTCTGCTGGTTAGCAAGTTCAGACTGTGCAATACTTGCAGAAGTGGAAATGCTCTCCCAGTTCTGTGAAACATATGCTCTCTCACTTGCATAAGCAGATGTGGCAACTGATGCTGACTCTGATTTCTGCTGAGAACTAAGATTCT
This sequence comes from Butyrivibrio sp. FCS006, assembly GCF_000424525.1. Taxonomy (NCBI): domain Bacteria; kingdom Bacillati; phylum Bacillota; class Clostridia; order Lachnospirales; family Lachnospiraceae; genus Butyrivibrio; species Butyrivibrio sp. FCS006. The sequence goes on along the minus strand of NZ_KE384204.1, from coordinate 365,968 downwards.
GAAGGCTCTCATTCTCAGAATCCAGAGTTGAATGGAACGCTGAAGCCTGCTCACTATAGTTAGCATAAGTAGACAGAACTTCACTTAAGCTATCTGCAGCGGACTGACTCTGAGAAGCAAGTGCATCTTCTTCTTCCTTCAAGGACAATGAAGCACTCTCAGAAAGCTCTTCATCAGTAAGTTCTGTTACTGCTCCGTTTTCAGCAACCTCTTCTCCAGGCTCTTCTGCGGCTAAAGGTGCTGCAGCTAACGCTCTGGTATTATTTACGCTAACCAGGTTTTCTACCACAACAGGAGCTGCGTTTTCACCATCGACTACATTATTTACAGAAGCAGCTTCAACTCCACCCTGTTCAGCTACCATAGGCTGAGGGCTAACCTTCAATGCCTTACCCTCATCTGCTGGTGCAGGAGCAGGGTTAGTATTATTCTGACCTGCCTCTTCACCAGCAGGTGTTCCTTCTACATTATTATTAGGAGTCTCCTCCTTAGGAGTTTCTTCCTTAGGGGTTTCTTCCTTAGGAGTTTCTTCCTTAGGAGTTTCCTCTCTAGGGGTAACCTCCTCTGAAGCACTATTTGCCAGCTGTGTATCAGCTGGAATCTCCGTTGCCTGTGAACCTACAGTTGTCTGCACGCCCTGGCCATCGCCCAAGTTTGACTCTAATCCAGGCTCATCACACGCATATACGGTTGTTGATACTGTTGCGCCACCACCGATTACTACACCGGCAGCTAATCCAAGTTTTGTGATTTTTTCTGCTCTTTTCTCCATAAAATCCTCATTCCTCATAAAAAATATTTATTCGTTACAAATCACCAGCTCCAAATATATCATCAAATTCAAAAAATCAAGAAAAAATTTTCTAAATAAAATATAATTTTTCCCCTTTTTTGAATATTAGTTTCATTCCAAGTTGCTTTCCGGGAATAGTTTTTTCCAAAACTGTATATCATCCCTGTTTTCTTACATTGTCGATCTGCTCCATAGCGGCGGAATTGATAGCCTCATTCATTAACGTCAAAAGCTCTAATGCACTTCTGAACTTCTCTCTTTTTCTCTCATCAGCCCAGAGAACTTCTCCCTGCCATGTCTGTTTGTCACAATGCTCAACCTTGATAATAAAGGTTCCCTTTCCATTCTGTGACATTCCTATATCGTAATTCATAACTCTCCCTCTGCCTTCCCTTTAGCCTCCTCATAATATAATATCTGTCATCATACTAGTAATCATAATCGGAGTTATTTTTGTAATTTTATAAGTTTTTTATACTTTTTTTGATATAATTTAACTATACACAATCTATACATAAACGTTAATCGGAGGGGCAGCATGAAAGTACACATCACTAACATATACAATCAGCCAGGAACTCAGGGAATCGCGCAACAAAATGTTGCAAAGATCGGACGAGAACTCGGCTTTCACGAAATGGGTCTCTTTAAATATAATATTAATGTAGATGATGACCACGCAATGGGATGTCGTTTAGACGGAATCATTGCTGCTGTCCAAGCGAATGATATTGTTATTGTCCAAACTCCTACCTGGAACGGGCTCCGTTTCCCGAGACGCCTCGTCAACAAGATAAAAGCTTATCCAAATACCAAGCTTATTATCATGATACATGACGTAATATCCCTGGCATTTGACGCCCCTGAATCACGTCTTCGCGAGACCATAGACATATATAATAATGCTGATCTTTTGATCGTTCCCTCGCAAAAGATGTACGATCTTCTCCGCGAACACGGTCTGCAAGAAAAAAAGTACATGATTCAGAAATTGTTTGATTATCCTGTTTCCAATGAGCTTCCTACTCCTTCTTTCCAAAAGAAAATGATATTCACGGGGGCTCCGTCTCGCTTTCCATTCCTGTTGGACTGGCACTATCAGACAATCTTGGATCTATACACTGGTGAAGCTTATGACACCACCGGAAAAAATGTTACCGTCTTTCCTTATATGAAAGATATGCCATTACTTAGTAATCTCGCTCAGGGAGGATTTGGTCTGGTATGGCCTTCTTCTGAAGCAAACAATTACTACGATCTTCTGCTCCCCTATAAAATCGGTACTTTTTTAGCTGCCGGAATCCCTTTGATCGTAAAAAAAGGGTTGGCTGCAGAAAAACTGCTTCTAGACAATCAGGTAGCGTTTGTTGTTGATACGCTGGAAGAAGCAGATGCCCTGATTCAGAATATGACCACTGATGAATACAACTCTATCGTGAAACGAATTCAGAACTTTAATTTCTTGATCAAAAATGGCTATTTTACTAAAAAAATGCTTATAGATGCAGTATTTTCCGTTTTATATCAAGAAAACTGAATCCGAAATCTCTTTTAACATAATAGACAAAATTAAAAAGGCGCTTATCACAATGTATTGTGACAGACGCCTTTTTTCCGGAAATCAGTCCGGTCGATATCCGTATTTATTTAAAATCTCTAAATAGGACGATACTTTATGATAATTGTTCCCGATATCACCCGATTTCATCAAGCTCTCTTTATGGAAGATCAATCGCTTGTAATAAAGTTTTTTAACAGCTTTCGTATCCATTCCGATCATATTTAATAGCATGCACTCTTCTTCCAGACAATCGATTGGTTCCTTTTTAATTTCAGGTGCCGATCTCATAATACTGTTTTCGTTAATACGATATATGTATAATGGCTCATTTATAAAAGTAATTCGATCGGCCAAAAGATATGTCAGATAAGTGGTGTATGCATCTTCCATTCTTATGCCCTCAGGGTATCTGACATTACGAAACAGCGCTTTCCTGTAAAGCTTTCCACAAACTATTGTAAAGAGCAGTGCCTCAGTACTATCCTCATAATCTCTAAACCACTCTGCAGGTGTATAAGACTTCGTAAAATATTTTTCTTTCGGAACATGAACCAGAAAACTACCGGTTGAATCTCGAAACCGATGGTAATTTCCTACCACCACATCGCTGTTCTCACGATTCTGTTCACATACCAGACGTTCTATGCAGTTATTTTCTAGCCAGTCGTCACCATCTAAGAAAAAAACAAATCCTCCGGTAGCAATCTCGATCCCCAAATTTCGAGCAGCACTCACTCCATGATTCGGCCATGAGATGATCCTAAGTCTCTCATCCATATCTTTGAATTGCTCCAAAACAGACATAGAATCATCCGGAGAACCATCATTGATGACTATGATCTCAATATCCATGTATGTCTGATGCAGCACACTTTCCACACACTTTTTGATATATGGTGCCACATTGTATACCGGTATGATTATTGATATTTTCGTTGCTTTTTCATTCATAACGCGTCCTCTTTTTCTAGAAATCAGTCCGGCCGGTATCCGTATTTATCTAATATTTCTAAATAAGACATTACTTTATGATAATTGTTTCCGGTATCCCCTGATTGCATCAGTTGTTCTTTGAGAATAAGGATTCGCTCGTGATATTTCTTCATTACTACTTTCATATCCATTCCCAGCATGGATAGCAACATTCCCTCTTCTTCCAGACATTTGATCGGATTCTTTTCAATTTCAGATGATGATCCCATAGCACCACTTTCGTTAATGCGATATACATATATTGGCTCGTTTACGAAAGCAATTATATCAGCCAGGAGATATGTCAGATAAGTGGTATAAGCATCTTCCATTTTCACGCCCACCGGGAATCTGACATTACTAAACAGTTTTTTCCTGTACAGCTTTCCCCAAGGTACTACGAAAAGTACATACTCAGAACTATCCTCATATTCAGCAAACCACTCTGCAGGCGTATAAGTCTTTGTATAGTAGTTTTCTTCTGGAACATGAATAAGAAAACTACTACTTGAAGTTCGAAAGCGATGATAGTTTCCTACCACTATATCGCTGTTTTCACGCTCCTGTTCACATATCAAACGTTCTATGCAATTATCTGCTATCCAATCATCACCATCCAAAAAGAAAATGAACTCTCCGGTAGCAATCTCAATTCCCAGATTACGGGCAGCGCTCACCCCATGATTCGGCCATGAGATTATCTTGAGCCTTTCATCCAAATCTCTAAATGGAGCCACAACAGACATCGTGTTGTCTGTGGAGCCATCATTTATGATTATGATCTCAAGTTCTTTGTATGTCTGATGCAGCACACTCTCCACACACTTTTTGGCATGAGGTGCCACATTATACATAGGTATGATTATCGATACTTTCTTTGCTTTTTCACTCATAATCTTTTACTTTCGCAGCAGACTGTCCACCACGTTTTCTCCTACCATTTATAGTAGTAAATAATAAATGGTACTGTCAATTTTATAAAGCTGTAATTGTTTGTTTTAAGTCTTTTTATACTTTCTTAATCGTTTTCGTTCGTTTTATCACTTATACTATATCTTGTAAATCAAATAATTGTGTTGGGAAAAAGAATTTTGTTTCTCGAGTGGGATCGAGAAGAAAGTATGGAGAAAAAAGGGTATGAGAAATTTAAAGAATAATAAGATACGTTTGATTGATTGTGTTTCAGACCTGGCTCTGGCAACTATCATACTGGGAATCGCCATGATAATATTCGGTGGCACAATGATCGTTGGAAGCGCCATGAGCATGATGAAGGGCTACAGCCTCCTGGGCGGCTCATCACACCTGCTGTTCTTTGCAGTAACCCACGGAATCGTGTTCATAGCAGACGGTATACTGCTTTCAATATTCTGTTTCCTGGTTGCCACCACAAGCCCCCTGGCAAACTCGTTTAACATTTTAAGCGGATTCGCATTCTTTTGCATAATACTGGATACTACCGCCCTGATCATGGGTGCAGCACTCGGAGCAAATGCCTTCGGTGTCGTAGTTTCAATCGCAGGCCTTACAATTTCAGGAATCATCGCATATCTGATCAGAAAGATGCGCGTTACTGCTGAGAGGATGAGGCAGGCACAGGCCTTCAATGTGGTTAGCGGGCTGAAGAAGGTTGGATGAGGGGAAAACTTATTAGAGAAGGATATTAAAGAATATTAATATAAGAAGGAGTAGCCTTTTGGGGGCTGCTCCTTTTGCGTTTGGATATGATATTTGGTTACTTGAACAACGCCCTTATGGGGTCAATCCCGGCGGCGGTTTTGTTTAGTTCATCTATATTGTCTTTGAGGTAGCGCTCAAGATTTGCCACCTCTTCCGGCGTAAAACCTCGGTTTGTGGTTATCTTGCAGCTGGGGATTTCACCCTCCGCAAAGCGCGTAGCATCGGAAAAAGTCACATATACGACTTTCTGACCGTCTTTCTTGCAAGCCAAAGAGACCTGCATGTTCAGGGTATCGCTGTTTTTGTTATTGTTATTGCCCCAATCAACATCAAAGTTTTCCATTACATATTCCTCATCTATCTTACAGTCGTAGCCGCTTGCGAATACTTTGCTTAAACTTATTTTAACTTTTTTAACCTTATTATCAAAGTGTGAGGTAAAAAAAGAACTCCCCATAAGGAGAGTTCAATAAGACAAAGTGATTGTTGCAGTCTTTACCTCTTTCCGAGGCCTTTTTTAAACTCAATAATATAGTCAATGTTCTTGCCTGTTGCAACGCAAATCTGCTCATCAGTAAAGCTTCCCGAAGTCAACATATTCTCAATAGTAGAGTCTATGCCTTTCTCTATGCCCTTTTCTATACCTTTCTCTAAAACAACTTCACTCAAATTACACATAATGTTCACCTTTTTCTCAGTATCTCTTGTCATTTCCAGACCATACTTCTCGGAAAGATGTTTCTTCTTAACATCGGCAACTTCTTTTTTTAGAAGTTCTTCCAACATAGCAATTAATGTATTCTTGGATTCTTCTGAGTTTTCATTACTCCTCAGCCTAATTATAACACCTTGGACTTTGTCTATGTTAGGAAGATTCATACCGCTTCCAAATATACTCTCCTGCGTCAAGTTCATCCGAATTATAGAGTCCTCGTTATCGCCTGCATCCATACAGATCCATATACTTCGGACCGCCTTCAGGTTATCATAATCAGACTTGGTAAATTCAACTTCCTTCTGGGACGAAATCATGCGTCCAAGATAGTAGATGATTCTATTATCCAAGTGATATCCAAGCTTCGATACATCAGAACTCTTCTGAGCCTCTATGTTTATCAGAACTTTGATAAGATCATCACCACAATATACCGAGAATCTAATATCAAAAAATATCTTACCTTCGCCCAGAACACTGTCTTCTTCTGAGCTTTTCTTTATCTTATCAGTGTTAGTATGCCCGGGTTCAAGTCGGACCCTAGACACTTCCGGTTCATCAATATTAGCTATTATGGTTTTAATGTCGGTGTCTTTAAACTCATCAAGCGTGTATTTGAGAATCCTGGCAAGGATCTGTTTATCCGCCAATAACTCTTTTACACTCTCGTCATACCTTGCTCTGTCATAAGTAATATCAACCGCCTGTGCTATATTCGTCTCCATTCAAATATCGCTCCGTTTTCATATCTGGTAGAAGAATAATAACACATGAGAACAAATCGAACAAGTGTTTGTTTTTCGATTAAAACTGCCCTTAAAACTGCCTGTTTTACCCCAAAACATTTTGTCTTACAGGTACTTGTCCGGCTCATTCAGGAACACATCGGTAACGCCTGCTGCCTCGTATTTGTCAAAAGACATCTTGCCTCCGGTAGGCAATTCCGGATATAAATGTCCTCCAAACCAGGCACGTACAGTGCGGCCCTGGAGCTTCTCCACAGGAAGGTCCAGATGCATTCCGCCGGGATGAAGGGCAATGCTGCCTTTCTCTATGTCATCCCAAAGGGACTCAAGTCCGATGGCCTTGTACAGGCAGTTGGACAAAAGGTCATCAAGAACGCCCAGCTTGGCAGTCGGCTCAAGCTCGTGAACCTTCACCAGTGATTCCGGATAGAAACTGGAGTAAACGATGGAATCTGCAAGCCCCATATCTCCAACCAGCTTAACGATCTTCTCCTCAATGCCGGGATAGTTGTAAACACTGGTCTTCAGCTCTATATTGAGGCGCAGATCCTTTTTCAGCTCCGGTGCAAGGAGCTCCAAAACCTCTTTCATGGTAGGGATGGTTTCAGATTTCATTTTGCCGGCGTAGATGTGGAGCGCCTTAAGCTCTTTTAACGAAAAATCACGTACGTAGCCAAATCCATCAGTGGTGCGGTCTACGCGCTCATCGTGGATCACCACCAGCTCCCCGTCGCTTGTCAGCTGAATGTCCAGCTCGATTCCGGCAAGGTGCGGTATATTCATCGCCTTCTCAAAGGCTGTAAGTGTGTTTTCGGGATAAATTTGCGAGCATCCTCTGTGTGCCCAGATTTTCATGGTGTGGCCTCCTTATTTCTTAATGTATTTTGAAAAAACCTCAGCTCTTGTAATAGCCTCGTTTCTCTCTTTTTGGTAAAAGAGCTCCTGCTCCGGCGAAAGTCCTGTCGCGTCCGCAAGTTCATCGATTCTCCTTACGAATTCACTGAACTCATAGCGCAGTCCGTCGCTCTCAAAATCATAATTGTACCTGTCAATCTTGTTTGGATCCTCGTAGCGGACTTCAAAGTATTTCGTGCGCCACCAGGGTGACGGAGCCAGGATGTAGCCTTTGGTTCCGGCTATAACAAGCTGACCTTCGCTCTTAGCTGTAAGACCGCACTTGGCTGTGGCTGTGGCGCGGATGGATGACTCACCGGCTTCTGCATAAGAAAAGATCGCTTTAGTATATCCGTCAACTCCCGCCTCAGTTATAATGCTCTGGAATCTCACATCGCTGTAATCAGTACCGAGAAACCTGAATATTGGCAGCATATTGTAAGTTCCAAATTCGGTAAAAGATCCGCCATATGCCGAAGGGTCAAACTCTCTGCCTCCTGGAAGTGTAAGCCTGGTAAATGCTGCTTCAACATCTACTATATCACCGATAACGCCACTGGAAACAACCTCCTCAAGCCCTAGAAATCCCGGACAATACGCGGTCTTTATTGCTTCCATTATGACGGCATTCTTTTTCTGCGCCAGATCATAAAGCTCTTTTGCCATATCAGCACCCATGACCATGGGTTTCTCGCAAAGTACATGCTTCCCAATCTCAAGCATTCTCTTGGCATAATAATGATGCGTGCCGTGAGGAGTCGCTATGTATACAGCATCTACCGTCTCTCCGAAGACCTCGAGGTTCGGCGCCGCCTTGGCACCAATTACTCTCTTCGCAAACTCCTTCGCATGATCGTAATTGGGATTGTATACAGAAACCACTTCAATTTCCGGAACATATTCCAGTTCCTTCAGCGCACGCTTTGCAATTCGTCCGGTGCCGATAATTCCAAGCTTCATAGGCGTCCTCCGTGATTTACTCTTCGATTCTTGTTTTGAAATACTCTCCGATTCGGGCAATCATGTGAAGCGCATCTTCCTTAAGCTCCACAGGGAAACAATCAAGTACAGGTGCTGTCTCAAAGCTTAGGGCATCCTCAAATCCAATCTCCTTAAGTGCTCTGAGCACGCCTTCCCAGTCAAGAACACTGGTGTTTTCTCTGGTCCTGGTAAATGTAAACGGCAGCTGATGAAGATCTGCAATGCCGTCATTCTCATGTATGTGAAGCACCTTAAGGCGCTTGCCCAACGTGGTAATGAACTTGTATGGATCAAGACCGACAAGATTTCCGTGTCCTGTGTCATAGCAAAATCCCAGAACTTCCGCGCCATACTTAATTAACCATAATCTTTACATATTCCTCAGACTTGCGGCGCATGATGTCCAGCCCGTCCTGAAGATGCTCAAGTCCGATGCGATGCGTAATGAGTTCAGACGGTCTGAAGTCCATCTTCCAGTTAGTAAGGCGTTCTAATACGTAACGCCAGTCATCGTCACTTCCGTCTATTCCGCTGAATCCGGAATTCCAGGTTCCTTTCAGGGTCAGCTGATTTCTAAGTATCTGCCAGTATGTCTGACGGGTAAGTTCCATATCCGACGCCGGATTACCAACCAGCATCACTCTGCCCAACGGACCGACACATTTTACAGCCTGCTCATAGCTCTCAGAGCGGCCGATGCACTCGAAATAGACATCAGCTCTTTTGCCATCAGTCTTCTCAAGTACATAGTCCTCCGGCTCACGGCGTCTTACATCACAGAAATGATCAGGCTCATAGCCCATAGCCAGGAGCTTCTCCAGTTGTACGTCCTTATTTCCAATGCAAAAGACATTTCGATATCCCGCATTTTTTAAGAACATGGCCACGAACAGCCCAATGGTGCCAAGTCCGCAGACAACTATATTGGAATCTGCAGCCTTCGCCGTAGAATTATCAAGCAGCCCAACCTGCCTTATAGCATGCACCGCCACAGCCATGGGTTCCAACATAGCAGCTTCATCATCAGATATCTCATCGGGTAACGGCAACAGGTTCCATACCGGAGCCACCAAGTATTCCGCAAATCCGCCATCACAGCGCGATCCCAGATAATTGTAGTTCTCGCACATTTCATAGTGTCCCGATAGGCACTGCGGACATTTCTTGCAAGGAATAAGAGGGAAGATGCCCACTCTTTTCCCAACAATCTCAGGTCTCGCCTTGCATTCTTCCACAGTTCCGGTCATCTCGTGCCCCGGAATCAGTGGCATGTTATGCGCACCGGTCTTGAACACTCTTGGGACATCGGAACCACAAATGCCACATCTGGTCACCTTAATGAGCGCCTGTTCCTCATTCGGAACCGGCTTCTCAGCCTCTGTGTATTTTATATTTCCTATACCATATAAGATTTGTGCTTTCACTCCAATATCTCCCTAGCTCTTGCCAGATCTTCATCAGTAGTAACCTTAAAGTTCCTCTGATCCCCCGGAATCATGGCCACGTCAAGTCCTGCCATAATTGCCGGTTCTGTAGAGCCCTTGATCATGAGAATCTTATCGGGTAAAAGAGCTTCATTCGCCTCCATATACTTATCAAAGCGGAAGGCTTCCGGCGCCTGCCCGGCGTATATGCAGCTGCGATTCAAAAGCTCGTCAACACGCTTACCTGTGCGACTAAAATACACCGTGTCTTTCATAGGAAGAACCGGCATTGCACCTTCGTGATCGTCCAGCGCCTTGATGCATTCATCGATATTCTCCACTGTAACGAATAGGCGCGCTGCGTCGTGGATGATAATGTTGTCGATGACTTTGTATTTGCTATGAACCATGAACTTGGAACAGTCAGCATTCTCTTTTGCATCCGCACTGACATTTGCACTGTCATCGTTAGTACGAGCAACGTCAAAAATCTGCTTTAAGTCCTTCATGGCATTATATATAGACATCTGCCTGTTCTCGCCCGGATCAGAGAATCCCAGAAACTTCTCAGCAACCGCGCTCTCAGGGTCCTCAAAGATTGCATCTTCAATCTTCTCCCGCCAGCTCTCATCAGCTACGATCTGAATGTTGTCGATCATGTCACTCTCGCCAAAGGGAGCAAGGGCATGCATTATCATCATCTGGCCTGAAAGTTCGATGAACTGCTTGGGGATATCTGATTTAATTCTGCTGCCGGTACCTCCGGCCAGGATGATTGCAATATTCATAGGCGTGCCTCCTGTAACTTCGCTCTTAATATCTGAAAAGACCTGCCATTTTCGGCAGGTCTCTCACCGTTATTTCATTACTTCGACTTTTCTTTACGATCTCCTGCTTCTCAGAAAATCTGATAGACCATGTGCATTCATTCGCCTGCAGCTTCAAAGAACTCAACTGCTTCGCCGCTTTCGCGGGTATCACTTCCCTCACTCGTATCGCTTTCTTTAAACTCTGTTTCAGATTCCGCCTGAGGATCTTTTGTCTCCTCAACCTTAATGTCCTCTTCCTCAGATCCCGGATCACCTGTTTTGTCAGCAGGCGGATCGCTCTCGGTTATATCAGGCGCCTCTTCGCCGCCGCTTTCTATTATGTTCACAGATTCTTCGGTGTCAGAACTTTCGATTATTTTAACCGTATCATCGCTTTCACCGCTCTCAGAGGTCTTTTCTTCCACATCGCGCTCATCCGCTTCGCCCAGAACTTCTGCATATTTCCGATAGGCAAGCTTTGTGATCTCTTCCTCTATCAGCTTCTCAAGAGCCTCATCTTTTAACTCATTAACCTTCTCAAGGATCAGCTCAATGAGCCTTTCTTCTGCGAGTTCTGCAGCTTTGACCAGCTTAAACGCGTCAAACTCCTCAGTCTCTGTAAGCTTCATTGCCGCCTCATAGGAATCCTCTCCGATCACCTCATCCCAGTCGGTCAGCATTGGAGTGACCTTCCAGTTGACGTTGATCACCGGCCAGGACTCTACCTGAGTCCAGTCCGCTTCTGTATTGCAGGAAGCGATGATACCGAAAGAGACAGCGTCAAACTCTGCATTCTCCGCACCTTCTGCAAAAGCATAATCGTAGCTTCCGGTCGCCTCGTTGTAGGCATATACATAGGTTCCATCCGGAGCAGCATTAAGGGTAACTTCAAATGAAGCTTCATCATAGCTTGTAATTACGGAAGCAATGCCGTAGTCATCAGCAAGTGCCATGAACAGAGACGGCTTATCGCCTGAGAGCTCCGAGAGACTTGTCACAAGAGGAACCGAATCCGGATTCTGAATACTTGCTGAAATAGTGATCCTCACAGGAACGTTGCTTTTGTTGATCACCTCATGCATATCGCTTTTGTGCGAGAAATCGTACTCACCTTTGCTGTTCCTGAAAAGGACACTTGCACCTTCCTCAACCCTTCCGCCGCCGTACTTGGCTGCATCGGTCTCGTAGATAAGGCTCATAGGATCAATGATAAAATCAAACGGACTGGTGGCTCCTATGACAGGAAGCTGTACATTGGTGACATCTATGGGGTGACTGTCCGCCACTCCTTCAGGAAGTTTGACCTTAAAAGTGGTCACTTCCCTTCCGTCTTCAAGCACAACAGTCTCTTCATCTATTTTTTCGGCAAAAGAGCTGTCTGCATCATCTGCGGCATCTTCTGTAACATCACCCTTAAGCTCAATATACTCTTCTTTGGTGACGCTCCTTCCCTCGCTGGTCTCCTCATCTATTACAAAATACTCCTCATCAAGCTTGCGCTCAGCAAACTCTTCTTTGAGCTCTTCTTCGCTTATCTTCGAAAGAAGTTCCATGCCATCAATCCCGGCACGAAGCTCATCTTTGTCAATGCTGTCGATTAGTGAGTGTACATCTATGGAAGACCTGAGCTCATCCACGTCAACAAGAGACCTAAGCTCCTCTTTATCAACAAGAGCCCAGATCTCATCATCATCAATTATTGCAGCTGTCTTACCCTGTATCGACCCTTCGAAGTAAGTGTCATCACTTTCATCACTGTCACTGCTGTTTCCGCCAACTACTGTCTCGTTTCCATCAGAAGAAAAGAACACAATCTCCTCACCGGATCCGGATTCTTCGGCCAGCGCAAGAACAGGATCAAGGACCATGATAAGCGTCATGAGTAGCGCCGCTATGCCCATCCATGGGATTTTTGCCAGAATATTTCTCATCGGAAACATCCCCGCGCCTTTCCTGTACGATAAAAAAACATACTACTGGTACATATAGTATATCGACATACCGGGGCAAAATCTTAGATTTTAGGAAAATTTAATAGAAATATCACTGTTGGTAATTATATTCATCCGTTCTTACTGCACACACAATAAGTCTCTCTTCATCATTTTCAGTGCAGGTGGCAAGTGTTATCACATGGTCAGATTCATTAGCCTCAATTCCCGTGTTTATGAATGAATCGCGCTCAACTTCCTTAAGCATCTTCCAGTAGTTCGCGGGTTCTTTTCCAAAAGCCCAGAATACATCGTGATTGTCAGGCACTACATCACAGGCAAAGATCCTGTATCTGTACACACTGTCCCTGGTAAAAACCTGGAAGTACTGATGATCTTCATAGTAATCCGGTTCATTCCTGTAATTGCGCAGTTTACCGAACATGGAGCGGTCACGCATGTTATGTCCGTAGATCAGGCTGTGCGGATCAGAAAAATCCGGTGTCGACTCACCGTCAACAAAGATGGAGCCGGCCCTGGCCTTCTCACCTGTGTAAGCAGTTCTCAGATACTTTTCGTTGTCCCCTGAGTACATTATAGGATAGCTGATATCCTCATTTTCAAAGTATATCCAGCCCACCACATCAGGATAGTCTTCAGACAGCTGTCTGACATTTACATCAACGCAGTCCCACCAGCCGTGCTCAGCTTCTTTGGGCGTATTGTCCGCTGTCTTTTCCTCGAGGTTATCAGGTATTTCTTCCGCAGATTCCTCCACATAGATCTCCTCTGCTCCGTCGTACAGATCCTCAGAAACCTTATACTGGAGCATTGTGGATACCAGGGCTAATACCGATACTATCACAGCGGCTCCGCCGGCAGCCAAAAGAACTTTTATCCTGTTCTCTCTGATCTTGCGGGCAAAAAACTTAGCGGTCGTAATGACAATTATTCCAAGGACCAATAATGCTCTTTTAAGTTTGGAGGGAGACTTCTCTTTATCGGAATGAGGCTTTTTGGCATCCCTGAGTTCTCTTAAGGCAAGCGCGAAAGTAACTGCTCCTGCTGCCAGAATGAGTACCCATAGCCAAACTGCATGGATGTTGTCACCCATCTTGGGAGCTCTTGAATCATTCTCACTGTCTTCGCCGTTTCCCTTCTTGTTGTCCTTTGTAGCTGTCCATCCTGCCACCAGCGTGATGTCCTTGGTTATGGCTGTGTCAAAGTTGAAAACTGAAGCGGAAGTCGCACTGCTTGTTGTAGTTGAAGAACTTAATGTTGAGTTTTTGGTGTACCAGCCCTTAAATATATACCCTTCCCTTGTAGGGTCTGCAGGCTTAGTAACCTTCTCACCGGCCTTTACTTTTACCGTATTCTTACTTGTGCCGTCATCAAATGTAACGGTGTAATAGACCTCCTGTTTATAAGCCACCGCAAACTGGGAGAACTTGTAGGAATAGACATAGATCTTTCCATCCTCCTCATCCAGCGTATAGGTCCCGTCTGCACCGCCACTTTTCTCTGTGAGTTCTTCAACAGTTCCGTTGTGCTCCCTGAACAGCTTTATGCCATCTTTATCCGAGAAGTCATAAGTCAGCTCGATCTTCAGAGGCATTGCAGCACTTGACCTGTCCTTGCTGTCTTTTCTCACTTCAGTAACGGTCTTGTTGTTGTAAGCATCATTATCAGAAGTCTGAAGAATTGAGATATCAAGGAAATCTGCTTTATAGCTGTTGGCTGTGTTTGTAGTGGAAGTCGAACCTGATGCGGTTGCTCTTGCCTTACTTGAGAGCGAGGAATTGACGGATGAAGGTGTCTTGATCTTCAGCGTCTCAAGAACAGAGTCCATGGGATCAGCTACTGTGATCGCATATTTTTTGAGTTCTTCTCCTACGAGCTTTCCGTTTTTGATGTTCGAGCTCTTGGCAGAATACTCGTACTTTGCATCTTTTACATTCTTAAATGAGGTTGCAGTTGCCAGTGACCCGATTTCAAAGTCAAACTTCACCGTGGATCCTGCCCCCGCGTCAAGCCATGAAAGAGCTTCGCCAGCGGACTTGTTTTCACTAAGAAGCTTCACATTGGCAAAAGCCTGCCCGTCAACTTTTACCGTTGCCGTTCCATCTGCAAATTTGTATGGCTCGGGAGCCGCATCGCTGCCAATCCAAACCCTCAGTCCATGCACAGTTACTGGGACAACAGAGATTGCAGGATACTCTTTTCCCTTATCATTGTTCATGGCCGTCTGTGCAGCATCCCTGCTGCCGATTCCGATGTAGGAAACCTTTGTAATACTCTTTTGCGCATCAACATTGCCGATAAGCGTTCCCGTCAGAGGAACGATATCCTTGATCTCCCCGCTTCCAATGGCACAGTCCGTGCCAATGGCAAGCGAATGTTCTTCATCCCCAAGATCTGCTTCCACACAAATCTTCAGCGTATCTTCATCAGAAAATCCAAGGTACAGATCATCAAGGACAGCTGTGTCAGTGTCAAAAGACCCTTGCGTTGGCGCAACATCAGTACCTGTAATGATTGTCCAGCCTTTGCCGCCGTTTGTGGTCTGAATCATATATGCCTTGCCGCCTTTGGCAAACTCTCCCACCACGTCGACAACAGTACTTCCCGAAGAAGTATCAATTGTATAAGCCACAGTCCCGTTACTTATATAGCATCTGTCACTGTCGTCATTATAAGGATCTGTCCAGACTCTTTTGCTGTCAGAAGATGCGTTTATAACCTGAACTTCCCTGGTGGCTGTTCCGTTTACAAGGCACCTGAACCAGTCCCCTGCTGCGTAAGGTGCATCTTCAAAAATGCCGCCAAACACATTCGAGTGTGCAAGGTCTATATCCTTCCATTCTTCGCTGCCGCTCTTTTTGTACTGCCACTGATAAAGAACTCCTGCGCCTCCTTCATTGGCACAGACAGTCTTGACCTGAAGCGCAAAATCAGGCGTATCGTCGCCGGCAATTGCCTCCGGGTCCAGTCCGTAAGGGTACTCGTGCACAAGCTCTGCATCGACAATGCCGCCACACTTGATATTTATGTTCACTGTGCTCTGCGACTCATCACGGGAACACGTAAGTTTCACTTTCTTAGTCTGTCCTTCAAACGGCTTTTTAAGGATCATGTACCACGCTGCAGTATCCTCATCCGATGCAGCAAAGCAGCCGTTTGAAACTACCGGATCGTGCACCGCATTGCCATCATCGTCTGAAGAAAGAACACTTTCCAGCCGCTCAAAATAGAAATACTTTGAATCCGAAGAACTGCTGTATACGATGTCTTTTTCGGGGTCTTCTATTACCAGATTCCCGAGGAGATATCCGTTGTTAAAAAAGACATCGTCAAGACACACGTATGCTTTATCGCTCGGCCATTCGATATCAAATTCATCACAGGTAAATACCAGCATGTACTTGGAAAAGCCGTCAGTAACGGCCTCGACAGCTTTGGTTTCCTCTCCGTCGACTATGACGGACATTAGCTTTTCAACTTCGATCTCACCGGAGGTGTTGGAAGTTAACTTGGCAGCACCATCGGCAGAGTTTTCAGTATCATATTTGGCTGCGTCTTCGGTATCATCGCTGGCAGCATCTTCAGTTGTTCCAACTGTAGTTTTATCGTCTGCTACAGACTCTGCTGAGTCATCTTCCATGACATGATAGATGTCAGCAACAAGCTCTTCATTCTCAGCTTCTTCTGTTTCAAAAGAGATTATGACCTTACCCTTTTCGGTGTTCGGCTGGATCTCTTTTTCATCCTCATCAAGGACTTTAATGTCAAAGGAATAGGACCTGACAACAAAGCCCTGTTCCTCAGTACTATCCATAACTGCTTCCTGAACTGTCTGCTCATCCTCTTCTTCAAGCTTTTTGGCAGATAGAGCTGAACCTTCAGGGAACACGCCTTCTTCAGCTCTTACTCTGATCCTGACTCCATCAACTTCTACCGTCTCATCAAAAGCATAGTTGTCCTCAAGGATCCTTACCGTCACTGTGGGGAGCTCAGCCTCGATATAGTAGAAATCAGGGATCAGAAGCACAGGAATAAACACATACTCATGCCCGACAAGATCAGGGTCGTATGTGTCAGTGGTATTGCTTAGTGGATCCAGGATCCACTTGATACCGGATACCATCTCATGGCTTACTTCGATGTCATCTCTGGCATCGTCTAAATCGGCATTTGAGTCGCCATTCGAGTCGTCATCTAAAGAATTCGTGTAATCTGATGATGCATTATTTCCTGAGTCGGACTGTTTGTCTTCAGTGTGAGAAATTTCTGTATCTGCGGCCTCTGCATCTTTATCTGTTATCTCTGTATGTGCTTTTGAGCCTGCATTATCTGAATCTGCAGAATCATCCGCAGCATAAACTTTGAGCTCACCAAATGCTGACTTTATCCTGCCAATAAGCCCGTCACTGCCTGCATCGTCTGAAGACTCATCCTTTTCAGCTTCATCTGTCATGCCGGGAGTCCCGGTTCCACCGTTTCCTTCCGTCTGTTCAGGTGACCTGGCACTCTCGGATTCTTTGGTCTCTTTATCTGATGAACTGCGCGCATCCTCACTTTTGTCTTCCTGTCTGCCGGAATCTTCGCTTTCGTAGCCGCTGTCTTCGCCCTCATCCCCGTCTCCGATCACACCTACAGAAGCCTCGCCTGTATCTGAGTCAAAAAAGATTATCTCATCCTCATCAGATTCAGAGTCTCCTTCTGAAGCAGCATCTTTTTCCTCGCCTGCAGCGCCTTCCTCCTCGCCTTTTTCTGAAGGCATCAGTAAATCGGCCCCCTCGTCTTCCTCAGGTGCCTCTCTGTCCTGTCTCTCTTTGCCCAGCTCCCTGATGAGGCGCTCCTGCCTGTCAGGGTCCGGGACAACATCTATTCGCAATGTATCAGGGAAAATGATCTCATCGAGTGCCGTGCCTGCCTTCACCTCCTGATAGGCGACATCTTCGGGAAGGTCATCAAAGCTGATGATCTTCACATCTGCAGGCTCACTCTCAGAATAGGACTCTGCCGCATCTTCTGATTCAGCACTCTCCTCCTCGACGGGCTTATCGTCATCCTCCGCTTCTTCCTGCACCTCAGTACTCTCATCATCAAGCGCATACGCAGGCAGAATATCAAACGATGTATACCCTATACTTGAAACAGCCAGAATACTTGCAATAAAAAAAGAAACTACCCTGTTTTTCATAACCCTCTCCAACTAAAAAGTGTATAAACTCCCACTTATATTTTATCGGAATTTTGTTTCAAAAAAATAATAGTTTCAGAAAATTTATTATTTTTTCAGAAATCTGTATTACGGAATTAGTTTCTGCATGGTATCGATAAATTTAATTGTATCCTCTTCAAAGGATTTCTTTTCAGAAGCTATGATCTGCCTGTAATTCTGAAATTTATTCTGATGCTTTTCAAAATCACCGCATATATCTTTCAGCAAAGCATCTATTTGGTCTAACTGCTCAGCAGGGCAGTCAAATTTATACTCGTCAGGTATTGGAACGTCTTTCACAAACGCAGCTGATCCCTTTTTGTTTGTGATAACACAGCATCCATTGGCCGCAGCTTCTCTGGGGATTCTGTCTTTTCCGGGATGGTTTCCAAAATCAACATAAATCTTTCCCGCTTCCATCATCAGTATCATATGCTCAAGATCAAGATTTACCAGCGGTATCCATTTCAGCCATGAAATCAATAGAATAATATGACTGATACAGATGAAAGAATACATTGTCATTTATGTATGAAAGATTTGTCTCTTCAGTTGACTTTATATAATTATCTACACTCATCCTCCATAATACCTTTTGGGCATTGCCAACATAAGACATACTGAGCGTAAGACCTTCCGGAAAAACCACCACGGAGTCTTCTGAACACATAACGTCAACATCTGAAACATGCATAGTCTCATAGATTTTATAAGGCGCAGGAACTTCTGCATCCACGGCAAGCGCCTTGTCAAAAGGCGCCCTTACATCCACATAGCACATTTCCGCCCTGATGTCAGTCAGCCTGTTTATCGCAAAGCATAATTGGTGTGCGAGCTCCGGCCCTCCACTGGTCCGATTCGCAGGAGCTAAAATGTATACTTTCATATTATCCTTCCTTAACAAGCATATTCGCGAAACATCTTATGGCTTTACTTGTCAGCCCCTTCGCAATCTAAAGCTCTTGTATACATTTTCTTATAAATCTTCATGGCTTCTTCATTCGCTTTCTTCATTTGCTCATCCATCCAGCCACCATTAAACCAGTGGACTGAGTAGGTATTTCTCGTCTCATTTATGATCCCGGACATATAATCATATGGCTGGAAATAATCATATGCATAGATATTTATATCTCCTACTGCCTGAGATTCTCCATTTATCTTATATCCATGACTCAAAGCCACCCTTGTGTCATAAAAACCGCATGTATTCCTATTTTGTGTGCCATCATCATTAAGGAAAAAGATTTCTTCCCTTGCATCAAGGAATTCCTTTATCATTGGATTCCCCTTAACGGAGCCGCTTAATCCTCCAAAATTAATAATCTGCCACTTTTCCACACCGCAAAACGCTCTTTGAAATCGAAGGTTATCAATATTCTTTTTCAGCTCAACATCTGTATCGAGATAAAAACCGCCATGATTATATAAAATATCAATACGGGCATAGTCAGGCACGTATCCGAAAGCACCAGATTTATACGCCTGTTCCATATATGGATGTTTTGTTATATCGTAATTATCTTCATTCCATTCTATAATTTCATAATCAGGGCAATACTTTTCCCAACTCTCAAGGCACTTCTTTAGGTTTTCAGGTAAAGCTTTTCCGCCCAACCACATATAGTGAAGTTTTTTGGGAATCAACGGTTCATTAGACAGTACTACATTCCCCTGGGATTCCTGCGAGCAATAATTATGGATCAACATCATAGGCATAACATAACAAGCCATGTTCTTTGTGCACTGCATTTCCTCAAGTTGTTTTATAGCATCAGGAAAACGGCTGATATTAAGCAAAATAATAGTATGTTCTCTGCAGGATTCCAAGTATGTAGGCGGTTTAACTTCAAAAGATTCTCCGCAAACCTCAATAGTGGTTCCCCACTTAGCTTCATTATTATCAAGATAGCAATCTACATATGAAAGCAGTCCCAGATCTTTAAGGATTTCAGGTGTAGTGACTTGACCAATAGCACCTGCGCCAAACATGATAATTCGGCCTTTTAGATCCATAATCTCTTTCTTTAATTCGTCAAAACTACTACAACATAATTTCATGACAAAACTATCCTTTCTGGATCTTTGTCAACTGAGGTATCTTTTATTTGCCACAAAAATATTAAAAATCTCTCTGTTCTTATATAAAAAAACATTCAACAGTCTTTCTGACAAAAAGCCAGGATATCTGTTCTGATAAGCATCTTCCTTAACTCCTATCCTCTTATTGCACGCAAACAGGATAGGAAACATCCAATCGCAAAAGCTCCTCAGGATGTCTTTCCGCATAATAAACATATTATAGGCATGGAAATATATCTGCTTTTCAACTGTGCTAAAACTGTCATCATACTCCGGACAACTTTGGTGTATTTCATCTCGCAAGATTTCCCAGTCTTTAGCTGAATGTGTTATGCCATATTGATTCCCTATGCCGGCAGTATTTATCACAGGTACGGTCACTATCACGTCTGTATTCAGTTCATGAAGTCTTCGGACAACATCTTCAGAAATATCAAATCGCCTTCTGTAATGACTGATTCCGATATAATCGCTATCACAGTGCTTCCAAATCCAGTAAAGCGCTGTGAGCTCACAATACTGCTGATTTTTTTCCGATATATTTTCCCCAGAAAAATCTGTTAAATCACATATTCTTTTATCCGTTAACGCCGCTCCTACATGTATCTCTTGCTCATAGGACCGAATAGGAAGACTATCACCTAATACCTTGTCAAATATGCTTTTTACAACATAGACTGTTACACTGCCACCGCAATCATCAGTACTTGTTATCCCCGGTAACATTTTAAACGGGATGTAGCATTTGTCCTGGTTATGCAGAAAAAAGAATGCTTTTATATCCATCCAGACATCCCCTGCAGCATTCAACATAATCAGTTTTTGAAACCCTCTTTTATTAAGAGTCTCTACCGCTACCGGCATGTGCGATTCATTTAGCGCCACTATAATCAACCTGTCTTTGTACTCATCAGCTTTGTCAAGAGCTATGACAGGCACATTCCCAATCATCTTGGGATTCCTATTTATATCATTAACTATAAACCTGCAAACCCTTTTGTTATATGGCTCTGATTCAAGGCATAGTTTTAGAGCCCTACCCATGACACCGGCACCATATATGATGATTTCATCCAGCGCACTTATCCTTGCGATAGTCTCATCATTTATGCAAATCCCGTTTTCATACAAAACGTCCATATTTCTTAATCTCTTCTGTATTCATCCTCACAATAAAATCAACGAGTCTATCCATAAAACATAGTTCAAACACTTTATAGCTACTTGCAAACCCTCTACACAGCTCTGCGTCTTTTTCATTTGTAATTACATTGGTCCACCCATCAACCCAGATTTTATCCATATGCTCAGGTGCTACGTAGAATACATGCTTGCAGGCATTAATTACAAGGTCATATTCATCATCTTTAATATCAACTGTATTTTTTACCGCAATGCCAAGAATTGACGCTTCTCCTTCTCCGGCAAGATCAATCTGATAGGAAGTTCCCTCTAATGATTCGTGATATCGTATCTCACTGATGATTCTCTTTGTATCGTCATAGTCTCCATTCACATAAACCAGTATTGTTTTCTTTCCGCTCAGTAGCTTGTATAGCCTTTCTCTGGACTTTTCTTTTTGCCTTATTCTTCCATCGACTGCACGACCGCTTACACCGTTTAACGCATCCAGAAAAGCATCAAACCTTGTCTTAGCAATATTACTCAAATCATTATAGGCACAGGCATAAATACCTTCATAAACTTCCCTAAGTATATTTTTGGCAAGAATCTCATCTCCCTCGCTTCCATTTGGAAGTGATGATGCATCTCTATTCAGGGCAAAAAACCTTGTCTTATTCCTGATAAGATAATAGTTGGGAAAAGTCGTTGGATTTGCTCCACCTCCACCTTTATGCCAAGCCACCGCTCTTGAATCAGCCGCAACCTTATACCCTGCTCTTTTGCATCTCATGCCCCACAAAATATCATCGTAATAAATGAAGTTCTCCTCAGGCATAAAACCAACCTTTTCAATAAGTTCCTTTCTTACAACAAGAGCACATGCCGGCACATAATCACATTCATTAATGTGTGGGAGTTCTTCAGGATCCTTCTCGTTCTCATAAGCAAGCTTAAATCTCATCTCATTAAAGTCAACAAAAGAGCCAAATTCCTGTATTACATCAGGCTTGTCCATTTTCAGAATCTTTGCTCCCATGATCCCAATATCAGAGTATTCTTCCATGTCATTATAAAAAGATTCTATGCAGTCCTCCCGAACTACCACATCATTATCAAGCAATACAATGTACTTGTATCCTGCATCATATGCGACTCTCATTCCAGTATTAAAGCCACCACTACCGCCAAGGTTTTTGTCATTACAGATAAGCGTAACCTCATCCCCATAAGTCTTTTGTATCTCATCTGCACTTCCATCATTGGAAGCATTATCCACTACATAAATATCAAAATTATCAATATTCTGACTTTTCAAAGATGCCACGCATTTTATAACATATTCTTTTTTGTTATAGTTACAGATAACAACAGCTATGTCTTTCATCTCAGCGCCTCCTAAAAAAGTTTGTTTTGACATCGTATAATTTTATCTGCCAAGTCCTGTATTCCAATGATGTTATATATGCCTTGCTTTCGGTAACTATCGATAACCGAAGAAGCATTCCTTAATGCAACAATTATCAAATCACTGTCTGGTACTCCGTCATCCGGATGCTTGACCTCCATTCCTTCTACACTTCCGTCATTGTTTCTGTCTATCACGGCTTTGATTTGTATCCCATGAAGCAGAAACTCCTGCACGAGAAGCCTGCCATATAATCCCGCCCCATATATACATACATTCTCTATACCGTTATCTGCCAGAGCCTTGCTGAAGCCCCCATTTTTTTTCATACATTCAGTAACATCGTTAAAAATTCGATAATCTCTGATAATATCCTGTTCTCTGGTATAATTTCGTTCAGATATCATCTTGCCCGCTAAACCGTGATAGATATCACTAAGAACCCTGATTTCTCTCTTATGCTCGAACCGGCTGTTTATTTCACTTATTTCAAGCAGTACCTTCATTGTTTCATCTGCAAGCCCTCTGTATATTGGTTCATAAAACTCATCATCAATTCTCTCTAGCAGGGTCTCTCTTAGCATCTCAAACCCCGAGTCATACGAAGCTGATAAGTTATCTCTTATACCTCTTAAAACATCAATAATAGTTTTATCAATTTCAGAAGAATTTTTGTATCCTACTCTGCATACATATATGGATACAGGAAAAAGCCTAAAGCTATCTACGCCCTTCAAAGCCTTAAGCAAAAACACCGGATCTTCATATCGCATATACGGCGGAAACATAATATTATTCTCTCTTATGAACCGTCTATTAAACACGAAATTAGTATATCCGTAGTCGCACTGCCACTCCGATACACATATTTTCTTTCCGTTTGCTGGGATGATTAGGTCTTCTGAAAAATCGACTATCTTCTCGTCTCTAATATCATGATTATCAAGAATCTTCCAATGAGCAAATCCGATCACGTCCTCTTCTGAATTTACACAAGATTCATATATTTTACTAATGGCATCTACTTCGTAATAATCATCGGCATCCAGGAAAGATATGTATTTCTTTGTCGCTACGGATATTCCAAGATTTCTTGCAGCCCATGCGCCTTCATGGTTTTTGGAAAGAAATCTTATGTTTTTGTACTTAGCTCCATATCTTTCTAATAATTCAGTAGTTCCATCTTCAGAGCCGTCATCAATGCAAATAATCTCTACGCTATCATCTGAGACTTGTTTTAATATACTCTCCAGGCATTCCGCGAGATATGCTTCAGCATTGTATGTCGGAATTATGATTGATAAACCATATTCAGTTGAAGTCTTAAAATCGTTTTTGCCTGTCATCACATATCTCTTTTTTGAATAGCTCTAGGTATTACCCTTTCAGCAGCCTCTGCTCCATAGCAATACTTGCACATATCCAGATATCCTTTTTTTGAATATCCCATCCCAAATTCCATCAAAGTTTTCTTATCTTCCTTGTTCTTAATGACACTTAAATCCAAATAATCGTCCTCCACATCAAATGCCATATTTTCACCTACCGCTCTTGCCTGTACACAGAAATAGTACTTATTACCTCTAACTTCACGGCATGGTGTTTTACATTTATCAAATACACTCTCCAAATTCTCTTCTTCGGATCTCACAAGCGAATCAAATCCATAATCCACCCATTTATCATCCTCATTGGACAGCTCATAGGATATATCATTTTTTTCAAGAATCCTGCAAAGCATTTTGTACCGCTCTCTCAAAGCGGGAAGAGTTTTAACATAATTTGAAATATGTATATGAACATCATATTTCTTGCATGCATCAAGAACTTCCTGCGTTGGAAGAATGGTTCCATTCGTTGTGATGGCAAATGTTATTATCTGGTTTCTATAATTATCACCAATATACGCTATGCTTTCAGCAATATGTTTATATAAAAACGGTTCTCCTCCAATAAGAACAAACTCAACAACAAAATCAAAGGCATTGAAATAGTTATCAGCGCTTTCTTTTACTACATCCAGGCTGAGGTCTTCATTGGCCATTGGAACATTCCAGCATCCATGGGCACATTTTTCGCACTTAAGCGTGCAACGTTCAGTTACTGATATCTGGCAAAGGTTATCATACACTCTGTTAATCGCATACGCAGCAAGTACTGGGTATATCTCCTGAAAGAATACATCGAATTCATAAATATAAAACTTATTGCTAAATCTATAATCTGACTCTAGTTGCAACCTCATCTCGCTCATATTGGCTGCTTCAGCGCACAAAACAATCCATCCGTTTTTCTTTGTAGTCAGAAATTGATCAACATCGTAAATAACGCCATCATCTGAAACGACTCTGTTGTCAATGAACCCCGAAAACACACCTGATTTCTCAAGGATATTGCGATAAAACTTACCCTTTTCTCCTGCACCAAACAGGTATATATCATGCGTGCCTTCCCATTTCTTAAGAAGATCGTCTCCTAATTCATCGTACTCATGTCCCCTTTTTTTCCACTTCAATTCTTCCTGCCACCTCCATCATTTTATATGTTCATTAAATCATTTGATCGTACCCTAAAATACCCTGACATCATAAAACAATATCCTTGGCACTAATAATACTGCCAGAAAACCCACCTTCAAGTAATCGGTCTTTTATCCCTTCATAGTCTGAAACTGCAGTAACTATTATTCCATCAACATTTTCCAATGCCTCACTATGGCTAACAATTCTAATTTCGTCATCCATTGCTTGTACTGTAGTATTCTCAATTATATACGCCGGTTTATATCCCGAATTCATCAGATTAGTACATAAAAGTTTGCCAAGCACTCCATAGCCATATATGGCAAAGTCTTTCCATCCACGAGATTCTATAAATATAGATAAACTTTCACCATTTGATATGTGCTCCATCCATTTAAATAAAATCTGAATATTTTTATTTGCACGCTGATAATTATCAAAGAGTTTTCGATATTCGTTATATGCGTCTTTCAATAATTTTGAGCCGTCAGCCTGAGTCGCTTTCTCTTTTTGGCTGTTTTGAAAAGCCTTCTTACTTTGTGAAAGTTCTTCAAGATACCTATATTTGTGCTTAGTGTCCGGCTCAAGATACATACCCTCTCCCCATTCATTCCAAGCATTTACAAACACAATATCGCTTCCATAAGAAGCACTCTTTTCCATAAGTCTATACATCATCTCCCCAAATATTTCAGGAGAGTTTTTTTCTAACACAACACCATTTTTTCCCTTTCTTGGAGTGCTATCAAATCCTGTTATGCCACAAAAGTATGGCATAATATCATATTCGCTTTGAACTCTCAGCAAATCATCACAAAACATCTCATAGTCATATCGTTTGGGAGCACTATTTCCATTAGCTTTATTTCCGCCTAGCCTTACCATCGTCCTAGCCGGTTGTCTGTATAATTGTCCGTCAATTATTCCTTTAAGATTGCTACGGCATTCTCCGCCAATCACATAAATATCCGGAAAGCCATTTTCTTTAGCCAGTTTCCTCCATAAACAGATCATGTCAGAAATACAATCAATGTCATCTACTCGATAAATGACAATAACAGGTTTTGCATCAATCTTTATATATCTATCATCACAAAAAAACTTCAAAAGATATGCAAAATGCTTCTCCCACTCAGCACTTCCTCCATAATCCTGAAGAAGAAGTACCCCGTTATCATCAAGTTTACTACCTTGTTCAAAGTTATCCGCCCAAGCATTTACCGTACCACTAATATTGCTCCATGACCTTGCCCATGTCTCATTTGCCCAGCAAAAACAGAAGGGCATATCAATGTCCTTCCACTTCAAAAGATTCTCCACCGGTTTTTCAAGAATTTGTCTACCATCCTTAAACCAATAGTGATAGATGCACATCCCATCAATGCCATACTCATGCATCAATTCTGCCTGCCACTGCATAGTATGTTTGTCCATCAGATCATAATAGTTTTCATCAAATGGTATTTTGGGTTGTTCATGGCCAGGAAACAAAGGACTAGCACCTTTTACCGCTACCCAATCCGTAAAGCCTTCCCCCCACCATTCGTCGTTTTCAGGTGTTCTATGGTATTGTGGCAGATACATTGCGATTGTTTTTATCATGCAACTTCCTTAGCTGTACATTAATCACTAGTGAATAATTAATCTATTTCAATCTGTACTTTACAGAAATACTAATTATTCGCATTTTATAACAATGACTAAAAACTATATTGGTACCTTTATCACACATAATCTAATTCATTAAATATCACTCATGACAATGCCATATATATATATCGTTCATATCAATTTCGCACTCTATCAGCCTTGGCAATACCTCATGTGCATTTTTTATAGCAACTATTACGCCACTTCCATTTGGAATAGATCCTTTATTCATCTCTATAACTTTTATTCCGTTTATTCTATCCCCATCTATATGTCCTGGAGAAACAATAAAACCCACAACAAGGCATCGCAAACCATGTAAATAATCCCATGCTTGCATTCCAAAATGCCCCGCACCATAGATATAAACATATTTATGCCGCGAGCAGAATAATTCTAATTCTTCTTTCTCTTTAAGCAGCGCTCTATCCAAATCATCATCTGTTTCAAGCCCATATTCACGCAACAATTTTCTTCTTTTTGCCTTATCAATTTCATTTTGTAGTTTAGACCTCATACTTGCATTAGTTTCTATGGTAAGCTGGTCGATTTCATATATAGCCATAGACAGTATTGTTTCATTAACAGCCTGATATAAAAGGGATTTAGAGTCTCCAACCTCCTCAAGGATTCTATTCATCCGTTCAAAGTAAAATAGTGAGTCGTCACTCAGATTACGCATCATACTATCTCTATTAATACAATAATGATACCCAGTAGTTGGGACCAGGAATGCTCTGTTATTATATGAAAAATATTTCCAATTTAGTTCCGTGTCTTCTCCATAAGGCGAAGCATACCACCAATTTGGAAGCTCTTCTAAGATACTCTTTCGGTATATTTTCCCGCATGCAGACCAATCATATCCTTTTCTATTGAACATATCCAATAACACATTCTGAACCCAGCCTCTTTCTGCTTTGAAATCAAATGCTTCCTTTATCTCATATCCATAATCGTAAACATATGAACCTATACATGTTGCAACATTTTCATCAGCGTTAATTGGTTCCATCAGCATCGAAAAAAAAGTATTATCTACCCAATCATCACCATCAACAAACGTAATCCACTGAGTAGTAATACTTTTTACCCCATTCATTCTAGAATTAATGAGTCCCTGGTTTGACTGATGTAATACAGATATATTGGAGAATCTAGAAGCATACTCATCGCATATTTGGGCTGAGTCATCTACAGATCCATCATCTACCAATACAATTTCAATTGGACGATATGTCTGATCTAACAAAGAATCAACAGTCCGTCTTAAATACTCTTGCTTGTTATATATTGGCACAATAATCCCAAGTGTATATTGCATAAGGGCATCCTCAATTATTCAAATATTATTTATTCGTCAAAAACATGCTCATAAATCTTCACACCTAAAAATCTCCTAACATCGCTCTTCAACCAATGTTTATTATCAGTTGTTGTCCTATCTCTAATTTCAGTTAGTGTTGGCGCTTCAAAATCAGGCAAAATTCCAATCGTAACATACGCATGGCAATTGAAACAGTACTCCAACGGGCATGAATCGCCCACCCTATCAAAATTCAAATCAGCGTTTTCATCATAGAAGTTTCCTTGTTTATCAGGGAACAAACATCTCCGCATTGCTCCAGAATCAAGATCAATAAAAAACGAATCTCTGCCAGCATTACAATTGGTCCCATGCATCATATAATACTTCATCTTTAAATCAAACATTTCGGACTTAAAAACACTCCAAACATCGATATACTCATCAATTGACAACGCCGTCAACAGCTTTCTACTATCCGCCTCATCTCTCCCTACTGTAAGCTGCGGAAGTGCCCCAAAAGATTTATAACTATAATCCATGATTTCCGGAATAAACTCCATTAACTCATCATGAGGCATAAGCTCAATCGTATAAGACGCATCACTATTATCAATAAGCCGAATATTATCTCGATATATTTTAAGCAAATTTCTTTTTTTAAGCTCCAAGTAATGAAAAGACATTTTAAAAATCAAGTGTCTAGAGTATTTACCTGCTCTTTTAATCAGGCGCTCAATTCTTTCTGTATATATACCATTCGTCACTATTATTAAATAATGCCCCTCTTTGAGTAGCTCTACGCACAGATCATCAAACTTGTCAGCCAACAGTGTTTCGCCACAAGCACACATACCTATAAGCGCACTTCCTCCTATCGCTTCTCTCCTCAGCTTGTAACGAACATACTGCACTGAGTGAGTTAACGGCGGAAATGCTCCCTCCCCAGTACTTTTGTTATTCAAATAGCAGTAAGAGCAATTTAGATTGCATCCATAAGCTGGTATATCTAATCCTATATATTTCCGCATTATGCTCTCAGCATACGGATCTACATCAATCAACATATTAGCATAACTGTTTTCCGCGTTTTTTATCTCCATCATTTCTCTCCATGATTACTCGATAATCTCTTTTATTCTACATGCCAACTCCGTAAATGCTTCCTGTGGTTTAATGTACACCCCAGCCATTTCTTTTTTCTCAATTGCCATATCTACATATTTTATAAAGCTATCATCATACGTGTCCTCTAACAGCACATATGTTGATACATAATTACCATTTTCATATACATACTTTAGCTTGTGCGTATAATTGTCTATCGCAACACAAGGCACATTGCTAATTGCAGAAATAATCATCCCGTGAAGCCGATCGGTGATTATGCAATCACACTCTTGAAAACTCTCTATAGTCGTTTGAAAGATTTCTCGTCCTTCAGCTTGTGAAATCCTACGATCTTTGAACAAATCACATTCGTAATATGTATATCCTCCTGCACGCAACTCCTCTTTTATTCTTGAATCATAATCAAATAGCTTTTCACGATCAGATCTCATACATAGCATTACGTTCCTGTTTTGCTCATGCTTTTCCCTAGCAAATGACATATATAAGGCCATGTCTATAAAAGCATCACTTGTTCCTCCAGCATTCGCGAAAATAGCATTAGAATGCTTTTCTCTAAAGAAAAGGTATAAATCTCTTTGCTTTGAAAACCATTCCACATCCTTTTTTAATGCAATATCAAATGTGTTATTTTTGTAGGTAAGTGTATTGGGAAACATTATTTTTGTATTATCAGCAAATACCTCAATTATGTTTTCATATAAATAGCTTTCTTCCCACAAGTCTCCAAAATAGCCGCCTCCATTCAAGAACACAATATCATCTTTGTAAACCTTCTCTATTATTTCTTCTTGATGTGCTAGCCATTGTGGAGTTGTTATTCCCACCACATTCAACTCTCCAAAATAATCTGATAGAAATTGCTGCTCTGCAAATCCAATCGCATAATCTCCAATATTTCCATGCTCAGGCAACATGAAAATATATGCATTTCTAGCACTATGCTGTTTTTTAATGTTTTTTAAATAGGATATGTCACTCATACCTCATTCAACCAAAAATCCCACAAAATCGCTAACTGTAGTAATTATGTTTTCTTGTGTAATTCTATTTCCAAATGGATTATATCCTTTAGGATAGGAATATGTTTCCACTTGTAATGTTCTAGTCAATAAATCAATTCGTATTTTTTCTTTATATTTTAACGGAAATAGTTCTAGAAAATTATTTTCCAAATAAACCATCTTAAAGTCACGCCAATCCCAGCGTTCATCGATTGCAGAATGCAATTCCAGTTCATTTAGAGAAATCTGAGATATATCATAATTATTTATATTATACATCAATATATTATCACGCCAACGTGGAACACAGATGAGAGTATCATTATTAACCCCCATCCATTCAATTACATTATGTGATGGTAATTGAATCTTATCAAGCTGAATATAGTTTTTTCCTTTAATATCCCATATAGACACACCTTCGTCTGTACTGATCCAGAGTTTGTTCCTATAAAAAGTAATAGCTCCGGTTATAGATTTAATACCATCTAATTTATGTATAGATATTGTCCGTAAGAAACTATCAAATAAGACAATGGTATTTGTACCATTTATTGCAAATGCAATACCACTGTCTGTTTTACACGAATAAAGGATTTCATAAACCTTACCTTGTTCTCCATCAGATAAATCATTCAAACTAATCTCTTCAATAATCGCATTCTTTTTAACTGATAACGCCAATATAGGCATATCTGTATATCTTGGAACCAACCAATAAACTTCATCATTAAAATTATATGCCCCAACAATAGTTGCATAGCCATGCTTTCTATCTCCTATGGCAATAGAAGAAAATTCATTCTTCTGCATATCATATAAGCTGATGCAATCCGAATGTTGGGGTAGAAAGTACAATGTGGTTCCTGCGCAAAAACTCTCATAATGCAACTCTTTTGGATTGTCACTTCCAACAGGAAATTCGCCCACAAACACTACTTCTTTCGACATTTTGTCTATTCTAAACAATGCATTATACTTATAATCCGAAACCCACAATTCCTTATCATTCACCCTTATTCCTGTATACCAAGTAAGGCTCCTATCGCACATAAGATTATCCTCTCAAAAATAGTGGGGGACTGCCGTAACAATCCCCCGCTAAAACTAGCAGCTCATATACCAATTATTTTTATTCCTTTGTATAGCTTGCTTTATATGTGGTTCCGTCATACGTAATCAGAATGTTATAAATACCTGCATCTGTTACTACTCCCTTCAACCACACATTGCCGCTGCCGGAAACAGCTATGTTTTCTTCATCAACATCTGTTCCATTAACCTTTACAGCAGAAATCTTGCTTGCATCTGCATTAACTCCAGATACGAGTCTAATAAGCAAATCATTTTCGCCGGAAGCTGCTACAGCAGAAACCTCTGTTCCCTCTGGCTCTTCAGCAGGATCTTCATACTTCCAGGTAACCTTAAGTGTAGGAGCAGTCAACCCCTCTGCTGATGCCTTACTTACAACACCGGACATCTGAATAGTTGCTGCGTTCCAAGTAATATCATCACCGGTTTTTGCCTTGTAAACATAATTACCGCTTTCAACTTCTGTCTGGAAGTTAGCATCCTTTCCTGCGATAGTTGTTTCAATTGTTACCTTTTCATCAGACTTTACTGCCTTGGTTGTATCATCCACTTTAAGAGCAAGATAAAGCTGAGGATCAGTTACAACATTGTCGCCTGAAAGAGCAGGAGCCTCATCAACAAGCGGGATATCATTAGTTGAAGCTTCTGTCTCAACTTCAACAATAAGCTTGACATCAGCGCTGCTCTGACTTACTGCCTTAAGTTCATTGCTCTTGTCATCATACTTGTTTGTGTCAGTTGTGAAATAAACTCCATTTGCCTTAGCATCATCTGTGAAATTTGAACCTGCAGCATATTTAGCAGCATTTGTTTCATTAACAAGACGCTCGGGATCCATAGTATAAGCAAAAGGCGTAGCACCCTCAACTATTGTAGGTAATGTAACACTTATTATGTGTTTATTTACATGACCTTCAGATGTACCTTCACCCTCTGTTCCACCACTAGTCACTGGTCCCTCTGCGAAAGCGGTAAGTGAGCTTCCAATTACCATAGTTGCTACAAGAAAAGCTGCTAAAATTCTTTTGTTTTGCATAACATATTCCTCCTTGATTATTGTTATGTTTATAATCACCACGCCATCCTGGCGTAGCCAGTTACCATATATTTAGTTTTCTACAACAATTGTAAATCCCACCCTAAGCGTACTTATACTATTCTGATTCTCATCAACAAGGTGATAAACCATAACGCAATCATACGTACCTGCATCTAGCGACTTGTCCAAAGAAATATCTTTCAACTCAGCGCCTCTGGGTATAATTGGGGATTCAAGAATAGTTTCCGTTTCGTCGTCAGCAAGAAACACATCGAAATAAACATCATTGGTGTTCCCTTCATTATTCCTTACGTACGCGTCATTCGAAACCGAATCACCGGAAGCAAAATGCCAAGTAGTACTCATTTCAGTAGTGTAATACCCGGGTTCTACGTATGGTGTACTGATCAATTCTTCTGCGACTTGCTCCGCATTACTCTGTGTAACAACCACATTTCGTTTCACTTCCTGCTTAGAGACCTTTCCTCTTACCAAAAGTAAAGCTACAACTACTATCAGCACAAGGATGATTGCAATACAAATTCCTATTACAATTTTTATCCTTCCATTGTTTGTGGGTATTGCATCCTCTTTTGCCACTTTAAACCTCCGTATTTAGCATCAATGATCAGCATTAAGGTGGAGGTTCTCTCACCTCCCTGGCAAGCCTCTTTTTAGATGACTTACATTCTTTTTTATTTCCACGTACTCTCTTGTACATTGGTATCACCCCTCATCCATATTAAGCAGCTCCACCAGTGTCTAAAAGATATATCGGTTACTCTTCCAGATTACTTTAGGTGTTTTGTGAGTTTTTTTTAGCAGCCATAAATAGCCTGATACTCTCAAACCAGTGGAGTTATTTTATCACCATATTCTAAAGAAACAATAAACAAACACTAAAAAAACACTATATTTTGCATGATTTTGAAGCGCTATTTCATTCCACAAAACCAACTTTGAAATTAATATACCTTCCCTATATTTCTCTACCGGTTCCGGACAGCAATGCGCCCTCTTTTTGCAAAAAACTCCCGGTATAAAGCATCTTAGTCAAATGCTCTATCCTGGGAGTCCATCTCTTCCATTTTATACCTTGCTCTTCCACTCCTCGTATATCTGATCCACGTCGTAGTCAGGCATATACTTCTCCGCGATGGCACAAATTTCTCTAACGAAATCTTCGTTATCCTCTTCTATTTCCATGTGTGGGGACGGCGTTAACATCGTCTTTGTGGTACTATATTAATGAGGTAAAAAGCATGAAGCACAGCATAGATTTCTTCAGAGACGAGATCAGATATGGTTTTTATGTACCCACCCAGGTCAAAATTGCTTGGGCGACTGCACTTGACGTTCTCAAGGTCATTGATGATATCTGCGTTCGGCACGGTATCACCTACTTTGCCGACTGGGGCACGATCCTTGGGGCGGTGCGGCACGGCGGCTTTGTGCCCTGGGATGACGACCTGGATATATGCATGCTTCGCGGAGACTATGACAGATTTCTTGCGGTGGCGGACGATGAGCTCCCGGATGGGTACTGCATACACAACTACGAAAGGCAGGAAGATCACTGGCTGTTCCTTGCAAGAGTCGTAAACCGCAGGAGAATTTCTTTTGACGAAGACGTCCTAAGGGACAACTACAATTTCCCCTGGCTCACAGGAGTTGATATATTCATCAAGGACTATCTGTATCCCGATCCCGCCGAGGAAAAGAAGCGGGACAACGAGGTTCTTCGGCTGATCGCAGTCGCAGACGGGATAACAGACAATTCCCTCAGTCCCTCCACCATCGAAACAGAACTTTCTTCTATTCAAAAGAAATATAACATCGCCCTCCCTTCTTCCAGAGACAAAAGGGCTGTTTCTGTTGCCCTCTATGCCCTTGCAGAGAAGCAGATGGGCAGGGTCAAACGGGATGAAGCAAAAGAGATCGGTCAGATCTTCCCTTTTATCCTAAGGGGCGGAAAGGGCGAAGCAAAAGAGCTGTATGAATCTTTTGTGCGCATTCCCTTCGAGGATACAACTATCCCCGTTCCGGCTAAGTACAACAGAGTGCTCTCAAGCCGCTACGGCAACTATAATGAGATAAGAAAGGTCTGGAGCGGACATACATATCCGGCCTTTGAGGCGCAGAAAGACCTCTTTGAAAAGAGTTCGAACGTAACTCTACCGCATTTTGCATATGATCCCGAGATGATGGAAAGACCGCAGCCTGACACATCCGGCAGCCTGAAGGCAATAGCCGGAGAGTGCCTTGATGGCCTTAAGTCCCTTTATGCAGATGCCTGTGCTCTTTTTAGTAATGTTTCACTTGATGAATTCACATCCAGGCTCGGCGAGCTTCAGCAGCTGGCGATGGATCTTGGTACCCTTATAGAGAACGTTAAGGGAGAAAATAATCCTCACACCGTGGCCATTGTTTCTGTACTTGAGACCTTCTGCGAGGATATCTACAATTGCAGTCAGTCAGCTTTTGAACTCTTGTCCTGCAACGAAGCCTCCGTTTTCAGCCATGAAGCATCTGCTCAACGTAAAAGCGAATCCACAACCTCTGAAGGCAGCATCTGTTCTCAGGATTCATCAGTACTGTTATCTCTTGACAGTACACTTGCCGCCCTTGAAAGCGCTCTTTTCGAGCACCTTTTTAACCGTAAGGAGATCCTCTTTCTCCCCATCGGACCAAAAGAATGGAACACCTTATCCGGAGTATACGACCGCATTTCCAATGATCCGGACATAGATCCCGTTGTTGTGCCCCTGCCTCTTTTCACCAGGGACTACTACGGACAGCCGACCATGTCCATGGACGAAATAAGAAAGAGTGCCAATATCGGCAATTACCCTAAGGGTCTTCCAATACAGAACTGGGAAACCTATGACCTTGCCCTTCACTGCCCGGATTCAATATACATTCAGTTTCCCTACGACGGTGAGAATCCATATCTTACTATCCCACGGAATTTCTTTGCCGACAGTCTCCGCTCGTATACCCCGCAGCTGGTATATATACCCATAGGTAAGACCTCTGAGTTTGGCGAAAAAGACATAACGGACCTGATCGTCCTAAGATACTATGTCACCGCTCCTGCCCTTATCTATGCCGACAGGATCGCAGTTCAGTCAGAGAACATCAAGACCCGCTACGTGACTGCACTCACCGCATTCGCAGACACGGACACAGAGCACATCTGGGAGGAGAAAATATACTCTGCCCCCGAGATTTTTGACGAATGCTCCGATATCTTCAGTGAAAACGCTAACTGGAAGAACACTATCACAGAAAAAAACACCACAGAAATGGCCGCTCGACAGATTACGACAACAGAAATTCCAACCAAAGAGATTACGACCGCAGGAATTACTACCACAGGAATCACTACCTCAAAAATATCTGCCTCAACAACTGCTTCAATTAAAAAGAATCTTCTCTACTGCATCAGTCTCTACGAATTTACCGAGCACGCGGATCACCTTTTGGGCAGCATAGAAGAAAGACTTGACGTGCTCTCATCGGCAAGCAGCAAAATAAATGCATCTCTTTGCTTCTATCCCGATAGCTTTGTCTGCAGTGACCCTCTACTGCATGACAGAATAGTCAGTCTCAAAGAATCCATTATCATAAGCGCAAAAGAAAGAGGAATTGAAACAATCCCTCTTCCCTCAGATGACGTTTATTCATTTGTCAGCTCTTTTGATGCCTACTACGGCAGCTCCAGCCCTCTTGTCCACATCTTTACCGGCCAGCACAAGCCGGTGATGATAGCCGACAACGGCATATGAATGGGCCGCGTTGACTCGTGCCAACATCGACACGCTTATCCCCCGCTCAGATAACGACACTTTTCCCAGCGAAAAAGGCTAGGCTTTTAACAACCGTACTTAACTGAACAGCTTAAACAGAAATTCCGGACGTGCGGCTTTCCCGCATCCGGCTCTTTACGAGACTAATTATTCGTATTACTGCGCATAGATACTTACGTATGTTCTAGGAAGAGCAACTTTATGATGTGAACTAATCATTGCCCAGAATTCGTTCCTATTGTAGCTCTTCTTTTGACTTCGTCTATTCAGCCAAAATAATAGACTTTTAAGGACTTCATATCTAAATGTCTTCAAACTTCGCAAGTTATCTGTAATCCCATAGTAATGGTACGGCTTTGTCTCCATCCATCTTGTTATGACATTCTCTCAAAAGCTCCACATTTATCATGTGGGATATGGATGTAAAGACCATGTTTGGATTCTGCGCGGATAAATCTGCTATTCTCGCCAATTTCGTTGTCATTTGTTTGTTCTTCTTTCTCTGTCTCTGAGTACAGTGAAGACTATCTCTGTGTATAGCAAATGTTTCCTCTTTGATATTGTCTCGCAGACCCAAGCTGTGAGGAACAGCTTGTTCTCGACTTCCCTCCAGCATTTATGTGTTCATGCCTTCATCGGTACTATTTGGGTCTCCGACTACCTGCAAACCATTCAACTCGCCATAAACAATTTTGGTGCATTGAAATGGCAATATTCCAGATTGCTTATTATTGTTTTGCATCCATTTTTCTTTTTACATCCTCAGGATCTACGATCAGTTTACCGTTTTCATCATACTCAAGATAAATCTCAGGAATATCCCATCCTCTTTTTATATGCTCCTCATAGAGTCTGATTCTCTGATACTTGTAGATGGGATATTCATGCTGTGAGGTATGTTTCCTGGGCATCTTATAATCTCCAAATATCCTGGTCAGCACCGTGTCGTAATCTCTGGGAATCGGTACGTCCATAACGCCTTCAAAGGGCATCCAGATTCTGTCTGTAAAATACCTGTCCTTAAAACCAACCATACCGTAATATATGACCTGCTCACGATTTTCAACATCCTCAGAGCCGCAGTCTTCGCATAATCCACAGGCCAGATCAAGGAGCCGCAGTATCTGAAGTTCCAGTGGCTCAGCATTGTTAAATGTGTAGGACAGCTCATTTTCCATTGTAGCCTTGATATTGCAGTATTCTGAATACTCCGCCTCGCCGATGCTCTTGCCATTTACGGCCCATTGCAGCATCAACAGCCTGTCAAGCAGCCTTATCAGTCTGTCCTGATATGCAAACTCTTCCAGGTCAGCCGGCACTCTGTCAAACACAAAAATGTCCACTCCAGTTGAATAGGGACATCCATGAAACCTTCCGAGAAATTCCGGAGTGGTATCAATTCTGGTTCCGTTGCAAATGTTGAAGCACATTTCCTTTGGCGCTATTGCTCCCGGCAAAAGAGACTTTGTCTTTAAATAAGGCGGAAGCTCTGCTGCCACGGCATCCATGAATCTCTCATAATCTGCTCTCAGCATTGCTATATCTATATCATCATCCCAGGGAATAAATCCCCTGTGTCTGACTGTTCCAAGTAGAGACCCGTAGCACATGATCCAGTTTATATCATGTTTTTTACAGATCTCACCTATCCATGAGAGAATCTCCATCTGAGCTCCCCACATTCTCTTCATCATGGCGGTCACATGAAACCCCAGCCGTATTTCATTTTTAAAGTATTCATCGGGAAAAGAGAGCATAAACAGCCTTTCTATATTTCAAGGTTCTGAATCATAACCGGTTTCTTGTTTATAACAAACTTCCTTGCTATCACTCCGGGATCGCCATAGAACGCATCGCACCTGCCAATGTAATTTTCAGTCAATCCACAAGAGTCATAAATACAGTTTTTCCAAACTGTACCTATTCCACTTACAATTTTTTTATACTTCTCCCACAGCGCATCATCCAGTTCTTTCAGACAATCTGTCAGAGCCTTCTGCGGCAGAACCACAGCCACCAGATTGTCAGCATTTTCAGCAAACAGATGAAGCGACCTTTTCATTTTCTCTATTGCCTTGTCTCCTCCAATGAGCAACATACTGATAGAAATATAATAAAGTACGACTTTCTTACCTCCAATATTTCCTACAAATTTATCCCACTCCTCAGAAGAAATCTCCACTGGTTTAGTTTTGTCAAAAATCCCAAAATCCTCCGGGAGTACTATCTTTTGATTCCAGTATTCTCTCGTTGGTTCACCCGTAAGCTCCACAAGTTTCTTAATATAAACCTGCTTCATCTTGTCCGAGCCCAACAGTATCCTGTCGGAATTGACTACAGCAGGCTGTTCAATAAGCACCGATATACTTTTTTCAGCTTTATCTCCTTCAACAGCCGGATCATCAGGATCAAAACAGGGAATGTATAGCAATTCATCAGTATATTGTTGAAGATTATGAGAGTAATAGAATTCCGGAACTGCCATCACTGTGCTGAAATCGTCATATGGAACCTGTATCACTATCATATCCGGATGTTCATTTGCAAAGTCATATTGTTCATGATCCTCGACGCTAACATGATTCGGGAAAAGGTCTTTTTCATCATGATCATCTAAATACTCGCCTTTG
Source organism: Butyrivibrio sp. FCS006 (assembly GCF_000424525.1). NCBI lineage: Bacteria > Bacillati > Bacillota > Clostridia > Lachnospirales > Lachnospiraceae > Butyrivibrio > Butyrivibrio sp. FCS006. The sequence continues at coordinate 327,443 of NZ_KE384204.1, read as the reverse complement.
TAGTTCCTTTCATTGTAAGGAATAGGAAGTACATGAACCTCCACGTCAGGATCAGATGAAAAATGCTCCCAAAGTGGCTCCATACTACTCCACCACCTTGCTCTGCAGGGCAGAAAAACCACTTTTCTAATAGTTCTGTCTGCAGAAGGATTACTAGCCTTTAGAATATATCTGCTGACCGCCTTCAGCAGCGCCTGATTATTCATGCTATATCTATATGGCTGTCTTCCAAAATGCTCAAAAAGTATCTGTTCCTGTTCACCATATACAGGATAGTCATGAGCCCCACCGACCTTAACTACATTCCAGTAGTCACCATAGTCAGCTCTCAATTTCTCATCATATCTTGCCGGCACTCTTATATATGTATCTTCAAACGGAAGTTCTACAAAGGATTCGTATAGTTTGCGGCTATATATATGATTCCTATCAGTAATCCAAAAGCGCATAAGAGCTACTTTTTCAGCATCAGAAATAGGACATTCACTATAGATTTTTTCAAGACGTTTTAATGACTCCTGTTTATGGTCCTTGGTATATTCTGCAATGACTTTTTCAGCCCGTACTTTACGCTCGGCTTCCTTCTCAGGATCGTTGTACACCCCATCTAGCGGAAAAATATCTACTCCAGCAGTATATGGACACCCATAAAACTCATTCATATGTCCGTCAGAATAGTCAATAGCATGGCTATTCACAACTCTCCCAACAAGTTCTCTATATTCAGGTTGCTCATCAATGTTCATGATCACATAGCCTTCAGGAAGTTCCTTTTTAGCCACCTCGAAAAACCTGACATAATCACTTCTTAGCATGCATATATCAAGATCATCATCCCATGGTATATAGCCCCCATGTCTTACAGCGCCCATGAGAGTTCCATAATCTGCAAACCATTTAATCTCATGCCTGTCACATATTCCGGCAATCACAGACAGAACCTTCAACTGAGCCGCCCAATAGCGCTTCATCATGGTCGGAACAAAAAAGCCTTCTCTGACTTCATCTTCAAAGAAGGCCTCTGCAAAAGAAATATCCAAAATATCTACTCTTCCGTTATGATCCATATACCCAACTGTCCTGCTTTTTTTCGCCACTTAAGTAGCCAAAATCTATCTTCCTGATAGCCTTAATTATATCCTTGTAAGGAGTATTTTTTCCAAACAGAAGTGTTGTGCCAAGAACAAAGCCGTCGACTCCATGGGGAGCATACTTCTGTATGCGCTCAGCACTGCATGCGCCATCCCATATAAGCTTAAATCCCATTTTCTCCCTGAGTCTTATGAGCTGTTCAACCTTTTCTCCTACATAAGGCAGGAACATCTGACTAGCATTTCCAGGATTTACGGCCATAACCAGAACATGGTCTACGATCCTTAGCATCTCTCTTACTGTTTCAACGCTGGTTCCGGGATTGATAGCGATACCGGGATGCATCCCGGCATCTATGATTTTTTGAAGTGTTGCAGAAGGGTGATACTCAGCCTCCGGATGAATGTATACAGTATCTCCGGGACGCAGGTTATCCAAAAACATGTCAATATTATTTCTGGGATGTTCAATCATAAGGTGAACATCAAGCGGAAGGTCGGTTATCCTCGCAATGGCAGCCATGTCATACAAAGACATGGCAAAGTTGTGGACATAACGTCCATCCATTATATCTACGTGGAAAGAATCTATACCGGCATCCTCAAGATTATGTATCTCCCTCTCAAGGTTTCCAAAGTCTGCACACATCATCGATGCACATAAGGTAAACTCTTTATTCACAGCCTTTACCCCCGTCTTTATATTTCAATGTTTTGAAACATTACCGGCATTTTGGCATTTTGCGCTTCATAAGCAAGATCGGACGGATCTCCGTAATAAGCATCACAACCAAAAAGCACTTCCTTAGCAGACTGGTAAGTATCAGATTTGTCCAGATCGCCCCATCCTGCACCGGTAAACTCATCAACTATACTTCTGTATTCTTCTGTCACTCCTGATCTGTTGATCTTCAGGTACTCTTCAGTTCCAGACCAAGGATGCCACACAAGATGTACATCGGCAGATGATTCCTTAAACGTCTCAAGATTTCTCCTGAGTTTTTTAATGGCTTCATCTCCCCTCGAAAGAAATGGCAGTACATCAGTGTAATAAAAGATTTTTTTCATGACTTTTATTCTCCGGTGAATTGTCTGAATCTATAATAATATTGTATCACATAAATACGCTAAATCGTGATAAAATATATGTAATAATGCCGTTAAACCATCTTTTAAGGAGTCATGATGCTCTCTTTTCCAGACGAATTTTTCAAAGAAGAATGCAGAGGTGGCTTTTACATCTCCGAGATTATGAAAAAGAGTTGGGCTGTACAGCTCAACCTTCTAAACGAGATATTCGAAATTGCCGAAAGACACGGCATAAAAGCATGGCTCGACTATGGAACTCTCCTGGGAGCAGTCAGGCACCATGGTTATGTGCCCTGGGATGATGATATAGACATATCAGTCATGCGAAAAGACTATGCTCTTTTCATCAAATATCTAAAAGACGAACTTCCTCCCTATCGCTTTGTTGCAAGCTATTATACAGTGGACAATTACGACAAGCCCCATGCTGTTATATCAAACAGAGCAAACCTTGATCTAGGCAATGACCCTATAGAAACCAAAATCACCCAAGCTGAATATGATTTTCCTTGTACCAGCTGGGTTGACATCTTCCCTATGGATTATGTTCCTCACGATCCGAAACAATGGTCTCTCATGAAGGATCTGTATAATGCTGCATTTGGCCTTGCCACTGAAATGGATGCCTTTATAGCCGATGGTAGTTTTGAAAGTACTCTTTCCACTTTGGAAGAAGTTACTGGAACAAAAATAAAAAGAGACGACAAAATAAGGGGATCTCTGTGGATGTTAGCAGATAGGGTGGCGTCAATCACTCGTAAAAAAGAAGCTCAGAAACTTGCCTGGTATTATGATGGCGTTCATGCAGACGAAGCAAATATGCGCCCCGTATCAGCCTATGACAAGACTCTTTACATAAAATTTGAGACCATTACAGCGCCAATACCTGCCGGTTATGACGAAGTTTTAACTTCTATATACGGCAGCAATTACATGATTCCTGTTAGAGGAACTACAGCACACGATTATCCTCATTTCAAAAAGCAGGAAAGAGCCATTATTGCATGTGACAAAATAGCCCAGTTAGGAGATATCTTCTAAATGAAAAAAACTGTTTTTCTTCCCTGTCACCCAAATATGTGGGAGGGTTTTCAGACAATATGGGAAAAAGAAATAAATGATCCGGATAATCAGGTTGTAGTCATCCCTCTGCCCACATATCAGATAGGGCCAAATGAAAAACTCTACGATGCAGAATATATAACCACGGGATATCCTGAAAGCGTGAAGATATATGATGTAAATGATTATGACCTCGAAGCTGAGCATCCGGACACTATATATATTCAGAACATCTCAGATAATAACAATCCGGTATTTGCAGTCCACCCTCACTTTCATACTTCCAATCTGCGCAAATTTACAGACAATCTTATCTATATACCCTACAGCACCTTAAGCGACATGGACCAGGACACAACCTACCTAAAAAGAGTCTATAGCAAGATAATAACTCCCCCGGGTATTCACAATGCAGATAAGATTATCGTCAGCTCAGAATCAATAAAATCCATGTATCTTAATCTTATTAGTGATGGAGACATAGAAACTTACAAAAAATGGTATCCCAAAATCACCTGTGAAGATTACCCCAGGATAGCCATTTTAAAGAAGTATGACAAAAGCACAGTACCGTATCCAGCCAGCTGGAACAGACATCTTTTTGATTCTACGGGAAAGCGAAAAGAAGCAGTGCTCTTTACAACTTCTGTTTTCGGAGTACTCCAAAACAACAGGTCTCACTTTCGAGCTGCACAAAAAGTTTTTGAAGAATATGAGCAGAAGAAGGATACTGTTGCTTTTATCTGGCGTCCAAACAAGTACTTACCTGACATGATAATGAAATACCGACCTGAGCTTTTTGATGACTTCAGAGTTTTGCTGGAGTATTATATCACTCACGATATCGGTATTTTTGATGAAACTCTGACTCCAACTCCCGCTATAATACTATCCGACAGCTTCATTGGAGATGAATGCGTGGTAAAAGAGCTTTTCGAATCCACCGGAAAGCCTGTATATTCAAATGACGCCGATACTCTTTAAGGCCTCAATAACCTCAGGATATGCAAACTGTCCCAGGTGAACCTTATCAGGCGAAAGATACTTTTCATCTGTCTGCATATCTTCAGTGATCATATCAGAAAACAATGAAATAAAGCCTATACCATTTTCGCCACATCTGCGACAGAGTTCTTCGTTAAAATACTCTGTCGCTTTATTACGTTCAGCAGTAGTCCCTATTCTTGGATACTCTTCAGTTACAGGGCAGGTATCGTTTTGTGAAGCAATAGGTCCCCAGCACAATACTTCATGCCCGAGGTCACTCAGCCACAAAAGAAATTCCATATAGTTATCAAGGATTTCATCTATTATTGTCTTATAGTCTTTTCCCTGCCTCGCTGTCTGCTTAAAAACATGTGCACGCAGGTCAACCTCTCCAAGCACACACAGTATCTTTGCATCGGGAAGAATAAAGTTTTTAAGAGCCCAGTCCAGTTTCTCCCTGAAGCGATTCGAGGATCCATACTGATTGCTCTTATAGGCAAGACATGGTCCGAAATGCAGTGTAGTAATCGGATCATCAGATTTACGAGTACAGGTATTCACCTCATTCCCTATTGGTATAAACGATAGATTCTCATTCCCACTAAAGAAGTTGACATGAGAATCCCCTATTACAACCAGCGTATTATCTCGTATATGTCGTAAGAACGCATCGTCATAATTTGCCTTTTCTATAAACGATGCAGCCAAGTCATTGTCAGGAAGCATGTCCTCATAGGAAATCAGCGTATCGATGATATGTAATGCCTGTTCAGCATCTTTCTTTGCTTTTGCTCCCTCAAGTTCATTAGAAATCTGTCCCAGCTCTTCTTCCAGTCTGTCGAAATGCTCCTTGTCATATAACTGCCGAAGTCCATACAGTTCCACATAAACACAAGATATCAGATCATCTATAGGAAGATTCTCAATAAATCCCGGATTCTTTTGCAAAATATCTCTCAATTTCTTCATAAGTTCTCTATTCTTAACCGGCTCACTTTGACCTTCATCGGAATTGTTAAATTGTCCGCTAGACTCATTGGCATGATCTATAGACTCATCATCATCCCAGACCTCCTTGTAGCCATCCTTGAATTCCATCTGAGCCGCCTGTAGCATCTGCTTTGGTGTAAGCTTTTCCTGATAATATGGATTATCAAAGAGGTTTGCATTGTCCTCTCTCACTGAGTGCCCTTTTTCAAAAGAAATGGCATCAAAATCCTTTGAAAGCCACAAAAAGTCCCTATCCGAAATGGTGTCTATATTAAAAAATTCTCCTCCAAGCCTGAAGGAATGCCACTCCCTCAGAGCATATGCATCGCTATGCCTTTTTGCCACAAAGGTTCCATAAGTCTCAAACTCACTAAAAGAAGAACTCTGTATCTTATCTTCAGGAATTGCATTTAAGATCTTTTCCCAAAAATGAGCACCGGGAATTACAGCATTACTCTCAATTTCTTGAATAAGCTCCTTCATATATTCAACATTAAAGAGCATATGCTCGGATATAAAGGATCTTTCTATTGTTTTTGAAAGTCCCGGAAGTATAATTCCCAAGGTGTCAAAGTATTCCTCGTGAAACTCATGCTTAAGGTCAAAATAGGGTTTCGTGGTACCTTCCGTGAACATGTTTAATTTCCTACAGGGAATGGTGTCCCCATCCCATGTCATATAATATTCATCTTCACACAAAAAAGCATACTGCATCTTGAGAAACTGCTGGTAATACCAGCCTGTTATCCCTCTTGGAAGCTCTCTGCCATTGAGAATATGCTTCATCCTATCGGCAACAACTTTGTGAACACTGTCAAAAGGGATAATGCTATCCTCATCTATAAACCCTACTTTTCCTTTAATCTCCGGGTTTGCGTTTAGTATATCTCCTACTTCGACTTTTCCAACAAAGCAGATATCCCCATAGGTTATATTATCAATAATTCTTGGGTATAGTCCGATTAGTCTCTGACAATCAGCAGGAGTTATTACCACAAGTGTTTTAAAGTTGGTTTTAGAACTCTCCATTTACATTCTCCCTGTTTAGATCAATGTATTTCTATATGTTTTATTGTATCACCAATTAGTGTTATATTGTGTATTAGCACTGAAAAAGAGCCCCGGAAAACCGGAGCTCTTTTTGGTAGTCGCAATGATCTAAACAGACGTTCAAATACATTTAGCCTACAGTTATTAGCCAAGAAGAGACAGAACACCCTGATTTGACTGATTAGCCTGAGCCAGCATTGACTGTCCAGCCTGTGCAAGGATGTTGTTGTTAGAATACTTAACCATCTCTTTAGCCATATCTGTGTCACGGATCTGTGACTCAGCTGCCTGAGTATTCTCAGTTACGTTATCAAGGTTCTTGATTGTGTGCTCAAGTCTGTTCTGAATAGCACCAAGGTCTGATCTCTGCTTTGAAACACTCTGAAGAGCATTCTTAACAGCGTCCATTGCAGTACGAGCATTAGCGCCATCAGTGCCTGAAACGTCGACGTTACCAACACCGATGTTTGAAGCAGTCATCTTTGTGATGCTGATAGAAATCTGGTTTGTAGAACCAGTCTCTGTTCCAACCTGAAGCTTCTTGTCTGTAAAGGTTCCATCAAGAAGTGCCTGGTTGTTGAACTCTGTAGCAGAAGCTGTACGTGTGATCTCAGATGTAAGAGCCTTCATCTCAGACTGAATGTACTGACGGTCTGTTGACTGAAGAGTATCATTAGCAGCCTTTGTTGCCAGCTCGTTCATTCTCTGAAGCATATCATGTACTTCATTAAGAGCACCTTCAGCTGTCTGTACTGCAGAAATACCATCCTGAGCGTTTGCAGAAGCCTGTGTAAGACCTCTTACCTGACGTCTCATCTTTTCGGAAATTGCAAGACCTGCTGCATCATCTGCTGCTCTGTTGATCTTGTAGCCGGATGATAACTTCTCACTTGACTTAGCCTGAATACCAGTTGTGATACCAAGCTGTCTGTTTGCGTTCATTGCTGTGACGTTGTGTTGTACTACCATAATATAATTCCTCCTTGAATTTGTACGGCAGCATCCTTGCTGCTCGTGTGCTTTGTTTTGAAATTACCTTTGTGCTGGCCAAAGATAATCTCTGTTCTTTTTTACACTTTTATTATCGTCTATAAATGTAAAAACTTAATATGTAAAATTATAAACAAATTATAAACTTTTTAAGAATTCTAATTCTATGAAAAAGAGCTCCGGAAGTTTCCGGAGCCCTTTGAATAATTCTAAACCGGTTTACTGTTTTACTGAAGAAGTGAAAGTACACCCTGGTTGGTCTGATTGGCCTGTGCAAGCATTGACTGACCTGCCTGTGCAAGGATGTTGTTATTGGAGTACTTAACCATCTCTTTAGCCATATCTGTATCACGGATCTGAGATTCAGCTGCCTGAGTATTCTCAGTTACATTGTCGAGGTTCTTGATTGTATGCTCAAGTCTGTTCTGTACAGCACCAAGATCGGACCTCTGCTTTGAAACGCTTTGAAGCGCGTTCTTAACAGCATCCATTGCATTTCTGGCATTCACTCCACTTGACCCTGAGACATTGATCGCCGATCCGCTAATACCAATTGCCGAAGCAGACATCTTAACAATATTGATTGCTATCTGGTTAGTAGATCCTGACTCAGTTCCAACCTGAAGTTTCTTGTCCATGAAGGTTCCATCAAGAAGAGGCTGATTATTGAATTCCGTTGCAGCTGATGTACGGGAAATCTCAGATGCAAGAGCGTTCATCTCAGACTGGATATATTCACGATCTGTTGACTGTAAAGTATCATTAGCAGCTTTTGTTGCCAGCTCGTTCATTCTCTGGAGCATATCATGAACTTCATTGAGAGCTCCTTCTGCGATCTGCACTGCAGAAATACCATCCTGAGCATTCTCTGAAGCCTGTGTAAGACCTCTTACCTGACGTCTCATTTTTTCAGAAATCGCAAGACCTGCTGCATCATCTGCTGCTCTGTTGATCTTGTAACCTGATGATAACTTCTCACTTGACTTAGCCTGAACACCTGTTGTAATGCCAAGCTGTCTGTTTGCATTCATCGCTGTGACGTTGTGTTGTACTACCATATTTAATCCTCCATGAACGGGGCTCGCTTCCTTGCTGCCTTTCCATTTTTATTTGTGCAGTCCTACGCGGAGTCCCTTCCATGGCTGCTTTTGTTTTGTTTTACACTAAAGATATCGGCATGTTTTCCCCCTTCTTAACCCCTCATGAATGATTTTTTCATATTTTTTTGCAATATTGAAACTTTTTTATTTTTTTTGCATTTTACCCTAAAGTAAAAAGGACTTGTAGCCGATAAATAGGCTCAAGTCCTTTTGTGTGTTATTTAAATACAATTCAATCAATTCTTCTTGTCCATGAACTGAGGTGGGATATTCTTGAAGTTGTTCATAGTCTGATAGTAGTTGAATGCGGCAGATGATGAGTTTCTGCTCTGATTCATATTCTCTCTTGCTGTACTGAAATATTTCTCTGCCAGTCTTTTATTTCGATGCTCAGAGGCCTCTATTGATGCGCTCTTACCGGTAATCTCCTGGATAAGCTTTTGCATTCTTTTTATTTGGTCCGCATACTGCTCTTTATGCTCGCCGATTTCCTCTTTTACCCGATCAAAGAGACTTTGAAAACCATCATCCAGTGAATTAATCTCATCGATCAGTTTGCTCTTGGCATCCACTGTTGCATCGAAAGCTGCTTCATCCACCTTCCCGGAATCACTTAAAATATCTGCTTGTTTTGTATTCTGCTCTTCTATCCTGGTAAGTATCTCTACCTTCTTCTGAAGGCTCTCCTCTAGCATATCCAGACTGGCTGATATCATGTTATCCCCCTTATGCGTCCTTCACCATGATGTTATTAGCCTTCATTACCTGAACCCAATTGTCCCTGATAGCATGCATATGAGAGTTGACCTCGCCAACAATCTCTCTGTCTTTTGTAATGTTTGCTTCAACCAAACGTCTTGCTATGTAGGAATACATGTTCTCAAAATCCTGAGCAACGGGATATTTCATGTCCAGCGTATTTCGAAGGTAATCTATTATCTTCTCAGTCTTAATTATATTTGTGTGGGCTTTTTGAATATCTTTGTTTTCAATCGCAAAATCGGCGATATTCAAAAATTTGATAGCTCCGTCATAGAGCATCAATGTGAGTTCCGGCCCACTGGCAGCATTTACTTTATTGTTCTTGTACTGTGCATATGCAGCTCTCTGTTGTGCTGTAAGTACCGGCATATTCTCTACCTCTCATCATTTATTCTGGTATATTTAATGACTATCAGCCACCACCAAAGAAACTTGACAGTGATCCACTTGCAGAGTTTATCTTAGACAGGGCACTCTCCATAGAAGAAAACTGTTTGTAATATTTATCCTGAGCGGCTTCCAAGGCCTTCTGAGCGTCTGATATCTTTGTGTTATAAGCGCTATACTGAGAGGCCATAAGCTTATCTTCATAAATCGTAAATGAGCTACTGTACTGTGTACCTTTCATCAGATCACCCATTTTTGAATACAGTGATCTTGAAAGTTCTGTAAAGAAACTCTGTACCATCTCCGGGTCAGTTGAAATTGCACTTCTTAAGAGATCTGTATTGCCACTTGAAACACTATCATCCGCATCGCCATCGATATGGAGCAGGTCTCTTTCATTCTCTTCAGTACCGAAATAACTTCCCGTAGATATTCCAAAGCTTGCCAGTGATAATCTGCTGGCAGATCCATCCTTCATGGTGATATCAATTCCGGTTGTCATAACGCTTTTCATAGCATTTCGGATAGAAGAAATGGTCTCATCACCGCTAAGCAGTCCTGTTTTGATTTTGTTTTCCCACTCCTCGACTTCCTTATCAGACATTTCTTCTTTCTGTTCGTCGGTGAGCATACTGTATTTCTTAGCCGGGTCAGCATTATAAAGAGTAGCGAACTCTTTCATAAGATCATTATACTCTTTTATAAGCTTCTTTACATTATCATAAATACCGCTGGTATCCTGCTGAGTAGTAAGTGTTATTCCTGTCGCCTTTTCCTTTGCGGTAATTGTAAGGCCGTTGATTTCAAACACATTATTCTCTGATGTATATTCAACACCATTGAGTTTAATCTTAGCGCTTGATCCTGCAATGTAGTTAGAACTGTTCTCCTCAGAATCACCACTGAGAGTAAGGCCTAACTTCTGCATTGCATCTGTTGCGTCTTTAATATGGAATGCAGACTTTGCTCCTTCCTTCTGGGAAGCCACAAAAAATCTGCCATTCTTTTCATCATAGTTAAAATCAAGTTTTGTGCCACTTACTGATGAAGCACCTTTTAACTTATTTAGAATGCTGGAAATTGTATCTCCCTCAGCAATATCAACTGCAAGGATATCATTCTCATCATCACCGATCTGGAACTTGATCTGGTCACCGGGATTAATGCGAAGATCTGAAATTGATGTAGAAGCTTTGGCATTCTCTCCGTTAACCTTAACCTCATTTCCGGTAAGGTATGCAGACTTTGCAAGATCTGTTATATCGAGGGTCTGCGAAGAATTCATAGCAGATCCGGAAGTAACTATTGATACTGCATTTGAGTTGCTGGCCGATGTTGTCTTCTTGGTATACGCCGTTGAAAAACGCATATTTGACAACGCGCCGTTATAGAAGGAAACAACCTTCTTGTTGAGTTCTTTAAACTTATCCTGCTTCCAAGAGAGTTTTTTCTGATCTCCCTGAAAGTTCTGTAACTTGGTTTTCTTAGTACTGGTAAGAGCTGTTATGATACTCTCAGTATCCAGGCCCGAGTTCATTCCCGTAATTCGTATAGGCATAGTGTTTCTCCTTTCTCAATCCGTGAGCTTGTTACATGGAATTCCTTTTCCATACAAGGGGTTATCGCTTCTCGTCAACCATGATCCCGGCAATTTCCCAAACCTTGGCTATCATATCCAGAGTCTCTTCCGGAGGAAATTCCTTGATAACCTTCTTTGTCTCCTTGTCAACCATCTTGATGGTCACACGGTTTGTCTTATCATGGATTCCAAAAACAGCTTCAGCGTTGGACTTAACGTTCTTGGTCATCTCAGATATTGCCTTTCTGACCTTCTCGTTATCCTCCTGGATCTGTTCCTCAGTTTCAGCATACCTTTCTCTGGCCTGTGTATAAGCCTGAGTGCCACTCTGAGCGTCATGACCTGAATCCGCAGAATTATCGGCAGCTTCAACCTTAAGTTCAATTGTTGGCGCTGCTTCCTGATTTACAATCTCTGACTGCGACTGATTCTGTTCCTGTACCTGTGTCCTTACCTGTGGCTGTGTCTGCTGAATCAGCGGACTAAAGCCGTTAATTGCATCCATTCCCATAATCTTATACCTCCATGACCTCCATGTCTTAACCGGGTATCAACGTGTTCTATCGCAACATTTATGCACAAAAACAAAAGGTTTGTACACGATTTCTTATCCTTTATATCGGTAATGAAGATTATAACTTTATGTTTTCAGGTGTTAAAGATGAAGAATTAATAAAAATTTTAGAATTACAGGGTTAAAACTTCGGGAAGTAATTTGGTATAGGCAAACTTTTCGAATACTTTTTCCTGTCCGCTTTGTGCAATTTCTTTTCTCTCATCATCATGTTCAAGGTAATATGCTGCTTTCTCAATAAACTCTTCCGGCGAGCGGACAATAACAAGGTCTTTATCTTCTTCGAAGTACTCTGCTATTTCATCCTGATATGTTGTAATAAGGAACCCTCCCGATCCAAGCACGTCCATAACACGAAGAGGGATTCCTGATGGAATACATCTGAAAGTCATGTTGATGTTGATCTTGCTGTTATGAAAGATATAAGGCATCTGAGAGTTGTAATCCGCGAGGCCAAGGCAATTTACACCGGGGATAGGCTTGGCATCAGGCGTTGTATAAAGCGTTGTGTCAAAGCAATCTCCCAGAGCTTCAAGTATTTTACGTCGCTCGGTTACTGTTACTTTTTTCCTGATGATATCAAGGATTACGCGGTCATAATTAACGCTGTATTTGCCTGTATCCTCAAACCTGATGAAGCTCCTAAGCGTCTCCATCAGGGAGTCATCAATAACTCTGTTGTCAGAGATAATGTCTTTTCCATAGACCAGTTGTTGCGCTTTGATCACGTCTTCCAGATAACCCTTAAGTTCATCCGGAAATGATGCCTGATCAAAGAAATTGAATTCGTTATCATAAAGATTTCCAAGAAAAGTTACATCATGCATGTAAGACTCAGGCGTCGTCGTGAGGTCTAGGCTCCTCAGCCTCTCTTCATTCACCCCGAGAGGCGTATGATAAACATGCTTCGCGCCAAGAGTTTTCAGCTCTTCACAAAGTCTTTTATCAAAAATATGTATACGGTTTTCTTCATAAGAAATGGTATTTGAGTAAAGCGGATAATGCGGACAATCAAAGACCCATGACACATAGATACTATGATGATCATGACAGGCTTCTGACACTTCAGGGAAATAGTCAAAACTAAAAACGCAGTCGTAATCTCTTTTCCCTATATCGTCATAATCACGGAATGTCTCCACTTCATGCCCGAGTCTCTTCATGGCATCCCGGCAATCCTCGCCGTTAAATTCATCCCAGTCGTAGTAAAGTATCCGCATTGCATCTCCCACATACACATTTACTGCCAAAAAACGCCCTGCACAGGTTGTGCAGAGCGCTTGTAATCACACAAAAATCAAAGCAGGTTCTTCAGAGCCTCAAGTCCTGCTACATCTGTAGCTTCCTTGTTCTCATTCTGAATCTGGATATAAACTTCTTTTCTGTAGATTGGGATCTCCTTGGGCGCGGAAATGCCGAGCTTGATCTGGTCTCCCCTGATGTCCAGAACAGTGATCTCGATATTGTTATTTATGATGATCGCCTCGTTCTTTTTTCTTGATAATGCTAACATAGTTTGTCCCTCCGTGGTTTATGAATTAGCTTCTTTGTTCTTCTTGAGGATATCATAGATGGGGAACTTAACAGGATAGTTGTCGTTCTCTACGATAGCCTGTGTGCCCTTCATTTCCTTAACGTTGATGACAAACGGTCCCATAAGGTTTACGGTCATCTTGGTAAGGTCATGAGGAACAGTAACTGTTACAAGAACAAGAATATCATCATCACTAAGATCGCCAACATCCTCGATCTTGGTTCTGTCGATTTCAGGGCTATAGTCCGGGCATACTACAAGAGGATCCATTACAGGCATTGCAAAGCCGGGCTCCTCAATAGACTGAAGCCATTTGATGGTGTTTGTAGCGCCATTGTCGTCGCTCTCATCATGCATCAATGTGAATTTCTTTAAATCAGGAAAGCCGATTATACCGTTTGGGAAACTGATAATCTTGCTATCTTCAATCTCTACTTCGCCGAAAATTCTTGTTGTGAGTTTCATGTTGTAACCTCCATAGTCTTTAGTGACTTTGCTACACATTAATTATATACGCAATTTCGTACAATTGCCATATTAATTCAAACAATTTAAATGTAATTCATAAGACTTGTCTGGCTGATCTTACCTGTTGCCATCAGGCTCGCTTCATAAGTAACCTGTGCTGTAGTAAGCTTGGTTGCTGCCTCTGCGAGATCAACGTCCTCATTCTCAGACTGTAGAGTCTTAAATGTAGTTGTCTGATCCATAAGTCTCGTGCTTACCAGGTCAAGTCTCTTTGATCTGGTGCCGTTGTCTGTAACAGCGATGTTTGCTGTATCGAGAGCCTTCTGCATAGATGTGATCTTATGCTCGAATTCCTTCTGGAGATTCTCTCTCATGTAATCATAAGCCTTGGTTGCGGAGTCTATTTCATTCTGAATCTTATCCCTTTTATCTGCATCACTGGTCACAGAGAGCTTACTTTTTAGGGTCTTCAGTGTGGTATCAAGCTGTTTCAGCTCATTGAGCATATTCTTAAGATCGCTTACATCTCTTCTTACATCTGTTGTGAATACCGCATCAGCAGTGGTATTAACGACTACCGACTGAGCAAATCCTACATCATAAGCAATGTCATGTCCTGCTGTTCCCTTATTATAGAGAATAGATTTTCCGTTCTCATCGGTATAAGTGCAGGCAAAGAGGTTCTGTGGTCTGATGTCTCCGTTCTCCCACTCCTTCTTGTCATAAACAACATCGATGCTGTTGGCATTGATGATATCCGGAAGTGTAGCGAACTTATTTCTGAGCTCCTCATTAAGGAGAACCTCACCGGTTGCAGCGTTCAGATAAGCATAGGCACCCTTTTTCTGGGTGAAAAGAGTCTCATACGCCTCATCAATCTGCTCCTCTGTGCTGGTTGAGTAGATGATGCTGGCAGGACCGATCTCAAGGCTTGTCTCTAGGTAAGATGAATATACGCTTCCATTGGCTGTTATCTGAACAACCTCGTTGCTTGTTGTTCCGTCGCCGTTGTCTCTGCCGATGTCATTTCTAAGAGTAATTGTTCCGTCACTGTTTACTGTAGCGGAGTAGCCATTCTCGTCGAGCTTGATTGTGTAGCTCTGGTCAATTGCCGGAAGAAGCGGAACATTTAAGCTTACTCTTCCTGCTGTGGAAGTGTAGGTTATTGTCGTTACGTCTTTTGACTGAATCTCAGCGATTGCGGAATCAACAGTTGAAGTGCTTGGATTGAAGGTTCCGTCAGCCTTCAAGTTGATCATGTAAGTCTTTCCGGTGTCCTGATCGTATCCTTCAATATAATATGTTCCGTCATTCTTAAGGCTTGCGTTATATACGATATTGTCGCTCTCAATCTCATAAGTTGAGCCGTCTTTGTTGATCGGAATGGATGCGTAGTGAGTGATTCCTTCTTCGGTCTTGTAAGTCACGCTGATGGTGTCCATGGTGCTGGCAACTGTGCTTGTAGCCGGCTGCTGGAGCGCCTCCCTGAACTTAAGGGTTGCAGACTTACCATCGCCTTCAACGTAGTTAAGGTTATCATAAGAGAGTCTGAGTCTTCCGACATTTCTTTCAACTATCTCATGCTCTAAAGTAGCGGTAGTATCATCATTCAGGATTGTTGTTGAATTGAGGTTATGCTTGCCAACGATCCTGTTGGAATCTCCGATACTTCCTGCATTGAACTCATCATTAATATCTGTATAGGCTGCAGTTGTGGTCTTATCAAAGGTAAGAGGAGTATCTGTCCTGTAGCCTGTAAATACGTATCTTCCCGCATAATCAACGTTGCCGGTCGCATAATACTCTTTTGACAGAGCATCCATCTGTGTAACGATGGTGGAAAGATCGTCCAGAGTCAGATCCTTATTGGCGCCTTTGGTTGCCTGCTTTACGCAGTCTGTCAGAACGTTTGTAACCGTTGAAAGCGCATCTGCAGTTACCTGAAGCCAGCTCTCAGCGTCTTTTGCATTCTTCTCATAGTACTGGGAGAGCTGCGTCACGTTGCTTCTAAGGCGAAGTGCGCGAATAGCGATGACCGGATCGTCAGAGGGCCTCGTTATCTTCTTTCCCGTACTCATCATGGTGTTGAGCTGATCCTCAGACACCTTGTTGTTATTTATATTGTAAAGGGAATTGTTCTGCATGATTTTGTTAGTGATGCGCATAGTAATCCTCCAGGGTAAAAGACATTCCATTGTCCTGAAAAAGTGTGCATCCATGCAGAGTATATGATTTTCACTACGTATATCGACAGTTAAAGTCAATTACTTAAGGATTTGATGAAAAAAAATGAGCCTTGGTGGGCTGGGTGAGCCTAGGGGACGGAGTCAGGGGTCCAATTTCGGATGAGCCTAGGGGACGGAGTCAGGAGCTCATTTTCAGAAAATTCTGAAAATGAGCTCCTGACTCCGTCCCCTAGGCTCATCCGAAATTGGACCCCTGACTCCGTCCCCTAGGCTCACCCAGCCCACCAAGGCTCATTTAGCTTCTCAAATTAAACTCCGGTCTGGAGAATCAGTCTGTCATAGATCTCGGTCAGAGTAGAGATCATCTTGGATGAAAGTGTATATGCATTCTGGAATTTAACCAGGTTTGCAGCTTCCTCATCCTCATCAACACCGGTATCTGAAAGTCTCTGGTTGCTGATGGTGTTTTCCAGTGATGTGTATGTATCTTCAAGAGTCTGTGAGTTCGCCTTGTTAAGCGCTATGTCCGCAAGGACCTTTGTAAGGAACTCGCCTGAAGTTGCGCCTCTGAAGACCTTCTCGGTCTTGAACATGTCTTTTAACTTAGTGAGGTTTCCAAACTCGGACTCACCCTCGGTGATATCTGCCTTGGTAGCCAGTCTGTCGGAGTTCTCCAAAAGAACTGAGCTCACCGTAAAGTTACCGCCCCGGAGGTTGTAGTATCCCTTGTTCTCAGAAAGAGTTGTGAGCTGCTCGAAGCTATACTCAGCGCCTGTGCCGGTGTCCATGGATCCCGAAAGAGCAAACACGCCGTTGAGGGAATCTGATGTATAACCGGTGGTCATGATATTGTTGACCTCGCTTGAGAACTGTCTGATCCACTCGTTCATCTGAGCCATGTAGTAAGGAATTCCCTGGTAGCTGTTGGAGTAGCCGATGCTTACATTCTTACCGCCATCGGGAATACTGCTCAGTGTTGTGGAATCTATTTCAAATGTATAAGTAGAATCTCCGTCGTAATCCCAGCTGTCGTACTTATAAGTCTTGGCACCGATCTTGATGGTTCCGTCTGCAGGGATTGTGCACTTATTCATGTCTTTTAAGTAATCGCTGTCAACGTTTACCTTGACCAGCACACTTCCGTCAGGTCTCTGGATAACGCCGCCCTCAGGAGCCTTACCATGGAAGTAGTGCGCATTGTTTCCATCTCGCATTGCTAAAAGACCTTGAAGCTCTCCGCCGATCAGCTGTGAATCCAGCGCAAAATCCGAAAGCTCATTTACATTGTCGCCATCCTTATAATTGGCTGTGCCCCACTTGATATCAAAGAGGCCCTTCACATCGTTCTGGCCTGTTGCGCCGTCATCAGAGCGTGATACGCAGATCATCTGCCTGTATTCATAGGTATCAACCAGCTCGTAAGATCCGCCAACCCAGATCTGATATCTTGTTGCGCCTGTATCTCTGTCGGGCTGTGACTCATCGACGATGGGGCTCTCCTTAACCTCAACTGAGATTATCTTGGAAAGGTCATCGACCAGCATATCTCTTTTATCTCTGAGCTCGTTTGCCTTGCTGCCGGTCATCTCGATGATGTTGATCTGCTTATTTATAGAAGCAACCTCCTGAGCAATGGCACTTACTCTGTCAGCGCAGAGCTTGATCTCTGCATTGACGTCGGCCTGCTCGTTCTGAAGGCTGGTATAAACGTTGTTAAAGTACTCGGTGATACTCTTTAAACTGGACACATAAGCTGACTTAGTCTCGGTGGTTCCTGCTGCTGTTCTTACTGACTCAAGCGCTGCTTCCATCTTGTTGAAAAGAGTTGAGAAACCGGTGGAGCCATCGTCGTTTAAGTACTGCTCAATAAGGCCGTTGTAATAGTTCTTTTGCTGAACGTTACCAAGAAGTGTCTCGTTCTGTCTGAACTTATTGTCGTAGAAGCTGTCCCTGACTCTCTCGATGGCGATCGTGTCAACTCCGGCACCTGCGCATCCATATGTAGCAAAAACTCTCAGAGCATCAGTTGCTTCCTGTGAGACTTTCTGCCTGCTATAGCCGTCTGTATTGGCATTTGATATGTTGTTTGCTGTGGTGTTTAACGCTGCATTGGCTGCTCTAAGGCCTGAAGCTGCAATGTTAAGTCCAAAGAATTGAGATGTCATAGCCTATCTCCTTCGAAAAAAGTTGACGCCTTTAGTTAGCTCTTTTACGAACCAAGTGTAGTAACAAGGTGTTCAAGCATCTCGCTTACTACGTTGATATATCGGCTTGATGCGTTGTATGCATTCTGGAACATGATCATGAATTCCAGCTCTTCGTCGCTTGATACGCCAAGGATCTGCTCTCTTGCTGCCTCTACTGAAGAAACTGTCTGCTCTTGAGCTTCTTTGATGCTGTTGTAGACATCACCTGAGTTTGCTACCTGTGATACAAGGCTGTTGTAATAAGTAACGAAGCTGTTTCTGGTGGTCACGTTCGGATTCAGTGTGTACTGCTCCTTGGTGAAAGCCTCTTTTAACAGAGTAGTTGTAGTGTTGTCCTCGTTTCCATCTATGGTTCTGAATGTGAAAAGAGTGGGCTCCTGTATGAGCTTTGGATTGATCTGTGAGTTCTTTATTGTAAAGCCTGTAAGAACTGTTCCTGCCGGCATGTTCTTGTTGATGTCATAGGTGAGCTTGTCCTCTTCATTTGCACAGATGAAAAGTGTGAAGTCCTTGGCATCGCCCATGGACTTGTCGAGGAATGCGGGATTACTCTCGGCCTGCTCCATGATGTCGTTGATGGAAGTCATGATGTGGTGCACCATCTGGTCGAACTCAGCCTGAACGTTCATAATGACTGACTGTGCAATGTTGCTGTTGTAGAACTCCTGATCTTCCTGTATGTCATGGTAAGTTGCGTTGTGATCGCCTCTTGCAAGAAGGATTGATCTGAGCTTACCTATATCTGTATTGGTTACGGTTGAAATGTTCTGTGTCAGGTCGTAAACATGTGCTCCTTCGATAGAAACTACTGTCTTGGAGCCGTCCCTGTTGTCGACGGTCTTAGCTGCGTATTCCCAGTAAGGAGTTGCATATCCGACACTGCTCTCTAAGGTGGTGTCAATTGCCAGGTGGTTTACGTGATCGCTGGTTACAAATGTGGATCCTTCGAAAAGAACTGTCACATTCCCGAAAACGTCTTCATTATATTCAATCTTTCCGTACTCGGAGAGCTGATCTAAAAGAAGATTTCTCTCATCTCTAAGGTCGTTGGCACTCTCCTGCTTACCTGACTCTATATAAACGATCTCTTCGTTAAGTTCTCTGATCCTGTCGCCGTACTTGTTGATGGTGTCGCACATTCCCTTTACTGTGGAATCCATGTTTTCCTGATATGCAACAAGTCCGTCGTATACGCTTTTTGCTCTTGTTAAAAACTCATTCGCTCTTGTTATGAAAGAGGACTGCGTAACGGCTGAGCAAGGGTCTTTTGCCATCTCCTGAACTGAAACCCAGAGGTTGTTTAAAGAGTCTGCGAATTCCGATCCGTTCATCTCCTGAAGCTGGTCTTCTATCTCTTCAAGGGCCTTTAAGGAAACATCATAAAAAGCCGCCCTTCCTGTCTCTCTTCTAAATGAAAGATCAAGAAAGTCGCTTCTTACCTGTTTACAATTATTGTAATTTACGCCGGTACCAATCTGTTTCCAGGAAATCTGCTCATATTTTCTCTCGAGCGTCTGATATGCTCTTGTTCCCTGAGAAACCTGCTGTCTGGTGTACCCTTCAGTATCCACGTTCGACATGTTATGCGCTGTGGTGTTGAGCGCATTCTGTGAAGTTTGGAGTCCCGATGTACCTACATACAAGTTGGCCATGAGAGACATAATGTATAACCTCCGTGCCCTATTTTAGGCAAAATTTAAGACACTACCGCGAAAAACGGTATTCACCCGGGTGGATTATCTACATGCATCCGTCTCACTTTATGCGTAGTGAGACGTTACTGCTTTGCATCAAACCCGCCCGATGTGTAACCTAAACATTCGCCTGTAGTGTCTGCAGCTCTTGAGTAATTCGCCGTCTGTGGAGCCTGTTTCGCCGCCTGAATGATGTTCATTTCGAACTGAACCATTTCGAGGGAACTTTTGAGCAGTTCCTGGTTCTGTCCGTTTACACGTCTGACATGATCTGCAACCTGAGCGAGTCTGTCGCGTTGCATTGCCAGATTCTTCTGTTCCGTGGGCCTTTTTTCAAGTACCTGGATCAGATCGGTCAGTTTCAATGAATTAACATCCATGTTAAGTACATTTGCTATATCCGTCATGGCTTCTACTCTTTGTTTTTCGAGGCCCTGGATACTTCCTATTATGTACTGCTCCTCATCCGTGATTTCTGCAAGTGCCTCCAGATCACCTTTGATAATGACTGTGGTCTTTTGGCTAGATAATCCCAGTAATTTTTCGTATGCTGATCCCTCTTTGTCGAGGACATCAACAAGATTCTCCATAAGGCTTGCCACTGGAATCATCCTCCTGATATGAAATTGATGCGTGGGCTGTTATGCCAGCTCTTCGAACTTTGCCAGTAACTTATCAGCAAAAGCCTCTCCACTCACATCATAAGTACCATTTTTAATAGCAGCTTTGAGCGATGCAACCTTATCTTCCCTGATATCGGGGGCAGCGCTTACAGCCTGTTTTGCAACCTGGATATCTTTTCCAATCGAAGAAAATGATACAGTATCTCTGATATCATTGGTCTTCTTAGCTGCCTGTGGTTTACCTACTTTGCTGTTTGAGTAAATCTGCTGAACCTGACTGTATGCTTCTATTCGCATATCTTTTCCTCCTTCCCTGGAGTATTTTTTACATTTCTACTACATTTATCGGTAGAAGTTTCCATTACTTTAGTTCTTTTCCCAAAATATTTCCCCCGAAAATTTTAGGAAATTTCATGGTAAAAATACGCTCAGGGTCTTTATTAAAATGTTGTTAGTTTCCCATGTTTCCTTACATTTCGCGGGTTTTGGGTTTGCCTACCCGGTCGTTCCTTCAGTAATTATATCGGAGGGTATGGGAAAAACTTTAGAGTTTTTTAAGAAATTTTTGAAAAAAATATTTGGTCACTGCCTAAGGCTCATCTGGGCGTTGCTGTAACGCTTGTCACCAGTGACGTCCTGATCGAACCAGTCTGCAGGCTTGTAGGCGCTTGCTGCCTCTTCTGATGGGAACTCTACTTCCGCTATTATTGTGCCGTCGTATGGGGCGTCGAAGACGTCGAGTTCTATCTTCAGGGCGCTTTTATCGATTTGCAGGTCTTGGGCATCTGTTTCTGTGAACGCATCTGTATTAAGCGGAATCAGATATCTCTTTTTCCTGATCACATTGCCGTCGGCCTTGGTGAGCATGTGCTCGTAGGAGTCCTTGTCCAGGGGTAGGTTGTATTCTGTGGCACCGATTGGGGCTTCCTGCTGTGGTGATGAGTCTTGCTGCGCGTACATATCCCTGTTCTTGTAGGTCATGTAATATGTGTCATCTTCTCTGCGGACCCTTATGGCAGGTTTCACATTCAGGTACCCCTGCTCAATGACATGGAACGGGTACTTGTCCAGGTCCTTGGGGAGCTCTTTTACAGTGTACTTTCTTTCTATTTCTACGCCCATGTGGATTGTGGCCTCCTTCTTGGATGTATTCAATCCTCTACCTATTGTAATACGAAGGAGCTGTATTGAAAACGTAAATATGCGAAGGCATTACGGTAGGAAGAAAGATCCTGCCTCTATACAGTAAGGCTTTTTGTTTCCATGCAGTAGCATCACGCGAATCATAGCCCTATGTGCAACTGTAGGGAACAAATTATAGTCCTGCAACTCTTCTTGTGCTAGAATTGTTCTTGTGAATGCTATCGCAGGCAAGACATCCATGGCAGAATTACGAAACCAACAAGTTGAAAAATAAAGCAACATTGAGGGAGGAACACGATATGGCAAAGACAGCGATATTCTTAGCAGAAGGATTTGAAGAAATAGAAGCTCTGACCGTTGTTGACCTGCTTCGCAGAGCAGGAATCGAGATAACGACAGCCTCAATCACTGGAAGCAAGCAGGTAACCGGCTCTCACAACATAACTGTAGAGGCCGACGTTCTGCTTTCAGACATTAAATTTGATGAAACAGACATGATAATTCTTCCGGGCGGAATGCCGGGAACCAACAATCTGGATGCCTGCGAACCTCTGAAGACTCAGATCAAGGCCTTCGCCGATGCAGGCAAGAAACTTTCTGCAATCTGCGCAGCACCGAGAGTATTTGGCAAGATGGGTATCTTAAACGGCAAAAAGGCTACCTGCTATCCTGGAAATGAAGAATTCCTCCAAGGCGCTGATCCTCAGACTGACGAAGTTGTAAAAGACGGCAACTTCATCACCAGCCGCGGAATGGGAACTGCAATCCCCTTCGGACTTGCAATCATTGAAGAGTTCCAGGGCAAAGAAGCTGCCGATGACATGGCTAAAAAGATCATTTTCAGACAGTAAAAGGTGTAAATACGATCATCTCCGCAAAAAAATACATAGAAATATATTTGATAAAAATCCCGCAAGCCCAGTGTTTGCAGGATTTTTTGCAGTTTATAATTTCTTTAGAAAAAAACTTGTTGACAATTTGTTCTAGTTGTTCTATAACATACTTGTAACAAGAAATTAGCAGCCGCTACTTGAGAGTGCTAATAAAAAGGATTAAACACTACAACAGAACAAAATAAATATAGAAAAGGAGTGATAATTATGTTGATGCCTATGCTTTGGAGTAACAATGATATTTTTGATGAGATGGATAATTTCTTTAACGATGGATTCTTTGGCGGAAGTGGCCTGATGCCAAGAGAAGCTAAGCCTTTCGATTCCACATCAGGACCTATGAGAACAGACGTTATTGAAAAAGACAACTGCTACCAGCTTGAGGCTGAGCTTCCCGGATTCAACAAGGAAGACATCAAGATTGATCTCAAGAATGACACCTTGACCATCAGCGCTTCTCACAATGAGAACAAGGATGAGAAGGACGAGAACGGCAAGTACATCCGCCGCGAGAGAAGAAGCTCTTCATATCAGAGATCATTCCATGTAGAAGGCCTTAAGCCTGAGGATATCATCGCTCAGTACAGAAACGGTGTTCTTACCGTTAACCTTCCTAAAAAGGAAGCCATCCCTGAGAAGGAAGAAGCTATCCAGATTGAAGTTAAAGATTGATCGCAGTGACCTAAACATAAACATAAGAAAGGCTGTCATACTAAGAACTAGTGTGACAGCCTTTTTCATGTCATTAAAGGGAAATATGCTGTGGCAGACCACCTACAAACATCGGTGTCAGTTCTGCCTGAATAAGAGGATATGCGTAATCAATAAACTCCTGCTTCATCTGAGTGTGGTCCTCGCTGATCCATTCAAGCGGAACCTTTTTCTCGAGGTTTGCAATCTCTGAAATAGGATGAAGTTCTGTGGTGCACTGGTATGGTGCGTTGGAAATTCGCTTTAGTGCCACCATTTCGCCGGTACAGCCTTCGAAAGCGGCCTTCACAGCTGCTCCGCCTACCTGATATGCCTCGGTGATATCTGTTCTGCTGGTAAGGTGACCAGCGCATCTTTGAAGTGTGGACAACTCTATGCAGCGGGTCTTGGTATCAAGCTGCTTGGCAATAGTGTTTGCCAGGAATCGCGCTGTACCCGTCAGGCTCTTGTGTCCGAAAGCATCAACAGCATGAACGTCATCTGAAAGCTCACAAACATAGCGTCCGTCTTCAAGCTTAACACCTTCTGAAACTGCGATCACGATGCTGCTCTTTTTCTCCTGCATCTTTCTGACCTTTTCAACAAATCTCTCCACATTAAAGGGAACTTCGGGAAGGCAGATCATATCAACGCCCTCGCAGTCCCAGCCCTTGGCAAGTGCAGCAGCGGCTGTGAGCCATCCGGCATTTCTTCCCATTATTTCAACTACAGTCACATACTTAGTGCCGTAAACAGTAGCATCCCTGATGATCTCTTTCATCACAACTCCGATATACTTGGCCGCGGAACCATAGCCGGGAGTATGGTCGGTTACTGTAAGGTCGTTATCAATAGTTTTGGGAACGCCAATGAAGCGTATATCACTTCCCTTTCCTGCGCCGTAAGCAGCAAGTTTGTTGATGGTATCCATGCTGTCATTACCACCTATGTAAAAGAAATATCCAATATTCATGGAATCGAGCTTAGCGAAAATTTTCTCATAAAGCTCTTTTGCCCCATCATCATTAATATCGGGAAGCTTGTACCTGCAGCTGCCAAGATAACTTGATGGAGTGCGCTTCAAAAGCTCTATGTCTATCGGCTTTGTGAAGATCTCCACCAGGTCAACATATCTATCTTCCAGAAATCCCTGTATACCGTTGCACATGCCGTAAACATGCTCAGATCCGCGACTCTTTGCCGCCTCAAAAACCCCTGCAAGACTGGAATTGATGACTGACGTCGGTCCGCCGGACTGTCCGACTATTGTATTCTTCATTACCCGTCCCTCCATTTGATTGTTCACTTGATATATAGTTAATTGCTTTATAATAAAATGATAACGTTAAATATATTCTCATGTAAGAGCTTACATTTAAATAAAAATGGTGTTTTTTGAACTATTTGTGTTCTCATCCCAAAGCGGTCCGGATTTCAAAAAACATCAAAAAAGCTGCCACACCATATCGGTGCGACAGCTCTTTTCTATTATCTATTCATATCAAATTAGTAGTTCTGAGCCTTCTTCATGAAGTAAGCCTGAGGGTGATTGCATACAGGGCAAACCTCCGGAGCCTTAGGTCCAACTACGATATGTCCGCAGTTTGAGCACTCCCAGATTGTATCACCGTCAGCAGAGAATACGATTCCGTCCTCGATATTCTTAAGGAGCTTTCTGTATCTCTCCTCATGCTCTTTCTCAATAGCTGCTACCTGCTCGAAGAGATCAGCGATGTCATCAAATCCCTCTTCTCTTGCCTTCTTGGCAAATGAAGGATACATCTCTTTCCACTCGTAAGCCTCTCCGTCAGCTGCTGCATTGAGGTTATCAACTGTTGTACCAATGCCGGAAAGGATCTTGTACCAAAGCTTAGCATGCTCCTTCTCATTAGCTGCTGTAGCCTCGAAGATCTGTCCAATCTGTACATAGCCGTCCTTCTTAGCCTTTGAAGCAAAGTAAGTATACTTGTTGCGAGCCTCAGATTCCCCCGCAAAAGCTGCCATCAAATTCTTCTCAGTCTCAGTTCCCTTAAGTTCATTAGTTCTTGTCTCAAGATTAGCCATAAAATCCCCTTTCTATGCGAGAAACGCATTTACGTTGCCATAGAATCATTCTACCATATTCTCCCATGAAAAAGATATATCATAATTACTACTATGTATCATAATACTACTGTCCTCATCTTATTTTTTATTTGGGACAGTAGTGCAACTTGTTCCTTTTAGCGAAAGGCTACTGTCCTTATGACATTTCTCTTCTGAGACAGTTACTTTTCTGTGCTTTTCAGCCATTTCCCGCACTCTATCAGCAAAATATACAAACATTTTAACTGTCCCGTGGTCATTATTCTTGCAGGACAGTAGTCTATCCCAATATCTTTCCGTTTTTGCTACTGTCTGCAAAAAGATTTCTTCCAGAGACAGTAGTGTCTCACTGAAAAAACTTTATAGATAACTGTCCCATGTATAAAAGCAGTTTTAGACAGTAAATTTTTGATACCTTCCGCATAGTGATGTTAATTTTGAGTCAAAAAAGGTCCACGCGACTCATTGTATGCAATGAGTCAAACTGAAACGTCCCCAGTGTCTCATTTTGAGTCAAACTGAAACGTCCCCGGTGACTCACAATAAAAAAGAGACGTCTGCGAGTGAGGGATTTATCATTTATCAGGCGTCTCCGTAACGGTCTATTCTGTTGTTAGAAATATGCAAATCAAATGGTTACAAGCCAAGGCTCAGGCACCGGTCTTATCTGCTCAGGCACCGGCATTACCTTGCTCCGGCCCAGGTCAGTCCATAGAGCTGTTCCATGAGCTTTCTGAGCTCGTCCTTCATACGGTTGCAGGCTGAAGCCTCATCGACGAAGTTCAGGACTCCGATCTTCTCCTTCTGATCCTGGAAGTAAACTGCCCATCCGCTTTCTGTCTTATCAAGGCAGATTCTGTTCTTGTGTGATCCACCAATCTTGTAGAGCTTACTCGGTACAAGATGTTCCTCAAAATAAGCTTTCAATTCCTTAGTATTCATAGTGCTCCTCCAAAAACCTTTATCAATCAAGTAGTTATCGGCTAACTCACATGTAGTTTTGATTACTACATATAATGTACCACATTACTACTTTTTTGACAAGGCTTGGAAGCGCCCAAAATATCCCTTTTATTCCTCAACATTTCCCAAAGAAAGTGCTGCCAGAGCAGCACCCTGTCCCCAAGGATATGCACCGTAATTCTGATAGTGAACGCCAAAGTCATCGCAGGAACTCAAGGCATTCGTGACCTTTCCGCCATCAGCATTTGTCAAAAGAGCTTGTAGTGACGCCTCCACGTCAGCCCCCTCAGCCCCGGCGCCGTTCAACAGCCCATAAACTATCATTCCCGTAGCCGATGTATCCAGATGCCCGTCAACGGCCTGTACCTGCCATCCGTAGCCGCCCCCTGGTTTCTGATAGGTTAAAAGAACTTTCGACAGCTCCCTATACCATTGAACCAGTGTACTTCCCTGATTCTCCAGTCTGCTCTCGGACCCCTTTACATACTCGGAAAGTCCCATGATAAGCCATCCGGCAGCTCTACCCCAGGACAGGACCCCTCTCTTTTCGCAGATTGCTCCGTCGTCCAAGAGAGCATAGCCATGATACGGAAGTCCGCTCCGCTCGTCCATTCCGTGCTTTAAAAAGTTCTTAAGCTGGAGCCTTGCCAGCTTTCTTGCATCATCCACGCCAAAGGCCTTTGCGTAGGCTGAAAGGAACATTGATGTCTGTCCGATGCCGTCAGCAAAGACATTACAAGCGCTCCTGTCAGCGTTATAGACTATAGTCTCCTCACCATCTCTGGCAGCGCCAAGCAGGTACTTATAAATCCCGTCCGCAATGCTCCTGCACTCAGTTCTGAGCCTTCCTTCCTCAAGCTGCTCATAGAGCCTGATAAAAGCAACACCAGCAAGAGCATCATCTATATAAGAAATCTTCTTATCGTACTTTTCCTTCCAGAGCCTGATATGCCCCAGAAACGCCTCGTCAATCTTACCGACAAGTCCTTCTTCGCCATCCGGCACAGCTCTTTTTCTGGCTTCCGCAAGGCCCAGCAAAAGCATTCCTGCTGGCCAGAACATAGGATCCTTGGTGCGAACACTTCTTCCAAGAGCACTCTTTACCAGGTCTTTTGCCATCTGCCCAAGTGAAACCTCCATTATGGTCTCAAGCTCTGCTATAGCTTCATTTACGATCTGTTTTTCCCTCTCAGTCATTTATCTCCCTCATCTGCCAAGCTTCTCACGGACCTTGCCTGTGAGATACTTAAACTCCTCGCTTCTTCCGTACAGAACAAAGTAAAAGCCGTTGAACAAAACGGTGATGATGATCGCCATCAGTATAAATGTAAGGATATTCAGGTTTGCAAGAACATTAACGCTGATAAGCTGTGAAACCACCAGCACAAACACGAGGCTTGCCAGATACTTCGCAGTATCAACAAAGTAGCTTCCGGCCTTCATATCAAAGCACTCCCTGTAGATGATAATCGGCTTAGTGACATTTGCAATAAGTCCCGAAACTATGGTTCCAATGTAAATACCGGTAATTCCAAGAGGTGTCTGAACCAGCACAATCGAGATCACAAGGTTAACAACTCCCTGGATCAGCGCCAGATACTTATCAGGCTCAAAGACTCCGGCTGCAGTCTTGTAGTTACTAAGAACAATCCTGTCGCCCTTGAAATAATAGTCGATCAGGATGCAGTAAACAGCTGCCGACGTGAGGATCCAGTGATCTCCCAGCCATATCCTTATAAGCGGTGTTAAAAGAACCATGAATCCCACGCAGGAGAATCCATAAATCCAGGATGCGAAGAACCTGTAGACTTTAAACATGGAAAACTGCTTCTCCTTCGATTCAGTTGCAATGAGATTTCCAAAGCTTGAGATAACCGAATTGAAAATTATATTTACGAAATTCGAAACTGTGCTGATGACCATATTGTAGTTATCAACAACACCCGCCATAGCAACTTCCACAAATGTCGAAATGATAAGCGCATCGGTCTGAAGTCTGGCCACATCTCCCACCTTGTGGAAGACCAAAGCCTTAGTCTTCTTCCAGACCTCATCGCTCTCTTCCTTGGAGAGCTTCTCAACATTCTTCTCCTTAAGGAACGGATACATCTTATCCAAAAATTTTGAGACAAAGATCTTCTGAATCAGCTGAACTACAGCATCCGTAAGGAGATAGAGCAGGAAATTCTTAGTCACAATAACAACTATTATTTGAAGGAATACAACAATAACTTTTGTTATTGTAATGATATTGGTCTGAATGTAGTTCTTCTGCTCAGCATTTATGAGGCTGTATTTGTACGCCACAAAATAGCTGCTGACTGTAT
Source organism: Butyrivibrio sp. FCS006 (assembly GCF_000424525.1). Lineage (NCBI taxonomy): Bacteria > Bacillati > Bacillota > Clostridia > Lachnospirales > Lachnospiraceae > Butyrivibrio > Butyrivibrio sp. FCS006. Next base: position 298,969 of record NZ_KE384204.1, on the reverse strand, counting down.
TAAACAGGAAGATCAGATAGTAGATTGTCAGTTCCCTGACTGATGTATTCTCAGGTGACCTAAGCTTAAAGTACTGAAGGAACGGAGTAAGTAAAAGTCCGACAGCAGCAACAACGCAGGCGATAATAAAGTACGCCTTGCGATAGAGCTGCATATATGACTTGATCTTCTCTTTCTCTCCTCTGGCAACAGGTCCGTAGAGGCTGAAATTCAGCGCTGTTCCGATTCCCAACTCCGCCATGTTAAGGAGTGACAGGATATTTCCGTAAGTTGAGTTGATTCCAAGAAGATCCTCATTTAAGTGCATGATAAAGACAGTTCGCAAAATAAACGACATCAGCGCCGTTGCGATCTGTCCCACATACCCGAAGGCGATATTTCTTGTTGCCGACTTAACTCTTCCCATAGAACTTAGATGATACTTCCTTTTTCGTCCATTAGTATCCAGCCCTTCCAGTAATCATGCATGATCTCCGGATTTACCGGCTGGTTGTTTCTCATTTTATAGGTGCGGATCACCGTCTTGTCAGGCCTCTTGTTGAGCCTTGCTCCCCAGAAGCTGAAGGTGGAATTCGCACAGATATTGCCCTTGCAGTGACTCATGAGCATCAGGTCTTGAACACTGTTCTTGCCGTTGTTCCAGTCAACGATTGTATATTTGCTCTCATCAGAGAACTTCTCGCGAGCGTACTCGTGGTCGCTGGTGAAAATGTAAAAATGTGTATCAGGCTCTTTTACCGTAAAATAGTCCATGGCGCCCTGATAATACTGTTCAGTGGCGATGTTACCCAAAATCTCAACGTTAGATGGATCCAGATAGTCTCCCCTTCTAATGTGAACACTGACAGAAGGCTCTCTCTCCATGCGCTCAGCTAGTGCCATGTTCCTTGCATGAAGATCTGGGTCCGGATGCTCAGGAAAGATGAACTTCTCCTGGAGCTTGTCCATGATGTCCCCGTAATATTTCTGGCAGGCAAAATAGCCCTTTATGTACTTATCCTCCAGCTCAAACACTTCCGGATGGTACATCTCTTTTTCGGAAAAGACCTTTGGATTGGCCTCGTCTCTAAGACCCAGCTTTTTGAGCACCTTACCTGCAATAGCTGCAAATGCGCCTTGCTTAAGAAGAGCATCCCTCTCAAAAGCGCTACACTCCTCATAGTCCGTGCCTCCAAATATCGGAAGCTCAAACTCCCTTGGCGCCAGCATATTCTTCTGAACTTCCGGCTCAAACCAGGACAAGTCCAGTTTTACATCTTTCCCCATTTCGCGAAGCTTGGTGTAAACAGCATACTGCTGCATCTGGTTTCCAAGCCCCCCGGCAATCTGAATTATCAGCATATTATCTCCCCAAAATATTTATTACTTATTTCCCATAATAAACTCATAAGAATGGATCAGCCCCTGCGGATCAGAGAGTTCCTGAACCGGTAAGACATATTTGTCATAAGTTCCAAACAGATCCGTGGCTATTCCCCTGCTCTTTACAGAATATCCTATTACAAGAGTAGGAACTCCTGTACTGTAGGCTGCAATAGTACTGTGAGTTCTCGCCCCAACGAAGAAACTGCACTTTGATATATAGCCCTTTAGAACTTCTGCCGGTGCATCCCCTATAATAACCACGCGCCCGGTGTCCTTGAACTCATTATACAGCTCTGTAAGCGGCTTTCTGTCATCGTTGTTGCTCCAGACAACATGCGGAACTAAGGCGATGTTGTTATCTGTATTTTCCAGAATATAACGGATGAAGTTCCTGTAACTCTCTCTAACAAGTTCCGGATCTCCGGCCCTGTCGAGAACCATGGGACTTAAGTTGATTCCCACAGTCTTTCCCGGAATAAAGCCCTCTAAAGCAGGAGGCTCAGCAGTTTCCATCTCAAAGGCCGGATCCTTACGCAATTCCAGCTTATCCGCTGAAAGTCCTGCGCCAAGCAGAGCATTATAAGATATCGACTCTCTGGCATAAATCCTGTCAAACCTTGTAAGATCCTTTAAAAGAGCTGCATTCTTAAGGGAATCAGGTTCAATAGAACATCCCCAAAGTATAGTCTCAAAGCCTCTTTTAATGAAATAGTCATGGGCCAGTATCAGATCAGGCACCATTTCAGGATAACAATAATTGTCTCCTCCGATGGAGATTGCCAGTGGCTTCTTGTTAACATAAGCCCCGGTATCACTGTATCTGCTACACTCTTTCACATAGTCCCTATAAGCATCCTTGAACCTGTAGCGCATGAAGGACTGCTTATCGCCTGTTATCTTGCGCCATCCATAGTAAAAGACATGAGCCAGAAAATCTCTGTCTATGTGACGCTCCGTGGTAAGCACGCAAAGCCCCTGCTTCTCTAAATCGCCCAGAACATATTTCCTGTCCTCATCCGCGTTATTGGATATGATCACCGGTGCCGGTACCTTCTCCACATCGCACCCCTGCTCAAGCCTCAATCTTTGTATCAGCTTGATGGTGCTGTCTGCAATAGCCTCACACCCATGATTTCCGCTTCCGGCATGCATATATAGAATTATTGGTCTGCTTAAATCTATCATATTATCCTTTTCCTTTGTGCCTGCCATAGAGTTTCAGATACAGTTCAGGACTTAAACGAAACAGCGCAGTCTTGATCTTGTGCCCTAATGGGAGTGCTGCAAACACCCCTTGTGTCTTAAGCGCATGCTCTATCTGTCCCTTGGCCTCATCAACTGCAAGCCTTGCCAGGTCGTTATCTCTTTTATCATCATCAAGAACCGCCACCTTGCCAATCACAAGAAAAGCTGTCAGAATCTGACTTACAGAAAGCGAAACAAACGCATCCCTGCTCATCTCATTCTTATAGGGCAGGAGTTTCTCCTCCGCCTCTCTCCAGGATATGATCTCGCCCAGATAGCTCTCCTTGAACTCCTGCTTCATAGCTCCGGTAGCATTCTCAGTGTAAATATAGTTCCCATCCTCAATGCACTTTATGGTATGTCTTTTCCCTTGAAAAATCGCAAAGTCCAAAAGGAACAGAAGATCCTCGCCGATTGCCAGGCCCTCCTTGAAGCGGATATGCCCTTCCTCAATGCTCTGTCTCTCAAAGAGCTTGCCCCAGACATGGGTGTTGCGATCAAGGACCGAGTTCTCGATGTACTGAAAGCCGCTGAGCTTGGTATTTCCGTTAAAAGACCTTGTCTCGTCCACAAGGCTCGTACCCTCATCCGCATACTTCATCAGAGTCTCAAGGTATCCTGCCTTGACCTCGTCGTCAGAGTCCACAAAAACCACAAACCTACCGCTTGCATGCTCAAGGCCTATGTTTCTGGCGTGTGACACCCCGTGGTTCCGCGTATGCATAACCTGCACCCGGCCATGTTCATCCTCTTTTGCAAGACGGTCGCATATTTCAGATGAGCCGTCAGTTGACCCATCATCCACCAGAATAACCTCGATCTCGCCCTCTTTAACAAACTTCTGATTTAAACAAGATAAGACACACCTATCCAGTGTGTCTTTAGCCTGATAGACAGGAATTATTATGCTGACCAATATCTCCCTGTTTTCTTCCATACTACTCCCAAAAACTATTTAATAAGCAGTCCAGGTATCCCTGTCAACGCCAATGATATACCAAAGGCCATAATGTTCTGCATAGCTTATATTAAGCCAGAAAAACTTATCCTCAGTAATATCCGAATCATAGGCCATTGAAAATCTGGTCTCCCATTCCGGACGCAGCATAGGTGCTTCTATAACCTTTTCTTCGCCCTTTGCCATTTCAGTAAGGTATGCATCTCTTTCGTCGAACTCTCTCTTAATTCTCGCAAGATTTGCACCTTCCTCAATGTATGTGAAGATCAAAAGAATTCCGAACACTGTTACAACTGACGTTGCAATGATCTGCACTAAATCTTCTTTGAAACCTTCATTTGCAATCCAACCAATACCCATAGCTATAGCGGTCATAAGGAACAGACCGGCACCATAATAGGTACGAAGCTGTGAATCCGGTACAGCAATAAGCGCATAACAGGTCGCCAGGAAAAGGAACCCAAACAGAGCCATCCCCGGTACTTTTTGCAGTAATGCACCCTTTCCTCCCCTGTAAAGAATAGCAATTGCAATAACGATAAATACCAGAACCAAAACCAGATAGTAGTTCTTTATATTCAGTGTGATCTTCAGGAATCTTGCCATAAGCGCCAAAAGACCGGTATGTGCTTCATCCGTGATCTCTGCTCTATTGAAGTTCCCCGGTGACATAATCAATAACATAAATCCGATAACTGCTCCGGCAAGCCCCGACGCCATCCAAGGCTTAACCTTCGAGAAGTTCTTGTTCTCTCTCCATCTTGCAAAGATCATGATAAGGATAAAGAGAATAACACCACCGGAAGTGTTTTCATTACACCACCCTGCAAAGAGGCCAAAGAAAAACATACCGATGACAGCCCCAATACTCTTTTTGTCCTCTGCAGCATATTTCCTGAACAGTGTGATAAATCCGAGCATGATGCATCCGGTAAACATATAGTTACATGCTCCGGTCTCCCAGAACACGCTGTTTGCTATGGTAGGGTCAAACAACCAAAGCAGTACTGCTATAGCAGCATAAATCCTGATATCATATTTTTTCCTGTGATCAACATTTAAATAAATGAGCACAGATATCAGAACAAACACTACAGCAGCTACTATATCAAATAATATCTTATTATCCGTATATAAAAAGATTCTCAGAATTATATGTGCGATGCTCCTGCCGGTATGCGCTATGTAATGCTCGTATTCCTGTGCGAACAAGTCAAAAAAACTGCCGGCCTGTGCCACCTTATCATAGTAGATCACATCATCGGACATATTAGGTGTCAGATACTGATAGATGAAAACCATTATGAAATTTGCAAAGACTGTCAGCTGAAACAGCCTCTTTCTAAGATTCTCTGACATCTGTTTCCCCTTTATTTTTAAAGTAATACCCCAGGTAAACGCCCGCGATCAGTAAAAAGAAATCACGTCCAATATATCTTGTTACAAAAGTAGCCTCAACTATAGTATACACGGACAGTGCAAATATGATTATCAACGCCCGGATATCTTGCTTTTTATAGCACACATAAATAACTGCCAGCAGAGCTATCACTAACAGCACCACCGGAATAATTCCATACCAGTAAAAGAGCCTTACCCACCCCATATCAAAGTAGGAGTCTGTGCCATGTGCTGAAAAAAGCTTCCAGCGAGAGAGCACTGCATCCCTGTTTGCAGCTTCATAATATATGGAACTCATTCTGTAATTAAAGCGGGTTTCAATCTTCCAGTAATCGCCCTCAAGATCCCAGAAATTATCCCCGCAATACATGGCTCCGGTCCATCCTGCTGCCAGAACTGCAGTTACAATACAGATCACCGGAGAAACGATCGTCTCCAGAATATAAAACACCTTAAACGCTGCCAACTTAGGAAACAGCCTGAATACTAATGCAAGCAGTATAGTTGCCGCCAGTATCACCGCGCTTGTCCTTGATTTGGTCAGGAAAGTTATTATGACAGAAGAAACAATCATAACCAGATATGGTAATATACCGGCTGTTTTTCCATATATCCATATCCACATCAATATAAGCACAAATACAGAGCTAAAAAGTGTATTGGGATGTCCGAATCCAAACACATATCTGGTTTCTTCGCCTTCGCCTCTGCCGTAATCAGCTATCTGTATCATCTCTCCCATAACTCCGGCACAAGCAAGTAGTGCTATCAGTGTAAATCCGACAACACACACATAAAATGTGTACTTCATTGCTTTTTTAAGATCAATATCTCTGGCTGCCATCAGGAATGTCACCACCCTGAGCATATCATTCTTACCGCACATGTAATAGCTCACAGCCGACACAGCCCAGATAGCTGCAATAAATATCCATTCCTTCTTATCATGCTTCATAAAGAGCACAGCAAGAAGTGTCAGAAGAAACGTCACCCTGAACACATAGCTCTCATAGGAAAAAGAGATCTCGCTCTTTTCCACGATCATGAGTAGCAGTTCTATGGTCAACGCAATATAAAACAGCGCATCTACTATTTTTTTTCTGTTTTCATCAGTAATGTACTTCATATACAACAATCCATCACTTAGCGAACATCCTCTTTATTTTGCGCAAAGCCTTTCTGCAAAGCCTTCCGACAGTCAGATCAAATTTATGATATAGCTTTTTAAAAGGTGAAATATATGGCATCACCAGATAATCGTATTCTGAGAGATGTTTCAAAAGATATTCGGGATAACTCTCATCCACTTCTACTCTCGTGAACGTAGCATCTCTTCCAAAGATATCCTGCCCCAGCACCAGTCTGTCGACAGTCTCCAGGATCACCTCCCTCTCGGAGTACTCCTGATGGGCTGCTGCCATGACTTTTACGCCAATCCTCTTTAAAGGATCAGTAACATGTTCTCCGCCCATATATCCAAAATGCCAGCCGCCGTCAGAAACTCTCACAGCATTTGGATCCGTTACACGGCACAGATCCCTAAGTCTTACTATACCCTCTTTGGGAATGTTATTTATTGAAGTGATTTTGGTCCCCAGCCATTTCCTGTCACTTTCCGGAATATCAGGAAACTCTCCCGTAACGGACAAAAGCTTACCTGATGATTCTTCCATGTTTAAGAATGCATAGAAGTTTCGCTGAGCAAGATGATAAACCTTAGTCTTATCAAACTCCTCAATTATGTTCTTAAGGACTTTGGGATTTGGAATCTCATCACAATCGCCAAATATGATCACATCATCCTCAGTTGCCCCTACTTCCTCAAGGCCGTTTATCAGATGATTTTTCTGAAAGTAATCCCTTTCATGAGTCTTGGCATTTTCAAGAGTGTCCGTTACCTTGATATATACTATCTTATCGAGATAATCTTTAAACTTTTCCCTGTTCTTTTCAAAGCAAAGCTCTTTCTCCTGCCCGGAAAAGGTTTCAACCGCCTCCTCAATGATAAATTTATCAACATAAGGAGACAGCACCCCAAGTCTTAGCCTTAAAATATCTATTTCGTTGAAAAATGGTATCAGATCATAAACCATATTTATCTGACCCTTTCCTTGATCCAGTTTTTTATGCCTGTCTTAACAGCTTCACCCAAAAGTGCCCTCGTGGGATTTGGTGATATCTCAAATTTTCTTACATACAATGATTCTTCAGGAGCCCAATCGGGAAGTTCATAGGAATAATACTTTTTATAAAACTCATCCTCCATGAGCTTACCGAGCTTATATTTCTTTTCGGAAAAAGACATCCCGGAATAAATAAGCTTTGTAACAGCAATGGTGCATGTCAGAGCTTTTCTGCGATTGATCTGATCTACCTGTTCTGTAAGGTGCCACTTTTCCACCATCTCATCAACTTTTCCCCAGGTGATCTTCTGATTATCCACATACACCTCGCTGTAAGTTGAAGAAAGGCTGGATGCATCTTCCCGATAATAATATAAAATCTCTCCGATATATACTGCCGCTGACGCCCTATCAAGATATTCAGCTGTCTGATACAGATCCTCTCCATAGTTGAGATACAGATCCGTGTTGCCCAGATACGCAATATCTCTTTTGATACACTTAGTCCACATTGCGTTTATGGAGTCATCCATGCACAGACTCTTTTTGAAAATATCAAGCTCACTGCCGCTGTATACTTTGTCGGCTTCAAAAACTCTCTTTGAAAGAGGCGTCGATGGTCTTCCCATCCCTGCAGCATCAAACAAGATAAACTCAGGCAGTTCACCGGCTTCTTCAAATTTTCTGATCTCACAAAAGAGTCTGGCCAAGGCCTTTTGATGAAGCCTGTCATCAGCATCCATGGCCAATATCCAGTCTCCCTTTGCAGCCTTTATGCCCACCTGACGGGCACTGTATAGACCAATCTTCCCTTTATGGATCACAGATACGTTCTCATACTTCTCAGCATACTCATCGCAAATAGAAGGGCTGCCATCTTTAGAGCCGTTCTCTACGAGAATCACCTCATAGGCATCCTCTTTTCCCATATTCTCTGCAAAAGACAGATCCTGTGAAATAGCCGAGTCAATACACTCATGCAGAAACTGCTCTCCATTACAGATTGGTATTACGATTGAAAAGATCATTGAATACCGTGCTCCTCTTTCCACTTTTTGCTTCTTCTCCAGAAAAGAAGCGGCCTGATAGCCATCTTAAGCCGCTTTTTGGGGCTGTAGAATTGTGGATAGTTCTCGTTTTCCCCCCACCACTTATGGAAAATGAAAGGTTCTATGCCTTTGTTCTCGGGAAGAGGGTGCTCTCTGCCAAAATAAAGCGCAAGCTCAAAGGGTGCCCACTTTAAGCCTTCAGCCTCCATAGCGTTTTTGGAATGGCAGCAGATGAAGATATCTTCATTGTAAAAACCATCGTCCACTCGCTCCCATTTAAGATTGTGCTTTGCAGGGAACTCCAAAAGGCGCTTACTTCGAATAGACACGCTGTTTCCTACCCTGCATATATTTCCCTTACTGTCTCTGTAGGCATAGTCATTTTTAGGTAGTGGCCAGGGTGATCCAATATAGTCATAATCAAGGAACTCATCCCTCCAAAGCTCCGGATGAATTACAAAGCCATCTGCATGAACCACCAGACAAAAATCGGTCTTTATGTGGTCCTTAAGCTCATATACCATCTTGTAGTTAAACTCATCAATGTTATCAAGCTTGCTTGTGTGACTGTATCTGATGCTCTTTGGCAAGAACCATGGCTTTTTATCCGTGATGAGTACAGCGTCGCCAAACTCGATATCACGCATGCTGTAGCACATAGCCCTGATGGTCTCATATATATTTACACTTGTCATAGCTACCAGGGTTACCCTTGGCAGCTTTAGTTTCTTTTCTTTGGACATATTTTCAACCTATACGTGGAATACTTTTATAAGTCCCGTACGTCTTTCAAGGCTCCTTATGATCTTCTTAAACATATAAGCACCATAGAGCCATCTAGCCCTGATTTCCTGACAGGTTTTCAAAAATCCCGAAGGCTTTTTGTTAAGCTTTCTGTAAGTTCCGGATTTTGCTTTATATTCCTCAAGCTCCTTCTTACACTCCTCCGGGGAAAAGACCTTTCCCTTTCTGTCCATGTAATGGAAACAGCTGTAAATATTCTGTTCCGAAGCCCAGTAGCCGTCTGATACATTATGACGGGCCCAGTACTTTGGGGCGATGGCATACTGAAGTTCATCGCTGGTAAAAGCGGGAAATACAGCAAAGGATGAGTTTGAAAGAAGGAGATATCTCGCATTCTTGATGGTTACGTAATCCTTGCCAATATCATTTCTAATGGCCTTAACCTCAGGAAGAATCTTGTGTGCTGCAGATACATCATCTGTAACAGCAAGGAATTCCATATCAGGCCTGATCTTGCGCATGTTCTTAATACCATTCACCCAGTACTTACGATCAAGCCAAAGCTCCGGTGAATTTGAATAATCGCCGCACCTTAAATGAATGATGCATAAATTGTCCTTGGTATATTCGTGAGAATCATACTCAGGCTTAACCTTAAGCCAGTCCTTAAGCTGATCCTTGTACTTTTCAAAATAGCTCTCTGCCTGGAGGTTTCCATACATAAGAGTATTGTCTTCTACTTCAAAGAACTTTGGGTCAACACCGCTGACATAAGTACCATGTGTCATATCATGCTTTGAATTGCCAAGATAAAGCCTGTTGTCATGATCCTCAAATATCTTGTACTTTGGCTTATCTTCCTCCGGGATCTCTTTTCCCATGTCCATGTCCATGAAATACATTCCGGTGTCTGAGTGCATATTGTTGGCAAGAGCCTTAGGGTTGCAAATCCCAAAGTCAACGCCCTTATCAAGAGCTGCTGCCCTTGCTGCAACATACCAGAACAGCTGGTTCCCCAGCCCAAAGCCATGTAAAAACTCGGTTCCTATCATCAGTGAATTACCGTTCTTCCCTCTAAACTTGTGGCAGTTATCTTCTCATCCTTAACCTCATAGATCACGTCGCACTTCTCGATGGTGTTAAGTCTGTGGGCAATGATGACCATGGTCTTTCTGCCCTGGAAGCTGTTGATGGCCTCCATAACTGCTGCCTCTGTCTCGTTATCAAGCGCACTTGTCGCCTCGTCAAATACCAAGATCTCAGGATCATGATAAAGAGCTCTTGCAATACCAATTCTCTGTCTCTGTCCGCCGGAGAGTCTTACGCCTCTGTCTCCGATCTTGGTGTCCAGTCCTTCAGGAAGGCCCTTTACGAAGTCGGCAAGCTGAGCCTCCTCCATAACCTCCCAGATCCTGTCATCATTTATCTGATCTTCATCGATACCAAAGGCGATGTTCTCTCTGATGGATTCATCCACAAGGTAGATAGACTGCGGAATGTATCCGATCTGTGCAAGCCAGGAATCGTAGTTACTAAAGATATTGCTTCCATCGCACAGGATCTCTCCCGACTGAACATGTAAAAGTCCAAGCAGGATATCCACGATGGTTGACTTTCCTGCTCCGGAAGGTCCCATGATTCCGACAGACTGACCCTTCTTGATGGTCATGTTTGCCTTATCAAAGATCTTCACATCAGAATCCGGATAGGAGAAAGTGATGTCTTTTAAGTCGATCTCTTTTTCTAAGTGAAGCTCAGGTCCTGCAATGGCAGCTCTTTCTGCTCTCATTGCCTTGTCTGCCTTCATGGACTCGGTGAGATTTTCATATACAAAATCCAGACTGAACTGGTTGTAAGCGATAGTTGTGATATGGGTATTTATTCTGTTGGCTGATGGCATTATCCTCATGGCAGCTACACCAAAAGCTGTAAGCTGAGGAAGAAGCTCTGTAGCATCTCCGCCTCCGAGAATATAGATAAGGACGTAGAGCATAACAACCGCCATAAACACTGTCTCTATCATGAGCCTCGGAACGCTGTTAAGAACGGTATATGTTCTGTCGATGTCTGCTCCGATCTTACCCTGCTCGTAATAGTTGCGGATAAAGAAGTCCTGTCTGTTTAAGACCTTGACGTCCTTAAGACCATATATGGCCTGAAGTCTCCACTTGGCAATCCTTGACTGAGTCTCCTGATTGCGTCTTCCAATTGTATTGAGCCTTGGCTTTAAGATCTTGGTGCTGATAAGTGTAAGTATCAAAAGCACGAAGATGATAAGAACCGTCATCTGCCAGTTTACAAACAGAAGGACAATACCAAGACACGTTGAAACCACAAGCTCTGTTGCAAGAGAAAGGAGTGAGAGCATCAGCGTAAAAGTCTTGGGAATATCTGAATCGGTAATCCTGAATACAGTCGGGATATCAGCTCCAAGGTAGTCCTCGTAGGGCCTGTTTAAGAACTCTCTCATGACCCTGCTTATCATGTCGTTTCTGGACCTGGAGATGAAGGTATTCTGTCTGTGGATAAGAAACAGAAGATATGAGTTCTTGATCACAAACAAAAGAATAAGAATTATCAGGAGTGCACAGGTTAGCTTTAAATCCGTGTCAAGTCCCACGGCATTCAAAACGCTCTGTAGCCACGGAATCTTGGCAATATTCCTGTGCAGCGCATCAGGGGAAAGAATTATTGAAACAACAGGCAGGATCATGGATACGCCCAGTGTTTCAAAAACACCCCCAATGAGTATAAGGACAGCCAGAATAACAAGCTGTCCCTTTTGTTTTCTATCAAATATGTAGTTGAGTTTGGTAAAAAGACTTACCTTTTTTGAATCGTTCATTATATAGCAACCTTTGTCATTCGCTCAGTATAGATGTCATCCATCTTCTTGTTGTTTATCCACTTGGATGGAGCGATGACTATCTTTTCCGGTGAATCATTGAGCCATGCTGACCACCAGCTAAAAGAGCTGTTGGCGATGATGTGATGCTTGCACCTGCTCATGAGCAGCATGTCCGCAACATCCGTAAACTCTCCCTCCTGAAGCTCTACAGTGATAAACTTGGGGCCTTTGAAGTGCTCCTTGCACCACTCCTTGTCATCGGTAAATATGAAGAATACAGCATTGGGATGTTCTTCCCTTATCTTGCTGATGGCGTTCTTGTAATACTTCTCGGAGCAGAGGTTGTGGATCTTGATGTGCTCAGCATCCATGTAGTCGGTTCTGCGGACATGGATACTTACTGACTCACAGCACTCTATCTGCTGAAGAGTTGACCAGCTGACTGAGTCGTGCATGATCTCCTGTGGACGCTTTCCGAAGGCTTCCTGTATCTGTTCAATAACCTCTGGAGATGTGAAGTATTTCTCAGACTGCCAGTATCCTACAAGATAAGCATTCTCTGTCTCCAATATCTTGGGATCAAAGATGCCTTCCATCTCATCGATCCTGAAGGTCTTACGACCTGTGAGCTTCCTTCTGATCCTGCTGAAGATATCCATCTTGGAATCGGTGAGGGCTATAACTTCATCTTTGGTTGCCCTGTCGTATTCGACACCAAAACGGTCAAGTACCGGAACTCTTAACTTATCGCCTACAAAGCCGGACTCGTCGTCGATCTTGACATCTCTTCCTCTATGTTTAAGTTCTTTGTATAAGGCGTATTGGAACATCTGATTTCCCAATCCGCCTTTCAGCTGAATGATTATCATAACTCCTCCACATAAAAATACGCATATCTCAAGCTATTATATCATGGATAATGAAGTGTCGCCATTACTCGGTTTCAAGCTCATAATAGATTCCATTCTCGATGTTGTATTTCACCTGTTCTTTGGCATCAATACAAAGGCTCTTCCACAGCTCATACGCTTTATCCCAGGAGCTGTACTTCTTATCCCCTCTGTGATCGGCAGTCAGAGCCGCGCCAGTATTTACATAATTTTCCTGTAGATAATTTTCAAACCAATCTGTTATCTTCTCGCCACCAACTATGTTCACATGGGTACCGTAGTCTCTGATGTCCTTCTCAAAATCAAGTCCCATCTCATCCACATAGCTGTTCATATCAAGGAAGTCATATCCCTTGCTGCTTATAAGCTCAGACATGTAATTGATCTTTTTCTGCTCATCTTCCGTCGCGGAGTAAGGTGTTACCACAAACAGTGCCTTCTGATCCTTTTCCTTCAGATAATCAAGAAGGTCCAAAAGATATTTCTCCTGCTCAGAAGGAATAGGCTCTTTTACCGTAACAGGAACCTGTGCAGGCTCATCAGCCGGTCCGACATCGGTCTCGATCACATGGCCTTTAAGGTCATCCGGATAACTGTAGAAAAGTGTCCTGAACTGTGACCACAGAAAGAGTGTTTTCCAGTTGGAGTGATACTTGAAAATGTCGAAGTAGTAATTGATCCGGTCACTCTTATCATCCACCATGGCATTTATCGTCTTTATTCTGTTTACGGAGTATTTCATGTTGTCGGTAACTTCTCTGGTATGGGCCATGTTCCCAAGAAGATCCTCGTCGTTTGCAGTCCACATCCTCATCTCAAAGATAACCAGATCAGGACTCTGTGTCTTTAGAGCTTCCTCCAAAAGATACTTAGACGCCACAGGACGCTGCATGTTGGACGAGAGCGGATACATGGTTATGCCAATATCCCCGTAAATCTTTGGGGTTATAAAGCAGGGCGCAACAGGGCTGGAGCCGATGACAAGAGCATCGATGGTGTCATTCTTTTCGGCATTAAATCCGACGAACCTGTCCTTGACATCTCCGTTAGTCCTGAGGATATAAGTAAGATGCACCACCATCCACAAAACCAGCACTATGAAAATTACCGATCTTAAAATCTGTTTTCTGGTCATACCAAATCAAAAATCCTTATAAATAAATTCTGCTGCGCTGTAACCCGGGCCATATTCAGCCAGAAGGATAACATAGAACAGCAAACCTATGAAGATAACCCACCTAAGGACAATACCCTTGGAGGCTATAAGTTCTCTTATATTTGAAGGTCCATCCTGTCCTTCCATCCTGTACTGAAGCGTTGACACCGTGATCAGAACAGCCAGAGAAACCAGCAGGATTCCCCACTCTATAAAATCAAGTCCAAGCCCCAGGATACTTCCGTTTACCAGCACCTGAGGGTTAAAGACTGTTACGCTCTCCTTGAGCATTCTAAGTGCATGCGGAACATTGTCTGACCTGAAGAACAGATCGCCTATGCACACCAGAAAGAACGTCCTTACCACCCTGAAGGCGTCAGCTGCCTTACTCTTAAGGTTCATATGCATCTTCTCGGCAAAGAGCCAGGTGAAGAATGGCAGCGTTATCTCGCCGATGACGATATAAGCCCAGTGAAGAAGACCTGAACCGATGACATATTTCATCTCGCCTCCGTGCCACATACCAACAGAGAACCAGAGAATAAACATGGCAACGTAGGTCGTATACTGCTTGCCCTTCTTTTTCCCAAGCTTACCCTTTAAGGTCTTGCCAAGGCTTGTGATCATCTTGCTCCTAAGGAGCGGGTAAAAGACATTGTCCTTCATCCACACTCCAAGAGTAGCGTGCCATCTTCTCCAATACTCGCTTATGTTCTTGGCAAAAAACGGTGTCCTGAAGTTCTCAGGAAGGACGATTCCAAAGGTCTCGGAAATACCTATAACGATGTCCATACATCCAGAAAAATTGGTGTAGAGCTGGAATGCAAAGCACACTGTACCAAGCCAGATATAAGCACCCTGATACTGGGTATCATTGTTATAGATAGTGTTTACGACCGTCGCAAGGCGCTCAGAAATAACAAGCTCTTTAAAGAATCCCCAGAGCATTCTCTGAATACCGAAAGTGATGTTTTTGTAATCCAAAGGGTGATGTTCAAAGAACTGATCCCCGGACTGCCTTGTCTGGAAAATAGGTCCGGAAATCATAACAGGAAAGTACATCCCGTAAAGTGCAGTCTTCAGAAAGCTCTTTTGCCCCTTACCGATACCATTGTAGACCTCGATAAAGTAGCCCAAAAGGATAAATGTGTAGAACGAAAGACCCAGAGGTGTCGCGATGCTGCCACTGTGAATGAACTTGGTGTACTTAAGTCCTATGAGAACGCCAAGAAGGCCAAGGAGCTCAGCTCCCAGCAACAGGCGCCTCTTTGTCACATCCTCTTCCTTAAGTCTTCCAAGGAGCTGTAAGAGCCCCCATGTCAAAAGAGATGAGAAAAGGGGGTAGAGAATAAGAACCCCATTTCCGCTAAGAAGGTAGTATGTGATGCTCGCAAGAAGGAGCACCACCCACTGCCCTTTTCCCTTGAAGATCAGGGGCACCAGATAATATATGATTAAAACCAGCGCAAAGAAGCACAGAAAATAAAACGATGTTACACTCATCTAAACTCTTCCTCGATCCAGAGCTGGAACATGAGAATGTACCATATCTGAATACGGTAGATTCCCCGCTCTGTAAAGTCGGTCCATATCTTTTCGACAACATCGGCATCAAGAATTCCCTGCCGCCTGATCTTGTCTTTACTTAAAAGTCCTTCCGCCCAGTCACGAAGCTGTGGTTCAAGGAGCCACTTGTCAATCGGAATAGAGAATCCTTTCTTTGGTCTCTCCATCATCTCTCTGGGCACATAACGGTATAATACATCTCTTAGTACCTTTTTGCCAACCTTATCGTCCCTGAGATAATTTATCGGAAGTGACCATGCAAATTCCACCACATCCCTGTCCAGCATCGGCACTCTTGTTTCCAGTGAAACAGCCATAGCAGTCCTGTCCACCTTGACCAGAATATCGTCAGGGTGGTACACAAGCATATCCATCAGCATTGTCTCATGATTGACTTCATTTAAGAAATCATTTGGAAGTTCGGTGTATTTATAGGGTAGGTTCCCCTTTGTCAGCGCTATCTTCTTAGTCAGAGGATCTGTCTCATGTTCCATCCTATGGATATCCGCAGGTCCCTTTGCTCCAAGGATTGTTCCTTTTATCCTGTAAATTTCCTTATTGGCCAAAGGACTGTGGAGAACAATGCTGCTTACGGGCTTTCTGATAAAATAGGGGATATTTTTCATCTTACCCCATATTCTTGATATTGACTCATAGGATGTATATCCGCAAAAGAGCTCATCCCCGCCGTCTCCTGAAAGAGAAACGGTAACTTTGTCTCTGGTCATACGGCTTACCAGATAAGTCGGAATCTGAGATGAATCCGCAAAAGGTTCGCCAAACATGAAAGAAAGCTTTGGAATAACTTCCTTCATGTCTTTTTCTGTGATGTATAGTTCTGTATGCTCGGTACCTAAATGCTTTGCAATTTCTTTTGCATAAACAGCCTCATTGAACGCAGGGTCATCCATGCCGATCGTAAAGGTTTTTACCTTCCCGGCATCCAGAGATTGCATCAAAGATACCACTGTTGCGCTGTCAATTCCGGCAGAAAGAAAAGCACCAACAGGAACATCTGCTACCATCTGCCCCTTTATTGCTTCTTTTAGGAGTCTTTCAAGTTCGTCTGCCGCTTCATTCTCAGTTCCCTTAAACGGATTATTCTGACCGCGCAGAGCAACATCCTTCATGGACCAGTAAGCCTGTGTCTCAGTTTTTAAAGTATTAACGTCAACAGTAAGGTAAGTTCCTGCCTCCAACTTATAAATGTCTTTGTATATAGAATACGGAGCAGGGATATAGCCTTCAGTGAAGTATATATCCAGTACATCAGTATTGATTCCGTTATCAAATCCATCTATCACTCTAAGGCATCCGATATCCGACGCAAAAGCGAAGGCATCACCTACCATTCCATAATACAGAGGTTTCTCTCCTACCCTGTCCCTGGCAAATGTCACTGTCTGCAACTCTTTGTCGTAAACAGCAAACGCAAACATTCCCTTACACATGGAAAGAGTATCGGATACTCCAAAATGTTCAATGGCCTCTAATAAAACTTCTGTATCAGAAGTTCCGCGAAATAATGCACTATCGAGTTTCTTTCTTATCTCGCCGGCATTATAGATCTCACCATTGTAGATAATGACCATTCTTCCACTGCGTGAAGTCATGGGCTGAGCCCCATTCTCAGAAAGGTCCACTATAGAAAGACGTCTGTGGCCGAAGGCTACTTTTACATCTTCGCTCACATAAACTCCGCCGCTGTCGGGACCTCTATGCAGCATACGCTCATTCATTTTCAGTATATTTTTGCGAGCATCTCCCTTAAATCCTATGAGACCGGCAATTCCACACATAAAACCCCTTTCAGGAAACGATGTTTATGACATGATTCTTTTCTTCGTAACCACTTCCTATATCAAGTTTAAAAACTGCGTTTCCTTCTTCATCTTCCGAGATCTTATCAAATCCCTGAAGGAGATAAAAATCTTTTACCATCTTATTTTTGGCTGTTGGATAATAATAGCCGTATATTGACTTAATTCCGCGATCCAGAGCTCTTTTTACCAGCTCGTCCATCATTGCAAATTCCATATCGCGCTTTAAAACCCTGCAGCTCATAAGCCACAGAACTATATGAAGTTCATCGCTGTTATCCCCGCGGATATTTCCAATCGCCAGAGATACGATTCCATTATCTCCGAACTTATCCTTAAGCCTGCCATAGAGAGTTAAGCTGTTACTATCTGCTGCCGTCTCCTCTATGTCTTCCTGTGTATATCTCTTGGTTGTCAGATTGAACTGATTGCTCTTATTGGTAAGCTGAACAATCCTTGGCATGTACAGCTTCTCAAAAGGCTTTATTTCAGCCTCCATCTCGAGAGATTTAAGATACTCGGAATAGTCTGCGTAGCTCTCCTCAAGCTCGAGTCTTTGCTTATTGGCCATATACATCTCGTTTCTCTTTTTGTCATCCTCAGAGATTACTGTGGCCTCAAAAAATCCCGAATGATCTATGTTTATAATATAGTTCTCCGGGCTATCCATTACCGGGGCACAAACTCCGGGAATCTGCGCCGTAACAATCTCCCTCTCTGCAGGATTGTCATCCACAAATACCAGCGACTCCGGAAGAAGTGTAAGATTCTTGGCAATGGTTTTAAAATTCTCATTCTTTGGTTCCCAGTTAGCCATAACCGAAACAAAGTCATCGGGCTTTAGTATTCCTTCAGGGTGATTAAGTCCTGCAAGAGCATTTTCTTTTTCATTCTTGGAATCTACTGCCAGAACAACTCCGATATCTTTTTGTAACTTAATATAATTCTGAAATTCAATATATGCCTGTCCCAGGTTGGTCTCATGTCCTATCTCGATGCCATCAACACCGTCATCGCCGATAACACCGCCCCAGAGAGTATTATCAAGGTCAAGTACCAGGCCCTTCTTATTTTTTCCGTAGATTGACTTTATTATATTTGCAACACTAAAGCTAAGGTACGGAATAGCAGGGATGCAAAGGGCATACTTGTACATATACCACGCCTGAGGCTCAGACCACTTATCAAGCCCGTAGCTGGCTGCAAGGTAATTGATATCATTTATAAAAAAGCTTCCCCCATCCTCTTCAGTTTTCCTGGCAAACTCATAGAACTTCTCATTGAGTCTGTTTATAAATGACAGCCTTCCGTGGATATCAACGGCATCTTTGTTACCAAGAAGTCTGAAAAAAGGCGCCTCGAAGTTATTTTGGATGATCGGGCAGTGATAAGTTTCTATCAGCTTTTTCCACATGGTCTCGAAGTGATCGTATTCCTTGGAAAGAATGGCATCTACCGTATCCTTGTCATCACCCATCACCGGGTAGCTCATTATGTTCCTGTTGCTGGTATGAATGAAAATAATGTCCGGCGCAAAATTCGCAAGCTTCTCATCGGGAAACATTGCATCCTGCCAGTACTGCCCATACTCTGACTCATAAAACTCCGGCTCTATTCCGTAGTTAAGAAGAAAGAGCTCTAAGACCTTTATGATATCATGAGTCGTAGATCCACCAAGTACCGCGATCTTCTTGTGGATTCTTTCTGACCCATCGGATAAAAGAGCTTTTTTAAGCCCCTTTGCCTTTTTCATTATGTAGCTGCTGTCAAACGGATATTCTAATTCTTTCATATGTCCGGTCCAATCTTAGTTAATATTATTTCATTTTTCTGTCGAGATAGTCCTTCCAGCTCTGATTTACAACATCGGGAGCTATCTTTCTCTGTATCTTAGACGCTGCTATACCCAGGTTCTCCGCAAGGACCTTGTTGTCCAAAAGCTTTCTCATAGCCTTTGCCATTTCCTTTGCATCATCAACCGGTACAAGCAGTCCGTTGACTCCATCCGTTATAAGGTCCGCCGGACCACCACATGGACAATCCGTCGAAATGCAAGCCATTCCAAGACTCATGGCTTCGATCAAAGAGTTTGGCATACCTTCCTGGTTAGATGCCAGAACATACATATATGCTTTCTCTATATGCTCGGCCACATGCTTAACCACACCGGCGAACTTCACTCTTGAAGCTATTCCAAGATTCTCTGCCTTTCTCTGGAGCTTTAGTCTGTCGGGACCATCTCCGTAAATTTCCAGAATATAGTCCTCATAATCGCCTGCTGTAGCTTCCTTGAAGGCTTCCATTACCATGGCCTGGTTCTTGTTGCTATCAAGTCTTCCCACCATGACTATTCTTTTTTCTCTATCCCCTACGTTTCTCTTTCGAATAAATGAGGGATTAACAGAGTTGGGAAGTATAGTGCACTTACCTCTCAAAAAAACAGGGAACCAATTCATAGCTGCCGTGGTCTGTACCACTATTCCCTCTGCCTTTCCAAAGGTCGACAGCATGCCGGCTTTTAAGGCCAGAGTATCATATTCCATATTGGGATCGGCTCTTACGGATACAACCACCTTGTAGCCCTCTTTAGTTGCAGTTGAAAGAGCCATGATATTATTCTTACCGATAAAGCTGAGGATAAGGTCGGGATTTATCTCTTTCCATATCTCCTCAAGCTTTTTGTGACGCATTTTCAGGTTATATGCTCTGCCCTTTTGCTCACTTTTTAAAAGAGCCGAAAAGACTCTGTCAATTCCGCCCTTTTCACCACCATGAGGATCAACCCACACAGGATTCTCATCAGGGTCAGCTACCAGTTCTGCCTCGTCGGCACCTGCCGGTACACATTTCCAGGCAGCGTGCTTTACCTCATACTCATCGGCAGCAAGATAGGTAGTTACCAAAGTCACCTTGTAGCCCTGCTCAAAAAAGTAGTCCGCAAGATTTGTCATTACTCTCTCTGCGCCGCCCTTTTGCAGGGATCCTATATACATGGCTATATGCTTTTTATTGTTGTTCTCTTTTTCTGACACGTCTCTCCTAAAGTTAAATGATCACGCTTCCATTGCTCACGTTGAGGTTTGCACCATTTATATAATTGCTGTCCTCGGATAACAAAAATGCAATGGCAGGAACTATCTCGGATGGAGTTGCATGCCTGCTTTCAGGGCTGTTACCTGCAGCCATCTCGATGATCCTGGGATCAATATCGCTCAAAAATTTGGTCTCTATCATGGAAGGTGAAACGGCATTGATGCATACCATCTTCCCCTCATAATCAGCAGCAAGCTGCTTAATAACACCCAGCAGCATGGACTTTACCATTGTATATTCCAGCATTGATTTCGGAGGCTTTCCGTTTACTACGGATGAAAGAACTGCCACAACCTTGCAGTGGTCTTTCTTCTTAGCCATTCCCGGCAGAAAAGCCTTCAGAACATCTATAAAGGAGTACACCTGGATCTGTACGTTTCTGTCCATTCTTTCTCTGTCAAATTCCTTCAGCTTTGTAAACATCATCTTTGCTGCAGGAAGATGAACTATGTGGGTGGGCGTGATCTCTTTTTCCTTAAGAGCATCTATCAACCCCTCTGTTCCTTCTTTTGACGAGAGGTCAGCCTGAATAAGCTCTGCCCTGTTTCCTCCGGTAAAAGAGATTTCTTTTAACCTGTCGCAATTTGAATGGTAATGAAGGCAAAACAGGCTGTCATTATATTCAGCATTCAGTTTTTGGATAAGGGCGATTCCCAGATCTGATGACGCGCCCAATATGAGAAAAACTTTGTTGTTATTCATCTATACACCCGGCCAGTATTGTGCCTTTTCCTACCTTCTTGCCATCCTGGTTGACTATCTGAGCTGCAATCTCCATGGTTTTTGTCGCATCGTGCTTTACTTTTACAAATCCTGAAACAGTAAGGGTATCACCTATAAATACAGGGAATCTGAACTTTGATTCAACACTGTTTAAAATACAGTACTTACCCGGAAGGTAGACGCCGGCAAGCGTAGAATAGAAGGACGACGTCAGCATCCCATAAACAACTCTGTCGCCAAAGCCCTTTTCTCTCGCATAGGAAGCGTCATTGTGCAGAGGATTGATATCCCCTGTGATCTCGAGAAACTTTCTCATCATATCCTCAGTTACAGTCACTGTAAACTCGGCCTTTGTAAAGTTCTCTTTGTCCTCTTCCTTTGAAATTATGTCCTCATATCTGTATTCGTTCATGAGTCCCACCGACAATACGAATTAAAGCTTACCCATGATGAGGTCAGCCATCTCACCGACGTTCTTAAGAGCTACGATCTCACCCATGGTGAACTTAACACCGAACTCTTCTTCCATGGCATTTACAAGGTTGATGTGCTCAAGTGAATCCCAATCCTCGATGTCATCGGCTGTTGTCTCATCTGTTACTGTTATATCTTCATCGTCGAAGACGTCTCTGAAAACCTCGTTCATCTTCTCAAATACTTCTTCTCTTGTCATTTAATACTCCTTTCAAAATCAGACCATGTAGTAATTATACCACTGCTGGAATATGAAGAACGACCAGGCAATCTTGCTGTAGTTGGCTCCTGTAGCCGGGCCTCCGTCACCCTTCACAATGTAATCATTTATAAACTTAGAAACATATTCCACATCAAATATACCCTGCTGCTTTAAGAAGGACGTGCTGCTGTAGTCAATAAGCGCTTCCTTTAAAGGTCCGCGGAGCCATGCGTCCATCGGAACTCCAAAGCCGGTCTTTGGTCTCTCCAAAAGGTCTCTGGGTATATAATCGTAAGCAATGTCTTTTAGGATATGCTTCTTGTCACCGTTATAGTATTTAAACTTATGAGGTATCCTGAAAGAATACTCCATAACATCCGTATCCATGATAGGGCATCTGTTCTCAAGAGAATATCTCATGGAAGCCCTGTCCATCTTGACCAGAATATCCTCAGGCAGATAGGTGTCCATATCAAGGAGCATACGCCTTGCCTGGAAATTGGATACACCATAGCTCGTCTCTATCGGGTAGAGGATAGGATATTCCTCGTTATCGCTAAGATTTACAAAGGCGTGGGATGCATCAAGATAGCCCTTTGACACAAGCTGTGTCTTGGTCTCGGGATTTCTGTTATTTGCAACCACCCTTACCCTAAAGGGCATCTTATCAAGAAGCTTGCCGCTTCCCACAGGAATCTGTCCTATAGCGTGGACCATAGCACCCGGGAAGTCCAGTTTCTGAGCCTGCCCTACGTTGTCATAGACATTATATCCGCAAAAGAACTCGTCACCGCCATCACCTGACAAGGCAACCGTAACATCCTTCTTGGCCAGCTTACTTACCAGCATTGAAGGAATCTGCGAGTTGTCAGCAAAGGGTTCGTCGTAGTACTGAGGAATAGTGCTGACCAGATCGAACATCTCTTTTTCGCTGATATAGAGTTCTGTGTGGTCGCATCCAAGGTAAGCTGCAATCTCCTTGGCATACTCGGCCTCGTTGTAGCTTGGCACATTAAAGCCGATGCAGAAGGTCTTAACAGGCTCCTTTGAAAACTCCTGGGCCATGGCTGTAACGAGAGATGAATCGTATCCACCTGATAAAAAAGTTCCAAGAGGAACATCAGCTATCATTCTTGAAACAACAGCCTTTTTAAGTCTGTCCTTAAGGCCCTGCTTGGCCTCCTCATAATTGGTAACCGGGTTCTGTGCCATCTCATGATAGACTTTTTTAACATCCCAGTATTTCCACTTCTTGATCTCGCCGTTATTAAACTTAAGCACGCTGCCGGGCTCAAGCTTATACACATCCTCGAAGATTGTGTCAGGAGCAACTATATACTGCTGGAAAAGAAATCTCGGAAGAAGCTCTTTTCTTACTCTGCCGCTGAACTCAGGGCATTTCATTATAGGCTTAAGCTCTGACCCAAAGACGATATTCCCACCATCAATCCAGTAGAAAAGGGGCTTTTTACCAATCCTGTCCCTTACGAGAAATACGTCTCCGCTCTCTCTGTCAAAGAGTGCAATGGCGAACATTCCATGGATGTGATCCACCATGTCTATTCCCCATTTGAGATAAGCTGCTATGATAGCTTCTGTGTCACAAGTTGACTTGAAATTGTAATCGGAAAGCTCCTCTTTTAGTTCAAGGAAGTTATAGATCTCTCCGTTAAAGGCCACTGATACTCTGCCATCTGCTGAGTGCATGGGCTGATGACCAAGAGGCGAAAGGTCAAGGATAGCAAGTCTTCTCTGAGCAAAGCCCACAGTATAGCCATCTTCTGCCTCAAACAGTTCAACACCGCTGTCATCCGGTCCTCTGTGATACATGGTATCATTCATTACTCGGAGCTGGTCCTTGGTTATTTTCTTTTTAGATACGTATCCACAGATTCCGCACATCTAAAGTTTCTCCAGTTCTGTCCTTAAATCTCAATGGGGAGCTTCTCAAACTCGTCCCTGAGTGGTCCGAAGTCTTTACACTCGTTGTCGATCGAATCAATCAGTTCAACATATTTCTCATTAACAAGAGTCTTGTAGTTATTAAGGTTATCATATCCTTTCTTGGTCCATGCGAAAGGATGTGTGAGGATCTGGATCTTATCGTGTTTCTTTATCGTCTCCTCGTCGGGATAGCCGTATCTCCAGATGTGGTTTGCATCTGACATGTACTTGATATCAAGCTTGGACTCGGGAGTCGCCTTGGGATCAAATACAAAGAAGTCATCCTGATAAGCATTTAAAATACCGTTTAACTTGATATTCTCAGCAAGAACGCTGGGGGACGGTCTGTGGATTGAGAAAGAGTTGATCTCAAATCCCAGCATATTGCTGAGCATATCGATCTCCTGTCTGATCCTGTCCCTTACAAGTCTCATATCGGTCATTCCGTTAAGTGCAAAGTGAAGTCCGATGTTCTGACCTCTCTCATGCATATCTGTCAGAATATCCCTGTTCTTTCTTGAAAGAATATTGTAGGAGTTGTTGGTCCACTGGAAGAAGAAGGTGGATCTGAAGTCCATGCTCTCCTCAACCTTGGAAAGGGCATATGCTCTTTCTACGGAATACTCAACGTCGTGACGCATGATGATGAACTCGTCTTTATTCAGCGCCTCTTCATAGGTTGCGTAGCGTCCGCTCTCCTTGATAACTCTTATGATCTCTCTGTAATCATCAAATGAAAACATCTTATCTCTCCTTAAAGTTCTCTATTACCTTATCCAGATAGTCTCTCCACTGAACAAATATCGCCTCTGCGTTGGTTATCTCTTCAATCTTGGCAGCTTCTTTTCCAAGCCTTGCAGCCAGTTCCTTGTCCTCAATCAGTCTGTTAAGGCCATTGACCAAAGCGTCCTTATCCTTGATTGGAATAAGAAGACCATTCTCGCCGTCCTTCATTACTGTCGCAGGTCCTCCACATGGACAATCTGTTGCAATTATGGGCATTCCCATTGCCATGGCCTCCAAAAGAGAATTAGGAAGACCTTCCCAGTCTGAAGTGAAGGCATATACTTCGCCCTTTGGTATCTCTTTTTCCAAAGAATCAGATCCGCCCATGAGAAGGATGTAATCCTCTGCGTGGTTGTCTGCAATTATCTTATCAAGGATCTCCTTGGTTCCGTCGAAGGAATCAGGGCCATAGATCTTAAGAACATAATCGGGATGCTTTTTGTGAACCTCCACAAAGGCTTCGCACAAAAGGGGCTGATTTTTGAAGTCCACGAGTCTTGCGTGGTGGACCACCGATTTTTCTTTTTCCTGTGGATGCTCTACCCCAAAGTACTTGGGATTTACAGGGTTTAAGATTATGGTTGAATTGTCCTGAAGGTAGGGCTTAAAGAAAGCCTTCTGTCCGGTAGTCTGGAAGACGCAGCCGGCAGCCTTTGGGAACAGCCATTTGATCTGTACCTTGTCAGAGAACGCATCGTAGTGGCCGACAGGATCTGTCCTGACGGATATTACAACAGGAATGTTGCTGTTTCCTGCTGCCATAAGAGCCCTGTAGTTGGCCCTTTGAGCGAAAGCCACAAGAACATCAGGCTTATACTCTTTGACAAATTCCTTAAGGTACTTGATCCTGAGGAAAAACTTCGTTATTCGGTTTTTCTTTTCATCGCCTTCACGTAGTCCCACGTGGACTCTTGTAACTCTCTCGTCAAGATGAAACTCATCTTCGTCGTACCACTCAGTGGCTACGTAGACCTTGATCCCTTCCTTGGCGAACTGGTTTGCCAGGTTTGATACAACTCTCTCTGCACCACCCTGTACAAGGCAATTTAAGTGAAACGCTATACTCTTCATAGTTTATCTAAGTACCATTCCTTTGGTAATTTCAAATCCGGCCTCGAACTTATCGATAAGCAGAGACCCGTCAACTGTCCTTACCACAAGCTTTCCATCAAAAATATCCACGACTTCTCCCGGAGCAAAGCCTGAGAAATCGATCATCTCATCAAAGGGATGAGCCTGCCACACGGTTACTTTGTGGGCATCATCCTCTGTATCTGCATAGCAGAAGGCACCGGGGAAAGGAGCTGCAACTCCGCGAATCAGGTTGTAGATATTTCTTGTCCTGTCCTTAAAGTCGATCTTTCCATCTGCCGCTGTACGTTTATTGTACCATGAATCAAAGTCTTTTGAATCAGTGTGAATTGTTACCTCGCCCTTCTCAAGATATGTGGTGAGAAGTTTTCTGATGAGGTTCTTGGAGCAGATCATGTTCTTGTACTGAGCAGTCCTGATGTCGTCGTGCTCATTTATCTGGAACATCTCTGTGGCAAAGACGTTGGGGCTGTCTGCCTTCTCATCGTACTTAAAGAGATTTAAGTTAAATCTTGTATCTCCCAGAATCATTGACCAGTTAAGAGGAGATCTGCCTCTTCCAAAGGGGAGATATCCGCAGTTGCCGTGAAATCCAAAGATTCCGGCTTCAAACTTATCCAAAACTTCCTTTGGAATGAGCCTCTGCCATCCCATAACAACACCGATACCGAAGGTGTTCTCCTCCATGAATTTCCTGGTGTTATCATCATTAAGGAAGTAGCTGTCCGCCTCAAATACAGGGATTCCGAACTTCTCTGTGAGGAAGGTCAGTCCCTTAAAGCCCGAAACCTGATTGTGCTCAAGGACCTTAGGGGCAATGGTGATAACAAGATCAACCTTGCAGATGTCCTTCTGAATGAACTCAATGATATTCTCCGATGTGTCTTTTACTCCAAAAACAACAACTTTATAATGCATCACTCATACCTCTTAAATATCTCATGAATACTGTCTTTATACTTATCCGGAGCAAATACTGACGCTCTCTCAAAGGCCTTGTTTGAGTACTTCTTAAGAAGCTCCTCATCATCAAGGATCTTCTCCATCTCCTGTGCAAGGAGTCTCTCGCCCTCAGTGATGTACTCTGGGTCGAAGTTCTCCTCCTGGTCCATATCCGGAACAAGGATTCCGAATTCGCCTCGGATAGGCTCCTTTATACTGCTGCCATCGGGGATTTCCTCGATAAGCTTGTTGTACTCAGCATCAGAGAGAAGTATCTCTCTTGGTCCGGTCTTACAGTCAGCTGAGATCACGGGCTTTTTAAGGGCCATGGCCTCCAAGACTGCGTTGGGAAAGCCCTCATGGTTGGAGCTGCAGACATATACGTCAGAAGCTGCAACATATGGGAACGGGTTCTTCTTAAGGCCGGCAAAGCATACCTTGTCCTTGATTCCCAGGGCCTTAGCCATATCTTTATACTTATCCCAGTTACCTGCTCCCATGACCACAAGACGGGCTTCAGGATGCTTGAACTGCACTAGGGAAAAGGCCTTGACCAGATGCCAGATTCCCTTGATATAGTCATTTCGTGCCGAGCAGGAAAAGACCTTTATGTCATCTCCAAGGAACGGATAATCCTCAGGAGTCTCCCCTGCCTTATTCTGTATGTCCAGAATGTCCAGCGGATTGTAAATGTAGGTGCTCCTGTCGTACTTAAAGTCTCTTTTTAGCTGTCTTACAATCTCTTTTGAACAGGACAGTACCTGATCTGACTTTCTGCAAAAGAGCTTTACCTCTCCTGTATTTTCCATGTCAGTCTGGCAGCGAAGTCCAGTAAGGACCTTCTCTCCTGCTCTTGAGAGAGTGTTTACGTAGTTAGCCGAAGATCCGAAGCTGTAGGAGATATCGATATGCTTCTCCTTCTTGACCTTGCGGGCTTTACGCACTCTTTTAAATACATTTATAACCTTGTTCACAAGGCCTTTCTGCGAAGGAACATCAATGTCTATGACTTCGAGTCCCGTTATATCAAAGTTAATATCCTTGGAGCTGAAAATGAGAATGCATACATTGTAGTATTCCTGCATGAGTCTTGCGGTCTTTATGCAGACTCTCTCAAATCCGCCCTGATGGAGCATAGGCACCATCAGCATCAGGTTTTTCTTTTTCTGATCCATTAAAAATGACCTCTTTCGTAGAAATATCCCATCATCTTTGCCTGAGTCTTGACATCAAACCCGGCGTCTTTTAGTCTTCCCAAAATATACTCCGAGCTGTTTGCCCTGTCACCCACAGAATAAAGTCCTGTGCGGTGGTGAGTGCTCTTTGGGCTCTTGTCCGGAACATTTACCGTCTCAAACCCGGTTCCTGCATCCAGTGCATCGATATCGGGCATTTCATCCGTCTCAAATACGCTCTCTCTTCTCTCTCCTGCAATTGCAGTAAAGGTCTGGTTGAGCTTGATTTCCTCCTCAAGAGGATCTGTGTGGTAATCCTCCCTAAGAAGAAGGTCGTCTAAAATCTTCCTCGCCCAATCCCTTGGCTCTGAAGTTATGCTTCTCATGGAAACCAGCTCTGTCACATTAACTTCAGGCGTTACGGAGTCAGAAACAAGGCACTGAAGTCCTGCTGCCTGGGCCTCGATAACACTTCCGGGAAGTCCCTCGTATCTTGAAGGGAAGCAGAAATAGTCCATTGCCTGATAGTAGTCGCTGGCGTTGGACTTATTGCCTGCAAAGATGCAGCGGTCCGAAATGTGGAGCTTATCCGCAAGCTTTTGCATATCTTCCATAAGCGGGCCCTTACCCAGCATCAGGAGCCTTATTCGCATTCCGTGAAGTATGCTATACTGGTTAAGATCGTCGT
Source organism: Butyrivibrio sp. FCS006 (assembly GCF_000424525.1). Lineage (NCBI taxonomy): Bacteria > Bacillati > Bacillota > Clostridia > Lachnospirales > Lachnospiraceae > Butyrivibrio > Butyrivibrio sp. FCS006. The sequence continues at coordinate 270,685 of NZ_KE384204.1, read as the reverse complement.
TATCAAGGATTCTGCAGAGCTGCGCAAAAACATTTAAGAGGAACTCATGGTTCTTGGCATAGCGGAAGCTTCCGACATGACCAATGACCAGCGCGTTGGAGACGCCAAGCTCTGCTCTTATCTTATCCCTTATCTCGGGCTTATATGCAAAGTGTTTAAGATCGATGGCGTTGGGGATAATCCTCACAGCGCCGGCCTTAACAAGATCCTCGCCAAAGACTGATATTCCGGCTTCCTTGGAGCAGGCAAAGTTATAGTCTGTAATGCCTTCCTTCTGCAGAGGCCTTCTCAGAACCCTGGTGGCCATTCCCTTAATACCCGCATCAACGCCTGCGCTTCTTGCATGGGCGATGCAGATGGGGATTCCGGATTTCTTGGCTATTGGAAGGTAAATGGCAGCAGTACTTGTCATGTGGCCCTGGACCACCTTCCACTCGTGCTTGTGGCTCTCAAAGAACCTCTTTATGGCAGCCTTGTACTGAGCCATATTGGTCCCTGTAAACTTCGGAAGGCAGAAAATCCTGCCTCCGAGCTTATATACGCTATTATCAAAATAGTCCGGCTCGCGAACTGCCATCAGTTCATCTGAAGTCGGACTCTTTTTTCCTGTTTTTTCAGGCGAATAATGGACAAGAAAATCAAACTGGATCTTATCTCTGTCCATGTTTCTGTACAAATCAATTATTCGGCATTCCGCGCCGCCAACTCCAAGGCCCCCAAGCACATGGAGTATACGTATCTGACCGTATCCATTTTCCATAGAAATTTGGTCCCCCGCCTTATTTCTCTTATCTTTCTAATCAGCCTTTCAGCTTGCGGAGCTGAACTGCCAGATATTTAGCCTTTGCAATAGCATACTGTTTTGCCTGGCCAAATGTATTTCTATCCTGTACTTCTTCATTAAAGAACTCAGAGTAGGAAACAGCCTTACCTGACTCCAACAGTTCTTTTAACTTATCAAAATCCTTGTCATCCATGGTGTTTGCATGGTAAACGAAGGTTACAATACCGTCCCTGGTATCTGCAAGAGAATCGCTTCTCTTTATTGCAATCGGGTAAAAGACAAAGTCGTAAGCCCTGTAAGGCTCCGTTCCAAAGCCGTCTGTGATGCGATTAAAGCCGTTCTTTTTAAGGGCTGTAAGAGTATTTTTGTCAAAAGAGTGGGACGGCGCCATGAAGATATCGGTCTCAATCCCGTTCTCCCTGAATATCCTTCTGGCCTTTCTTATCATCTCATCCTGCTTATCAAAAGGAAGGCCTGCGAACTCAGACTTGCCACCTATAGGAAAAAGCCCCGGATCCTTGGTGGTGTATCGATGCTTATATCCGTGCATGGCTACAACCCAGCCTCTGTCCCTGAGATTTTTGATGTAATCCCAGAAGTCGTCTCTAGCCGGGTTAAGTGAGAGCTTTTCATCTTTGTTCCTTGGCACAACTCCGATAAGGGGTGTTATGTGATGCGCGTCCAAAAGGTCTTTAACCCTCTTGAACTTGCTCCAGTCCATATCCGGAGTTATGTCGTCCATTCTGATAGTTATTCGCATAAAATACCATACTGTGTCACATTGATGATGATATACGGATTGCTCCACTTCATTCTCGCAATCCTACAAGTATTCGGAAATCGAATCACTCATTCCTCGTGATTCTTTTTTCCTCATCCTTGTTCGGTCTTCAAGGTCATGTAAATTATCATGCAAGCATGAAATTTCCACGACTTTGAATCCCTATATCATCATAAGTTCTTCTTATACCAATCAATAGCAAGCTCGATACCTGCCTTGAAATCGTATGATGGATCGTATCCGAGATTGGTTCTTGCCTTGGTGATATCTGCGTTTGAATCCCTGATATCTCCTGCTCTGGGTGGTCCGAAGATAGGCTCAACATCCATGCCCAGTGCATCTGTTAAGTGGTGATAAACATCTATAAGGAACTCTCTTCCGCCTGCACCGATATTATAAGCTTCTCCGGCTGCATCAGATGAAGCAAGGCACGCACGAAGATTTCCTTCGATTACGTTATCGACATATGTAAAGTCTCTTGACTGCTTACCGTCTCCGTTTATGGTTGGAGTCTCACCGTTCATGAGCTGGCGAAGGAACTTAGGGATAACTGCTGCATAAGCGCCATTGGGATCCTGTCTTCTTCCGAATACGTTGAAATATCTAAGGCCGTAGGTATCAAGGCCATAGAGCTTCTTGTAAAGCTTGCCGTACTCCTCATCTGTCTTCTTGGTAAGAGCGTAAGGTGAAAGTACGTTTCCCTCCTGTCCCTCTTTCTTGGGAAGAGTTGTTGAATCACCGTAAACAGAGGAGCTTGAAGCATATACGAACTTCTTGACACCGTTCTGTCTTGAAGCTTCCATCATGTTAAGGGTTCCTCTGATGTTGATCTCCTCGTATAAAAGAGGCATCTCAATACTCCTTGGAACGCTTCCCCAGGCAGCCTCGTTAAGTACGAAGTCTACTCCCTTGGTTGCTTCCATGCAGGAATCAAGGTCTCTGATATCCTTCTCAAGGAAAGTAAACTTAGGGTTCTCCATGAAAGGCTGGATGTTCTCGATGTGACCTGTTGAGAGGTTATCCATACATCTTACTGTGTAGCCCATGTCAAGAAGGGCCTCACAAATATTTGATCCGATAAAGCCCGCTCCGCCTGTTACCAGGAATACGGAATCTGCGGGGAATTTAAGTTCTCTAAATCCCATTATTTATTACTCCTTATTACAGTCTCCAGTAGTCGAATTCCGGAGCTTTATAATCATTCATGTCATAGATGCCCTTGATATCAAGGAATACTTTTGTCTTATGTGCTGCATTGAAGAACTTCGCAATGTCTGCTGCCTTGTAATCCTTGAAGTCCTCGTGAGCAACAGCTACGATCACTGCATCCATGTCTTTTACTGCGGAAAGGTCATCAAAGGTAATGCCATAGAGTCTCTTAGCCTCAGCTGAATCAGCCTGAGGATCAACAACCATAGGCTTTATTCCGTACTCGCCAAGCTCGTTGTAGATATCGATAACCTTGGTGTTACGTGTATCAGGGCAGTTTTCCTTGAAGGTAAAGCCCAGGATTGCTACTTTTGCATTCTTAACTGAAATGTCGTTGGCGATAAGGCGCTTAACCAGTGACTCTGCAATGTACTTGCCCATATCGTCGTTGATACGTCTTCCTGAAAGGATGATCTGTGAGTGATATCCAAGCTCCTCAGCCTTGTAGGTAAGGTAGTAAGGATCTACACCGATGCAGTGTCCACCAACAAGTCCGGGGAAGAAGTGAAGGAAATTCCACTTGGTTCCTGCTGCCTCCAAAACGCTCTTTGTATCGATTCCCATTCTATGGAAGATCATGGAGAGCTCGTTCATGAAAGCGATGTTGATATCACGCTGTGAATTCTCGATAACCTTGGCAGCCTCAGCAACCTTGATGGACTGAGCCTTGTAAACACCTGCAAGAGCAACCAGGCTGTAAACCTTAGCTACTGTATCAAGTGTCTCCTCATCCATACCGGATACGATCTTGGTGATGGTATCAAGTCTGTGAACCTTGTCACCGGGGTTGATACGCTCAGGTGAATAACCAACCTTGAAATCTACGCCGCACTTAAGGCCTGACTCCTGCTCAAGAATAGGAACACAGATGTCCTCTGTTACACCGGGATATACAGTTGACTCATATACTACGATGGATCCCTTTGTAAGGTACTTACCAAGGGTATGGCTTGCTCCCTCAACAGGTGTAAGGTCAGGTGTGTGATCGTCATTAACAGGTGTAGGAACTGCTACTACGTGGAACTTGCATTCGCGGAGCTTCTCAGGATCAGCAGTGAACTCAACTGTTGTCTCCTTGATAGCATCATCTCCGACCTCTCTTGTGGGGTCGATTCCCTTCTTGTAGAGCTCAACCTTCTCAGCGTTGAAATCATATCCTACAACCTTGATCTTCTTGGCATAGGCTACTGCGATAGGCATACCTACGTATCCAAGTCCTACAAGTGACAGTTTCTCTTCTCCTGAAAGGAGCTTCTCATATAAATCCATTGTATTTCCTCCAAAAATCAAATCATTACTTAACGATTCTTTTTATCTCTTCAATATACGTCAATATTATACTACGCCTGTCAAACTTCTGCTCGACGTACCTTCTTGCCGCCTCACCCATGGCTCTGCGTCTGTCTATATCAAGCCCCGTAAAGCGCTCGAGGGCTGAAATCAGTGACTTTGCATCTCTTGGTTTGCACAAAAATCCCGATCTATCAGTATCAACGATTTCTCTGCATCCACTAATGTCTGAAGCAATAACAGGTCTTCCCGTTGCTGCTGCCTCCATAAGGACGTTACTCATTCCCTCATGGTAGGATGGATGAACTATCGCATCAGCTTCCTTCATGTATGGATGAATGTCTTTCTGATAAGGGATGACCTTCAGGATTCCTTCCTTTTCAGCCTCATCCGCTATAGGTCTGAAGTCATCCTCGCAGTAACCAACCGCTGCAAAAGACACTTTCCCGCCGTACTTATCATGAAGGGTCCTTGCTGCTTCTATGTACTCTTTTGAACCCTTCTCCGTCATGAGACGCCCGATATAAAGAAATCTCGTAACATCATCTTCATGTCCCGGAATGGGCTCCTGTTTGTGCTTTTCAAGATTTACTCCGGATCCGTTTACAGTAACATGCTTCTTCGCCATTATTCCGTGGCTTTCGAATATCTTTCTGTTCTCTTCATTCTGGAAAAAGAGAGCGTTGCACTTCTTTAGGGATACCTTGTACATGGTGACTATGAGTTTAAGGAGAATTCCTCCTCGCTCAAAGGTGGTCCCAAGTCCCGTGATAGTTGATATATAGGGGACTTTTTGTCTTCCGCACACGTATCCGCCGTAGATATTGGGCTTTATTGTGTAGGTCAAAACCACGTCCGGTTTTTCCTTTTTTACAAGACTCTTATAAGCGCGCAAAAGAGCCATATCCTGAATTGGATTGACTCCGCGTCTGTTGATGTCAGTGTGTACTACCCTGCATCCCTCGTCCTTTAGTTCTTTTACCTTAAGTTCATCCGGAAGACTTATGACTATCTCATAGCCTTCCTCCATGAGCCCCGTAAGGAGCTCATTTCGAAAGTCATATAGTCCGCTGGATGAATTTGCTAAAATCAGTGCCTTTGGCATTTAGCTTCTATCTCCGCCATCTGTTTATTTTGCAAGCCTATCCTCAGGCTCTACCATCAGTTCGTTGTACTTCATCATGAAGACGCCATCCCTGTAATCACCTATGTTTACAAGGTTCTCCTTGCCTTCAAGATTATTAATGATCTGTCTTGGGAAGTTGACTCCACACTCGTATGCGTGTGGATATCCTCCGCCAAACCTTGGGTTCACCTCTGACAGATACCAGGTGTCATTATCTTCATCGTAGAACAGGTCGATATCTATCATTCCACGATATCCCACTGCCTCCACGAAATTAGCCAGTTTCATAAAGAGTGTGTCACACTTGCAGGACACAGACTTATCTGTCTCGCCGGCTCTCATCTTGATCTTCTTTTTGAGGAATATTGAAGTGCACATGCCGGTTATCATGTCGATGTAAACATCTGCGCCATACTCCTGGCCCTTCATGTATTCCTGGATCATAAGGCCGTCATAATCATGGAAAAGAGCTGTCAGCATCTCTTTTGACCTTACTTCGTTAATATTAAGCGATGCGCTTCCCTTTTGGGGTTTAACAAAGATAGGATAGTCAATTTCACCGTCTGCCCTTGATGCTTCGAAGGAATCGATTGATGCAAAGCATCTTGCTGTAGGGATTCCCAGCTTCTGGAGCATGTCGTACATCCTGAACTTATCAAGGCTGGTCTCGCACAGCTCGTAGGAGGATACGATAGGTGTGGTGCCAATCTCCAGGAATTTATCTGCATTCTTGGCAAGAAGAGAGAGCTCAGGATCAATCAGACTTAATACTCCCTTTATCTCTTCCTTTTTGCAGATTTTAAGGACCTCGTCTATGTAGGCGGGATCATCAATTCTAGGAACGATGTAGGCCTTGTCTGCATCATAAATAGCCGGACCCAAGTTGGAGCAGTCGGTTGCAATGACTCTGCCTGCCATCTCACGCTTAAAATACTGAACAACCTTATTTCTTGTTCCTGCACTAAGAATTAAAATGTTTGTTCCCATATTTGGCCTCCTTGATCATTTTTCCAGCTTGCCTGTCTTTTCAAGCCTCTCTTTTCTTATCTGGGCAAAGTTTCCTTCCGTTGCGTTTGTATCCTCAGCCACCTGCTCAGAGTGTCCAAACACTGTTTTAAAGGTCATGGCAATAACCTTCAGATCCATTAAGAAGCTCAGGTTCTCAACATAAGTAGCATCCAGTTCAAACCTGGTGTCCCAATCCACGGTATTTCTTCCGCTGGCCTGGGCAAGTCCCGTAAGCCCCGGCCTTACTGTGTGGCGGAGCTTCTCCCTCTCGGTGTAATAGGGAAGATACTCCACAAGAAGCGGCCTCGGACCTATAAAGCTCATGTCCCCTTTTAGTATGCAAAACAGCTCCGGCAGCTCATCAAGACTGGTCTTTCTAAGGAGCTTACCAAACTTTGTCAGCCTGTCCTTGTCGGGAAGGAGCTTTCCGTTCTCATCCCTCGCGTCAGTCATGGTCCTAAACTTGTACATGTTAAAGATCTTTTCATCCTTGCCGGGACGGGGCTGTTTAAACAGGACCGGGCTTCCGAGCTTAACCCTTACAAGAATTGCAAGGATTATATAGAGCCAGCTGAATAGTACCAGGATTATTGCTGAGATCAGTATATCTAAGAGTCTTTTTATAAAAACAGAATAAATAGTCTTTTTCATAATGGATTAATCTGCCAGTTTCAAATATCAGTCACTCAGAACTTATTTTATCATAAATGTATTCTTCAAGATACTGATTGGTGCCGAGACCTGCCATGTTTTTTATATTACATAGCCCGCGCTGATGGATTATATATCTCTGTGGATGTATATCAATGGCCTTTCGCGGCATATCCTCGCCCAAAGAGAGGGCTTCGGTATTCCACGGTGCCATTGACATACATCCGCAGAGATAATTCGGTCTGTAAGCGGGCTATGTAATTGTGGCATCGGCTCCTTTTCGTTAAACCTTACGGTATATTTTAAGTTTTTCTTCTGGGACAGTAAGGCTCCATGCACCTATTCAATCATCTAGCTACTAGCTACTGTCCTTGTACAATTTTTATTACAAGACAGCAACGCGTTTCATACATGTCATTGCCAGCTACTGTCTCTACACATTTTTAGTTTCAAGACAGTAACACTTTACCAGTCATTACCTTGATAGCAACTGTCCCTGCTTGATTTTTGATCCAGGACAGTTGCCCCCCACCAATCATCGACCTGATAGCTACTGTCCTTGCATAATTTTTGTCTCAAGACAGTAGCACTTGCCAAATCACCAAGATGATGCTAACTGTCCCCTTTGATTTTTTGCTTCAGGACAGTAGTCCTCCGCGCAGCGCCCGAAACTAAAGCCCTGGCAAAAAGCCAGGGCTAATGTTATCGATTTATAAAGCAATTAAATAAAACACCTCTTAACAATCTCTATTATGACATCCTGCTGTTCGGGAGTCATCTTGTTGTCACTTGGAAGGCAAAGGCCTCTCTCAAAGATATCCATTCCCACATCAAGGACTGTACCCTCGTCGATATAGGCATTACTTCTTGCTCTTCCGCTGCCCTGTCTTGTGACAAAGCCGTTCATGCGGTAAATGGGCTGCATATGCATTGGCTTCCAGATGGGTCTTCCCTCTGCATTGTACTTGGCTATGGTCTCAAGGATCTCTGTAGGGCAGCTCTTTCCGGACTCTGTCACATAGAGAACATCCTTCTCCCCCCTTACCTGTTTGCACATAGCATCTCTGTCTATAAGCATGCAGGAGAGCCAGAAATTAGGCTCTGAAACTGATGCATCAAAAGGATTCATAACTACTGGAAGATCCTTAAAGCCTTCCTTATATCTCTCGTAAATAGCCTTCTTCTGAGCAATGTGCTCCTCAAGGTGTGGAATCTGCCCTCTGATAAGTCCTGCTATAAGGTTACTCATTCTGTAGTTGTAGCCAAGCTCCTCATGCTGGTACCAGGGAGCATCCTCCCTTGACTGAGTTGACCACTTTCTTATCTTGTGGGCATCCTCTTCGCTCTCTGTAAGAAGCATTCCTCCTGCAGAGCCGGTGATAATCTTGTTTCCGTTAAAAGAGATAACGCCTACATCACCAAAGACTCCTGTCTGCTTACCCTTATAGGTTGCACCGAAAGACTCGGCAGCATCCTCTACGATAAGGGCTCCGTGAGCATCACAGATCTTCCTTATCTCATCCACCTTGCCGGGAGTTCCGTAGAGGTGGGCAATTACTACCATCTTTACATCGGGATAGATCTCAAAAGCCTTCTCAAGAGCCAAAGGATCCATGTTCCAGGTGTCGTACTCAGTGTCGATAAACACTGCTTCTCCGCCTTCATAAGCAACAGGGTTTACCGTTGCGTCGAAGGTCATATCGGAGCAAAAGACCTTTTTGCCTTCCAGCACTCCGTGGCCAACCTTTGGCTGTCCGTAGAGCTTCTCACCGGCAAGTCTTATTGCCAGGTGAAGTGCTGCTGTTCCTGTAGCAAGACCTACTGCGCACTTGCAGCCAATCTTCTCTGCGATCATCTCCTCAACTGCATTGATGTTGGCGCCTACGGTAGAGAGCCAGTTGGTATCATAGGCTTCCTGAATGTATTTGATCTCATCTCCGTGAGTTGTGGGTGATGAGAGGTAAAGCTTTTTTTCAAAGGGTTTAAGTTCCATTGATCTCCTCCGTGGTCTTTTGAAGGGCCTCTTTTCTCTCTCTTGTCATTGTGTATCTGTGTACGTCGGGATGATAGGTCTCAACAATCTCTTTTACGATGTCTCGTATCTCAGGCGACTCATCTTTGGCAGCCTGGTTGAGCTTCTCAAGCTGTGAGAAGAACCTCATCTCGTCCATCTCGATGGGCTTACCGATGTGGATCATCTTGTTGGCTGTGTCCTGAAGTCCCTCTTCGTCCATGAGCATCTCCTCGTAGAGCTTCTCACCGGGACGAAGGCCTGTAAACTCAATCCTGATGTCCTCGCCAACCTTGTAACCTGAGAGCTTGATGAGATTCTCAGCAAGGTCAAGGATCTTGACGGGCTCACCCATATCAAGGACAAAAATCTCTCCGCCCTTGGCAAAAGCGCCGGCCTGAAGCACCAGTGAAACTGCTTCGGATATGGTCATGAAGTATCTGATGATGTTAGGGTCTGTTACGGTAACAGGGCCTCCGGCTGCAATCTGCTTCTTAAAGAGCGGAATAACCGAGCCGTTTGAGCCAAGTACGTTACCGAATCTCACTGCAACGAACTCTGTATCATAATGCTTGTTAAAGGTCTGAACGATCATCTCACAGATTCTCTTAGAAGCTCCCATGATATTTGTGGGATTAACTGCTTTATCTGTAGAGATCATTACAAACTTCTTGCAACCGTTGCTGGCTGCAGCCATAGCTGTTTTCCAGGTTCCGAAGACGTTGTTCTTGATGGCTTCATTCGGGCTGTCCTCCATAAGAGGAACGTGCTTGTGTGCAGCTGCGTGATATACGATGTCGGGTTTATATTTCTCAAAGATCTTGTTGATCCTTAAGGTGTTTCGAACTGATGCGATAAGGACCACAAGATTCATATCGGGATACTTGTACTTAAGTTCCTGCTGGATCTCGTAGGCATTGTTCTCGTAAATATCTACGATGATAAGGGTCTTCGGGTTATGGTCTGCTATCTGTCTGCAGAGCTCGGAGCCGATGGATCCGCCGCCTCCTGTTACCAGTACGACCTTGCCCTTAACGTAGCCCGCGATGGAATCTATATCTACGGAGATAGGATCTCTTCCGAGAAGGTCCTCTACCTCTACATCACGAAGACGTGATACGTTAACCTCTCCGTTTACAAGCTGATACATTCCAGGAAGGGATCTCAGCTTACAGTTGGTATTCTTACAGATATCCAGAATCTTTTTTAGCTCTGCCCTTGAAACTGAAGGGATCGCAACGATGATCTCATCGATGTCGTATAGATCTGCACACTCCTCGATCTTCTCTCTTCCGCCTACCACGCGGATTCCCTGGATGTATTTGCCCCACTTGTTGGAGTCATCATCGATGATACATTTGATGGACATGGTGGAGTAATTGCTGGTAAGGATGTCCTTGATGATTATGTTTGCAGCTTCTCCTGCGCCGATTATCATCACTGCCTTGGAGTTATTGCGGTTCTCAGCCATGTGCTTTCTGCTTCGAAGGAACCTGTAAGAAAAACGGCTCGCGAAGATAATGGTGATGAGAAGGAAGGTGTAAAGGAAATAGCAGCTCTGTGGAACCGGCTGTTTATCGGACTTAAAGAACTGAAGTCCGATGGCATTTATAACGCCGGAGAGCGTACAAGCCATTACAAGGTTCTGCATCTCCCTCTCGCCTGCATAAGCCCAAAGGCTGTCATACATCTTAAACAGGTAGAAAATTGCCAGTGTGATAATAATGTTGATAGGCAGAAATCTGGTCACGGGAGTAAGGAAATGCTCCGGTATCGCAGAGAACTTAAACTCATATCTCATAAGGAGAGATACATAGCTGGCCATTATCACGCTGAGTATATCGTAGATGATAAGCCCTATTCTTCTATAAAGTTTTGCATAGTTAAATGGTTCTTTTTTCTTGTTCATATCTCTTTTGCCTTAAAAGTAAGCGGTGTAAGTGCGATGATAAAGGCCACCGTCATTGGATTGCAGTACTGGAATACCCACTCTGAAACACCTGCGACTGCAAATCCGATGATAACTGCACAGGTGATCAGCGACAAAGGCTCTGTTTTCCTGTTCTTACTAAAATATCTGATGCTTGAAGCAATGGCCACGATCATGGTAAACAGGAAAAGAATTCCTACCGGGATACCATGGTCATAAGCCACCTGAATGTATGTGTTGTGAGCATGAACAGCGATCTCGCCGTTTGAAAGGGTTGCACCCATCTCCTCATGTCCCCACATATTGAGCTGCTGAAGGTAAGACTTTGCTATGGAGATACGTCCGTTTGAGATCACATCTAGGATGTTGTCTGTATCAACATATCCTTCAAGCTCATCAAGGAGCATTATTATCTCAGCTCTTGTCATCATACTTGATGCAAGAAGTGCATCTGTCTCAGGTGGATCGATCATACCGGATTCCTGATTTTCAGTTTTATCCGGACTCTCGTCGTAAGGCCTTCCATAGTAGTCATAGAGAGGCTCTCCCCTGCCGTTGTCCTCGTAATTATGAGGATCCATGGGGAATTCGTACTCTCCCACGTCCACTCCAAGGATCTTACTCTCAAAGAGATTTGCAAATCTCTCAACACACATAAAGTTAGTGCTGTCCCAATCCGCGCCGCCTCTTATGAATTCATCCGCATCATCAATGGGGTAAAAGACAGGGTCGGCAGCGATAGTCGGAAGGATCCTCTGCAGTGTAAACGCAGCCGGGAAAGCCAGTATTACTGACAGAATAAGTATTCCCAGTATCCTGAAGAGCTGCTTCTTGTAGTAAGAAATAACCACGCAGATCACAAGGATAACGCTCACAGCTATCGCAAGGTACGCAGTCCTTGAAACAGTGAATATAGCATAGGACATGATAAAGCCAAAAAGCACAATCTCTTTCCAGGCAATAACTGCAATCTCTTTAAGCTTTGCATTATTTGGAAGTGAGATGATCTTGACGATCAGCATTACCGTAGCAGTAGCACCCATGAAAGTGAGATACTCAGCAGTTACGGTAACCGTGTGGAATATGAATGCAAACCTTCCACTGACATATCCGGGGAAGTATCTGTGAAGATAGCTAAATGCCAGTGAAATGGCAAAGTTCATCATAAATCCACCGGATAGTATCTTATAGAAATCTCCTCTCTTATCCCAGATGGCAAATCTCACAAAGAGGAAAAATGCGAAGACAGCCAGGTATATCGGCCACATCCTTGTATTATTCAGGATTGCCATTAAGATAAGGAGCACTCCCAGAACTATTCCAAAGAATGTAGGGACGACAACTTGTCTTTTACTGTGTTCTGCACCGTACCTGATCTCTCTTGCCTTAAGAATGATCAGTCTTATAAGGTTCAGCACCAGTACTCCGCCGAGGATCACGATAATGATGCCATACTTCAGGACGGCATTGTGAAGGTCGTATTCCTTCTCATCAGGAGCAAGCTTGTGCAGATTGTAGTAGTGCACACCAAATATAGAGGAGCCCAGAACCCACACAAAGTTGTAAAGGTTAAAGAACTCCTTAAGGGAGAAGGTAAACAGGAGCATGATTATAAGCCAGATGCTCATCCTTCTCTCGGAAATGTAGTGGTATATATCATACAGATCATTCATGTAGCCCGATGCATACCAAAGGGCCATGGCCATGGAGAACATGATAAGAACATACTGAAGTCTGTGCTCGTTCTTAAGGCTCTGCCAGAAGGAAATGCCCTCTTCGTGAATGATGACCTTATGGTTTATGGCATAGAATACTATCGCTGCGGCAATGATAAGACCTATCTCGTAAAAGACAATGTCGATAGCCCTGCTGTCAAAGATCTTCAGAGGGAACACCATTATCATAAGCGCTCCGAAAATAATGGCTGCCACAGGGTTTGCCGAGTAGGCCAGCACCTTCTCAACTGTAAGAAGGCTGTCCTTCTCAGGATTCTTTTTGTAATAGAAATCTGAGCCAAAATAAATGGCTGCAGCAAGTAGTGCAATTCCAAGTATTATTCCGAGGGAAACTCCCTTTGAGAGCGGCAGTCTGTAGTTGTACTTAGCTGCCAAATGAAGGCCTTCAACCTTTGCATACTCCCAGGTCAGATCTCCCACATAAGCAGAATCAGCAGGAATATCCTCAAGTGCCACATAAAACTTTGATCTGCAGTCTGCAAGTCTTATCGAATACTCTTTTCCCACTTCCACATTCATTTCCATGGGAATCCTTACATATCCGGGGATTGTGAACTCAGCTGTATCAGTGTAGTTTGCCAGCAGTACTGCCCCGTTCTCATCGCACAGATATGAAGTTATGTATCTTCCCTTATCGACATTAGTAACATATACGTCTACTGAGCTCAGCCTGTTATACCGGGCTATGAAACTCTGATAGAACTTGTTGTTCTCAAAGTTAATTCCCTGTGATTCAGAGACGATGGTTCCGCCGCCTGAAGTCTCAAGAGTCTGGGTAAAGACCCTTATAGGGAAGATTAGTAGTATTCCGATTAATGCAAAAATAAGCGTAACAATCTTTATTGCTCTGCTTTTACTGATTACTTTTCTCATATCAAAACCTTTTCCGGCGCAAAATTGTGCATCATAGTATGATATCACACAAAGAGGGCTTAATCAAACGGCTTACTGCGCCTCTTTAACGGCCTTTGCAGTCACCAAAAGAAGTGGCATGCAAAGCCACAGGTACAGGACGTACCTGATAAGATATGTAGGCCCAAGGAGCACTGTACAGAAAGTGAGTATCATGGGCATAAACGGCAATATATTTCCAAATTTCTTTTTATAGAGCCTGTAAGCAAACACGAACATGTAGATAAAAACATATAGTCCGGGACCAAAGAATAAGTGAAGCACCGGCGCATCCTGCTGGAATGAGCCGATGGACAGATATCTGTAGAGCTTATCAATTGCAGGGATAAGGCTCTTTCTCTCTCCCGGAGGCTCAACCTCGTAGCCAAAGTAGGAGCTGTCCTCGTAGGTGAAGGAGTAGACCGTGTTGCCCTTGTAAACGTTTATTATTGCCGGCGGATACCAGTAGCCGTAGGATGTAAGAAGCCACGCATTGACGTAGGCCATAGGATGCTTAACAAGCTGTTCTTTCCAGGCCTTCCAGAAGCCTGCGCTGTTCTGTTCATAGAGCTCGTTGTTAAAGTCAACCTTTACAAGGTCTGATACTCTGGGCGTGTATTTATCCAGGTTACTCTTTGGTATGTAGCTCTCTATCAGCTCTTTTTCCTGAGCAGTGAGACTATCGCCTTCATAAGCGTAGACTCTTGCCAGCTGCATGATTGGCACTGTGAGCATCTCCTGGTGATGAGTTCCTTCAGTGTGGCATACTGCGGACAAAAGGCCCGATAATGCCAGATAAAGCACCACCGGCGCTACAAGCATACCGATGAGCATGGGCTTTAAGCTCTTTCTGAAATAGATAAGAGCAAATGGAATAAATACCAGATATGCATAAAAGCCGTTGTGCCTGAACATGGGCATAAGTACTGCCGTAAGGACAAAAACTGCTATCTTCTTTTTGTCAGATAAGAAAACCTCAGGGCTTGCCACCAGCTGAACCAGAAATACTGTCAGCAGAAGGAGCAGCGCCGAAAACAGGCCGTCTTTACAGGAGCAGAGCGTGTACATGACTATTGTCGGGAACAGTCCATAGTACAAAACCCAGAGAATTCTTGATCTCTTTCCAATTCCGCGCTTCTGAAGGTAAGTGACCACATAGGCAAAGATAGCTGTTATCACCAGCATCTGCAGGAATATGTAGGCAAAGATTCCCACATTCCAGGAGCCTGATATCTTGTGGAACAGAGCGATAATTCCGCCCAGCAACAGGACATGGAGCAGCGGATGATGGGTGGTAAAAGACCTTGTAAGCACCTCGTTAAGTTCATCCTGAGCATCATAAACAAAAAATCCCGGAAACTCTGCCAGCATGACTGGAATGCTAAGAGCTATCATTGACAGGTAATTGATAAGGAAGTCTCTTCTTGATACCTCTGCATCACCTGTGCCCTTGGGAAGGGTGATAAAGCCAAAGAGCTTGCCACCGTTAAGGGCGCTGTCGTAGTTTCTCCACACGTACCTGGTATCAATGGTGAAGATCATGATGAACATCAGTAGGATCGACAGGGCATTTTTGTCACTTAAATTTATGGCATCTGCGCTTTCAAGCTGATATCCGAATATTAAAAAAACACTTGCTAAAACGCCAAACAAGCCTGACATAAGCCAGGCCATTTTTGCATCCTTATCTGGTTTCATCGCGGGTAGTCTCCCTGATAACGAACTGCGGATTCTTATTCTGTGATATATAGAGTCTGCCGAGGTACTCTCCGATCATTCCCAGCATCAGCATGATAGCTCCGCCCATGAAAACTACTGCACTCATAAGAGCCGAGAATCCAATCTGTACATCCGGCAGGACAAACTTCTTGATAATAGTGTAAATTCCGTAGATAAAGCCCAGTATTGCAAATATAGCACCTGTCACGGTAGCAATCCTGAGGGGCTTTATGCTGAAGGCAGTAAAGCCGTTGATCCAAAGGGCAAAGAGCTTACCAAGGGTATATCCGCTCTGGCCGACTTCCCTTCTTCTGTGGGTGACATCTACGTTTACGATATTTCTTGTGGTACGAAGGACAAGGCCTATTACGTAAGGGTATGAGCTCTCGTACTTGACCATCTCATTGACAACAAAGCGCTTTACGGCAAAGTAACTGGACACATAAAGGTCTTTTGGCTTACCAAGCATGACAGAGGCCATCCACTCATTCATGGCTGTACCGAAGTTCCTGAAGAGATTGTGCTGCTTGTGGCTGTACCTTGCGTAGGCAACATCTGCGCCGCCTTCAAGGGCTGCAATAAGCTTATCCACTTCGTCTGCAGGAGTCTGTCCGTCGTCGTCAAGGCAGACTACGTAGTCGCCGGTAGCAGCATTAAGAGCCGCCATGATGGCTGCATGCTGACCGAAGTTCTTGGCAAGGTTTATGCCGAGTATATTTTTCTGCTCACTTTTATCTGCAAGCTCACGGATCTTGCCCCAGGTGTTATCCGGTGAACCGTCGTTTACCAGGATGATCTCATAGGAATAAGAGGCCATCTTTTTCATGGTCTCTTCAATTTCCCTGATAACTCCTTCAAGGGTCTGTTCTGATCTGTAGCATGGAATGCAAAAACTGATTAGTTTCTTGGACATTGATTTTGCTTCCTCTCCCATCTATAAACTCTTTTCCATTATTATCATATCATCTTTTTGACCATCACTGCACAGAACCTTGGGAACATCCGCGGTTTTTACAAAACCTGCATGAGTATAGCTCTTTATTGCAGCGATGTTGGAGGCAAAGGCACGAAGTACTGCCTTTTTAAGTCCCAGCGTCTCCTTTGCATATTCAAGGGCCAGTACTGCTGCCTCTTTGGCGTAGCCCTTTCCGAGTGCATCCTCTTCACCGATGTAGATTCCGTACTCAGCCTCGCCTTTGGTTTTATCAATTCCGTGGAAATGAACAACACCGACGGGTCTTGGAATCCTTCTGTCCTGCCTGTTTTCACAGATGATGAATTGAACTGCCTTTCCGGTATCTATATTCTTTTCTTTCCAGGCCTTTTGGCCATCTATGGTAAAATCCTCGCGATATACGTGGTTCATACGGACTCTTGTCTTGTTTCGCCACTCCACGATCATGGGGATATCATCTTCGTCCGACAGGCGAAGGCTCACCAGATTTCCCTTTTTTACAAATTCATATTCTTTCATGCATATCTCCAATCAGTTTGCGGATGTGACCTTGTAGACATAGAACACATCTGCCACTGTATCTATCTTTTGAAGCTCTGTATTTACTCCCTTATCCAGGTAGTAGTCAGAAAGCCACTCGATTCCCGAGGACTCTTTGGTCACCACATAAACGCCATCGCTCAAAATGGCATCATGCATGGAAGCAAAGCCATAGGCACTCAACTTGTCGTAGTAAAGAGGACTCTTAGATGCCCAGCCTCCCATGAGGTCGTGATTGGCAAGGCGATTATCTACGCGGTCAAACATCTTTTCAGAGAAGGTTCTCTCACCTTCATCAGTGGCTTTGACCGAGGTGTAGACATCACAGAAGTAGAATGAGTCCCTGTTCTGTGCAAAGTAGTCATAGAGCGCATCATAGTGAGCTCTCATCACATCCCTCTCTGCCATCTCGTCCTTAATGACTCCAAACTGGTTTGGAATGAAGATAAGAGACGCCAGTGAAACTGCCACAAGAGGAACATAAGCATATCGCTTGCTATTTTTGCTTTCCAAAAGGATCATGCCAAGAAGAACAAATATCTCCATCAGGTAGAGCGGATGAGTAATCCTGATTGGGTCTCTTCCCCTCATTATGATGTAAAGCCACAGCGTAGTTCTGCAGGCAAAGAGCAGAAGCACCGAGAATATTCCGCAAAGCTTTTTTGATCTGTCCGGAGCAAGGCAATAAATAACAAATGCTGTTAAATAAAGCACCAATGCTATTATATTCCAAGGCGCATCCGTCATGGGATACTCATAGCTCTTTTGATAGGTTATATGTCTTAATCTGTACAAATAAGAGACTGTGCTGGCCTTAAGGTTTTCCATAAAGGGTGTCTCATCTGTCTTTTGCCCGGAGGCATATTCTGCCACAGCCCACAGAGTATCTGCATTTATCTCATCATCTATACCGTAGTTATAGTTCACAAGTAGCTGCTGTTCAGCTTCCGACAGACCAATACTGTCAAAGAACTCCTTGTTCTCTGCATAATCCGGTATGTACTGGAAGTCGTAAAGCTCTGTCCTTGCATCAAAGAGGTTATTAAACTCCTTCCACTCAGATGAAGAATAGCCTATCTTGTGGAGCACCATGGATACTGCTATACCGGCAATTATGAAAACCAGGAGTTTAAGATATTTCCAAAACAGGTCCTTTTGCATAAGCCACCTGGCAAATATTGCCACGCCTACGATAGGAAGGGTCAAAAGAAGCATCTCAGACCTTATAAGATATGCAAGTGTTATAAGAACTACCGCCAGTACGTGATCTCTTTTCCCATCTCCCTCATGCGTCATGATGAGGAAGGCTGCAGTTGCGGACATAAAGCCCACGGTAAAGGTGTACTGGACAAAAACAAAGTGAGAGCCTATGGTACCCAGCATAAACAGGAACACACAAAGAGCGGTTATAACCTTGGAAATCCTGTCTTCAAAAGCTGAAAAAGCACGCTCTGCCACAATATACACGCACAAAAACTGAAGTGCACATAAAAAGATGCCATACACATCAAGGCCCTTAAATACCCTGTAGATAAGGGCAATAAAGGCGCTGATGGGATACAGCATCTGAATGTTGTGTCCGGCGGGAGTCCCGGTATAGGCTCCCGACAATATATCTTTCATGAGCACATCATCATTAAGGTCAAAGTAAAAGTCCCCAAAACAAGAAACAATCACGAAAACCCCCAGCGTTAATAATGCAGGTACTATGAAGTTCATACCCTGATGTGCTTTTTTCATACAAAGAGCTCCGTCTTACGTAAATTTGTAGTACTCCTTAACCCTTGTAACTACCTCGTCCAGATCCTCGTCGGTCAGCTTGTAGTACATAGGAAGACGCAGAAGTCTCTCACTCTCCTTGGTAGTGTACTTATCTTCTCCCCTGAATTCGCTGTAGATAAGTCCTGCCTTGGCTGAGTGGAGCGGAACATAGTGAGAAGCAGGAAGGATATCGTTAGCCATGAGATAATCGATAAGGCCCTTTCTCTCCTCGAAGTCCTTACATTTAATGTAGAACATGTGGGCATTGTGAACGCACTCTTTTGGCACATAAGGCAGTTCAATAAGGCCCTTCTCCTCAAGAGGCTTAAGCGCCTCGTAGTATCTGTTGTAGTGATTTAATCTGTCAGCATTGATCTCATCTGCCATCTGAAGCTGAGCATAGAGGTAAGCAGCGTTCATATCACTTGGAAGATAGGATGAACCGGGCATGATCCAGCTGTACTTATCAACCTTGCCAAGCTTATAAAGGGTTCTGTTGGTTCCCTTTTCTCTGATGATGATGGCGTTATCAACATAAGTCTCATCGCGAAGAAGAAGCGCTCCGCCCTCGCCCATGCTGTAGTTCTTGGTCTCGTGGAAACTGTAGTTACCAAAATCTCCGATGGCGCCAAGAGCCTTGCCCTTGTAGGTTGCCATAACGCCCTGGGCAGCATCTTCGATGACAAAGAGATTGTGCCTTTTAGCGATATCCATGATGGTGTCCATCTCGCAGCCTACTCCTGCGTAGTGCACAGGAACGATAGCTCTTGTCTTTGAAGTAATTGCCTGCTCGATTTTTGTTTCATCAATGTTCATGGTGTCAGGTCTGATGTCGACGAAAATAACCTTGGCACCCCTTAAAACAAAGGCATTGGCAGTTGAAACAAAGGTGTAGGAAGGCATGATAACTTCATCGCCTTCTTTGATATCCGCCAGGATCGCAGCCATCTCAGTGGCGTGAGTGCAAGATGTTGTTAAAAGAGCTTTTGTAACTCCCGTCTTTTTCTCGATCCACTCATTATCTTTTGCTGTGTACGGACCATCTCCGCAGATCTTCTGGTTCTCTACACACTCTTTTATGTAATCAAACTCTTTTCCCGTATAAGGGGGAACATTAAAGTTAATGCGCATGATTTAATCCTCTTTTTTCTTAAATACGATAAGCTTACTGATGATGTAATTAAGTACTATTACAATAAACGTCGCTCCAAGCTTTACAGGCATCTCAGGGAACTTCAGAAGTGATACAAAAATAAAGATCAGGCCATCTTCAACAACAAGTGTAAAGAGTCTTCCTGCAGTGAAGGATCCTGCCTGCTTGAGGAAATCCTTTTTGTTATCAACTTTTCCGTCAAACACCCATGTTCTGTTTGTAAAAAACTGAAAAGCAACGCAAATAACCCAGTCGATAGTGTTATTTACGATTGGATTGAGGTGCATTACGCCCTCACCCATAAACCAGAACAGGAATATGCTCAGAAAGAATGTAAGTCCTCCGAAGAACAGATACAGAAGTCCTTCCTTATATTTCTTGTAAAAAGGTTCTAATATATTCAGAACCGGCAGTGACATGATCTTGTCAAAGATATCCTTCTTCTCTGCTACCTGTGTTTCAATTGTTTCATGTGTCTCAGTCATTTCATAAACTCCTATTTACTGCTAAAAACCATAAATCTATCATTCTCAAAGACCTTATTATAATCGTGATTAGCAATATAGTCCATCAAAATGTCATATTTCTCATCTATGTTGGCATACTCAGCGAGGTCTTTTCCCATGATCACAGAAGGTGCACCCCCGGAAGTGCTAAGCTCCATAAGCTGCTCATCAAACTTGGATGTCGAATAGCTGTCAAGATCCGGCCATACGGTGTCGATTGCAGGCTCCATATCAAGAATGTATGAAAGTCCCGGAACTCCACCAAATAAGAGGACTTTGTCCTGCAAAAGACCCTCATCCTTAAGCGCAGCATAAAGCTCATCCAAAGTAGCTGCATTCTCTTTAGTTGTCTTCATCCCCGAAACCTTAGGAATGCTGCAGTATGCATCTCTCTTACTTCCATCCACAGCATCCATAAAAGCAAAGCTGAAATGGAAAATGATACCCTGAACAATGAGCACGGTGATGACCATTGATATCATGGCCTGCCATGCGAAATGGTACTGAGCCTGTCCTACTCTCTGCATCAGCCGTCTCATGAGCCAGAGTGCTACCGGCGCAACTATAAAGAGGTTATTGATAACAGGGAAGGTGTAGTTGTTGCTTCCAAGGGGCGTTATGAGAATTATCATAAGCGCTGCAAAAGCAAGGGTCTGCTGCTGTTTGCTTCCGTTTAAAACTCCCGTGCTTCCTACGATGCACAGGATAAGCGCGATGATAACAAACATCATGGCTGCCTGGAAGACACAGTCATAATAGTGGTAATTCCTTGTAAATACTCCTCTTGAGAAATAGAACTTAACGACTATGAAAAGCCCTGCGATGTACAGGATCTTTTTTACCATAACATACTTGTCCGGAAGGAGCATGAACATGATGATCCCGGCAGCTATGCAGGGAAGCATGATAAACATGTCCGTAGCGGTACTGAAATATGCACTTATGATGGAACTTATCATTCCGCCTGCTGTATAGTCAGAGGCCTTCTCTGTCATTCCAAAAAGGCTTCCTATCATCTCAAAGTAAGCACCGGGACCATAAAGACCTACAATTCCGATAAAGGGAATCAAAAGGCCTGCGATATATCCTGCGATACAGATAAGGGTCTTTTTCAAAGTCTCCGAAAATTTGCCGTGAGTTATAAATGCGTAGAACCATAAAACCAGTATCATTGCAGCTTCTACCACATTTGGAAAGCGAGCCATAACGCTCATCCCAAAGCATACGCCTGCAAAGACAAGAAAGAGGTTCTGTCTTTTCCACTCGAAGATTCCCACCAGCAAAAGAAGTGTTCCCAGCGTAAAGAACAGATAGGTCAGATAGTTGTACATGATGACTCTTGGGCACCAGCACAGGCTCTCTGCAATGAACTCACCGATGAAGATCATCCAGCCCGGCATCCACTTCTGCAGAAAGTAATAGGGCAAAAGAGCTATCAGACTTATCACAAAGCTGCAATATACGCTCATTCCCAGCATGGTTCCTGCAAAGGGAAGGTTCATAAACAGCCTTCCTGCCACGTTACTGAGGAACGTTGACAGAGCCCACATGGGATCTATATTTCCAAGAAACTCATAGTTTGAAAGGCCGTAGGTGGTGTCCGTTATATCCAGCCCCAAATTAAGGCCAATAAGCGGATATAAGAGAAGGATCACGGGAAATACGTACTTTTCCAGCGGAGCCTGGTACTTTTTTAAATTAAGGAAATAGCTTCTAAAGTTTCTCAATCTAGTTCCTCGTCCAGCTTTCTTACCTGCTTAAACAGCCAGGTGTCATGAAGGACTCTTCCCACATAGTCAAAGATCATCTTTCTGATCCAGTCCACAAAAATACCTGCTAAAAATACAATGAGTATCGACCTTACAGCGTGCCAGGCAAACAGAGGAACACTATAGGTCGGAACGCTTCCCATAAGGCTTTCCATCCACTCAACCCATCTGTCTCTGATCTCCACATGCATGTGAAGAAGGTATACACCAAAGGTGAGGGGGCCAAGGAATCTTACCACATCGGCAGCTTTGTTCTCTCTCATCTTAAAGAACCTGAAGAAGGAGAACAGTCCAAGCGAACCTGTTAAAGTGAAGAAAAAATTGAAGTTAAAGGGTACTTCCTGAAAATGAGCAACTCCGCCCCAGTTATAGTTTATGTAATAAAGAGAGATACTCATGGTGGCTATGACCGCACATGATATCAGAAACACGAGGGCACTGTTTCTTGCGTTGTAGAAAAGAACAACATCGTACTTGCGGATATATGCCGCTATGAGATAGAGGCATATAAACCATCCGTAGTCATATCCGAACTTATCCGTTGGGAAAAGAACCGGAACCACACTTTTTATAAAGCAGAACCAGGTAAGGAGAAGAAAGATCACTGCCCTCATCTGTTTTCTTGAAAGTTTCTCAACAGCTGCATTCATAACAGGTGCCAGGATGTACATGATCACATAGGCTGTCACAAACCAATAATGCTCTGAAGAAATCGGGAATATGTATTCCACGATTTTGTACATGGAGTCATATCTTACTCCGGAAGATGCTCCGACAGCCTGCATCACAAGGGATATTATCAGTGTGTAGAAGTACACCTGACAGATCAAAGTGATGATGCGGCTGAGTTTCACCTTGCCCTTTGAGAGAAAATATCCGCTTATCAGCACATAAACATTAAGACCTGTTATTACAAAGGCCTCCATAATATTGGCAAATATATTGACGGCTGTCGCAGGAAGTCCCAGCTGAAGCAGCGCATTCGTGTGCGTGTTGTAATGCAGAGTAATTATCATGAACATTGCAATCACTCTTAGAAGTTCAAAGCTGGGATTTCTCTTTTTACCCAAAGAATTAGTACCTTCCATAACTCCTCCAAAGCTTTACTTAAGTGTAGCCTTACCCTCTCCAATACTGTAGATCATGTCGCACTTCTCAATGGTCTGAAGCCTGTGAGCGATAATGACCAGGGTCTTTCTTCCGTGAAGTCTGTTGATGGAATCCATGATGGCTGCCTCGGTGTCATTATCCAGGGCAGATGTGGCTTCATCAAGAACCAGAACCTCAGGATCTTCAAAAAGAGCTCTTGCAATACCGATCCTCTGGCGCTGTCCACCTGAAAGACGAATACCCCTTTCGCCTATCTGTGTGTCGAGCCCCTCAGGAAGCTCTTTTACAAACTCATCAAGAGCTGCTTCCTTAAGTGCCTGCCAGACCTTATTATCATCTATTTCATCATCGGGAACGCCAAATGCCACGTTCTTTCTGATAGTTGAATCCGTCATGAAGATTGTCTGAGGGATGTAACCTATATTCTTAAGCCATCCCTGATAGTTGGTGTTTACATCCACGCCGTCAGCCAGGATCCTGCCGTTCTCGGGCTCAAGGAGTCCCAAAAGCACGTCAACGATTGTTGTCTTACCTGCTCCGGATGTTCCTACGATACCGACAGACTTACCAACAGGAATCTCCATGGTAGCCTTATCGAGGATGAGCTTGTCCGTTCCGGGATACTTATAGGTAATATCCTCCATCCTGATGGTCTTTGTCACAGGGAGCTTGGTAACTGCAGTCTTAACGCGGTAGTCATCGCTGTTGTAGGAGATTGACTCATCGTGGATCTCCATCTGGAGATTGTCGCTTACATTGTCAAGGAAAGGCTCAAAATACGCGATGGATGTCAGGTAGTTGTTGATCCTGTTGGCGCTGGGCAAGAGACGCGCTGCAGCTGCTGCAAGGACTGTGAGCTGAGGAAGGAGCGTCGTGATGCTGGTTCCTGAGAGCATAACTACAAGCATGTATCCGACCATTCCTGCGATGGCGATGGTCTCGATAAGGAGTCTTGGTGTTGAGTTGTAGAGATTGTACTTCTGAACGGCATTTACATAGCCTGCTCCGCAGTCAGCGTAGCCATTGATGAAGTAGTTCTCTTTATTTGCAACCTTAATCTCTTTTATACCTGTTACGGACTCGTAGATCCACTTGTAAAGTCCGCTGTAGTAATCCTGGTTATCCTGACCTGCCTTGACCATTACAGGCTTGATAAAGTACTTGATGACAAGGAGCACGATTACAAGAAGAGTTGCTATTGTCAGTGTCATCCTGGCATCCTGACTAAGAAGGATAGCTACCAGGCAGACAAATACTATGATCTCACTGATAAGCTGAAGGCAGCTAAGGATCAGTGCGTAGAGATTGTTTACGTCTGATGTGATATTCCTCTGGATTACCGTTGTATCAGCGTTCAGATAATACTCATAAGGACGCTGCATGAAATTGATCATCATGCGCCTTGATGTTGCGAACTGATTGGTATATACAAACCGAAGCTGAACAACATTCATGAAATATAAGAACACGTTCTTGATGACAAAGACAAGAATCAGCGCCACCATGATAAGAGCCGCCAGCTGGGTTGTACTGCTAAGGTTAAAGAGATTGTAGACGCCTGATAATATCTTGCTTTCTTCCACCTTCTGGGGATCGATGACAACTTGCATAACTGGTGCTATCATTGCGATACCCAGTGATTCCAGGACGCCACCAATGAGCATGAGAATTACTATGCCCACCATCTGTCTCTTTTGCTTCTTATCAAGAAGCACTTTTAATTTGCTGATAATCTTACGCATTAAGCTTTAATTCCTTCCTGACAGACTGCTCCTTAGATCTCTGTAGAACCACAACAGCCTGTAGTATATATAAAAGAATAAATGGGACTTCATCTGAAATCCTATGAGTTTCCTCTCCTCAGGATGTATCTTCTCCAAATAATAACGATTGTTCTGGAAATTTGGGAAGGTCTCTTTCATCTCTTTTCCAAGAGCTTTGCAAAAATTATAACATCCTTTAATTTTGTATCTTTTTGGCATGGCTGAGAACAATGTGTTGACATAAAATAACACAGTGTACTGAAATTCTATCTCCGGAAGATAGTCTTCATAATAGCCATTTCCCTTTGCCTCGGACACTATCATCCTGCCGGCCACCATTCGGTCCTCGAGGTTCTTTTTTGAAATGCTGTGGACCGTTGATGAGTCATGCTGATAGTAAAAGTAAAGAGGCTCCTGGAGGTATTCAAAGTGTTTGGCTCTCGTCATCCAGGTGTTGCTGACCGCATTGTCTTCGTAGAAAATGTCTTCAGGGAAGATATCCACTTTATCCTTGGTCCCGGGCACATAGTCTCCCAGGATAAGTTCCCTTTTATATACCTTGACCACAAGACTTCCGGTCTCGATAAGGAGCTTCCGGTATCTCTCTTTGTCCATGACTCCGGTCTGTTCAAAGTTATTGTTGTGGACGATCTCGCCAACCTTGAAGCTGTGTTCATGGGTCAGGTTGTAGTCACAGCCGACCATATCGGCTCCGGTCTCTTCGGCCTTGCCAATCAGTCTCTCGTAGTAGTCGGGAACAACCCAGTCATCGGCGTCTATAAAGCCGATCCACTCGCCCTTTGCCCCGGCAAGTCCTATATTCTTGGCTCCGCCCTGATGACGGTTCCTGTCGGAGGCGATGGCGATAAATCTGTCAGGGTATCTGTCCTGATAAGACCTTAGTATCTCCAGAGAGTTATCCGTTGAGCAGTCATCTACAGCGATAATCTCAAAGCTCCCGGGCGCAAGGGTCTGATTTACAAGACTGTCCAGGCAGTACTCCAGCTTCCCATCCGCCGCCATATTATAAACCGGTACGACAATACTTAGTTTGATCATATTCTCCCCGTAATCTTGCCTCTCAAACAACAAAGGAAGCATCGGCCACTTAAAGACCAGGTGCTTCCGATTAGTCTGAATTTCTGTATTTATCAGTGATCTACTGCTTCACTGAGTCTGTTTCTGATATCCTCTACACTCATCCACTCAGTGTTGTTTCCTGAGCTGTAGTAGAATCCGTCGGGAACTCTCTTTCCGCCGGGTGCAGGAACGATCTCGTGAGAGAAGGAAACCTGAGGATATACGATGAAGTGCTTATCATACTCGTAAGTATTGGGAGCATCTTCCTTGGTAACCATTACTTCATCAAGCTTCTCACCGGGTCTTATGCCGACTTCCTTGGTTCCGATGCCCGGGCACATAGCCTCAGCCAGGTCTTTGATGTTGAATGAAGGGATCTTGCTGATGAAGGTCTCTCCGCCCTTAGCCTCTGCAAGAGCCTTAAGAACCAGCTCAACGCCTTCGGGAAGGCTGATCCAGAATCTTGTCATACGATAATCGGTGATAGGAAGCTCTTTTTCCCCTTTCTCAATAAGGCTCTTGAAGAAAGGAATGATGGAGCCACGGCTTCCGGCAACATTTCCGTAGCGGACGATCGAGAAGTTGATGTCCTTGGAACCTGCGTAAGCGTTAGCTGCGATAAAGAGCTTATCTGAAACCATCTTGGTTGCACCGTAGAGGTTAACAGGATCAACTGCCTTATCTGTTGAAAGAGCCACAACTCTCTTAACGCCTGTCTTAAGTGCTGCGTTTATCACGTTCTGAGCACCGTTAATGTTGGTCTTGATAGCCTCATCAGGGTTGTACTCGCAGGCAGGAACCTGTTTGAGCGCAGCAGCATGAACGATGTAATCAACATTCTCGCAAGCTCTCTCAAGTCTTGCCTCATCTCTTACGTCTCCGATAAAGAAACGCATCTTGTCAGCGTTGTCCTTGTATATCTTCTCATTGGACATAGTGAACTGCTTGAACTCGTCCCTTGAATAGATTATGAGCTTCTTGGGATTGTAATGCTCAAGAACATACTGAGTAAAGCAGTGTCCGAAAGAACCTGTTCCACCGGTAACCAGGATCGTCTTATCATCAATAATTGATCTTTCCATTTTAACTCTCCATAAATAATGTTTTTATCTCATGACATTCATAGTCACTTTATATCATATACTAATGAGACGCAAAGGTCAAAAGAGCTGTTCTCATCACTTAACTTCATAGGTAGTCCACATATCTTCAGTAAAGACACTGCTCATGGCACTAAGCTTCTTGCAACTGTCAAACAGATTCTCGAAAGCTTCTTCCTGAAGCTCGTCGTCGGCCGCATAAAGGACGATCTTGTCTGCACCGATAACTGCCGGATCTGTGATCTTATCAAGGTTCTCCTCATCCATGTAAAAGACCTTTGGATACTCTAAAAGCTCATCCGTAAGCCTCCAGACATTCTGAGGCGTCTTGGGATTGAACATTACCACCGCAACTTCATCTGCGTTCTCTGAAGCATACGCCATCTTTTCCGTATCCTCAGGATATAAGAACAGCACACTCTTATCACTAAAATGCCCCTTTAGTAAAAGAGCTATCAGAATTGCTCCCATTGCATAGATGAGTGCTTTGTTGCCCATATCACTCAGGACGTAGTAAACATCCATAAAGATCAGCAATATCAGAAGAGAATAGATTGGCATCTCATATCTGTTTGAAGCGCTTCCCACAAGGAGTGCCGTCTTAGACGTCAAAAGGAAATACCCAAGTGATGCAAGCGTAAGTATTATGATCTCAGGCCTTGGAGATGTCTTTCCTTCCTTCTTTACCCTCTTTTTGGACGTTATCTTAAGGAGAAGTCCCATAAAGATGATAAGTACAATTATCAGAAGTCCTCCGGCAAACACAAAGTCATTAAACAGTCCAGTAAAGAAAGAAAGCCTCATCCAGGTATTCGCCAGGTCAAAGAGGCTTCCCGAAGCATCTCCTCCGCGATATCCTCCAAACATATGCCTTGGAGCTGACGGATATGTAAGGACTGCAAGAGCGAGGCTGACAGCACAGCCGACAACATATATAAGGCCCACTTTTATGTCTTTTTTGAAAAAGACAATCCAGACGGTGGTAAGAAATCCGATTCCCACAAAGAAAAAGATGTAGAAGTACTGGATCAAAAAGCCGATGTAGGAAGTGATCATTATCGGAAGAAGGCTCTTGAGCACAAAGTCCTTAATCTCCAGAGCGTTGTTGTCAAAGTCCTGTATGAGCTTTATATGAAACAGCGCACAAGCGATCAGCGCTGCCCCGAGCCAGGCATACATTCTGATCAGCATATTGCAGGATACAGTCTGAGGATTGAGCCCCCAGAACAATAGCACCGCCACTTCTACAGGAAGCGGAATCTTAAGTCTTTCCATCAGCAGGATGAGCAGCACAAATGCCACCACAAAGGCCAGCAGGTTTGTGATAAGCCCCGTCCACTTGGTAAACTGTCCCGGAACAAAGCTGCAGAGCGTGTGGAACAGAAAATAATAAAATGGCGGATGCACATCCCAGGACTGAACCAGCTTAACCATTCCGTAGTTAAAGCCCTCTCCCGGCTTAACAGCAAACTCATCCAGCACAGATTGCCTCTCCTGCCACTCCCTGTCAGGCTGAAACAGCCCTATGCTTCTGTTACTGGAGTAGTATGTATAATATTCATCCTCGTGAAATCCCGCCTTCTGTGTTCCGTAGAAAATGCTCAGAGCCAGCGAGATAATTAATATCAAGCCAAATATATATTTTTTCATTATCAAAGTCCCCGAATCCGAGCATGAAGAGTCCTTACGCCTTTAGGCGCAGCGGTAAGGAGCGTTAAATACGCCTTCTGTTTAGCGGTAAGATACTTGTTTGTGAGCATCCTTCCAAAGCCGTATCTTAGATCCGACACAACTTTTTTGTAAAAAGAATTATCTGCCGTCATCTTGGAGATTGGAATATGAAGCAGATAGTCGAGCCTTTGCACAAATCCAAACCTGTAGGCAACAGGTACAAGCTCGGGGTTACTCTTTTTGACCAAATCAAGGGCCACGTCGGCGTTTCTTACGATATCCGTAAATACCGGCGGGAAATAGTCCTTATCCTGAGCCTTTTTCCTTGAGTTAGAGCCGGTTCTGTAAAAGACATGGTAGGTAGCCTCGGGAAGAAGAACGAGCTTATTAACCTTCTGAAGCATATGGATCATCAGGTAGAAATCTTCGTTGAGCTCCCCTTCCGGAAATCTCATATCCTCGGTAAATAGTTCTCTCTTTGTGAGCTTGGTGCAAAAAGACGCATCTCCTGTGTGCATAAGAAGAGTCCGAAGGTGCTCAGCGGGAGTGATCTCTTTTTCCTTATCAAATCTCTCAAGGACATCCGGGAGCTTATCACCGCTTTCTGATATCTCGTCTCTGGCGATCTGTATCATGTCCGCTCCGGTTCGCATGGCAGCTTCCATCATGGAGCTGTACATGATTCCGGAAATATAGTCATCACTGTCAACAAAACCAAGGTAATCCCCTGTCGCAGCATCTATCCCGACATTCCTTGCGCTGCTGGATCCGCCGTTTTTCTTATGGATAACCTGGACATTACTGTATTTATCCGCAAGTTCATCGGCCTTTTTGGCTGTTCCATCCGTTGAACCGTCATCCACCACGATTATCTGTAGAAGGTCTTTTGGATAGTCCTGAGCAGCAACCGAGTCCACGCACTTCTCTAAAAGGTCCTCTATGTTATAGGCAGGTATGATAACCGATATGCTTTTGCTAAAATCAGGCATCTGCCACCTCCGGTGTTTTCATCTGTTTATAAAGGTCATAGCCCACAAGCAATATTATGACCAGACTCATAAGTGCCATAAGCCACATGTCCTCTACAGTCGTCCCAAACAGGAACTTTGAGTAAGTTACTATCGATACAAACTGCATCATTACAAGAGCTGCAAGCCTTTTATAGTTTGTAACCGCATATGAGACAGCTATAACTTCCGGCAGATATCCGTACCTCTCATGCATGACAGGAAGAGTGAAAAGAGCTATCAGCGCTGTAAATATAGCAAGTGTTATCATAAAGAGCCCATCCACCCTGAACTTCCTGTTTCTGACGTAATATGCAATAAAGCCAAGTATGGCTATGGCTGCTACTGTTGCTGAAGCTATTATTAGTTTTCTGGTTTCAAGGTTTAGTCCCGGATTTACCACCATGAATATGCTTGGGTAGTTCATGGTGAGCATACTGTAGGTGGAAACCTGCTTTCCATAAATGGAAAGAAGTTCAGCAAAACTTCTTCCTGCAATCATAGCAGGTATCATAGTGATAAAAAGGACCACCGGGAACCAGAAAATATATCGTGCTTTAATTTTACCTTTAAGCCACATTATTATCAGGAAAGGAACAATAAATATCACCTGCTGTTTAAACGTATATCCAAGGGCCAGATATATAAATACCCTGTTATTGTTACCCTTAAGCGCATGAAGAAGGGATAATAACACAAAGGCTGTATAGATTGAATCGCACTGTGCCCAAGCCGAGCTGTTTAAAACAACCGTCGGAAGGATCATTACTCCGCCAAAAGCCATGACTGATTTCTGTACATTACCCTCAGTAACGCAGTAGGCAATCCTAAATATGGTCATGGCGCAGATAACATCAAATATAACAGATACAGTCTTTATCAGATGGAGGTCTTTCCCTGCGATATAATGGAGCAGAACGATAACGTACTGATACATGCAGCCGTAGTTGATGGTGCTTGCATCGCTCTCAAAGGGCGTTATCCCAAGATATCCGATGCCTCCGGCCCTATGGCACTCCTCCATCCAGTGGGAGAGAAAGTGATAGTAATCCCCCGATTCAAAATCAAACAAGGGGAGTCTTATGGCTATTCCAAGCCCTAACATAAACACCAGGAAGAACAGATCAACAATCCTTAACCTGATGTCCTTTAGTCTTATTTCGCTGTCCAAAACATCATCTAAAACGTTCATTTAGGCACTCACTCCAAGTGGTTTTTCTCCTTGAGAGTCCTGGAGAACCCGGGAGGTGTAAGGACCGCTGCCGGACTCATGGGACCGTTATCTGTAGCAACCGGCGTCTTTCCACTCTCAAGCTCTCTGCAGAACCTAATCAGCTCTGCTGCTGCATTCTTTGCATTCCACTTGTTATTTATTGTTTCCATGGCAGCTGTGCCCATGGGTTTTATCATGTCAGGGTGATCAAGAAGGAATCTTACCTTATGCTCAAAATCCTCATAACTGCCATCTTTATAGATAAGGCCGTTCTTGCCATCTTCTATAAGAAACGGAACTGCACCGGCTTCATTTGACGCCACAACAGCGCATCCGCTCTGCATCGCTTCGTTAACAACTGCTCCCCAGCCCTCGAGATAATTGCTGGTGAAAAGAAATATATCCGCCCCTCTCATGTAAGAGAGAACTTCCTCAGGGGTTTTCCCTCCGGTGAGATTAACTTTTGTTTCAAGTCCCAGCTCTTTTACCATATCTGTGAGCCTGCCCTTGAGGGGACCATCGCCCACAATATCCATGGTAAAATCAAAGCCTGCAGCCTTTAGAGCCGCTGCGACCTTAACCGCGAACTCAGGGTGTTTGAGGTCAATAAGCCTTCCGGCCCAGCACAGGCGCTTTTTATAACCGCCTCTTTGAGCCACTGCCTCACTACCTGCTGCGTCAGGGAAATATCCCCATTTCAGCATCTTGCCGGGAAAGCTTTTGATCAGACTAAAGTCTGATGCCACATAAGCTCCGGTGCATAGGAGATAGACCGGTTTATTCCTGAACTTAAAGTGTTCGTTGTACTTTTTCATAAGACCGCGGGGACTTATGAATTTCCACTGACCCTCTCTGTAAATTCTCTCGCTGACACGGAAGGAGAGCTTACCGGAGGAGAGCCTTTTTTGCTCTACATCCCAGATGCGGTCCTCAGTCCAGCCAAAGAGAACAACGTCGGAGTTAAGGATAAGGTCTTTTGCCCGCTCCTCTTCCTCGTAGTAGCGCACCACGAAGGGAAAGGCTTTGTCATCGAATCCCCACCCCATATTAAGGCGCTTCTCCTCCATGGGGATGGTCTGGATAAAGAAAAACTCCACATCATCGCCTATCTCGCTCATAGCGTTACAGAAAGGCAGCTGGTGGTGATTTATGTAGTTGGAAACAAATGTTATCCTCAATTCGTCTTACCCTTGCCTGTCATCTATATCCTTGTATATCTCAATGAGTCTTTTAAAGTTAGTATCAGCGTTGTGGGTGATCCTTGCATGAGCAGCTGCATTATCTCCGTAAACTGCCGCAATAACAGGCTCATCCCATATCTGAAGGATTGCTCTTGCTATATCATCAACATTGCCTTTTTCAAATAACACGCCATCCTTATTCTCGGAAACCATGTCGGGGATTCCGCCAATTCTCGAAGCTGCAATCGGCACACCAAGGAGCATGGCCTCTCCCAGCGAATTGGGCGAATTCTCAATAACCGATGGGCAGACAAAGATACTGCACTTAAGGAAGCGCTCCTTCATCTCCTGGTCAGTCAGCATTCCAACCATGGTGACTTTCTTTTTAAGATGGCCCTTGGAAATAAGGCTCTTTATATACTTGCCGTATGCACTGGCTCTCATAAAGTACGGGTATTTGCTCTCGCCTTTGCCGATGATGTTGTTGCCGGCCACATAGAGGTGAGCATCCGGATACTTCTCTAATATCTTAGGCATTGCGTTTAATACAAAATGGAAGCCCTTAAGAGGGTAATCTCCCTGAGACAGGAAGATAGTGTGTGGCTCTGCCTTCTTTTCACTCCACTTGCCCATGTAAAAGCAAGGTCTCATGGTCTCGTTCATGTGATAATATCTTGCTTCTGGATTGATCTTCTCAATCTCGCTCTTATCAAAAGAGGTTCTTCCGGTGATGTTGCCTGCCAACATGATGGCTTCTCTCTCATGCTCTCCGCGGATCTTATACTTCTCCTGCTGCTGCATGATGGAATCATCTTTAAGCCTGTCCCTTAAAGTCACGGTTCTCTGAACCTCTTCGGGAATGTCAGCCATGTACTCCCTTGCGATCACACTGCAGACACCCTGGATTCCCAAAAGAACTCTGCCCGGATTACCGAAGGCTCTTATCATTGCCAGAGTGTGCGGAAATTCAGTACCGAAGATGTGGACCACATCCGGCTTAAAGTCATCCAATATAACATGGAATCTGTTCTCAACTGTTCCATCATAGATCTCGGGATGGTTTAAGTCCTCCCTGAAACCATAATAAGTAATGCCGTCTATCTCCTCGCTGGATGAGGCAATACTGCCTTCAGCGGGAAAACATACGGCCAGAGTGATCTTTTCGTCGTCCTTTTTCTGCTCCTTTATTCTGTTAAGGCATCCTGTAAGCCATCCCTCTCTCACCGAATACGGCAGATCATGAGCTATGGCATAGGCAGGAAGCATGATGTTACAAAGCCAGAGTACTCTCAAATCTATTACCCCTTATTTATCTCCTTTTGCCTCTAAGCGCATAAATGATGTTCTTGACGGCATTGTAAGGACCTGAAGTTAACTTGTTTGAAGCAATCGCTGTACGCAGAGATGAAAGCGTTATTATTCTCAAAAGGTCATACTTCTTTATCTTGGACGCAGGAAGATACATAGCTATGATCTCCTTGCGCTCTTTCTCTGATATCTTGAGGTTCTGGGCAGAATAGCCTCCGCCCTCATAGTCAGTGATAATGACCGGCATATACACGGTTTCTGCCTTCTCTCTGTAGAAGCACCGGAGGAACTGCTCATAGTCAGCCCTTACCTTGTACTTAAGGTCAAAGGGATTTCTGCAGATAAGGCGCTCATCGTAAAAGCAGGCCTGATGCGACGGAACATTCCGATAGCACCCGTAGTCGTCCATCTTGGGATTTGAAGCGACTTTGCTGCCTGCGGAGCAGTCAAAGATATCTCCGTAATATATAACCGGAAGTGTAGTGCCTTCCCTGAGATTCCTCTCAACGATATGCCTGTGCACATCTCTGAGTACGTTTTCATTTCTGAACAGATCTCCGCAATTTAAGAAGAACACGTATGATGGGCTCTCTCCAACCTTAAGCTCCCCATCAAGGGATGCGCAGGCTATATTCATTGCATGATATATACCGTTGTCACAGCTCTCCATCAGTGTGATCTTGCCCGGATTCTCATCCCCTGCCTTGCTGACAGGATATGCTGCCTTTAACTTCTCAAGTGATCCGTCGGTGGACATTCCGTCTTTTACAAGTATCCTATAGTCCGTAAAGGTCTGTCTGTTTACGCTCTCTACAGTCTTAAGGAGCTTGTCTCCCGCGTTATACGAAACGACAATTATTGTAAAAAATGGCTTCTTCATAGCTTTCTCCCATGCCTGACTCCGCTGCACAAAAGCTTGTAGCAGTGCATTAGTCCCAATTCTTTGCACATTTCATTTCTGTTTTTAAAAAGAAATCTAAATCCAAATATCATTGCCATCTTTCCGTAAAGGAAGTGGTATAGTACTCCTCTGTCGAAGAAGAATTTCTCATCCTTATAGCCCTTAAACCAGGTGGATTCGCCCTTGCGCTCTTTGCCTATTGCTACAGGAGTCCTGTAGATTGCAAGTCCGGCCTTCAGAGCGTCATGTAAAAAGAGAGAATCCTCTCCGTTCATGAAAGGTGCTCCGCCTCCAAACAAAAGCGAGTACCTGACACCTGTGTCCATAAGTTTCTGCCTTCTTGCACATATGGCATAAGCCGGATATCTTCCGTAGTTGCGCCAATTTACTCTGGCAAAATCCGTGTTCCAGTAGGTTTCCCTGCCCTCCTGGGCCTTGACGTTAAACAATAAAATGTCAACCTCAGGATGCTTATCAAACTCTGCTATTACCTTCTGTACATACCCATCGTCATAGACAATGTCGTCATCACCGAACTGTATAAGCTCGTGGCTAGCATTCTCCAGGGCTGTATTTCTTGAAAGGCCTACGCCTTTTTCGGCCCTGCAGATGATCAAGGCCTCGTAATCCTTAAACTCCTGTATGTAATCCTTGTTTTTGCCCAGCGTATCAGCGTTCTGATTATCGCCGATAAGCTGGTTTACTATAACAGCGTCACAGTCCAGATTCATGTTTCCGATCAGCTCTTCCGGATCCTTGTTAACGGCAGATATTAAAATTTGCAGTCTCTCATTAGCCATATCTGACTCCATCATGAGTTCTTCTGTGCTGTGGTCTGATTTTCCTCTACACCCTCTGTGCTGTCGGGGGTGAACAGTATCTTTACGGTGAGCAGCATAAGCTTAATATCCAGCCAGATCGAATAGTTTTCGATATATGTAAGGTCAAGCTTTAATTTGTCATAAGGTGTGGTGTTGTACTTGCCATAAACCTGCGCATATCCTGCAAGTCCTGCCTTAACCTTCATTCTGAAGGCAAACTCGGGCATCTCTTCAAGATACTGTTTAATGATCTCGGGGCGCTCAGGTCTTGGTCCGATAAAGGACATATCGCCGGCGAGGATGTTAAAGAGCTGAGGAAGCTCATCAATCCTGCAGGAACGGATAAATTTACCAACAGGTGTTATTCTTGAATCGTTCTTGGAAGCAAGTCTTGCAACGCCGTCTTTCTCAGCGTCAACCCTCATGCTCCTGAACTTCATGATCTTGAATTCCTTCATGCCCTTTGTGCAGCGGATCTGCTTGTAGAGAACAGGGCCTTTATCATAACACTTGATAACAATAGCTGTTATCAGCATGATGGGTGATGTCAGAATGATAAGCAGGAGTGATATGAGTATGTCAAAGAGTCTCTTTACAGCTCTCTGCTCAATCTTGATGGAGTACTCTCTAAGAAGAAGCACAGGCGTATCAAAAAGGTGGAGCTGAGATGACCCTTTTAAAAGAACATCAGTTATCTTAGGCATTACATATACCCTGATATCTCTTCCGTAGCAGTATTTAACAAGTCCGTTTCTGAACTGACTTGGTACATCCCAGATGATAACTCCGTCGTATTTACCCAGGCACTCTTTATATACCGCATCGATTCCCTCGGAGATATTGATCTTCTTGGCGATGTGATACTTATCTTTTCTTGTATTGAATTTGGTTTCGATATCGTCTACGGGATATTCTCCGCTGACAAGAAGAAGTTCTCTCGGCGGGAATATGCGCATATAGATAGCATTTGTTATGTATGCCCATACAAAAGCGATCAGCAGCTGGATAAGGAAGATCACAAAGATTGGTGGAACCTGAACCAGCCAGTTGTTCAAAAGTGAAATCTGGAAATATGAGATGAAGTTGACCATGAACAGTGCAAAGATCTGTGAAAAGAACACGTCCATTGGCCTTAAGTAGCCGATTTTCAGTCCGCCGTAGGTGTTCGAGAAAAAGAGCAGCAGAATGAAATAGATGGCAAGAATAAGAAGATGTCCACGGAAATAGAGCTTTAGTCCGTTACCAAGCGCATATCCGTCCACACTGATACGAGGTCTTGAAACCTCGGGATAGTATACTTTAAACCAGAACCATGCATATACAGCTGTCTGCATACACAGTCCAATAAATCCCAACAGCAAAACAAGGATTCTCTTTTTTGATTCTCTTTGTTTCATACTCTTCCCACGGCAGTTAAACCCTTCTAAGGGTTGCTCTTACTGCCCATCCTCCAAAATAAAATAATGACTTTGCCACAGAAAGTCCTGCGATGTTTCTGTACAGGAACCATATCCTTCTTATGGCTTCCAGCTTATTAGAAGACAATGACTTGGCCGGTCTTCTGTAAATAGCCAGATTCTCATCAAGACCGTATGCCTCGTACCCACTCTTTAAGATCCTCCACCATGTGGCAGTATCTTCACTGGGAACATTAGGCATATGGATTATTTCCATATCTATCTTCTCAGTATCAAACATCACTGTGGTGGTGAAGATTATTGTCCTTGAAAGTGCCTGTTTGTACTTAAGAACCGGCGGCACATGAACAATCTTACCTGTAGGGTTTGCCTTCTCATCGCCAAACTCATAGGCGTGAAAACAGAAGGCTGCGCCAGTCTTCTCCATGTATGCCACCTGCTTTTCAAGCTTATCCGGCATCCATACGTCATCCGCATCAAGAAAGGCGATGTATCTTCCGGAAGAAGCATCAATGCCGGTGTTTCTGGCTTCAGCTGCCCCCTGATTCACATTCTTTTTGATGAGACGGATTCTTTTACCCTGTTTCTTAATGTAATTCTCGATGATCTCGGCGCTGTTATCTCTGGATGCATCGTCCACCAGGATAAGCTCCCAGTCCTTGTAGGTTTGTCTGCAGACCATCTCCATGGTCTTCTCTATGTAATTTGCTGCGTTATAGACCGGAACGACAATGCTGACCATCACAGCTCCTCTTTAACTATGTATAAGGGACGGTTCTTAACTTCTAAGTAGGTCTTGGACAAATATTGTCCTACGATTCCCACGCAAAAGAGCTGAACACCGCTTACAAACAAAATGATGCAGACCATGGAAGCCCAACCAACAGTATTATTGGGATCTCCAACTGTCCACTGTCTTACCATGACAATAATAATGAACAGAAATGCCACTATACAGAAGAAGACACCCAGGAAAGAAGCCATTGCAAGGGGTGCTGTTGAAAACGCCATAATTCCGTCGAGCGCATAGGCAAAGAGCTTCCAGAAGGACCACTTGGTCTCTCCCTTCTTTCTCTCAATATTCTCAAACTCAAGCCATTTATTCTTAAAACCAACCCAGCCAAATATTCCCTTTGAGAATCTGTTATACTCTCCCATTGAAAGTATGGCGTTTACAAAGTCTCTGGTCATGAGCCTGTAATCTCTTGCTCCGTCGACTATCTCGGCCTTGGTCATCTTATTGATGATCTTGTAGAACTGCCTTGCAAAGAAGGATCTGATGGGAGGCTCGCCTTTTCTGTTTACTCTTCTGGTTGCAACAGAATCATAGCCCTCTTCGGTAATGGCCTTTAACATCTCCGGAAGAAGAGCCGGTGGATCCTGAAGATCACAGTCCATGATGACAACGTAGTCACCCTTTGATGCATTAAGTCCCGCATACATTGCAGATTCTTTTCCAAAGTTTCTTGAAAAGCTTACCAGATGAACCCTTTTATCTTTTTCATTAAGCTCTTTTACTCTGGATACAGTCTCATCCTTGGAGCCGTCATCAACAAAGATGAGTTCAAAATCAACATCGTGAGACTTAAAGAAAGCCTCATTCTTCATAAACTCATCATAGAAATCGAAAATATTCTCCTGTTCGTTAAAACAGGGAACAATAGCACTAAGCAGTTTCATAGCGTTACACTTTCTGATCTTATTTTGTCAGGTGCGCACAGTATCGCAATCCTAATCCTTATTCTACACTTATTGCGTCTTTCTTTCAATGTTACCCTGGTAGGCGCTCACTTCCAGCTCATGCGGTATTCGAGGGGACTGACCCCCTCTATCTGCTTGAACATGCGGGAGAAGTAGTAGAGGGGTGTGATTCCACAGCCGGCGCCAATCTCCTCCACGGTCTTGTCCGTAAAGCGCAGCATCTGCTTGGCATGGGTGATGCGGACAACAAGCAGGTAGTTAATGATTGAAGTTCCAACCTGTTCCTTGAAACTCCTTGAGAGGGTGTACTTACTCATCAGGAAGTTATCTGCAAGCATATCAAGCGTTATCTTTTCCTGATAGTGGGTGTCCAGATATTCCTTAAGGGCACTTACCGTCTTACTGCTTCCGCTCTGCTGGGTTATCTCGGGATTCCAGCTGAAGGTCATAAGGAAGGTCACAAGCCCCGATAAGTATTCGTTGATCTTAATGTCCCTGATGTAGTCGGAGGACCTTGACACGGAGTTTAGCTCATCCCACAAATGCATGAACCTTGAAGGGTCATCAGGCCTAAATACCGGCTGACCACCTCTTTCTATGTACTTAAGATATATGGGCAGGAGATTTTCACCGTTAAAGTGGATCCACTCGATAGACCACAGGTCATTGGAAGTCCTGTGGGAATAGAGGTTCTGACAGTTGATAAAGACACAATCCCCACAGGATACCGCGTACTCTTTTCCCTCATAGTCGATAAACCCACTGCCACTCTTCACATAAATAAAAAGAAAAGAGGACAGATTCTGCCTCTTGCTGGTGTGGGGCTTCTGAGCTGTCAGCCTGCCAATTTCCTGCAAATACAGGAGATTGTTCTTGGCAAATTCAGAGGGGGTGTACAAAAGCCTGTCCGAGGATACGTATTCACCTTGAAATAATTGATTCTTCATATTTCCCATTATAAAATCGGCAGCAAGATAATGCAAATCAAAGTCAAGAAAGTGAATTTAAAAAGTGATAACATATAAATATAATGATAGGGAAAAGTACAAATCTAAATGTTTTTTTGTTAAGAAAGGATTACTATATGGCAAAGAAAGCTTTGATAACCGGTATAACCGGTCAGGACGGATCTTACCTCGCAGAGTTCCTTCTCGAGAAGGGCTATGATGTTCACGGTATCATCAGAAGATCTTCTGTGGACTACAGAGAAAGAATTGCTCACCTTGAAGGAAAGCCCAACTTCCACCTTCACTACGGCGATATGGGCGATTCCATGAGCATCCTCGGCGTAGTATCAAAGGTTCGCCCGGATGAAATATACAATCTTGCAGCTCAGTCACACGTTCAGGTATCCTTCGATTCACCTGAGTTTACAGCTGATGTTGACGCAACAGGTGTTCTCCGAGTTCTTGAGGCAGTTCGTCTCTGCGGACTTACCGAAACCTGCAGAATTTACCAGGCATCAACTTCTGAGCTCTACGGTAAGGTTGAGGAAGTTCCTCAGAATGAAAAGACACCTTTCCACCCTTACAGCCCTTACGCTGTAGCTAAGCTCTACGGTTACTGGATTGTAAAAGAGTACAGAGAAGCTTACAACATGTTCTGCTGCTCAGGAATCCTCTTCAACCACGAGTCTGAGCGCCGCGGAGAGACCTTCGTTACACGTAAGATCACTCTTGCAGCTTCAAGAATTGCTCAGGGCAAGCAGGATAAGCTCTACCTCGGAAACCTCTCCAGCCTTCGTGACTGGGGTTATGCAAAAGACTATGTTGAGTGCATGTGGCTGATCCTTCAGAACGACAAGCCCGAGGACTTCGTTATTGCAACCGGTGTGCAGCACTCAGTTCGTGAGTTCGCTCAGCTGGCTTTCCACTATGCAGGCATCGAGCTTGAGTTTAAGGGAGAAGGCGCAGATGAGAAGGGCTACGATAAGGCAACAGGCAAGGTTCTCGTTGAAGTATCACCTGACTTCTACAGACCTACAGACGTTGTTAACCTCTGGGGCGATCCAACCAAGGCAAAAGAGCAGCTCCACTGGAATCCACAGACCACATCCTTCGAGGATCTTGTAAGGATCATGGTTGAGCACGATATGGCCAAGGTTGCTGTTGAAAGAGCTAACGAGCACGTAGAATTCAACCTTGCCGAGTTCCTCGAGAAAGGTATTGATAAGTAATAGAGGTACAAAGATATGATGGAAAAAAATGCAAAAATCTATGTTGCAGGCCACAGAGGAATGGTTGGCTCTGCCATAGTAAGAGAACTTGAAAAACAGGGATATAACAACATAATCACAAGAACTCACAAAGAGCTGGACCTCACAAGACAGGATCAGGTTGAGAACTTCTTTGCTGAGCAGAGACCCGAGTACGTATTTCTTGCAGCTGCCAAGGTTGGTGGAATCATGGGTAATTCACAGGCCCTTGCAGATTTCATGTACGAGAACATGATCCTTGAGATGAACGTAATAAACGCAGCATGGAAGAACGGATGCAAGAAGCTTGAATTCCTTGGTTCCTCCTGCATCTATCCAAGAATGGCTCCTCAGCCCATGAAGGAGGATTGCCTTCTTACTTCCGAGCTTGAGAAGACCAACGAGGCATATGCACTTGCTAAGATTTCAGGCCTTAAGTACTGCGAGTACCTCAACAAGCAGTACGGAACCGACTACATCTCAGTAATGCCCACAAACCTCTACGGACCAAACGATAACTATCACCCAACACATTCACACGTACTTCCCGCTCTTATCCGCCGTTTCCACGAGGCGAAGGAGCAGAACCTTCCATATGTAACCTGTTGGGGTGACGGAAGTCCTTTAAGAGAGTTCCTCTATGTTGATGATCTTGCTAACCTCTGTGTATTCCTTATGAATAACTATAGTGGTAACGAGACAGTTAACGCCGGCACAGGAAAAGAGCTTACGATCAAGGAACTTACCGAGAAGGTAGCCAAGATCATCGGCTACACCGGAGAGATCCGCTGGGATCCCACAAAACCCAACGGAACACCAAGAAAGCTTCTTGATGTCTCCAAGGCAAAGGCTCTTGGCTGGACATACACCACTGAGCTCGATGACGGAATAAAACTTGCTTACGAGGATTTCCTTAACAATCCTATGAGAGCAGAGAGATAACTAAATATTTAACCAATAAAAAGGCCCGCCACTTTCAAAGTA
The DNA here is from genome assembly GCF_000424525.1 of Butyrivibrio sp. FCS006. NCBI lineage: Bacteria > Bacillati > Bacillota > Clostridia > Lachnospirales > Lachnospiraceae > Butyrivibrio > Butyrivibrio sp. FCS006. The sequence goes on along the minus strand of NZ_KE384204.1, from coordinate 229,413 downwards.
ACGAGCCTTTTTATATATTCGAAACACCCCTACCTAAGGTATTTAGAATCAATTAAATTCACAGACTATATAAGTTTCTCCGTTGGCGCCTTTATAATAGGCGATTCCGACACTGGTGCAGCTCTTTCTCATTACGTTAGCCTTGTGAGTAGGACTAAGGAGCCATGCCAGAACAACATTCTCAGGAGACTGCTGCGCATCATTTACTGCGTGGGCAAGATTTTCTGCGTTAGTTGCCTGGGATACCGTATACCATGCCTTTCCGTTTGGACGGATGTGAGAAAACTTCTTGGAGCATTCTGCAGCTCTGGTCCTGGCGACATTCGTAAGAGTCTGATCCATGCTTACTTCCGCAAGACCTTGCTGGGTCCTTGCACTGTTCATCAGCGCAACAATATCATCCTCCTTAGCAGCTCTCGCTGTGACAGGTTGAAATAATATTCCAAGCATAAAGACCAGGATCACCGAAAGAATCGCTCTTCTCATAATGTATCCTCCAAGCGCAACTTGTACGCTTTTCATTAATTTATGATACATTATTTCGTCGCAAAAATCAGAGAGGTATAGTCTTTTGTCAGAAAATTTAGTTTATCTTAACAAATTGCCAAATAATTTATAATCTTTTAATCATTGGCTGGCAGCCTTAAATCCTTCTTTAATTTCTCCCCCAATAAGTTCCACTTCACCGGTTATATCATGGGTTGCAGAAGGGAATGGATCATAGCCGACCTGATCTCCCGATACGGGATAATAGAAGGTTTCATCCCCCATTTTAAAGGTATCAACTTCATAGCTGCCATAGTCCTGTTGTCTTAGCAGATACTCTGGGTTAAAGTGCCTGTTATCTTCCAGCGCAACAATCGCACATTTATAGATAAACCAGGCTAAAAAGACGATAACGAAGGCCTTCACCACAGTGTCTTTTACCTCATCCTCGAAGAGCCTGTTGTAGACGAGAATAAATGTCCTTCCCAGGATCACTGCCGGCAGGAGCCAGACGTATACGATTCCGTATCTGATAAGCGGAGCGCTCATGAACCAGAATGCAAAACATCCGATAAGAGTACCTCCGATTGTAAGAAAGTCCGCCATGCTCAGCATACTTCTGTGGCTGATCTCAAAGACCTTGGAGTCATTAAGGCCCTTTAACTTCTCGGTCTTTTCTCCGGCAAAGGCAAGCACAAAATACACAAGGTAAATAACATAGACTACTATTGAAAGCAGCGCCAGTATCAGCATTATCTTATCTAAACCCGTAATACTTGCAAACCAGTTCGGTATCCACTCAGACATTGGTGCACTTGCGTAAGTTGCAACGTCGTTGTAGCCTCTTCCAAAGGTCCTGATCTCAAGAGCATCATAGGCTGCAAGACCTTTGGGAATCTCCCAGTAAAAGCTGAAGAAATCAAGGAAGGTTACAGGATATAACAACCATCCCGACAGGATGATATTCCTTATGAGGAACGGGAGCACAATTACAAAGGCAAGCGCCACCGAAACCCAGAATGCCCTCATCTTCTGTTTTGTCCTGTTGTGGAAAAGCTTATAGATCGGAACTATTGTCAAAAGAAGCATCGGCGCTGCGGAAAGTTTGATGGTAATAGCAAATACTCCCAAAAGGGCCAGCAAAATATATGGCAGATAGGATCTCTCATGCCTTACGTTCATATCCAGCCAGTGGATGATAATGTAGAAAACAAGGCAGGAAAGGAAATAATCAGAAGCCGGAGCCATCATCTCATCATAGATGGTAAAGAGATAGTAAATTGCTGCAAGGCGTGCAAAGTCTGAGATCACAGGATGACCCCTTCTGATGAAGTTCTTGATATCAACGCACTGCCATGCAAGGAGAAGTGCAAAAAATCCGGACATGACATGGTAGGACTGTCCCCCGAGAAATCTAAAGCTGTAAAGAGCAGACAGCGGAAAAGCAGAGCTGTTATAAGCAAGTCTCACATGGAGATTGCCAAGCCCTCTTACGATTCCATATTCTTCTATCCAACGGATTGCCTGGGCGTGATAGAGATCAGAGTCGTAGTGCATATACCCGTGTGACGTCCCATAGGCCATGATCAGAAAAACTGCAAGATATACATAGAAGTTTGCGCCGGCTTTCAGCTTGCCAAGCATACTAAGAAAATCATCACTGAGCTCCTCGCGATAATAAACAGCGATAAGGACGCTGAGTGCAAGCAAAACCAAATTGGCACCTAAAGAAACCTTTGTAAATAGACTGACTATCTGCGCATAAACTGTAACCAGAACAATTCCGGTAATGATGTAGCTCTCTCTGAACTTAAAGTCGTATCTTCTGCTTTCTCTTTCGTGTTTCTTGTTCTTTTTGCCGGGAAGCATACCCGGCATATTGACCAAAGACATCAGAAAGCCGTATCCAATAAGATATGTTGTAGCTATGACATACATCCAGATAACAAGCACTGTCAGCATAGTTATTTATGCCCCCAATAGGTAAGTGATTAAAGATTGCAAACGACGATTCCTACAATTATGCCAAGAAGTGCGCCGAAGAAAACCTGCGTCGGTGAATGTCCAACGAATTCCTTGAGCTTTTCCTCCGGAGAGATATCACTGTTTTGTACAAACCAGTCCATCATGTTGTTGATGACCTTGGCCTGTTTGCCGGTCTCGCGTCTTACACCCATGGCATCATGCATGACGATGAGTGCAAGAATAGCTGTAACTGCAAATTCAAAGGTATCAGGTCCAAAGTAGAAAGCTGTAGATGTCACCATCGCCATTACTGTTGCCGAGTGTGAACTTGGCATTCCGCCATCTCCCAAAAGCCTTTCGGGATTAAAAGTCTTATTTACCGCAACATATATAATGGTCTTCAAAACCTGAGCTACCAGCCAGCCACAAAACGCAGCAATAAGTATTTTGTTGCTAAATAAACCGCTAATAAAACTCATCAAAGCATCTCCTTAAGGTAAACTTCGATTGCATCATGCCAGTCAGCAAACATAAAGTCAGATGTAAGCTTGAACATATAGTTCTCAAGAATACTGTATGCAGGTCTCGGAGCTGCCTGAGGGTTCTTCTCAGTGTATTCCTTGGTTGTTACGTGGTTAACTCTGGTTGACTTGCCGGCGATCCTGAAGATCTCCTCCGTAAAGTCTGCCCAGTTGGTGTCACCCTCACAGGTACCATGGAATACTCCGTAGTTCTCGGTTCCGAGAAGGAAGTGGATTGCCTTTGCCAGCTCTTTTGTACTGGTTGGTGTACCGAGCTGATCCTTAACAACGCTTACCTCGTCGTATTTCTCTGAAAGAGAGAGCATTGTCTTAACGAAATTCTTGCCGTCTCCGTAGAGCCATGCAGTTCTTATGATAAAGAAATCCTTGGCGAACTGCTTTACCATTTCTTCGCCGGCAAGCTTTGTCTTTCCATATACACTGACAGGTCCTGTCTTATCAAACTCGGTATAAGGTCTTGTGCCATTTCCCTCAAAGACGTAGTCGGTTGAAACATGAACAAGCTTAGCACCAACCTCAGTTGCTGCTATTGCAAGGTTTCTCGGGCCGATTGCATTTATCTTGTAAGAGAGGTCGATATCACTCTCCTGCTTATCAACAGCAGTGTAGGCTGCGCAGTTGATGATGGCGCTTGCTTTTGTCTTTCTTGCAAGGTCGACTACCGCATCGACATTAGTGATATCAAGCGGAATGATTCCTTCTCCCTGGAATACATCTGTATTGATAAGCTCATACTTATCCTTTGGAAGCTCTAAGTTGATTGCTCTTCCAAGCTGTCCGTTACATCCGGTTACAATGATTTTCTCCATTTTAATCACCTTTCAGTTTTATCTGACGAAACACTTAGCGGACGACATCTCTGCCGTCCGCCTATTATTTACATTACGTTTACAGATATCAATCTGCGTACTCTACTCCGTTAACCTTGAACTTGGAGAATGACTTACCCTTAAGCTGAACAACAAAGATCATTGTTCTACCTGTGTTGAAGGTAACCTCATTACCGTTGTCATCAAAGTATTTTGTAGGTGCGTAGTCATCTGTCTTTTCCCAGGTAACGTGGATCATCTTGCCCTTGGTGATAAAGTAACCATCGTTGGTTGTATCGTGCATCTGATAAGCAAGGTATCCGTTGTCATCACGAGTCTCGTGATATGTTCTCTGGATCACGATATTTGCAAATGAAAGCTGCTCACCTGTAAGAGCATCCTTCTGAGCTGAGCCGTAAAGAGTCTTAAGATATACGCCCTTCTCTTCATCATAAGTAAGGGTTGACTTTGTTACAGGGAAGCATCCTGACATATCGATCTCAGTTGCCTCTACAGCATCTGAGTAATCCTCAAGTGTGTTGGGATTTGTATATCCTGTAAACTTAAAGTGTGGCTCACCATTAAATGAATCTCTGTGCTCAAGTGAGAAACCGGCCTTGCTGATAGCACTTGATACGTGAGATCCGTCTGTGAAAGCTGTGTGCTCTGAAGTACTTCCCTCAGGTACTCTGAAGAATGCGCCGTAATCAGAACCCATAACACCACCGACACCGTTTAAGTTATCTACATCTGAACGTGTAAGAATTGTCTTAACATAGAGCTCAGGTCCGCCGTAGTGAACGATAACCGGATCATACTCAAGAGCAGCATATACGAAGTAATCACGGATACTACGGATATTACCGATACGCTCAAGATTCTGCCAGTCCTCAACGATACCCATCTGACGGCTCATGCTGCCTTCTTCCATGATCTCATAGAAAACTGCCACATTGCTAAGTCCGTACTGTGGCTGAGCTTCCTTGTTGATAGGGTACATAACTGCGATAGGTCTTGTATTATTAACAGCTTCATCAACCCACTGGTTTGTGAAGTAGCTTCTTACCATTCCTTCTGCAGGAGGAGCATCCTCATCGATAACCTCTTCCTCTTCAGATGTTGCCTCTGTTGCTGCAGGTGTTACATCCTGAACATCTTCAAGCTTCTCAATACTAAGTCCGACAACAGCTTCATCGCTGGCTTTTCCGCAACCAAAAAGCATTGTTACAGCAAGACCTGCAACTAATGCAGCTTTTAACTTTTTCATTTCCCAAAACTCCCTCTTTAAAATTTTAACTCATGTGATTTTAACACAAGATAGTTCACTCGCCAAGTCCTGTTTCAATGGCCTCAATAAGCGCCTGCATAGCCTCTTCTTCATCCGGGCCTTCGCATTTAAACTCCAGTTCATCGCCGCATTTGATGCATGCACCCAGGACGCTCAAAACACTCTTTGCATTGGCCGTGTTATCACCGTAATTAAAAGTAATATGCGATTTATAGTTCATCGCCACCTTGCAAAGATTGCCGGCAGGACGAAGATGTAATCCTGTAGGATTGGTAATGACAACTTTTTTCGTTACCATTAAGCATTTCCTCCTAAATTAATTCTGTTCAACTGTCACATAGACACTCACTGTTCCCTTTTCGCTGACGCCCTCGGGCAAAGCCCAATCCACATCTGCGCTGTAGGTTCCTGCTGTGAGTTCGGTAAGATCATTAGCTGCGAGTATTTCATCTACACTTACACTTCCCTGAAGAGAATTCTCTGAAATGGCATTAAGAGCAGCAGAAAGCCCCTGAAGAGTAAGTGATACGGTGTCATACTCACTGTCATCGACATAGACCTTAAAGCCCTCGGCTTCTCCGTTAACGCTTATCTTGGAAACATTCACGTCGTAAGTTCTGCTCTCGACAGGTGATACATGTATCACCACAGAAACAGATCCGTTAAAGTCTTTATCCGCCAGAGTTACTCCTGATGGAAGGAACTGGCTCAAATTATAGGTATAAGTCAGATTTGAATTAAGCCCATCAACATTTATGTTGGGATCATCAACAATGATCTCGTTTACGGATGAAAGAGTGCTGCTTCTGCCTGCTATCTGCACAGCATCAGGGGTACTCTCAATCTCTTTTGTAAAAATGTATCCGTTTGCCGGCACTCCTGTCACATTATAAGTGATCGGCACATACTTGGTCTCATAGATTACAACGTTGACTCTTACTGTCTTGATGTTCATGGAGACAAGTGAAGCATCTACAGGCTCTCCCTCGGAATCAAGCAGTACAATATCCGCATCGGTTCCTATGTTGGAGGTAAATCCTGTGACATCGACATCTACCGTGGCAGAAGCGACACGATTTACAACGGATTCAGGTCCGCTTATCCTCACCATGTTCTGCTCGGTGGAGACGTCTCCGATAACATATCCGTCAGCCAGTGAACCTGAGGTTGTTGCTCCGAGAGCAAGGGATTTTGATGCCTTTCTCTCTACGCTGAGCTTGACCATGTCGGAACTGGTGTCTATCTTCTCAATCTTGTCAAAGTACTTGTTGGTCTTAACATCGATATTAACGGTATTGAAGCTTGAAAGCTCCTGCAGATCCGCTGTTGCAATAATATTGTTAAGACTCAGGGAATCTATTATTGATCTGGGCGCATAGATTGTCACACTGCTGATGGTATCACTGCCATCAAGAATGGTGTAAACCTGGCCCTGATCGGTAATAAGATTGGTGTTTTTTAGTGTTACGGGAATATTGTTGTACCTCACCGAAGTGATGGGGTCGTTTATGTTGGTTACAAGGAACCACACAACCATCGCAAATATCAGTGAAGCAAGCTTAAGTCCCCAGTTGGCCGTCAGTCTCTTCATTTTCTCACCTTGGCCTTTCTGGCAAGGTACTTGATGGGTGCTTCTTCCTCATGCTTGTCCTGGATAACTCTCAGGCGCTCCCTTAGCCTGTCACTGTCAAGAGCTCTTTCAAGCTCTCCTTCATATGCAACGCTTATCTTACCTGTCTCCTCTGAAACTATGATAACAAAGCAGTCTGAAGCCTCAGACACACCGATTCCTGCACGGTGTCTTGTTCCCAGTTCCTTACCGATTCCCATGTTGTCGGAAAGCGGAAGATAACAGGTTGCCGAGGTGATCCTGTCACCACGGATTATTACTGCTCCGTCGTGGAGCGGTGTATTATGCTCGAAAATATTGATGAGGAGCTGACTGGTTACTATTCCGTCCACATCAATACCGGTTCTCTCATACTCAGTAAGCGGATGATTCTGCTCAATAACGATAAGCGCTCCGGTCCTGACCTTGGCCATCTCAACGCAGGCTCTTGTGATCTCATTGAGAGTCTTGTCCGAGAACCTTCCGGAACTCTTCATATCACCAAGGGACAAGACATTGGAAAAGAAATTCTTCCTTCCCAGTTCTTCCAGCGCCTTCCTGAGCTCGGGCTGGAGTATTACCACGATAGCTATGATGGCGATACTGAATACCCTCTCAACAATCCACAGGATCGTCGACATGTTTAAAAGCGCACAGAGCAAAATGAACACAAGAATAACTATGACCCCCTTTAAAAGAGACCATAGTCTAGTACTTCTTGCCCATACCAGAATGTGATATATCAGAAACGCAATGATAAAAACTTCCAATACATCAGAAAATCTGATGGTTGGCATGTGAAGGCTTGTTCTGTTGAAGTCAAAAATAAAATCTAACTGATCCATGACATTCCCCAAAAACTAATCAGTGCTGCTCTCTTGCGCGGTTAATCTTTTTTACCTTCCTTTCGGGGGTTGCGACAGTAACCTTGGGCACTGCCTTGACATAGTAATAATACTCGTCATCTTCAAACTGAACCTTCTCGGTTCTGCTGTAATCCATGTTAAACGCAAAGAACTCAACCACCAGCATCAAGAGTGCTGAGATGATAGTTCCCAAAATAACCCCGGCGATCGATATCTGTGTATCTGACATGATATCTCCGATGAGGGTAAAGATCATAAGTCCGATGGATCCTGCTGCGATGGCAATCTTCCAGCAGTGATCGATTGAAGATCTTCTGATGATGTAAACCAGTATCAGGACAATGGCAAATACAACTATCATCACCATCATCTCCTTGTTGCCGATGATTCCATTGACAATTGTAGAGAATCCGTTGGCTGCCTCCACTACTCCGTCACTGCCAAAGCTTGTGGCATTTGAAGAGAAGTAAGTGATCATGTATGAGATTACAAGTCCGAAGGAAACAGAAACTACTGACGCCGGTGTTCCCAAAAGTCCCATAGCAAGTGGCATAACATATGGGATATGCATGAAGAAAAAGATCGGTGTCAGAAGAACCGCCAATGTGTCCTTAGGCGAAAATCTGAAGTACAAAAGGAACATCAATATAAATATAACCAGTGCGATGAGCGCACACTCCATCGCAAGGGAATACAGATGTCCCAGGATAAACGCTGCTGAAACAAATACAATAAAATTAGCCGGAAGAATTGCGCACAAAAGTGAAGCCATCATGACAATGGCGATATTTGTAAGTGCGTCCATATATCCGAGCTTGCTGTTGATAACCAGGATAGACACAAGTGCCAGAAGGAATTTCCAGACGTATGTGATGTAAGTTTCATACTTGATGTAAAAGCGCTTTATATACTGTTTTAATTCCAATAGTGATGTCATGTCATTGTTCCTTTTCGTAAATTCTGGCTAATTTCTTAAGATCTGCATAATATGCCTTCATACTCTTACGCATCTTGCTGTAACGATAGGAATAAATGACATATGATACAAGGGAATACACGCCAACAAGCAGGAGGTAATACATCAAGTACCTCCTGCCGATGGCTAATAGATTTTCAGTATTGTATAAATTCGATAAAACGGTTTCAAAATTGCATAAAACATAGGTCGCGACAACTACTCCAAAGACAATTGTGGCGCTTATCAAAGATTTGAGAACATTGAATCCAATGTAGTCACTCTTAAAGTATGAATTGATTGCGTCGTTCTTCTTGCCCTCGCGATCTATGAAGGCAGCCATTTTGGTCATCAAAATGACTTTTTCTTCGTTTAACATCGCTGCTCCTTAAGTATCCAGGAAGCGCATTCCGGCCTTAGGCTCCTTCTTAACAGGCTGCTGAAGTGCAGGCTTTGGTTTTGCAAAGGTGCTGTTGAGTGTATTAGCCATGCTGGTCTTACACTTAGCACAAAATCTTCCTGTTGTTATAGGCTCTCCACAGCCCTCACAGAGAAGCTGGATTGGAGAATCCTTAGAGAACATAAGTCTCTCTTCACGAATCCACTGCTGGATCTGCTTGGTAGAAACCTGGTTTTCTTCAGAGATCATTTTCAAGCTTGCAGTAGGATTGTCTTCTATGTACTGTTTTACCTTTTGGAAATCTTCCTCGATGGCCTTCTTACAAGGGTCACATATCGGCTGACCTCCGATGTAATTAAACATCTTTCCGCATCTTGCACAATTCCGTAAGTTCATAAGCTGACCTCCATATATTTAAGTAGTTTGCCCGATAGCAAGGGTCAAACAGTAAATTTTTTGAACTCCCGCCATCCGAAACTCATGGGCGATCTCATCAATAGTACTTCCAGTTGTATAGATGTCATCGATAATAAGTACGCACTTAAATTTTACATCATTTTTGGCTATAATAAAAGCTTTTTTCAAATTATTACGGCGTCCGCGAGCGTCCAGTTCCTTCATTGGAGCTGTGTTTCTGACCCTTCTTACCAGACCCTTAAGGACGGGTATATGCAACTGTGCAGAAACTGCTTCGGCATATACTGCTGCCTGATTGTAGCCTCTCTTTCTCTCTTTTGCAGGATACATCGGTACCGGAACTATGGCTTCTATACCGAGGCCTTTAAGTTTCCTGCCCAGAATCCCAGCTGTAGCCCATCCGTAGAACTCGGCATATTCCTGCCTCCCCATGTACTTGAACCTGTATATGGATCCCGATATGGTCCTGTAGGCAAAGACAGAGTAGCCTCTGTCAAAGTTATGCTTCGTCCGTCTGCAGTCCTCACAGTACTCCTGTGTGTCATCCGAAAGAGGCTTCCCACATTTTGCACAGGTTGCGCCTTTTACATATTCAATTTTTCCAAGGCACTTTCTGTGAATAAGTCCTGCCCTTTTTATGTGCCCATCTCTGATCTCAAAGGCCGGAACTACCCCGTCGCATACCGGGCACCTTCTGGGGTATAAAAGATCCAGTGCCCGTTTAAAACTCTGATGTATCAAATATTTCTATGATCCTGTCTTTCAATCCTGTATATCTTTTGAGCTGCTCCTCGTTCTCCACCATGCTCATAAGAGTCTGGCTGCTGCCGAGGATGCATACCGTACTTCTGGCCCTTGTAACTGCCGTGTACAGAAGGTTTCTGTTGAGTAGTACTCTTGGCCCACCCAGTATCGGAAGCACAACCGCCGGGTATTCGCTTCCCTGAGACTTGTGAATGGTTATGGCATAGGCAAGCTCTATCTCATCGAGATCCGCAAACGGGTATCTGACCTGCCTTCCCTCATCAAATTCCACGATCACATCCTGTGAATAGTCGTTTATCTGCTTGATGACTCCCATGTCTCCGTTGAACACTCCGGTTCCGGAATCTATGGCGATGTTGAACTTGCCAACAACCTCCCAGGTAGCCTGATAGTTGTTTCTTATCTGCATGACCTTGTCACCCTCGCGGAAGGTGCAATCACCGTAGGTGTGCTCCTTCTTGTCAGGGGACGGAGGATTTAAATGCTCCTGAAGAATAAGGTTTAGCTGCTGCGCCCCAAGCGGTCCTTTCTTCATGGGGGTCAGCACCTGAATATCGTAAGGTCCTGCGTCCACATAGGATGGAAGCTTGTCTCTTATGAGCTGTACCATATGCTTGTAGATAACGCCTGCTTCGCTCCTCTCAAGGAAAAAGAAATCCTTGCTCTTGTTATCGAGAACCGGCTTCTCTCCGTCGTGGATCCTGTGAGCATTCATGACGATGTCGCTCTCCTCGGCCTGCCTGAATATCTTTTTCAGATAGGTGGTCGGGAATTTACCACTGTCTATAAGGTCCCTAAGAACCTGTCCCGGGCCTACGCTCGGAAGCTGTGAGCTGTCTCCGACCAGTATCAGGTGTACTCCCGGCACCAGTGCCTTGAGCAGTGCGTAAAAGAGATGAATATCCACCATAGACATCTCATCAATGATGATAGCATCCGTCTCTAAGGGGTTATCTCTGTTTCTCTCAAAGTGTACGCCGGAGGACTTCACTGACATGTCATCGGACATCTGTCCCGAAACCTCAAGCAGTCTGTGAATGGTCTTGGCTTCATACCCGGTTGCCTCGGTCATTCTCTTGGCAGCTCTTCCTGTAGGCGCTGCCAGCATGATGTCCAGCCCCATCCCGGCATAATAGCTAATGATGGTGTTGATGGTAGTGGTCTTACCTGTTCCCGGACCTCCCGTAATAATGACAACACCATTGGTAATGCTCTGCAGCACTGCATTTCTCTGAAGGTCGTCAAGCTCAATTCCCTTGCTCTCTTCAAGCTTCAATATTAGCTTTTTGTACTCCTCTTCCTGAGCAGGTGTTATGTTCTCCTGAAGATTAAGACCTTCAAGCATGGCTGCACAGCCCTGTTCCTCATAGTAGAAGCTTGCTGCGTAAACCTGATCATCGCCTTTGCAGATGAGCTTACGATCCATCATCAGATTGGATATGTGAGTCTCTATATTGTCCCTTCTGATCTCGTATCCGGGCCTTGTCTGAAGCACCTGTATGGTCCTTGCTATAAGCTCCTCCATAGGAAGATAGGTGTTTCCATCCGCAGCTGACTGAGAGAGAGCATAGAGGATTCCGCTCCTGATACGGTAGTCGGAATCAACAAGGATTCCTGCTTTCTCAGCGATCTCGTCGGCAGTCTTAAATCCGACACCGTTTATATCCTCAGAGAGCTGATAGGGATTCTCCTTGATAACGCTGTATATGCGATTCCCATAAGTGTTAAATATCTTGACCGAAAGGGCATTTCCAATGCCAAACTGCTGCAGAAAGATCATGGCATCGCGCATTTCTCTTTTGCTGGCCATCTGCATTCCGATGTCCTGGGCCTTATTAAGGCTTATGCCCTTGACCTCCGCAAGCCTCTCTGGCTCATCCTCAATGATCCTGAAAGTGTCATCTCCGAACATCTTGACAATACGGGCAGCAAGAGCTTCCCCCACGCCTCTGATGGCGCCGGAGCCCAGGTATCTCTGCATTGAAGCTGCATCATCGGGTATTGATATCTCGTAAGAAGAAGCCTTGAACTGACTTCCGTAGACCGGATGGTTGACGTATTCACCCTCTATCTCGATGGTATCGCCAACATCGACATCACGAAAAGAGCCGGTACAGATGATCTCGGTATCGGCTGTAACAAGATTTAAAACCCCATAGCCATTCTCGGCATTTTTATATAAAAAGTGTTCTATGTATCCCTTTACTTTTTCCATAGACTGAATTATAGCATAGAAAAAGTCGCCAAGACTTTAAGATTTTCTTAAGATTTGGCGACTTTTATAATTTTATTAAACCTGCTCCGGACCCTGTGTCTTTTCTGCTTCAGGAGCTGTAGGAATGTCATAATTTCTTTTCAGATTCTCGTAGAGCATCTGGGCAAAGCCATTACTCTGGGTATCTACCGAATCAGCACATATCTCCTGGAGAGTCTGATTCTTGAAGTAGTCAACCAACGTCGAGGTGGATTTGTCCTGATCGTCGGGCTTGAGAGCATCCACGGACTTCTGCATCTCTTTGTAGATCTGCTCCATAAAGTAGGCTTCAAATCCCTTACAGGCCTGCCAGAGTTCATCGTCGGTAGACTTAGCTGAAGTGTTCTCAAGCTTTTTCTGAAGAGCGATGGTGCTGGCGTTCTTGCTCTCCTGCATTGCATATTCACTTATTGCCGATGCGTTTATACCGCTGACATTAAAGCTCGCCATAACTACCCCTAACTACAGCTTATCTCTTAAGAGAGTTAGCTGTCTGCATCATCTCATCTGTTGTCTGGATCGCAGTTGAATTCATTTCATAGGCACGCTGTGCAACGATGAGGTTAACCATCTCTGTTGCTACGTTTACGTTTGATCCTTCAAGATATCCCTGAACCAGCTCGGATCTCTTAATGTTTCCGGCTGCCTGATTCTCATTGATAGCTGCTCCGCTGGCTGCCGTCTCCTGCCATGCCACGCTTCCTACTCTCTGAAGACCTTCTCTGTTAGGGAACTGCCAAAGACCTATCTGCTGTCCGCCAACTTCCTGAGGAACGCCCTGTGCATCGGGATAATAGATCTTGCCGTCTCCGCCGATGGTGATACGGCTGGCAACCATGTTTCCGTCTACCTGAATAGGCTGATCATTGATTCCAAGAACCTTGTTACCTTCTGCAGTGGTAAGAACAAGAGGTGATCCGTTTCCGCCGGAAAGAGCCCATGTGAAGTTACCGTTTCTTGTATATAATACTTCTCCGTCAGTTGCTCCCTGGTACTTGAAGAAGCCATCGCCACTAATGGCAATAGCTGCAGGATTTGCATTCTCCTGAAATGATCCCTGGGAAAAATACTGATTGATCGTAGAAGTACGAACACCAAGGCCTACCTGTGATGTGGTGGGCTTGGGTGCGCCGTTTGCTGTTGTAGTTATAGTCTGTAACTCTTGATATAAAAGAGATTTGAACTGAGCGCCCTGTGCCTTATAGCCCGTTGTGTTAACGTTGGCGAGATTGTTGGATATAGTATCCACATTCGTCTGCTGGGCGTTCATTCCTGTAGCTGCTGACCATAAACTTCTTACCATATTCAGTCACCTCCGATTCAGTAAGAGCTGTTACCATCCGTGGCTCTTTGCTGAACAATGCGTCATCCGTGACTTCAATATAGTTCTCTGTTTATTTATCGTCATACTGCGTGAGCTAAATTATTAAAAATTTATAAAATTTAACTCAGGGTTCCGATCTGGTTAACTGCCTTATCCAGAGTATCATCAATTGTGGTGATCATCCTCTGGTTAGTGTCGTAGTTTCTCTGAACTGCGATCATGTTAACCATCTCATCAACTACAGAAACATTGGACTGCTCCAAAAATCCCGCATAAACCTGGCCTGTAGCCTCTACCTGAGCAGCATCGTCCGTAGGAATAAATCCGTTCTCGCCGTAGTGCTCAAGTGTTGTATAGGTACTCATTCCATTTCTCTGAACAGTCTTTTCAAAGTCGAAGACACCTATGGTAGCAACAACCTGTCCGTCCTGAACCACCTCTCCATTGGTAGAAATCTGTACAGGAAGGTTGGGATCAAGTTCAATGTGTCCCTGATCCTGTGAAAGAACAAAGTCGCCGTCCTGAGTAACCAGAACGCCTTCACTGTTAAGAGTGAAGTTACCGTCTCTTGTATAGAGCACCATCTGCTCGTAGCCGTTATCTCTCATCTGATCAAGAGAGAGCTTGCCTGCCTTGTAGGCTGCCAGAGTCCTGTCGTTCTGATATCTTGAAAGTCTCCAGTTGTTGGTATTATTGGTACCGGTTGTATCCTCGTCCTCGTTTTCATCCTCAGCCTTCATGGCGTATTCGACTGCGAAAAATCCGCTTCCGCCGATGGCCATATCGAAGGTGTTATGAGTCTCCTTCATGGGGCCCTCGGTCCAGTCTACATAGCCCTCGCCGATCTTAACCCCGGGATTAATAATGCCCAGTCCACGAGCAGTGAACGGGGCATCAGTTATGTCTTTAATTTTGAGCGCAAGCTGATCCTTGAAAGACTGTGCAGTTGCGCCTTCCTTCTTGTAACCATTGGTATTGGCATTGGCAAGATTGTTGGTGAGCACATCCATCCTGTGCTGCTCATTGATCATCCCTGTGTAAGCAGTGTAAAGACCCTTTACCATACAAAGTACCTCATGCCATCCTGGCCATTACTACCGCTCGGTCCATGAGCAGTGCATATGTGATGATTAATCCTCGCGGTAACCGGATACAAATTCAATGTAACGGCCTGTTCCGATAGCAACGGCTGTCATTGGATCCTCAGCGGTCATTGTGTTGATACCTGTCTTTGAATAGATAAGGTCCTCAAGTCCGCGAAGAAGTGCTCCACCACCGGTAAGAACAATTCCTCTGTCAGCGATATCTGCTGCCAGCTCCGGAGGTGTATTCTCAAGGACGCTGTGGATAGCCTCAATGATCTGACTTGTAGGCTCTCTGAGCGCCTCTTCTGTCTCTTCTGATGATACTCTTACTGTCTTGGGAAGACCTGTTACAAGGTTTCTTCCTCTTACGTCCATTGTGTCATTCTCAGCTCTTGGATAAGCTGAACCGATCTTGATCTTGATATCCTCGGCTGTTCTGTCACCGATAAGAAGGTTGTGTTTCTTACGCATGTAACGAACAATTGCCTCGTCGAAGTCATCGCCTGCAACCTTAACGGATGTGCTGACAACGGTTCCTCCAAGAGAGATAACAGCGATATCTGATGTACCACCGCCTATATCAACGATCATGTTTCCACATGGCTTTGTAATGTCAATCCCAGCTCCGATAGCTGCTGCAATAGGCTCCTCGATGGTCTCAACATCTCTTGCTCCGCAGAGTCTTGTAGCATCTTCTACAGCCTTCTTCTCGACCTCTGTTGCTCCGGAAGGAACGCAAACAGCGATAAAGGGCTTTCTGTGGATCCTTCTGCCGATAGCCTTCTTGATGAAGTATCTCATCATCTGCTCGGTTATCTTGTAGTTGGAAATAACGCCCTGACGAAGAGGTCTTACAGCTACGATGTTACCCGGTGTACGACCAAGCATAAGTCTTGCATCCTCACCGATAGCCTTGATCTCTTCTGTATCTCTGTCATAAGCCACAACTGATGGCTCTTTTAAAACAACTCCCTTACCCTTGATATATACAAGTACAGAGGCTGTACCTAAATCGATTCCGATATCTGCATACTGCATAATTCTCAAATACCCCTTTCAACGCATTTATGAAAGCGCATAAACGCGGATAATAACAATAAGTCTATGATTTCATTCCACATTATAACGCAAAGGATGACAATTTAAAAGAGGGCATTCATCCTTTATATATATCGGATGCCCCCTTTCATAACTTAACCTTCATTCAAAAGATTGTATTTAAGCTCTGCCAGTTTCCAGTCAACTTCGTTATCGATGTCCTGAACCTCAAGTTCCGAGAGCTCCATTGGAAGGATATCTCCCACCATTATCCCGCGGTTCTTGAAAAAGCTCTCGCTCCTTACCACATAAAACTGCCCTGCATCGTGGAAGTGCGGCTCAAGATCCTGGCTCCTCTTGGAAAGGTTCTCAGGCTGCCTGAAGACCAGCTTTCCGTCGTGGACCTCCATAGCCCTCTGGGGCGGATAGGAGAACCTTACAACGGGGATAAGTGAGTCGGCGTCTGATTTTGCCAGCTCCTCAACAGCGTCTTTTAACCTCTTTGCTGTTATAAACGGCGCCGTAGGATAGATGCAGCAGAAGATGTCAAACTCCTCTCCTCTTTCCTTGTAGGTATTGAGCACCTCTTCGATGACATCAACCGTTGTGGCAAAGTCGTTCGCAGTCTTCTCGCTCCTGAAGAAGGGCACCTTGGCTCCGTACTTTTTGGCAATCTCTGCAATCTCCTCATCATCTGTGGAGACCATCACTTCGTCGAATACTCCTGATGCGAGCGCCGCCTCGATGGAGTATGCGATGATGGGCTTTCCGTTGAACTCCTTGATATTCTTACGGGGAATCCTCTTGCTTCCTCCCCTTGCTGTGATCATAGCCAGTGTTTTCATAGATAAATCCTCACTTATTTTTTGTTAAAAGAGCTTTTGCAATCCTTACAGCTCCTCGGCCGTCAGTAACGCCGGAAAGGGCATTCTTCATGGCCGACAGTTTTTCTTTATTCGTCAAAAGAGCTTTCACCTGATTGCAGATATTCTGCAAGGTCTCTTCTCTGTCTCCCTCTTTGGTAACATCTCCTGCAAAAGACATTCCGCCTGTTCCCTGCCAGAATGATACGTTGAACTTCTGATTGTCAGCCACCTGATAGTAGATGACAGGGAGGCAAACAGCCGCGCACTCCGTCAGCATGGTGCCTGCTGCAGCGATGGCAAGGTCGCAGCTCCTCATCAGATCTGCCATCTGCTTTACGTTCTTTAAAACTTCCACGTTTTTATATCTGCCTGCGTAGTCTTCAAGTATATCAATGCCGGATACCATGTTGCCTGCAACGACCTTGAAATTTGCCTTTGATATAAGGTCCTGCTCCTCCATGGCCTTTATCACACCGGAGAGCATTCGGTAATTGTCCGTTCCTCCGGAAGTGACAAGGATGTTGAAGGCATCGCTTTTTGTATTGATGCGATCTGTATCTGAGTAAAACTGCTCGCGAAGTGGTGCGTAAGACAGGCCAAGAAGCAGCTCTGTTGGCGCTTTCCTGTATCCGCTCTGTCCCTTGTAGAGCTCTTTATAGTTCATGCTCTCATAGTATCCGCTGTAGTTAATGAGTATATCTACCGGATAAGGCTCTTTTCCCAGATCGTCCATGTAGGCGATGGGGCAGATATCCTTAAGCTCTTCAAAATATCTGGCAGTGACCTGATAGGAATCCACAAGAAGGGCTTTAATTTTGCGCTCATCAAGTTCGCGTCTAAGTGCCGGGATCTCTTTTTCCATGTCCTGCCAGTTACTGCCAAGAACTATCGTATCGATGCCGGAAACGCCTTTCGCATATAGGTTAACAAGCTCCCCTGACTCTTCGTCCGCCACAAAAAAGGTCACAGACTCTCCCTGCTTTACTATTTCTTTTGCGATAGTAATGCAGCGCATGACGTGACCTGTTGCGATTATTCTGTTGGCATCTGCTCTAATACCGATCATCAGTCAATAAGCTCCCAGCTAAGGGGTGTGCCTTTCTCTATGTCCTGAGACGCCTTTCTGCCAAGGACTTCCTCGTAGTGCTTGGTGTGCATTCCGATTCCCGGGCGGATGGATCTCACGTTTTCTTCAGTTATGGTCTCGCCCTTCCTAATGTCTTTTACCACGAAAAGAGATCTTGAAAGGCCGCGTTCCTTGATCTGCTTGTCAGTAAGCTTGTATTCGTAGCTTCCGAGGGCTTCTTCCATGATGCGCACTTCCTTGACCATCTGGGCAAACTCAGAGGGTTCCATGGAGAAGGCATCGTCAACGCCTCCGGCTGAGCGGTTCAGAGTAAGATGTTTCTCTATCATCCTGGCGCCGAGGGCGATGCTTCCAACGGGAATTGTTCCGCCGGGTGTGTGGTCTGAGAGGCCGACAACGCAGTCGTATTTGTCCTTAAGATTCTGCATCATGCGAAGGTTCACAAGGTTGTAGGGTGTAGGATATGCGCTGACGCATTTAAGAAGGATCACCTGGTCGTTACCCTCTTCCTTGCAGGTGTTAAGAGCGAGCTCTATATCCTCCTCGTAGGCAATTCCTGTCGCGAAGATAATGGGCTTGCCGAGCCTTGCGATCTTCCTAATAAGGGGAATGTCGTTTATCTCAAAGCTTGCGATCTTGTAGGCAGGGACATTTAAGTTTTCAAGATAATCTACAGATGTGGGGTCAAAGGGTGATGAGAACGCCTCCATTCCGAGTTTTTTGGCCTCAGCAAAAAGACCTTCGTGCCACTCCCAGGGAGTGTAGGCCTCCTCGTAGAGGTTGTGAAGGGTTCTTCCGGCCCAGAGTCCGTCGCCGGGTGTCATGAACCAGGGCTTGTCGCAGTCGATGGTTATGGTATCAGCTGTATATGTCTGGAGCTTGATGGCATCCGCGCCTGCTTCCTTGGCTGCGTGGATGATCTCTATGGCTCTGTTGTAGTCACCGTTGTGATTGCCGGAAAGCTCAGCCACTATCATGGCAGGGTGGTTTTCTCCAACAGTTTTGTTTCCGATCCTGATCTCTTTATTGAACATAGTTGTTTATCACCTCAAATTTCTTTTGTGAAGCAGTAGGAATCTTCTTCCTCTGACTGGGTATAGCCGTTTGCGATAAAGCACTTGCAGGAAGCTTTGTTGCCTTTAAGGACACTGCCTTTGAGGACGGTTATCCGCTCTCCTGCCGGCGTTTCTGAAAGGGTCTTTTCAAGAAGGGCGAGAATTTTTTTGCCATAGCCCTTTCCGCGGGCTTCGGGAGCTATCATGTAGCTGATCTCGCCGGTGGTTCCCTCTATGTCTATCCTGATATTGCCGGTTTTTTTGTTGCCGTTCATGAGGATGTACATGAGCGTGTTCTCACGGCCCAGGCGCTTTCCGAACCATAGCATGTGACTCTCAAGGTCGATCTCGTCCTTGTTAAAAGAGTTTGCGCGGGTATCGGGGTCATTTCTCCAGTTAAAGACATCCTGTGCATCTTCAATTGTCGCATTACGTAAAAACAATGCCATTTTATTTTTCCTTTTGGGCAGCAGTGCTGCTCCGAGTTACTTGTCGAGATTTTCTGTCTTTCTGTGAATGGACGGATCCTCGTATTTATCAAGGAAATCCAGGCCCAGATAGACAATCTCTTTTGCAAAATAAACATTCTCCATCTGAGTGATGACGGAGATCACTTTATCAACTTTAAAGCCCTCGATGTCGCCAAGAACTTCCATTGGGAACTTGTCTCTGATGACAACGGTGTCAGGGAACTCTTTTTCATAGTCAAGGACATCCCTGGGATGGGGCTTGATGATAACGCGGTTGTCCTCCTTGTACTCATCTATGATGTCGCCAAAGAGCTTCTTGCGGACATCCATCTCGCACAGGGGCTCTGTAAGGATCATTACCTGCGGACGAGTATCGCTGCCGTCTCCGACGAGCTGTGACACTACGCTGTCTTTGTTCTCAAGGAAGATATTAACCAGGATGGCATGATCTTCCGGGGTGAGCTTCTTGTCTAGCTCTTCTCTGGGCTCCTCCACTACATTTGGCGGAAGCGAATGATTGGCGCTGATATCGTTAACTTCATAGTCTATACAATATCTGCTGTATCCACTCTCGATAAAAATAAGTCCCAGTGCTGCCATGGCGCGCTTAAGGGGCCATGCACCTCTGTTGGCGTTGCGGGCCTGATCGTCAAGCCTTCCGGAATTAAGGCCATCCTCAACAGCGTGATAGCGAATCTTCTTGTAATTCAGGTAATAGCCAATCGGGTCCGAGTCGCAGAACACATACACGTCACTGTATGCTGAGAGGTCCGTCGGAATGTGTGGTTCCTGGAGCTTGCCAAGAAGTTTGGTATAGGTGATCCTCTGAAGAAGATTGGCAACAATGTTGCCCTTGTCCCTGTGATAGCTCATGACTTCTTCGCTGGTCACATCTTCCTTCTCATCAAACATGAAGACTCTATCGAACACTCCGGCTCTCTCGAGGCGCTCTTTTAACCTTCCGAAGTCATTGGACATTGTGCTTAGCATGATGTCCGCCTTGGCGCTTGAGTCATGTCTTTTCACCAGCTCTTTTACCACAGCTATGTAGGCGTGGTAGTAGGTGTGGCATATGTAAATTCTTGTGTTATCTCTTTTACTCATATCAACAATTATATTCTAATTGCACAAAATAAAAAAGATGAGTCACTGGGGACGTTTCAGATTGACTCATTTTGAGTCAATCTGAAACGTCCCCGGTGACTCATTTTGAGACGAACTGAAACGTCCCCGGTGACTCATTAATCCTGTACGACTGCGTATTCTACTGGCTGGCCGGAGAAGTACTCGTCGAAGATTCTGGTAAGATTGGAGTCGTCCTTAACCTCTTCGGCAGTAGCTCCGTCCTTGGCGTAGTAGTAAGTAGCGTTGCCTGCTGTGTCGAAGACTTCGGATGCTTCCTCGGCTACAACGAGCTTATTATCCTTAACTGTGTACTTGAAAACCTCATGATGTCCGCCGACGTAAATGTAACCGTCATTGAGGGTAACAGGATAAGCTGTTCCGATTGAAGCTACCTGACCGATCATTACGATAGAATCATTATCATATACAAACAGTGATGAATCGATGGCATTCTTGGTGTCATTCTCTCCGTTGTAGCATGCGCTTGAAACGAAGAATACGTCTGTATCTCCGACAGGTTCATTTGCATATCCCATGCCGGGCTTGAAGTCATCGATCATCTTGGTGAAGGTTGCGTACTTACTAAGATCAACCTTTGAATAATCGATAGGAATAAGGTCTGAGATGGGCTTAAGGTCGAGATTTAAGTATCTCTCCTCAGTCATCTTAAGTCTGTCTGTGTAATCCTCCTCGGTCATGCTCTCCCAGGTCGCTCCGTCATCGTAGCTTACAAACCATGGATTCTTCTCATCTTCGTAGCCGTCATACTTAAGCGTGAACTGCTGTATAAGATTTGTTGTGCCGGGTTCGATCTCATATAAAGCCACTTCGTTTTCATTTGCACCGCCGGAAGCAACATTTGCAAATCCGCTGTACTCAAGGGCATAGCATCTGTTTCTTGAAGTTCCGCTGATAACGTGTGCCGGCTCTCTGTTTACCATGGTGTAGATGTCGTACACCACGGTAGGCTCGCTGCTATCTCCGATAACACCGATGATGAGATCGTCAACACCATCGCTTGAGATATCCCTGTAAGCATAGCCAATCTTATCAAGTGCCTTCTCGCCCTCGTTCTGGATGAGTGCACCATACTCCGGGCTAAGGCCATTCTCCTCAAACTTGGCTGCATCCCAGCCCTCTGTGCAGGCCTGAACAAATGAATCAAGTGTAACAAAGTACAGGTCCTCACCCTTGATGCCTGCACCGTACATATAGTAATAACCATCATTTGCCTGAATGGATTCGATAATGCTGTCTGTTGCCAGATAAAGCTTGTTGTAATCCTCAGCTGATTCCATATCGGGATATGTCACGTAATCCCACTGTACATCTGATGGATAGCCCTTTAAGACATCTACAGTCTGTCCCTCGGGAGTCAGGATCTCGCCAACCTTTGTGTACATTCCGCCTGCAATGTAGTTCTTGTCTACATCTGCAACTACGGAAAATGCATATCCACCAAAGCCTGCCTCGTTACTTGCCTTGTCGTAGAAGCTGATCTCGTTACCGTTTATGTATGCAAGAAATTTGCCCTTGAATTCCTCGGGCATTGTTATTGAATAAAGATCTGTTGAAAGAACCATGTCCTCAACATAAGTAATGTCCTGACCCAAATCAGCTTCTGCAGTTTCTGTCTCGGGAGCCTGCTCTGCAACCTCCTGCGCTGCCTCAGTCTCCTGTGCCTGCTCTGCAGGTGCTTCTGCTACCTGCTGTGTTCCGCAAGCTGTAAGTCCAAACATAACACCAACCATTAAAAGTGCAATTCTTCTCTTCATAATAAATCTGTCTCCTCTTCTCTCTTAAGCGACCGTTGTGGCCTATCATTTTTCTCAACAAAATGATAATAGCATTAGATTTATCACAGAATTATCACACCAATCTCAAGGTGCTTTAAAGTTCATAAACAAAAATGGTATAAGGACTGCTCTCATCCGTGTAACTGCCAACCAGATTAAGGCCGATATCTGCAGCATTACTGATTTCAAACCTTGCAAATATATATTTGCAGTCAAGACTCCTTAGCTCATCCATGTCGGCAACAAGTCTCTTGTCTACGGGATCCATAACGCGAAGTGGTGCGTAGGTGTTTTCATCATCAGCTGAGATAAGGTTGACCCTTGCTCCCCATCCGACGAAGTATGAAGCAAGCGAAGGTGAGCCTTCAAAAGCAGGCTCAATAACCTTGGTCCACTTATCCTTGTACTCCTGAGCATACATGCCGAGATATCCGTCAACGGAAGCAATACCGTTGTAGTTGAGGATAGCGGGATGGAAGCCGTAGGTAGCAGACCATTCGCCGTTATAATCAATCTCGTCCTTGATCTTTTCAAAAAGCTTAGCTGAATAGAACTCGTTGTAATTAACCGTGCTGGTCTCTTTGTGCTTAATAACCTTGTACGCCTGGTTGTAGCAGGTGTAGTAGAAATCGTTGTAAACCTGCGGAACAAACATTACAACAACCACTGCCAGGGCGACAATAACGTTTGCCAGCAGCTTAAGGTTCTTTTTCCCATAATCGTACATGCGGATGCAAACAAGAAGAAGCTCTGCGTACCACAGGAAGGTGTTAAAGTAAGCTGTACGTGCAAACTCAAAGCCTGTAAGGGGCGGAAGCAGCATTTCAAAGAGATGCCTGAAAGGTGCAAACTGATACAGACCAAAGATCAACACGTTGAAGATGATCCAGAGCATCACCAGATTAATTGGATCTGTCAGTATCTCTTTTGCCTTACCTGCTCTTACGTGGCCGATGTTGATAAGAACCATTGCAATCAGCACCACTCCCAGCACAATGTAGGTATGTGAATCCTCCGAGTGGAAGGATGCGTTCACAAATTCACTAAAGGCAGTAGCCATGGCCTGTCCGAAGGACAGATCGCCGTGGTCCATGGTGGTCCTGATGGTGACAGTATCCGTTCCGAGCATCTGCCCGAAAAGCCTGTACTCGAGAAGGATATATCCCAATGAGAGAACAACGATTGATGCGAAGGTGCTCTTTGGGAATTTCCTGTCCCTGATCCACAGGATGATAACCGCACAGACCATGTAGCTCAGGATAAAGAAGCCATGGTATGAGAAGTAGGAAATCAGCGGATAGAAGAACACTGCCACATACCACGGAAGTCTCTCTTTAAAGCTCTGCGCGAAGTAGAGCTTTCTCAGGAAAAGAACTATAAAAGGCACCGAGGTAAATGCAATACCATAGGTCGGGAAAACCGGTATCATTCCGAAAGCTGCTGCGATGACGATAACAAGGGGCTTATAGTTTTCGTAGCGCTCCTTATATATGTCTTTGGCCAGGAGGATGAAAGACAACATTCCGATGGCTATCTTGGCAGCGTAGCCGGCAAGGTACGCCCAATAGGTGGGCAGAATTATGTAAAAGAAATTGTAGAGATTAAACTCAGAACCGAAGAGGTCCCTTGGCACTCCGTGAAGAATGGGAGCGTCAACTCCGTGGGCAAACCAGAGATGCGCCTTCTTTAGCATCTCGTAGTGGCCCATAAACAAATCTAAATTATCGTGGATCTGAAAATAGCTCTCCCCACGAAATACAAGGAACACTGCCGCTTGTATAAGAAGCAGTGTTCCTGTTAAGTACATATACCAATACTTTTTTATCTTATGATTCATAGTCCTCACCAACTGTGAACTTAGGAGTCCATTTTCCGTTTACTTTCTCAAAGAGATCTCTGTTGACGTACTTATCAACAACTTCCCAGAACTCTGCCTCGGTGATAGACAGATACTTGCAGGCCTTGGCGATGTACTGCTGACCGCAGAGTCCGTCGTACTCATTTACGTACCACTTTCCGTCTTCTCTTGAGAATCGGCCCTCTCTGATGTCGTAGCAGATCTCATCTGTAGCGTATCCGAAACCGAACTTTAAGTACTTGATCATCTGGTTAGGAATCTGAAGATCGCAGTCGAGAGCTGTGTATCTTCTGTAGCGGCCAAGATCATGAAGATCTCCTGATCTTCCGGTAAGTCCTCTTGCAACAGCAAAGTCTGCGTTGCTGACCTGTGACCATTCTTTGGTGTAGTACTGAAGGAATATAGCCTTGATGCCCTTAGCCTGCATCTCCTCAACGGTAGGAATCTTGTAGAGGAAAAGATCTTTTTCAGTAATGTTGTTTGAAAGATCAACGAAGCTGTCTACGCTGGCTCCACGGATTGTCTCAAGCTGCATTACAGAGAAAGCGTTACCTGTTGCTTCCTGGTTCTTGGCAGCGCCAAGAGTAAGAGCTGCGTTCTCGCCCTGGATGATAAGAGGGATGTTGAACTTAACAGCCATGATGTATGAAGAAGCCCAGAGGCAGTACTCTGAAGCTGCGATGATATTGCCGCGCTCAAAGAATGACTTTCTTGCGAGCTTCTTGGCAACGATAGGATTTGGACGGATTGAGATGATGTCAAAACCAAGGTTGTTTAAGTTATTGATGTTCTTGCGACCGATCTCTGTGATCTCGTCAGGCATGCAGTTGATAAGAAGGGGATTAAGTCCAAGCTTCTCCTTGGCATATACTGCCTGGAAGGTTGAATCCTTACCTCCGGAAACACCGATGATACAGTCATAGATATTTCCTCTCTTCTTGGCCTCTGCCTTGGCTTCCTCAGCAAAGCCCCTGAGCTCTGCCTCTCTTGCAGCCCAGTCTATTGTAGCCTTGGATTCCTCGTATCTGCAGGCAAAACAGATCTGCTCATCATCGAATATGATGCCCGGTCTTGTATCCGGCTGAAGGCATCTCTTGCAATATCTCATCTTCATGTCTAAATCCTCCGAAAATCTTATGAATAAATTATCCCGTTAAGTATACAATTATTGTTTTCTTCTGTCTATTCCCGCAGCCTTGTAGTATTCAGCCTTATCACTGTACATCATTCTGTCCGCCACCTTCTCAAGGTCTTCTACAGAAAGTTCAGGATGATCTTTATGGGCTGCATAGCCTACGGCTATTGTAAGTACATTCTGATATTTGCCATGCCAGGATGCAGCCTCATTCTTCATATCAGTCAAAAGAGCTTTTGAGTCATCGGTATGTACAATAGCAATAAACTCATCACCGCCGGTACGATAAACCTTGCCCCTCGAGGCAACTGCCTTTAACAAACATTCAGAACAAGCCTTTATGAGCTCATCTCCTGCAGCATGACCCTTGGTATCATTGGCGGCTTTCAGTCCGTTTACATCAATTGAGAAAACAGAGAAATCGTCCTCGATCTCTTTTTCATGATACACAAGTATATCTTCCTCGTAGCATCGTCTGTTATAGAGTCTTGTGAGCTCATCCGTCATCGCTATACGAATAAGGTGCTCTTCTCGTCTCTTCTCTTCTTCTATGCTTTGGATAGTAAAGACAACGATCATCGGTCTGCCGTCATCGCCTCTTTCAGCCACAATGTACTGAGCTCTGAACCATCCGCTGTACTTGTTGATGAACTCACCGGATATGATCTTTTTGTCTCCAAGCCTGTCCTGAACAGTAGTTATATTTGTAAAATTGATAAACGCTTGTGCCTGGTCCTCTACAATATCCCCCATAATCTGGCGGGTCATATAAGTGTGGTCATACACAGCAAAGTCAAGCTTCTTCTCGTGGAGCTTGTCATCTGCATTATCGTCTCTTAAAGGGCGCTCAGTCATCTTGTAGAAGTCAATGAGGTTAACCTTGTCATAAATCTCCGCCATTGAATCCAGAATGTCGAGCTGCTCTGTCATCTGAGTTTCATGCTCTATCAGATCTTCCTGCTGGACCATTGTGTCCCGGAAATAGGTTGACGCCAGTCTTCCAAGGGCAAGACCTGCGAATGTCATGATAATGGTCTCTATGGTATATCCGCCAATTGCATTAAGAAAATACGCCAGCGTTGTCTCATAGTCTGACCTCATACCGGAAAAATAAGGCGCTACCATCCATGTAGAAAGCAGCATCAGACAGTAGTTGGATATTACAGCGAAAATATATATCCTGGTATCACAAAACAGCAGGCTAAGGAGCGGCACTAAAAACCAGGTCAGATAAACCGCGACACGTCCATAGGTCATATGAGCCAGGAGCATGTTAAAAGCCAACAGTGCAGTAATACTAGTCACCACAGAATCCGGCCACTTCTTAAGCATCAGATAATGTCCAAAGGCAAGTATCGCCACTATCACAGATATCTGAATGCATATATCATAATCCACATTCTTGAATATATCTCCTGCGACTCCAAGCGCTATTGCCGGTCCTGTAAAAATGCAGAACCACAAAACGACATTGAGGGATTTGTTTACTGCTATTCGATTTTTCCTTAAAAATTCTGCATAGGATTTTGTTTTCTGGGGGGCATTATCCATATTAGTCCTCCTGTAGTGGCTTTATATCAGATCTTTAGAACGTATCCGTCTGGTTGAGCCATCTGTGATCGTAAAAGAGCCAGCTCTTATATGGCAGTACTCTTACGCCCATCTTGTCTGCTTCTCTAAGGAAATACAAAAAGTAAAGAACGCAGAAGGCGATTACTGCAGTTGTAACTGCCTTTTTCTTTTTTGGGTTCTTTATGCTGCAGATGATATTTGGCAAAAGAAGCATCTGCGCCGTTGTCAGATAGTATGAAAATCTCGTTACCAGAGGAAGCCAGTAACAGTTCAGGTAAAGAGCAGTTCCCATGATGTTCATGTTGAAATACATGCGATTGTCGATGCGGTTTTTGATGGCATCTTCGTAGCAGATGAGGCATATCACCAGGACAAAAATGCATCCTGCTATCGGAGCTGCATAATCAATAATTGTATGAACTTCCTCGATATACACGGTATTTCTGTATGAAGGATAGAGCTTAAGTGCAATATCCATTATCTGTTTGTTAAAGAGTCCTACCACAGCAGCAAAGACTGCCAAAAGAGCTATCGCCCATTTCTTCCACTGCACCCTTGCCAGAAGGTACATAGGAATTACTACCAGCACAGACTTGTGGAAGGTTGCTGCAAACAGTATCAGTACAAAGAACTTGATGATACCCTGCCAGTCTATATCCACCAGATAGCGCAGTGCAAAGGTGGCGATGGCCAGCGCAAAGTAATACCTGACAGTATTAAAGCTCTTGTAGTAAAGGCCAAATGTCATGAATATGAAAAAACCCCAGGCAAAGCTGTCGCTCTGATCCCTGATCACTTTCAGGAAAACAGCTACTATGGCGGCTCCGAAAACTCCGAACATCAGAAGATAATCTTCCTTGCCTGAGAGTGTGTATAGTATCCTCACAGCCAGATTAAATCCGGGTTCGGTAACAACATATCCCCTCTGGAATATCTCATGGCAGGTAACCACGTAGGTTCCGTAGTCATTGCCAACCTCGTGGCGAAGAGCTGCAAGGGTTGTAAGTATCACAAACACAGAAACAAGACACAGAGCATTAAGAGCTCTCTGCCTTGTAGTATATCCCATCAATATTTCACCATGCGCTTTAGAAACTGTCTGAACATGGCAAGCCAGCACGATGGTGATGGCAGCTATCAGCACGTAAAGAACCATTTACTCCATCACTCCGACTATTTTTATATCCTGCTTCCTAAGGGTATAGACCACCTTGTCCATAACCTCTGTCTTATCTTTTCCGGATCTGAGCTTAAGGATAACTCCGTCCGCTGCTCTCATTCTGTCGAATTCATCAAGATCATATCTGAACTGATCTGTGGCAAGCTCTATATAGTTGCCATCATACTGCAAAAGATGTGATCTGTTGGCGTTGTACTCGTCGGTATCTCTTTTGCCAAGGTAAGGGATCTGTGGGTATCTGATGACCCAGTCTCTCTCGGTGTAGATGGCATCGTCAAAAATTCCGTATAAAAGAACTGCAAACAGACTTACGAAAAGACCTATGAGAGCACCTAAAAATGCTGCATTGCCCTCTCTGGTATACTCGTCATACTCCTCAATCTCCGCATCTGTCCAAAGATCGATTGATGCTATCATGTCCAATACATCTGCAAATGCAGGAAGTGCAACCTTGTAGGCATCAGAAATGCTCTGTATCATCTCCTTGTCTGTACCTGTAACAACAACGGTGAGAATCCTGTAATCTCCGAGGATCTCTCCCTTGACGGACTCAAGTATCTGAGCCTTGGTAATGCCGGGGGCAACTTCCAGTACCTTGTTCACAACAGGGTCATCTCTTAATATTCCGTCCCAAGTATAGGCATTGAAATAATCCGGTCCCTGAGGAAATGCCTCGTAATCAAAGTTTATATAATAGTCGTTTCTTATGCGGTAAACTGTATTGCCACTCTTTACATTGCTATAGATCACATAGCTGACAAATCCCAGCAGCGCACCGAGTGCTGTTACTGCAATGACAATCCAGAATCTCTTTACAAACTGTCTAAAGAACCTTTTAAGGTCTATAGGTCTTGTATCAAAGTCCTTTGTGGACATGTTTTCCCTCCCCCGGATGGCAAAATTTACTCTATTTTAATAATAAGAATTGAGCCGTCCCAATGCAACAACCTATTTACTTAAGGAGTCTCTTTATGTATGCGCCTGTATAGGACTTTTTGCACTTTGCAACTTCTTCAGGAGTTCCGGCAACAACCACTGTACCGCCCTTGGAACCTCCCTCGGGGCCCATATCTATGATATAGTCTCCGGTCTTGATAACGTCCAGGTTGTGTTCAATGACAACAACGGTGTTTCCCTGATCAACAAGAGTGTGCATGATCTTAACAAGCTTCTGGACATCTGCAAAATGAAGACCTGTTGTGGGCTCATCCAGGATATAAACGGTCTTGCCTGTTCCAACCTTGGAAAGCTCAGTTGCAAGTTTGATCCTCTGAGCCTCACCACCGGAGAGCTCTGTGCTGGGCTGACCCAGCTTCACATAACCAAGTCCTACATCGTAGAGAGTCTGGATCTTGCGCTTGATGGTCTTAACATTCTCAAAGAACTTGAGAGCCTCCTCTACTGTCATATCCAGGACATCGTATATGTTCTTGCCCTTGTATCTGACTTCCAGAGTCTCGTGGTTGTATCTCTTACCTCCGCAGACTTCACAGGGCACATAAACATCAGGAAGGAAGTGCATCTCGATCTTGATGATACCGTCTCCTCCGCAGGCTTCGCATCGTCCGCCCTTAACGTTAAAGGAGAATCTTCCCTTCTTGTAACCCCTTGCCTTAGCGTCGGGAGTTCCCGCAAAGAGATCTCTAATCATGTCAAATACGCCGGTATAGGTTGCAGGGTTTGAACGTGGTGTTCTTCCGATAGGCGACTGATCTATGGCAATTACCTTATCAACCTGCTCAAGTCCCTCAATGGCCTTGTGCTTGCCGGGGATAACTCTTGCCCTGTTTAGATCTCTTGCCAGGTGCTTGTAGAGGATCTCGTTGACAAAAGAGCTCTTGCCTGACCCGGATACACCGGTAACAATGGTCATTACTCCAACCGGAACATCTATGTCGATGTTCTTAAGGTTATTTTCCTGTGCACCTTTTATCTTGAGCCAGCCCTTTGGCTGTCTTCTGGTAGCAGGAACTTCTATCTTGAGTTTTCCGGACAGGTACTGGCCTGTCACAGACTCTTTTACCTTCATGATATCCTCGGCAGTTCCGCAGGCAACGATCTTGCCTCCGTGTGAGCCGGCTCCGGGACCAACGTCAACGATGTAATCCGCAGCTCTCATGGTATCTTCATCGTGCTCAACCACGATAAGGGTATTGCCAAGGTCTCGCAGGTTCTTAAGTGTATTAAGGAGCTTGTCATTGTCCCTCTGATGGAGACCGATACTGGGCTCATCTAGGATGTAACATACTCCGCAGAGGCCTGAGCCAATCTGGGTTGCAAGCCTTATTCTCTGAGCTTCTCCGCCGGAAAGAGTTCCCGTTGCTCTCGAGAGAGACAGATAGTCCAGTCCCACATCTACAAGGAATCCAACTCGTGCCTTGATCTCCTTGAGTACCTGGGCTCCTATCATCTCCTGCTGAGTTGTGAGCTTCATGTTCTCGAGATAGCTTTGAAGCTCATCTATGGACATGGAAGTGATCTCGTAAATATTCTTGTCATCTATGGTTACAGCAAGCGACTCCTTCTTAAGTCTCTGACCGCCACAAAGCTGGCAGGGAGTAATTCTCATAAACTCCTCATACTCTGCCTTCATAGCTTCAGAGAAAGTCTCTCTGTAACGCTGTTCTACGTTCTTGATAAGGCCGTCAAATTTGATGGGGTAATCACCTTCGCCCCTCTGACCCTTATAGTGAACCTTAACGGTTCTGTCAGAACCGTAAATTATCATATTCTGAACTTCTTCAGACAGATCCTCGAAAGGTGTATCAAGGCTGAATTTGTATTCCTTGGCAAGTGTTCGGAGTACGGCGTTACTAAAGCTTGAGTCCTTGTTGGCTGACTGCCATCCCATTACAACGATACATCCGTCATTGATGGACAGACTCTTATCGGGGATCATGAGATCGGCATCAAATTCCATCTTGTAGCCAAGTCCCACACAATCAGGGCATGCGCCGAAAGGATTGTTGAAAGAAAAGCTTCTGGGCTCGATCTCAGGGATACTGATTCCGCAGTCAGGACACGCAAAGCTCTGACTAAAGCTCAGTTCCTGTCCGTCAACTACGTCCACAAGAAGAAGTCCCTCTGTAAGCTGAAGGGCATTCTCTATGGAATCGGTAAGTCTGCGGCGAAGATTCTCATTGTCATCTCTGACCACGATTCTGTCTACGATGATCTCGATGTTGTGCTTGATATTCTTGTCCAGCTTGATCTCTTCTTCGGAAATGTCGTACTGGCTGCCATCAATCCTGGCTCTTACATAACCTGCACGCTTAGCTCTGTCCAGGGTCTTCTGGTGTTCACCCTTTTTACCTCTGACAACAGGTGCAAGGATCTGGAGCTTGGTTCCGTCACCCAGGGCCATGATCTGATCGCACATCTCATCCACTGTCTGTCGGCGGATCTCTCTTCCGCAATTGGGGCAGTGAGGAATACCAATCCTCGCGTAGAGAAGCCTGAAATGATCGTAGATCTCAGTAACTGTTCCAACGGTAGATCTGGGGTTCTTGTTGGTGGATTTCTGGTCGATGGATATTGTGGGGGAAAGTCCCTCGATTGCCTCAACATTGGGCTTGTCCATCTGTCCCAGGAACATTCTGGCGTAGGATGAAAGAGACTCCATGTAGCGTCTCTGACCCTCTGCAAAGATGGTCTCAAAAGCAAGAGACGACTTACCTGAACCTGACACACCGGTCAGGACTGTAAGAGTCTCCCTCGGGATCTTTACATTTACATGTTTTAAGTTATGTTCACTGGCACCACGAACCCTGATATAGTCGTGTATATCAGAGGGAAGAATCCTCTTGGTGGTATTCTTTTTGGTCATTCTGTTATCTGACATTTATATCTCCTAAACTCTTGAATGCTCACAGCCCTTGCGTAATCTCTGTGTGCACCTTCTTAAGATCGATGAGCTGATCACGCAGCATTGCAGCCGTCTCGAAATCCAGCTCTGTAGCGGCCCTTTTCATCTTCTTCTGAACCTGGGCGATGAGCTTCTCCAGTTCGTCTCTGTCCATGGATTCCGGGTCCTTCTCAAACTTAACTTCTTCCTTGGCAACTGCCTTGGTAACTGCAATGAGGTCACGAACTGCCTTCTTGATGGTCTGAGGTGTTATGCCATGTTCCTCGTTATATTTCTGCTGAATTGCGCGACGTCTCTTGGTCTCATCTATAGCCTTCTTCATGGAATCGGTCATGTTGTCGGCATACATTATTACGTGGCCTTCAGAGTTTCTGGCTGCACGTCCGATGGTCTGAATGAGAGAAGTCTCAGAACGAAGGAATCCCTCTTTATCCGCATCTATTATGGCAACCAGGGATATCTCCGGAATATCAAGCCCCTCCCTTAAAAGGTTGATACCCACAAGAACGTCAAAGACATCAAGTCTCATATCCCTGATGATCTCAGCTCTCTCCAGAGTATCAATATCCGAGTGCAGATACTTGACCCTGATCCCTGACTCTGCAAGGTACTGGGTCAGATCCTCTGCCATGCGCTTGGTTAGCGTGGTTACAAGGACCTTGTTCTTGTTGTCTATCTCTTTCCTGATCTCACCTATAAGATCATCTATCTGTCCCTCAACAGGGCGTACGTCGACCTCCGGGTCCAAAAGACCTGTCGGCCTTATTACCTGCTCTGCACGAAGAAGCTCATGTTCCTCTTCATACTTACCCGGAGTTGCCGAGCAGAACAGCATCTGATCGATGTGCTGCTCAAACTCCTCAAAATTAAGAGGTCTGTTATCAAGAGCAGATGGCAGTCTGAAGCCATAGTCCACCAGTGTAAGTTTCCTGCTCCTGTCGCCGTTGTACATGGCTCCGACCTGAGGAATGGTCATATGGGACTCATCTACGATGATCAAAAAGTCATCGTCAAAGAAGTCAAGAAGTGTCAGCGGAGGCTCGCCGGGTTTGGCAAAATTAAGGTGCCTTGAGTAGTTCTCAATTCCGGAACAGAACCCCGTCTCCCTCATCATCTCAACATCAAAGTTGGTGCGCTCAGCAATTCTCTGAGCCTCTATAAGTCTGTCCTCACCCTTAAAGAACCTGACCTGTTCCTCAAGCTCTTTCTCAATGTTGTCACAGGCTGCGTTGATCTTCTCCTGAGGTACAACATAGTGCGAAGCAGGGTAGATCATGACATGAGTCAGTTCGCTCTTGACCTTGGAAGTTACAGGTTCCACCTCACAGATCCTGTCTATCTCATCTCCGAAGAACTCAATCCTAATGAGGTAATCATCAGCGTTAGCGGGGAAAACCTCAACCGTATCTCCCCGAACCCTGAAGCTGCATCTTCCAAGTTCCATGTCATTTCTGTCGTACTGGATCGCCACCAGGTCCTTGATCAGTTCATCTCTGTCCTTGGTCATGCCGGGGCGCAGAGATACTGACATGCCCTTAAATTCCTCAGGGCTTCCAAGGCCGTAGATGCAGGACACACTGGCAACAACGATCACATCCTTCCTCTCTGCAAGGGATGCTGTTGCAGAAAGTCTTAGCTTGTCTATCTCGTCGTTGATCGCAGAATCCTTGGCAATATAAGTATCAGTCTGTGGCACATAGGCCTCAGGCTGGTAATAGTCGTAGTAGGACACAAAGTACTCTACAGCATTCTCCGGGAAGAACTCCTTCATCTCTCCGTAGAGCTGTCCTGCAAGAGTCTTGTTGTGGCTGATGATAAGTGTGGGCTTATTGAGCGCAGCAATGACATTGGCCATGGTAAAGGTCTTACCAGAGCCCGTTACACCCAGCAGCGTTTCAAACTGATTGCCCTCTTTAAAACCATCAACTAATTTCTTGATTGCCTGGGGCTGATCACCCGTCGGCTTATATTCCGAATGTAATTTGAAGTCCATGTTTTACCCTCAAATTTATGTCCACGAACAATAAGTGCATATACGTTGTCAGTATATCATTTCCGATGTACATTGTCTATGTTTTTTAGAACATTTGTTCGTGCTATTGCCTGTTGGCCTGGAGAAAATATAAGCAGGGTTTTCTCGCACGATATTTATAAAAACCCCTAAAGTCATCTAAGATAATACTGCGCGAAATCTGTCAGGGCCCTCACATCAATTCGGTAGAGGATATCGCAGAAGCTTCGCAGGTAGATATAGAGGAACAGCACTCCGGTGATAATAAACACCGCCCTGATCTTCCCTCTTTTAGAAAGCGCCACAAACAGCGGAAACAGAATGCAGCAGACAAGGGCAAAGACAATTATAGCAGTCCCGAGGTTCGAGATTACGTCCTTCGTTACAGACACTCCCGTCATGTCAAAGCAAATATTCATGGACATAAGGGAATGAACATAGCAATCGATTCCCTTCATTGCCTGGGCAATCGCCGCGATAAAGAAGGCCGACAAAAGTATCATAACCGCCCAAACACAGCCTGACATTCGAAGCAGCATCTTCCTGACACAAATGTCACCACATTCCCCATAGCCGCCATTATTCCCAATTTCTCTACAATTCCCTATTTCATCAGGATTCCCATCATCACCGCGGCTCCCATCTCCACCACTGACAGAAAGCCTGGCCAGGGCATATAAGCCTGCGAACAGCATCAAAGGCAGCGTGCTTTCCAGGTAGCGCCCAAACACCAGGTGGTCACACCTCTCCACAGCTATGCCCTGCCAGTAGTCATACAAGGTCTCGAAGAAGAACAGTACGCCCAGAAGAAGCGCGCCCACATAAAGGATTACTCCAAGCAGGCAGATGGTTCTGAACTTGTCCGGAAACGCCACATTCACCTTCTTAAAGCCCAGGGCACAGGCAAAAGAGATAAGGATCCCCAGTAAGCTGATCCCCAGCCCGGAAAAAGAGCTGTTAAAAAACCACCCAAGCACAGTGCGAAGCACCACCTTAAGCCCAAGCGGGGAAAAGAGCTTTTGGTAGATCTCAATGTGCAGAAAGGCACTCAGAAGGTTATGCTTTAATTCTGCGCCATGATAGACATAGAGCTTTTGCCACGCATCAAGGCCCCTGTCCAGGATCAAAGCCACCACAAGATTTGCGCCAAATACGAATGGACTGACCAGAGGCTTCTTATCCTTCACAGCCCGAATGATCAGGAAAAGAACTGTTCCCAGCACCACAATTATCCCGCGCTGGTGCGCCATAAAGGCAAAAGCGCAGCTCCAGGCCAAAAGCGCACTCAGAAGGCGTTTGCGCCCGGTGGCGCCAGCACCATTTCTAACGCTTTCAAGCTCCAGCAGCATGTACAGAACCACCCAGGGCACCAGAAACAGCGACGGCTCTGCCCAGGTAAGCTTGCCATAGAGCAAGGCTGCCGGCATGCATCCGGAGATAAGGGCTATACAGGCCGCATCGAATGAAGGCATAGCAAGATGCCTTTCACCTATCCTGTAGGCCAAGACCGGACCAAAAGCCATAAGTGCACTGTTAACCAGCAAAAGAGCCTTATACCTCACCACAGGATCGTGGACACATAAAAATACAGGCAGATAGAACAGACTCTGCCCGTATTTGTAATAAAAGCCTTTTTCAACAAGGAAATCACCCCAGTCATGACCAGTAAGGAAAGCAGCTGCGCCCATGGTTCCAAGAGAATCCTCCACAAAGGGAGCCGACAGGAACAAAGCCGGAATAGCAGAGAGAAGAAATGCAAGCGCATACAAACAAACGCCCATATTCACTTTACGTCCCAAATCACCAGCCTTCATTCCTTACTCCCCGATGCTGTTGATCGTAAGCTGCATCGATGTGACTTCGTCGCCCATGACACCTGCTGTCACGCCCTCATCAACGTACTCGTAGCCATCAGCAACCTCAATATCCCTGATTTCATATTTTGAACCGCAAGGTACGCCATCGCAGAAATCATTCAAATCCGAATCCACTCTTCTGCCATCAACGTAAACAGAGAAGGTTGCCACATCGCCAAGATTCCCCTTCAAATTCCCATCAATAAGGCCGTTTACATCAAGCACAGGATAGAAATACCTGTAGAGCACAGTGTTATTCCCCTCTACGGTTGTCTCACCGGAGGCACCAACATAATCATAAACATCACTGTAGGACTTTCTCTCTTCATCGTTTCCAAAAAGCGCCGGATCCAGAACATCCCCTGACTGCGCCCGGATTATCCTTGGCTGAAGGGTGTAGCCCTTGCTACTCTTACCGGCAGTCAGGTACGCATCGGTTTCATCCGTGATCTGGCGGATCCTGTTATCATGGGCATCCACCAGCCAATCCTCTATGGTCACATAGCTGTCACCCTCCCTTGGCACGAACTTAAGCCTCATGGTGCGGGCGTAGCTTCCCATAGTCAGCTCATCGGCCACAGAGGGCTTATATTCGCAGGACCAGTCATCATAACCTGACATCTCAACCCTGTACCGGGCCTGTGCGGGGATCCCCTGCCTGAAATCATAAACATCTTCAGCTTCCAGCTTGCCGTTCACATAGAGATTAAACCTGCCAAGGCCCTTGGTGTTGTCAGCCTGGTTCCCGTTCACATCGGCAGCAATGTCCAGAACCGGATAGAAATATCTGTACACCGTCATGTTATCCCTATTGACCGTAATCTCATCCGAGCAGGATACGTACATGAAGTCCTCAGAGTATGCATTATATGAAGGATCGCACCCCCAATCGGCGGCGCTTACCACATCTCCCTTGGAGGCAGCAAGCTCCCTGTTCACCACCGGGTATTTCCTTCCGCTCTTCCCGGCACTTAGGTAGCTGTCAATCTTATCCGTTATCTCAAGCTTTCGGTCACCCTTTTCATCAATGACCCAGTCTTCACACCTGACAGTATATTCCCCCTGTCTTGTGGCAAAAGAAATATCCACATTATTACGGGTACTCCCCATAACTCCAGAAAGTTCCGCCTCCTCATCATACTTATAGGCAGGATTGGTATTCTTGGGAACCACTTCATATTTCGACCCAAAGGGCACACCACCGCAAAAATCCCAGGCTTCCGCAGTGACAAGCTTATCATCAACATAGAGGTCAAAGCGTCCAACATCCCCGTCAGCAATTTCATTCTCAGATGGACTTACGCCATCAAGACGATAGTTCACATCAAGCACAGGATAGAAATACCTGTATACTACCATCTCATCTTCCGTTACCGTTATCTCCCCAGAATTACCCACATACATGTAATCCGAGTGATAAACCTTGTATGCCTTGTCATCTCCCCATCTGGAAGGATTTATCTTATCTCCGTTTTTAACCTGTACAGTCCTTTCCTGGGCCTTATAATTCTTGGTACTCTTCCCATCCTTAAGGAATTTATCGATATCCGAAGTTATCTCCTGCACAGGAGTCCCTTTGGCATCCACGATCCAGTCCTGGCAAGTGACATTGAGCTGATCTGACCAGTTGGCAGTAAAGCTTAAGTTCCCAAGGCGGCCGTTTCCAACAGTAACGTTCCTTGACGGCTTATCACCATTTGACCCGGTCCAGCCCACAAACCTGAAGCCCTCCCTTGTGGGTATACCCAGATCAATAGCCCCGGAGTTTATGTTATAGGTCTCCACCATGGGCTCCGACTCATCCCCCAGATCCAGAGTAATGGTATAAGTGCTAAACAGGATCACCGCAGAACCAATAAGCATGAAAAGAACTATCACCACAATTACAAAAAGAAGAAGTGTGACGTGAAAGGTCCTGCTGTTTATCAGTTTTTTTAACTTGTTTTCCTTTTTCTTTTCCCCGTTCATAAAAATCCCAACAACCTTCTTACCAGTTATGTATTGCCTTATTAAAGTAAAGCCCGCTGTATCCCATGCCTTTTATAGCCTCCACGAAACCACCATCCGCATTGATGGTAAGAGGTGATTCTCCCTGGGGTACATAGATGCTGAAATAGCGCTTCTGGTTCTTGCCGCTTCCCTGGTAGTAATCCCCATACCCTGTCATCTCCTTCACATTGCCCTCACCGTCGGTGACGGTCATTGTTCCCTGAAGCACACCGGCGCTCCAGATGGATATTGACCTGTTGTGATCAGTCCACTGAACAGAATAGGAGGCAGGAGTTTTTGGCTTTTCTTCCTTCTTGGACTCTTCGGCGGGCGCTTCTGCAGGTGCTTCCTGCCCCTCGGCGACTTCCTCTTCGCCGGCAGCATCACCCTCAGCCTCTGCCTCTTCACCTTCAGGAACAACTTCCAGATATTCCGATACGGCGTAGAGTGTCCTTCCGTTATATATAACTCTTGACCAGCCGTTTTGGCCGATAGCAATGCGCCTTACCGTCTCTCCCTCTTCAAGGGCATGGATCACCCTGGAGCCGTTGCCGGTGCTTGGGATTGAGCGAAGGTTTACCATGCCTCCCCGCCCGGAAACCGTCTCTTCTACACTGTCATATGAAGCCTTGGGATCATATATCCTGTAATCGCCGTGACTTACGCCGGCTTCCGGCTCCGAAGGCTCTTCTTCCTCTTCAGCCTCAGCCTCCTCATCGTCAGCCTCAGGCTCCTGAGCTTCAGCTTCTTCCTCCCCAGCTTCCGCGTCCTCTGATTCCTTCGTAGCTTCCTCTTTGGCTTCAGCTGCAGCTTCTTCCAAAGGCTCTTTTGAGGCCTCAGCGTTCGCAACCAGAGCCTGCGCTTCCTTTGCAGAAGCTTCTTCTACCGACTCATCAGCTGCAAGATCCAGGCTGTTTTCGGCAGCTTCAGCCTCAGCCTTTGCTGCCAGCTGCTCCTGTCTGTGGGTAACAGCCACCTGTACCAGGGACTCTTCTGAGCCTGCATTGCCCACAGGCATGAATACGCGATAGAGTGCAAAAGCAACCATTATAAGAAGTGAAGCTGCAAAAACCGCCGCAAGAAGTTCGCAGGCCTGAGGAGCAAAAGCTCTTGCCAGGGCAGCAGCCTTTGACGGTTCTTCTTTTCCATTATTTCTATGCTCTGCCCTGATAGCCTCCTTTACCCGCTGCGGAACCCAAATAACCTGAAGGTCGCTTTCTTCCTTAGCCTCAGGGGCATCCTCTTCCACAAGAGTCATTGAAGCAGCAATGGCAAAGCCCAGGAATATCAGATACGTTGGGGTGGATTCAGAGGAGAATGGGTAAAAGAGACTCTGAGCCATGAACATGACAGCAATCAGGATATAGCCCCTTGAAACTTCCCCCTGTCCGGGATTGGGCCATCCCTTATAAAGAACGCCAAGCACCACAAGTCCCAGCATGAGCATGATCCCGGCACCGATCACTCCGTAAACAGCCAGCACATGCCAGATCTCTCCGCTTGATGAGTTAACTGCATTCCAGAGACCTCCAGAAAAGCCTGCAATAGCCTTTCCGCCAATTGTATCCTTGAGGCTGTTTCCTCTGCTGCCAAAGATGAAGGTGATGGCAAGAAGAGTGAGGACCACAGGGATAGCTCTTTTAAACCAGGCAGAAAGCCCCGTCATAAGGGTCTGATCCCCATCCTTGTCCTTGGGAACCTTGTCCCAGTAGCTGGTGATAATAAGTCCCGCTACGGCAATGACGATGTCGATATAGATGCTATATTCCAGGTCGAACTGCCTGGTATAGCCTTTTATGCCAAAATAGGTCAGCAGCGGAGTATTTGATGCACAGAAGGCAAAGGCAAAGAGCAGGATAAAGTTCTTTTTCAAAAAGCCTGCTGTGGGCTTTCCAAGGAACTGCAGACACATCAGATACAGGAACAGGAGCA
The DNA here is from genome assembly GCF_000424525.1 of Butyrivibrio sp. FCS006. NCBI lineage: Bacteria > Bacillati > Bacillota > Clostridia > Lachnospirales > Lachnospiraceae > Butyrivibrio > Butyrivibrio sp. FCS006. The sequence goes on along the minus strand of NZ_KE384204.1, from coordinate 189,813 downwards.
TGAAGGCAGCCATGTCGCCGTACATGAAAAGAGCTACAGTCCCCACCACGAAGTAGCCCAGATATACATTCTGAGCCCTTTGCACCTTCTCCGTGATATAGAGAAAAGAGCTAACAGCGCAGCAAAGCAGCATGGAAGGAATGATCTTCGACGGGCTTCCCAGGAGCTTCTCTATGCCAAGAAGTGTCGGGGTTCCGGTGATGACAAATCTGATGATGCTGAGATAAACAAAAGTGTAGGAGGCAAGAAAGATGTGCATGTAGTACCTGCTCTCCTGATCTATAAAGCTCACACAGAAAGGAAGCAGGAAAAATCCGATATACAGATAGGTGTGCCCCAGTTCACCGCTGAACTTTGACATCTGCACTGCAAACAGGATAAGTACCAGCACAAATGTGCCAAAGACAAAGAGCATCCCTCTCCCCAAAGACAGCTTCGAGGCTCCGCCTTTGAAAAGGAGCTTTAGGATACACCAAAGGCTCATTATCAGGATGAGGATGCCAAAAAGCATATCCTTCATGGATATGCTAAGAAATGCTGTTTCTTCAAATATAAGCAGCGGGAACAGGAATAAAAGAACTCTTGTCATGTAGTCAACAAGCCTGTCAGAGCCCTTTTTAGGCTCCGGGTTGACTTTCTTAAGAATGCTCTTTAATGTTTTTCCCCCTGATACTTTTTTCTTTTCTTTTTTGGGCTTTGAGGCCTTCATTCTTTTGCGCTTTCTCCCTTGTCAGATGAATTGTGCCTGATGCTGGTGACCACGATGGCTACAACCGCAACCACGATGATGCATATAATGGCGATCCTCCATATCCTGGCGCTCCTTGCAGCCTTCATCTGGGCTACATAGGATTCGATCCAGGCTTTATCAGTCTGGGAACGCTTCTCCAGCTCCTGTGCCGCTGCCTCATCAGCAAGACCGCCAAGGGCATCGCTGTCAGATTCCGGGACATAAAGGTCACTTCCCTGGTACATGATATGGAACCAGCCGTTTTCCTGGCCTTCCACCAACACCATCTCTCCGGCGCCGATTTGGGTCTGCCCTGCTGAAGTATCTGCACTGTCGTAGGCTGTAAGCTCACGGGTTGTGGTCTGGAAGGTTCCTGTCAGCTGATCGGAAGCACAGGCGCTGGTCTTAAGATAAAAAAGCCCGCACACCATAAGGGTAAGTCCCAGTATTGTTCTGATGATTCTGTCTTTATTTCTTTTCATTATCTTCTGCCTCTTTGTAATCTCTTTTTATATTAAGGTCAGAGCTGTCCCTGCCGTATTCAATACTCTTAACATGGAACTGGATGTCCTGTATAATGCGCCGGTTGGCTGCTATGGTATCTGCCAGTAGTCCGATGATAAAAATAAGAAATCCAATGATTATAAGGGTGCAGCCCAGTATCAGGGACTGGACGTGTCCGCCGCTGGTGCCGCGGGACATGAAATACAGGAACCTGACCCCGATGCCTACACCAAAGAATATAAAGGGTATACTTATCAGGGTGAAGGCCTTCAGAGGCTTATACATAACATATGCCCTAAGGATCGTAAGCATGGACTTCTTTACATATCCCCAGATGCTCTTAAAGAGCCTGGATGGTCTCAGTTCCGCGTTAGTCCTTATAGGCACGCTCATCATGGGAATGTTTTCTCTTCCGGCCTGAACAATGGTCTCCAGGGTATAGGTATAATCGTTAACAACGTTGAGCCTCATGGCAGCTTCACGAGAGAGAGCCCTAAAGCCACTGGGAGCATCAGGAATATTGGTCTTGGAAGCCCTTCGAACTGTCCAGCTTCCAAGGTGCTGGAGCTTCTTCTTGATATAAGAAAAATGTTCTGTCTCATCAATGGGTCTTGCGCCGATGACGATATCAGCCTCACCGTTTAAGATGGGCCGTACTATCTTCTCAATGTCTTCGCCCTTGTACTGATCATCAGCATCAGTATTGACGATGATGTCTGCTCCGCACCGAAGGCACCCGTCAAGCCCTGCAATAAATCCCTTGGCAAGGCCCTGGTTCTGCTTGAAGTTGACGATGTGGTCAACGCCCCAGTTCCTGGCAACCTCCACGGTGTTGTCCTTACTTCCGTCGTTGATGATAAGATATTCTATCTCATCTACCCCGTCGATATGTTTCGGCAGGTCATTAAGTGCCACCTCCAGAGTTTCTGCCTCATTGTAACAAGGTATCTGGATAATAAGTTTCATCAGTTTCTCCCCCCGGCATCGTTATAGTATAGATCAAAATGGCCTGACTCCCAGGAATGGTCATACCTGTCAGCAAGCTCCAAATTCAGTTCACTCTCAAAATCCACAAGAACAAGGTCATCGGCGCGGATATCCTCAAGCGCCGTTAAGTCATCTGCATATACCACCCGGATATGTTCATCCCGAAGCCTTAGCTGTATGGTATCTATATATTCCAGTCCGCCCTCATAGAGCAGAACTATGTCTCCCTCGTGTCCGGACTCTCTCAGGTCCCTGATCTCATCCGCCACCTGTATGTCCCCATAGATATAGACCTGTCCGATATAGATGAAATGGTTACAGGCGTGGTAGGAAAGGCCGATCAGAAACAGATGGACCAGGCATAGAACAAAGACATTTCCCCTCTTCTTGTAAAAAGAAACTAATACAATAATTATACACGTTATAAGCAGCGAAAACACAATATTTGCAATAATTGTCTGCATGGGCCTTACATTTTCTTCATCGAGGAAGTAGCTCATACCGATCATCAGCATACCGTGGGGATCTGTAAAGTATCCAAGGTTCCTACGGGCAACCAGACAGGACACAACACCGCTAAGGGCAATGATAATGTCAGAAGCTGCTATTTTCCTGATATATCCGTCGCAACTCACCAGCTCGTATATCCCGATAACAGCAAGCAGGGGAACCACGAAGTCGAAATATCTGCCGTGTAGAAAGAGATCAAACCTCTCTGCCCCCGGATCTGCGCTGGCAATAAGATATATACACATAACCAGGAACTGGGCAAGGGATGATAAGAGGATGAACAGTGCGCTTAAATCTCTTTTCACAGCTCTTTTTATAAGGTGGTATATCCCGATATAGGCAGTTCCGAAGGTGGCGCAGCCAAGATAGAGAATCTTGCCACACATACTTATAAGGAACCGTCCCATCCCCTTTGGGGAAAGCAGGTCTTTGAACTTGTAGGTCTGCCCGGAGTAATCGTTTATTGCAGTCAGATTATCTTTTCCGACAGAATAGAGAGAATCAATTACTGCAGCCTTGATGTGGAGGCATAAAAGAAATCCAAGAAGAAGGAATACTATCGCCAAGGCAGCAGAAAAGAAGCGATTACCGGATTTATAGTCTTCATCCTCTACTCCATCGTACCTTACAAAGAGGCTGATCACCACCGTTATGGCTACTGCCGCCACTATCCCCACTGCTCTCATATGGACCGAATAGGTATAAATAGTAGCCAGGGCCAGAAGGATCCCCCGTATGGGCGAGGGCTTTTCCAGGAAGCAGAGCATGGCATAGACCACGACAGTATATATGAAAAAGAGGAGTGCCTCTGACATGGTCATCTGGACATAGAAGACCCATGAAGGGTAAAGCACTGCCATCCCTGCCAGCAGGACCTTCAGAAGTCTGTCAGCAGCTTTAAATAACTTGTCCAATATCTTAATCAGGAGGAAAAAAGCTGCTACCTGGAGGCACATGTTGATAATGACCGCTGCCCGGTATGCAGTTATGGAGTCGGAAAAGAACTTTATGATAGGGGTAAGGATCAAAGAATATCCGAAGGAATAAAAAGAACCAATAGATGTTATCTCACTGAAATCGTAGCCCAGGATCCCTGCAGCCACGGCCCAGTAGCCAAATTCATCCGGAAACAGGGAAAAGCCGTAGATTCCCCGGATCCCGTACATGCACAGACAGACAAGTGAAAAAACAATAACCACCTTGATTAATATGCAGTTATATTTGCTCACTTCTCTCCCCATGCAATGCTCCCCAACATCCATATACTAAAAGCGGGAAATGACTCCAAGGAGCCATTTCCCCGCCTATTATTCATATAAAAGCAATTCTGCTATCCAATGCAATTACTTGCAAAGAAGTCCATAGCCTGCAAGTCCGCCTGTGATATTGAATGTGATCTTGCCATTCTCAACAGTTACGGGAACCATCTCGATTGCTCCGCCAGGAAGAACCTTAACTACATAGTATGTACGGTTAGGATCAAAGTTCTTGATGCCCATTGTAAATGGAACAGAAACGCCTGCCGGAAGCTCTGTGAACTTGCCACCTGTGAGCTTACCAAGGTCTACATTAATACCACCAAGTGTTGTAGCGCCAACAGAAGCAGCAGCAGCGTCAAAGCTTGCATATACAGCGGTGCTCTTCTTACGATCAACAGTGTAAGCTGATACGAAAGGTGTCTCATTAGCTGCAAGACCAGCTTCCTGCTTAATCTGAGCTGGAGTCTCTTTTACAGCAACGCCACTGATAGGTGCGTCAGCCTTGATCTCGAAAGCTCCGGGAAGTTCGTTCTTAACAACCTCGCCGCCTGCAACTACCTGGCTTGTAGACTTAACCTCTTCTACAACAGGTGTAGACTCGCTGCTGGATGAGCTAGCTGAATCTGTAGCACCGACAGTAAGAGGCATAACAAGCATTGATGCTGCCATTGTTACAGCCAGTACCTTCTTAAGTGATTTAATACTCATAACTTTTGTCTCCCTTCATGAAGAAATTTGTTATTGATTTTTCATATAAAAATCTGCCACATTCCTATTATACCTCTATTTACCCAACAATCAAACACCAAAAACACTCTTTGTGTTTTTTTATATTCAATTTTCCAAACTACAACATATTGTATGACTTTTCGGAGAGGCCACTATTTTTTTGTCGCAGTTAGCCAATTTTTTGGACGAAAAAATAAAAAAAGAATAAACTGAATTGTGTGGCATCTGGTGCCCAGAAGGTTGGTAGGTTGCTTGGAAACAGCTTCATGGACCTCCATGTCAATCCTGGAAGAAAAGTTGCTGTTGACCGCATTACCAATCAGGTATTCAATCAAATCCTTATAATCCTCCAGCACAGCCTTTTTGTCACCTCCGGCGCAGATAAATACACGGACCGTGCCATCCTCTAGCTTGAAACACGTAATAAAATGCATGTACATACACAGTAGCGATAAAGTGCAAACGATATAATGGTAAAATAACATAAGTTACAAAAAGGAATGCAATACAAATGTGGAGAAAGAGACATTTTGGTTGCGTACAGCTGTTCACAGTTTCTACATGGTGACAAGCACCAATGATAGTCGGAAATCCTATGAAGAATGAGGCTACAGCTTGTTTATATCATTTTTTGAGCTTTCCGTTTTGCAATGGCATAATCCTTTTTAAGGAGCGATTGTTTCCTAAATAATGTGTTAATTATTGGAGCACAAGCTACAGTTAAGTATAGTTGCCAGGGGCTTATTTTTTTATCGGAAATAATATGAAGACCGTTAGTTCCTACATAGTGCTTGCTATATTTTGCTGCAATAATCTCAAGTGTCCGCTTCGAATAAAAACTTACATGCTGTCCATGTTCTGGAGCAAAGTATTCCCAATCTTCAACTTTTTTGATTTTTTTTCGCATTGGAATTGTAGAAGTAGTAAATATCAAAGTATCAGTCATTCTGAAAATATTTGATATTTCTCGCATGGGTGATGGTAAATGTTCAAACACTTCTAAAGCGGTAATGATGTCATATTTTTCACTAGTCTTTTCATGATATTGAGCAAAAAGATTATTACAATATTTATCATACCATTCAAAGTTGTGACCATTGTCACGCATGATTCGAACGAACATTCCGTAGCCAGCACCATAGTCTAGGCAATTCTTGGTATTAGGGAAAAAAGTATTGATTAAGGCAGAGATTCTTTTACCATATTTAATATTTCTTTCGACTAGATAAATATCTAAATTAGTTATTGCCGAAGAATAAGCTTCATCTAGCCAATAGGGAGTTTCAGTAGCAATGAATCCGCAGGTTGGACATCTGTAATATATTGCATCATATTTATTAAGTATCTTCGCTTTATCGAAATAGACCATTTTATCTGTGCAAATCTGACAATTTGGCATAGGCAATCATTCCCCTTTTTATTGTTTTTCTATCAATTAGTACAGCAGAAAATGAATAAACAGCTAGGTTAATAACAAATATCTGTAAACTTTGAATCAACCAATTAGACCATGAATCAGATATTTGTATCTTTCTCTCAAATAGAATAATCAAGAGTAAAGTCATTGAATATATAAAAAAACGATAAAGCGTGTGTCGCTGTACACCATGCACTACGTTGTGATCTATATTACTCACAATTAAAAATAAGGCAGTTATATGTGATATGGCTGTAGCAATTAGCGCTCCATTCATTCCAAGTAAAGGAATAAGTATGATAGTACAGATAATGTTTATTATTGATTCAAGAATGAATGGCATTTTTGTTTTCTCAAATTCGCCAGTTGCATTAATCAAAGTTACATAATGGTCTTTTCCTGATGCCAAAATGCCATTAATTCCAAATAATAAAGCAAGTATTGGGCGAACATAATCAACATCTGTGGTTGTTGATGTAAAGCACTTTGAAAAACCTGAAGCAAGGATGATATAACAAGAGAATAGAAAAAAAACTGATGGCAAATACAAGCTTTCAAATAAGTCAAAATGAGAATTAATATCTTTGTTATCGGCAATCAGTTTGCCAAATACACTTTGCATACCGTCAATCATAACCTTACATAACCGAGTAACCATTGACAAAGCTAACGAATAAACAGAATAAACGCTTATTTCTAACAATGAATTTGGCAAGAGAAATGTCATGAGTACTATGTCAGTGTTGTAGGTAAGAAACGAGCAAATTTGATGAATAAATGCTCCAGTGACTTGAGGGATAATTAAGTTCGCATTATAACAAAGAGATACATGTGGATATTCTCTCTTAATTATTAGTAGAAGAAAGAATGATCCTATCAGGTGTAGTAATGGAATTAACATTTTTACTAATGAAAGCGAACTGTTTGCATTAATGAACCATAAGCTAATTATGAGAAGAACAATGGTCTCAACCGAAACTATATTATTGTAAATATATAGTTTCCGATCAGCAAGTAATAATACCTTATATTTATCTGCAATGAAAAAATCGATTAAAGACTTTGATGAAAGAATAATAAACATAATGAATGTGTATAAAGAGCTGATCTGGTTTTTCATAAATATAGAATAAAAACTGCCAGCACAAACGCATAACATAAGATATAACAAGCCATTCTTTAAGTATAATCTAGAAGCAGAACCCAATACTTCATTAACCATGTTAATATCTTTGCGTTTTATAGGATCAAAAAGAAGTGGAATGGCAGCGTTACTAATGCCCGCTTCTAATAGGATTACATAAGAAAGAATCTGATCTATTGAACTAATCATGCCATTTTGCATGGAGCCGTAATTAGCCAAGAGAAATCTTGGAACAAGTAATCCATATAGTGCAGTAATAACTTGCAAAGCAAGATTACTAATCAATGTTTGTTTTATATCGTTTTTCATATATAGTTATTATTCCTATTTTTACTACTCTATCAACAGAAGCAACGATAGCTGTCGCTACCACTACAGTTATAGAAAAGAAACTATACTTTATGCCATGTATATCCCAATAGTTTCTTAGTGCTTTAATTATAGGAAATTGATATATGTATATCCCTGATGAGATACTATTCAAATAGAATAATAGCTTACTATTTATAACTGTATCATTATTGTTTCTAATTACCATGAATAAAAATAAGCAAAACGAAACTACAACTATATTTTTCCCAATTGCAGCGATGATACTCCTTTGTGGAAAAGATAATCCAACCATGGAGGCCAATAGGCCGCTTACTAAAACAAGTATATAAGGAATAATACTATCATCACGAATAGACAGTAATTTGTCCCCATGCTTATAAATTGAAACACCTAACGCAAAGCCGCAGCATGAAAAATAGTATTGTGGCGGGATATCTGTGAGCGGTAGAAAGATAATCATACTAAAACATGTTATCCATGTTAATAATTCTATTTGTTTAAAATAGAATTTGAATAAAATAAAAAACAATATATAAAAAAAATAAAGTTCTAATAAGTACCAATTAATTGAATACAGATAATCTAATATAGGTTCAGTAGAAAGAGGCTTGATGTCCAAAAAGAAAAAAATCAATGCTTGAAAAATATAAACTGGCAACGTAAGTGAAATAAAACTCAAGGCCTTGTTTATCAGAAACTTATCATCATATAATGGCTTATTTGCAAAAGAATAAGAAAGTCCATAGCCAGATAAAAAAAAGAAATATCCAACACTTACCAACATAATTTTAGCTATAATTTGCAGAAATAAAGAGTCTCCCATATACCTTGTGTGTCCAATAACAATAAGGATCGAAAGAAAGAAGCGAAAAATATTGATGACTTGCATTATTTTATTGGTACGAAAATTAAGTGAATGTTCACTGGTCATAGCTTAATAAAGTGAAATGTTCTCCTGTGATATTTGAATTGAGGCCATATTGTTTTTTTAATACATTCAAAACTGTGCTGCCAGAATAAGTGATTACGTATTTATATTTTTCTATATCATCAGTCAATGAATTGTAATTTAAGTCAATTAGATCTATTTTCCCTTCATTGATCATTACTTGAAGACTTGTATACGTCATATCCTGGTGTCCTTCAGGCTGGTCATCAATAAAAAGTATTGAATTGTCATTATTATTTGCGTTGATGTAATTAAATATTTGACTATCAATTAAGAAGTTTGTTCTGCTGTGATTTATTATGCTTACACCATGCTGCCCAGCAATAAGAAAGACAACCAATAGAGCAATAGTGATAGCCTTTTTTTTCTTTAGTAACACCAAAATAAACATGAATATGGTTGCAAATAGTAGCTCTAAAGCAAGCAAAGTTGCCCAACTATATGAATTTGGCTCAAACAGCGCAAAAGAAGATATTCTCGCTGTATCAATATGCATTGTCATGTGTAAATCCATCAATTCATCTAACCACAATAAAGACAAGCGCCCAATCAATATAATGAATAGACTAAGAATCAACATATTATGCGGACGTATTTTTTCTGTTATGTAAATATATGTCCCAAGACATATCAACAAAGGAATTGTATACATATAATACCTGTCGTAGATTAAATACGGAATATTTTCCGGCAGATAGCCAAAAGTATGGGCTAATACTGTTAGCGCTGCTGATATGGAAATAAAGTAGACCACCATATCCTTATCCTGTACCCTATTCTTACTCTTTATCCGTTTAATTACGGAGTAATAAGGAAAACAACACACTCCAAAAGTCGCAAAAATGCAGTATATAGTTTTACTGACTAATGCAAGCAAATACTTCTTAAGATTAACTATTGAAAAAAGCGATTGTAGTCTATCAATTATAAATTCATTAGTTATCAAATTGCCTCCAGAGTATGTTTCTCCACGTATAAGATGGTACATATAAGTCTGATAACTAAGTATTTGCTGTTTCAAAAAAAACAACAAAACATAGGATACACTAAAGGCAAATAAGGTGATTATTGCCTCTTTTAAGCTTATTATCCTTGACCTAAACGCTATAAAAAGCATCAGAAAAAAAGAAAACACAATAATTAACGTTCGAGTATGTATAAAAGGCATATAAGATAATACAATACCAAGAAATATCCAAAAAAATGTATATCGCTTGTTTAACGAATGAATCAATAATAAAGTTATTGCACCTAGCATCATCGGCAAGAAAGTCTCACAATTAACCTTTATTGCATTTACTCTTAAACACGGTAGTAAACAAGAAGCGAATGCCACAAGACACCAATATGGATTATTGCTTTTATTATCAAGATAATCAATGATTGCAGCATAAATCCAAAAAGTAGCGATTATACAAATCATGTTTACAATATATGAAAGTTTTACTATTAAGTACCCTGTTTCAGATATTAAAACCACAGGAATCAATAATACAGAATATCCATATCCGTAATACATGCCTGTTTGGGCTATTAAATCCCATGGAATTCCAATAAACCATGCTGCATTCCATAAATATCCCGTTTCGTCAGGCAACTCCCATAATACTGCTGTGTCAGGAATGCTCAAATAATAAATCAATAATAACGCAATGGTCAAAGCAATGTTGCAAACCAACCATCTTATTCTTGAACTGTAATAAGCATCAACCACGTTCAAGAACTCCTTTCATTAGTTTTTTAAATTCACTATATCGCGAATTATACTCGTATTTTTCCAAAAAAAGTTGTCGGTTTGTCTCGCTCACGGGAAAAGTAGATCTTTGGAACAACTCCGACAAACAACTAACAAATTCCTCCGAAGTATTGCATCTAAATATATCTTGTGAATCAGAAACATCATAGCCTACTAACGCTTCGTCGGTTGCAACTATTATTTTCCCAAACATCAATGCTTCAGCAGTTTTGACTTTCATCCCGTCACCACAGAGAATTGGCATAACTATTATAGGAAAACTTTGATAGTATAGCGTTAGGTCGTTGACAGAACCAATTACTATAACATTTTCTCGTTCAAGTTGCCTTTTCTTGGTCTCAAATCCTTTTCCCACAATTGTTAATACTATATCTGGAATCTTTGGCATCACATTTTCAACAAACCATGTTACCCCTTGGTAATTTGGTGGAAATAGAGAACCAATAAAAAGAATGTTTTTTTTATGAACTCTCTCTCTAACCCCTTTTCTAGCAAAAAACTTGTACTCATCCTTAAATGTTACAGGAAGAATCAAGTTCGGTTTGATTTTATATAGCTCTTCAGCACGCGATGAATCCCTTTCTGTAATGCAAATAATATAATTTGAACACTTCATCACTAGTCTCTCGTTATATGATGAAGAAAAGAATGCAGGTAAATATTTTATTCCTTCAAGCTGAACCTTCCGGAGAGAATAGTCATGCTCTATGTTATGCATATAAATAATAATCGGTATTTTCCGTAGTTGGCGAATTTTCCTCGCTAAAGCTCCATACAGAGATGAATCCATAAAAACCACATCAATATCATTAATTATGCTTTTTACATAGCTGAGAATGTGCTTTTCTGTTGATAGAAGATAACTTTTACGCAAAGAGAGATTTGCGATAACGGACTCAAACACACTGGAGACTCGTAAAAAGCTTTTACCCAAGCATCCAACTTGACGGATAGCCAAATCTGAAGCCGTTATATTATCTGCAATTTGAATGATATAGACATTAGATGGACCAAGGCATTTACACAGATAATCAAGATTTCTTTTGCCAACGCGGGCTCCACCGTTCTGTATTTCGTTTAATATATCTTTATCAGTAATAAACAATCCTTTTTTCACACTATGCTGGTCTACGTCGTTGCACGTAGCCTTTTGCCTCCATACTTAGAAATAATTTGCAAGCCCGAAATAACATTTCATTAGTCGCTACTACACCGATAAGGGCTAAAATGCGATTTGATATGCTCGCACATTTGTTTTTTAATACCAAATACTTGGAATTATCAATAAAACTGACAAGCTCATTTTTAAAACTTTCACAGTCTTCGTTTTCGATTCTTAAGTATAAATCTATCGCCCAGATAAATTCTCTTACTGTGTAGGCATTAAAAATTAATTCGTCATGAGAAACCATTGGTTCAATATGCTTATGCATATATGTCCAAGAGTATTCAAAATCTGCAGCTTTCAGCTTACCATGAGTTGCACTTTCAGGGTTTTGATAATACAGATATAGATTACGCCCCCCATAAACAATTGTTTTGCATTTTCTGATAACTTGAAATGTGAATACTTCATCTTCTGCAGATTTCATACTAGTAACGAAAGAGACTTCTTTTGCGTAATCCTTTTTTATGAGTTTCAGAAAAGGGTACCCTATTAGATGTCTTCTATAAAAGAAGTCTTCTGTTGCAGAACGGCTATCATATAATATGCGTTTATCTGCGCGATTATCGAGACTATCAAAGGTCCTGGAATTAAGTTTCAATACTGCACAGCAGCTCATGTCCGCGTCATAGATATTTATTAGCTCGTAAAGATATGAGATGTAGTCGGGGTGTATATAATCATCACAGTCAATCATACAAATGTATTCTCCGACGGAAGCCTCTATTCCCACATTTCTAGCAGCGGACACCCCCATATTAGGTTGAGTCAGCACGGAAAAACGATCATCATTTCGAGCAAATTTGGTTAATATATCTAATGAATCATCTGTAGATCCATCATCTATGAAAATGCATTCCCAATCATGAAAGGTCTGATTTTCCATCATTGTGTACACGTCAAATAAAAAGGATGCTCCATTAAATACTGGAATAATGACCGAAACAATAACCTTGCTTTTCAACGCACTTTCTCCCCGGCTTTTCTCAACTGTTGTTCATTAAAATCATCATGTATTCGTTTACTCTGCCTACATAAATAAGTCCAGAAGATTTTATGAAATAAATCATTTCTGTTAAATCGTTCATAACAAATATCCATAATCCCAAAAAATCTATAAAAGAAACTCTTTACTGGTTTCTTAAAGAAGATTCTTCTTCGCATATTCATGATTTCTTCAGAAAACTTCCTATAAGCCCGACACTCACAGGATAAACATGTTTTAGGTACTCGATTAAGATCAACTGTCATCTTATTTGCCTTATCCATGATAAATGCTTCAGATGTAATTATATCCGCAAGATCTGTATCATTGACATTTCCAAGAGAATATCTGACTAAATCATGATTGTTTGCACACGAGAAGACTTCACCATTCGCGTTTACTTTCATAGGAGAGTTCATGCAATGACAACGAATAACTTTAAGCTTCTTTATATCTTTAATAGGATGGCGTTTAAAGTCCCAAAGTGCCGTAACAAAAATTTCATCAACCCCACTATTCTTCCAATATTTCACATAATCCTTAAAATGCTGATAACTTCCAAGTTCCCGTGACCTTATATATCTCAGCCTTATATATGTTTCCTTGTGCATTTCATTGCGCAAGCGCAAAAGTGTATGAACATTCTCCATGACAGTTTTGAGCTGCGTTACGCATTTGTCGTAAGGTATCCCCGATCCTTGAAAATGCTGATATACTTCAGGAATAATTCCAGTAAGCGAGATTTCAATCATGTCAATATCTGTTGCAAGAAGGGTACGTATTCTTTCTTCTGTTAAAAGAGACCCATTTGTAACAAATTCTGCCATAGGAAATCTCTTTCTAGCTTCTACGATAATTTCATCAAGGCGCGGATACAACAATGCTTCTCCACTGCCGTTAAATTGAACAGAGTTCAAATAAATGCCATGTACAGTATGATCCTTCATTACATCCATGCATCTGATTGCTATATCGTAGTCAAGTGTAGCTTTGTTTTGCCTTCGCACACTTTTGCAAAACGCACAATTGAAGTTACAGCAGTCTGTAAGTTCTAAATGAAAAACAGTTCTAATTGCCATTATCTTTTTTCCTTTTCGCAAAAATGAAATATGTTTAACCAGAAATACAATTCCAAATGACGTTTTCAATAAAACTTCCAACAAAATGAAAAAACGTTCTAAGCCGCTTAATATCGATATACATGCCTTGTTAACGATATGATCCTCTTGATTTTTTTACTTCTATATCACCAAATCTTTGTTGCCGAAACATTCGTTGTATCTCATCTATCGTAGCTCCACATTTTGGTCCAAGCCACACGTTCCTGATCAATTGACCTCCAGCTTTGTCACAGTATTTCTTAAACCCGAGGTCAACATAAGAAGAAATCCCATTATTCTTTAAAAAGAACTTAAATGGATATAATACTGCAAATTTATTTATCTCTTCTTCATATTCTTTCAATTCTAAATATAATGTTCCACCAATCACTTCTGGTCCCGACCGCAAAGGTCTACTTTTTTCAATTCTTGAATTATTAACTAAAAAGCATAGCCTCATCTCTTTTTCTTCATGAAAAAAGGAATTTTTCATTTCTATGGCCAATTTAAAAACTTCATTAAAACTTTTATCAAACAATTCAACCATTTTTTGTTTTAATGGGATTGCCTCACCACCGCGATAAATTGATTTAATATACTCTTTAATACCTTTTATCAATAAGTCAGCCTGATCACGCACTTTACCTCTTTGAATTCTTTCATTATATTCAACTTCAACCACCTTGATTGGCGGATAATTATTTATTAGCTTTTCCAAAGCCTCTTTATCAAAGCCTATTGCAACTCCTCTTCCATCATCAGCATATCCCCTCCACTGACTCAACAAATCTTCTGCTTTAGAAAAACAGCAGACATAATAAGAGAATCCATTATGATCGTTTTCAAACCATTTCTTTTTTGCACCGGCAACTTGCTTTTGCCATTCTTCTGCCGATACATTTTCTATGAATATCTTAGCCGTTTCAGCATTATAAGCAGCTTGATAAATGTCATCGATATAACTACTAATAAGAGATATCTCCTTGCTATCATTAGATTTTGTTATATCTGACAACCTGATAGTCTTATTCTGTAAAATAGCTTGTAGCGTCTCTAAACTTGTATAATGATACAAGATACTAGGCGTAGTTCTTGGCATACTTTTCTCTCCAACTTGATGAATATGTTTCAATCACAAAAATCCCAACACAAAGCAATTTCATATCTCATTTTTGCTCTACATTGGGATTTGTTAGTCCTTATTAAGTTAGATATAGGAGTATTTCAAAATCATACAAGCTCTTTTTCGTTGGTGAGCTGGTCATAAATCTTTTCAGCGTCGTAGTCCGGAGCGAATGAGGCTGCTATTTCGCAGATTGACCGGATATGGGATTCATCTTCAACAAGATCCTCAGCTATCTGGCCTGGAGCCTGACCCATGCTCAGCTTTTTGCACACCAGCTTGATCAACTTAAGTTCCTCACCGATATCTATGCCGATTTCTTTACCCTTTTTCCTTTCAGCCTGAACATCGAATCCCTTAAATTCTTCAAAAAGTCCCACGTGATCCTTCCTCTCTATCTTGTCTACAAGATCTTGAATCTCGTCTTCAGGAACATTCTTTTTTCTTAGAATTACTGCGATCATCCTGCTGATGATCTTTAGAACATCTGCCGGCGTCTTCTCAAGTAAGCTATCCAGATAGTCCGGTGACAAATTCAGACTCTTAAAATCCTCATCAGATTTAATCCTGTTTATCAGCATAACGAGCGATAATGCATCTTTCTTCAGGATAAGTTCTTCTTTGTCATAACCGTTAAGACTAATGAGGTAATACTTGAAGTCAGGTATAAACTCCTCAAACACTTCACTTAGCGCTATCCTGTCAGATAACATCTTGGATGCAACCCACTTCTTACTGCCTTCGTAATAAACTATAGGCAGGACAGGAGGGTACATAAACTTCTTCGTTTTGGAGATACCTCTTTTCAGCTTCTCCTGCTGTTTCTCATAGTCCTCCCAGATGTAAACCATATAACGCAGTATCTGCATAACTACATTATAGTCTACAGATGCTTTGTGTTCAATTAGAGCAATGCTAGCTGCTTCTGTATGCTGCTTCTGTAAAGCAAAAATCAGATATGAAATTGTCAAGGTGCAAACCTATCTATTTATCTCCTGTCAGAAATGGCTTGGGCTGAGTAGCAACGACTTTTCATCTTGCCATTTCTTGATCAAAGCATAACGTACTAATATTTTCAACCATCCTGTCCCAGGAGAATCTGTAATTCTCGTCTTTCACACCGGGTGCAAAATGCTCTTCGCCTCCGGATTCAAAGAACCTGATAACAGCTTCTGAAATAGCTTGTGGATTCTCGGATTCTACAAGGTATCCTGTCTTTCCATCAGTTACGACATCAGGCAGTCCGCCAACATTGGTAGCTATTACAGGCTTATCAAAGCCATAAGCTATCTGCACGATTCCGCTTTGCGTAGCACTAACATACGGAAGTACTACTACATCACAAGCAGCAAAGAACTTCTCAACTTCTTTATCAGGGATATAGCCGTCGTATATATCAATGACATCCGAGACTTTATTCCGGTCAATCAGCTGCAGATATTCTTCTTTATCGTCACCAAAATCACCCACCACAAGAAGTTTGCAGTCGGATAAAGCTCTTTTCACCTCAGGCATAGCCTTGATCAGGTAATCAAGCCCCTTATACTTGCGGACAAATCCAAAAAACAGAAGGACCTTCTCATCATCAGATATCCCCAGGCGCTTTCTCGCTTCTTCTTTGGAAAGATTCTGCATTTTGAAAGCATTATAGGTGGGATGTACAGCCCTCACATAATTAGCATCCGGAATAATGCTCTTTAAATCTTCTTCGTCCTGCCGTGACTGAACAATGAAGCAGTCACCTTTTGTCAGCGTCTTACGCGTAAGCAGCTTATCCATAGGAAATCGCTCATGCGGGAAAACATTATGGCAAACAAAAAGGATCTTCGTATTCTTCAGATGCCCGGCTATTGTCTGATAACACGGGGCAAAATATGGATGCCACCACTGAATGATCACAAGGTCAGGATTCATCTTATTGATCTGTCTGGCAGAGCTTAACCAATTCAGTGGATTTGCTGTATTGATCAGATACTCAACCTTATCCGGTTTGAAGGTATCGTTGGAATAGTCTTTCTGCTCTTTTTTATACAAAAGCTTTGGGTATTGGAAAGAATAAGAGATCATTGTGACATCATACTTTTGAGACAGTGCCCTGTACATCAGGCCTGTATAATGCGATATTCCGCCCTTATATGGGTAGACCGGACCTATCAATACTATTTTCCCAGATTTCTCTTCCAACAACGCCTCCCATGTCCGCAAAAAGTGTACTTTTTCGAAATGATGAATTGTAGTATGCAGCCTAACCTTAAAGCACACTGATAATACTTATTGTATAACAGTTTGTTGTACCATATCAATAATTTGCATCAATTTAGCAATTATTTGTAGGCTATGTATTCTTTAGTTCCTCAGCTTTTTGTGCAAACTTCAAGCTCTTTTCCATCTCATCACTACCTTCATATATTGTTAATTACAGCCGTTTTACATAAATCACGTTAACAAAACAAGGCACAAAAACTAATTCCTTAGTCTCCGTGCCCCTTAATTACATATTATAATGGTATTAATAGATTTTAACCAGCCGACTCACTATTCCTTTTCAGTCTTTCTTTTTTAGATCAGCTTCTTCTCTTTTCTTGTTTCCAGTAGGGGCATATCTAGGACGACGATGTCTGCCTTTAGCTCTTTTGTTATATAATTCCACTGCTCTATCATCTCTTCATATTGTTACAGAAAAAACTGTTTAACCTCTTCTGGAAGATACTTCACCAACTCTTCCACAAGATCATATACTTTTGTTCCAGGAGCAATCATCGATGGTGTCATTCCTTGGTGTTCGCGGATGATTCGCTTTGCATATCTGATTGCAAGCCTTGGATTACCATGTTCTAACAAAATATCAAATATGTTTTCCATGTTCTTTGCATATTTGCCAAGATTTAGTTCCGAGAACTTACTATTCAAAAACTCAATATACTCCGTTCTATGATTGTTTGAAGTATAGTACGAAAAATGTAACAAGAACCAAAATTCAATGCATTCATTGCTCCAAGCTGCGTGATACTGTACATCTTGATTCTGAGAATTTAGTACCTCTGCTCTCTCAAGAACACCATTAAATCTTTCAGCCGGAAAGCTGTCTTTATCATAAACGCACCATATCTGCCCTTTGGTTATTCCATTTTTCCTAACATAATCCTCCGCTTGACCTATGACACGCATGGTTTCTGCACCGCATGGCTCAATCTCAATCAACACCATGTCTTTGTATATAGGGTTGGATTCAATATACCTTTTAAAGCCGTTAAAATACTGCGGTTCTGTTTGTTGCCCTTCGCAGAAAATATAATATCGAAATTCTTTCTGCTCCAGATACTCTGTCCGCCTCTTCTTTTTCCAGGCCTCCATTCCTGCTTTCTTTGGCATTAAATCACGCTCCAATCTATAATTTTCTTTAGATATGGATCAGCGCCATATTTCCCCTCAAGATACTGTTTATCAAATTTAGCATCTTTTCTAACTGATGTTCCATCAGGATTCTTAAACTCAACAAGTGAATACAGCTTTGAATTCTGCTCATTTCCCTTTGCAACAAACCATATTTCATCTCTTCTGAACACTTCACTGTTCATGGTCGATAAATCATGTGAAGTAAAGATAAGCTGAGCCCCATGCTTGTTTACTTCGAAATTGTTGTATAGCATTATTATATGTTTCAGCAAAACAGGGTGTATTTTGGCATCAAGTTCATCAATAACAAGCGTAGTTCCCTTTGTCAGACTATCAGCAATAAATGGCAATAGTCCAAATAGCTTTTTTGTACCACTAGATTCCTCTTCAAGATTTATTTCATAAACATTGCCAGTCACATTATGCTTTGTATATACCTGAATATCACCATTTTCACGTTTCTCAACTTTAAAGTCTTCAATATCTAAATCCATCTCACGTATCATGTTAAGAATCAGTTCTTTAATGTCTGCAGAATTAGCTATTGCAAGTCTCAACTCCTGCATAGGGCTTCCATAATTCAAGAAACGAATTCCATTCTCAAACCAACTTATACAGTCATCCACTACTTCGTTCTTCCTATAAGTAATACCAAGATACGATAAAAGAGGTAATGTATCTGATATGTCCTGGCTTACTTTTAATCTGGCAAATCCATCTCCCATGGATATTTTCCCATCTTCTCTTTCGAAAATCTCAGTAGTTCGGTTTGTTTCTACTTTACGCATAGAAAGACTTTCGTATACTATCGTTTCTCCCAATACATGAATAATATACCGATACTCTGCTTTCTCTGTCAGAAAAAACACTTCAAATTCAGTAGGGCTATTCTTGCTTTCTTCATTAAATGCAAATGGTACTATCTCGTAATTCCTAACACGTAGTCTATTTTGTGCATCAGCCTCAGTAGCATACAGTGGTCGAAGTACTTTTAATTCCAATGAGTGTAATGCCTGTAATACATTAGATTTTCCTCCACCATTCGGGCCATATATAGCCGCGACAGGCAAAATACTTTCATTATTGCTCGCCTTTATCACACGATCAGCGTGCTCAGTTATAGCTGTCGCCTGCATATCAAAAGTCATTTCATCCTTTATACTTTTATAATTTTTTACAGAAAACTGGCTTAACATAACAAACCCTCCAATCTAAGAATAGTATATTCCTAGATTGGAGGGTTTGTAAATATAATATGAGATTTTTTCTCATATATTGCATCACAACCCTTGTTTTGGTTCATTTTGGTGCGCTTTGACTTGACGCTTTTGCTAGATTTCTAGATTCATAGATAAAATCAGAAAAAAGCTCTTTTCATGTATCCAGTAAAGGCATGTCAAGAACGACGATGTATGCGGAGGCAGTCTATACTCAGGATGAAGATTGCATCACCTCCCTGGAGACTCTGTAACATTTTACGGTACTGTGGTCGGTTGAAATCCTTGCCCGACTGTTTGTCCAGGTAGATATTGTTCTCTTCGATGCCTTCTTTTCTGAGAGCGACCATCTGTCTCGCCTCGTTCTGCTCCCTGTGACTGACACGTGCATAGCCAACTAATCTTGCCATAATGATAAGCTCCTTTCCTTTTGAAAACATGTTGTTTCATAAGGGATATCGGAAGGGAGACGGGCAAAAAGAAAACCACCTGTCGATGGGACAGGTGGGGTGAGAGTGTTATTTGTTCTTGGAGTATTCCTCGAAGAGTTTGTTCAGGAATTCAGGGTCATTGGTTGCTCTTTCTACGTCTTTGGCTCGTCCGTTTTTGAACAGCCACGAGAAGAGATCGGTGGTATTCTTGATGCCGGAATTGAGACCAGAGTCATACCCGGAGTTATAGCTTTCTTCTTTTTCATACTGGATGTGCCTTTCAGATGAGTATTCAATTATAGCCACTTCGGTAACCTCCTCTCTGTACTCAATAAAGAAGCTCTTTAGGATGTCTTCTTTGATGCACTCGTCAATAGCAGTATTGATCGCAGCTGCTAAGATTCCTTTCATCACTTCGCTGTTATCAGCTAAAAGCTTTACAGGGGTTGAGTGAGTTTCATCATATTTTGTGATGCTTTTCTCCCTATATTTTCTCACTTTTGAGACAAATTTGGAATACCCGTTTAAGGTCTGGCAGGCCTTCATTAGTTCTTTATTGTGGCCTTCATTTACGTTCAGACAGGTGACCACAAGTTCAATCGAAGGGTCCTCTACAGGGCGCTGGAATAGTTCTGATAATCTGTAGGTAACAGTGTCCTCCAGATCCGACATTCCATTGTAGAACATGTAAAACCTTGGAGCCGGGATACGCACCGGATTTGAGCTATAGGTCTTTTCCTGTGGGATAATATCCTTGTATGTTGCAGCCACGTAGTAAAGGTCTCGCAGGGGTATATTGGGGCACTTGCTGGCTTGGTGCTCAAACAGGTTCAGTTCAAAGTCGATGATGAAAGACAGGTCGTTCTTCATTTTTAGATAGGTTTCGCCCTCGAGCGTAGTGATCTCCAGATCATCCGGATTTGTGTAGGATGTCCCGTTGATGGCGTTGTATAGTTCTAGAAGATACAGCTTGTTATTAAACAGCATCTTGAAAACTGTATCCTTATAGTTTCTGCTTTCAATTGGCATATAATCTTGTTTCTCCTTATTGTAATGAATGAATGATCTACTGCTTGCAAGCTTGTAGGAAATAATGGCGACAGGCCATGATATGAGGTCTCAGGAAGTGGTGCCAGCGAAATTGGCACCGAAAGTTCCTGACCAAAAGATATGATATAACAAAAATCTTAAGAAATACCGTCGAAATTTCTTAAGATTTCTTAAGAATTATATGGAGTTTTCGATAAAGTGTGGACGTTTGACCGATATTTCTTTTCCCGTTCGGGGGATGATATTAGCTGCCAAAAAGAACCCACCTGCCGATGATGGGACAGGTGGGTTGAGAATTCAAGTATAGCTATTTCCAAGGATTATGCTCGTTGATCTATTTCCATTCGTCTTACTCCTATTTGTTCATTCAGCTTTTCCTGTTTTGCCATAATTCCATGATACATGTTCTTTAGATATTCTTTGTGCCATGAAGGAAGATTAGAATTATTTAACATGCACAAGACATCAATGCTATGTTCCATAGTTTCTAAGGCTTGCGTCACCATACGTGCTTCATGCTCTTCCTGAAGTCTATTGTCATTTCTTATCTGTGTTCCTGCATTAACAAGATGTTCAATAAAAGCTCCAACACCGCCCAATCCCATATCTATAGGTGAATGATATGAAATGTCTCTTACTTTTATTCCTACTATATTTTTTCTTACGTAATTAAGTTCTCACTTCCTCAATAGTTCTAAAAAAAATTATCTTGGCATGTCCTCAAAACGTTCAACAAAATTGTTCTCTTCATTCATTTCAAATACCACGCTGTGTTTTTGAACACTCTGTACATAACGTGACTATCAATTTCCGGTACTATCAAACGTAATCTACTCTGCTGAGAAGACATTTTTGTATTTAGATAATTTCCAAAAATCCCCTGTTTAAACTCATACCATATCCATAGCATACTTATATGAGATCAATTCCATTTCAGACGTCTCATAGTATCCCTTTTCCTGGTGGGATTGCTCTGAGATTTCCTTCGCTGTCATTGATCCAAATTGATTCAGAACATTCTGCAGTATTTCTTTTTCTTCCGGAAGAAGTGTGCAACTGGGAACAAAGTCTGTCGATGCACTTATCACCTCAGCATTGCTATTGCTATACTGATTGCTTACATCCACAATGGATATTGCCCCTATGCGCTCCATCAGCCCCAAAAGAAAACTATACTCTCTGGGCACAGGCCCAAATTTGTAATGAAGGTAATTCATTCCTGACATAGACTTAGTGTATTCCCTGAAATAATACATATCCGAATACCACAGCAGTTTGAAAAGCTTGGTCTTATATAACCTTCCTTCAAGATTAGTAGCGAAGTACCGGATCATTTCAATATATTTTCCAAAGTCAAACTCTCTGAAACCACTATACTGATTGGGCTGAACATACAGATATTCACTGAAGTTCTCCAGCATATAACTGGTCTTTGATTCAGAAGAATTTAAATCTGACAAAGCTTTTCTGATAGACGAAACCTCTTTTTCAGTCAGTTCTTCCTCTTTAATTTCCAGCATTTCAGCCATGTTCTCAGGTTTCTGAAGCATCCGCATTATATTATTATGAGTATTGTCCTGAATGTTGCCATTTTCATATCTCACTATAGTTGCCTGGGAACAGCCAATAAGCGTTGCCAGTGTACGCTGACTGATATTGTATTTCTTTCGAAGGTCACAGATCTCTTCAGCAGTCATAAGTGCATGATTACGTTTATATTTTGTGAAAGCTCTTTTTAAATTATCCTCATCCAGTTGAAAATCAAAAATATCTGCGCCACAATCACAGCAAACCTTTACGTTTGCCACAATCGTAGTATCTTCTCCTAAAACCGGATATGTTTCTTCTCTCTGCTCAACTTTGAAGTTCTTGTGTTTACAAGCTACTTCTTTTTTACCCATCAAAATCACCTCTTATACCTCTGTTAATAACGAAAAACAAATTCTTTCTCTTTCTCATGGAAAGATATCGCAAGCAAATCATCTATCGGAATATGCTTAATCTTAATATATACATCCATTTCCTGTATTGTCATTCCAAACTCCCATACACAGGCTTTATCCCCTGTATCTCTGTCGTCCGATGGACCACTTAGGTAGTTCTTGTATGTCAATTCATTTATATATGAAATACATCCTGCCGGCGTAATTCCGAGTCTTGCCAAAGTATCCATGTTCTTCTTGCGCTTAGCAAAATGAAACTTATTATGATCCTCCAATATTAGCTTTATACGTACTAATTCCAGCTTGACAGTATTTATGTCGGCAGGAGGTGAAAATTTGTCACCCATGAAATTCCTCCTGTATTTTTGTACATTAATGATATCATATGATAGCAAAAATATCAAACCATTTGCTATCATATGATATCAAATTTTGAGACAAATTTGGAATACCCGTTTAAGGTCTGGCAAGCTTCCATTAGCTCTTTATTGTGGCCTTCATTTACGTTCAGGCAGGTGACCATCCATAACATTTTTGACCATTGATGGGTGGAATTCATTTTTTCATTTGCCCCCTGTTGGCCGTTGGCCGCCGGTTTACTACAGGTTGATGGAATCGTAGGTATACACAAGATCCTGCTCTATCACAAAATCCTCATCGCACACAGATCCCGAATAATCTACGCGCCCCAACAGCTGTGTCGTGCACATGGCAGCTGTTGCTGCTCCTTCCGGGATTATCTCAGGCGTCTCATTTCCTCTTGTCAGAAGGCTTCCCAGCCCCAGTATCACCACCAGAGCCACAAAGACCACCAGAAATGTATAAGCAAAAATCATCATTCATCTTCCTCCCCCGGCAGTTTAAGCCAGTCGATATCATCGCCGTATTTCTCACTCAGTATCTCTCTTATCCGGATACCGGCCCTTCCAAGTCTCTCCTTTACCGCAGGAACTCTCATCTGAGCATCATAAGCTGCGTAGCTCACAAATGTGTCGTAGTGGGTCAGTCCCAAAGAAATGATCATGGCCAGCACTGCTGCCACTGCTACATACCTGAAATTTGCCTTCACCCTGTTTCTTGCTGCGACCCTTGGATATTTCTTCAGTGCCGCCCTGATCTCTTTGGTGCTTCCGAACCTGTCTTCTCTGTCAGGCCTTGTGCACTTATCGATTAT
This sequence comes from Butyrivibrio sp. FCS006, assembly GCF_000424525.1. NCBI lineage: Bacteria > Bacillati > Bacillota > Clostridia > Lachnospirales > Lachnospiraceae > Butyrivibrio > Butyrivibrio sp. FCS006. The sequence continues at coordinate 165,911 of NZ_KE384204.1, read as the reverse complement.
CGCCATCAGTTCCGGAGAGCACTTGCCACCCATGATCTGCAAAAGAGTCCGTCCAAAGCAGTAAATATCTGTCCTCGGATCTGTCTGTCCAAGATTTCCGTACTGCTCAGGTGCTGCAAAACCGCCGGTTCCCAAGTTCCTTGTATCCGACTTTGCACCTCCCTCATAGTATCTGGCTGCGCCGAAATCAATGAGTGATATATGTCCGTCGGGTCGCACCATGATATTGGCTGGCTTTAAGTCGCGGTAGACGACAGGTCTTTTGCCGCCATGCAGATATGAGAGGATATCCAATAGCTCAAGCCCCATGGCCACAGCCTCTTTCTCCCCAAGAAAACCCTTGTGCTTAATAAACTTCTCGAGGCTGTTTCCGGGAACATACTCAAGGACAAATGCATCGTCATAAACATCTATGAGTTTCGGAATCGCCGGATGGCTCAGCGCCCTAAGAAGTCCCACTTCTTCCTCTACAGCGCAGGCTATATTCCCGGATCCGTACACATCTTTCTTTATCTGCTTGATGGTTACAGCACTGCCCTTAACTTCATCGATTCCCATGAGCACTACGCTGCTTCCGCCCTCACCGAGTTTTCTTTTTATCCTGTATTTGTCCCTGTATAAAATTCCTGTATCCATCCCATTTACTCCTTTAAAACTCCAGACACATGGCTGCTGCCGAAATGTTATCCTTCTCTTTCCTGCTCCAGGCGAGCTCCGACAGCTTCCTGCACTCCTGCAGCATATCCATATCCGTCACGCACATCTGAGGACACAGCTTTTTATGCATCTCCTCAGGATGCAGCGTTCTCCAGAAGCCGTCGCTGCAGGCCAGGACAGTCGTACTTCCCGAAAAATTTCCGTGACCCACTTCAATCTCCGGAGTCATGGTGGTTCCCACAGACCAGAGAAGCACGTTTCTCTCAGGGTCCGTCTCCATCTCCCCGGCAGTTATAAGGCCCTTGTCCAGCTTGTCCTGCACAAGGCTCTGGTCCTTTGTTATGGCCCTGGCTCTTGCGCTGTCTATCAGATATATCCGGGAGTCGCCTACATTCATGGTCATGTACCTTGTACCTATCTGCAAAAGAGCTGTCATAGTGGTTCCAAGTTTTATCCCCCTGTGCTTGCCGTATCTCTTAAGTTCTCCGCAAACCTTCACGATAAGCCTCTTTAGTGACGTCTCAGCAGTCTTAAACAGCTCATCCTCGCTCATGCCCTGCATAAGAGACAGCTCCTCGTTAAACCACCTCTCAAGAGCCCTTATCACTTTGCAGCTTGCAACTTCGCCTTTAGACAGGCCTCCCATTCCATCGCATACTGCGGCAAAAGAGATCCTTCCGTACCTTCTCGTATTGGCTACCTTGATCATAGCCGCGTCCTGATTTACCTTGCGCACTTTGCCGGCATCGGTAAAAATACATGCCTTTACTTCCATAAAACTTTTTACTCCTGAAAAAATGTTTGAACCAAACAATGATGTGCTATGCACAAATTGAAAAAGACTGTGCCGAAGATGTTCGACACAGTCTCTGATATTACACTTATACAATTTAATTGTCAAGAAGTTTTTCCATGACCTCGATACCCTTTTCGAGCTGATTGTCCGTTTTGTCCTCAGCGTAGGCATCTGCGTCAAATTCAATCTCTACATCCGGCTCTATTCCTATGCCGTGGATGTTGTTGCCGTTAGGAGTGTAGTAATCACTTACTGTAAGCTTAACGGCTGTTCCGTCCTTAAGATCAAATATCCTCTGTACGATTCCCTTACCGAAGGTCGTTGTTCCGACCAAAGTTCCGATCTTGTAATCCTTGATGGCTCCTGAGAGGATCTCGGAAGCGCTGGCTGAGTACTGGTTTACAAGAACAACCACCGGAATATCAATCTCGTGCTCTCCGTCGCACGTATAGTCATCTCTGTTTCCGTCTCTGTCGACAGTATAAACGATAAGGCCCTTGGGAAGGAGCTGTCTTGCGATCTCGCACACGGCCTGAAGACTTCCACCCGGATTACTTCTAAGGTCGATGATAAGGCCCTGCATATCCTTCTCGCGAAGCTCTGCCATTCCCTCAGCGAACTGGTCGGGAGTAATGTCGTCAAACTCAGTGATCTGAAGGTATCCGATGTTCTCTTTTTCCCCGACCATCTTGGTTGTAACTGTGGGGACCTCTACTGCGCTTCTCTCAACATCAACCTCGATCTGCTCTCTCTTAGAGCCTCTTAAGATTGTGAGATGTACCGTTGTTCCCTCCGGTCCCTTGATCAGTGAAACAACTTCATCCAGCTCGAGGCCGCTTGTAGACTCTTTATTCACCTCGGAAATGATATCATCTGTCTGAAGCTCTGCTCTCTCAGCGGGAGTTCCGGGCATTACGCCTGAAATCCTGGGAAGGCCCATATCTTCATCTATGCTTACATAAGCACCGATACCATAGTAAACACCTGCAGTGTCGGACAAAAGATCATTGAGCTCCTCCTCTGTGTAGTAGACAGAGTAGGGATCACCCAGCGAGTCCATAAGTCCTTTATAAATTCCGTCTGCTTCAACCTCATCGCTGACATCGGGCTTGTAGTAATACTCATCGATAACGTCATCGAGAGCCTCAATCTTTTTTGCAATGTCTTCTGTAAGAAGGTCGCCTCCGCCGAGCTTACCTGCTATCTGGGAAGAACCGCCAAAAAATCCCGCAAAAGGATTTGCAAATAAGAAAACATATATTCCTGCCACTATGAACAGGGCAATGAAGCATCCCACCAATATTCCGGCTATGAACCTTCTGGTGAGTTTACCCTTATCCTCAGGTATCTGAGGTATAAAATTATTATTAGTATCCACTTTTACTCCTATCCGGCTTACTTAAGATAATTCCATGGGCTTACGTAATTGCCGTTAAGTCTCACACCAAAATGAAGGTGAGGACCTGTAGATCTTCCGGTTGAACCTACTGCTCCGATCTTGGTTCCCGAGGTGACATCCTGTCCCTTTGAAACATAGAGTGCCGAGCAGTGCATGTAAATGGTATAAAGACCTCCTCCATGGTTGATCATGATGTAGTTACCCATGGATGAGTTGTAATCAGCTGCTACTACCGTTCCGTTGTAGGCTGCAAGTACAGGTGATCCTGACGGAGCAGCCAGATCTATACCGTTATGCATCTTCTCAACTCCGAGAGTCGGATGCATTCTCATGCCGTAGTTATCGGAAATTCTGGTGTAGCTGGGAGCAGGCCAGGTGAACATTCCGCCGTCATACATGTATCTGCTGTAGAGCGACGCCTTGTCTGCCGCAACCTCTCTCTCCAGAGCAGCGATTGCTGCGTTCTCAGCCTTGATCTCGTCCTCGTAGGCCTTGATGGCTGCTTCCTTCTGGGAGATATCCATTTTAACAGCTGAAAGCTCATTGGCCTTGGTGTCCATCAGCGCCTGAAGAGAAGCTTCCTCATCTTCCTTAGCAGCTTTGGCCTCATCAAGGGTAGCCTTTTCTTCCTCAAGAGCCTCTTTGGTAAGCCTTATCAGCTCTGTTGTCTGTATGTATTCATTGAGCTTCTGCCTGTCGTAGGAGGAGAGCATCTCAATGTACTCCGCCTTGTTCAGCATGTCGGCAAAGGTTCCTGACTGTATGAGGAGTTCAAGATAGAGCGTATCTCCGCGTTCGTACATGAACTTGATTCGCTTCTTCATGGCCTCGTACTGGGCCTTCTGAATAGCTTCCGCCTCTATTAGCTCCTGCGTTGTTGTCTCGATCTCCTGCTCTTTTTCTGTTATCTCGTTATTAAGGGAATCAATCTTTTCCTGGATATCAGTAAGCTGTCCGTCCAGCTGAGTGATATAGTTGTTGAGGTTAGACTTACTGGTCTCCAGTTCCTTCTTGACCTTCTCAAGATCCGTCTTGGCATTCTTAAGAGAGTCCCTCTCTTTTTTGGCCTCGCTGATCTGATTCTCCTTGGCCTTGATTGACTCCTCGGTAACCTCAGCATAACTGGTAACAGCAGATGTCATAAAGACAAAGACAGCCATCAAAAGGCACAGGATAACGCCCGATATTCTTTTTGTGCTTCGTTTAAAAAATCTAATCACCTATGGGTCGTCCTTATCCTGATCTTTATACGTGCAAGTGCTTTCTTACTGTGATGAAACTTCCGAAGAAACCGATACCGATACCGATGAGAAGTGATATTGGAATCAGGCTGTTGAACACTGTCTCAACAGGCAGGAAGTTCAGGAGTGAACTTAGCATTGTAAATCTTGATACAACGTAGGTGATAACGTGTGTGTATACGAAATAGATGATGATCAGAGGTATAACGGATCCGATAAGACCGATAAGAATACCCTCAACAACGAAGGGTGCTCTTACAAAGAAGTCTGTGGCACCGATATACTTCATGATGTTGATCTCGTCTTTTCTGACTGCAATACCCATAGTTACCGTGTTGCTGATAAGGAATATTGATACCAGCAAAAGAACTATGATAATACCCGCAGACACATATGCAATAAGGAGATTGAGTCCGCTGAGTGTAGTTGCTGTAACCTCAGACCTGTTGACCTCTCTTACAGATGTGATTGACTCAATATATGTTACAAGAGCCGGCTGCATGGATACGTCGTTAAGATAAATCTGAAGGTTGGCTGAATCTGCAAGAGGATTCTCTGTGAAACCGTCAGCATACTCTCCAAGGTACTCCTCCTTGAAGCCTTCCCACGCCTCATCAGCTGAAACGTACTGAATCTCACGGACCTCTGTCCTCTTCTCCAGATCACTCTTTATCGCAAGGATCTCATCCTCAGTTGTTCCCTCGTTGAAGAACACTGTTACAGAGACTCCTTCCTCCGCTGTCTTAACCACGTTCTGGAAGTTAGTGATTATGGCATAAAACAGACCAAACAGGAAAAGACATGCTGTAATGGTGGCAATTGATGCCAGTGTGTACCATTTATTACGTCCCAGGTTCTTAAAGCCCTGGCCTATTGTGTAAAAGAAACTATTAATCCTCATCGATGTACATACCCTCTTCCTCGTCCTCTATAATGACGCCCTTCTTCATGGTAATAACTCGCTTCTTCATAGCATTTACTATCTCTCTGTTGTGAGTAACTACGATGACGGTTGTACCATTCTCGTTGATCTGTTCCATGAGTTTCATAATTTCCCAGGAATTATTGGGATCCAGGTTACCGGTAGGCTCGTCAGCAAGAAGAATGGCCGGCTTGTTTACAAGGGCCCTTGCAAGAGCAACTCTCTGCTGCTCACCACCTGAAAGCTGATTGATCTTGTTTTTGTATTTTCCTGCCAGATTGACTGTGGCTAGTATTGACGGAACGTTTCGCTTTATGTCCCTTGTGGGAGTCTGAACAATCCTCTGGGCAAAAGCGACGTTTTCATAAACGTTTCTGTCCTTTAAGAGACGGAAATCCTGGAAGACAATTCCAAGGTTTCTTCTGAACTTCGGAATCTTGCTGTGCTTGATCCTCCTTAAATTATAGCCGAGAACTGTGATCTCGCCGTCAGTGGGAACAAGCTCTCTGAGCAGGAGCTTGATAAGAGTAGACTTACCCGATCCGCTGTCGCCCACTATAAAAACAAATTCACCCCTCTTGATGTGAAGGGTGACTCCGTTTAAGGCCGGTGCACCCGTAGAATAAGATTTAGTCACGTTTTCAAGCGTGATAATCTCATCCTCGGGGATCTGCCTGTTTGTCCTTCTTTTTCTGTATCCTCTTTCCATAATTCTCCTCTTTGTTAAAACGTAATATGCCTACCTGACATATCAATTACGTGAACCTCTCCATATACTTCATATATCTTACAACCATTAATGCAATTTTGAAAGCAATGGCGTCATCAAAGACTCTCAGATCAAGGCCGGTGCTCTTCTGGAGCTTGTCCAGTCTGTAAACAAGAGTGTTTCTGTGTATGAAGAGCTGTCTTGAGGTCTCGGATACATTGAGACTGTTCTCAAAGAACTTATCAATGGTGGTGAGGGTTTCCTGATCAAATTCATCAGGGTTCCTTCCTCCGAAGATCTCTTTTATAAACATCTTGCAGAGCGGAATAGGAAGCTGATAGATAAGTCTTCCGATACCCAGTTCGCTGTAGCAGATGACCTTGCGCTCGTCAAAGAAGATCTTGCCTACATCAAGAGCCATCTTGGCTTCCTTGTAGGAACGGCTCACTTCCTTGATCTCTCCAACAACTGTACCATAGGCGATCCTTACGCCTGAAAGTCCCTCTTTTTCAAGTGAGGATAAGATATCCTCAGCTGATCTTGCAATCTCGTAAGGCTTAGCCATCTCGCTGACATCCTTGACTACGATGACATTGTCCTCATCTACCTCTGTAACAAAATCAGTTCCGCTGCCCACACAGGTTCTTGTGAGCTCAAGTATATTGCTGTCTCTTCCGCCGGCGCACTCAACGATCATGGCAACTCTCTTGGCGTCGCTCTGGATGTGAAGCTTCTTGGCTCTGCTGTAGATATCAACCAGAAGAAGGTTGTCAAGGAGCAGGTTCTTGATAAAGTTGTCCTTATCAAAGCGCTCTTTGTAAGCAACCAAAAGGCTCTGGATCTGATATGCGATCATCTTGCCCAGCATATATATATTGTCACCGCTTCCGGTGCATATGAGCAGATACTCAAGCTGCTGCTCGTCATATATCTTGAAATACTGATAGCCCTGTATTTCCTGCGAATCTGCAGGCGACTCAACAAAGTCCCTGGCCACTGCCGAAACGTTGCCGATTTCATTGGTGGTGGATGCAACCTCCTTACCGTCAATATCAAGCACACAAAGGTCTACATGCGCTATGTTCTTGAGTCCGTCGATTGTGTTCTGCAAAATCTGATTGGATATCATGTATCACTCTTTCTTGCACCTTAGTGCAGATTAAATTATTACAATATTTGTAATGAAAAAACATTACTTATCCATTTTAATATAAATGTACAAAAAAATCTATACGAACCGAGGTGTTTTTTGTCTATTTTTTTATTTTTGTAGTCAAAAGTCACAAAAACATCTCTTGTTTTTTGCCATCCGACTTTCTACCTGCCGATAATATTTTTGTTTTTCCAAGCCGATATAACAGATAAGGGAAAGTATATTCATACACAAGGAGGTGGCCTTATGGATATTCCTGCTTTATCGATGGCCCTTGCTCAGAACAATATCAAGAATGATTATGGCGTTGCTATGCTCGCAAAGAGTCTCGACAACCTCGAGGCAAACGGCGCAGCCATGGTTTCGGCCATGAATTCAATGCCCTCGCCATCTCTTGATCCCAATGTCGGTCAAAATATCGACATAAGTATCTGAGGCCATCAAAATCGTGCAGTATTGCACAAGAAAAGACCCGCTGAACGCATCAGTGGGTCTTTTTGATTATATAAAGGTATTTAGAATTTCCAGTCCGATCATATAAACTGCAGCGATGACTATGGCCAAAACAAGCGGAACAGTGATGAGTTTGTAGCCCTGCTTGCGACATTTCGGAATGCTGACAAAGAACTCTTTTCTCTTCTCGATATCAGATATCTTTATCACCACACAGAACGCGATTGCCGTGAAGATGACCGCTGCCACGAAGTAGATTCCAATGGTTAAAAGAATCTGTCCCGTAGCCTCCATATCTGTGAGCATACTCTCTGCATTATCCAGAACATCCGAAGTTGCATACATCAGCACCACCTCAATAGAGTTGAAGGTTGCGTGGGCGATAAACGAGGTCAACACACTTCCCGTAGCCTCCACCAGGAGTGCTAGCATAAGTCCCATGGCTGCGCCATAAGCAAACTGGTTGAAGTTCATGTGCGTCAGTCCAAAAAGGATTGACGAGAGGATCATGGAACCAATGATCCTGCCGGTTCTCTGATAACTCTGAAGGAAAAAGCCTCTAAACACGACCTCTTCTACCAGTGGTCCGAAGATTCCTATCAGCAGAAACATCTCCCACATGGGCATTACGGTGATCTCATCTGATAGTCCCACAATTGTGTTATCAACAAAGAGCATCGAAACCGAATTGATAAAGGTCACCAGCGGAAAAAGAAGCACCACATACAGCATCGTAAGAAGCGCTGAAGATATCTTTATCCTCTTAAAGGGAATCAGCACCCCCAGCCTGTCTCCATGATAAAGGATCGTAGCAATGGCCGGAACCAGTATCATAAGCTCGCTTAAGATGTTACTGGCAATAATGGAGAGCGAACCTCCTGTGGTAAATACCCAAGCTGTAAGTAAAAGTACCAGCGCCAGTGTGGATAGAATCATATAAAGATAAGCTCTGTTGGCTCTTTTATAGTCCATTTAAGTCCTCACTTTTTGACAATTGAATCGGGTTTTATTTCGATCTTGCCTTCCTTGAGAAGTCTTCCGACAGCTCTTTTGAACTCATTCTTACTCATGCCTGCCTTATCTCTGATAAGTTCAGGTGAAGCCTTATCCGTAAAGGGCAGCTTTCCGCCGCACTGCTCTATCATGGAAAAGACCTTCTGGGCATCTGTATCCATCTGAAGATATGCCTTTTCTCTGATGCTCAGATTGAGCTTGCCATCATCCTTAACAGACACAACTCTTGCTGTTACCTGATCGCCAATCTGAATGTTTCCATAGAGCTCTTTCTTGGGGATCAGACCTGAATATATATCGTCAACGGCTACAAAGGCACCGAAGTTGTCACTCATCTCATAAACAGTGCCCTTAACCTTGTCATCCTTGCCATAGGGCGAGTTTGTAAGCAGATACTGGTAAACGTTCATGGTCACACAGAGTCTGTTGCTCTTGTCGATGTACATGGCACAGAGCACCTCTTCGCCGGGTTTAACCTTTCTGGTCTGCTCCTTGAAAGGAAGAAGTACGTCTTTCTCAAGGCCCCAGTCCATGAAGGCTCCGATCCTTGCAACATCCTTGACCTTAAGCATTCTCACATCGCCCAGCATGATCTTTGGCTCATTGGTCGTTGCGATCAGCCTGTCGTCTGAGTCTCTATAGATAAAGACCTCTATCTTGCTGCCGACTTCTGTTCCTTCCGGAACCTGCTTATTTGGTAAAAGAACTTTCTCCTCCGGGTCGGTATCTGCAAGATACACACCGAAGTCCACCTTCTTAACTACCTTTAAAACCTGCTTTTCTCCTAATTTGATCATAAGTCCTCCGTTTCTCTCTACCGAGATTTCGCAATTGCTTCATTGCGCAATAAACTCAACCTTGCAGACACTATGTCCGTCTGCATCCTTTAAATTAATAGTATAAGACATATTGCCATTTTGCAAAGATTTATAAACATCGGGGTACAATATATCCCCAAGTCTTGCCTGTTTCCTGTATTCAGCCCTTATTCTCTTGATATTGATGCTCTCATTATCAAGTCTTCCAAGAGCCATTCTCACGTACTGTCCATTGTTTACGTGATTGTTCGTATCAAGATGGTGCTCCCTTACCACGATCTCATCCGCTGCCACAGGAGTAATATCTCTGGGAATAACAATCTTTCTTGGTAAGTATTCCATATCAAGGCGCTCCTCCACAGGATAAGCCTCAATGATCTCAGGAGTCACCTTGGCAGGAATCCCTTTTTCAAAGTTAAACAGTATCCACTCGGAATTGGCAATAGCAAGCCTCTCACCCTCTCTGGTGTCCATAAAGAAGTTACGAAGGCCAAAATAGCCCTTGATCTCGTAGGGCACAGTTCCTATTGTCACTTCCTCGCAAAGCTTTGGGAGCCTGTTTATCTCAATCTGCCAGGAACTCAAAACCCAAGCCAGTCCATTACTTTTAAGATACTCCATGGAAGCCGGTCCGTCCTGTGTCTGGAACGTAGAACAATCCTGAAAATAGTTGATCAGGGATTCTATTGTCAGTTCCGCATTGGTATCTGTTTCGCTGTATCTGATTCGTGAATTGAAGCTGTACATTGTTTTCCCCCGTGTGTTATTGCAGACGCACAAAAAAGCTCCTCAAAGCTAACGCTTTGAAGAGCTTGATAGCTGGGCTAGTAGGATTCGAACCTACGTAATGACGGAGTCAGAGTCCGTTGCCTTACCGCTTGGCGATAGCCCATCGGACAAGAAGTAATTATACGTGGTCTTTTTATTAATTGCAAGTACTTTTTTGATTTTTTTTAAAAAGTTTTGGTGAGTCAGTGGGGACGTTTCAGTTTGACTCATTTTGCTTCACAAAATGAGTCAAACTGAAACGTCCCCACTGACTCACATATTAGCCCTCGAAGAGCAGATCTGCATATGTAGGGAAAGGCCAATCCTTCTTATCAACAAGCATCTCAAGCTTGTCGGCAGGCTCGCGGAGAGCCTCCATGGAAGGTCTTACCTTATCTTTATAGAAATAAGCAAGCTTTCTCTCATCTGTGATCTTGCCGGCCTTGGCCTCATTGGCCTTAAGCTGGTCAAGGGCCTTCTTCATCTTGTTGAGCTCTGTTGTGATCTCATTAAGCTCATCAGCCATAGCTGAAGCATCAGCGCCTGCTGCCTTTACTTCGTTGACATCCTTGGCAAGACGTCCTGCGTACTTCATAACTGCAGGAATGATCTGCTTGGAAGCCATGTCGATCATTGTGAGAGCTTCGATGTTAATGGTCTTGGCGTAGTTCTCGAATATGATCTCTTTTCTTGATTCAAGCTCAACCTTGGTGTATACACCGAAGTCTTCAAAGAGCTTGATCGCCTTCTTGGTAGTAAGTGTATCTGCTGCCTCGATCGTGGACTTGATGTTTGGAAGTCCGCGTCTCTCAGCCTCTTTTACCCATGCGTCTGAATATCCGTCGCCGTTGAAGATGATCCTCTGGTGCTTGGTCAGGTATTCCTTCATAAGGTCATGAACTGCAACATCAAAGTCCTTGGCCTTCTCAAGAATGTCTGCTGCCTCGCAGAAAGCCTCGGCAACGATGGTGTTAAGCGTTGTATTTGAGCTGGCCATTGAATCTGATGAGCCAACCATTCTGAACTCGAACTTATTACCTGTAAAGGCAAAAGGTGATGTACGGTTTCTGTCTGTTGCATCCTTCTCAAACTGAGGAAGAGTTGAAACACCGGTCTTAAGCTTGCCTCCGCGCTTGCTGGACTTGGCAACGCCGGTCTCGATTAGCTGTCTTACAACGTCCTCGAGCTGCTCTCCGAGGAATACGGAAATGATTGCAGGAGGAGCCTCGTTGGCACCAAGTCTGTGGTCGTTTCCTACATCAGCTGCGCTCTGACGAAGAAGGTCAGCGTGTGTATCAACTGCCTTAAGTATGCATGCAAGCACGAAAAGGAACTGAACGTTCTTGTTAGGTGTATCACCGGGATCAAGAAGGTTCACGCCGTTATCTGTGCAAAGAGACCAGTTGTCGTGCTTACCTGAGCCGTTAACTCCGGCGAAGGGTTTCTCGTGAAGAAGGCATCTCATGTGATGATGCTCTGCAACTCTCTTCATGGTCTCCATAATGATCTGGTTGTGGTCTACTGCGATATTTGCAGTCTCGTAGATAGGAGCAAGCTCGTGCTGTCCGGGAGCAACCTCGTTGTGCTGAGTCTTGTCCGGAACGCCAAGCTTCCAGAGCTCTGTGTTGAGGTCCTTCATGTACTCTCCGACTCTCTCACGGATAACACCGAAGTAGTGATCCTCCATCTCCTGACCCTTTGGAGGCATTGCTCCAAAAAGTGTTCTTCCGGTAAAGATAAGATCCTCTCTCTTCATGGACTTATCCCAGTCAACAAGGAAGTATTCCTGCTCAGGTCCAACGGATACGTTGACTCTCTTGGCTGTAGTGTTGCCAAAGAGTCTTACGATTCGAAGAGCCTGCTTGTTAACTGCTTCCATGGATCTTAAAAGAGGAGTCTTTTTATCAAGAGCTTCTCCTGTATATGAACAAAATGCTGTAGGGATGCAGAGTGTAACACCTGCTCCGGACTCCTTAAGGAAAGCCGGTGATGTGATATCCCAGGTTGTATATCCTCTTGCTTCGAATGTAGCTCTAAGGCCGCCTGATGGGAATGATGATGCATCAGGTTCACCCTTTATAAGCTCTTTTCCTGAAAAAGAAGTGAGCATGTGGCCATCGGCGTCAGCGCTTCCAACAAATGAATCATGTTTCTCAGCTGTAATGCCTGTAAGTGGCTGGAACCAGTGGGTGTAGTGTGTTGCTCCCCTCTCCATTGCCCAGCTCTTCATCTCGTTGGCAACAACATCAGCAGACTCCTTGGAGAGTTCTCCGCCGTTCTCGATGACGTTTATAACTTCCTTGAAGACAGACTTCGGAAGGCGCTCTCTCATCGTCGCGATGGTAAAGACGTTCTGACCAAAGATCTCTTCTACATTAACCACATTGCTCATCCTATGTTCCCCTTTAAACTGAATTTGTATTCAACTATACAATAATTCTTAGAAAACTCAAGTGTTTTTTACTGTTCCTTGGTGGAATCCTCTGCATCCACTCTGAGAATATCGTATTTTGAAGGCGTGACAGAAAGGTCAAGATAAATGACTTCCTTGGAGTGCGGACAGGACTCTACGGCTGTTCCGTCCTCTCTGTACATGCCTTTTACTGTAGTCTTTACATCAGTTCCGTCGGGTTTCATGATCTCAATCTCATCACCCACGGAGAACTTGTTTCGCTGTTCTATTCTTGCATACCCCCTCTCGTCAATGTCATAGACGATTCCGAGGTAGATATATTCATTTATGTAAGTGTTGTTGTCATAGATCTGAGTCTCATCACTGGGCTTGCCAAAATAAAAACCTGTGGTGAACTGACGGTAAGTACATCTTGAAATCTGATCAAGATACCACGGCATGTTCTGCCTGTATTTCTCCTCTGACTCAAAGTAGTCGTCGATGGCCTTTCTGTAAGTCCTTGCCACAGTTGCAACATAGAGGGCTGTCTTCATTCTTCCCTCGATCTTGCAGCTATCAACACCTGCATCCACCAGCTCCGGAATGTGCTCTATCATGCACAGATCCTTGGAGTTGAAGATATAGGTTCCACGCTCGTTCTCATAGACAGGAAGGTATTCACCGGGTCTTTTCTCCTCAACAACCGCATATTTCCATCTGCAGGGATGAGTGCATGCGCCGTGGTTGGCGTCACGCCCTGTGAAGTAATTGGACAAAAGACATCTTCCCGAATATGAAATGCACATAGCGCCATGGATGAAGCACTCCATCTCAAGGTCATCCGGAATCTTGGACGTTATCTCTTTTATCTCATTTATGGAAAGCTCTCTGGCTGCAACGACTCTCTTGGCTCCGAGGTCATGCCAGAAATTATAGGTCTCATAGTTGGTGTTGTTGGCCTGGGTTGAAACGTGGATATCAATCTCAGGGCATATCCTTCTGGCCTTCATGAAGATGCCGGGGTCGGCGATGATAAGAGCGTCCGGCTTTAGCTCTTTTAACTCATGAAGATAAGTCTCAACTCCGTCGAGATCGTAGTTGTGAGCCAGGATATTTACGGTGACATGGACCTTAACGCCATGGGCGTGGGCAAACTCTATGCCCTCCTTCATCTCGTCGTGGCTGAAATTCTTGGCCTTGGCACGAAGCCCGAAGGCATCTCCGCCGATATAAACCGCATCGGCGCCGAAGGTTACGGCTGTCTTAAGTACTTCAAGACTTGATGCAGGTATTAAAAGTTCAGGTTTTTTCATTGATTCATTCCTCTTATAACTTAACCGAAAGTGTCATTCCGTCGCCAACGGTCAGGATGACTGTGTTTAGCTGATCGTTGTGCTTAAGCTCATACAGATACTCGCGCATCCTTGCGTGGATGGTGCGATTTCTTCTTGTTACCGCAAACCTTGACTCAAACACGTCTCCGTCCTGGAGGACATTGTCTGAAACCAAAAGTCCGCCTTTATTAAGAATCCTCAGGCAGTCAGGCAAAAAGTTGATGTACTGCCCCTTGGCTGCGTCCATAAAAATAAAATCATACCCCGGATCAAGACCCTTTAAAATATCTGTGGCGTCCCCCTCCAACAGTGTGATTTTACCTTCAGTGTCGTATTTGGAAAAATTCTCCCTTGCTACGGGAATTCTTTTTTCAAACTTCTCTATAGTTGTAATTTTGGTATCTGCATCTGTATATGCTGCCATTAAAAGTGCAGAAAATCCCACAGCGCAGCCAACTTCCAAAATGTTCTTAGGCTTATTCTGGGCCATTAGAAATTTAAGAAGTGCCTGTGTATCCTTGCGGATAATGGGAACCTGATCCTCTAGCGCTGTTCTCTCCAGTTCATCAAGAAACGGGAGATTGCCGGGATCAAGAGAATTTATAAAGCTGCTGATCCTGTCGTTCTCACCCACCATCTGACTCGTCTCCGCTCTCCTGGCTCTGCTGGCCCTCTTCTCCTTCGGCTCCCTCCTGTCCGCCTGACATTATCGTCAGCATCTCTTCAGGAGTCATGGCTGTGCTAAGCTCATAGGTTCCGGGCTTTTCCTTTTCATGGTACTCCGAGAATCTCTCCTGGAGCTTAAAGAGTGTCTTGTCCTTGATAAGACCAAGGCCGGCAAGATTGTCAGCTATGGTATCCACATCATCTCCGCTCTTAACGGTAAAGCTCACAGTTCTTCCTGTTCCGGAGGAAACAGCTGACTGATTAAAGATCTGGTATCCATAGCTGTAAGCCAGCTTAGAATATTTTGAGATCAGCATGATCACAATGATGACAAAAGCTGCCTTAACAGCCAGGTCCAGAAATCCCAATGCAAATTTTTTTGCGTTCATAAAAACTCCCCGAAGGCCTTAGAAATGTGTATCCATAATGATCGGCATGATCATTGGCCTTCTCTTTGTCTTTTTCCATATGTAATCGCTAAGGGTATCCTTGACGATGTTCTTGAGCTTGGTCCAGTCGGTAATGCCCTTCTCAAGTGCCTCCGTAACGTCGTCGTAAACCATGTCCGTCGCATCCTCAATGAGTTTGTCGGACTCCCTTACATATACAAAACCTCTTGAAACAATGCTCGGGCCTGATACAAGCTGAGCACTGTCCTTGTCGATTCCAAACACAACAATTACAATACCATCTTCTGCAAGATGCTGTCTATCTCTGAGGACAACATTTCCTACATCGCCGACACCAAGGCCATCAACAAGGATAGCTCCCACAGGAACCTTGCCTGCCACTTTGGCGCTGTCCTCTGAAAGCTCAAGGATCTCGCCTGAGTGAAGGATAAAGATATTCTCCTTGGGGATTCCAAGGTCTTTTGCAATCCTTCTCTGAGCGATGAGATGTCTGTACTCACCGTGAACAGGCACGGAATATTTAGGCTTAACCAGTGTGTAGATGAGCTTGATATCCTCCTGACATGCGTGTCCTGAAACGTGCACATCCTGGAAAATAACCTCTGCTCCCTTCATCTGAAGTTCGTTGATGATGTTGGTTACCGCCTTCTCATTACCCGGAATCGGATGAGATGAGAAGATAACTGTATCTCCGGCACCTATAGTGATCTTTCTGTGCTGACCGTTGGCCATACGGCTAAGGGCAGCCATACTCTCTCCCTGACTTCCTGTTGTGATGATGGTAGTCTTGCTGTCAGGGAAGTTCTTGATCTGATCAATATCTACAAGAGTGTTCTCAGGAATCTTGATGCACTCAAGCTTCTGGGCAATATCAATGATGCTGACCATACTCCTGCCTTCTACCGCAACCTTACGGCCGCACTTGTGGGCGGTGTTTATGATCTGCTGAACTCTGTCAACGTTGGATGCAAAGGTAGCAACGATGATCCTTGAGTTCTCGTGATCCGCAAACAGGTTATCAAGGGCCCTTCCTACAGTCTTCTCAGAAGCTGTAAATCCGGGACGCTCTGCATTTGTCGAATCACACATAAGGGCGAGAACGCCTTTTTTACCAATCTCAGCGAAGCGCTGAAGATCGATGGGATCTCCGTATACAGGTGTATAGTCAACCTTAAAGTCTCCTGTGTGCACAACGGTTCCTGCCGGTGAATAAATCGCAAGAGCTGCTGCATCAACGATGGAGTGGTTTGTTCGTATGAACTCAACCCTGAACTGTCCAAGGTTTATGGACTGTCCAAACTTTACAACCTTTCTGCGGGTCTTTTTAAGAAGGCCGTGCTCCTCGAGCTTGTGCTCGATAATGCCCATGGTAAGGCGTGTAGCGTAAACCGGCACGTTGAGCTCATGAAGAACATAAGGAAGCGCACCGATGTGATCCTCATGTCCGTGGGTAATTACAAAGCCCTTTACCTTGTCAATATTCTCCTGCAGATATGTGATGTCAGGGATTACAAGGTCGATTCCCAGCATGTCATCGTCGGGAAAAGACAATCCGCAATCCACTACAATAATACTGTCTTCGTATCTGAAGGCAGTGATGTTCATTCCAATCTGCTCAAGTCCACCCAACGGTATAACCTGCAGCTTGGACGTGTTTTCAGTTTTCTTTTTGCTCAATATAATTCCTCCATATAAATTTGGCGGACGCACAGAATAGGATATAAACCTCTTGCCCGTTAAATATCCAGATCTATGCCATCCTCAGAAAGCAGCTTACTAAATACACCTGCAACTGCTTCAAGCTCCAGGTCGTCATCCACGATAACATAAACTGCCTCTTCATCTTTTAAATCGGAGTCGTCGCGCAGTATAAGCGCCTCTCCGTCACCATCTTCTTCATCTGTGACCAGTAGATATGTCTTGCCACCTATTGTGGTCTGTTCAAGACAGTAAAACTCTACCGCATCTTCGCCATCGGGGCTAAATAAAATCTTTTCCAAAATAAATCACCTTTTCAATCTGTTGTCCAGATAGTCCTGAAGAATTATCTGGGCTGCAATCATATCAACGTACTCTTTTCTGTCTTTCCCCTTGATGCCGGCTTCATCCATTATCTCATCCGCCTCAACTGTTGTAAGGCGCTCATCAAGCATCTCCACAGGAAGTCCTGTTCTTCTCTCAATCCTGTCTGCAAATTCCAGGCATAACTTAGAGCGCTCAGAGACCGACTCATCCATATTCAGGGGCAGTCCCACAACAACCTTCTCCACCCCGTACTCCTGAATGAGTTCTTCTATGCGCGCAAGAGTTCTTCTAAGTTTATTTTCTTCTTTTCTACGGATAATTTCTTTGCCCTGGGCAGTGAGCAAAAGCTCGTCGCTGATCGCCACTCCCACAGTCCTGGACCCGTAATCAAGTCCCATGATCCTCATTACTTCTTAGCCCAATCGTTGCTCTTTATGTACTCTGTGAGCATCTCCTCAACGAGTTCGTCTCTCTCAACCTTCATGATAAGGCTTCTTGCACCCTTGTGGCTTGTGATGTATGTAGGGTCTCCGGACATGATGTAACCAACGATCTGGTTTACAGGGTTGTAGCCCTTCTCAAGAAGTGCATCATAAACTACTGAAAGTACCTTTTTAACGCCTGTCTCAGGTTCTACTTCAACTTTGAAAAATTGGGTATTTCCTAAATCCTGATCTGCCATTATTTTTTCTCCATTCTTATATTTTGTGAGGGAGCCTCCCCTCTTATAATCCTTCAATTAAACAATATACCAATATAATGATACCAAACCATTTGCATTTGTTCAAATTTGAGTCAAACTGAAACGTCCCCACTGACTCAAACCAGAAGCGTCTCGTCGTTTAGCATTCCGGTTGGCACAACGCTTGTGATCTCGCCGGATACAGCCTCTTTGTAAGCGTCTGTCCCCTCTTTTACAGCAACTCTGACATATCTGTCTGTGTGCCCTATCATGTATTTAGCGCCGCCGTGCTCCTCTTCATCCTCCCAGAGGACCTTAAGCTCTTCGCCGATAAAAGACTCCCTGTAGGCCTTTGAATCTCTCTCTGTAAGTTCGATCAGCACATCGCTTCTTGCAGACTTCTGTCTGTCGGTGAGCTGGTCGGGAAGACCTGCTGCCACGGTGCCCTTTCTTGGTGAATACTTAAAGACATGCATCTCGTAGAATGCAATGTCCTCCGCAAATTTCCTGCACTCCTCAAACTCTTCCTCAGTCTCGCCCGGGAAGCCAACGATAACGTCAGTGGTTATAGCCGGCCTGTCAAATGCCTTGCGCAAAAGACCCACCGACTCCATATACTCTTCGGCGGTGTAATGTCTGTTCATTCTCTTAAGCACTGAGTTGCATCCGCTCTGGAGAGATAAGTGGAAATGAGGACAGAGCTTACTGATCTTTGCAAGCCTCTCAACATTTTCAGCGGACATGAGCCTTGGCTCAATTGAGCCCATACGTATCCTCTCTATACCTTCAATTTCGTTAACTTTCTCAAGAAGGTCTATAAGCTGAGGCTCGCCCTTATCAACACCATAAGACCCTACATGGATACCTGTTATTACTACCTCTTTCAGGCCTTTTGCCGAAAGGTCTCTTACCTCAGAGAGAACATCCTCCATATCACGGCTTCTGACCCTTCCTCTCGCGTAAGGAATTACGCAGTAGCTGCAGAACTGATTGCAGCCGTCCTGAACCTTGATGTAGGCCCTTGTGTGCTCGGGAAGTTCCGATAGTCTCATGTTCTCATATTCGTGTGTAGCATTTATGTCTATGACGCTCTTTCCGCCCATGGTCTTGTCAAAAGAGCCTTCTCTTGCCGACACGAATTCCTCAAGAATATCAACGATCTCTGACTTTTTGTTATTGCCGATTGCAAGATCTATGCATTCATCCTTCTTGACGCCGTCCATTCCTGTCTCTACATAGCATCCGACAGCCACAACCACAGCGCCAGGATTTTCTTTTTTTGCCTTGTGGAGCATCTGTCTTGATTTTCTGTCGGCGATGTTGGTAACGGTGCAGGTGTTTATGATATAAACATCCGCAACATCAGTAAATGGCACGATTTCACAGCCTGCAGCAGACAGCTTTTGCCCCATTACATCCATCTCATAACTATTAACTTTGCAACCAAGGTTGTGCATTGCAACCTTCAAACCACTAATCTTATTCATTTTTATGTTGAAAACCTCATTGACTTTTGACAATCATACGTTTACTATAAAGAAAAGAAGGAGGTACTTGACCAATGAAGACAGTTAAGATTTCTTTAAATTCCATCGATAAGGTTAAATCTTTCGTAAACGATATTACGAAGTTCGATTATGACTTCGACCTTGTATCAGGAAGATATGTTATCGATGCCAAGTCTATTATGGGTATTTTCTCACTCGATCTTTCAAAGCCGATCGACCTTAATATCCATGCAGAAGACGGCGCTGAAGAGATCCTTGAGGTTCTCAAGCCCTACATGGTCTAATCAATTTTTGATTAGATCTTCTTAAGAAGATTATTACAGACCATCCCAATTTGGGATGGTCTTTTTTTGCATAAATACCGCTTTATTTCTTTATCTCAATTACTTCGTCTGTATCAAGCGCTATCTGAACCAGCTCATCGATCTTCTCTGCGAGGTCCTCCTCGTGTCTTTCAATAATATCGAGCCTTGGCTTTGTTACAGGGTGCTTGGCAACGAAGATAGTGCAGCAGTCCTCGTAAGGAAGGATAGATGTCTCATAGGCATCAATCTTAACCGAGATATCTACAATGTCCTGTTTATCAAAGGCAATAAGTGGCCTGTAAACCGGCATGTCTTTTACCACCTCACCTGTACACATAAGGCTCTGCATAGTCTGGGATGCTACCTGTCCGATGCTCTCACCGGTTACGAGTCCCATGCATCCGGATCTTGCTGCCAGGATATCTGCGATCTTCATCATGTATCTTCTCATGATGATGGTAAGCTCGTCGTGTGGGCACTTTTCATATATGTACATCTGAATATCTGTAAAGTTGATAACGTGAAGCTTGATGTTACCTGTGTACTTGGCGATAACACCTGCCAGGTCGACAACCTTCTGCTTGGCCATCTCACTGGTGTATGGAGGAGCATTGAAGTAAACAGCCTCCATATCAACACCTCTCTTGGCGATCATGTAGCCTGCAACAGGTGAATCAATTCCGCCGGAAAGAAGAAGCATTGCCTTTCCTGCTGTACCGATGGGCATTCCTCCGGGTCCGGGGATGATCTCAGAGAAGATGTTTAGTTTCTCACGGATCTCAACATTTATAAGGATCTGAGGATCATGCACGTCAACCTTCATCTCTGGGTAAGCATCAAGGATTCTGCCGCCGATCTCAGCTGCCATCTCCATTGAGTCCATAGGATAGCTCTTATCAACTCTTCTGCACTTAACCTTGAAGGTACGATTCTTGTCCGGGTATACTCCGTCAACAAAGTCAACAACCGCCTTGCACACTCCGTCTACATCCGGAAGGTTGTTCTCTCCGTCTCTTTCAATTGTAACAGCAGGACAGATTCCGGTTATTCCAAAGACTCTCTGAAGTGCGGAAACAGTCTCATCAAAATCAAAGCCTGTGGCCTCGACGTATACTCTTCCTGCAACCTTGGAGATCCTGAACTCTCCGTCGCACTTTGCAAGAACTCTTTTGATCTGCTTAACAAGTGCATCCTCAAAGATGTATCTGTTCTTGCCCTTAACTCCTATCTCTGCGTATTTGATAACAAAAGCATGGTACTGCATATTTTTCTCCTTAATGCCTGTAAAACTTTCTCATGGTTTCTACCTGTGAAGAGAGGACGTCCAGAAGGTAGTCGATCTCCTCTTTGGTTGTCTGGGTGGACATACTGATACGGATGGTTGATTCCAAAAGACTCTTATCAAGCCCGATAGCCTTTAGTGTGTCCGAAACATGTGGATTGTTGGAAGTACATGCACTTCCGGCTGAGACGTAGATCTCCTTGCTACTTAGCATGTTAAGGATGGTCTCCGCCGCCAGTCCCTTGATTGAGACGCTCACAATGTGCGGAGCTCCCTTCTCGCACTCAGGGCCGTTAAGCCTTATGTCGGAAATCCTCTCAGTAAGGCTCTCCATCAGGTATTTCTTGAGCTCGTAGAGAGCACTTATCTTTGTATCAAAATCATCGTAGCACATCTGCGCAGCCAGGGCCATTCCTGCGATTCCCGGGACGTTCTCTGTTCCGGATCTCATGCCCTTTTGCTGGCCTCCGCCGTAGCAGATGGGAACGATCTTTGTGCCCTTTTTGATGTACAAGAATCCAACTCCTTTTGGTCCGTGGATCTTGTGCGCGCTGACAGCCAAAAGATCGATGTTCATGGACTTTGGTCTTATCCTGAACTTACCGTAGGCCTGCACAGCATCTACGTGAAATACTATCTGTTCATTTATAGATTTAATGAGCTTGCCGGCTTCAGCGATTGGCTCAACTGCACCGATCTCATTGTTTACAAACATCATGGACACCAGAATGGTATCCTCTCTTATAGCGTTCTTAAGGTCATCGAGCCTTACAACTCCGGTCTCATCAACAGGAAGATAGGTTACCTCGAACCCTTCCTTAACAAGCTCCTGGCAGCTCTCCAATACAGCCGGATGCTCAATTGAAGTTGTTATGATGTGCTTGCCTCTCCAGGCATTGGCCCTGGCAGCACCGATTATTGCCGTGTTGTCTGACTCTGTTCCTCCGGAGGTAAATACTATCTCCGCAGGATCAACCTTCAAAGTATCCGCTATAGTCTCTCTTGCACTAAAGAGTCTGTTGCTTGAAACCACGCCCATGTGATGGACACTTGAAGCGTTTCCGTATTCTTCTGTCATTATCCTGGCCACCAGCTGTGCTACTTCGTCGTAAGCTCTTGTGGTGGCTGAATTATCTAAATATGCTCTCATTTTATTTCTCAGCTTTCAAGGTGATACATAAGCCATGCTATTGCTGTAAATCCGGCTGTCTCAGTTCTCAGAATCCTCTTGCCCAGTGTGATGGGCTTTATGTTATTCTCTGAGCACAGCGCTATCTCTTCCTCGGAAAATCCCCCTTCGGGGCCGATGAAAAGAGCTATGTTCTGCCCGGGTTTAATATCCTCAATTATCTGCCTGGTCACCGATATGTCTTTTGCATTCTCGTAGGGAATAAGGCGCACTTCAATGCCTTCGCTCCCGCAGTACTCTATGGCCTGCTTCATGGTCATAGGCATTAAAACTTCAGGAATTATGCCACGCTTGCTCTGCTTGGCAGCAGCCTCTGAAATTGCCTGCCATCTCTTTATCTTGGCAGGAGCCTTCTTCTCATCGATCTTAACAACGCACCTCTTGGTCTTCATGGGTACGATCTTAAAGGCTCCAAGTTCAACCGCCTTCTGGATGATGAGCTCCATCTTATCAACCTTGGGAAGTCCCTGGAAAAGATATATCTTAGAGGGCAGCTCGTTCCCAAGCTCTTCAATAAAGCACAGATTGCCGATGACGGATGAATCCCTTATCTCTTCTATCTCGTAAAAGAGCTCTCGCCCTTCATCCTCTTCTCTGATGCTTACAGAGAACTGCTCTCCTACCTTCATGCGAAGGACGTTTACTATGTGGTTGTAATCGCTGCCTGTTATCTCAACCTTCTTGAGGTCAGAACTCACCTGACAGCTGTCTACAAAGAAATGAAACATCAGTTTTTCCTCGATGTGATTGAAACCCAGTCTCCCTGATGATGGATCTCGAGGATCTCAAGACCTGCATCAAGATGTGCCTTCTTTACTTCCTCTTCCTTGGTGTTAATGATACCTGAAGTGATGTAGATTCCACCGCTCTTAAGCTGGTTAAGGATGACAGGTGTCAAAGGAACCAGTACGTTTGCCAGAATGTTTGCGACAACAATGTCATACTTGTCGTATCCAACCTTGTCCTGGACTTCTTTATCGTCAATGATATTGCCGATCATCATGTCAAACTTATCGGCAGAAATACCATTGTTCTCCATATTTTCTTTTACCGCAGGAACTGCGCATTTATCAAGGTCTGTTCCCACAGCATGCTTTGCTCCGAACATAAGGGCAAGGATTGAAAGAACTCCGCTTCCTGTTCCAACGTCCAAAAGCTCTGTGTCCGCTGTTACATATTTCTTGAGCATCCTGATGCAGAGCTGTGTTGTCTCGTGCATACCTGTACCGAAAGCTGTTCCGGGATCGATGTGAAGGACCATGTTAGCCTTTCCCTCGTCCTCTGCGCTCTCTTTCTCCCAGGATGGAATAACAAGTATATCATCAATATAGAATTTATGAAAGTACTGTTTCCAGTTATTGATCCAGTCTATATCCTCGGTGACATCAACGGATATTGTGCCGTCGCCTATATCAGAAAAAGACTTAAGTTCATCAAGCTTCTCTCTTATGGCCGCCTGCATCTCTTCAGGAGTCTTTTTTACTTTCTCTATCTCTCCCTCGTCATTTGGAAGTTCAACCGTGAGCATGTTGTCATCATCTATCTCTACAAAAAAGCTAAGATAAGCAACTCCGCTCTCAATGCCGTTTTCTGTCTCGTCCGGCTCAAGCTCAGGCGCATCGATGAACATCTGCTCCTTGTCTGCTGCAGATAAAGGTGCATTATCTTCGATCTGTGCTCCCTCAAGGCCGATGTCCTCAAGGTAACTTACAATAATATCTTCTGACTCTTCATTTGTTCTAACACGGAAACGCATCCATTTCATAATAAAATTCCTCTTTTGCACTAAAAAACTACCGTAGTTAATGCTTCTAACTACGGTAGTATATCACACTTATTTACGATTCCCAAAATTTCTTTTTCTTTTTGCCGCCTGAGCCTCCGGAGTTACTATCTTCATTACCCATGAGTCTCTCAGCTGCTGTAAGAGAATCGCCTGTCTTTTCATCGAACTTCTTAAGAAGGTCCTTAGCTTCCTTGGAGAGTTTCTCAGGAACCTGTACCACAAGTGTTACATAGTGGTCACCTCTCTGCTCCTTGTCTCTAAGGGATGGGATACCCTTTCCGCGAAGTCTTACTCTTGTGTCTGTCTGGGTTCCGGCCTTAACATCATAAGCCACCTTACCGTCGACAGTATCTATAAGAACTGTTCCGCCCAGTGCTGCAATAGCAAAGGATACAGGAACCATTGAATAAACGTTGTAACCGTCTCTCTGGAAAATAGGATGCTCAGATACAACAACCTCAACAAGAAGGTCTCCTCTTGGTCCGCCGTTGACTCCGGGTTCACCCTTTTCTCTTATTCTTACACTCTGGCCGCTATCAATGCCGGCAGGAATTGTAACCTTGATCTTCTTGCGACTTGCAATGTATCCGGTTCCGTGACAGTCGGCACACTTCTCTTTGATGACCTTACCTGTACCGCCACATTCAGGACATGTCTGAACGTTTCTTACAGTGCCAAAGAAGGACTGCTGTGTATATACAATCTGTCCCTTACCACCGCACTTGGTACATGTCTGTGGTGATGTTCCGGGTTTAGCTCCGGTTCCATGACATGTTGGGCATGGATCCTTAATGGTGAGCTCAAGCTCTTTCTCGCAGCCAAATACAGCCTCAAGGAAGGTTATGCGCACGCTTGCACGAAGATTGGCACCCTTTGAAGGGCCACTTCTTGCGCCGCCTCTTGCACGTCCGCCTCCGAAGAAGTCACCGAATATATCACCAAAGATGTCGCCAAAGTCTGCACCGTTAAAGTCGAATCCACCACTGAAGGGATTACCGCCGCCCTCAAAGGCCGCATGTCCGAACTGGTCATACTGACGCTTCTTCTCAGGGTCAGAAAGTACCGCATAAGCTTCGGATGCTTCCTTGAACTTATCGGCTGCAGTCGCATCACCCGGATTCATATCCGGGTGATACTTCTTGGCAAGCACTCTGTATGCTTTCTTTATTTCGTCCTCAGTGGCATTCTTACCAACGCCCAGGACCTCATAATAGTCGCGTTTCTGTTCCGCCATTTAACTCAGACCTCTCTGTAATCTCCGTCAACTACATTGTCATCATTTGAAGATGTGCTTCCTGCGTTCATATCAGGACCTGCGCCGGCACCCATATCAGGGCCTGCACCTGCAGCACCTGCTGCTCCCTGAACGTTCTCATACATCTTAGCAAAGAGTGCCTGAGCATCGTTCATGAGCTTCTCCTTCTGGCTCTTAAGAGAATCGATCTCTGAGTCTGAAAGCTCTTTATCCTTGGTCTGCTCAAGTGTTTCCTTGAGAGCCTTGATGTCATCCTCAACTACCTGCTTCTGAGAAGCGTCGATCTTGTCGCCAACTTCCTGAAGAGCCTTCTCTGTCTGGAATACGAAGGAGTCAGCGTCGTTTCTTGCATCGATGCCTTCCTTACGCTTCTTGTCCTGAGCCTCGTACTCCTGAGCCTCTTTAACTGCCTTATCGATATCCTCATCAGACATGTTAGAACCGGCTGTGATTGTGATGTGCTGCTCCTTGCCTGTTCCAAGGTCCTTAGCTGATACGTTAACGATACCGTTAGCATCGATATCGAATGTAACCTCGATCTGAGGAACACCTCTCATTGCCGGAGGGATTCCATCAAGTCTGAACTGTCCAAGTGACTTGTTATCCTTAGCGAACTGTCTCTCACCCTGAAGTACGTTGATATCTACGGCTGTCTGGTTATCAGCAGCTGTTGAGAATACCTGGCTCTTCTTGGTAGGAATTGTTGTGTTACGCTCGATAAGTCTTGTAGCAACACCACCCATTGTCTCGATTGAAAGTGAAAGAGGTGTTACATCAAGAAGAAGGATATCGCCTGCGCCCTCATCACCTGCAAGCTTACCACCCTGGATACCTGCACCGATTGCTACGCACTCATCAGGGTTGAGGTTCTTGGAAGGCTCCTGGCCTGTGAGCTGTTTAACCTTCTCTACTACGCAAGGAACACGAGTTGATCCACCAACAAGGAGAACCTTACCGATATCTGCGTTTGTAAGTCCTGCATCCTTCATAGCGTTCTGAACAGGGATAGCTGTTCTCTCTACAAGATCGTGAATGAGCTCTTCGAATTTAGCTCTTGTAAGATCTACATCGAAGTGCTTAGGGCCATCAGCGCCTGCTGAGATGAAAGGAAGGTTGATGTTGGTTGTTGTTGAAGAAGAGAGCTCCTTCTTAGCCTTCTCTGCAGCTTCCTTAAGTCTCTGCATAGCCATCTTATCGCCTGAGAGGTCAACGCCCTCTTTGTTCTTGAAATCCTGAACCATCCAGTTGATGATCGCCTGGTCGAAGTCATCACCACCGAGGTGTGTATCACCGTTTGTTGAAAGAACTTCGATAACGCCGTCACCGATATCGATGATTGATACATCGAATGTACCACCACCAAGGTCGTAAACCATGATCTTCTGCTCTTTCTCGTTATCAAGACCGTAAGCCAGAGCTGCTGCTGTAGGCTCGTTGATGATTCTCTTTACCTCAAGACCTGCAATCTTACCTGCGTCCTTAGTAGCCTGACGCTGAGCATCATTGAAGTAAGCAGGAACTGTGATAACTGCCTCTGTAACCTTTTCGCCGAGATACTGTTCTGCATCAGCCTTCAGCTTCTGAAGGATCATAGCTGAAATCTGCTGAGGTGAATACTTCTTGCCGTCGATTGTACGGCCGTGATCTGTACCCATATCTCTCTTGATTGATGAGATTGTGTTCTCAGCATTTGTTACTGCCTGACGCTTAGCAGGCTCGCCGACGATTCTCTCGCCGTTCTTTGTGAAAGCAACGATTGAAGGTGTTGTTCTAGCGCCTTCTGCGTTAGCGATAACGGTGGGCTTACCACCTTCCATAACTGCTACGCAGCTATTAGTTGTACCAAGGTCGATACCAATAATCTTACTCATTTCTTTTTCCTCCGTTTATAATAATAAGATTCTGTATTTACTAAGTTATTGTGCTACAGCCACCATGCTGTGTCTGAGCACTGTATCATGGAACATGTATCCCTTCTGAAGCTCCTGGGCAACGATTCCGGATTCGTATTCCTGGGATTCCACCTGCATTACTGCATTGTGGAGGTTTGGATCAAACTCTTTTCCAACCGCTTCTATGGGGGTTACTCCTAGATCTTCAAGCTGCTTGATGAGCTGCTTGTAAATCTTGTTCATGCCGTCTGCAAAAGCTCCGTCTTTCTCAGCCTCGGGAACTGCTGCAAGACCTCTCTCAAAGTTATCTACTACAGGAAGGAGCTTCTCAAGGACATTGCCCTGTCCAAGTTCGAACTGCTGTGATTTCTCTTTGTCGGTTCTCTTCCTGAAGTTCTCAAATTCCGCCATCTGTCTCAGGACTTTATCATTAAGTTCATCAATCTTTTCCTGAAGCGGATTCTTCTTTTCTTTTTTATTTTCTTCTTTTTCTACAGTAGCCTCTTTTTCAGCATCATCTTTTTCCTCCTGTGAATCAGGTGTCTGTGCTGTTTCTTTCTCTTTGGCTTCCTCTTCAAGTTCTTCCATGATGTTCTCAAGAACTTCTTCTTTTTTCTTTTCCTCAGCTGATTTAGCCTTGGAAGAAGCCTTCTTCTTATCCTCGCTCAATTCCAATTGCCTCCTTAAAGCTTATGGGATCTAATCCCTTTTATATAGATCATCAAGTGCATGACGCATGTTCTTAAGCGTCGTTATAACCTTGTCGTAATCCATTCTCTTGGGTCCGATGATTCCTACGGTGCCCTTCATGCCATCACCAAGCTCGTACGTTGCGGTAACAACGCTGCAATCCTTCATGGACTGGATCGGTGTCTCGTTTCCGATGTAGACCTGGATTCCGGTCTCTTCATGGTCAGAGGAGAGTGTATCCTCAACGATACTCGAAAGGTCTTTGGTATCCTCAAAGGTGCTGATGAGCTCGCTGGCCTTGGCCGAATCCGTAAGCTCAGGATACTTAAAGAAGTTCATCGTACCGCTGGTATATATCTGAAGGTCGTCATCTGCTGTTATTGATTCTGCAGCCGCATCGATGACGTTTCCGATGATCTCACTGTGAATTCCGGCTTCCTGCTTGACTGCTGCGATAAGTCCTAAGTTGATGTCCTCTACAGCAAGTCCGTCCAGCCTTGTATTCATGAGAATGTTAAGCTTGAGCATTGTTGCGTCATCAAGTTCCTCTTCAACGGGAATGATCTTGTTCTTAATGACGTTTCCTTCTATGACGATGGTCGCCAGAAGGTGCTCTGCATCAACCTTGGAAATCTGGATGAACTTGAGCTTGTTCTTGCGGATCTGAGGTGCTGAGATCATTGTGGCGTAGTTGGTATCAACCGCAAGTGTCTTGGCCACCTGCTTAAGGAGGTTCTCAAGCTTCTCTTCCTTATCAAGAAGCATCTCCTTCATGTTCTCAACTTCCTGTTCCTTGTCCCTGAGCATCTCGTCTACATAGACTCTGTAACCCTGGTCGGAAGGAATTCTTCCCGCAGAAGTGTGGGGC
Source organism: Butyrivibrio sp. FCS006 (assembly GCF_000424525.1). Taxonomy (NCBI): domain Bacteria; kingdom Bacillati; phylum Bacillota; class Clostridia; order Lachnospirales; family Lachnospiraceae; genus Butyrivibrio; species Butyrivibrio sp. FCS006. The sequence continues at coordinate 137,697 of NZ_KE384204.1, read as the reverse complement.
TGAATTATAAGTCCCATCTCCTCAAGGTCTGCCATCTCATTTCTGATGGTGGCTGAACTCAAGTTAAGATCAGTATCCTTGGAAATAGTCCTTGATCCGACAGGCTCTCCTGTCTCAAGGTAGTTCCTTACTATTGCATGTAGTATGGTTCTCTTTCTCTCATCAAGTTCCAAGTCTGTACCCCTTCCTCTGTCTCCGGATTTCATTGAAAGGCTTTTATTTTGAGTTGTTAGCACTCAACTCATTTGAGTGCTAACATCTTCTCTGTAACATAAAATATCACTCGCGAGAACTAATGTCAACCTTCTAAATGTTAAATATGGATAAAAAAAACAGCAGGCACTGAAAGTGTCTGCTGTCTGTAGTCTCATTATATAAGAGAATGATCAAAGATCGATTCTGCCCTGTACCTTGTCATCAACAACGTAGTAAGCTGCATTCTCTTCAGGCTTTACATAAACGCTGAGCTTCTTCATAGCGTCTACATCTCCGCCCATATCGTACTTGTAGTTGTTCTTAGCGTTTGTAACGATTGTATCGTATGTAACGCTTCTGTCACCATACTGAAGAACGATGTTAGTCTTAACTTCTGTTGTAGCTGCTGCCTTCTTAGCTGCAAGCTTCTTAGCTGCTGTAGCTTTCTTAGCAGGAGCTGCCTTCTTAGCAGGTGCTGCCTTCTTAGGTTCAGCCTTCTTGGTTGTAGTAGCTTTCTTAGCTGCAGGCTTCTTAGCCTCAGTCTTCTCAGCTGCCTTCTTAGGCTCAGCCTTCTTTGCAGGTGCTGCCTTCTTAGCAGGAGCTGCCTTCTTTGCAGGTGCCTTCTTCTCTTCTGCCTTTGCAGGAGCTGCCTTAACTTCTGCTGCCTTAACTTCTGCAGCTACAGGTGTCTTGATTGTTGCAACAGGCTTCTCAGCTGCATCAGTCTTCTTGATCTCTGCCATTTTTACATTTCCTCCTCAAAATCATTGTCTGATTTGTTGTAGCTCGTTAAAACAATAAAGCGATTACGAAATAGAGTTTACACTCATTATTTTGCCTTGTCAACGCATTTTCAAAGTTTTAAGGACTTTTAATCCTTGATATATGCGGCATAAACAGAAACCAGTGTCAGGGAAAACAGTATTCCCGCGAGTATGTCGGTGGCCCAATGCACTCCGGCCAGCATTCTTGCGCATACTCCGACTACCATCAGCACCGCAGCAGCAACAGTCAGTATTCTGACATAGCTCTTTTCGGAAAAGAGTCTTTTCCATGCGATTATGGCACTTCCGAAGACGCTGCAGATAATCAGTACGTGGCTTGAAGGGTACGAGGTCTCAAGCTCAGTCTCTCCGGGCGGAATGATCGGTCTGTAGTTGATCGGGATCTTACCGAAAGCAACATAGATGATCGCAACCACCAGATACAGCATTCCAAGTCCAAGTATGGTCTTTCCGACTTTGGAAATACTCTTTGTCTGTACAAGTTTTACAACGCCCATAAAAGCGAAGAATGCAACTACCAGAAACGCCAGCACCATCACCAGATCAGATATTTTGTCAAACATTTCGTTATATCCCAGAAGATTTGCAACAGCTCCGTTCAATGAAGAAAAACCAACGGATGTGCCTTCCGGACCTATGGCCGCTCTGTCCACAAATGCTGTGAGAAACGAGAAGATCACAGTGATCAGCAAAAGACATATCGGCTTTGTCGATGTATTTTTCTCAAACTTCAATTTAAACATCCCCTTTCGGCATTACTTGCCATATTCCTCTTTAACGAATTTCTTAAGGGCAACCATTGCTCTCTCAACCTTTTCGGTATCGATGCAGTAAGCCATTCTGAAGAACCCGGGTGCTCCGAAACCGTCAGCCGGAACAAATACCAGATCGTACTTTAAAGCTTTTTTACAAAATGCTACTGAATCCTCCTCCAGTGCCTTGGGCATTATATAGAAGGTTCCGCCGGGCTTAACTACTGTAAAGCCAAGCTCAACCAGTGTGTCGTAGATGATGTTCATGTTGGTCTCATAAACTGAGAGATCCGCTGTAAGTGAACATACCTTGGCAACAGCCTGCTGAATAATAGAAGGAGGACAGTTGTGTCCTGTGCCTCTTGAAATCTGTCCGCACATGGGAACGATGATATCAGCACCCTCGCAGGCAGGATTTACAGCCACGTAACCGATTCGCTCTCCGGGAAGTGAGAGTGACTTGGAGAATGAATAACAGCTTAAGGTGTGATCGTAGAACTTTGAAACATAAGGTGAATCTGCACCCTTGAACACGATCTCTCTGTAAGGCTCGTCTGAGAGAAGGAAAATGTTGTGACCATACTCTTTTGACTTCTCTCTTAAGATATCAGCAAGTCTCTGAAGTGTAGCAGTTGAATATGCAATACCTGACGGATTGTTAGGTGTGTTTACAAGAACTGCTGCCACGTTCTCATTTATCATCTCCAAGAACTTATCGAAGTTGATCTGAAAAGAGCTTGTATCCGCCGGAACTACACTAAGCTTACAGCCGGCGCCTGTGATGTATGGACCGTACTCAGGGAAGTATGGTGCAAAAGCGATCATCTCATCGCCGGGCTTAGTCACTGCTCTTACTGCATGCGCAACAGCACCTGCTGCTCCGGTTGTAGGGAAGATGTGCTCCGGACCATAATTCATTCCGAATCTCTCATTCAAAGATTTTGCTATCTCTTCTTTATATAGAGGGTTTCCAAGGCTTGGTGTATAGCCATGAAGTGTCATGGTATCCTCTTCCTGAAGGAGCCTTATCATCTCATCCGTAAACTCCTTGGGAACTTCCACACTCGGATTTCCCAGACTGAAATCAAATACATTCTCGTATCCTACTTCTTTTCCCCTGGCAGTTGCATACTCTGAAAGCTCTCTTATTACCGACTTGGCACCGAGCATGCTCTTGTATTGTTCGTTAATCATAGCCGTTCCTCCTAAATATATATATGGCTGTTCGTATATCTATGCCGTGATATTTGTATGATTATAGCATAATACCTGTTTGATTATATCATATTGTTTAGCAGTTTACATTATTAAAGTATTCGCCTATTTAAGGAGGAGTTCTTCGATGGCACACTTGTAGTTTGCAAAGTTAAAAGTATGCTCGTCGTCTTCAAATGTCATAATAAAGTTTTTCCCTTGGATGATCCCTGCATTTTCATAGTTCCTGATTTTCCAGAAGAACTCTTTATCACGATAATCAGGGCTATCCATTATTCCAAAATGTTCAATATAAACAAGCTTGCGACGTCTGACATTAAGACATGTGAAGTCAGGATATATTATGGACGATGGAGATTCCACCATCGCATGGTAGGCATCCCCCTCTGAAGTTCCGGGAATCTTTACAGGAGCTTCATATTTATATGGTATGCCAAGCATTTTAAGATTGTCTGCAATAATAACTTCAGATTTAGAGCGAACCCACTCACCATTTGCAGTTTTCTGATCTTTCTTCTCCGGATATTTAGGGTTCGGTTCATAAGGAATTTCCAGCCATCTTTTTGCAAACTCGGTATCTTCGATTAAATATGGCTTTATAAGACGCTGTCTTATCTCAGTCTGCCTGCCATAAATCTCCTTCGCTTGATTAGTCTCATATTCATGAATAATTGAATCAATAAGATCAAGCTTTGGGTTCAGTGATTTAATAAATCTATCTGCATAGGTCTTTTGCGCTAACGCTTGTGCAATATCTATCCTGTCTTTATGTATATAGCAGCCAAGACGATCTTCTTTTGATGCTCTGTGATAAAACTCCGGATGATCCCCTTTTCTTGCAACTCTAAGACATCCTTCCGGCGCACGCTCTTTGTCCTGTATTGCAGATTGAAGCAATTTCTCCAGGCGTTGTTTCTCTTCCTGAAGGTAATCGATTATAATGTCTTTCATTCTTCTCCTATCTTTATTGCTATTTAGATTTGATGTTTTGCTTTTCTGTTATATCTCTTCCGGAAAATATGCGCATTGAAATCCGAGAACCGGTACGCACTTCTCTTAGAATGTATTAGATAATTGTGGATTATAATGAATTATAGTAACAACTGTCAAGATGCTTCTATTTCAATGGATATTTTCGCTGTATCCATAACATACTTCCAGCCATGTTTTCCACTGCATTTCCGATATTTGCTTCTTTGCATAGGGCCATGAGTAGGCTAAATTCCTCGCTCATCCTCTGCAAATTATGATTTTTGCATTTTGCAGTGGAGAATTTTGTCTTTTCCATCTGCGCTTTTCCACTGCAATAACTGATTTATTAAAAATGCAGTGGAACAAACCTTCAATTTCTTCTAAATTCCTCCACTGCAATAACTGAAAAATCAAAAATGCAGTGGAGCTTGTCTACTATTCCTTCAAATTATCTCCACTGCAATACTTAGATAATTAAAAATGCAGTGGAGCATGCCATCAATTACCCCAGCATTTCTCCACTGCATTTATAGTTTTAATACAATTGCGTAGGAAATTCTTCCTACCCACGTCGCATTACACATCGCACTATTCACCACATCACGCCCGCAGCTCTCCAAGCTTCTCAATAAGCGTCTCGGCATCTTCAAGAAGTTGCTTCTCGGCCTTGGTTGGGTTTGTATCCTTCTTGTACTTGTAGACAAATACAGGAATGCCGGTGCTGTGGAAAGCCATATTCCCCTTGTAGGAGGCGATAAAGCCCGGGATCTTGCCGGGATCTATCTTGGCGCTGGGGCTGATCTTGATCTCGATGCTGCCGTTTCCGCCCTTTACTTCCATGATGTAGAGCTCGTGTGCCCTTGCACGCAAAAGAGATATACGAAGAAGGTTAAGTGCTGTCTCGGGAACTTCTCCGAATCTGTCTATGAGCTCGTCCTTCATCTCATCACATTCTGTCTGATTCTCTATGCTTGCGATCCTCTTGTAGATCTCAAGCTTCTGATCCTCGTTTAAGATATAGTTGTCAGGAATAAAGGCACTGACATCAAGGTCAATACTTGTTCCGGGCATATCCAGGACTTCCTCGGTATCCTCGCCCTTTCTGATCTTGACCGCTTCACCGAGCATCTTGCAGTAGAGATCGTATCCTACTGCTGCCATGTGTCCGCTCTGCTTTTTGCCAAGGAGATTTCCTGCACCTCTGATCTCAAGGTCCCTCATGGCGATCTTGAATCCGCTGCCCAGGTCGGTAAACTCCTTGATGGCTGCAAGTCTCTTTTCCGCAACTTCCTTGAGCATCTTGTCTCTCTTATACATAAGGAAGGCATAGGCTGTCTTGTTGGATCTGCCGACACGGCCCCTTAACTGATAGAGCTGGGAAAGTCCCATCTTATCCGAGTCATGGATGATCATGGTGTTAACGTTAGGGATATCAAGTCCTGTCTCAATAATAGTAGTAGAGACAAGAACATCTATGGTTCCGTCGATGAAGTCGTACATGATTCTCTCAAGCTCCGACTCCTTCATCTGGCCATGGGCAAAGGCAACATTGGCTTCAGGCACAAGCTTCTGAATTCTGGCAGCTGTGTCAGCTATGGTGTTGACTCTGTTGTAAACATAGTAAACCTGTCCGTTTCTCGAAAGCTCTCTGACAATGGCCTCTCTGACCAGCTCGTCGTTGTACTCCATAACGTAGGTCTGGATCGGAAGTCTGTCGTTGGGCGCTTCCTCAAGAACGCTCATGTCTCTGATGCCAACCAGTGACATGTGAAGAGTTCTTGGGATAGGAGTTGCTGTCAGCGTCAGAACGTCAACATTCTCCTTCATGGTCTTTATCTTTTCCTTGTGGGTTACGCCAAAGCGCTGTTCCTCATCAACAATCAGAAGACCAAGGTCCTTGTATTCAATATCCTTAGACAAGAGCCTATGGGTTCCGATGACAACGTCAACAAGGCCTTTCTTAAGATCTGTAACTGTCTTCTTCTGCTCGGCCGGTGTCCTGAATCTGGACATGAGATCAACCCTCACCGGGAATGCACGCATTCTCTCGGAGAAGGTGTTGTAGTGCTGCTGAGCAAGGATGGTTGTGGGAACCAAAACCGCCACCTGCTTGCCGTCCTGTACCGCCTTGAAAGCCGCGCGGATAGCCACCTCTGTCTTTCCAAAGCCAACGTCTCCGCAGACAAGTCTGTCCATGATACGGCTTGATTCCATATCTTTCTTGGTATCGTCGATGGCAGTGAGCTGATCCTCCGTCTCCTGATAAGGGAAGGCGTCCTCAAACTCCTGCTGCCATACTGTGTCTTTTCCGAACTCAAAGCCCACAGCCTGCTGCCTCTTGGCATAGAGCTCCACAAGGTCCTGAGCCACCTCTTCAACTGCAGCTCTGACCTTATTCTTGGTATGGCTCCAGTCGCCGCTTCCAAGCTTGTTGAGCCTTGGCTTGTGAGCGTTTTCATCATCGCCTCCGGATGCGTACTTCTGAATAACAGAAAGACCTGTAGCCAGAACATAGAGATTTCCGCCACCGCCGTATTCGATCTTGATGTAATCCTTGACCACATGGTCGGTCTCAATCTTCTCGATACCTCTGTAGATACCAAGACCGTGATCCTCGTGAACTACGTAATCACCTATCTTAAGGTCAGCAAAGTCGGAGATCTTCTCGCCACTGTACTGGCTCTTTTTCTTTTTCTTCTTCCTTGTGTGCTCGGTGAAGATATCACTCTCCGCAATGACTGCGAACTTGATGTCAGGATACTCAAAGCCCTTCATTATCCTGCCGTAATAGGTCATGATCTCGCCGGGCTGCAAGACCCTACCCGGATCCTCGCTGTAAAAGGCGCTGACAAGGTTGTCACGAAGGTCCTCAACTATTCTCTTTGCCCTTGTTCTTGAGCCGGAGAGAATGAGAACCTTGTAGCCTCGCTTTGCGTAATTCTTAAGGTCACTGACCAGAGAATCGAAGCTGTTGTTGTAGGCTGCGATACTTCTTGCCTTAATGTCCCAGCTCTTTTCCGGGGAAAAGAGATTTAGAGAAGCCGGCATTGAAAGAGCAGACACCAGGACTCTCCTGCCGTTACCCATTCTTGCTATGCAGTTGTCTATGGGGTAAAGAATGTCCATCTGTCCCGGAAGCACATATCCCTTTTCTGCTCTGTGGGTCATGCTCTCACGGAACTCTGCTTCAACAGCCATGGCGTGTTCCTGTACGCGCTGTGGCTCGTCGATAAAGATACAGCTCCTACCCTTGGGGAACATCTCCTGGATGGTGACTGTATCTTCATAGAAATATCTGATATAGCTCTCGAGATTGACTGCTGCCTTTAGTTCAAAGAGCTGCTCCTTGAGCTCCTCAGTCTGCTTCTTAAGCTGATGGGCTTCTGCAGTCTTAAACTCATCTCTTAAAGCCTTTACGACTTTATCTGTATCTTCCTGAATCTTCTCAAAGCCCTTTTCAAGCTCCTCATCCTCAAGGATGATCTCGGAGGCCGGGTAGATATCCACGGACTCCAGCTTTTCAAGGGATCTCTGGGAGAGAATGTCAAAGCTTCTTATGGAGTCGATCTCATCGCCCCAGAGCTCGATTCTGAAAGGATTTTCCTCTGTCAGGTCAAAGACATCCACGATATCTCCGCGGATTGAGAACTCACCGGGAGCTTCTACCTGATAGTTTCTGGTATAGCCCATGGTGACAAGCTTTTTGCCGATCTCAACAACGTCTATCGCGCTGTGTCTGTCCAGGGAAAGAATGTGATTCTTGATGACTTCGGGCTTAATCTGCGGAGTCATCAGGGCAGCAAAAGTAGTGACCACCGTTACGGGTCTTCCCTCGATGAGCCTTCTCATGCACCTGATCCTCTGCCTTGCGATCTCGTTGCTGTGAACGTCGGCCTGGTAGAAGATCAGATCCTTGGCGGGATATACTGTGACATTTCTGTCGTAAAACTTGTAGTCCTCATAGATCTCTTTTGCCCGAAGGTCAGAGTAGGTCACGATGATCCTGTACTTGAAATCAGCGCCAAGTCCGTCGATGAAGTGGAGCTTCTGCGAGTCAACGCAGCCTGTTACCTCAGCGCAGGCGAAGGGCTTTTCAAGATACTCATTTATTTCATTAAATTCCTTCAGCTCAGAAAGGGGTGTGGTGATTGCTCTCATTTAACTTTTCCGTTGAATTTGTTCATGGCGCTGTCGGTGCCTTCTTCTATGATGCAGGCGACAGCTTCGGCTGCTCTTTCAATACTTTCCTTAATAAGAGTGGCATCTTCTCCCTCAAAGTGTCCCAGGACCCAGTCCACCATATCCCACTGTTTGGGCTTCTTGCCAACTCCGATGCGGACTCTTGAGAATTCGTCATGTCCAAGCTGGGCTATGATATTCTTAAGTCCGTTGTGTCCTCCGGCGCTTCCCTTGGGGCGAACTCTGAGGTTCCCCACATCAAGCTCAACGTCATCGGAGATCACTATAAGATTTGTCTTTGAATCTATTTTGAAATAATTACAGATAGGAGCCACTGCCTCACCACTGAGGTTCATGTAAGTCAGGGGCTTAACGAGGATAACTCTCTCGTTTCCTATTCTGCCCTTACCGTAGGCTGCCTTAAACTTGGTCTCTGTAAGACCTATGTTATATTTATCGGACAGGTAGTCAATGGTAGCAAAGCCCACGTTGTGCCTGGTTCCGAAATATTTTTTCTCCGGGTTTCCAAGTCCCACTATAACGAACATATTGCCGTCTTCCTCTTTATTCTTCCCTGAAAATAATGCCTTTAAAAATTCAAACATCCCATCCCCCAGCATAAATCAGGGGACCTAGTAATCTAAGTCCCCTGTTATTATACCCATTATTCACTTTAAGCTATTGTCTGTCAAGCCTCTGCAGGCGCTTCCTCGCCCTCCGGCTCCTCAAGAGATGCCTTGTCGTAAGCCTCAAGAATCTGGCTCTGAAGTACGCCTCTCATGTCTGAGTTGATGGGATGCGCGATGTCACGATACTCTCCATCAGCTGATTTCTTGCTGGGCATTGCAATAAAGAGTCCTCTCTCGCCCTCGATCACTTTGATGTCGTGTACAACGAACTCGTTGTCAAAAGTAACCGAAACCACTGCACGCATCTTGCCCTGCTTTGTAACCTTTCTAACACGAATATCTGTAATCTTCATAGTGTAACCCCCTCTTGATTACAACTCTGTTGCCGAATAACCTTAGATTACGTACCTCTCGTTATTCTCTACGACTACCTTTATTCCATTTTCTTCTTTATAATATGAGTTTGCCTGTATTGTGCCGTGGCTCTCTACAATGCAATTCTCAATATGTGAGTTGTCTCCGATGTATACATCATTCAGGATGATTGAATTCTTGATGTAACAGTTGTTTCCGATGAAGGCGCCCTTGAAGATTACTGAATCCTCAATGGTTCCGTTTATGATACAACCGCTGGAGATAAGGCCGTTCTTAACGTTTACCCCTACGTTATACTTAGCCGGCGGAAGGTCGGAAACCTTGGTGTAGATACCCGGATACTCACGGAAGAAGTACTGACGGATCTCAGGCTTTAAGAAGTCCATGTTGGTCCTGTAGTAATCTTCTACGGAAGCGATGTTGCTCCAGTAATCCTTGATCTTGTATCCGTATATTCTCTTCATATCCTTGTATCTTACAAGGATGTCTCTAACAAAGTCGTATCTCTCTTCCTCTTCAGCTCTCTCAATGAGCTCGATGAGCTGTCTTCTTCTGATGACGTAGATACCACAGGAGATGGTGTTGGATCTTGATACAACGGGCTTCTCCTCGAACTCCTCGATACGGCTCTCCTCGTTCATACGAACGGTTCCGAATCTCTCAGTGTCGATTGTTGCCGGCATATCCTTGCATACAACTGTGATGTCAGCCTGCTTCTGAATGTGGTACTCAAGAAGCTTGCCGTAGTCCATCTTATATACGTAGTCTCCTGAAGTAATAACCACATACGGCTCGTGGCAGCTTCTAAGGAAATCAAGATTCTGTGCAATCGCATCTGCTGTACCTCTGTACCAGAGATTACCTGATGCCTTAACTGCGGGAGTGAATACGTAAAGTCCTCCCTGCTTACGTCCGAAGTCCCACCACTTTGATGAACTTAAGTGTGTGTTAAGACTTCCTGCATTGTACTGTGTAAATACGGCTACTGTCTGGATGTGAGAGTTGGTCATGTTGCTGAGTGCAAAGTCGATACTTCTGTAAAAACCAGCCACCGGCATTGCGCAAACCGCTCTTCTCTTGGACAGTTCCTGCATCCTGCTACTGCTGCCGCCTGCTAAAATAATACCAATCGCCCTCATACTTAATCACCTGCCTTATCTAATGTTCTTCCGCTGTCCAGGACTCCGTCCACGTAGTCGTCAGCAGTTGTAACTCCGGAGATCATAGTGTTCTTACCAACCTTTACACCGTCTGGTATAACTGATCTCTCTCCGATAGTGCAGAGACCTTCACAATAAATTCCGGGCTTTGTCTCATTCTCTTTTTCCTCGAAGGTTCCCAGTATAACGCCGTTTCCAATCTGTGCCCTCTCAGCAATGATAGCTTTCTCAATGCTGCAGTTCTCACCGATCTGAGTCTCGTTCATGATGATGGAATGGCTGACAACCGTTCCCTTACCAATCTTGACGCCGGGTCCTATAACTGAGTTGTAAACCTTACCTTCTATATCGCAGCCTTCGCCGACAATACTTCTCTCAATGGCACTCTCCGGGCCAAGGTACTGTGGGGGCTGAACTCCGCTTGATGTGTAGATCTTCCAATACTCTTCATAGAGATTGAACTCAGGCACGATGTCGATGAGCTCCATATTGGCTTCCCAGTAAGATGTAAGAGTTCCTACATCCTTCCAGTATCCGTCGAACTCATAAGCAAATAATGACTGTCCCTGTTCCTTGCAGTAAGGAATGATATGTTTACCAAAGTCCAGTCCTGCCTGATCTTTATTCTTGATAAGCGCATCCCTGAGGGCCTTCCATGAGAAGATGTAGATACCCATCGAAGCAAGATTGCTGCGTGGATGCTCAGGCTTCTCCTCGAAGTCCACAATACGCTTGTTCTCGTCTGTTATCATGATACCGAATCTGCTGGCCTCTTCCATAGGAACAGGCATAACAGCAATGGTAACGTCAGCACCGCTTGACTTATGGAAATCAAGCATTGTCTCGTAGTCCATCTTATAAATATGGTCACCGGAAAGAATCAGGACATAGTCCGGGTTATAGTTTTCCATGTACTCCATATTCTGATAGATTGCGTTTGCAGTTCCTGTGTACCACTCACTGTTCGCACTCTTTTCATACGGAGGAAGAACTGTAACTCCACCGAAGTTACGGTCCAGATCCCACGGTATTCCAATTCCGATATGGGAATTAAGTCTGAGCGGACGATACTGTGTCAGAACGCCGACAGTGTCCACTCCCGAATTGATGCAGTTACTGAGCGGAAAGTCGATGATTCGATATTTTCCCCCAAATGAAACTGCAGGCTTTGCCATCTTAGATGTCAGAACGCCCAGTCTGCTACCTTGCCCACCTGCTAAAAGCATGGCGATCATTTCTTTTTTTATCATGCTCCACCTCGTTGCTAAAAGATCTTTGTGACTCACCAAATTGCCTTTTTTTCTATATTTTAGTATAGCACAAGAATGCCGTAAAAAAACACGAAAAAGTCTAAATATGATATATAATTAACGTAAACGTTTTCGAATTTTCTGATTTTTGACTTTGCATGAATAAGTGCTAGAATAAAGTAGTTTCTTATTTAATAAAGAAGAGGAAAACTATGTATAAAATTGATTTCAAAAATCCTGAACATATCTATTTTATCGGTATCGGTGGAATCTCAATGAGCGGTCTTGCACAGATCCTTGTGGAGGAAGGCTTTAAGATTTCAGGTTCCGATATGAAAGAGTCCGCTATGACAAGAGCTCTTGAGGACAAGGGCATCCGAATCTTCTACGGACAAAAGGCCGAGAACATCACATCTCTCGGAACCATAAACGCCGTTGTTTACACAGCAGCTGTTCGTCCCGACAATCCGGAATTCGTAGCTGCCAAGAACGCCGGCATTCCAATGCTTACAAGAGCAGAGCTCCTCGGACAGATCATGAAAGAGTATGATCTTCCCGTGGCTGTATCAGGAACTCATGGCAAGACTACAACAACTTCAATGCTTTCCAAGATCCTTTTGGAGGCAGAGACAGATCCCACCCTCTCAATCGGCGGAATCTTCAGTGACATAGGCGGAAACATCCGCGTTGGTAAGTCCGAGTACTTCGTAACCGAAGCCTGCGAATACACCAACAGCTTCCTTAGCTTCTTCCCCAAGATCAGCATCATTTCAAACATCGACGCCGATCATCTGGATTTCTTTAAAGACCTTGATGACATCAGACACTCTTTCAGAAAGTTTGCCGAGCTCCTTCCAGAGGACGGAACTCTTGTTATCAACGGCGAGATCGACAACGTTGAAGAGATCACAGGCGGCCTTAAATGCGACATCATAACTTACGGCTCAACCGATTCCTTCGACTACTACCCGACAGATATTACCTATGACGATCACGGTAATCCATCCTTCACAGCTCATCTTCCGGGAGGAAAAGAGCTTGCGATCTCCCTTTCTGTTCCGGGAATCCACAACGTTTACAACGCACTTTCAGCAATCGCTGTTGCAAACATTCTAAATATAGAAAAAAGCAAAATTGTGTCTGCGCTGGATGCATTTCACGGAACCGGCAGACGATTTGAATACAAGGGTGAGATCGGCGGAGTTACCATAATCGATGACTACGCTCACCATCCAACAGAGATCCGTGCCACATTAACTGCTGCACAGAATTACCCTCACAGCAAGATCTGGTGCGTATTCCAGCCACATACCTACACCAGGACCAAAGCTCTTATGAACGAATTTGCCGAGGCACTTTCACTGGCAGATCATGTCATCCTTGCCGACATTTATGCAGCAAGAGAAAAAGACAACCTTGGAATAAGCTCACGTACTCTCAGGGACAAGATCGTTGAACTCGGCCACGAATGCAATTATTTCCCCACTACGGAAAACTTTAATGAGATAGAAAAATTTCTTTTGCAAAATTGCACTAAGGGAGATTTGTTGATAACCATGGGAGCGGGAGATGTTGTAAAAATCGGCGATGAGCTCCTTGGAAGGTAAAACTTATCCACATTTCCACCCGGAATTATATTTTATGTAAACTTAATTCGGTGGATAAAGGTCTGGTCTAGAAACCCTATGCCAGACCTTTTTAATTAGATTTGTAATAAATAATCCACGTTATCCACATTGTCCACAAAACTTCTTCAAATTAGAAACCATTGATGTTTACTGGATTTCTTCGTCACTTTTTCCATATCATTTTAAAAATCCCCATGCTATAATCTGAATTGTTCCGAAGAACCAAACAATTCTTTTTCGGATATTTTATGAAGTAGGTGATGAAAGTTTATGATGGGGCGTGTGACGATCAGTTCTAATTGTGGGGAGGATTCTACTTATGTTTCCAACATCTTTATTGACGAATATATGCAGGACGCAAACGATGCGCAGATTAAGATCTACCTCTTTTTACTGCGTATGATGAGTGCGAATTTACCTACCAGTGTTGAAGCTCTGGCAGATAAATTCAACCATACGGAATCGGATGTGATCCGTGCACTTAAATATTGGGAGAAAAAGGGACTTATCAGTCTCGAATACGACACCTCCCAGAACCTTACCGGAATTCATATGGAAGATATCGTAGCTCAGCAGCACAGACGCTACGGCAGAAGAAGGGGCGACAGTGTTCAGAATCAGGCAGCAGCACAGGTTGTAGCACCTGCTGCTCCTGCTCCTGCTCCGGCACCGGCTAAGACCGCTAAGGCAGCTACTACAGATGTATCCAATCTTCTGTTCATTGCAGAGCAGTATTTCGGAAGGACACTTACAAGCACTGAGATGCAGACCATCTGCTACATTCACGATGATCTGGCTTTCTCAGACGACCTTTTGGACTATCTGATGCAGTATTGCGTCGATAATCATAAGAAAGATTTCAGGTACATGGAGAAGGTGGCCATTAACTGGAATCAGCAAGGCATCAAAACGCCAAAACAGGCCCGCGCGGAAATCTTTAAACATGACAGCGACTTCATCGCTATCATGAAGGCACTCGGTATGGAAAACTCACCTACTGAGAAGGAGACAAACTTCATTCTCAAGTGGCGTGGGGAGTTGGGATTTTCGATGGATATTATCCTGGAAGCCTGCGACCGCACTGTTATGGCGACACAAAAAGGACGTCTTAAATATTGCGACGCCATTTTACGCAGCTGGCACGAGAAAAAGGTTAAAACAAGGGAGGATATTGCCAAGCTTGATGCCAACTTTACCGCAGATCTTGCCAAGAAGAGATCTAAGGCTTCCATATCATCCATCGATACCAAACTTCGTCTAAGCGAATCATCTATTCGTTCAGGCGTATCCCAGAATCGCTTTAATCAGTTCCAGCAAAACACTTATGATTTTGCCGAGCTCGAGAAAAAGCTTCTGGACAACTAAAGCTCCGACAGATTGGGGAATCAGGTCGGACGACGGTTCATAAGCTCGGCCCTGTACCTTGGCCCGGCGGTGGCACTTAGCCTTCCCTGGAGCACGTACAGGGCCATACTTATGTGTCAGGCATGAATAGTCTACGTTATTGGAAAAATACGGTCTGAGCAGTGTACTATATACTCTTTTCTCGGCAAACCGGGCGACTCCGATGAGCCCAGGGCATCAATATCTGCGTGCATTGGCACTTGATATTGATTGGTCTCATCTCCGTGGTTTGAAATCGAAAAGAGTATATAGTACACTGCTCCGACCTTACACATCGAATAAGAGTGATACATTTCAGATATATGTTGCATGTTGATTGAGTACATTCAGATATATTGAGTGTTGATTGAGTAGGGTTCAAAGGTATTTCGAATATAAAATAGATACATATCAAATTATGAGGAGTTAGTGTATGGCGTTAACTAATGCGCAGTATGATGCGATAATGCATGAGTATGAGGAGAGAAGGTATCTTCATAGACAGGAACAGGAGGAAAGGCTTCAGAGTGTTTATGAGGCTGTTCCCGGGTATAAGGAGCTGGATGATGAGACGGCTACTGCTTCTGCGGATTTTGGCAGAAGAATGCTTTCTGGAGAGAAGCTTGATAGAAGCGATCTCAGAAGACAGCTTGATGAGATTGCAAGACAAAAGCAGATTTTGCTCAGAGAGGCTGGTTACTCTCCTGATTTCCTGGATATGGGTTATACATGCCCTGACTGTAAGGACACAGGATATGTAGGCAATGAGAAGTGCCATTGCTTCAAGCAGAAGATCATTGATACTCTCTATGATAAATCCAACCTGAGAATGCTTGTAAAGAAGGCAAATTTCAGGAATATGAAGGATTCTTATTATCAGGGAGAGGATCTGGTTAAATTTCTGGGGGCGAAAAAAACTGCTGAAGAATTTGTGAATAATTTTGGCACCGACTACCAAAATTTATTTATTTATGGTACAGTTGGTACGGGTAAAAGCTTCTTGTCCATTTGTGTGGCAGACGAAGTACTTAAAAAAGGCTATTCTGTAATATACTTCAGTTCAATCGGACTGTTTGAGATGATCGCAGAAAACACCTTTGATTACAAGGCCAAGGATGAACTCAGAGCCCTTTATGATGATATCTATAACTGCGAACTACTGGTTATAGACGATCTTGGTTCCGAGAGGATTACTAACCTGGTTACTTCAGAGCTCTTTGCACTTTTGAACGAGAGGGATAATCGCAAAAAATCAACTATAATTACATCTAATTTATCGCTAGAGGGATTACAACAAGCCTATCAGGATCGAATTTTTTCGAGGGTCACAAGCAATTTCAAATTGCTTAAATTATCAGGTCCTGACATTCGAAACCAAAAGAAGATTGCCCAAAAAGAAAGCGAGGATTTTCACTAATGCCAAGAAAAGAGGAGAAGCGTAATCTGGAGACCATTCCTGTAGGTTCCCTTGGAATGATACCCCTAAAAGGTACAAGGCCACTTGCAGAGAAGGTTGATTACTATCTCGTTAAGTGGAGAGCAGAAAGAGAGAATGAGCACAAAGGCAGCCTGGCATTTACCGGCTATGAGCGTCCTTCCTACATTCTTGAAGCTGAGATTCCCAGATTTGGAACCGGTGAGGCTAAGGGTGTTATCAAGACATCCGTACGTGGAGATGACCTGTATCTCCTGGTAGATGTATGTAACTATAACGAAACATACAAGTTATTCGGACAGGAAAATCACATGTCCCCTGATGATCACTATCAGGATCTTAAGAGAATCATTGCTGCCGTAGGTGGTAAGGCAAGAAGAATTACAGTTATCATGCCTTTCCTTTACGAGTCAAGACAGCACAAGAGAAGTTCAAGAGAGTCACTTGACTGTGCTATCGCACTTCAGGAACTTGTAAACATGGGTGTTGATAACATTATCACCTTTGATGCACATGATGCCCGTGTTCAGAATGCTATTCCTTTAAATGGTTTTGAAACTGTAAGAACAACATATCAGTTCATCAAGGCTCTGCTCAGAAGCGAGTGGGATCTCAAGATTGACTCCGAACACATGATGGTAATAAGCCCGGATGAAGGTGGTATGAGTCGTGCAATTTATCTTGCCAGCGTCCTCGGTCTTGATGTTGGTATGTTCTATAAAAGACGTGACTACACTCAGGTTGTTGACGGAAGAAATCCTATCGTTTCTCACGAATTCCTGGGTACCAGCGTAGAAGGTAAGTCAGTTATCATCGTCGATGACATGATCTCCTCCGGCGAGAGCATGCTGGATGTAGCAAGAGCCCTCAAGGACAGAAAGGCTTCAAGAATCTATGCATTCTCAACCTTCGGTCTGTTCACCTCAGGTCTTGATGCATTTGACAAGGCTCACGAGGAAGGCCTTATCGACAAGGTATTTACAACAAACCTCATCTATCAGTCACCTGAGCTTCTTTCTAGAGACTGGTATGTAAGCTGTGATATGAGTAAGTACATCGCATACCTCATTGATACACTTAACCATGACGCTTCAATCAGCGATCTTCTTAATCCTGTTGAGCGTATCAACAACATCATTGAGAGATATAACAGCGGAGAACTTATCGCTTCCATGAAAGCTGAAAAAGCTCAATAATAAAGTCAAAAGAAAAGCCTGATCGTCAGATCAGGCTTTTTATATCCAGTAATTTATCAACTTTTCTATAGAGCTTTTTTGACAGCTCCTCATCGGGCTGGGTTAGGTCCGGAACCATTATGACCTTGCACCCTGCCAGATATGCACTGGTTACTCCGTTTGGAGAATCTTCAACCGCGAAGGTTTCAGACGGGTCAAGCGAAAGCTCCTTGCAGGCATATGCATATATATCAGGTGCCGGTTTACCAAGCTTAACCATGTTGGAGCAGATGATCTTATCAAAGTAATCAAACAGATCTATCTTTTTTAGGTATCTCTCTGCCCTTGGATATTCGTTGGCAGTTACAAGAGCTGTCAGGACTCCGTTTTCCCGAAGCCAGGTCAGTATCTCTTTTGCCCCGGGCTTAAGTGGGATTCCGCCTTCCCTGATCATCTCTTCCACAATCCCTTTTCTGTATTCCCTCACCATCTGATAGTCGAAGTCCTGCCCGAACCACTGCTTAAATCTCTCAGGAGCAAAGGGCCTTCCCAGTGAGCGAAGCTCAAGTGGCATCCAGTCCTCCGTCTTGTAGCCAAAGTGCGCAAGAGCCTTTGGCCAGGCTATCTGATAGTATTTCTCTGTATCGGTAAGTGTTCCGTCCAGGTCAAAAAGAACGGCTTTTACAGTCTCTTTTCCCATGGCTTAGAATCCTACATTCTCTCCTACCAAGATTACCTGAATCCTTCCCTCGTGCTTGGAGAAACGAGTGATAAGGAACTGGCAGCAGATGGTATCCGGAGACTTGCAGTCCATGCATGCGCCGGTCTTGGCACACGGAGTAGAAAGGCCAAAGCGCTGAGCATTTACAGGCGCTGCCACATTTCTTGCTCTCTTCATGGCACTGTCGAGATCAGGGCAGATCTTGTTCATGCTGATTATGAAAAGAACGTGCTTCGGACCCTGAGCGATCGCTGAAACTCTGTTGGCGTTACCATCGATGTTGACAAGGATTCCGTCGTCAGTCATGGCATTGGCACTGGAGATAAAGAAATCTGCGTCATAGGTATCGAGCATTGCCTGCCTCTTATCCTCCATGGCATCTCTGTCAATAAATCTGTAATCTCCTGCTTTAAGAGCATCAACCAGTCCGATCTCATGGGCACTCATTGCACCGCCCATTCCAACACTGCACCCTTCGGGGATGAGTTCAAGTGCCTTCTGAAGCGCCTC
This sequence comes from Butyrivibrio sp. FCS006, assembly GCF_000424525.1. Classification (NCBI taxonomy): domain Bacteria; kingdom Bacillati; phylum Bacillota; class Clostridia; order Lachnospirales; family Lachnospiraceae; genus Butyrivibrio; species Butyrivibrio sp. FCS006. Next base: position 119,333 of record NZ_KE384204.1, on the reverse strand, counting down.
TCCCTTGGTTGCTGCATAATATGCCTTCATATTCCTTGACTCAAGTCCTTTGATGACTTTCTGAGCAAAGAGTTCATTTCTTTTCCTGATCATCTCGTGCATAAGAATTCCTCCGTCAGCTCTTTTTACTTAGAGCCATACTCGCCTTCGACACCATACTTCTTCATCAGCCTCTTGATAAAGAACGGCTGTAAAAAGAACACCAGAATATATCCGACAACAAATGTTATTGCCAGAGAATGGAAAAACATAGGGCCAAACTCAAGACCGGCCATTCCGTTACTCTGCTTCATAGCTACGCTGTAAGCAAGTGTTACCATAAGGAAGGTGATTATCGGAGTGTAGATCAGGTTTGAAACAAGGCTCTCAACAAGTCTTGCCTTCATGGTTCCGCGAATTAGGTTAAAGCTCTTGGAAACATCGCCGGCTACTTTTCCTACCGGGATCACAAAACCGATGATAAGGCTTATGATAAGGCTCACCACAAAACTCATGATCCACCCCGGAACAGTGAAGTGTCCTGAGGTTGCTGTTCCTACAATTGACAGGAAAAAGCTCATGGTAAATCCCATTAAAAGGCTCATATCTCTGTAGATCTTTTTAATCTTATCACGCATTGATCGTGCTCCTTAAACAGTATTTTTAATGGTTCACTTAAGAGAATTCTACCACGTAACCGTACATACTAACAACAAAAATCCGCAGACAATAAGCTTTGTCTGCGGATTTGATAAGACATATTTTTTTATTTATCAGCCACCGTTACTGTTGCTGCCGCCCTGACCGTTCTGACCATTCTTGCCACCAGGCATAGCCGGGTACTGGTGTGTAGATCCGTCATACTGATCAGAGGTCTCTCCCTCTTCACCGGCATTTGAATCCTGTCCGCCATGTGTTGATGCTGCGTGTCCGAGAGTTACATCGTACTGCTCTTCTATATATTCTGCGCCATTCTGTCTCATTACCTTGATGGTTACTGTAGTACCTGCAGCATAGAACTGAAGTCTTGTCTGAAGGTCATCCATTGATGTGATCTCTTCACCGTCAAACTCAGTAATAACATCACCCTTCTCAATTCCTGCCGCCTCAGCACCGCCGTCTCTTGAAACCTCAGCTACATATACGCCGCGAGGGATTCCGTAAGCTGCCTCAACTTCTGCTGTAACACTGACACCTGAGATACCGATGTATCCTCTGTCCTCATCTGAAACCTTGATCTTGGTCTCTTCGTTCATGAGCTTATCAATGATAGGCTGTGCATCTGAAATAGGAATAGCATATCCCATGTCATCTACGTACTGTCCGCCGAGCTTGTTAGAGTTGATACCGATAACTTCGCCCTTAAGGTTGATAAGTGCTCCGCCTGAGTTACCGGGGTTGATGGCTGCATCTGTCTGGATGAATGTTCCTGTAACGCCCTCTTCAACCTCGATCTCACGATTAACCGCTGAGATTACACCTGTTGTAACTGACTGACCATAGCCAAGTGCATTACCGATTGCAATTGCCGGCTCGCCGAGCTTAAGTGAATTGCTGTCACCAAGAGTTGCGATCTTGATTGCATCTTTTGTATCTGAGCTGATGTCTTCAAGCATTACTGCGATAACCGCAAGGTCTTTATCTGAGTCGGTTCCTTTTACAACTGCCTCTACTGTTGAGTCATCTGCAAAGATTACTTCCAGGCTGTCAGCACCTTCGATAACGTGGTAGTTGGTTGCGATAAGGAGCTCTGTGTCATTCTCTCCAACAATGAATCCACTACCTGATGCAGTTGCTTCTTCTGTCTGAACGTATCCGAAGTAGCTTGCTGATGCTGTGTAGTTGTTGTGGATCATAACCATTGCAGGCATTACTTCTTCTACTACTGCTGTTACATCTGTTACAACACCAAGTGATGTCTCGGAAACGGTTGTTGTTGAAATTGAGTTGTCAGAATCAGATGCTGCTGAAGTCTTATCTGTTTCAGTCTCTTCCTTCTGAGCCTCTGCAACCTCCTCTTTAACTTCCTCTTCAGTATTCTCTACCAAAGCCTCTTTTCCCGGAACCGGTAGTCCAAATCTGTCTGCTACCTGTGTGTAAGCAAAGCCCACACCACCGACTATAAGTGCAAGTATGCAGACTGCTGCGATAACCTTAGCCGCTGTATGCTTCTTCTTGCCACCGTTTGCAGGAGGTGTTACAGGGGGCTGGCTATTTGCATTGTACTGGTAAGTACCGTAGGTTGGATGCCCGTTCTGATTGTAGTTATAGCTGCTCTGTCCATAAGAATAATTGCTGCTGTAACCATTGTTGTAGCCATTATTGTTGTTGTAATTACTGTAAGGACCATTGTTTGTTGCTTGGGATGTATTAGCATTCCACTGGCTGTAGCTTGAAGAGCCTGTGGACTGTTGACCATTCTTGTCATCTTCGTACATATTGGTGAACCTTCCTTTCTTTTGATGGCTTTAGTATAGATTCAATCTGTGACAAAAATGTGTTTTATTTCTTATATAAAAATTAATAATCTTCTTCCAAAATTTGAATTTCCATATAGTCAAAAGAGACTTCTTCAATGAAAGAATCCGCAGTAAATCTGCATTTGTCGTGGATCTGGAAGTCCTTGATGGTGTTATCAAGCCATATAGGTTTAGAGAGATCCATTTCATAACATGCCTTCTCCAAAGAGTTCATTACCTTATGAGTTCTTGTGTCAACCGTGTCGTCACATATTGTTGTATCTCTCAGAAGATGGTTGTCTTTAAAAAGCTTTACCCAAAGTCTAAACATAAATTACTCCCACAATGTCTTTTTTCTTACATTATAAAAGCCGGCAGTCATTTTGACTACCGGCTCCTTAATTGCGATAAGTACTTATCAGTCTTCGTATCCGTTTGGATTCTGGCTCTGCCATCTCCAGGAATCAGCACACATCTCTTTGATTCCGTTCTCTGCCTTCCAGCCGAGCTCCTTTTCAGCCTTTTCAGCCTTAGCATAGCAGGTTGCGATATCGCCGGGACGTCTGTCCTTGATCTCATAAGGGATCTTAACTCCTGTTGCCTCTTCGAAGTTCTTGACGATGTCTAAAACGCTGTAACCAACGCCTGTTCCGAGGTTGTAGATATTAAGTCCGCTTCCGGGTGCAAGCTTTGCAAGTGCCTTAACATGGCCCTTTGCAAGGTCAACTACGTGGATGTAGTCACGCACGCCTGTGCCGTCGGGAGTGTCATAGTCATTGCCGAAAATTCCAAGCTTAGGAAGCTTACCAACTGCAACCTGTGTGATATATGGCATGAGGTTGTTAGGAATTCCGTTGGGGTTCTCCCCGATGGTTCCGCTCTTGTGAGCTCCGATAGGATTGAAGTATCTGAGAAGAACTACATTCCACTCGTTGTCAGCCTTCTGGATATCGGAAAGGATCTGCTCGAGCATTGACTTGGTCCATCCGTAAGGATTGGTGCACTGTCCCTTAGGGCAGTCCTCTGTGATTGGCACGAATGCCGGATTTCCATATACTGTAGCAGATGATGAGAAGATGATGTTCTTGCAGTTATGCTTTCTCATTACATCCACAAGTGTAAGTGTTCCTGTAATATTGTTATCGTAGTATTCCCATGGTTTCTGGACAGACTCTCCAACCGCCTTAAGTCCTGCGAAGTGGATTACGCTGTCAATCTTCTCTGCGGAAAAGATCTTTTCCAGAGCCTGTCTGTCTCTGATATCAGCCTCATAAAATGGAACCTTCTTGCCGGTAAGAGCTTCTACTCTATCAAGACTCTTTCTGCTTGCATTGGCAAGGTTGTCCATTACAACAACGTCTTCTCCTGCGTTCTGAAGTTCAACTACTGTGTGTGAACCGATATAGCCTGCGCCACCTGTTACAAGAATTGCCATACGTTACCTCTTTTCTAAGATGCTTATTTGTTTACTATGGTTGAATTGTAAGGCTCTGCGCCTTTTAAATCAATAAACTTATGTTGGGACAATCAGTCGAAATGTTAACTGGTCGAAACTATCAAAGCTCGATTCCGTTTAACTTGCAAAGCTCTCTTGCTGATTCAACTGAATCTACGCCCTCTTTGTTCTTGATAGGAGCAAATTCTTTTTCCCTTACAACCTCATAAGGAAGGCAGGTAGGAAGCTCGTGGATCATATCAAGAACCAGCTGCTCGAACTTGCATCCGTTTGGAGATTCAGGCTTAACAAGGTTTGCGTTCTCATCAATGTATGGGATCTTCTTCTCTACTACATGGAGAGGAAGTGTCTTTTTCGCGATCTCATAAAGATCATTCTCGTTGAAGAGATAGTTGAGGATAACGCCGTAGTTGTAGGCAGGATCGCCGTTCTCATCCTTGGCATCCATCATCTCCTGAGAGAGCTCATAGTACTCTACGATAGAAGGCTTGCCATCCTCAAGACACATAACTCCAACCTTCTCATCGGGAGCGTTCTTGCGAACAACCTTAGCTCCGCAGCTTACGCCTGCTGTAAGTGTTGCACCTACAAAGCAAGGATCTGCGATTCTCTGCAGTACGTTATCAACTGCGAAGATATCGATCCACTCGATGCCCTCTTTCTGAATGAGGTCACGAAGTCCGGCCTTAAGCATTGATGCATACCATCCGGCGTTTCCGTTAGGTGATGTAGAGATTCTGCCCTTGCCCTCCATGTAAACCTTGCCGTTGTAATCAGATGCCGGAGCCATATCCTGCTTGAAGAATGTGATCTTCTCCTCAGGGTATCCAAAGAAGTTGTGCTCCTTAAGGAAGTTTATTGTAGCATCGTTATTCTTCTCACTTGTCATGATGAAGAGTCTGATGTATGCGCCATCAGCCTGCTTAACTGTATCAAGAAGGTTCTCGATAATTCTCTGGAAGATGAATACAGGCTTTGTAAGTCCGATGTCATACATTCCCTTAGGGTTGTCGCTGCCAAGTCTTGTTCCCATTCCACCTGCAAGGAGGCAAGCAGCAACCTTTCCTTCCTTGAGTGCCTTGATTCCTGCTGCAGCAAACTCATCTTTTCTTCTCTCTATCTCTGAAACCTGCATAGCAGCCAGAGGGCTGAACTGTCCTCTTCCCTCGCTCTTACCAAGGTTCTTGCAGTTCTCAAGGACCGCAAAATCAGTCTCATCGATCTGTGTGAGAAGCTCCTGCTTCTCAGCGTCTGTAAGCTCGTCATAATATTTAAGAACATGTTCCTGTCCAAATGTTTCCAGTTTCTTCTTAGCTTCTTCTAAATTCATACCTCACTCCTAATTCCTTTTCACTTAAGTTTCCGTTAAATTGCGTTTTTGACCTCATATATAATACTACAAAACCGTTTTTCCTAAAAGCCATATTTCGCACAAAAAAGAGGGCTGTTTTCCCAGCCCTCTCATGCTTTTGCCTAATTATTAGTAATCAATGAGTCAATCTGAAACGTCCCCAGTGACTCAAAATGAGTCAATCTGAAACGTCCCCGGTGTCTCATCAGCCGCCCTGGGCGGGAGCTGCAGCTGCAGGATCTGCTGCCGGGTCTGCAGGAGCAGGAAGCGGAGTTCCGGGTGTCCAGCCGGCGGGATCTACAAGGAGACCGTTCTTGTCGAAGGTGCAGTTCACACCGTCGAGAGGTACTGTAACCTTAACCAGCATTCTTCCGTTGTTACCATCAAAGAATCTCCATCCGTCAGGCTGCTGTACCCAGCCTACAACCTGGTGTCCGTCTGCAGGATCAAGGTAGTAAACGCCATCCTTAAGAGAAGCCATTCCAACTACCATCTTGCCGTCTGCACCGAAGTAGTAGCTTGCGCCGTCGATTGCATTCCAGCCTGTAACCATCTTGCCGTCAGGTCCGAAGTAGTATCTGTTTGCCACATCGCCTGACCAGCCAACAAACATAACGCCGTCAGCACCAAACATGTAGTTGGACTTATCAATTGTCTGAAGTCCGACCACTGCTGCATTTCCGGGTCCGAAGTAATATCTCTGGCCCTGCTCATTAGCCCACCAGCCGCTGAGTGCGATACCATCAGCGCCGAACATATAAAGGCCGGTCTCAAGAGCATGCATACCTGTGAGCATAAGTCCGTTGGCATCGAAGAGGTAGAGCTTGTCACCGATCTGTGTAAGACCTGTGCGCATTACATACTGCTCATCGAAGTAGCGAATGCCGTCCTCGAGCTGTAAGAAGCCTCTCTGGCAAACGCCGTCTGCATTGGCATAATACACTGTTCCACCCAGGTTCAAAAGACCTGTGCATCTCTGGCCGTTCTCGTTGAAGTAGAAACGTGCTCCGTCTATATCGGCAAAGCCTGTAAGTGCAAGGCCGCCCTGATTTGGATCGAGGTAGTAGATTCCGCTCTCATCCTGGAACCATCCGGTCTGGATAAATCCGTTGGGATCCGCATGATATCTCTGGCCGCTAAGGTTGATCCAGCCATACTGTTTGCGGTAGTTATGATAGTAGTAAACATGTCCGCCCCAGCTGTTGAAGCCCTCAGGAATGATCCTTGAGAAGTAGTCAACATAGAGGTGGTTAACATCTACTCTTGTAGGGATTCCGGCATATGTAGCGTGGGAGCTTGACTGCCACATTGCATAGTCACCGGGATAATCGCAGAATGAATTGTACTGTGCAACCCATCTTGCTGATGATACTGCAGGCATTCTTCCCATGAACCAGTTTCTGCTTGCATATACCATTGGCTCGTAGCCGGCTGCATTTATGATTCCGCAGAAAGTATCAGCAATAGCCTGAAGCTGTGCTGCATTAAGACCCTTCTGGCAGGAGTCCTCAATATCGATTGCGATGGGGAATGTTACCGTGTAAGGTGCGATCCATGCCAAAACCTGATTGGCCTCAGCAGCTGCAGCTTCCGGTGTTGTAGCATAGGAATAAATGTAGATACCTGTGCGCACTCCGGCTGCATTTGCACCGTTGATGTTGTTGATGAACTGCTCATCAAGGCCCTTCTTGGTTGTGCCGACTCTTATCATGGCAAACCTTACGCCCTGAGAAGCTACCTGGCCCCAGTTGATTCCGCCCTGATACTTGGAGACGTCGATTCCGACTGCCACCTCAGGACCTACAGCCTCTGTCTCAATGGCTGTTCCGGGACAAACAAGTAAAAGTGCCAGCATGCCCACGAGCATTCCGGCAGAAACGATGATTCTCTTCAAACTTTTTTTCATACCTCTACCCCGTTTTTTACAGATTTCTTAACATTTATTATAAGTGAAAAATGTACCCAAGGCAATTAAAACTGTCCCGTATTTATGGGCGGTTTTGTGGTATTATATTGTTGTAAAATCGTTATAGAATTAAGGAGGAAGACCTATGCTGAAAGACTTTATAAAAGCCGAATTACCGGATGAAGAAGAGCTGAAGACAAAGCTCAAGGAAGAACGTGCCCGTCTGTCTGCATTCCAGATGAAGATAAAAGAAGCAGGTCTTCCCGTGATGGTTTTGTTTGAGGGCTGGAATGCTGCAGGAAAAGGTGCCCTGATTGGTAAGGTCATAAGAAACATCGACCCGAGATTCTTTAAGGTTGCCACCATGGACAGGGAGCCAAGCCCTGAGGAAAAGAGATATCCCTTCCTCTACAGATACATAAAAGAAATTCCGGAAGCCGGCAAATTCCGCTTCTTTGATACCTGCTGGATGGAGGAAGTGGTTGACGGCGTGCTTGATAAAAAGCTCACCGAAGAGATTTACCAAAAAAGAGTTCACTCCATAAATGTCATTGAAAGGCAGCTTTGCGACAACGGTTATCTGGTCATAAAGTTCTTTTTCCATATATCCAAAAAAGAACAGAAAAAGCGCCTGGAAAACCTTCAGGGTAGCAAAGACACCAGCTGGCGTGTAGACAAGGACGACCTTCTGCAGAACAAGCACTATGACAGATGTCTTGAGGTGTTTGAGAAATACCTTAGCGACACCAATCAGTCCCGCGCCCCGTGGTACATCATCGATGCCACTGACAAGAAGTGGGCAGAGCTCCAGGTTTTGCAATTCCTTAATCAGGGCATAGATATCGCGCTGAAGAACCAGAAGATGAATGTTCCGATTCTTCAGAACACCTTCCCTCTTGAAAAATCCTGCAAGCTCTCTGAGATATCTCTTGAAGATAAGACTGTATCTTCCGAGAACTACGACGCTGAGCTGGACAGACTTCAGAAGGAGTTAAAAGAGCTTGGAAACAAAGTTTACAGAAAAAAGATCCCTGTCATTATTGCCTACGAAGGCTGGGATGCTGCCGGAAAGGGCGGAAACATAAAGAGGATCACAGAGGCCCTGGACCCAAGAGACTATGTAGTTGAGCCGATTGCTAGTCCCGAGCCCCACGAAAAGGCCCGTCACTATCTGTGGAGATTCTGGACGAGACTTCCAAAGACCGGCCACATCACAATTTTCGACAGGACCTGGTACGGCCGTGTAATGGTTGAAAGGCTTGAGGGATTCTGTTCCGAGAACGACTGGCAGAGAGCCTACAACGAGATCAATGAGTTTGAAAAAGAGCTGAGCGACTGGGGCGCAGTCATCATCAAGTTCTGGGTTCAGATCGACAAAGATACTCAGCTTGAGCGCTTCAACGACAGGCAGAACACTCCGGAGAAGCAGTGGAAGATCACCGACGAAGACTGGAGAAACCGTGAGAAATGGGATCTCTACGAGGGGGCAATCGATGAGATGATCGCAAAGACCAGCACCACCTTTGCACCCTGGTATGTACTTGAATCCGTGGACAAGAAATACGCAAGGATCAAGGCACTGAAGATTGTCATTGAGCAGATCAAAAAAGCACTTGAATAAAAAACAGCAGCCTTTTCACTCAACTGTGAAGAGGCTGTTTTTTATATGATCAATTTACAATATTCCTCGGTTTACCTTCCATCCAGCTCACAATGTTCTTCTTAACTTCGTCAAGACAACGGGTTCTTGCCTGTGTGCTGGCCCAGGCCAGGTGCGGAGTTACAATGAGTTTTCCGCTGTCCTGAATCTTTAAAAGAGTGGAGTCTTTAGCCATGGGTTCGGGGCTTAAAACATCGAGTCCCGCTGCGGCTATTTCTCCGTTTATAAGAGCATCAGATAAGTCTTTTTCCACAACAACCGCGCCTCTTGCGACATTGATGAGGATTGCGGTTTTCTTCATTTTCTCGAAAGCTCTTTTGTCAAAAAGATCTCTTGTCCTGTCGGATAAAGGACAGTGAAGGGAGATCACATCTGACCTTGAAAGGAGCTCGTCAAAGCTTACCTGCTCGTATTCTGTACAGTCGCTATGTCCGGAGGAAGCATAGAATATTACGTGAGCGCCGTAGGCAGTAGCTATCTGAGCGACCTTCCTTCCGATGTTTCCCATGCCGACGATTCCGTAGGTCTTGCCATCAAGCTCATCGAAGGGAATATCCAGGCAACAGAAATGAGACTGGTTTGCATAGGCTCCGCTCTTAACAAATTCATCATAGTGGCGGAGATTCTCCATTAGATAAAAGAGCATGGCGAAGGTGTGCTGGGCAACGGAGGCTGTCGAGTAGTTCACAACATTTGCAACCTTTACTCCGTGTCTGTCACAGGCCGGAATGTTGGCGTTGTCAAACCCGGTTGCGAACTCGCAGATGAGTTCAAGGTCCGGTGCTGCATCAAGGAGCTTGTCTGTTATCTGGCTCTTGTTGATCACAAGGACATTGGCGCCCTTAAGCCTTTTTTCTGCGTTTTCCTCAGTTACCTTATCATCATAGTAGGTAACCTCACCCAGCTCATCATAAATGCTGTAGTCCATATCTGTTCCGACACTGTCTTTGTCAGCGATCACTATCTTCATGAGTAATGCTCCTTCTATGTTAATACTTACTGCCTTTCGCAATTGAGTTCACTATATCAAATACTGCTGTTAGTATCAATTGCAAAGTAAAAGCCCCCTCCGCCGGTGAAAGCGGAGAGGACTTTTCAGTCGTCGATAAATTATGCGAAAGGATTCTCTGTTGGATAAGGAAGAGATGCAGGCTGATTGTAGCCGATTGTCTCTGCTCCAACATACTTGAATACCTCAAAGAGTGCCTTTCCGAAGTGTCCGAAAGCAACTGCTCCGTGGTGAGGGAAGTTGTTCTGGATAAGAACGTGTCTGTAGAATCTTCCCATCTCAGGAATAGCGAATACACCGATACCACCGAAGGACTTTGTAGGAGTATTGAGAACTTCTCCCTGTGCAACATATGCACGAAGGTGGTTGTCAGATGTGCTCTGCAGTCTGTAGAATGTGATATCACCGGGAATGATGTCACCCTCAAGTGTTCCCTGTGTAACTTCCTCAGGAAGGTTACGAGCCATGATTCTCTGGAACTTCATCTCGCAGCTTGAAAGCTTGCTTGTGCATGTATTTCCGCAGTGGAAGCCCATGAATGTATCTGTGTGCTTGTAGTTTGTCTGATTCTTGATTGACTGCTCGTACATATCATCAGGTACAGAGTTGTTGATATCAAGAAGTGTAACAGCGTCGTTACTGATGCATGTTCCGATGAACTCAGAAATTGCACCGTAGATATCTACTTCGCAGGATACAGGAATTCCGCGTCCTGTAAGTCTTGAGTTAACGTAGCAAGGAACGAAACCAAACTGAGTCTGGAATGCAGGCCAGCACTTTCCGGCGATACATACGAACTTCTTGCTTCCTCTGTGCTCCTCTATCCAGTCAAGAAGTGTAAGCTCATACTGAGCAAGCTTCTCAAGGATCTCAGGCTTCTTGTTACCTGCGCCGAGGTCTTTCTCCATGTCAGCCTTGATGTCAGCGATTCTAGGATCACCTGCGTGCTTGTTGAAGCTCTCGAAGAGGTCAAGCTCTGAGTTCTCTTCTACTTCTGCACCGATGTTGTAGATCTGCTGGATAGGTGCGTTACATGCAAGGAAGTTCATAGGACGAGGTCCGAATGCGATAACCTTGAGGTTTGAAAGGCCATAGATAGCTCTTGCGATAGGCACGAACTCGTTGATCATCTTAGCGCACTCTTCAGCTGTTCCTACAGGGTACTCAGGAATATAAGCCTTTACACCACGAAGGTGGAGGTTGTAGCTTGCATTGAGCATTCCGCAGTAAGCATCTCCTCTGCCGTCGATAAGGTCATTCTGTGACTCCTCAGCAGCTGCGCAGAACATAACCGGTCCGTCGAACTTCTCAGCGATAAGTGTCTCTGAAATCTCAGGTCCGAAGTTTCCAAGATATACGCAAAGTGCGTTACATCCGGCTTTCTTGATATCCTCAAGAGCTTCCATAGCCTGGATCTCGCTCTCGATGATACATACAGGACACTCATAGATATCCTTCTCATCAAAGTTCTTCTTGTAGGCATCGATAAGAGCCTTTCTTCTGTTTACAGCAAGTGATGCCGGGAAACAGTCACGGCTAACTGCAACGATACCAATTTTTAAATCTGGAATGTTAATCATAATAATCCCCTTTCTACTCTCAGAAATCTTGTTTTATTTTCAGAGGCCAGATGCCTCTTAGATACATTTATCAAAGCTCGGCAAGTGCCTTGTAGTCATCCTTAAGGTCTGCATAGAGCTTCTTGTAAAGCTTGTGGTACTCTGCATACTTGGCAGCATTATCTGCTACAGGCTCAGTCTCTTTTGCCTTAGTGATAAGCTTGTCGCAGGCTTCCTGTACGCTTGCATATACTCCGCTGCCTACGCCTGCCAGGATTGCTACGCCAAGAGCAGGTCCCTGTTCCTGGTTGATGGTTGCAACCTTGCATCCGTAGAGGTCTGAGAGCATCTGTCTCCAGATCTTGCTCTTTCCGCCTCCGCCGCAGGCCATCATCTCTTTTACACTGATACCCATTTCATTGAGGATATCGTTACAGTCACAGAGTGAGTAGGAAACGCCTTCCATAACTGCTCTTAAGAGATGCTTTCTTGTGTGGATACCTGAAAGTCCGAAGAACACGCCTCTTGCCTTGTCATCAAGGTGTGGTGTTCTCTCACCGTTGAGGTATGGCAGATAGATAAGTCTGTCTGAACCAACGGGAACGGTCTCGATATCCGCATTTATAAGGTCATAGGGATCAACTCCCTTTTCCTTGGCTTCTTCTATATAGCTCTGGCAGAAGTTGTCTCTGAACCACTTGAGTGAGAAACCTGCTGCCTGGGTAACGCCCATGATATGCCATGCACCGGGTACTGCGCAGCAGCATGTGTGAACTCTGCCCTTAGGATCGATGGATACCTTGTCTGTATGTGCAAATACAACGCCTGAAGTCCCGATGGTTGTGAAGGCTGTTCCCTCTCTTACAACGCCGGTTCCTACAGCAGCTGCTGCATTATCACCTGCACCTCCGACAACTACAGTATCTGTAGTAAGTCCGAGCTGACTTGCGATCTCAGGTAAAAGAGTTCCTGTAACCTCGCAGGACTCATGCATCTTGCCAAGGAGTGCTCTGTCGATTCCGAGCTTGTCCAAAACTTCCTGTGACCAGTCACGCTTTGAAACGTCCATCAGCTGCATTCCTGATGCATCTGAAACTTCTGTAGCGAACTCACCGGTCAGAACGTATCTGATGTAATCCTTAGGTAAAAGAATGTTTCTGCACTTCTTGTAGTTCTCAGGCTCCTTGTTGCGAACCCATAAGATCTTGGCAGCTGTCCATCCTGTAAGAGGAGGATTGGCTGTGATCTCGATCCACTTCTCACGAGGCATAATCTTAAGCATCTCTTCTACTTCATCGCCTGTTCTCTGGTCGCACCAGATGATTGAAGGTCTGATCACTTCGCCATTTTCATCCAGCATTACAAGTCCGTGCATCTGTCCGGAGATACCGATACCCTTGATATCTACAGCATCTGATACCTTACCTGAATCAAGCGCTTCCTTAACAACTGCTGCTACAGTCTCAAGTGAAGCCTTCTTCCAGTCATAAGCATCCTGCTCAGCCCAGCCGTTCTGGGGAGTGTACATGGGATACTCGTAAGCTCTCTCAGCAACAACGCCTCCGTTCTCATCAAAAAGAACCGTCTTGGTTGCTGAAGTTCCAACATCAATTCCTATAAGATATTTCATATTCATACCCCCGTCTCACGCATTAAAAAACGTGTTCAAAAAAAATATATAATAATACAACTTAAAATACAACATTACAAATTTGCAGAAAAAATGCCCGGGTTTCTATTCATTTTTACTATGCTTGTATTCAAAATTCGTTAAAGCTGTACATCTTTGGCTGCACATTTAACGCCGGTGAGTTCTTCCGATCTCTTATCGGGCTGTGATGTGCCTGCGTAGATGGTGAAATTCTTGGAAAAGAGATCTCTGACTCCCTCTTCGTCTACAGAAGTAAAGGCCTTTTTGTTTATATCAACAACAACCTTTTTCTCTTCTCCGGCAGCAAGGTGAACTCTCTTAAATCCGCAAAGGCTTGGATTTGGAATTGCAAACTCAAAACCTGTGTCCTTGATGTATATCTGAACAACGTCGTCGGTATCTCTTTTGCCCTCGTTTACAACAGTAGCTGTAACCTTGGCTCCGGCAAACTCGCCCTTGTCGTCCTTAACAGGTTCAACGTCCACATCCTTTACGCTGCACTTACCATATGTAAGTCCGTATCCGAAAGGATAAAGAGGTGTTCCCTCAAAGTATCTGTAAGTCCTGTTCTTCATGGAGTAATCCTTAAAGTCAGGAAGATCATCTGCCGACTTATAGAAGGTTACAGGAAGCTTGCCTGAAGGTGATACGTCGCCAAAGAGGATGTCTGCAACGTCTCTTCCGCCCTTTGCTCCCGGATACCATGCCTGGATGACTGCAGCAGCCTTGTCCTGTGCAACACCGAGGTTGATAGAGCTTCCGGACATGTTGATCACTATGGTTGGCTTGCCACATGCAAGAACGGAATTAAGGAGCTGTCTCTGAGGAATAGGAAGCTCAAGGTTTACCTTGTCTCCTGATGCAAACTGGTTACCTGCATCTCCTTCCTCGCCCTCAAGGTTCTCATCGAGTCCTACTACAACCACCATTACATCTGAGTAATCAGCGATGGTCTGAACTTCTGAGAGTCTGTCAGGATAGTCCTGATCTGAAAGGTTGCTGAGATTTGGCTTCCAGAGATCGCATCCTTCAGAATAAAGAACTCTTGCGCATCCCTCTACCTTATCTTCAATACCTTCAAGGACAGTCACGAATCTTGATGATGTTCCGTGGTAGTTACCCTGAAGTGCTATTCTTGAATCGGCGTTTGGTCCTACTACACCGATGGTCTTAAGCTTTGTCTTATCCAGCGGAAGGAGTCCGTCATTCTTTAAAAGAACTATACTCTCAGCTGCAGCTCTGCTTGCAACCTTCTGGTGCTCATCGCACTCAACCACTGTAAACGGAATGTTGTCGTACTCAGTCTTATCAAACATTCCAAGAAGGAATCTTGTTGTGAAGAGTCTTACTGCTGACTCTGTGATCTGCTCCTCAGTGATAAGTCCTGCTCTGTAAGCATTCATCATCTTCTGGTAGGTACATCCGCAGTTCACATCGCATCCCATCTCAAGGGCCAGCTTAACCGATTCCTCAGCTGTTGCTGTAACCTTGTGATTCTCATGGAAATCGCGGATAGCCCAGCAGTCTGATACGAAGTGTCCCTTAAATCCCCATTTGCCACGAAGAAGGTCAACCATAAGTGGCTTGTTGGCGCAGCAGGGCTCTCCGTTGGTTCTGTTGTAAGCTCCCATTACTGCCTCGACATTTCCTTCTTTTACGCAGGCTTCAAATGCAGGAAGGTAAGTCTCCTCAAGGTCCTTCTTGCTGGCCTTGGCATCGAAGAAGTGTCTTTCGCCCTCAGGTCCTGAGTGAACAGCAAAGTGCTTGGCACAAGCTGCTGCCTTCATGTACTCTCCGTCTCCCTGAATTCCCTTTATGAAAGGAACTGCCAGGGTTCCTGTGAGGAACGGATCCTCTCCGTAGGTCTCATGGCCGCGTCCCCATCTGGGATCACGGAAGATATTAACATTTGGTGACCAGAAGGTAAGTCCCTTATAAATATCTCTGTCACCGCGCTTTGCCTGCTCATTGTACTTGGCTCTGCCTTCCTCTGCGATAACCTCGCCGACCTGTTTCATAAGGTCCTCATCAAAGGCTGCAGCCAGTGCAATTGCCTGTGGAAACATGGTGGCTGTGCCGGCTCTTGCAACACCGTGAAGCGCCTCATTCCACCAGTTGTAGGCCGGAACACCCAGCCTGTCTATTGCAGGTGAGTCATAACGAAGCTGAGATGCCTTCTCTTCGACTGTCATCTTGGCAACCAGCTCTTTTGCCCTGTTTCTAGC
This sequence comes from Butyrivibrio sp. FCS006, assembly GCF_000424525.1. Taxonomy (NCBI): domain Bacteria; kingdom Bacillati; phylum Bacillota; class Clostridia; order Lachnospirales; family Lachnospiraceae; genus Butyrivibrio; species Butyrivibrio sp. FCS006. Next base: position 104,078 of record NZ_KE384204.1, on the reverse strand, counting down.
TTCTTCTCTGTTCATTGCGTACCCCTTTTATTTATGTAATGTTGAAAAAAGGTCATTCTTACAAATATTAGTTTATTCTTATGGGCTGGTTTTTTCTTATCACATTTTGGCATCTTATTCTTAAATATGGGGAGTCAGTGTGAGTCAGTGGGGACGGTTCAGTGTGAGTCAGTGGGGACGTTTCAGTTTGACTCATTTTGCTACACAAAATGAGTCAAACTGAAACGTCCCCACTGACTCACACTGAACCGTCCCCACTGACTCACACTGACTCCCCAAACAAAAGGGCTGCGCCCTAAAGCGCAGCCCCTGAGGAACTTAATATTATGGAAGCATATCTGCATCGCCGAAGTACTCAGCCCACTTAGCTGTTCTCTCGTCGATGATAGCCTGTCCACCTGCTGAAAGGTAATCAGCAATACCGGCTTCCCAAACTGCATCGAAGTCAGCAGTAGAAGCAACTACAGCCTGATCATAAACCTGATCTCTCTTAGCTGAAAGTGTATCACCTACACCTGCCTCAGCCTCGATAACACCAACGTTAACGTTCTTAGGCTCAAGACCGTCTGCCTTAGAAATCTTGTCAGCAGCACTTACAAGCTCAGGATCCTGTCCGGCATAACCATAAGCGATTGAAAGGTCAGCAAGCTTCTGATCACCGAAGTATGTTCCGTTACATGTGATTGTGTAGTCGATGTTCTTACCTGAGTTCTGGATTGCATCGCCTTCTGCTGCGATGATCTGGATAGCGCCTGACTCAAGAACTTCGTGTGTAACACCCTCATCACCTGCCTGGAGGTACTTGATTGTCTCAGGCTTTGAAATGAAGTCGAGGTAAAGAAGTGATGCAAGAGGCTCTGTGTTTGTTGTAGGGAAGAAGAGCTTTCTGTCGCCTGCTGAAGAGTAAAGCCACTTAGCATACTTGCCGTCTGAGTTCTGGAAGCAGTCAACCGGTACGAACTTAGCATCAGGACCTACGTTTCTAATAAGGTTAGAGTTGATTGAATCCTCACCGTTTCTGAATACATAATCCCAGTTGTGCTGGAATGCGCCTACATAGCCGGCCTTGATCATATCGTCCTCAGTTGTGTCTCCGCTTCCGTAAAGAGCGAAATCCTTCCACATAAGGCCATCGTTGTACCACTTGTTAAGGAGCTTAACAGCTTCTTTTGTCTGAGGCTCTGTAACCATTCTGTCATCGAATCCGTTGATGTAGTACTCTTTGTCAGTGATCTTAGGATCCATGAAAGATGTGATGATATTAGATGCTCTCCAACCTACATCATAGCTTGTTGAGAAAGGAACCATCTTGGAAGCGTCTTTTCCAAGAAGAGTATCAGCGTTGTCTCTGAATGCAACGAGCATGTCTTCGAACTCCTGAGTTGTTGTAGGAGCCTTCATGTTAAGAGCATCGAGCCAGTCCTGACGAACGAAAGTAACGATTCTCTGCTGCTCAGCACGTCTTCCTTCAAGTGCCCAAACTTCGCCTGTCTTAGGATCTTTGTCCCAAAGCATGTTCTGGTCACCAAGCCAGTTCCAAAGGTTTGGTGTATCAGCCTTGTACTGCTCAATGAGGTCCTGAAGATCGATAACACCGCCCATCTGAGCGTATGTAAGAACTGTAGGATAGCTGTATGTTACGCAGATGTCAGGAGCTTCGCCTGCTGCAAGAAGGTTGTTGATATCATCAACCTCTGTCCATCTTGGAACCTTCTTGAAGGTTACTTCTACGTTGTGCTCCTCGAGCATTCCCTTTTTGATGTACTCTGTGTACATGTTGTTCTCAGGATCTGAACCGCCGTCATTTCCTCTGTCGTAGATCTCTACTGTGATCTTTCTTGTGTCAGCGAACTTACCGTCTGTAAGCTCTGATGCCGTTTCAGGCTCAGCAGCAGGTGCTTCTGCCTGTGTCTCTGTTGTAGCAGCAGGTGTTTCTGTAGTTGCTGCCGGTGTCTCTGTGGTTGCCCCACCGCCCTCTGATCCGCAGGCAACTATTGAAAGAGCCATTGCAGATGCAAGAAACATAGATAATACCTTTTTCTTCATAACTCTACCTCCATATTTTTTATATGTGAAATTAATTAATTACTACCGACTTTAAATGTGTTGCTTATTCCTTAACCGCTCCAAGAGTAACTCCATGAATGAAGTACTTCTGCAGGAAAGGATAGATGCACAGGATCGGGATCGTTGAGAACATAACGATGGCTGCCTTAAGTGATGCAGCAAGTCCCGGAGCTGAAAAGCCCTCCTGTGTTGCAACCTCTACCTGGTTGATGTTGTTGATGATGTTGTACAGAAGAAGCTGCAGTGTGTAGAACCTGTCATCTCTCATGTACATCAGGGCATCTGAGTAACCATTCCATCTTCCTACTGCGTAGAACAGTGCAAGTGTTGCAAGAACCGGCTTTGACAGAGGAAGGTAAATGCTGATCAGGATCCTGAAAAGGCTTGCTCCGTCGATCTCAGCTGACTCCCTTAAGCTGTCAGGAATTCCATAGAAGAAACTCCTCATGATGATCATGTTGTAAACACTAAGTACACCGGGCAGGATCAAAACCAATGGGTTACTGAGCAGGTGGAGCTTCTGCATCAGCAGATAGTTCGGAATTGTTCCTGCGTTGAAGAACATGGTAATGGTGATAAAAATGTTAATTGCTTTTCTTCCCTTTAAGTGCTCAAAGATAAGAGGATAAGCACAAAGTGTTGTCATTGTAAGCGATGCTATGGTGCAGACAATTGTAAGAAATACAGTCCACACAAATGCTCTTATGTATTTGGGATCCTTAAGTACCGTTGCATAAGCATCGAAGTTAAGTCCCTTAGGTAAAAGATATACTTCATTTCTTACCAGGAAATCCGTGCCACTCAAGGATTTGGCAAGAAGGTTCAGCATCGGGATGACGCAGATAAGGCTCACAAAGAGGCAAAATATCACGAACACCCAGTCCCATACTTTATCAGTCGTTGATTTTACTTTCATCTCTTTTGCCCTCCCTTACCAGATTCCTCTCTCGCCAAGCTTACGAGAGATAAAGTTAGCCATCAGCAGGAAGAACACACCAACAACCGACTGGAAGAGTCCAACCGCTGTTGTCAGCGAGAACTGAAGTCCCTTGATACCTACACGATATACATAAGTTGCGATAACGTCTGCAACCTTCATGACCAGGTTGTTCTGGAATGCGAAAGGTCTGTCAAATCCGCCGCCCAGGATATTTCCGAGGTTCATGATAAGAAGAACTACGATGGTTGGCTTGATGCCCGGAAGTGTGATGTGCCACATCTTCCTGAATCTGCCTGCTCCGTCAACGGCTGCTGCCTCGTAGAGCTCAGGGTTGATGCCGGCAATTGATGCCAGATATACGATGGAGCCCCAACCGAAGTTCTGCCAGATACCGAATCCGATGTAGCTGCCGATCCAGTGAGCTGCGTCATTGAGGAACGGGATTGATGATCCGCCCATCTTCATAAGAACCATGTTTACGAGTCCGTCGTTGGGTGCAAGGAGCTGCAGCGCCAAGCTGTAGATGATGACCCATGAAAGGAAGTGAGGCATGTAAGCAATGGTCTGCACAACCTTCTTATAACGCTGGAAACAAAGCTCATTTAATATAAGAGCAAATATGATAGGTGCCGGGAATCCGAAAACAAGATCCAGCAGGTTAAGTGTAAGTGTATTTCTAAGTGCATATCTGAAATCATTATTTCCGAATGCCTTGATAAAATACTCAAAACCGTGATTAGCTGCCAGTGGCAGTTTCCAAACACTCTCTACCAGTGAGTATTTCTTGAACGCAATCTGCACATAGATCATAGGTGCATATTTAAAGATCAAAAGATACAACAGTGGTAAAAATAACATCACATAAAGTTGCCAGTACTTTTTAAGATAGACACCGGCGCCCGCCTTATTTTGGGCCTTAGCTTGCCTGCTCATTTCATTCCTCCTCTAATCCCCTGATATAGCTCTCCCTGGGTCCAAGGTAGGACTCCGGGATTTTAATTCCTTTTTTTATAAGCACTATCCTCTCAAGAACGATGCCGGGACTGCAGCCATAAAACTTAAGTTCATTTTCCCCTTTTACGAGCTTTATCATGTCCGTAACGATCTTGACGCTGTTTATTGCTTCCTCACGCCACTGAGGGCTGAAGAAAAACTGATTCTCAGGATCTCTGACGGTGTTTATTATCTTTGTCTTGCCGCCGTTTACCGAGTATCCCAGGTACTGCTCCGGCTTAAAAGTAACCGGTGTTGTAGGTGCCAGTAAAAAGACTGCCTCGTACTCACTATTTTCTGTCGCAATAAATCTGTATGTGACGCTGGGCCTTGTCTTTCCCCTGTAAAAATCCTCTGTCACAGGAAATGCCTTGATTGCGCTTCCGCTTCTTCCATAGGGAGAAAGAACTTTAAAGCCTCCCTTTTTGGTGTCTGCTTTTTCGGAAAAATGCTCGGCTTCCATGCAGATATATCCGTCGCTCTCAATAAAGAGTCCCTTTGGAGCATCCGCAGGAGAAGCTTCCACCGTTACGTGTGCGCATCCGATTCCAATGCCTTCTACAGTAAACGTGCCTGTGATCTTTTCGGACAAAAGAGCTTTATTCACCGAAAGGGTTATCCGCTCTCTTTTTTTGACCTCGCCCTCTGTCTTTGAAAACAAAAGCCAGCTGCAATCGGTGCTGATCCTGTATTTGTAAGGGATCTCGCTTCCGCTTATCAGGTCAAATTCGATACTGCTCACATCCGGTCTTAGCATGTCACTCCAGGTCTGGGGGTGATCATTCCACTCAAGGCCCGTCATGTAGTTTTCATCCTCTGCTCTGGAAACCAGCATCCTCGGCGAATTGGCGCCATATACAAGATGCCTTATTGGATATCTGTTATCCTCTTCGTTCCAGTTGATAAAGCCCACATGCTCCGATCTGCCAAAGCCTTTGTAATAGCCGCCGTCCACCGTTTCATACTCATCAATGATACGGGCATCTTCTTTTACGCAAGCGTCAAGCTGCTCTGCAACATCGTTGGCTTCAATTCTGTTCTGCATTGCAAAGAACTTGTTCCTGCCGGCCAGTATCCACATCTTCATGAGGTTGGCCGTTCCGCAAGCCGGATAGTACAAAAGAGATATGAATGCCGAGAGATTCTCGTCATCTATTCTCTTTTTAAGTGCAGCTGATTCCTTAAGTATCTCATCACTGAGGTCAAGGACCATGTCTGCCTCTCCAAAGTGAAGAGGGTGGTAAACATCTGCATTCATGATCTCGTGGCGTCTCTTTTCAAGAAGAGAGGTGTAATCCCACAGGATCTTTTTTGCTTTGTTTCTTCCGGAGAGAGGAAGCATACCACCAAACTGCCTCTCCGCCCACTCATTTACGTAAGTCTCAGTGATGGCTGCATCTGTGCCGCCCCACTTATCTATGTCGTAAGCAAGGTCAAGGAAATATGAAAGACCAAGCTCCTGAGTGCCTATATCACCAACATTGGTGACCCAGATCTGTCTTACGCCGAACTCGTAAGCTGCTGTCATCTGCTCCCATACCCTTGGGAGGAAGGTGGCTCCTATCCACTTAAAGGAATAAGGACCACCGTGCATATCCATGTGATAGTACATTCCGAATCCGCCGGGATGATTTCTCATCTCCTTATCCGGAAGTGTTCTTGTGTAGCCGACGTTGTTATCGGAGAGGATTAAAGTTACATCCTCAAGCTCCGGATCACCCATAAGGCCCTTTGTCTTTTCATTGCCGTAGAAGAATTCTTCCACTTCGGAGAAAAGAACTATCTGCCTCGGAACGTTCTTTAGATCATCATCAATGGTCTCTTTGATAAGATCGTTCTGGGTCTTCAAAACGTCTTTTACCAGATCTATGTTATCCTGTAGCGAAGCATCATCCCCAAGTATCCTTGAGTCTCTCTCGCCTCGCATGCCAAGAGTTATTACATTTTCAAAGGACTTGTTTCTTATAAGTCCGTCTCGCCAGAAACGGGTGATTCCCTCTCTGTTTGCCCTAAAGTCCCAGGCATCTCCGTAGATTGAGTTCTCTCCCCGAAGGAGCCTGTACTCCTCTCCGCTTCTCATGCAGGGTTCGTGGTGGGATGTGCTCATCACCACTCCGTACTCGTCCGCAAGTCTTGCGCTCTCAAGCCCCGGTCCGTCCATGCTGAAGTTCGATGCCCACATGGCAGGCCATAGGTAGTTGCCCTTAAGGCGAAGGAGAAGTTCGAAAACTCTCTCATAGCAATTGGCGTTTATTCCGCCGAAGTGCTCTGTGGCCCAATTTCCAAAAGCCGGCCACTCATCATTTATAAAGAATCCTCTGTATTTAACAGATGGCTCTTTGCTGACCATGTTTACTTCATCTGTCAATGAAGCGTTTTTCTTCTTTTTGGGTAATACGTGATTCCAGTTAACAAGTGGTGATACCCCGAGAAGCTCCGAGAGATGGAACAGTCCGTAGATGGTTCCGCGCTTGTCGCTTCCGGCGATGACCACAGCGTGATCAACTCCATCCATCGGGCTGTCTATAACCTGAAAGCTGTAGACTTCCCACTTGCCTCTCACTTCCTCTAAATCTATGAGTCCCTTTTCTTCAAGCTCATCCAGGTAATCGCTCCTGCCGACGGTTCCGTAAATTATCAGGTTCTTACACTTACATCCCTTTGTATATTCACCTGCATGGAACCCTGTTACCAGGTACAGGTCCTGCCTGACCAGTGCTGCTACCTTATTGACTCCGGGAAAAGATTTAGATTCGTAAGTGAACATTAACCTGTTATCAAAACTGACCTTTGACACTTTTACCCCCACCAGGTTTTCTTTCCACTTTTGCTTGTTGATGTTTCCCCATTTGAATGCTATAAATAAATCATAGGGCATGGGATTTTAATACAAATACACAAAAAACCATATATTTTTTGCATTTTCCGATATAAAGTGCACAAGCTCTTTTCCCATGTATAAGGAGAGGTATGAAAAAGTGTCTGAACTTCCCGTATACCGTCATAGACAGCGAGATCATCTGTGAGCACAAGAAGGCCCGTGTCGATCCCACTGACATCAGCACTGTCCACAACCACGACGGATATGAAGTTGTTCTTTTCTTAAAAGGGGATGTAAATATGATGGTGGAACCCGAGCTTTTCAAGATGGAGCCCGGGGACATTTTCTTTATAAGCCCGCTGGTCTTCCATGGTGTTGACCTTGAGGATGTAAGCGGCTATGAGAGGATCGTCATCAACGTCCAGTACGAGTATCTAAAGAGCCTCGGTGATTCCGAGACTGATTTTAGCACGCTCTTTAGGAGCACGAATTCTGCAAACATGAATCACCTGCGCATTCCAAAGGAGTCGATCCCCAAGTTCATTGCCGTGGCAAAAAACCTTGAGGAAGCCCTCCACAGCGAGTGCTACGGCCACAGTGTCCTGGCGAAGGCCTACCTTGCAGAGTTCCTTCTTCTTACCTGCAAGTACTCTGAGAACGTTCCTCCGCAGAAAAAAAGCAGCACTATGCCCGTTGCCGTGGCAAAAGTGCTGGAATATATCGATAGACATCTCTCTGATGAGATCACTATAAATGCCATGTCTGCTGAGCTTCACTACAGCAGTGATCACCTTAGCCGCGCTTTTAGCGAAGCGACAGGTGACTCTTTAAAACATTACATTAATGCAAAAAAAATCGCTCTTGCACAAAAATTATTGCTGGAAAATAATTCCCCCTACGATGTGTGCTTCATGGTGGGATACAACAATTATTCCAGCTTTTCAAGGCGTTTCTCAACGCAGATAGGCGTCTCGCCCAAGCAGTATCAGTTATCGAACCGCGTGGGCTAAGCCTTCATATCTTTTGCTTAATAAATGGTTCTGCCTTTTTCGTCCGGAATGCCACATTTTCTGTAGAAGTAGGAGTTCACCTGATCTCTCCACTCTCTGGCATTATCCAGCTGAAGGTCGAACCTTTCTTTTACCCTTTTGTAGACTTCCTCGGGAACTGCATCTTTTAAGCTGTCCCAGTCTGCTGCAAGACCTCTTGCCTCTTCTTCTCCCTGGAAATGACTGTCGTAGATGTGCTGGATCAGTGTCTTTCCGGTCTTAAGCTTCCAGGTGTACGGAATGTGATGGAAGAAAAGAAGGAGTTCTTCCGGGCAGGTATTCGGGTCGTTGTACAACTTTGCATTTTCCGGGTAGTACTGCTGGGCATAGCCCGTTCCCCTATCTGTTCTGTCAACACCGATCCCAAGGTGATCAGCCCTGTGATAGGTTCCCCATCTTGAGTATTCATAGCCGTCAACGCTTGGTCCGTAGTGGCCGTTTGGTGTTACCATCCAGCCGATTCCAAGAGGTGATGTGTATCTCTCGTAGATCTCTCTTGAGCGAAGAAGCATGCTGCAGAGGATGTCCTCTTCCTTCTTTGGAAGATTCAGTGTCTGAGCGATCCACTCTCTTGCTATTTCTTCAGCTGTGAGCTCTGTGTTAAAAGACAATCTTCCGAATCCGTAGGTATTGGCTGCTGCCAGGTCATCTCCGGTCCAGTTCATGTCATTTCCGGTGTTGATGACTGCTGACATTCCTCCGAGATTGTTGCCCATGGTGCGACCACTTACAATGTCAGCCACAGTGTCTTTTTCCTCATTGCAATGTGTGTGGAAGTCGAGAACTTCCTTGAAAAGAGGGATGAGATAACACAGGTCGATCTGATGGCCTGTGTACTCCTGAGCTGCCTGAACCTCCAGCATCTGGTTGGTCTTTGTAAGGCCACCGAGAAGGGGAGATACGGGTTCGCGGATCTGGAAATCCATAGGTCCGTTCTTTATCTGAAGGATGACGTTGTCATGATATGCTCCGTCAAGGTCCTTGAAGTAATCGTAGCCGGCTCTTGCTCTGTCTGTCTTGGTGTCGCGCCAGTCCTGAGTGCAGTTATAGACAAAGCATCTCCAGATGATGATTCCGCCGTAAGGAGCTATCACATCGGCGAGCATGTTGGCGCCATCTGCCTGAGTCCTTCCGTAGGTGAAAGGTCCCGGTCTTCCCTCTGAATCTGCCTTTACAAGGAAGCCTCCGAGGTGCGGGAGATTGTCGTAAACTTCCTTTATCTTTTTCTCCCACCAGGAGATGACTGATCTATCAAGAGGATCGCAGGTGTCCATGCCTCCGATCTCGATAGGTGATGCGAAGTTAAGGGACATGTAGAGCTTTATTCCGTAACCTTCAAAGATGTCCGAAAGCTCTTTTACCTTATCAAAGTACCTGTCAGTGATGAGGTATGAAGCTGCTCCCTTTACATTTACGTTGTTGATGACAATGCCGTTGATGCCGATGCTGGCCATGAAGCGGGCGTAGTCTCTGGTTCTGTCGTTTATGATGATCTCTTCGTTTTCGAAGAAGAAAGAATTTCCTGAGTATCCGCGCTCGATGCTGCCATCCATGTTGTCCCAGTGGTTCATCATTCTAAGAGGGTTGGATGGAGAGGCTGTCTCGGCTACTTCGTCAGCTCTTTTACCACATGCTATTAGGCGCAGGATTGCGAAGACGCCGTAGAGAACGCCATTTGCGTCGGATGCGCTAAGGTCTATGCCGTTAGTGCTTCCTTTGATGCTATAGCCTTCTGCGGATATTGAAGCGACCTTTGCGATCTTAAGTGTCAGCGCCTTCTTGCCGGCTTCCGGCGAATCCGATACCTGCTCTCCGGTAAGGAGCTCTATGGCTTTTCTGAACTCGCATATTGCATTTGATATGACAACATCAGTGTCTGAAAATCCTTCAAGGGCGATATTCCATGCGCCATCGCCCTCGTAGACTCTGTGGTAATTCAGCCAAAGCTGTGTCCAATCAGTTGTTCCCATAAAAAGTTTTCCCTTCTGTTTCACAAATATTTGCACGCCCTTGGCGTAAAATGCTAGAATATGTACGAGTTAACATAAATCAAAGGAGAATGATCCATGATTGAAGATATTAACGCCCAGTCCAGAGAAGATATAATTTACGACACTTTAAAGGGCGTCCTTCTCTATCACAATACGCTCAACGAATATCCGCTCCACTGGCACAACGAGGTAGAGCTGATCCTTCCTTTGTCAGGGTCATTCCAGGTTAAGTTTCACAACGATTCTTCCGCAGTTGTTAACTGCGTTCCCGGAGATATAATGCTTATCGCTCCCGGAACCCTTCATGAGTACCTGTCTGTTGCACCGGGCGGTGAGAAGATGATCCTTCTCTTTGACTTTACCCGCTACTCACAGGTTTCTCTTATGGTTCCACTCCTTAAAACTCTTCCGCCCTACGTTCATGTTAAGCAGAGCCAGTTCCCTGTGGAAGCTGCGCGCCTTCAGAACTACTTCTGGGACATTGAGCGCCTCTACGGAGAGAGCGATGAATTTCTTCAGATATCTGTATATTCTCTGGTGACTCTGATCCTTGCCCAGATTGGAAGCATGCATCTTGTGGATGCTATTGTTCCCACCGGCACTTCAGATTCCCAGTCCAAAAACATTGAAAAACTAGTGGCTGTAACCAACTACATCGATTCCCACAGAAGTGAGGATCTCTCGGTTGAACAGCTTGCTGAGCTTGCAGGCTTTTCCAAGTACCACTTCGAGAGACTCTTTAAGTCCTCCATGGGCATCTCCTGCTATCAGTACATCACCAAGCGCCGCGTAATGATGGCTCAGGAGCTCCTTGGCGACACCGACCTCTCAGTCATGGACATCGCACTGCAGTCAGGGTTCTTCTCTCTTTCAACCTTCAACCGTGTATTCAAGGATATGAACGGCTGCTCACCCACCGAGTACCGCAAGATGTACCTCCAGGGTGCCGACGTCGCCGGCCGAACCTACACCAAGCAATAAGGTCCGAAAGCTATTGGCTGCTGTCGTCAAAAATTGACTCGGTCACCTTGAGCACGCTCTCGCTCGTCCTCGTTGGTAGCGGTGAGTCACCGGGGACGTTTCACTTTGTCTCATTTTGAGTCAGTGGGGACGGTTCTCTTTGACTCCTTTTCTATATCTTCTGTTGAGTTCTTGTCATATATATAGAAAACAGATCTTCTCAAAAACTTTGTCAGGCAGTTTTTCTATACTTCGAGACAACTTCTGCTCATATATATAGAAAACTCTTCACCCCAAAATCTTTATAAGCTTGTTTTTCCATACCCCAGAAATACTTTTTCTCACATATATAGAAAATTGAATCAACATACTTTTTCAAGTGTCCAATTTTCTATACCATGGACATAGTTTCAATTGTATATATAGAAAATCTTATGATCACACATTTTCTACGCCCCGAAGGCACTTTTCACAATATAGGTAGAAAGAATTTCTTAAACAAAATTCAAAATGCCTTATTTTCTACGCCCAACGGCCACTTTTGGGGATATAGGTAGAAAGATTCTCCACATTCATTTCTATTTTCTGTGCCCATAGATCACTTTTTTCTGTATAGGTAGAAAATAATCCCTAATGCAAAATTTTTCTCTCATACTTTCTACGCCCACAGCCTACTTTTTGCTGTATATGTAGAAAATCAGCAAAACCTCATCTTTCTGCCTGCACTTTCAATCTTGAATGCAACGCCCTTTTTCCTGCCCGCCTTAGTGACCAATATGTTCGGATGAATACCGGAGTCAAGGGACAGTACGCTGGGCGCCGCTTTTTGGCGCCCGGGCAGCACTTGGCTCCGGTATTCACCCGAACTACAATCGCCGGGCGCGGGCAGAATCTTCCGGATCTTGCAAAATGGGTCAATGTGAAACGTCCCCGGTGTCTCATAATGAGTCAAACTGAAACGTCCCCGGTGTCTCAAAACTGAAACGTCCCCGGTGACTCATTTTACTTCGAGTTCGAAGGGGCCCATTGGGAGGTTGGCCTTGTTGTAGATCATGGCTCCCGAATATGTATAGGCAACCAGGTACTTAACCTTCTTTATCTTTTCTACCTTAAGGTTTGTCTGAAGCTGAATTGCTTCGCCGACAATCTTAGCCTTGGCTTCGTACTCTTTTCCTTTATCATCAACTACAACAAAATCGCGGATCTCGCTGCCCTTGCCGATGTCTCTGGCAACCATTCCGTCGGCGTGATCAAACCTGATCTCTACAGTTGAGCCCTTCATAAGGCCTGAACCTGTAGCCTTAACTGAAACAGGAATAGGTGTAGGACCTGTGAACTCGCCGGCATAGCCGTAGCGAAGGTGCGCAGCCCAGAGGGCCAGGCGCTTGCCGATGCGGCGCTTGCCTGTGGGATGAAGATCGTTGTCTTCTCCAAGATCCATGTTTACTGTCATTCCAACCATCGGATCGTCCAGGAGCTTTGCCTGCTTTAATCTGAACTCAGGCCATGGATCGTCCACCGGCTGAATATCTATAACAAAGTTAGGGAGCTGAACCGTGATGTAAGGAAGGTTTTCCTCTCCCCACTTATCTCTGTAGCCCTTTATCATGCGCTTTGAGAGATCAACATAGTCATATGGCTCATAGGTATTTGACTCGCCCTGATACCAGATGATTCCATCTATTGGGAAGTTGTGACAAGGCGCAGTCATGGCGTTGTAAAGACCTGTCGGATGCCAGTTGATAAAGTCTGTGGGCGGAATCTCTCCGCATCTTGCAGCAACCTTGTAGTACCAGGTACCATCAAGCCTTACCTCAGCATCATCGTTGAATATCTTGTACTCCTTGTCCGGAGTTATCCTTCCAAGGCCGTACTCAACGCAGAGTCTTATTGCGATCACATTTCCTTTTTCCCTGGTAAGTCCCTCGGGAATATCATATTTCCTCGGCGGATACTGATACTCTATCCCGCCGACCTTCACTCCGTTAACAAATACCTCGTCCCTGTCTACCATTGTTCCAAGGAACAGTCTTGCGTTCTTTCCGGCAAGTTCCTCAGGCAGGTCAAAGCTCTTTCTGAACCATACCGATCCGCACATTCCGTTTAGCTCAGTATCCTTAAACATCACCGGAATATCCATTTCCTTCCAGCTGCGCTCGTCGAGCTCTTCTTTCATCCACTTCTCTGAAAGTCCCCTGTCAAGCTTATCGAGCTTCTCTCTCCAGAGCGTTCCGTTGATGACGTTTTTGTCCGCCTGATTCTTTCTGAAATCATCGTCGGCGTATTTATCCGCCTCTTCTATAAGTTCGTCATACCCCTCCAGCATCTCTTTTGACATCCAGGAGGAAATCTTGGATCCGCCAAGGGATGCATTTATAAATCCAACAGTCTGACCTGTGAGCTTCTGAAGATATGCAGCAAAGAAGTATCCGGTCGCAGAGAAGTCCATGATGGTATCCTTTTTAACTCTGCTCCATGCGCCGCTCCTCAGCTCCGCCAAAGGTCCGTGGAAATCTGTGTCCTCCACGATCTTGAAGGTCCTGATCCCGGGATTCTCCTCAATCTGAGCAAGAGCAGGATACCTGTCCTTAACCCTTGCGATGGGAAGCTCCATGTTGGACTGACCGGTGGCGAGCCACACGATGCCTATCATTACATCTTTAACCGCGATCTCCTCGTCCTTATCGTCTGAAACGATGAGCTCGTAAGGGCCTCCGCTCTCTTTTGCAGAAAGGTAGATATCAAACCTTCCTCTATCGTCAGCCTTTCCTGTGGACATGAGATTATCGAGCCTTACCTCGATTCCTCTTCCAGGCTCGTCCCATCCCCAAATATGTATTCTTTTACGTCTCTGAATGACCATTCCGTCCGAAATGATCTTTGGAAGTACTAATTTACCCATTTCGTTTTCCCCATGTTTCCCCATAGTCCTTCTATGGCTAATTATACAAAAACATGGCGACATGCTTCTTCACATTTTCCGCCATGTTTTTTCTCATTTTCTGATATCTATTTCAGCAGACTCCAAATCCGAGAATGGTAAACTTCTTATCTTCGTCTACATCCTTCATCTTAATGAGGACTTCCCGTTTCCTGCTCTCCGCCTCATTTACAAGGATCACGGCGTTGCAGTGGGTCCATCCGTTTACGTGAGGATCCGCATCCAGGACCTTCTTACCATCGACATAGACCTCAGCCGTGCCATGGCTTGCAGCAGCTGAATCCTTGAATATCAGAAGCAGTCTCTTACAGGTAAGCGTCATCTTAAAGGGCTCACTTCCGCCTTCGTGACACCAGTTGTGCGGAAATTCGGGAGTCATCTTGATATCCTTATCCATCTCCACAGCCTGCAGGTCTTCATCTTTTTGGTCAAAAGAGCCTTCGGCCACCTCTCCGATATCGTACTTCTTTTTAAGCGCATCCATCTCTTTCTTATCAAGAAGCTCTACCTGCTCAAAATCTGCTCCGATCACCGGCTCAATTTCCGCAAGAGAAATCTCTTTTCCCTGATCAGCAGGAAGAGGCCCTACACTTACCACCTCCATCAGGTTCGTCAGGCAGTCAGCCATGATCTGATGTCCAAGATTACTGGGATGATACACATCGTAGAAGTACTGGTTCTTGGAGATGACGCGCCCATCCTTAGGCATCAGCGGAAACTGCGGACTTACGGCATCAAGGACGCTGACCATCGGAAGATCATAATTCTTTCCAACAGGAGATAATCTGTCCTGAAGATTCCAGTCGTTTGAGAAAACTGCAAATAGCAGAACTACCGCTGGCTTCCAGGGAAGAGAAAGAGCTTTTCTCACAAGGCTCTCGTAGCATACGCCCTGAGTTTCATCGCCCTCATCGTTAACTGCAAACTCTATGACAACAAGGTCAGGCTCGCACTTCCCATCACGGAGCACATCTCTCTCAAACCTGATCATTCCAAGCTCTGAAGGAGTTCCTCCAACACCGGCCTTAACAAAGGTGCACTCTCCGCCCTTCATATATCTTTTTACAAAGTCCTCGTAAAAGACCCTTGCGTAGCACTTCTCATTGATGGGAATAGCGCCGGCTCCCTGAGTTATTGAGCCTCCGATAAATGAAAGAGTTACATCCTCTCCGGAAGCTGCCTTATCAAGGACCTTTCTGAGCCTTTCGGTATTACCGGTCTGCATAAGGCTATTGCCGATCATCTTTTTGTAGCCTTCAGAAGCGAAATCTACTGCAACTTCCTCGGGCTGCTCGGGAGCTTCAAACCCGTCATTAAGATAGAACCTTACATCTGCCGTGGCGCAGAGCCCCTCTTTATCAAAAAGAAATCTCATCTGCCCCAGCTCTTTATCGCCGTCCTTCCAGTCGACGCCATCAAGCTCAATTACAGTCTCCATGCCATCCATGGCAAGCTCCGCTTCAATGACGGTTACCTCTTCGCCGGGAGTATTCGGATACAGCTCTGCCACAAACCTTGTCTTCTCAGCAGCTTTCTCGCAGGATACGCTGACTCCGATGGAGTGGACCATCTTCTGAAGACCTGTTCTTGTGGTCAGGCTCTCTATCATCTCTTCATCTGTGACATTACCCGTGAGCTTGGCAGCATCGGTAAGTCTTCCCATATCCATGTACAAAAAGTGAGCAAAGCTTCCATCCGGCTGCGGAGCTCCGAATATTTCCTTGTCCTTCATAATATAGAAAAAAGGACGCTTCTTAGTTGGATCCTTGGGTGCCACAGGCCCCTTGTTTGCTATCTCTGCCATAATTTCCCCCATATCTTACAAAACAGTTTTCGCCGCGCAAGATCACTCTACAAATTTCCAGGAATAGAACTCAAAGCCTTCACCCTCAAAGACAAAGTACAGATCATGAATTCCTACAGCCTGAGTATCGAGCCTGTTTGAAATCTTAATGAGCTCTTCTCCGGCGTCCACTCCCTTTACAGGCTCCATGCCAACTTCAATCTCCTCTATGGGCTTTGACTCAGGTGAGTCTAGGCATACAAGGATCTTGCCTCTTATCTTATCTGACCTTCTTCCGTCAGCTCTTTTCACCATAACTTCCACAAGCCTTGCAGGATCTGCGCCAAAGTCCACACCACTTATCTGCACCCAGCTTCCGCTCTTGATTGCAGTCAGGATCATGTCGCCGGAGCCGTATTTAACTGCCTCTTCTCCGTACTGCCTTGTGGCAACACCTGCTGAATTTGACATGGTAACTGCTTTTGTCTCCACGTAAGGATCGACGCACTTAAGCTGCCTAACACCCTCTCTTGTAGCAACGCTGGCAGAAGGCTGCCCCTTCTCATCGATCACAAGCTTGTCAATGCTGGTGCTGCGATAGCCCTTAAGAATGCCCATGCTCTCCTCTAATATCCTTGAGTGGTAGGTGATGTAATACTCGCCCTCAAACTTAAACATACAGTGGTGGTTATTTCCGCCAAGTCCAAAGAAATGCTCAGGATTCTTAAGAACAGGATTTGCCATCTCAAAAGGTCCCATGGGATCATCGGAAACCATGGTTACTATCTCGCCCTGCTCAAAGCCTTTTTCCTTCTCGGCTTCAGGTGTCATGGAGAAGTTTGAGCAGTAGGAATAATAGTACTTTCCATCAATCTTATTTATGCCGGAATCCTCAAAGAGATAGGATACATTTTCTATGGGCTTCGGATCTCCCACGATAGAGATCATGTCTTTTCCAAGCTTGACAACCCTTGCTGTTCCGGGATCAGAAGCTTTGTCATCAGACGGAACTCCGCCCCCGAAATATATGTAGCTCTCGCCGTCATCATCCATGAGAACTGCAGGGTCAAAGAGCCATGTTACCTCGGCACAGGTGGGTGTTTCTCTTGATATAAGCGCATGTCCAAGAGGATCGGTAAACGGTCCTACAGGGCTGTCTGCCGTAAGGACTGCGATTCCGTTTCCGCTGTTAGCAAAGTACAAAAAGAACTTGTCCTTCCCATCTATTGTCTTCCATGCTGCTGCCGGCGCCCAGGAATTTCCGCCCCATTTCGCCTGGCCGTTTGCACCTGCTGCATAGACCGTTCCGTGGTCCGTCCAGTTAACAAGGTCGTCAGATGAAATGACGCTGATCTTGTCGATCTTACTATAGGTATTCTCCTGGATTTCCCCGATGTCATTGACCTCCGGATAATCCAGTGTCATGTAAATATATACTCTTCCCTTGTACTCAAGTGCATAGGGGTCAGCTCCGAATCTCTGCACCATTACAGGGTTGTGGTCTGAAAGCGCCTTGTAGCTGCTTAGGATCTTGATATCACTCATTTTGGTAATCCTCCAAATTTAGGTTCATGTTATAGAAAAATATACACCAAGATTTATTTCCGTTTCTTTTCATAAATTGCTAATTTATTGCCATTATTTGATTGGAAGATGGTGGCCGTCGAGAATAAATTAAAATTAATGAACTATATAATTCATGAGAATAAGGGGAAAAATCATGCTTAGAGAAACAGTAACAGAAAACGGAAAAGTCAGGGGACTTCCCGGAAATGACCCTCGTATCACGGTCTTTAAGGGCATCCCTTTTGCAGCACCACCTATAGGAAAAAACAGATGGAGAGCGCCACAACCGGTGCAGAACTGGGAGGGGACACTGGACGCCTTTGAGTTTGGTCCCATCTCAATGCAGGATACACCGGGCATCGGCGAGCTCGTTTATAACCGCGAGTGGCACGTTGATCCCGAAATCAGAAACAGCGAGGACTGCCTCTACCTCAACATTTGGACACCTGCCAAAAAAGCCGATGTAAAACTCCCCGTCCTTGTATGGATCTACGGCGGAGGCTTCCAGTGGGGCTACACGGCAGAGATGGAATTTAACGGAGAACCTCTTGCTGAGAGAGGTGTCATTGTCGTTAGCATTGCCTACCGTCTTGGATGCTTTGGCTTTATGGCTCATCCCGAGATAACAGGCGAGTCACCTGCTTCTCCTTCCAACTTCGGTCTTCTCGACCAGAAGGCAGGCCTTGACTGGGTTAAAAGAAATATCGCCTCCTTCGGCGGAGACCCGGATAGGATCACTATCGGAGGCCAGTCAGCAGGCGGAGCCAGCGTTCAGCATCAGCTCAGCTGCGAAGACAACAAAGACATCATCAAGGCTGCAGCGATCTTTAGCGGAATCATAAGACTCGATAATTCAGATGCAGACATCTTCCATCCATTAAACCTTAAGCAGGCAGAGGACCTCGGAAAAGAATTCTTTGAGAGCCTTGGTGTAAAAGATCTGGAAGAAGCACGAGCTCTTTCTTCAAGGGAGCTTCTTGATGGCTACAACAAATTTGCAGAAACTCACAGAAGAATGTTCCCGATCATCGACGGACTCTTTTGCAAGGATGATCCCACAGAAAATATTGCAAACGGCAAGAGCCTTAATGTTCCCATCATTTCAGGAAACACCACGGATGAGTTTTCAGAAGCCGGCGTAAACATGGTTGAGCGCTCTGTTAAGCAGGTGTTCTTAAAAGCAAACGAAAATCGTCCTGATCAGAAGCTTTACTACTACAGATTTGATCCCGACATTCCGGGAGACGGTCATGCGGGAGATTCTTATCCCGGCACTTTCCACTCGGTAGATCTGTGGTTCTTCTTCGATACACTTCACATGTGTCACAGGCCCTACGCAGGAAGGCACTTTGAGCTGGCCTGTCAGATGTGCGACTACTTTGCAAACTTTATCAAGACAGGTGATCCCAACGGATGTGGCAAGGACAGAACTCCTCTTCCGAAGTGGGAGCCTTTTGCAGATGCAGCCAGAAACGAAATGGAGTTTCTTGGCCGCGGAGCATCACCAAGGCAGGAGGGCGGCATAAGACAGGGCAGCAAGAAGCAGGCAGTCAACCCCTATCTTCCATCCTGGGAATACATCCCGGACGGCGAACCTTACGTATTCGGAGACAGGGTTTATGTCTACGGTTCACACGATCTTGTGGGAGGAGAGACCTTCTGCCTCGGAGATTATGTGTGCTGGTCAGCGCCTGTTAATGACCTCGGCAACTGGCACTATGAGGGTGTTATCTATCCCAAGACTTCAGATCCTTTAAACCCTGACGGACATCAGTGCCTCTATGCACCTGATATCACAGTCGGACCGGATGGCAGATACTATCTCTACTACGTCCTCGACAAAGAAAATGTCGTGTCGGTAGCAGTAGCCGATACTCCTGCAGGACCTTTTGAATTCTACGGATATGTTCACTACGAAGACGGAACAAAGCTTGGCAAAAAAGCCGGCGACGAGCCACAGTTTGACCCCGGTGTAATGACAGAGGGAAATATCACTTACCTCTACACAGGCTTCTGCGGACATGGCGACAAGTCAAGGCACGGTGCAATGTACACAGTCCTTGGAAAAGACATGCTGACAGTAGTCAAGGCTCCGGAGATAATCGTGCCCGGTGCCAAGTACAGCCAGGGAACTGATTTCGAAGGACACGCTTTCTTCGAAGCTCCATCCATCAGAAAACGCGGTAATACCTACTACTTCATTTACTCATCGGAAGTTATGCACGAGCTGTGCTATGCAACATCTGATAAACCGGAAGGCCCATTTACCTACGGCGGCGTTATCGTAAGTAACTGCGACCTCCATATAGATACCTACAAAAATGCCGAGGATCCATCCGGTTACGGCGCCAACAACCACGGCAGCATCGTGGAAATTGAAGGCAGCTGGTATATCTTTTACCACAGACATACCCATGGCACCTGGTTCTCAAGACAGGGCTGCGCAGAGAGGATCGAGTTTACAGAAGACGGCAGGATCCCTCAGGTAGAGATCACTTCCTGCGGGCTTAACGGCGCTCCTCTTAAGGACATCGGTGAATACCCTGCTTACATTGCCTGCAACATCTTCACTCCCGAGAAGAAGATGTATGTTGAGGACAGCGCTCCAAGGGTTGTCCAGGAGGGTGGCGATGGCGACCAGAACGACGGCTACATCAAGGGAATCACAGACGGAACGACCATTGGATTTAAGTACTTTGATTTTAATGATGTTAAGGGACTTCGCATTAAGACAAGGGCATACTTTGATGGCCACTTTGAAATTAAGACCGATCTTTCAAAAGAGACTTTGGCTCTTTTAACAGCAATCGGATCAAACATCTGGACAGCCCACGAATGCAGGTTTGATGCGGTTTCCGGAGAAAATCCGCTTTACCTTATATATAAAGGAAGCGGGAGCTGTTCTCTTAAGTCTGTTGAGTTCCTTCACTGAGCATTCATTGGCAAGACCTTGCCAATATTTGATTGGAATGGGGTGGTCCTGATGTTATACATTACTATTAACATTAGGACAGTCATTCAGACTTTATATGGCAATATGACAAGAAATTTGGCACAAATTATTAATTATACCAAATAAACATGTCCATTTTGCACAATAAAAAGAAACAAAAAGTAAATTTTCTGTTAAAGAAGTAAAAAAAGTGCTTATTGAAGTAAAAGAATTCCATTCTATCAAAATTTTCTGAGTTCTATAATAATCCATGAAAAGTGTCACATAATCATACTTTTTTTGGACCAAATAAAAAAAGTAAAAGGGAGAAAGGGGTAATTATGAAAAACAAAGCAATGAAAAAAGTTGTTGCTCTGTCAATGAGCACAATGCTCATGGCAACTGCTCTTGTAGGTTGTGGTGAAGCAGCTCAGAGCACAGGCGACAGCGCACAGACATCAAATGGGGGCACAGAGACAGCAGCACCTGCTACTACAGACACAGCAGCAGACACAACAGCAGCTGCAGAAGAAAAGACTTATGCACCTGACGAGATCGTTGACTTCACATTCTTCGCAGGAATGCCCGGAACAGAGATCAACAGCGGTAACAACGAGATCCAGGACATGATCGCAGAGAAGACCGGTGTTCGTCTTAAAGAGACATGGCTGACAGGTCAGACAGTTTCAGAGGCAATCGGATCAATCATCGCATCAGGAACATATCCTGACCTTATCGATGGTGGTGACGGATCTACAGATCTTTACAACGAAGGTGTTCTTATTCCTTGGGATGAGTACCTTGAGAGTGGCAAGTATCCTAACCTTACAAACTACTACACTCCTACAGAGTGGGATCAGTTCAGACAGGATGACGGACACATCTACTGGTGCAACGTATTCCAGAACACAAAGGGCGCTCCTACAGGAACAGCTCACAACGACGAAGCATTCTGGATTCAGGCAAGAGTTCTTGAGTGGGATAACTACCCGGAGATCAAGACACTTGATCAGTACTTCGATCTTCTTGAGAGATATGCAGCAGCTAATCCTAAGACCAAAGACGCTAACGGCAACGAGATGGATATCATCCCTTACACATGCCTTTGCGATGACTGGAGATACTTCTGTATTGAGAACGCTCCTCAGTTCCTTGATGGATATCCAAACGACGGTTCTGTAATCGTTGATTTCGAGGGCAAGGATCCTACAATCGTTGACTACAATACAACTCCTACAGCTAAGAGATACTTCGCTAAGCTGAACGAAGAGTATAAGAAGGGTATCGTTGATAAGGACTTCGGAACACAGAAGTACGACGACTATATCCAGAAGCTTTCAAACGGTAACGTACTTGGTATGTGCGATCAGTACTGGGATTTCCAGCAGATCAACGACGCACTCCTTACAGCAGGTCTTGATGTTCAGGGCTGCAACTACGTTCCTCTTGGACTTACAATTGACGAGGGAATGGACAACCGTTGGCATACATACGGCGACACACTTAACACAGCTTCAGGTATCGCAGTTACAACAAGCTGCGCAGACCCTGACCTTGCATTCTCATTCCTTGACAAGATGCTTGACCAGGATATCATGAACCTTCGTTTCTGGGGTGTTGAAGGTGTTGACTACCTCGTAGACGATAACGGACTCTTCTACAGAACTCCTGAAATCAGAGCGAAGGTAGCAGATCCTAAGTACAAAGCAGATCATATGTGCACATACAGCTACCTTCCTCAGTACGGCGGAACAAGCGACGATGGAAAGAACGCTAACCTTCCTGAAGAGCAGCCTTCAGAGTTCTATGATAAGTTAGCTGAACCTCTTAAGAAGTGCTTCGACGCTTACGGTGCTAAGAACTATCCTGATCTCATCGGATCAGTTGTAGAAGATGTAAACGCAACACATCCTTGGTTCCCTATGTGGTCATACTCAAACAACCTTGATACATCAACACAGGGTGGTGTAGCTTGGACAAAGATGGGTGAAGTTAAGCACGAGTGGCTTCCTAAGGTAGTTATGGCTTCAGACTTCGAGAGCGAGTGGAACAACTACATGAAAGCTTATGAAGGATGCAATCCTCAGGACTTCCTTAGCCAGATGCAGGAAGAGCTCGACAGAAGAGTAGCAGCAAATTCAGGCAACTAATGCTTTAATTCTTGTTCTAGATGATAAGGCAGCCATATGCAGCTTAATAAGTATATGGCTGCCTTTTTATACAGAATTATTAAACGAAAGGTACCAAAAGGGATGAGTAAAACCGCCGCAAATAAAAAGAAAACGGTCATCACAAGAAAAGAACTCGCCAAGCAAAAGGTTCTTATAGCATGGTCTGCAGTATTTGTAATCTACGGATTTATCTTCTGTTATCTGCCCCTGGCCGGCTGGTTGATGGCTTTTGAAAACTATAAAAACAAGACAGGCCTCTTCCACTCAAAGTGGGTTGGACTTGAAAAATTCAGATTCCTGTTCTCGGATGTAACCTTCCTTAAGGTTATCAGAAACACTTTCTGCATGGGAACATTGAATCTTATCTTCACTACTCTCACAGCTATCGTCTTTGCGATCCTCTTAAATGAGTTCAGACTGCTGAGAGCCAAGAAGGTAGTACAGACAATCTCCTACCTTCCACACTTCCTTTCATGGATCATTGTTACAGGTATTTTGAATGATGCCCTTTCATCAACAGGTATCATAAACGAGCTTTTAGTTAAATTTGGTTTAGTAAAAGACACCGTTCCGTTCTTCTCGATACCGGCTCTGTTCTGGCCTATCGTAACCTTCGCACATGTTTGGAAGGAAACAGGATGGAACGCGATCATATATCTTTCAGCTATCACATCCATTGATCCCTGCCTGTATGAGGCAGCTTCCATCGATGGTGCAGGTAGATGGGGCAAGATCAAGAACGTTACATTGCCCGGAATCAAGCCTACGATTATTATCCTGCTTATTATGAACATGGGAAATCTGCTTAATGCAGGTTTCGAAGTACAGTATCTCTTAGGAAACGGACTTGTAAAGAGCGTATCAGATACCATCGATATCTACGTTCTGACCTGGGGTATCAGCCAGAATGACTATTCCCTCGGTACTGCAGCCGGTATCTTTAAGAGTGTAGTATCCATAGTGATCATAGTACTTGCAAATCAGATCGCTAAGAAGACCGGCGAAGAAAGGTTATTCTAAGGGAGGTGCTGTATGGAAAAGAATGAGATTAAGTCAGGTGGACTTCATAAATTAAGTGCATGGGATGTAGTTTTCTACATTTTCCTTTATCTATTCATGCTGATCTTCTGTATAGTAACCATTTACCCGGTACTTAACACACTGGCCATTTCGTTTAACGACGGTGTCGACGCCATGAGAGGCGGTGTACATCTCTGGCCAAGAATCTTTACTACACAGAACTATTCCGCAGTACTTGCCCTTCGTAATATCGGACGCGGCGCTGTTATTTCAGTTTTAAGAACCGTTCTCGGAACAATTTTCGCAGTTGCAGCCAATGCGCTTCTTGCATTCATTGTAAGCCAGAAGAACTTCGTGTTCAGATCACAGCTTTCACTCTTCTGGGTTATCACAATGTATGTTAACGGTGGTATGATCCCTGTAATGCTTTTGTACAGAAACCTTCATCTCACCAATTCCTTCTGGGTATATGTAATCCCGGGAATGATAAGCGGTTTCAACATGCTGGTTATGAGAACCTACATGGAAGGTCTTCCGGATTCACTTCAGGAAGCAGCACAGATCGACGGTGCCGGTTACATGAAGATCTTCTTATCGGTTGTATCTCCTTTGTGTAAACCTATCTACGCAACAATTGCTCTTTTCGTTGCTGTAGGTCAGTGGAACTCCTGGTTCGATACAATGCTTTACAACCGTATGGCAGATCAGTACACAACACTCCAGTACGAGCTGATGAAGATGCTTTCAGCCGTTACCTCCCTTAAGGGTAACGCAGGTGCTGCTACTACAGGAACACAGGTTAACATCACTCCTGTTTCCGTAAGAGCTGCAGCTACCATCATTACAATGGCTCCTATAGTTATGCTCTACCCGTTCCTGCAGAGATACTTTGTTGCAGGTCTTACAATCGGCGGCGTAAAGGAGTAATTATATATAACCCTTACACAATTAATTGGAAATGCCCCCGGCGTAATGCCGGGGGCGTTTTCTTTATGTTTAAAACTCTTAATACAATTCTTATTTTTCGCGATCCTGATGACCGGTGGAACCAAGTCGTACGAGCGCTCTGTAGAGCTTAGCCTCAGCTCTTACTCTGGCTTCCTTGTCCAGGAGCTGGTCTGAAAGTCTCTCTTCAGCTTTTGCTTTAGCAGCCTTAGCACGCTCAATATCAATATCTTCACTCCACTCCCAGGTGGTAGGGAAGACTTTGACTTCACCCTTTAAGACTGAAAGCATTCCACCGATACAGGCTGCTTTTCTCTCTGTGCCGTCTTCCATGGTCACTCTCGCTGTGCCCATTCCAATAGCGGTACAGTAGTCAGTGTGGCGAGCAAGGATCTCAACATCACCGTCTATTGTACGCAGAAGCAGCTTCTGAACTTCTCCATCGAAATCCAGGCCATCCATGGAGACAACCTGTAAATGATAACTAGACATAAGTCGCTCCTTTTACTTTTTAGCCTTTTCGAAGACTTCGTCAATGGTTCCAACAAGAAGGAATGCTGACTCCGGAAGATCATCACACTCACCGTCAAGGATCATCTTGAATCCACGGATAGTCTCCTTAAGAGGAACGTACTTTCCGGGAAGTCCTGTGAACTGCTCAGCAACTGAGAAGCTCTGTGACAGGAAGTTCTGAACCTTACGTGCTCTGTAAACGGTAAGCTTATCTTCCTCTGACAGCTCGTCCATACCCATGATAGCAATGATATCCTGAAGTTCACGATATCTCTGAAGCACCTGCTGTACTCCCTTTGCTACTTCATAATGCTCTTTTCCTACGATATCAGGTGAAAGGATACGGCTTGTTGAATCTAGAGGATCAACCGCCGGATAAATACCCTTTGAAGCGATATCTCTGGAAAGAACCGTTGTAGCATCCAGGTGAGTGAAAGTTGTAGCAGGAGCAGGGTCAGTAAGGTCGTCCGCAGGTACGTATACGGCCTGAACGGATGTAATTGAACCCTTCTTGGTTGATGTGATACGCTCCTGAAGAGCACCCATCTCAGTAGCCAGTGTAGGCTGATAACCTACGGCTGAAGGCATACGTCCAAGGAGGGCGGAAACCTCAGATCCGGCCTGTGTGAAACGGAAGATGTTATCGATGAAAAGAAGCACGTCCTGATTCTTTACATCACGGAAGTATTCAGCCATTGTAAGTCCGGAAAGACCAACTCTCATTCTGGCTCCCGGTGGCTCGTTCATCTGACCGTAAACCAGTGCGGTCTTATCGATAACTCCACTTTCCTTCATTTCTCCGTAAAGATCGTTACCTTCACGGGTACGCTCTCCAACACCGGTGAATACTGAAATACCACCGTGTGCCTTAGCAACGTTATTGATAAGCTCCATGATAAGAACGGTCTTACCAACTCCGGCACCGCCGAACAGACCGATCTTTCCACCCTTAGCGTAAGGGCAGATAAGGTCTACGACCTTAATACCTGTCTCGAAGATCTCTGTAGCCGGAACCTGATCCTCATAAGAAGGAGCAGGACGATGGATTGGCCATCTCTCTACATCCTCCGGAGCAGGCTCGTTATCTACAGGCTCTCCGAGAAGATTGAAGATTCTACCCAGGCACTTGTCACCAACCGGTACAGTGATTGGGCCTCCTGTGTCTTTTGCATCAACGCCACGAACAAGACCGTCTGTGGAACTCATGGCAACGCAGCGAACTACGTCGTCACCGACCTGCTGAGCAACCTCAGCGATAAGTCTTCTGTCCCCAACCATAATCTCAATAGCATTGTGAAGATCCGGAAGCTCACCCTCTTTAAAGCGGATGTCAAGTACAGGGCCTGTAACCTGTATTACCTTTCCAATATGATTTTCACTCATTGTGTTTGACTCCTTAATTTATTAGTAGCATGATCAGCTTTCCGCACCAGCTACTATTTCTGTAATTTCCTGCGTAATGCTTGCCTGACGCGCTCTGTTATAGTACAGACTCAAGGTATCGATCATCTCTTCTGCATTGTCTGTTGCAGCTTCCATCGCGGTTCTTCTGGCCGCAAGCTCACTGGCATAAGAAATGTTGATACTGGAATAAAGAATTCCCGCCAGATATTCCGGAACAATAGCATTGAACACTGTCTCTGAGTCCGGCTCGTACAAGATCAGATCCCTTGCTTTTCCATCAGACTTCAGATCTTCGGATCTAAGGTCCGAGAGAGGAAGAAGTGATGCTGCTGTGGGCACCTGTGAGAGCATGGAAATAAAATTCGTGTAGCACAGGAATATATGTCCGAACTCTCCTGACTTATACGCTTCACAGATCAGCTTGGCAACCTGGAAACAATCCGAGATGTTTACCTTGGCAACCTCTGCGTACTCTTCTGTGAAAAGAGGTACGTTTCTGTGCTTAAAGTATTCTACGGATTTTTTTCCGATGGGAAGAACTGTTACATTATCTCTCCCCTTGGTCTCCTGCTCCATGAACTTAAACAGGTTTGAGTTGTATCCGCCTGCAAGACCTCTGTCTCCGGCGATTACAACGTACAGCCACTTTTCGTTCTCCGCAGCCTTTGTAAAAGGCGACTGGAAATCCGTATTTGAATTGGCTATATCTGTAAGAGTTCCAAGCATGGTCTCAAGATAGGGCTTAGATGCATCAGCTCTCTCTTTTGCCTTACGAAGTTTGGATGCAGCAACCAGCTGCATGGCCTTCGTGATCTGCATCGTGCTCTGAACGCTCTTGATTCGGAGTTTAACAGCTTTCATTGATCCAGCCATTATCTTATCCTCCTCTTATCAGCCTTTCTGCTTAATGAACTTGTCTGTATAAGCGTCCAGTGCCTCTTTTAACTTGTTCTCAGTTTCAGCCTCGAGCTTACCGGTTTCACGGATGTCACGCATTGCTGCGATTCCGGAAGGATCTGCATCGAGGAAATCATAAAGTCCTGCCTCATACTCTGCAACGTCTGCAACATCAACCTTCATCAGGATGTTGTTGACAACCGCGTAGAGGATAGCAACCTGTTTCTCTACAGGAACCGGTTTGTTCTTATCCTGCTTAAGAACTTCCACGATTCTTTCACCCTGAGCCAGACGGTTCTTGGTATCCTCATCAAGGTCGGATCCGAACTGTGCAAAGCTTGCCAGCTCACGGTACTGTGAATAAACAAGTTTCAAAGTTCCGGCAACCTTCTTCATGGCCTTGATCTGAGCGTTACCACCAACTCGGGATACTGAGATACCGGGGTTAACCGCCGGCATGATGCCTGAGTGGAAGAGCTCTGTCTCAAGGAATATCTGACCATCAGTGATGGAGATAACGTTTGTAGGAATGTATGCCGAAACGTCGCCTGCCTGTGTCTCGATGATAGGAAGGGCTGTAAGTGATCCGCCTCCGTTCTCATCAGAAAGCTTAGCAGCTCTCTCAAGGAGTCTTGAATGCAGGTAGAATACGTCTCCGGGATAAGCTTCACGTCCCGGTGGTCTTCTGATAAGCAGGGAAAGTGCACGGTATGCAACCGCGTGCTTTGAAAGGTCATCATAGATGCAAAGCACATGCTTACCCTGATTCATAAAGTACTCACCCATAGCACAGCCTGTGTATGGTGAAATGTACTGCAGCGGGCTTGGCTCTGACGCTGTAGCTGCTACAACGATGGTGTAGTCCATAGCGCCGCCCTTCTTAAGATCTTCAACCAGTGCTGTAACGGTTGAACGCTTCTGTCCTATAGCTACATAGATACAGATAACGTCTTTTCCCTTCTGGTTAAGAATTGTATCGATGGCGATTGTTGTCTTACCTGTCTGTCTATCGCCGATGATCAGCTCACGCTGTCCTCTTCCGATAGGGATCATGGAATCGATAGCCTTGATACCTGTCTGAAGCGGCTCCTTAACGGGCTGTCTTGCGATAATACCGGGTGCAGGTGACTCAACCGGCCTGTACTCTGTTGATTCGATCGGACCCTGGCCATCGATTGGCTGTCCAATAGCATTTACTACACGTCCGATCATCTGCTCGCCTACAGGAACAGATACGACTCTTCCTGTACGCTTAACGGTCTGTCCTTCGCTGATTCCAACATCCTCGCCGAACAAAACCGCTGAAACTACTGTTTCCTCGAGGTTCTGAGCCATTCCGAATGTTCCGTTCTCAAACTCAAGAAGCTCACCGGACATACAGTTCAAAAGACCGCTGACACGTGCGATACCGTCACCGACTGTGAGAACTGTACCCGTCTCGTTCTGAATGATTGCGTTCTGATAATTCTTTATCTGGCTTCGAATGACCTCGGATATTTTTTCTGGTTTTAACTCCATATCATCCTCCGATGTATTAGTTCATGTAATTAGATGACGATGTCATCAACTCTTTTGCGAAGCTCGGATAACCTGCCCTTGACTGATCCGTCAAAGAGCTGTCCCTCCAGGTCTACTCTGACACCACCCAGGATGCCGGTATCCACTTTCTGTTCCAAAAGGACTTTCTTACCGCTGATCCCTTCAAGTTTCTCTTTTAACTGCGACAGCTGTGCATCCGATAAAGCAACTGCTGTTGTTACCAGTGCATCTGCTATGCCGTGGGCCTCATTATAAGATTTTCTGAATCTCTTATAACAAGCTGAGTACTCACGAAGCAGTCCTTTTTCTATGAGTATCTTGATAAAGTTCAGATGGTAAGTATTTAAGCTGCTTCCCAGCGACTCGTCTACGAGTTGCAGCCTTTCCTTCTTTGGGACTGAAGGCTCCGACAGGAGTGTTATGTAATCGGGATTCTCTTTAAAGATCTCCCTAACACTCACCATTTCGCCCAGTATATCATCCGTAAGGTTCTCTTCCGCTGCCAGATCATACAGGCTCTGCCCATAAAGATCTCCAGCTTTGCTCATTTTCCTTACCTCTTTTCTTCGAAAAAATCTTATGCTCCGACTTTGTTAATAAAGTCCTCAATAAGTTTTTTGTGATCAGCTTCGTTGATCTCTTTCTCAACAACCTTACCTGCAATGTCCATTGCAAGGGAGCTGATCTCGTCCTTGGCCTCGTTGATAGCCTTTTTCTTTTCCTGTTCAATATCAGCAGCCGCTCTGGCTTTAATGCCTGCTGCCTCTTCCTGTGCATCCCTTACCAGTGTGTCAGCCTTACTCTGGGCTTCCTTCTGAGCATCGGATACGATCTGTGCAGCTTCGGCATGAGCATTTGTGAGACTGCTCTCATACTGTTCTTTCAAGGAATCGGCTTCAGTCTTAGCCTCTCTGGCTTCCTTGATCTCTTTATCAGCAAGGTTTCTTCTCTTTTCCAAAATGTCATTGATTGGCTTAAAAAGAAACTTCTTGATCAGAAAGACCTGAATAAAAAGGTTAATGATCTGAATGATAAAGGTCCAAGGCACAAGGGTTACTAGATCTTGTGTCTGCATATTTTATCTCCTTTTTATTACTGAAGGTAATTCATAAACATACCAGGTGCAACGAAGATAAGAAGAAGTCCGGTAACGAAACCGTAGATACCGGTTGTCTCAGCAACGGCACATCCAAGAAGCATTGTTCCTGTTACATCGCCCTTACACTCAGGCTGACGTCCGATAGCTTCGAGAGCCTTTGAAACAGCAGTTCCTTCACCAATACCAGGTCCAATACCTGCGATAAGTGCACATCCTGCACCTATTCCACAACCTGCAAGTGCAATACCTTTTGCCAGCATCTGAAAATCACCCATAATTCTTTTGCCTCCTAAAGCATTTATTGTTTTTTAGTGTTACGTACGTATTAAGTTGTTATCCTTCCTCAGCCGCATTGGCGATGTACATGACGGTCAGCATACAGAAAATGAACGCCTGCATGCATCCTGAGAACCAGTCAAAATACACTCCGGTCACAGCCGGAAGACCAATTCCGAGAATAGGAATGTTGGAAAGGAATTTTCCAACGGCACCGGGTATAAGTCCGAAAAGCGCTGCTGATGCAAGGCCCAGAGCCCAGTAGATCAGTCCGTCAATAACAACACCCGACAGGATATTACCAAAATGACGGCACGCCATACTAACCGGTGTTGCCAACTCAGACAGAATATTGAATGGTGTCATAACTGCAATTGGAGTCGTGAATCCTTTCAAATATCCGCCAAATCCGTTGGTCTTAATCTTTGTAGACGTAATCATGATGAACACGACTATCGCCCAGGCAGCTTCTGTTGACAGATCTGCTGTAGGACTTCTAAGTCCCACAAGACTTATCAGGTTTGAAACCACACTAGTGGCAAAAAGAGCTGATACAAAGGGTATCAGTTTATCAAACTTGTTTCCTCCGGTATTATTGCGGACAAAATTGTTGCCCATCTCTACCAGCATTTCTGCAAAAGCCTGCCTTTTCGAAATGTTCTCGACCTTAAGGTCTCTTGTCAGGAAGATACACAGCCCGGTGATTATGATCATTACGATCCAGCTCACTATGAGGGTCTCGGTGATCTTTAAATCTCCAAGGATCGGAATACCGGTCTTGATAGTCCAGTATATCTTCGCATAATCAACTTCGAAGCTTTGACTCATGCTTTCGCCTTCAACCTCCTTTCCCCGCAGAAATGATACCGCGTAGTTTTATAAATAATGCAGGAATAAGTAGCGGAACTATGCCCGATACAGGATTAAATACCGGGACAACGATCGCCAGTATTATCCACAAGATCTGAAGCAGCAGACGATATCTGTAGCTTACGCCCATTGTAGATCTCGCCGCCTTTTCATCATCCATGGATGCAACTTTTTGCACAGTGATACCCATCCACAGGAAATTTACGACAGCTACTATAAATCCGCCGATTCCTCCCAGGATGACTTTTATATCAAATGGCGCCCAATTAGGAACGACCATGTGCAAACAAAAAAACACTGCGTACATGACAAGTACGCCTACCCCTGTCGCGATGGCAATTCTCCCCGTTTCAGTCTTAACAGCCGGCTGTAATTTCATACCTATATATTCTCCCCAAAAATAGTTTTATATATGCTTACTGAAATAAACCTCATTTGGGTTTCTCTTTATTTTCTTTTTCTCTTCTTTTTGAACAACTGACAGATAAACCTTGTAGGCGGTTGTCATAGAAGCCCCAAGTCCCAATATGAAACCGGGGATATATATCCAGACCGGAAGAGATAACTTGGATACAAGCAGATAACATGCGAAAAGACACATCAGAAGCGGCATCAGAAGTGATAAGCCAAGCTGGCCAACCATGGCGAACTGTCCAATAAGCTTTGAAACATTTCTTACTTCCATCAGGCTTTCTGTGCTCCTTTCTGAAAAATAAAGACCCATAGTCTATTTTACTGCATTTTTAGGGCTTTCACAATAAAAGTGCGACAATTTAAAAGGCTATTTATAAAACTTTTATCAAAATTTCGCCAATTTGAAAGCATTATCTGTTGCTAACAAGACTTATTTTCTGTTAAATTCAAAATAGACACGATTCTAGTATGGAGGTAGTATGCGACGGTTTAAAAGATATCTCATCTGCGTAGATAATGAGCTTAATATCGTTAAAAATGACAATGCATTTTTAAGCTATCTCGGCATGAAAGAATTACATAATTTAAGCCAGATCATTCCGCCGCCTGACATCATGCAGCTCCAGAACTGCATGTTTGCCATAGGGTACGGATCGACAAATCTCACCTGCTTTCGCGTAAGGGCCGGCAACAACAACCTTGACTGGTTTGCGGCCAACATCGAAAAGCCGGAAAATCCTGAGGAGCCGATACAGGTGGAGCTGAGCGATATCCAGTCAATGAAGACCGGAAGCACTGACAGCTACTACGACAAGATGACAGGGCTCTACAACAAGAACACCATCACCGAGTATGCCAAGGATCTGATGGAAGACAAGAGCCATAAGCCTTTTTATTTCTTCCTGATGGACATAGATAACTTCAAGTCGGTGAACGATACTTTCGGCCACATGAGGGGCGATGAGATCATCACCGAGGTAGCTCATATTGCAAAAGAGATCGTTGGAGATAACGGCGTTGTCGGAAGGATTGGCGGCGACGAGTTCATGCTGGTCCTTGAAAAAATCAGCACCGAGCAGGACCTTAGAAACACCCTCATGACCATCCGCAAGACCGTTGAAGAAAAATATCAGAACATCGGAAACAATGTCTGCGTAACCGTATCCATGGGAGGAGCTCTTTTCCCGACAGATGCCATGGACTATGAGAGCATGTTCATGCTAGCGGACAAAATGCTGTACATCGCCAAGACCAAGGGCCGTAACCGATATATCTTTTACTCGCCGCTCATACATGGTAAGGTGCTCTACGACGGGAAGGTAATGACAATTTCCCAGAACATGCTGATGAATCGTGAAAAGAGCAATATGATGATGGGGCTTATGGACAAGCTCATTTCCGAGGGGAATCTGCCTTGCGAATGCGCCTTTGAGCAGATAATAAAGGGCTATACCATAGATGAGATATGCGTGGCGGATCTTGACGGGGAAAAGAGCTATTACAGTCTGCAGAGCCATACCGGAGATGACGGAGAAATTTCTTTTACCCATAACGAATTAGAGCTCCCCATTCTGACGTGCGGAGAGCTGGATGATAAGATTGAAAAGGCGCCTATCTGTGTGATCGGGTTTGATCTGGACAGGGAAAAGAATCCTCAGATAGCCGCGTTTATGAAGAAGAACGACTTAAGGGTCCTTGTGATATACAAGATGAAGCATGGCAAGAGGCCGGGATATATTCTGTACATGAATCACACTCAGAGTTCGTGCAGGCTTTCGCTGACGGACCTGGCGGATCTGACGTATTTTTCTCACATGATAGAAATAAGCGGACAGTGCTGATACACTGCCCGCTCTTTTTTTGATTTTATTATTCTTCTGTCTTAACATCTACGGTTCTGATGTGAAGCTCCTCAAGCTGCTTGTCTGTTACGTATCCGGGAGCGTCCATCATTACGTCCTGAGCATTCTTGTTCATAGGGAACGGAATGATCTCCCTGATGGTATCCTCGCCTGCAAGAAGCATTACCATACGGTCTACACCGGGTGCGATTCCTGCGTGTGGCGGAGCGCCATAGGTGAAGGCGTTGTACATAGCAGGGAACTTGGCCTTAACGTCGTCCTCGCCAAGTCTTACCATCTCGAAGGCCTTGATCATGATCTCGGGATCATGGTTACGAACGGCACCTGATGAAAGCTCAACACCGTTACATACAAGGTCGTACTGATCTGCTGTTATTGAAAGAGGATCGATCTCGCCTCTCTCTGCCTTAAGAAGTGTCTCAAGTCCGCCGGATGGCATTGAGAATGGGTTGTGGCAGAACTCGAGCTCGCCTGACTCCTCACCGATCTCGTACATAGGGAAGTCAACGATCCAGCAGAATGCGTACTGCTCTTTGTCCATGTGACCGGGAACTGCTGCTCCGAAGGTCTTAACGATAACACCGGCTGTCTTCTGAGCTGCGCCGAGCTTGCCTGCTGAGAGAACCACGAGGTCTCCAGACTTGAGTGAAAGAGCTGATACTACGCTGTCCTTGATAGGAGCAACAAACTTGGAGATTCCTCCGACAAGCTCTCCGTTCTCGTCCATTCTGAACCAGTAAGCCTTGTTACCTGACTGAACTTCAACATCGCCGATTGTCTTGTCGATGAACTTACGGCTCTCCTTGAAGTCTGAAATTACAACGGCCTTGATCCTTACGTCTGTGTCCTGTCCGTCCTCGCTCTTACTTGCGAAAGGTCCGAAGCCGCAGTCCTTAAGGGACTCGGTTACGTCAGTAACTGTAAGGTCGATACGAAGATCAGGCTTATCTGATCCGTATTTCTCCATGGCCTCAAGGTATGGGATCCTCATGAAAGGTGATCCTGAAGCACGGTTGTATGTGCCGTATTTAGCAAAGATTGGAGGAAGGACATCCTCACATACTGAGAATACGTCCTCCTGAGATGCAAACGCCATCTCCATATCAAGCTGATAGAACTCTCCCGGGCTTCTGTCTCCTCTCGCATCCTCATCTCTAAAGCAAGGTGCGATCTGGAAGTAGCGATCAAACCCTGCTGTCATAAGAAGCTGCTTGAACTGCTGAGGTGCCTGTGGAAGTGCATAGAACTTACCGGGGTGCTTTCTTGCAGGAACCAGGTAGTCTCTTGCTCCCTCAGGTGATGAAGCTGTAAGGATAGGAGTTGTGATCTCCAAAAATCCGTGCTCTGTCATTGACTGACGAAGAGCTGCAATAACATTGCATCTAAGGACAATGTTCTTCTTAACCTCAGGATTTCTGAGATCTAAGTATCTGTACTTAAGACGTGCTGTCTCATCAGCCTCTCTTGAGTGATTGATCTCAAAAGGAAGCTCGTTGTGCTGGCATCTGCCAAGAACCTCGATTGACTCAGGAACAACCTCGATATCACCGGTTGCCTGCTTAGGATTCTTGGAGCTACGCTCTCTAACAACACCCTTAACGGAAATTGTTGACTCTTTATTGATAGCCTTGGCTGTCTTAACCATTTCTTCTGTATCAAGGACAATCTGAGTTGTGCCATAGAAGTCACGAAGAACTACGAATCCAAGTCCCGATCCGACTTCACGCATGTTCTCAAGCCAGCCTACAAGTGTTACGCTCTTGCCGGCATCCTCAATGCGAAGCTCACCACAGTTATGTGTACGTGATTGCATCATTTGTATTACTCCATTTCTACTCATTACTACTGTTAACCACAACATTTTAGACCATTAGTCGCAATTATTCAAGGGTGAGTCACCGGGGACGTTTCACTTTGACTCATTTTGAGACACCGGGGACGTTTCAGATTGACTCATTTTGAGTCAATGGGGACGTTTCACTTTGACTCATTTTTGCAAAAATAAAACCTCCGGGTCTGGATAAGAACCAGATTCCGGAGGTATTTCTTTTGCTATGCTACAAGATGCAGCATCCTGGTTGCGATGTTGAAGTAAACCAGAAGAGAGAGTGCATCGACAATTGTTGTAATAAATGGGCTGGCCATAACTGCCGGGTCGAAGCCGATCTTGGATGCCAGCATAGGCAGGCAGCAGCCGACGAGCTTGGCGATGAGCACTACAAAGAGCAGTGTCAGGCAGATTACTGCAGCTACGAGAAATGATACTCTGTCCAAAAGCAGGAGCTTGGCAAAGTTTGCGATCGCCAGTGTTAAGCCACAGAGTACAGCAACTCTGATTTCCTTCCAGATGATTTTAAAGAGATCCTCGAACTCGATCTCTTTTAGCGAAAGACCACGGATAATGGAAACGCTTGCCTGGGAACCGGCATTTCCTCCGGTATCCATCAGCATCGGGATATAGGCGGTGAGCACAACGTACGCTGAGAGCGCATCCTCAAAGCCTGTGATTATGGCGCCTGTGAATGTGGCACTAATCATTAGGAACAATAGCCACGGTATTCTGTTCTTGTAAGTTTCAAATATACCAACCTTGGGATAGGGCTTGTCGGATGGCACGATAGCTGCCATCTTCTCGATATCCTCGGTAGCTTCTTCTTCCAGGATGTCCACTACGTCATCGATGGTGATGATACCGACCATACGCGATTCGTTGTCGACAACGGGCATCGCTGTGAAGCCGTATTTCTGGAACATTCTGGCCGCTTCTTCCTGGTCGGTCATGGTTCCGATGCTGATGACGTTGGTGTTCATGATATCACCGATCACGTCGTCAGGCTTCATGATGAGCAGGTATCTAAGGGCAACTGTTCCTACCAGAATCTTCTGCTTGGTAACAACGTAGCAGATGTTGATGGTCTCTGAATCAACGCCCTTTTTCCTGATTCGCTCTATGGCCTCGCTGACCGTCATATCTTCACGCAGGTCAACATACTCCACAGTCATGATGGATCCGGCTGAATCCTCAGGATAGCGGAGCAGGTGGTTAATATCGGCCCTTGTCTCAGGGCTTGCATTGGCCAGGATACGCTTAACAACGCTGGCAGGCATTTCCTCCAGCAGGTCTGTAGCATCATCGGCCATCAGGTTTTCAATTATGTTGGAAGCTTCTCGGTCTGACATGGACTGAATGATGTACTGCTGTACGTCCATTTCCAGATCGGCAAAAACATCAGCCGCCATATCCTTGGGGAGGATTCTGAACATTTTAAGAGAATCCTCGTCCGCCATCTCACTCATGGCAGCAGCGATATCTACTGTGTTCATCTCTGAGATGGTCTGGCGAAGCAGCGTATATTGCCTGGATGATAGAAGTTCCTGAAGTGTTTCAACGAGAGTCTTTTCTTCTTCTTTTTCCATGGTAATCTCCTTTGTATGTGGTTTTTATGGTACTTCGACCGGGAGCAGAATCACTACTGCATATATGTGAATCAGACTTCATTAAAAACCACCACCTTTCTGTTGGAGATTAGTGCATTGGAATATCTGCATAGAAAGCAGTTGCACTTCAGCACTCTTACTTTATCACAACTACGCTTAAAAGTGTACAAGTATAATCCGCAAATTTGAAATTTTTGATGCGAGAGCAAATATGACATGTGGCTTCACAAAAGAAATAATTCACACAATTTTCAGACAATAAACCATTTTTAAACAAATATTATGATTAAAATTATCTTGAGACTCGTGAGGGGGTGTTGAACAAACACTGACAGGAGGTATCAAAAATGGGAGAACTTAAGGGTGTAGCACAGTACGAAATTGATATGCTGAAGGAGAAGCTTCATGCGAAGGCACTTCATCGCAGGAATGTTTACTTCATGAAAAAAGAAGTTGAGAGAGAAACACAGGAACTTAAGAAACTACTTAACACTCGTTAGGGGCAAAAGACGGGGCGGCGAACATTTATCGTCGCCTCGTCTTATTTTGGGGGAGTCAAAGAGAACCGTCCCCAGTGTCTCAAAATGAGTCAAAGTGAAACGTCCCCAGTGTCTCAAAATGAGACAAAGTGAAACGTCCCCAGTGACTCATCCGGGGACGCTTTTTTGTAGGTCTTTGATGCGGGAGACGAGGCCGTTTGCCTCGTCGAAGGTGTAGACGTAGCCACCAAGGGTGCTGACCTTGGGGCGCAGGTTCTTGGAGTGGCTCCAGACGAGGATTGCAGACTTGCCCTTGCCGTTTCGAGCCTCCTGGATGAGGTTTCCGGCGGCGCTGTTGCCGTCAAAGGCCACAACCATGGATGGGCGGCGCTCAAAGATCTCGTAGTTGAAGCTCTTGTAGATTCCCATGCCCTGGGACTCTGTGGAGACTCTGATCTGAAGATTCGGGTAAGACAATAGTCTGTCCCTCTCCTGCGCAGTGACAAGAGCCGGAACGACTGCGTAAACCCTAAAGCCCTTCTTGTTGTGATCCAAAAGATATTTCTCATACCCCGAGATCTTATGCCCGATAACAAAGCACACTTCCTCAGGATTTAAAAACTTAAGCAGCGAATCCAGTTCTTTCTTGCCGGCCTCGGTGATCCTGGTGGCGCGGTTTTCCGTGTTAAAGCTTCCGCCAAGTACAACAACCGGGAATCTGTCCCAGGTGATATCGCTGATGCGGTCCTTGAACTCCCTGTTGGCATCGAGCTTCTCTTCACCGCCCGATAATGCCCCGGATATCTTAACCTTCTGCATCTTCTCAAGGAGAACTTCTTCCATGTCCCTGCCCTTAAGAAGTCTGCCAAAGGCTTCTTTCTTCTCAGAGTACGCTTCCTGACTGGACCTTATGATGGCGCTCTCAGCAGCCTTCATGAGCCCAAGCTCTGCATCCGTCAGTCCCAGCATGGTCTTTAAGGAGAGCTCCTCATCTATGGAAGACGTTCCATAGAGTGCTGCTCCATCCGTTCCCTGAACACACCAGATTCCCTGCTTTAAGTACTGCTTCAGGGGATGATCCTTAAGTGAATTCAGGTTGTTGAGTCTTACATTACTTGATATCTGGAACTCCAGCACAACCTTGTTTTCCTTGAGCTGCGCCAGAACTTCCTTGCCCTTTTTGGATCTTGGACTATAGGTATAAAGACCATGTCCCAGCCTCATCCTCGGCATCTGCTGCCCGGGTGCCAGACAGTCCTTGACGCACAGGATACTGTGGGCGATGTTGTCCTTCTGACTGTCGTTCTCGCCCGCATGGACCCTGATAACGAAGCTCGGATCCTTGGCGGCGATCTTCACGATCTCCTTAAACGCCGGCTTAAGCGTAATGATGTCGTTTATCTCCTCGCCGACAAAATCACACCCTGCCACATACGGATCCAGCGCCGTAGCCTTCAAAACCTCCAGGTTCTGCTCCAGATAGTTATCCGGAGTTACAGCATCCTTAACGATGGTGAGCGGAATTCTTCTGATGGCAGCCAGGAACCTGATCATAACGCCGGTCTCCTGATAGATCTTGGGCATGACCTCATGAACCTGCCTCAGCATCTCTATCGATTCATACTTCTTAACCAGGGTCGTGTCGCTGATCTCCGCATAGCACACACCCTGCTTCTTGTAGCTTCTTGCAATCCAAAGGAGCTTGTCCTGGAAAATCGTATTGCTGCAATAATCCGGATTCTCCCTGTCGCGCAGCATCTGTTTCAAATGCCTCTTAACATCCTCATCGGGAATCTGATCAATCCCGCTAAGGTCGATCTTGTCCTCACTCTCCTTGCCTTTGCAAAAGACATAGCGGTACAAGTATACCTTCTCGAGATTGGTAAACACCGCCTGCCCGTCCTTGATAACAGCCAAAGAGCCACGTATCTTAACAATGTTCATCTCCGCATTATCAAGGTTGTTGAGGATAAGGTCCGCAAAGTTGATAAAGGTATTGTCATCAATCTTCCTGTCCAGATACTTGCCCTTCAAATCCGAGGAAGTCCATTGCCACGCAACCTTCTTCCTCTGCGCAAGCGCCTTCTCCCACTGAGCATTTGTAAGGCCCAGCTGAAGCTTTTTTACATAGTAAAGCGGATATCGTATCTGGTGCGCTATTCCCAGCGCTATCAGAATATCCCCGGAGAGATTACCGTTCATGTGAGTGTGAAGGTCTCCGGCGAACTTAAGCTCTTTCCTGATATGCGTCTTAAAGACCGTCTTCCCGAGATCAAAGTCCGGCTCCTTGGTCTGACTCATCAGAGTCTTGGCGATGGCAGGAATTGAAGCCTTTGTCTCAACAGTCCCATCAAGATAAATATTCGCCACCTCGATATCACCAAGGCTGAAGATATAGCACTCCTTATTATCGGCATCCACATAGCAGGGAACTTCACCCCTTATCTCCAGCATCCCGTCCTTGTTCTTCGTAAGCGGAAGTCCGCAGGTGGAAGCCAGATTCCTTATGAGGTTTCCGGTGCCGTGATTTGGTGTTGAGAGCACAAACATAAGCCTGTCCAAATCTTTGTACAGGCTTACGATAATGTCTTTTTCGTTATCAAGGAAAAAGCATGTGAAATATGTCATAGACGCTCCTTACTGAGAAACGTATATCTCCTTAAGTCCATCGCGATCCAGCACTCTGATCCTTGCGTGTCCGAGCCTCTCAATAAGGCCCTCCCTCTCCATTTCGCGAAGCTTCCTGGAGACGGTCTCGGTACGAAGACTTACGCTGGCTGCGATATCATCGAGCTTTAAAATAACATCGTCGTCGATACTTCTGTCGACTCTGTATAAAAGAAATCCCGCCAGCCTTGCCATCGGATCCTTAGTTGAAAGAAGCATGTTCCTCTCATTGGCATCATGCAGCTTCTTACTAAGAAGTATTATGGTGTTCATGGCTGCGTGGGGATCATTGACCACTTTGATGAAATCATCCCTGTGTATCTGACAGATGGAAGCGTTGGTGAGGCATACAGCAGAATAGGGATAGATACTGCCGTCAAGGAACATTCCTTCCCAGATGATGTCGTGATCTGCAAGAATAGTTACTATCTGCTCTCTTCCCAGGGAGTCATATCTGCAGAGCTTGACTCTTCCTTTTCGGATAATACATATTGAATCAACAGGCTCGCCCTCCCTGAACAGATAGCTGTTCTTCTTGAGGTTCTCATGAATCGAGTGCTCCATCAGGCTCACCTGGGCATTGACAGGAAGCCCCTCGATAAGGGGCACGCTCTCGGTGCAAAAACCTCCGCATTCCTCGCAGATGTTTAGGCCCGATATTCCTCTCTTGAGTTCTTCACCGCGGCTCTTGTCATTAGCGCGGTAGATTCCGCCTGAACTGCCCATCTCTTTACCCATTGATCCAACAATAGCAATATGCCTGTGTTCTTACTGCAAACGGCTCTGTAGCCAGCAGCTCTTTTACCTCACTCTTCGTGTACCAGCGGGGCTCAATCTCTTCCTGGAAGGATGTGCTCTCGGAAAAAGACCCTCCTGCCACACCTACGCAGCAGGCATTCCTCTCATTTGAAAAACCGATGGCGCTGTAGCACGGTCCCCACCACTGGTCTATCCTTAAGATATCAAGTCCTGTCTCTTCCTTGAGTTCTCTCCTTGCTGCCTGTTCCGGTGTCTCACCGGGATCTATAAGGCCTGCCGGGAAGTTGTAAACCCATCTTCCTGTGGCCATTCTGAATTCTCTGTTAATGAGGATCTTCTCGCCGGACTCATCATGCATGATGATGGCAACTGCGTCCTCCTTGCGGTTCTGAAGGTCTTCAAAGGTCTTAAGATCAGGGTTTCTGCTTATCATCTCGTAGACCTTCTCGTTTCCGTCCACCATCTTGTAATGAACGTCATAGCGGTTGATGAATCTGCCCTGCTCTTTCTTTTCTATATATTCAAATTCCATTACTTACTCCGTTAACATGCACCATAAACTATTTGTTTGAGTCCTCTTATGAAGCTGAAGTCACAGCCTCCCTCAATCTGCTGCATGTATATAAATATCAGTTCTTCCTCAGGGTCAACAAAGAAGTATGTTCCGCCCAGTCCCTCCCAGCCAAACTCTCCGACGCTTCCATTTGAGCAGGCACTAGCCGGATCTGTGAGGATCCTGAACAAATTGCCGTAGTTGCATCCCTTGCAGGACTCGAAATCCAAAGTACTGAGCTGCTGGGGATTAAGCTGAGGCGATGTCATGAACTCAAAGGTTCTTCTGCCGATGAGTTCCTTGCCGTGGTATGCTCCCTTGTTGAGAAGCATCTGTGCGAAGTGCGCGTAGTCTGCAGCTGTGGAATAAAGACCTGCTCCGCCCCTCTCAAACCATGGATCCTTACTCGGGTTCTCCATCTGAAGGCGCCTTCTTACGTCATCCTCGGCTCTTACAACCTTGCCCTTTTTATCTCTTCTGTAAAGGACTGCTGCCCTGAACTCTTTTCCCTCGTCGATCTTAAAGCCCGTATCCTCCATGTTAAGAGGAGTGAAGATCTCTTTCTTGAAAAACTCAGATAACTTCTTGCCTGTGACAACCTCGATGATGCCACCTAAGATGTCCGCAGAATATCCGTATCTGAAGTACTCGCCGGGCTCAAAGGCAACTCCTGCCTCTGCCAGCTTGTTGCAGATATCGACGCCACTCTTTAAGATCCCCGATTCTCTCTGGGCTCTGGCCTCTTTTACGATCTTGGCCATGAGTCTTTCGGCTTCACCGAACTCTCCCGGCATCACGATACCTGAGGTCATATTTAAAAGATCTTTTACAGTAATGGGGTTTACAGCCTTTCTGATACCTTCGGCTGAAACCACATTTACGCTCTCGTAGGCGGGAAGGTAATCCGATACCTTGCTCATAAGATCAAGGTCGCCTCTCTCATACAGGATCATGGCCGCCATGGCCGTTACGGGCTTGGTCATGCTGAAGATCTTGTAGATGCTGTCCTCCCTGTCGGGCTCGTAGTGGTTTTCGTAAACTCTTTTTCCCTTGTGCTCAACGATTATCTTGGCGCCCTGAAGTGCGCCTGCCTGTCTTTGTTTCTCTATAAGTGTATCAAGCCTGTTCAGCTTTCTGATGTTCATAACACAATTATCCCCGGTAAATATTTCTTAGTACTTAACTGAAGGAAGCAGATACTTTCTCTGATAGAAGTCG
This sequence comes from Butyrivibrio sp. FCS006, assembly GCF_000424525.1. Classification (NCBI taxonomy): domain Bacteria; kingdom Bacillati; phylum Bacillota; class Clostridia; order Lachnospirales; family Lachnospiraceae; genus Butyrivibrio; species Butyrivibrio sp. FCS006. The sequence goes on along the minus strand of NZ_KE384204.1, from coordinate 61,911 downwards.
ACTGCCTTCTCGAATTCTTCGCCCTTGTCGGCCTTGAGGTGCTCGATGTACTCGTGAGCATCGTAAGCGTCCTCATCAACCTCAATAAGACCAACTGCGATATTACTGCAGTGATCGGCGATACGCTCAAAGTCCGTGCTGATATCCGTGAGGTCAAAGCCCTGCTCGATGGTGCACTTACCTTTTCGAAGTCTCCTGATATGTCTTCTCTTAACCTCCATGTTGATGCCGTCAATGGTCTCCTCAAGTGGTTCGATCATCTTGGCAAGGTCAACATCCTGAGCCTCGAAAGCTCTGACGGAGAGGTCCACGATCTCTTTTACCGCATTGGAGAAGATCTCCATCTCGGACTGTGCCTTTGGCGTAAACTCTCTCTTAGACTCGCTCATGCCCCTGGCCTTCTGCATGATGTTGAGGGCATGGTCACTGATACGCTCGTAGTCAGTGATGCAGTGCAAAAGAACTGACAGAGTATGCGAGTCTTTTACACCGAGGTGATGAGCGTTGATCTGCATGAGGTATGTTCCCAGCTGATCCTCGTAGGTATCGACCTTTCTCTCAAGGTAATCGACATTCTGAGCCTTCTCTTCCTCAAAGTTATCAATAAGTCCGATAGCCTCGTAAAGAGCATCCTTGCACATGTTAGCCATGGCAATTGCTGCAATCCTTGCCTGCTCAAGAGCAAAGGGCGGGTTTGAAAGGAAGCGGGGATCCAGTGTGCGGATACCTTCCTGCTCCTCCTGCTCCTTCTTTTCCTTCTCGTCGATAGGAATGGTCTTCATGGCCATGTTTACAAGAAGATTTGAGAAAGGCAGCATAAGCGGAGTTGCCACAAGGTTAACCAGTGTGTGGATTCCGGCGATTCCTACCATTCCGATATCATTGTCCATGAACGCGAAGTTCACGATGGAATGTATCAGATAGAACAGGATCATAAAGGTTGTTGCCTTGATAAGGTTAAAGTACAGATGCATAAGAGCTGTTCTCTTACCGTTCTTGTTAGCGCCAAGAGATGAGAGAATAGCTGTGATACAGGTACCTACTTCCGCACCAACTACAACAGGGATAGCCATGCTGTACTTGACCTTGACGGAAAGTGATAACGCCTGCAGTACACCGATGGTTCCGGCTGAAGACTGGATGGTCATGGTGAAGAGGATACCAACAAGGAATCCGATGATGGGATTACTGAAGCTTGTAAGTACTCTCTTGAAGCCGTCTACATCCTTAAGAGGTGAAACAGCGTCTGACATGGTGCTCATTCCAAACATAAGAACCGAGAAACCAAGAAGAATTGTTCCGATATTTTTCTTCTTGTCATTCTTGGAAAACATGTAAAGCGCAATACCGATAAGCGCCAGGAAGGGCGTAAAGGACTTGGGCTTTAACAGATTGATTATAAAGTTTTCACTGCTGATTGCGTTTAATGAAAGAAGCCATGCAGTAAAGGTTGTACCGAGATTGGCACCCAGAATAACATTAACTGCCTGCTTAAGAGTCATTATCCCCGAATTAACAAGACCAACTACCATGACGGTAGATGCTGATGAAGACTGAACCAGCGCCGTAACGCCCACACCAAAGAGGTATGCGATTACCTTGTGCTCAGTCACTTTTGCAAGCACGCTCTCGAGCTTGCCTCCTGCGGCTTTTGTGAGTCCGCCACTCATTACATTCATTCCGTAAAGGAACATTGCAAGACCACCGACCAGGCCTGCGATTAGACTAAATACTTCCAGTGAGCTCATTTTCTCCTACCATTAATTATTCTTTGTCCATTTTTCTACGTTTACAGCTATATCTTACAGGATTAAGCTAAAAATTACCATAAAAATATCATTCTTACGTACTTGCCGAACCTGGATTCGCTGAGAGAAACTCTTTTTCCGTCGTTGTAACCGTCGCCGTAGATGTTCTCCTCGACGTCAACATCCTTTGTCTTCTTAAAGCCAAGTCTCTCGCAAATGTGGATAGATACTTCATTCTCAGCCTTTACAAGAGTCTGCACCTTATCAAACTGGAGGACATTTCTTCCATATTCCATGATGGCTCTTAGAGCTTCCATACAATAGCCCTGTCTCTGGAACTCTTTTCCAACCAGGAACCCAAGCTCCGGCTCATCAAAGCCGTTTCTTACGGAATACCCTGCCCTGCCTATAACGCGGTCATCTTCCTTCCTGACAAGCGTCCACACGCCAAAGCCCAACAGGCCATAGACCTTCTCAATGTAATCCTTCTGATATCTTTTTTCATCTTCAGGATCATCGAAGAGCCCCTCCATGTACCGCGTCATCTCAGGGTCGCTGTAGATCTTGTAGAACTCATCTACGTCTCCAACCGTTGTCTCACGGACAATTAGCCTGTCAGTCTCAAGCACTGTCCAGGGCTCGCCTGCGTACCTCTGATAGACCTTTACGAATGAGTCGATATCAACTTCTTCTATATCGGAAAAGACATATTTAAGTCCCGGAAAAGACTTCCCGGCTTCACCCTCATGTAAAAGCCCAACGCAGTAGTACTCATCCTCCGACAGCTCTTTTGCCAAAAGAGGATCATCTGTCAGAGCCAGCATCTCCTGCCGATTTTCGGACATGGAAAGTGGCAGCGGATCCTTTCCATCTGCCACGTAAACACTGTATCCATTTTCTTGTATGTAGGCTGCAGTCTCTTTTACAGCCTCCTTAAAACTCTCATCCTCAGGGCCATCTCCCCCAAGGACGAATGCTATGGTCTTAAGCAATCTTAAAGCATCTCCTTCTCGTAAGTTACTTTAAATCCTTCGTTCTTCGAATTATCGTTCCACTTATTTATCATTCTGTCTGCTATCTTGCCGGCGATCTCCTGACTGACATCAGAGAGGAGTACAATGACTCTGTTGCCACTGTCGTTGCCGTAAACGTCAACGTTGCGCAGGTTTTCCATGAGAGTATCAAGGAACAGCTCCATGATCTCGGGAGTTACCTGAGCCCCTTCAGGACCGAGGATGGTAAAGTGCACCAGCGCGGAATTGAGGATTTCATTGTCGCCGTATCTGACAAGAAGCCTGTAAATATCCTGCATACGCTCGCGCTCGACGCGATATGGCTTATCGGACTTGCCTCTCTCTCCAAGGATTGCCTTAAGCTCCGAGATACCGGTTATATTCGAATCATCCCCAACCATTGCCACGATCTCTTCGTAGAGCTTGCAGCCGTGCTTGCCTGCGTTCTTGACGGAATAAAGCGCTCTGTCCGCTCTTCTGAAGAGCTCATCATACTCAGTCTGACTTCCGACAGGAACAGATACACCACCGACAGAAACGCCCAGAGGAATGCTCATGTCATCGCCCATGTGCTTCCTTGCCGACTCCAGGATTGCTTCGTTGAGGAACTTTGTCTTTATCTCCATCTCATTCGGAGTTGTATCCGCATAGAAAGCCAGGAATTCGTCTCCTCCGATTCTGCAGAGCACATCTTTGGAATCGGCGCTGTGCCTTAGGATCTCGGCAAGGTCGATCAGCATACGGTCACCCATATCGTGTCCGTAGATATCATTTACCGGCTTGAAGCTGTCAAGGTCAAGAATAGCCAGAATACCATTACGCTTACCAAGTACGTCCTTGAGAGCCTCAGTCGATCCCCTCTTATTCAAAAGACCTGTCAGAGGATCCTTGGATGCTTCCTGCTCAAGACGCTGGATGCTGTTCATATCCTGTACCAGTGATGCTATTGCCCAGCCGATGTAAGCAACCAGTAAAAAGCTTACCACAAACAGATAGATCCTGAAATACTCTCGCTCGTAGAGCTGGGATTCTTTGACCACCGGGAATATCTCTTCTCTGATAACGTGCTTGCCGGCTGTATCAAGAACCTGCACATGAAGCCTGTAATTGCCGTACGGGAGGTTTGTATAGGTCAGGGACTGCATGTTTCTCTGATAGCAAGTGACACCTTCGTCCTCAATGCCCTCCAGGAAAATGTGGAGAAGCGGATTGGAAAGAGCATAGTTCATCACCGCAACATCAAAGACAATACGTCCTGACATCGCAGGAATTCTGTAAACGCCGTTTACCGGCTCTATCGGCTCTTCTCCGGCAAGTATCTCTGAAACCCTGATCTGATACTTGTTGTTAAAAGAGTCATAGTCTGAAGTGGAGACTTTTCTTACACCGTCGGTACATGGTAGGTAGAGATTATCTCCGTTCAGCGAATAGAAGCCGTTTGCAGTAACAGAAGTACTAAGCCCCCTTGTTCTGTTAAGGAGCATGTATTTGCTTGCCTTATTGGACAGAAGGTCTCTTTCGTCCAACACAAATATACCGGCGCTGGAGAGTACCCATGCCTTCTTGTTTTCATCTATAAATACGTCATAGTTATTGCTGTAAGGGAAGGAATTCAGCGGCTTTATCTCAGCGCCGTTGTTGTAGTAAATGGCGTTACTGGTCACATAGAGGTATCCGCCTCTGCAAGGTGTGATCTTCATGACAACCTGTGACTTAAGGCCGTCCTCTGCCCCAATGGTATCCACCACTTTGAAGTTTTTTATGACAAATATTCCTCCGCCGTCGGAGCCTGCGTATATGGTTCCGTCAGCGTCCTCAACCATGCACAGCACCTGAGTTGTTATGCCGTCATCTTCACCGAGTTTTTTGAAGATCCTCTCGTTTTTGATGAAGTTAAGGCAGGTTGATGAGACTGCCACAATTGTTCCGTCCGAGAGTTCAAAGGTACTCCTGAACTTTTCGCCTTCAGTTCCGTCATACTTGCGGGTATAGGTATTTATGGTCTTGTCAGGATGCATCACCACAAGTCCGCCCGGTCCATAGGTACTGAACCATATGTTGTCATCGCTATCGCTCATGACACACCTTATGCGGACATCTCTTAAAACCTCAGGATGAGGAATGGGCACGGAATAGAAGGTCTTAAGATCTATGGTCTTAAGGCCTGAGCCGGTTCCGGCATAGAGAACTCCGTCTTTTACAAGAACGCTGTTAACAACCTCGTTCTCAAGATGTGCTTTGGCATAGATATCCTCAAAAGGATTCCAGGAGAACTTCTTGATGCCCTGTTTACTTGAAGCAAACCATACGTTGTCCTGATAATCAACGTATATATCAACAATGGATGTGTTGAAGTCGGAGGTGGAAAGATCCGTCACAACACCTGTATCCGATATAAATCCCAGACCGTTCTCGCAGGCTATGAAATACCCTTTAAAGGTCTTGGAATAAAGAATGTCATTGAAGTAGGTAAGCTTTCCGGCAAGGTGCTTGGACATGATGTCCGTCATACCATCCTTGATATAAAGCCTTCCTGTCATGTTGCTGCTATTTCCTATTATATAATTGCCTTCATCTTCTTTTGTTATATCCGTGTAGTTTCCCGCAAGGACATAGATTATCTTCTTATCCCTGAAGATCATAAGGCTTCCGTCACTTCTAACGCCGGCCACGGTATCTCCGCTGGAGCTCAGCTTGCTGACACCGTAAAAGCTCTTTGCCATAAAGACTTCTATCTCGCCTTTTTGGTCTATCTTGCAGAGCTGCTTGATGGTTGCCACATAGATATTTCCTTCAGAATCCTCGCAGATTGCTCTTATAGCATCGGAAGCAAGACCTCTTCCCGTATCGAAGAATTCAATTTCTCCCGTGTCAACATCGTAGCATCCGACACCACTGTCGTTGGTTCCTATCCAGAGTCTTCCCTTGGAATCCACAAACAGTACTATAACGTTCTTGATTCTCTCGTCTATGGCAAAAGACCTGAACCTGTAGCCGTCGTATCTGTACAAGCCGGAGTATGATCCTACCCACATGTAGCCGTCCTTTGTCTGGGCAATGGCATTTATCTCAACCGACTCAAGTCCACTCTCTGTGTCATATATAGTTCCCGCATATTCAGACCCAAAGTCAGCAGCGCTTGACTTAACAGGATAAAGCATAAGGGGAGCTGTCACTGACAGAGCAAGTAATGCGCCAAAGGCTTTAGCTGCCGTTCTGTGACTTTTGCTCACAAGACCTATCAGCTTCATGAGGCAAAAGGCTATGATAAAGCTCACCACTTTATCCGGAATATCAACAAAGGCTTCGCCCAAAAATGAGTTGAGAGCCTGGACCTGAATATCGCTGGAGAGCATGTCCATAAAGCTGTCGCCCCAGGCATTTCCGGTCTTTCCGTCATAAATGATGATGTTGAGAGGAGTTGATATGACTGCAGAGAGAATTCCGGTCATAACCATGGTGGATATGGCCTTGAAGACATTTCTTTTTCTTCTGGGATAAAAGACTCCTACGCAGACGCCGATGGCTATTGACACAGCCATGTACGGCAAAGATACCGGATCCGCAAAGGATATGATGGCATTAAGAAGCAAACCACAGACTGCACCGGCAATAGGTCCCAGTACAACTGCAGCAAGGATTGTTCCAATCGAATCAAACCAGAAAGGAATTTCATAGCCCGAGGCTATAGTCCTTCCCAGCAGGTTTAAACCGACGCATATGACGATAACAAACCAACCTACCCATGATTTAAGTTTATTATTCATGCTATCCTCAAAATTGATGGCACAATCAAACAAAACGCAGCTAAATATAGATATGCGTACTCACAATAATTTTATCACTATTTCGAACGTTTTCCCAACGGTTAATTGTGAAATATCTATTAAAAAAACGTCAAACAATCGGCACGTATGCGCGATCTTTGACGTTTACAATTTGTTAACAATTAATTAAAAGAATAGTTTACTTCAAATCATCTTTTAGACACATTAGCTTGTTAATATAATATTGTCAGATGAGTTAAGACAATACCAAACAAAAACTTTTTCATAATATGCCAGGTAAGGAAGCTTACCTGGCATCCTCCCTTTTATAGGGCTTTTTTTATTTATAGGATTATTTCTGTGATCCCTGAAGGAACTTCTCAAGATCTGCAACTGCAGACTCCTCATCACTTCCCTCTGCAATAACCGTAACCTCCTCACCGGAAGCAAGATTAAGTGTCATCATTCCCATGATGCTCTTTGCGTTCACCTTCTTGGACTGAGCCTCGATGTGAACAGTGCTGTCATACTTACTTGCAAGCTGTACAAGTTCCGCAACAGGTCTTGCCTCAAGTCCTCTTGGGAGCTTAATTTCGATAGATTTTGTGATCATAATATCCTCCTTAAGATCTCAACTTGTCCGCCAGCTCTGAGAGCTTGCGAAGCCTGTGGTTAACTCCTGACTTACCCACGGGCGGGTCGAGAAATTTACCAAGTTCCAACAACGTTGCATCAGGATGCTCAAGTCTGACCTCTGCCATTTCCTTGAGTCCTTCCTGAAGTTTACCAAAACCATAGTGGTCTCTGATATAGGTTATATCTTCTACCTGCTTGGTAGCAGCATTAACTGTCTTGGTGATATTGGCCACCTCACAGTTTACCTTCCTGTTGATGGAGTTCCTCATCTCCTTGAGAATCCTTAGGTTCTCAAGATTCATCAGACTGACCGGCGCCTCCATTATATTCAGAAGATCCACGATTCCGGATCCCTCTTTAATATAGAGAACGTAGTACTTCTTGCGCTGTACTATCCTGGCCTCAATGTCAAAGCTCAGGGTCATGTCAGCCAGTTGCTGCGCCAACTCCGGAGTGCTGCATACATACTCCAGATGATACCCTTTATTGGGGTCGCTGATAGAGCCGATGCACAAGAATGCGTCCCTCAGAAATGCCCTCTTGCAGCAGGAATTTCTGGTGACCATCTCGCTCACTTTAGCACCTGTTTCTCTCAGGTTTCCATTCTGATCCATCAGCCTGATCGCCATTAAAACGGATTCCACATCATGCTCTGAATCAAGGACAGGGCGGTAGATTCGGCCTCCTGCCTTAACATCGGGAATCCCCTCTAAAATGCTAGTAACTATATTAAATGCTTTTTTTAATAATGTAAAGAACTTTCTAAGCACCTGTGCGTTATCCGCCTGCAGGTAAAGCACCGTATTTCCTGCATTATCGGCTTCCACATGGCCTATGCAGGTAACGATGGCCGAGATTTCAGCCAGCTGACAATGCCTGGATGATGCGATGCGCTTTGAGAGTTCCTCTTTTACCTCCGAGGAAAAAGACATATCTCACCTTGCCTGTTTAACGTCCCTATGAGACAGATTGAGTCCGTAGTTACCGCCGGATGCCTTTAGTCTTTCGTAAACCTCATTGGCGATGGTAACACTTCTGTGCTGACCGCCGGTGCAGCCAATAGCTACCACCAGCTGATACTTGCCCTCCTGAACATATCCCGGGATAAGGAAGTTAAGCATATCTACGAGCTTGTCCACAAATTCACCGCAGGCAGGGAAGCTCTTAACATAGTCCTGAACAGGCTTGTCGTTACCTGTCAGGTGCTTGAGTTCATCGATGTAATAAGGATTTGGCAGGAACCTTACGTCAAAAACAAGGTCTGCATCAGTAGGGATTCCATGCTTAAATCCAAAGCTCATAACGTTGACCATCAGGGAGTTGTACTCCTTGTTCTCAACAAATATCCTATCCAGCTCCTTCTTGAGCTCTCTGGTAAGAAGGTTTGAAGAGTCGATGACATAATCAGCCTTCTTCTTGATCTCCGCAAGGACTTCTCTCTCCTTGGCAATTCCGTCCTCGAGCCTGTCTCCGGCTGCGTTCATTGGATGGATCCTTCTGGTCTCTTTGTATCTTTTTATGAGCACCTGGTCTGAAGCATCCATAAAGAGGATCTCAACAGGAATTCCTCTTTCCCTCATGGAATCTATGATTCCGGTCACGCCCTCAAAGCTCTGACCGGCTCTTGCATCAACGCCAAGAACAACTTTTGTTATCTCGCTGTTGGGAGCAGAAATAAGCTCCGTGAACTTTCCAATAAGAGATACCGGAAGATTGTCAACGCAGTAAAATCCCGCGTCTTCGAGCATATTTATAGCAGTGGCTTTTCCTCCGCCGCTCATACCTGTTACAATTACAAATCTCATTTTTCAGGTCCTTTCAATACCTCTTTATTCAAAGTCTCCAACCAGGATAACTTCCGGCTCTAGGCTTACGCCCGAGTCTTCAAGTACTCTCTTTTGTACTTCTTTTATAAGTGCGTATATATCTGCAGCCGTGGCCTGTCCCTTGTTGATGACAAAGCCGCAGTGCTTCTCGGAGACTGCTGCATCTCCTACGCTAAATCCTCTAAGGCCCGCATCCTCTATGAGTTTGCCGGCAAAGTAGCCTTCAGGTCTCTTGAATGTTGAGCCCGCGCTTGGGTACTCAAGGGGCTGTTTTTCTTTTCTCTTAAGTGCCAGCTCCGTCATAAGGTCTGTTATCTCTTTTTCGTCGCCCTTTTTTAACTGCAAAAGAGCTGAGAGAACAACGTAGCCTTCTCTCTTTAATGCACTGGTCCTGTATCCAAAATCGCAGGTTTCTGCCGGCAGCTCTTTTACCTCTCCGGTAGGAGTAATGGCTCTTACGGAAACTGTGATCTGCTTCATCTCTCCGCCGTAAGCACCGGCGTTCATGATCATGGCTCCGCCTATGGTTCCGGGAATCCCGGCAGCGAACTCAAAGCCTGCAAGTGCGTTTTCTTTGGCAAAAGAGGCTATCCTGGAATTTAGTGCACCGGCCTGTGCGCGGATGGCTGTATCGCCCTCAAGGCTTATCTCTGAGAGCTTCTCTAGACTTATGACAATGCCGTCATAGCCCTTGTCGGAAACCAGGAGATTACTGCCGTTGCCAAGGAGCATAAAGGGTGCCGATTTGTCTTTTAACAGGGCGATAGCCTTTATGAGCTCTTCCTCGGACTGTGGGCGCAAAAATAAGGTGGCAGGCCCACCACATCGAAATGTAGTGTGCCTGCTCATGGGTTCATTTATTAATGTATTTTCTTTTGAAACAATCTGACTTAAAGCTTCTATTACTTCTGTGTTCACTGTATGTCCTCAACAAGATCAGTCGATAACGAGCTTGGCTGCTCCGAATACACCTGCGTCATTTCCAAGCTTGGCAAGTGCGAACTTGGCGTCTGCACAGCCCGGGAATACGTACTTCTTGAAGCTTGGCATAAGGAGGTCAAAGAGCATGTCGCCGGCCTTTGAAACGCCGCCGCCGAGAACGATGATCTCAGGGTTTGTAACTGAAGCAACTGCTGCGATACCCTTTCCGAGGTAGTAGCCGTACTGCTCAGCAGCCTTCTTGGCAAGAGCGTCGCCTGACTTGGCGGCATCGAAGATGTCTCTGCACTCGAAGTCTTTGCCGCGAAGAACGCTGTCCTCTGTAGTGGAAGCAAGGAGTCTCTTGGCAAGTCTTACTGCACCTGTTGCGCTGGCATACATCTCAAAGCATCCGTGGTTTCCGCATCCACAGGTCTCGGGCTCGTCATCAACAAGATGAAGGTGTCCGATCTCTCCGCCTGATCCCTTGGCACCGTTTAAGATCTTGCCGTCAACGATGATTCCGCCGCCGACACCGGTTCCGAGAGTAACAAGAAGCATGTTGGGATAGCCCTGTCCGCCGCCCTTCCAGGCCTCGCCGAGAGCTGCAACGTTAGCATCGTTACCTGCCTTAACAGGGAGTTTGAGCTTTGAGTGAAGCTCATTTACAACGTTTACCTTCTCCCATCCGAGGTTAACTGCCTGATGGCACATACCGTCTGAATTAACTGCGCCGGGTACGCCGACACCTGCACCTACAACCTGTGTGTCCTCGATGTTCTTCTCTTTCATCTTGGCTCTGATGGACTCTGCAATATCGGGAATGATATTGATTCCGTGGTCCTCTGTTCTTGTGGGAATCTCCCAGAAATCCACCTTCTCACCGGTCTCTGTAAGGAGTCCGATCTTAACTGTTGTTCCTCCAACGTCTGCGCCAAATACGTATCTTGCCATTTTTATTCCTCCGATTTTTAATAGGGTTTATCATTCGTCGTCGTCGTCATCCTCTGACCTTCTTCTGGCCAGGGAGTTCTGTACTCTGTTGTAAAGCTCCTGAGCTGCGTTGTAGCCCATTGCCTTCTGTCTGTGGTTAACCGCTGCCGACTCACAGATGACAGCCAGGTTTCTGCCGGGACGGATAGGAATCCTGTGGCAGACAACCTTGTTTCCGAGGTACTCTGTGTACTCCTCTTCAAGGCCGAGTCTGTCGTACTCTTTGTCTTTATCCCAGTCCTCAAGCTTGATCACAAGATCGATGTTCTGGGTCTCCTTTACACTTGATACACCGTAAAGGGTCTTTACATCGATGATTCCGACACCGCGCATCTCGATGAAGTGCTTGGTGATGTCGGGTGCTGAGCCGATGAGGGTCTCTTCACTTACTCTTCTGATCTCGACAACGTCATCGGATACAAGACGATGTCCTCTCTTAATCAGCTCGATGGCTGTCTCGGACTTACCGATTCCGCTCTCACCTGTGATAAGAACGCCGACACCAAAGACATCCACCAAAACGCCATGGATTGAAATGCATGGAGCGAGCTTAACATTGAGCCATCTGATGATCTCTGCCATGAATGCAGATGTTGATTTCTTGGTAATAAGTACCGGTACTCTCTCTTCAAGAGCTATCTTAACGAAAAGAGGATCCGGAGCAAGCTCTCTACAGAAAACTACTGCCGGGATGTCAAAGGATAAGAACTCCCTGTACATCTTCTCCTTGTCTTTCTCAGGAAAATTCTCCATATAGGTGTACTCAACGAACCCAATTACCTGAAGTCTTGTGGCTTCGAAGTGCTCGAAATATCCTGCCAGCTGCAGCGCCGGTCTGTTGATATCCGGCTGAGTGATCCTGATCTTCTTGGCATCGATCTCAGGCGTCAGGTTCTCGAGCTTCATTTTTTCAATGATGGTTTTAAGACTTACACTCGACATGCTATCCTCCTAGCAATATTATTGATAATCTGTGAGTTATTATATATTAATCACAAGGAATTTGCACCCTTTTGTAATGAGTCACCGGGGACGTTTCACTTTGTCTCATTTTGAGTCACTGGGGACGTTTCATTTTGTCTCATTTTGAGTCAGTGGGGACGGTTCATTCTTCCTTATCCACGTAATTAATGTTCATGTCTTTTTCCGGATCATAATATCCATACTTCTCGATTATATGCGCCAATCTGCTTGTGTTAGGACCATAGTCTTCAAATGCACCTACATACAGTATCTTTCCATCAGATATGGTGATCTCAAGTCCGTGCTCAACTTCCCATTTGCATCCACCTTCTATATGGAACTCAATCCTATCTTGCCTGCAATGATCATCAACTATCACAGACCTTATCCTGATAAACTTTAAAACAGAATCTTCGTTTACCATTCCCATATCAGCTTTCTGTTCATCATCTAAAAACTGCTCAAAGTCCTTATAATACCTTACAAGATATTTGCAAAGTCTCTGCTCTACTTCAAAAGGCATATTATCAAGATAATCAAGACATCTCAGCGCATAAGAAATCTGCTCTTTAGATCTGCACATCAGCCTAAAGTCTTCACCCCATTTTTTTGATGTGGTCATAGCTGTTATTAGTCCTGAAGCAGACTCTTTGGTCTCCTTGATTGCATAACCTTCATTCTTTTTCTTTCCAAAAGGAAAAAATCCCATCAGATTCTCCATTCTACATATGTTTTATTTGCTTTCTTAACAAAAGATATCATGCACCGGAAGTCAACGGGGACGGTTCTCTTTGACTCCTTTTGAGTCACCGGGGACGTTTCACTTTGACTCACTTTGAGTCGCCAAGGCGGCTCTCTTCAACATATCGTCCCATTTTCTATGCCCATCGGGTACTTTTTCTGATATATGTAGAAAGATTTTGCCTCCAAAATTTTTGAGCGCCAAATTTTCTACGCCCACAGCCAAGTTTTTGTCATATATATAGAAAATTAAAAGTCAGGTCTCACCAATTTCTACGCCCACACCTCACTTTTGTGCATATATATAGAAAAATAGCTCAATCATCCTTTTCAACACAAATTTTTTCTATACCCATCAGGCACTTTTCCTCATATATGTAGAAAATTAGATGAGTAAAATTTCTTCAGCATCACAACCAGCAGACCACAGATTCTTTGTGATGCATCCCTCGACAATTCAAGACAATCGCCATAGTCTCTGCATAACCCGTGCCCACTTTACCGGCCCGCCTTAGTGACCGACCGCTCATATAAATACCGGAGTCAAGGGACAGTACGCTGGACGCCGCCCTTTGGCGCCCGGGCAGCCCTTGGGTCCGGTATTTATGTGAGCTACAATCCCATGGCGGCGGGCCTATATACACTTACGCCTGCCCCACTCGCATAGCGAGTCACAAGAACCGTCCCCTTGACTCATCCCCTTGACTCACAAAGTGAGTCAATCTGAAACGTCCCCGGTGTCTCACGTCCCCGGTGTCTCACTCGGTGACTCAAAGGAGTCAAAGAGAAACGTCCCCGGTGACCCCTTCGGTGTGGAAGAAGTCGTAGATCTGCTGCGCGGTACTGAGAGGGATCTCGGGTACGGCGCAGAGGTCTTCAACCGAAGCCTGCCGGATATCCTCGATAGATTTGAAGGCCTTCATGAGGGCCTTGCGCCTTGCAGGGCCGATGCCCGGGATGTCGTCTAAAGAGCTCTTGACCTGGGCCTTGCTGCGAAGGGATCTGTGGTACTCGATGGCGAAACGGTGAGCTTCGTCCTGGATCCTGGTGATGAGCTTAAAGCCTTCGGATCTGGTGTCGATGGGAAGCTCTACATTATTATAGTAGAGACCCCTTGTCCTGTGGTTGTCATCCTTGACCATTCCGCAGACGGGAATGGTGATGCCAAGTTCCTCAAGGACCTGAAGACAGATGTTGACCTGTCCGCGTCCGCCGTCCATGAGGATAAGATCCGGGAACTTGGTAAAGCTTCCGTACTGAGCGTCAATGTCCCTGACCTCCAGGTCGTGACGCTCCTCTATTCCGTGAAGGAGTCTTCTGGTCAGAACCTCCTTCATGCATGCATAATCATCAGGACCTGCAACAGTCTTGATCCTGAACTTACGATAATCACTCTTCTTGGGCTTGCCCTTTTCATAGACAACCATGGAACCTACATTGGCAAAACCACTGATATTGGAAATATCGTAGGCCTCCATCCTGGTCAGTCCCTTGATGCCGAGCAGACTCTCAATCTCCTTGACCGCGCCGATGGTCCTGCCCTCCTCGCGCTTGATCCTCTCCTTGTCCTTGGAGAGAACCAGCTCTGCATTCTGGGCCGCGAGCTCCATGAGCTTCTCCTTCTGGCCACGCTCGGGCACGGTGATATACACACGGCTTCCCTTTCTCTGGGTCAGCCACTTCTCGATGATGTCCATGTCCTCGATCTCATCGGGAAGCAAAAGCTGCCTCGGAATAAACGGAGTTCCGGCATAGAACTGCTTGACGAAATTCCCAAGAATCTCCTCCTTGGGCGTCTCCGACACATGCGTCATGTAGAAGTGCTCGCGCCCTATCAGCCTTCCATCCCTGACAAAGAACACCTGAACAACAGCGTCTTTATCATCCGCCGCAATCGCTACTATATCTTTATCCTCCATGGAGGAATCAGTCATCTTCTGCTTCTGTGCCACCACCTTGACCGAGGCGATAAGGTCCCTGTATCTCGCTGCATTCTCGAAATCAAGCTCCTCGGAAGCAGCCTCCATCTTCTCCTGAAGATCCTTCAGGATCACAGAATAATTACCATTAAGGAAGTCCAGCGCCTTGTCGATCCTCTCGCGATACTCTTCCTTGGTCACATGTCCGTTGCAAGGCCCGCAACACTGCTTCATATGATAATTAAGACAAGGCCTCTCAAGCCCTATGTCCCTCGGCAGTACGCGATTGCAGGTCCTTAGCCCATACAACTTATTTATCAGTTCAATCGTATCCTTGACCGCCGCAGCACTGGTAAACGGCCCGAAGTATCTTGACTTGTCCTTCTTCATGAGACGGGAAAAGAGAATTCGCGGATAATCTTCTGCAACGGTCACCTTTATATAAGGATAAGTCTTGTCATCCTTAAGAAGCGTATTGTACCTCGGACAATGCTCCTTAATAAGGTTGTTCTCCAGAACCAGAGCCTCGAGCTCCGAGTCCGTAACAATATATTCAAACCTCGCAATCTGCTTAACCATGCGGTCAATCTGAGGTCCGCGACCAATATTTGCACGAAAATAAGACCTGACACGGTTGTGCAGGTTTATGGCTTTTCCGACATACATGATGGTATCGTTCTCATCACGCATGATATAGACTCCCGGGTTCTTCGGGAGCTTTTTTAACTCTTCCTGAATATCAAAGTTTCCCATATCCAACTAAATAATACCATAAACACGCCATTAAGGCACCGACGAAGTGTGAGGAAGTCGGTGCCTTAATGATTTGTTAAAGAGGAAAAAAAGGATACTATTAGAGGGTGAGGCCTGTTGGCATCAAAGATTATCCTGCAGATATCTCAAAAGAGCTGCTTCTGCCCTTTCTTCGTCCTCGCCGTCGCAGGTGATGGTGATAGTCTCTCCGCATTTAATGCCAAGAGACATAACGCCAAACAGATGCTTAAGGTCAACGCTGCTGCCGTTCCCCTGCGCTGTAATGCTGCAGTTAAACGTGCCGGCGAGTTTTATGAGACCTCCTGCCGGAAGTGCATGGATCCCCTCGGGGTCTTTTACAGTATAATCAAATACCTTCATATAAAGCCTCCTGCATGCACATCCGATCCGGGATGCCATAAATCACGTTACTAAAAAACTAAATCTCTACTCCAAAGTGCTCGAAAAGAATCTTCTCTGCTTCAGGGTTCCAAAGTCCCTGGTGAGCCTTGCAGCTCTCATTAAGCTTTGCAAAGAGAGGATCGCTCTCCCCAAGCTTTTCAAAATCATCAATTGCTGTAAGAGGCATATCGATCTGTGTATAGATCAGTTTCTTACCTCCGGGAATACCGGGCAGATTGCAGGTAGTCTCTGCTGCTGCATCAAGTCCTCCGATGTGAGTAACCATAACTGAAGGATTGATCTCTCCCTTGGCAGCAAGCTGAAGAGCCTCTAAGAGGTCATCATTGTTTCCGCCTGTTGTACCCAGAATATGAGTGCTTGTATAGTGAGCATTGTAGAGGTTGATGTCAGCCTTGAACTGGTTGTCTGTAGGACCTGCAAAGAAGTTCATGCAGCCGTCAAACGCCATAAGTCTGTCGCCCATCTCAGCAACGCTTCTTACAGGAACATAAACGAATACGTCGTCATATCCGTGTCCCTCTGTGATGTCCATGAGCTTCTGCTCAGCATCATCACCTGACGCATTGAAGTATATAAGCTCGATGCCTTTCTCTTTTGCAAACTCAGGGCTGATAACCTGTGCTGCCCTTGCGAGCTTGGCATCATCAAGATCTGTTACAACGATTCTCTTTGGCTTGTTCTCGAAACGAAGGCCATAGCTTACAGCGCCCAGGCCCATAGGTCCGCAGCCACCCATGATAAGGATGTTTCCGCCCTCTTTGGTTCCCATAGCGTGGTTGTAATTCTGCTTGTTGGTGTGGTAGTTTGCATGATATCCACCGATAATGCAGCTCATGGGCTCTCCGAGAGATGCCTGGTAGAAGCTCTCGCCGTTGTAAGGAAGAAGCGCATCCAGCTCCATTACTTCGTGAGGCATGATGCAGTAAGTAGCATCTCCGCCGCAGAAACGATATGAATATCCGGGAGAATCAAGCTTGCCCTGGTAGTTAAGTGCAGGCTGAAGTGCCCACTTATCGCCTACCTTGTACTTGTCCTTCCACTTATCGCCAACTTCAACGATAACACCTGAGCACTCATGTCCTGTGATGATAGGATTTACATCGATATCCTGAGGTGCTCTCTTATGCTTCTTGCCCTGCTTGGCAAGCTTATATGTTGACATGCAGATGCTGTCACTGATTACCTTGACAAGTATCTCATCGTCTTTGATCTCGGGGAGCTCAAACTCCTCAAGTCTAAGATCCATTTCTCCGTACATTCTAACTGCTCTGGTTTTCATTATTCCTCTCCTTCAAAAAACTCACTGATTTCCTGTTCACTCATGGTCAAAACCTTCTCAACACCTGCCCTGTCGCAGAATGTCATTGCGATCTTCTGAAGAACATCAAGGTGCTCATCTCCAACCGCTGCGATCCCGATAACAACCTTAACCTTCTCGGGAGCGCCCCAGTCCTGACCCTCAGGAAATGTCATAAGTACAAGTCCTGTCTTTAAAATATGTTTCTTAGCTTCCTCAATACCATGAGGTATTGCTACCTCATTCCCAATATATGTATTAAACACCTTCTCTTTATCCAGCATTGCCTGAGTGTAATACTCATTTGTATACCCCTGTGATGCAAAGATATCTCCGATTCTTCTTATGATATCTTCCTTTTCACCGCTTGCCTGATTTATAAAGATATTCTTAGTTTCCAGTATCATGTGTACCTCCGGTTTAAAACGCGCCTAACTGTTCACTAAAATAGGCCCTTAGTATCTCCTGTAGCTTGTCCTGAATGCCTTCTTCATCTCCCCCTTTGAGAACCGCAAGAAACTTCTCGTCCTCAATGATGGCTCCGGACACCCGTCCAAGCATCTCAGCATTCTGCTGCCTGTGCTCATCTATCGGCATTGTCATGCAGAGCACTGCCTTAATGCCATTTAGCTTTGGATCTGTAAAAGAGCTTTCTCCTCCCAGTCCCGCTGTTATTATCTGACACTCTTTTACCGCCTTTGACCTGCAGTGGAAAAGAGCTATCCCAATCTCCGGAAAGAGCTGGCTCATAACCTGTTCTCTTGCGATGATGTCCGCCGCAAGTACCGCTGCTGCCCTTGGTGTGTCAGTAATATCTGTAGCCAAAAGTTTTATCAGTGATTCAAGGGTCGTATCTTTTGAAACTATCAGGTGATGATACCTTCTGATAACACCTTTCACCCTTGTAATAACGTTGTTGATCTCATCAAGCTGCCTTGTGAAGTCATTGTTTTCCTGCCTTGCCGGCATTGATGCATATTCGTCTATCTTAACGCTGATCTGCAAAACATCTCTGTTTGTGATCAGGGGACTAACCTGGCAATAGTCAACGCCCAGGTCATCCACATTTATGCTTGATATAAAAAAATCTGTTCTGGATACGGTATGCTGTGTGATCTCATCCACACCGTATGCCTTTAGCACGATGTCCCAGTCCGAGAAGTGACTCTTTAGCTTGGCCATCATCAGCTGCGCTACCCCAAATCCGCTGGCACAGATGACACCTATTGTTACCGTGCGCTTCTTACGCTTTCTTGAGTCGATTCTCTCTTTTGCTGCTCCAAAGTGCATTGCGAGGTAGCCGATCTCGGCCTCGTTAGCAACAAGACCTGTCTTTTCCCCAATTACCTCTGCTGCCTTTTCGCATTTTTCAAACACCTCCGGATACTCCTGCTTTATCTGCAAAAGCAGCGGATTGCTGATAGTCATGTCGTTCTTCATCCTGTAAAGAGCCGGCTCAAGATGTACCATAAGGCCTCTAATGAAGTCATCATCAACCTTAAGTTCCCTTGCCAGTTCCGGATCAAAGACATCTATCATGCCATCGATTATTACCATAAGTTCATCGGTATTAATGCCGCTCTCGCCGATGGTTTCACTGGTGTAATTAAGTTTTGCTCCGTTTATGTGAAGCAGTATGTTGTTAACTTCCGATTCAGGAATCTCAATGGAGAACTCATTCTCAAGTGCCGTTGCGATATTCTTGGCGATGTCATACCCCTTGTCAAATCTTGCATCGTAGGTCTGCTCATCCACAAGCTCGCCCTGGCTTATTCTCTCAACCGCAACTGCAAGGTGGACCAAAAGTCCCATAAATGCATCGTTGGTCAAAAGATTCAGATACGGTTCTTCAAGTTTTTCCAAAACCGATTCCACTTCAGAGAGTATCTCTTCATTCATAAGAAGATAGATATTATCTCCCTCTACCGTGACTTTTTTGCTCTTCATGTTCTCAGTGACGTAGCGCTGCATCGCCATTCGATAGCTCTTTTCACTTCCTGAGAGCATGATCCCGTAGCCGGGTTTTCTTATGATATCCAGGTGGCACTCGCTTGCCCATTCACTGATAGCTTCAAGGTCCGTGCTGATGGTAGCTTCGCTCACTCCGAACATATCACTGTAGTAAAAGAGCTTTTGAGGCTCGCGATTTCTAAGAAGCTCAAGCTTAAGCAGATTCCTTCTCTGGTCCTTGTCGGATATCACCTGTTCTTTGCGGGCTTTTACGATCTTTAAAAGCTCGGCCTTTTTGCTTTCGTCGCCGACTATCAAAGATCCTTCGCCCTTTTTTCTTACAAGGGTCAGATCATAGCTCTTTAAAATACTCGAGATGTAATCCGCTTCCCTTAAAATAGTGCGCTTGCTTACACCCAGAGCATCAGCGACTTCCGAATCTGTCGCCGACTGCTCTGCTTCCAACAAATATATTAAGATTTGTCTAATGCGAGGTGTAAGTTCCATTTAATCTCCGTCTTATGCTCTGAGTTCCTCAGCGAGCTGATCATACTCAGGAGCAGACATGAAGTTGCTGATTGTTATCAGTCTTGCGTTAGGAGCGCTCTTCTTTGCTCTTGCTGCAAGATCCTGATGAGTTACTACTATCTGAGTTCCCTCAGGAATCTCAGAAACTGAAGCGTGTGTTACTTCGATATCTCTTCTTCCGACATCAGCGAGTTTCTTTCTGAGTACTGTTGCACCCATTGCTGATGATCCCATTCCTGCATCGCAGGCAAATACGATGTGCTTAACATCTGCTGCTGCAGTGTTTACAAGTGTGTCAGCTACTGTCTGCACTTCGCTTGCTGCAACACCCTTTGACTCAGCCTTCATCTCTTTCATCTGGTTTGTTGACTCCTCAAGAGACTGCTTTGCATTTGAAAGCTTGATGATAGGAGCTGCGATAACAAATGAAACAGCTGCTGCAACTACTACTGAGAGAAGAACCATGAAGGTTGATCCCTTAGGTGCCATTCCAACATAAGCAAAAATTGATCCGGGTGATGGAGGTCCTGCAAGACCAAGCTTAAATGCTGTGTTGAAGATCATGGCTGCTACTGATCCACCGATTGTAGCAAGGAGAAGAAGTGGATTCATAAGTACATATGGGAAGTAGATTTCGTGGATACCACCAAGGAGATGTACTATAAGTGCTCCGGGAGCTGAATCCTTTGTTACCTTATCCTTAGCAAAGAGCCAGTAAGCAACAAGTACGCCTGTACCTGCACCGGGGTTTGTCTCGATCATGTAGAAGATTGACTTTCCGGCCTGGCTAACCTGCTCTGCTCCAAGAGGAGTGAAGATACCGTGGTTAATAGCGTTGTTAAGGAAAAGAACCTTAGCAGGCTCAACAAATATTGAAACAAGAGGCAGAATGCTGTGGCTTACAAGGAAGTCTACACCACCGTTAAGAACTGCAAGTACTCCGCCCATGAAAGGTCCGATTACATAGAATCCAACGATTGCAAGTAAAAGACCAAGGATTCCGATTGAGAAGTTGTTGACAAGCATCTCAAATCCTGAAGGGATCTTACCCTCGATTGCCTTGTCGAACTTCTTGATAACCCATCCGGCAAGAGGTCCGGCGATCATTGCGCCCATGAACATAACGTAATCTGTTCCGCAGATAACACCGACTGCCATGATGGCACCCATAACTGCTCCTCTTTGTCCTCCGACCATCTTACCACCCTGATAAGCTATAAGCAGAGGCAGTACATATTTGATCATCGGATCAACCATTGAACTGAGCTGTTCATTAGGAAGCCAACCGGTTGCTATAAATAATGCGGTCAAAAGACCCCAAGCAATAAACGCGCCGATATTCGGCATGACCATTCCACTAAGGAAACGGCCGAAGCTTTGTATTTTTTCTTTCATTTGGATTTCCCCTTCCAACCTATGCGATAGGTACGTCCCGACACGTCTGCCGGTATTTCAAGTGTATAATCCGAACGCATTCGTTTGTTGTAAGGTCATTATATTTGTACGCAATTTAATTTTCAATTCATACATCTTTAACTTTGTCACGTGGAGAAAGTGACAAGTCCTTAAGAGTCAAAAAATGCGCGGTGTACAGTGCACCGCGCATTATTTATTTATCCAGTATTTTCTCGAATTCCTTCTCGGGCATCGGCTTGTAGAAATAATAGCCCTGAATAAAATCACAGTCATAGTCCCTTAGGAACTTCAGCTGCTCTTCAGTTTCAACGCCCTCGGCCGTAACCTTGGCGCCTATCATGTGGGCGAGTCCTATGGTTGTAATGATAATGGACTCCGCCTTATCGTTGATTCCAATCTTTCGGATAAAGCCCAGATCCAGCTTAATGATGTCAAAGCTGAAGTTCTCCAGCATTGAGAGAGAACTCATTCCGCTTCCGTAGTCATCAAGAAGGATCTTTATCCCCTGCTTCTGCATCTTGTTAAGGTAGTCCATTGCCTTTGCTTCAAGGTCCGCATAAGCCGACTCCGTAACCTCGAACCTTACCATGGTAGGGTCGAGCTCCATGGCATTTATCCTGTCAAAGATACTCTCGATAAAAGAGGTATCATAGAAATCCACTCTTGAGAGATTCATGGCACAGGGGACAATCCTTTGCTTGTTGCCCGTGCGTCTTGCTATGAACTCCATGCCCCGTTTAATAATAAAGTTATCCAGAGACGGGATCTTACCCTCGGCTTCAATGACAGGAATGAAATCGCCGGGAGAAACCATACCCATATCTTTGTGCCGCCATCTGATAAGCATCTCGGCACTGACGATCTCGCCGGTCTTGGCATCAACTATTGGCTGGTAATACGGCTCGAATTCGTTTTCATCAAGCGCTCTCTCAAAATCCGCCAGAAGGAATCGCTGCTTAACATAGTTCTCCTTCATAACGTCATCATAGTAAGCGTAGAGAGGATTTCCTTTTCCTGTCTTAATATTCTTCTCGGCAAGCTTGGCTCCTGCAAGGAGCTGTCCTATCTCCGCACCGGAATGTTTTATGGAATAGATTCCGCATCTTATCTCAAAGTTGAATTCCTTGTTTTCAACTTTGAAGGTCTGGCTGCACACTGCCTTAAGCCTCTTGTCTTTTAAGTTTTCATCAGCAGTTATCAGCGCAAAGTGATCGCTTTCAAGACGCCCCAAAAGCACAGGCTTTAAGTACTTCCTCAGTGCATCCCTGGTCTGGAAGATGACCATATCTCCGCTGTTGTCGCCAAAGAGCTCGTTTACCGCCTTAAAGCCCTTAACATTGGTATAGACAAGGGAGTAATCTCCCTGATCAGAAAACTCGGATATAAAGAGCCTTGCCCTGTCCATAAATCCTGATCTTGTATATTCTTCTGTCAAAAGGTCATGATCCAATGTAGTCGTAATATCAAAGTACACAAACAGCAGCCAGTCGGGATATCCGGGAACCTTTCTCACCCTGATATTCTTGGCTCTTCTTCCCCTTGGGGACTCAACATTTATGGTTCTGACAAAATTGCCCTTCTCTTCAATCTCGCGGAAGATCTCTTTTAACTTCATTCCCTTCAGAAAGTTTTCACGTTCTTCCTCGACAACTTTCTGTGAGAGTTTGAAACAAACATCACTGTATTTGAGCTTGGTACTCTCAAATACTTCCCATAGCGTCTCGCACAGATAATAAACCTCGCAGTTCTCGTTCTTCATGTTTACTGTTACTACCATGTCGAAACCGTCTGCAAGAATAGCCTTTATAACAGGCTGCTCGTAAATGCCCATGTAAGGAATGACAGGGCCTTCTTTAAGCGTGCTTCTGACGCCGTCCTCTATAACTTCACCGGTACCTTTAAATCTTGTTCTGCCATTTTTCACCTTGAAATAACTTCCGTCGGTGATCATATAGAATCTGCTTCCGAAGCTGTCAGGCAGCACAATATCATTGATGACATCCAGGCCATCAATCTTCATGGTTTTTACAGAATCTGCGTGGGGTATTATCTCAATATTGGTCAGATCAAGTCCGTCTGAAAAGTGGACAAAGTTAGGATCCGCAGCTTCTCCCTCAAGCTCCGGCAAAAGATATACATTATAAGCCGCATTCATGGATCCCGAGCTAAGTCCTATAATAACGCCCTCGTAATCAAGGAGCGCCTCCTTTAGCCCTATTTTCTTCATGTATGCCAGCTGCGTAGGCACATGACCACCTGCCAGATATATTACGTTTGACCACGCAATAATATCCGACAGAGCATCGCCGGTCTGTTCTCCCAGTATCTTTACTTCGCTTACCGGAAGGTCTTTAAACTCAAACGCATTGAGCAGTTGCTGCTTCTGATGTTCATTCTCTGATGCAGCCTTAGGGTCGCAGGGAATATAAAGGAGCCTTGCAGACTCCGGCCACTCACTCCTCATATCCTCAAAAAGGCCATAGCAGTCCAATGGTGGAATCTTCTCTACAGATTCCATCTCCTGATAAGGGATGAAACTGCCGGTTAGATAAAGAACCATTTGCTCTTTCTCCTTTTAACCCAAGGCCATTTGCATATCGTATATAAATCTATTGTATCACGTTTTTGCATTCCCTGCCGAATATCCGCACACTATTTTCAAATGATTTCCGCATATATTGATTAGTCTATGCACAATATTTAAGGAGACTCTATTTTTTTCATCACATATAATAAGCAAAATACTGAAAACAATTCTCGCAGCAGCAGGAGGTTACCATGGATATTTCACATAGAAAAGTAAACAAAGTTCTGGTTCTTACAGATAAAAACGGCGCACCGATTGCCAATAAAGAGGTACATATCCGGCAGACTAACCACAGCTTTTTATTCGGCTGCGGAGCCTTTGATTTTATCCCACACGTAATGAACGGTGATGACAGGACAAAAGAGATAACGGAGAGCTGGCTCGATATCTTTAATTACGGAACGCTTCCCTTTTACTGGGGTAATTACGAACCCGAGGAAGGTAAGCCAAATAAAGAAGTGCTCATGAATACAGCAAAATACCTTCAGGGTAAAAACGTCAAGGTCAAGGGCCACCCCCTCTGTTGGCACACTGTGTGCGCCGACTGGCTCATGAAATATGACAACGAGACCATACTTAAAAAGCAGCTTGAGAGAATCGAGCGTGAAGTCGTAGGTTTTAAGGGCGTTATTGACATGTGGGATGTCATCAACGAAGTTGTTATCATGCCCATTTTCGATAAGTACGACAACGCCATTACAAGAATCTGCAAGGAGAAGGGCAGAGTTGGCCTTATCCGCGAAGTCTTTGAAAAGGCTCATGAATGCAATCCTGATGCCACTCTGCTGCTGAATGACTTCAACACATCCATAAATTACGAGATACTCATCGACGGATGCCTTAATGCAGGTGTCCCCATCAGTGCGATAGGTATTCAGTCCCACCAGCATCAGGGCTACTGGGGAAAAGAGAAACTGGAAGAGGTTCTGGATCGTTTCTCATCATTTGGTCTTCCTATTCACTTCACGGAGAATACGCTGATCTCCGGCGAGATCATGCCCGCGCATATCGTTGATCTCAACGACTGGCAGGTAGATGAATGGCCAAGCACTCCGGAGGGCGAAGAGAGACAGGCAAGAGAAATCGAGGAAATGTACCGAATTCTCTTTTCACATCCTCTTGTTGAGGCTATTACAACCTGGGATTTCAAGGACGGCGCATGGCTCAATGCACCAAGTGGGTTTCTCAGAAAAGACCTCTCGAAGAAACCTTCTTATGAGATGCTTAAAAAACTCGTGAAGAACGAGTGGTGGACTGACACCACAGTAAAGACTGACGAAAACGGTCGTGTAGACTTCTCCGGATTTAAGGGCGAATACAAACTGACCGCCGGCGATATGTACGCAGATGCGACACTCACAGACGATCAGGAGATGGTTATCAAACTGGGACGATAGCACTAATTTACAGCTCTTCCATTTTCAAGTTGTTGTTATAGAAAAGATGATTGTGTTCCCATCTAGCCAAGCTGCT
The DNA here is from genome assembly GCF_000424525.1 of Butyrivibrio sp. FCS006. Taxonomy (NCBI): domain Bacteria; kingdom Bacillati; phylum Bacillota; class Clostridia; order Lachnospirales; family Lachnospiraceae; genus Butyrivibrio; species Butyrivibrio sp. FCS006. The sequence goes on along the minus strand of NZ_KE384204.1, from coordinate 36,960 downwards.
CCTCCATAGTACCCGGGAATAATATCCTTACAAAAGTCATATGAATATTTCCAGTTACCCTCAGGCTTTTCAATACTCTCGAATGTAACATCGGGATCAACTTCTTTCCATTCATAAGATGAAGCATACTTCTCAGCTGCCTCATCTGACAGAATAATGTATCCCTGGTACATGTAGTCTGTAGGTCCGGGGACTCTGTCATCTCCACTGCCTAATCTGATCTGCTCCCACTGAGTTTCAAGTGCACCTTCTAAAGAAGGAAACATCTTTGCTATTGCTTCCATATTATTGCTTGGATTCATTATTTCCTCCTCATTTACGGTTTTACTAATTTCCTTTTTACCTGAACATGCTGTAGCCCCTAACATCAGAAGTATCAGCAGTCCTGCTATTGCTCTTTTCATACACTATTATTCCTCGCCTAGTATTTATTCAAAAATCAGATCAAGTCTTAATACATCCATTCGGACGTATTTTCCATCCAAATGTCCATAATTATATAATTCCTCTTGATCAATTTCGAAGTCTATTAATGATTTCAAAACCGCATTTTCAATATCCAATACTCCCCATATTGAATATTTGAATGACTTGCCTAACCTTTCAATGCACATTTTATTATCTTCAGATAATTCTATCTCTATATCATCGTAAAGTAATATCTCAACCTTTACTTCTTCACCAATTTCTGCATCAACACCACAATTAGCAAAGCCCGTAATAGTTGCATCTCCTATCTGTACTGTAACTTCGTCTTCATCAACATTGATAATTCTACAATCATATGTCATTTTTTCAGCTCCTACAAAGAATGATGCAATGAATACTGTCAAGTATCCTGTTGACTCACAAAAATCTCTTTGGACTAATTCCTTTTGTGTTCAAAATGTTTCATTCCTCATTTCCATCCCAGTCTATAACTATCTTGACTTCGTCATGGCCTTCTATTTTTTTTATAACAATCTTGTCATCATATATTTCATCAACACCGGTAATGCCTGAATATATTATATTTCCTTCATAATCGGCAACGAGGCTTTCATTGGCATTTTCATCAATTGTAGTGTGGCCAACTTCTCCCCACACTAATTTGTTCTTATCATCGAATTCAATACTGCGTAAATTATTATCTTCTTTAAATAACTGTTTTCCATCCAGTGTGAATGCATTTTCTTCACCTGTCCTACGCATACGCACTCTCAATACATTGGGACTTTTGAACTTATAACTATAAAACACCGGCTCCACTATTATCTGCCCCTGATCATTTACTAGTCCGTAGCCGCCTTTTACATCAGAATAAAAAGCTGTGACGTGATTATAAAAATACTGCTTGTGTTCAATTTCATCGCTATCATAATAATCAAACTCGTAAAACTTATCATCCGAATTATGCCATGCAATATATGAATCATCAGCTCCCAGCAACACATTAAGACTTCTTTTGTAATCAGGGACATACTTATGATAGTAGCCTTTACCACTCTTCACCAATGCATAAATAGGATTGAAGACCTTTGTCATGGTTGAAGTTTTCGCGGAAACTATCCATGGCATTGTGATCACAATATTACCTTCCTGATCAATGAAATGTCCTTTATTGTCCCAGGCGATACCAGTATCATCGTATTTAAGCACATTATTCTCTCTTGGTTTATGAATGCCGTTAAATGTAACCACGAACAAAACAAAAGCATATACGCCGATAAGCGCAATCCAAACCCGTTTACTGATCTTCTTGTTGGCAAACTTGCTCCAGACATTCCATTTACTGATAACGTCACTTCCCTCAATATCAGGAAAAGGGCTCGCCAATACAATCACCAGAGCCATCACAAATCTGACAAACACAAGACATACCAAAAGAATAAATAATCCAAAAACATAAGTACTAAGCACTATACTCACAAGTAGTGCAACATTGATTGTCACCCAAGTCTTTTGGACTTTATCGCTATTACATAATTCCAAATATAAGAAAAAATCCAGAATGGTGTTAGCAATAACCGGAATCAGAAAAAGAGTGAGCCCCAAGGCATACCCCGGGTCTGTGCCCAATACCGATACCAGAAGCTCCCAAACACTGAAAGCGATTATGAACTTCATGATAAGCAGCACTCCTCGATACCTTTCCGGAATTTTGTTTCTTAGTAGAAACACTGTCAAGATGCAAATCAAAAGTTTAGCTGTATATAATACGTGATCCGCTTGATCACTCAAAAAGCCCATTCTGTAGTTTATGATGCGAATAAATAAATGCGCATACGTAAAAAACACATACAGATAAAATTCAATTTTAAGCTTTTCGGTTTTCTCATTTTTTACCATTTATCTGTCACCACTGCTTCCTCTTCTTTAATAACAGTTCATCAACCCAAAATGTTGCAAATTTAAAAAAAGAGCATCTCCAAATGAACTCATTCTGAACTGTGTATTCGATTATCATACTGACAATGTCTTCATAGGGCATAACCACTTTGTCAGCTGAATATTGAGCATCAAAAAGATCTCTTAAATCAATAGGTATACCATTTTTCTCAAGCTCAATTATATCCATGTTTTTGTTTGGATATCGCTGAATACCCTGTTTTTCATCCTCGAGAAGTTGCTCTATCTCTTTAATTGTGTTCTTAATATTCTCTGGCAGAAGCTCTAGTTCTGCTTCCAAAAGTTCTATATCGCAACGTTTATCTCTCATATACAGCCTCCTTATGGATTGTGCGTTCGATATTCTCCGTTTATATCACATTCGCATACCGGTATTCCTGGTCTGTATTCCCAAATCATTTTGCATAACTCATCAATATCGTCATCAAGTATGTTGAAAACAACAACCTGCTCAAGGCCATCAATATTCTTTAGTATTCCTAAACTCTCTTTTGAGATCCCACTGCCATAATCGAAATATATTGAAGCTACAGATGCCTTTAAATTAACATCTTCTGTGTAGACTTCCTCCGGAAGATCCATCTTGTATAATTCTATGGTTTCAACTTTTCCGGATTGCAGGTCTTTCAAAGCATCATTCTGATCCAGCACGTAGGAATCAGGTGCCTTATTACTAAACGCAAGTAATGATGTCAATTGTTTTCGATTTCCACTCACAGCTATAATTGAGATATCGGAATCACCAAAGTATCCCGGATTCTCATCAATGAACAGGTTGGTGGCATCAACCACCTCGCTCAGTTCTCTATATCCGTATACATTCTTACACTGAATACGCAGTTGTATTGTACCGTCTTTCTCACTGTAGTTCTCAACTGAAAGATTCTTTTTACTCTTCAAATCCAGCGAGTTTACCCACTCTTCATAAGAGGTGTCAATGGAATTGCTTGAGAATCCACATCCAACGAAAAGAATACATATACAAACTGTAGCTAGCAATATTATTGCTTCAATTCTTTTTTTCATAGCATTTATCTCACTTATGCACTAGCTTAGTAATTTACGTCTTCTTCATATCTGGACCACGCGATTTTCATTTGCGTCCAATCCATTTTCGTAACCGTATCTTCACCATTTTCCACATTATGCATTATCATCTCGAACTCATCAAAGCTTTCACTAGCTATTTGTGATATCCATAACGGACGCTCTACTTCATGAAAACCATGCTCTTTTGCATAGGTGGCGTTGCCTGTGAGTACTACAACATCATTGCCTCTGACATCACTCACAAAGAATGCCAAGCCATCTGAAAATGCCCGAAATGCAACTGTAAAACAACCCTTTGTGTCTTTTAAATTAACAGTTTTCTCGTAACAAATAATGCCGCCGCGACCGATGTCTGTTTTTCGGAAGCCATCTACGGGAGTATAACGCCATATATCTGCTTTTTTTCCTCTTTTTTCGATATTGAATATTTCACCTTTATACTCTGTAAGCATTACTTTCCACCGTTGCTTTTTCAAATACATGTTCACTCATTTTAGTCGCCGCCTAGGATATCTGATTTAATGCTTCTTTTTTCAATTCGTACTTTATCTATTTTGGCTGTCTCTTCCGGAGACAGATCTTTATATGTACCATCATAAAAATTATGGGTAAAACTTATCGGACAGCTATCATACAAGGATAGATCAGTTTCTTTTTTCATATGATCGTTTATCATTACATTACTCAAATGCTCAGATACAGCAATCACCTCAAAAAGATAACCATAGAGCGATACGTACATAGTGCACTTGTAAATATCATCAAATTCTTTGGCATTTAGTTGTGTCCGATACTTACATCTGCCCTTATAGCGAGTTTTTTTAGATTGTTTACATATTGGCACGGCTGTATGTATAACAACCTGCTTATCTCCTATTAAAGTTACATCATAGCAATTCCCTTCATACAGTCCTTCGTGATAAACGCCCCATCCGGAAAAAGTTGATTCTTTCGAAAATTCTTTTGCATTATATTCTTCCACTATTACGCCGACGAGTCTTTCTGCTTCCTTCTGTCTCATGTCTTTGACATGATTGATCATGCAGTCAACCGACTCTTTAACTGCATCTTCTGCATCTTGGCTTTGCAGCCTCTTTTCCCCGAACACAGATTGAAGCTTGAAGAAATAGCTGTTATGTAGTACCGGCTGTTTTTTCCACTCAACATTTGCTATTAGGTTTTCACCAAGGAAAATGTCAAAGCTTTTCATAAACAGTTCATGCTCATAGTTTGTATCACAGACACTTAAGCATTCAGTACACAGGCAGATATATCCGCCTGATGCATCAATACTATATTGGTTATTGCATTTATTACAGGATATCAACATCTCTCTTCTCCAATTCATCATGTCCTCTGAATTTATTAAATTTTTATAAATAAATCGTATTATATTTGATTTGTCCGCTTGTTGCAACACATAAAAAAGGCCATGGAAAAAAGTCCATGGCCTAAAATAATGTCTTAGTCTTTCTTGTCAAAGTCCTCAGGAACGCGGGAGAAAAGTCCCTGGTTCTGAGTGGGCTGAGGCACTTCCTGTTCTGAAGGCTCTTCTGTGACAGGGGTATCTGTATCTACTTCACGGAAGTCCTGAACCTGTGGCTCAGCAGTAGGTGTCTGCTCCGGTTCACTTACCACCGGGTTCTCAACAGGCTGCTCGGGAGCAGGCTCTTCTTTCTTAGGCTTTTTAACAGGAACATCCTCACCAACCTTGGCTGATTCAGCTCTTGTGGCGTAGATTCTTCCTTCCTTAGCCTTCTCCTGCTCTTCCTCTGTGGGTTCAGGAATGTTCTCAACCTCGCGGTAGATCTTCATGAACTCCTTACCTGTAATGGTCTCTTTCTCAATAAGGAACTGAGCAATCTTGTCCATTGCATCGAGGTGCTCGCTGATGATCTTCTTAGCCTTGGCGTAGCACTCTGCAAGGAGCTTCTGAACCTCGGCATCAACCTCAGCAGCTGTCTGATCGGAACAGTTAAGGACTCTGTTTCCGTCCAGGTATCTGTTCTGGATTGACTCAAGCTGCATAAGTCCGAACTTGTCGCTCATACCGAACATGGTGATCATGCTGCGCGCCATGCTGGTAGCTTTTTCTATATCGTTCTCAGCACCGGTGGTTACCGTGTTAAAGATAACTTCCTCTGCTGCTCGTCCGCCGAGGCTGACGATGATGTCATCTATGATCTCGTCCTTAGTCTGAAGGAATTTCTCATCCTCAGGAACCTGCATTACATAACCGAGAGCTCCCATGGTTCTTGGAACAATGGTGATCTTCTGTACGGGTTCTGTGTTCTTCTGAACCGCGCTGATAAGCGCATGTCCAACCTCGTGATAGGATACGATCTTTCGCTCTGCCTTACTGAGGATTCGGTCCTTCTTCTCTTTTCCTACAAGAACCTGCTCAACGGCTTCCATAAGATCCTGCTGGCATACATACTCTCTGTGTGCCTTGACTGCATTGATGGCTGCCTCATTGATCATGTTGGCAAGGTCGGAACCTACAGCTCCGCTGGTTGCTAGCGCGATTGCCTTAAGGTCAACGGTCTCATCCATCTTAACATCCTTGGAGTGAACCTTGAGGATCTCCTCACGTCCCTTAAGATCAGGCTTATCAACGATGATTCGTCTGTCAAAACGTCCCGGACGCAAAAGAGCTTTATCCAGGATCTCAGGTCTGTTGGTAGCGCCAAGGATAAGTACACCCTTGGAAGAATCGAAACCATCCATCTCTGAAAGGAGCTGGTTAAGAGTCTGCTCTCTCTCCTCATTGCCTCCGCCGTACTTGCTGTCACGGCTTCTACCGATGGCATCGATCTCATCTATGAAAATGATACATGGTGCATTCTTACTTGCTTCGCTGAAAAGATCTCTAACCCTGCTGGCACCTACGCCGACATAGAGCTCGATGAAGTCCGAACCTGCCAGTGAGAAGAAAGGTACATGCGCTTCTCCGGCAACTGCCTTGGCAAGAAGTGTCTTACCTGTTCCGGGAGGGCCTACAAGCAGAGCACCCTTGGGGAGCTTAGCTCCAATCTTGGCGTACTTACTTGGGTTATGGAGGAAATCTACGACTTCCACCAAAGACTCTTTTGCCTCATCCTCACCTGCTACATCCTTGAATGTAACTCCGGTCTCCTTCTGTACATAGACCTTGGCATTGCTCTTACCTACGCTAAGTGGTCCGCCGCCTCTGCCCATTCTCTTGAAGATGATGGAGAGAAGGAGCCACATAAGAAGAATCGGCGCTATATAATAAAGAAGAAACGTAAGTATTGCACCTGAGCTGTCGGGAACTTCGCTTGATACCTCAACTCCCGCATCCAGCATTCTCTGGGTAAGGACGCTGTCCTCTTCTGCCTTGCCTGTGTAATAAGTCACTGTGGTATAGCCTGTGAGGGAATAGCCAAAGCCAAGCTGGTCTTCTGCCTTGGTTTCCTTGGGATAGATGTTGATGCGATCTTCCTCGATCACGATCTTCTCTATCTCGCCGGCCTCTACCTTCTGAATGAATTCCGAATAGGTAACTTCACTGTTGGTGTTCTCTGAAAATGCTCTGAGAAAGTATGTCATGCAGAACATTGTTACCAGTGCTGCTACAAGTAGCAGTATGAGGTTCTGTCTTCTCGGAGAATTGTTGCCACCCCCTCCGAGAGGGTTGTTATTTCCATTTCTTTGATTTTGATTATTGTCCATATATTTTCCTACTTCCTTAAATGTCCGTTCATGCTATAATAAAAAGGATGTTTTAACTATAACACAGAATTATATCGTGTACAATCGATCAAATCAAGGGGAGGCGAAAATGGCAGTAAAATACATCTTTGTGACAGGTGGTGTTGTATCAGGTCTAGGGAAAGGAATCACTGCTGCGTCGCTGGGACGTCTACTTAAGGCCCGCGGCTACAAAGTTACAATGCAGAAGTTTGATCCATATATTAATATCGACCCGGGTACAATGAACCCCGTACAGCACGGAGAGGTATTCGTTACCGAAGACGGAACTGAGACAGACCTCGACCTTGGTCATTACGAGAGATTCATCGACGAGAACCTGGACAAGAACTCAAACGTTACAACCGGTAAGATCTACTGGTCAGTTCTTCAGAAGGAGCGTCGCGGTGATTACGGCGGAAGGACCGTTCAGGTAATCCCTCACATCACCAATGAGATCAAGAGCAAGTTCTACCGCAACTTTACAGATGATGAGACACGTATCGCCATCATCGAAGTTGGAGGAACCGTGGGAGATATCGAGTCCCAGCCGTTCCTTGAGGCCATCAGACAGTTCCAGCACGAGGTAGGACACGACAATGCAATGCTCATCCTTGTTTCTCTCATTCCTTACCTTCGCTGCTCACAGGAGATCAAGACCAAGCCCACACAGTCAGCTGTTAAGACTATGCAGGGAATGGGACTTCAGCCCGACGTTATCGTCTGCAGAAGTGAGCTGGAGCTGGATATCGAGACCAAGGAGAAGATAGCTCTTTTCTGTAATGTTCCATCAAGCCATGTTCTCAACAACCTTGACCTTGAATACTTATATGAAGCACCACTTGCCATGGAAAAAGAGCATCTGGCTCAGGTTGCATGTGAGTGCTTAAACCTTGAATGTCCCGAGCCCGACCTTACAGACTGGAAGGCAATGGTTGACACTCTCTACTCCCTTAAGCACGAGACAAGGGTTGCCCTTGTTGGTAAATATACTCAGCTCCATGACGCTTACATCAGCGTTGTTGAGGCACTTAAGCACGGCGGTATTTCCAATCAGACAGCAGTTGACATCAAGTGGGTTGATTCAGAGGAAGTTACCGAAGACAATGTGGCAGACATCCTCTCAGATGTTGACGGACTTATTGTTCCCGGCGGATTCGGCGATCGTGGTATCGAAGGTATGATCACTTCCATCAAATATGCGAGAGAGAACAACCTTCCGTTCCTTGGCCTTTGCCTTGGAATGCAGCTGGCAATCGTTGAGTTTGCAAGAAACGTTGTCGGATATACAGATGCTCACTCAATTGAGTTTGATCCAAACACCCAGCATCCTATGATAGCTCTTTTACCTGATCAGAACGGTGTTGAGGATATCGGCGGAACTCTGCGTCTTGGTTCATACCCTTGCGTTCTTGATAAGGACTCCAAGGCTTACGAGCTCTTCGGCGATGAGAACATCACTGAGCGTCACCGTCACAGATATGAGGTTAACAACGACTACAGAAACGTGCTGGTTCAGAACGGCATGAAGCTCTGCGGAATGTCACCGGATGGCAGGATTGTTGAGATGATCGAGCTTCCAAGCAACGACTTCCACATGGCAACTCAGGCACATCCTGAGCTTAAGAGCAGACCTAACAGGCCACATCCGCTGTTCTCCGGATTTATTAAGGCTTCACTGGCGCATGAGAATAAGAGATAAACATTATAAAGGCTTTCCTCTTGGCGGAGGAAAGCCTTATTTTTTAGATTTGCGGTTATTCGGATTCCGTGCCGTAGACTTCGATCTGGGTCAGCGCCGGGAAGGGGCTTGGGTCATCTGCTTTGATCAGGTTGCCAAGCTTGAGGTTGGTGATTTCTTTTTTGGTTATGTTGAAGATGTGTGGCTCCTGGACTTTCTTGTCCATTTTTATGGTTTCGCTGCTGCCGTCGGAGAAGGTAAATGTTCCCTGGATCCACCAGTTATCATGCGGGAAATCCGCTCTTGTGTACAGAACGATCTTGTCGATATCTACCTTTCTTCCGAAGTCCAGCGTAATCTCTGCATCGTCCTGCCTGTTGATGCCCCAGGACTCGTATGGCCACTCGCCATGGGAAAGGGTTGCCTTGCATCCGTCTATTGCGTTACGTGCTGCAAACACTGCTTCGCCTCTGGTCTCAACGTTGGCGCTGGCGTGCGGATAAACTCCTGATACTTCATGCTGGTCAAAGGGATTAAGCGCCAGGTTTCTGTAGACGTTGATCTCGTATTCTTCTGCCTTCCTGATGGTGACTATATGCCTGTTTCCGAAGAAGGAGAGGGGGTTGTAGCTTGTCTTTTTCTCATAGAAGGGCACTGTGAAGAGAACTGTTTCCTCCTTTATCAGTACCAGCGCCGGATCGATGGTTGCATCCACCTTCACCACATAGAACTCTCCCGGATTTATTCCGGAGAACTCGATGATATCGCCTTTCCTGTATTCTCCATCCCAGGCCAGGATCACTTCTGCTTCGCCTTCAGCTTCTGCTTTCGGGACATGGTCCCAGTCGTTGTATATGCTAATCTTCATACTGAAAATCTCCCTTCGATTCCGTAGAAGTCGATCACTCTTGTTTCGCCGCTCTTTAGGTGGATTGTTACGGGGCCGTAGCCGCCGCATTTCTGGGGGTCGGTGTATTCCACTTTCTCTATAGGGAAGATCTCATCCTCGGTAAAGTCTTCCAGCGACTCCTTGGTGATGACCTGGGAGATCAGGAAGTAGGGCTCGTACCCGTACTGCTTCTGCCTGGAAGTCTTGGCGTACATGACGATGGACTTCTTGCTGTCGGGGTTTGTGCCCTCAGAGTCTATACGCTCTATGCTGCTCCAGCCGTCGAATATGGTGAAGGCCATCTGCTTCTCTTTGCCGGTGTGGTCATGGCCCTTAAGGACTGCTGCCCTGGCGCCGTCCTTCTCAAGGAATGTGACATCTGTGCCGTTATCGGGGAAGCCGAAGGCGCCGAGTGTGATCTCAAGTGGCCTTCTGTACATGCGGATCTTGTCGGCCCTGATGATTCCGTAGGGAACGGCAAAGTCCGCCAGGTCGATGGCTGTGCGCCAGTGGCACTCAGTCTCCATCTCGTAGTCGAAGAACTGCCTTCTGTAGAGGACCTCGTCCTTCTCTCCCGCCCAGTAAGTGACATTTCCGCGAAGCGCCATGTCCTCGTCGGTGTAACGCACCACGTACTGCTGGGACTCAACCGCCCTGTCCACGGTAGCTTCCCATGGGAATTTAGAATTAAAGACGAGCTTGGAGTAATTGTTCATGCCATGCTCATCATCTTTGTGCTTAACAATCTTGCCGGTGCGTAGCTCAGTAATGCCGTTTGCCTGATGGTTCGCCATGCAAAGCCCCGGCCCGTCAAGGGTCCAGACCTTTGTTTCCTTATCCTTAAGCTCATCCCAGATTCCGCCATTCTCCCTGGCAGTCCAGAACGGATGATCCTCAGGAAGATGCAGGCACAAGAGAGCCTTCGCCAGCCAGAAGGGTGATTCTGCGCAGGAGTATCCCTGAAGAAGCGGTGAGAACGGGCCGTAGAACCCAAGCGTCGGAACGCCCTCCCACAGGAAGTCATCCCTTGTGAAGAACTGCAATAGCGACCCTGAGCAGATGCGCCTTGCAAGTCCCGGATCCACCGTAGGATTCTTCATCATAAGGTTTCCGTCAATGGCGCTGGTAGCTGCGTTTCTATAGATTCCGCTCCTGCCCCACATATTTGTAAAGCCATCCCTATCGAAGAAATAAGGATAGGTCTTCATAAGTTCATTGGAATTCTCCTCAAACCTCACTGCGATGTAAGGCTCTTTTTCATAGCCATACCAGTTGTTCCAGATGGCTGTGTACATATTGAAAGCCCAGCATGAGTAGTAGTCAAAAGAGTGCCCGTCGCGATACCAGCCATCTCCAACATAGTAATGTAGTATGTTCTGGGCGTGGTCTCTCATGATGTCCTCGTCGATCTCATACCCGTTCATGTAGAGGAACGCAAGGTCCAGCATGTTAAAGAGTCTCCAGTTCTGAGGAACAGTATTGGCATGGGCAAAGTCCGACAGAAATGCTGCGATCCTGTCCTTCTCCTCCTTGCTGTACCTATCCCAGATTTCCTCCGCGGACAGCCACAGGCAGATGACAAGCGCCGCCGTCTCCACAGTCTGCTGATATGCAGCAAACAGATTTCCACTCTCGTCCGTGCTCTTCATATCTGTGTAGTTCAGGACATAGTTGGGCTCCCCGGGCGTCACAGCGCACAGAACCTGCTTTGCATAGTAGTCCCTGACGTTTATCCCGTTCAGCTCAAGCTCCGGCTTAATATGCACAAGTGGCGCAGCTATGAAAAAAGATCTCGCCAGCCCCTCAAAGATCTCGGCCTTAAAGCGCCACTGCGGATGATCCGGCTGCGGATATGTGATCTCTCTCTCATACCTCGGCATGACTACCGGATCCTCGATGGACTTAAGGTTATTAAAGACGCCGGACAAAAGATATTCTGCCGCCTCTATCCAGCTCTCTCTGGTAAGCCCCGTGTAAGGGCTGAGTTCAAAGTCTGTATGTGTAGGTTTAAATACCATCTTCTCTCCCCCCCGGGCCTTAGAAAATCCTAAGTGCCTTATCTGCCAGCTTCATAAGCGCTTCTATAAAGTAGTAATCACCATAGATGATGGACATGTTGTGACCATCGCCGTGATAATCAACCGCACAGTTATTAAGAAGATTGTCTGTATCCGTGCCCCAGCTTACACGCTTTTCATCAAGTGTCCTAAGGAGCTTAAGCGCAGCGCCCAGATATTTATCAGCCTCGCTCTCATCATCAAGCCCCCTGGCCAGCTCGATAAGACCTGAAGCTGTGATAGCTGCTGCCGTAGAATCCTCAAGATCCACGTCCTTAGGCTGCCTGTAGTCGATGGGCACAAGGTAGCTCTCCGGCATTTCAGAGAGCACATAGTCAGCGATCTTCGCCGAAGTCTCCAGATATTTCTTTTCCCCTGTATAAAGAGCTGACAGCGCAAAGCCGTAGATTCCCCAGCTCTGGCCTCTTGTCCAGGATGAGCCCACAGCGTATCCCTGTCCGCCCAGGGTCTCAGTCACCTTGCCCGTGAATGGATCAAAGACAACGATGTGATTAACCGATCCGTCCTCTCTGACAAATTCCTTCATGGCAGTATCCGCGTGAGCTACAGCTATCATCTTGAATCTCGGATCCGTTGTCTCTTCGCTTGCCCAGTAGAGGAGCGGAAGGTTCATCATGCAGTCGATTATCGCATAGCCCCTTCTGTCCACGTTGTCCCAGTTGTTCCAGGCTCTGATGAAATTCCCCGCAAGGTTGAATCTGCCGGCCATGTTATTTGCAGCCAGCATCGCCCTGTTCAGGGACTCCTTGTTCTTTTCCTGTTTGTATCTTATAACGGAAGTCGGCAGCCACTTAAAGCCGTTGTCATGGTCAAGCCCGTCAGTGTTCATGAGGTTCTTATCGAGCTTGTTCTCGACACCTATGGCCTCCTGCCTGAACATCTCATTCCCCGTGAGCTTATAGAGCTGCCACATCTCGCCGCCCCAAAATCCATTGGTCCACCAGCAGGGGTCCGAAACGCTCTTATCGTCAAACCTTCCATTCTCTGTGGTGTAGGGGATCTTGTCCCTGTTTCTTTCTGTCACCACTGTCATTTTATCTTCTATCTTCTTAAGGGTCTCAAGGACCCATGCACTCTCATTTTCTGTCAGCGCTCTCATACCGATTCTCCTTCTCTTTTTTAGCTTATCTGCAGTTTGATCCGGCTACCTGTCAGCCTTATCAGCACCCTGTAAACCTCATGCTTCCAGGAAATCTTCAGTCTCTCGTCGGTGATGGGATAGGTCTGGATTTCAACGACCTCACCTCCGGTAAGAACTGCCTCTCCAAGATCTCCAATTCTGATGCATGTTTCTCCCGAAGCGGCAACATTTACCTCGGGCCTTTCGTACGTCATAAGGGTCAAAAGAGCTGTCGCACTCCCTTCATACTCATCCAAAACCTCAACACCGCTTCCCTTTTTGTGGGTAATGGTCCTGAAATATCTGCGGACCTCATCGCTCTTATAAGCTTCGGCGATGTCCATGGAGAGCGAACTTGCTCCGGTTTTTGAATCCCCTTCAAGTGCAGCTAAGACGCCTTTTGCGCCAAACTCTTTTCCGTTTTTTTGCAGAATAATGCCATCATTATAGTAATCCCCGGCTGCGTCAAATCCTAGGCTGGCGATTTTTACTTCAGTATCATTTTTTATAAAGGTAGGCACGTTGTGGAACTGCGACTGCATAGTCCAGATCTCATAGCGCCTGTCGGAAAACGTCTCCCTGGTATAAGTCCCAACTCCAAGGTCGATGATAAGTGGCTTGCCTTTCTTATAGATGGTAAACGATCCCACATCGTTGTGGTTGTGGCTGTCGGCATTATCCCCAGCCTTGGCTGCACAGATGTAAGTCTCATCCCTGCTGACCATGAGCCCCGTGCTCTCAAAGAATGAATCCCCGCAGAGCATCTCACTCTCCGGATAGTCCATCATCTCTTCATAGCTAAGAGCCTGAAGCACATGGTAAAAGAGATTTATCTCTCCCGTAAGTATCCTGTCGCCATCATCAGCCTTCCTGAAATCAGCAGCTGCAAAGGATGAAAGCACCTCATCCCCGCAGAGCTTGCCAAACAAAAACTCCCTTGAAGTTCTCCTCGGGCAGATGGCTGCGCAGTCTGCAAAGTTAATGTATATGTTGTCGGTTACATTCATCCGTACGATGTAACTTGCGATGTTCTTTATCAGTGGCTCCTTAAATACTTCCTCAAAGCCTGTTCCCTTAAGGGCATCAGACATCAGATATAGTGCCCCAAACAGGCACAATCCTGCATGGGAGTAGTACTGTGCTCCCTCGTTACAGCACCCGTCATCGCCGTACTCATCAAGGAAGAAATCCAGAGATATTGCCGATCTCTCGAGATAGCCCGTAAGCTCTTTTTCCTGAAAATATCCTTCCGGCCTTGTGAGTGCGCAGATGAGCACGTTCTGAATTATCCAGGGCGTCCAGTTGCACATGGGCTGCTTGCCGTCTCCCATCCACCAGAAGTGCTCGGTTTCATAAGGCGTAAAGATCCTCTCTTTCAGGGCGCTTTCTATAACTTCGCTGATATCAGAGCTCTTTTCCCTAAAGGCAGGGCGAAGCAGATACTCAGCAAATGCCAAAAGCGCGCCGGTCTCTGCGGCGAAAAGGTCGATTATCGGGTGAAGGACGTCAGGCATCTCCTGCTGCTTCTCATCCCTGATATGTGAGTTGTGGGCAGGAAGACACCAGGAGGATTCTGAGAGAATAAGGTATATTCCATCAAGGATATCCTCGCAGAAATTCCCCTTGTTCTCTGCAAGCTCCGCCATTACAAGGCTGCAGAGTTTTCTTCTTCTGGAAAAGTACAGCTCCTCAAACCTTACTCTGTTTCCGTTTTTTGAAAACTCCAGATAGTCGGACAAAAGGATCACGGACCAGGGCTCTTTGTTAGCTCTTTTACCATCTTCTATGAGCATGTCCTTAAGATGCGCCGGGAGCCCTTCGTATTCCTTCCTGTCACTGATGTCAGGACACAAAGAAAACGCGCACAGTGAGCGCGTTTCCTTAAAGTAGTCGTATACGAGGTGTCTATGTGAAATCTCTTTTGCCATCTGATCATCCCTTTACTGCACCGGTTGTAATGCCGGCAACGAAGTACTTCTGAAGTGAAATAAACACAATAAATACCGGTATTAATGATAACACAGATGCTGCCATAATAAGACCATATTCGGCAGAGTACTGCGAAATAAACATCTTCAGTCCGATCTGCAATGTCTTCTTGGACTCGGTGGTCAGATAGATGAGTGGTCCAAGGAAGTCGTTCCAGGTGTTAACGAAGGTAAAGATGATCAGCGTTGACAGCGCAGGCTTTGAGAGCGGAAGCATGATCTTGGCGTAGATCTCGTACTCACTCATTCCGTCGATCCTGGCTGCTTCGCACAATGAATCCGGGATTCCCTCGTAGAACTGTCTCATGAGGAACACTCCGAAGGCTGAGAAAGCCTGAAGTATGATGATGGCAAGGTGCGTATCTGCAAGGCCGAGGCTTCTCATGAACATGAACTGAGGAACCATGTAAACCTGCCATGGAACTGCGATGGTTGCCACGTATGCCAGGAACAAAAGATCTCTTCCCTTGAATTCCAGCTTGGCAAAGGCGTAGGCTGCAAAGCTCGAGGTAAAGAGCTGGAGCAGTGTGACGATAAGTGTCAGCTTGGCTGTGTTTAATGTGAACTTTGCCAGAGGGATCTTGGTCCAGATATCAATGTAGTTCTGCCACCTTGGCGCCTTGGGGATCCACTCGAAGGGAATTACGAATACGTCCTTGTTAAACTTAAGCGATGCGGAGATCATCCACAAAAACGGCACAAGCATCATAAGTGCCAGGAGGATCAGCAGCGCATAGATTATGATATTTCCTATTATGCGATTGTTCTTTTTGCTCTTCACTTTTGATTCCTCCCCGTCAGTCGTTAGCGTAATTCTTCTCACCCCTGAACTGGATGAGTGTAACAACAAGAACTATGGCAAAGAGCACCAGTGCTGAAGCAGAAGCTCTTCCCAGCTTCCAGTTTCTGAAAGCTTCCTCGTAGATGTAGTAAACAAGAACGATAGCGCTCTTATTGACAACACCGTTGGAACCTCCTGCCAGCATATAAACAATGTCATATACCTTGAAGCAGTTGATAGTAAGCATGATTGTTACAAAGAAAGTGGTGGGCTTAAGCTGCGGAACAGTGATGTGCAGGAACTTCTGCCATGCATTTGCTCCGTCCAGGGAAGCGGCTTCGTACAGGTCTTCGCTGATTCCCTGAAGTCCCGCCAGATAAATAACCATATAGTAACCCATGTTCTTCCATACGGAGAACATGATAATTGTCAACATTACCGTACTTGATGATGCAGCCCACTTAAGAGGCTGAGCATGAAATACGTTCATAAGAAGCTGATTCACGATTCCGCCCTTGGCCGGTGTAAAGAGCATGTTCCATACAGCAGCAACGGCAACCAGTGAAGCAACATAAGGGAAGAACGCAACAGTTCTGAAAAAGCTCTTTCCCTTGATCTTCTGATTGAGAAGAATAGCCAGTGCCAGCGCCATTACAAGAGTTACGGGCACTGTGAATATACTGTAGATGATCGTATTCTTTAAGGCAGATGTGAATCTGTCGTCTGCAAATATCTGCGTGAAGTTGCTAAGACCCACAAACTTCATCGCATTACTTCCGTCCCACTCAGCAAAAGACATGAGCAGGGCCAGGATTATAGGTCCAAGGGTAAATACTGCAAACCCTATAAAATTCGGTGCGATAAATGAATAGGCCACCAGATTTCTTTTTCTCTGGCGTCTCTTCATATTCTGTTCCATTGCAGTCAGTTCTGCAGCCATGTGTGTTTCCTCATTTTCCTTCGATTCAGTTTCAGCTTGGTGAGTCACTGGGGACGTTTCAGATTGACTCATTTTGTGAAGCAAAATGAGTCAATCTGAAACGTCCCCAGTGACTCACCAATGCCCTTTTCCTAAAAAGAGCACTTGAATTAGGGCTTTCCTGAAATTCAAGTGCTCCTTCTTTTTGGTATCTGATTATAATTTATTACTGAGCAAGAACTGCCTGAACACCTTCGTTCATTGCAGCGATACCATCATCAACGCTTACTTCCTCATTCATGATAAGGTCGTGCTGCTCGTTGAGAACTGTCTCGATCTCAGATGACTTGTCGTTTGCAGGCATCTCAAGATATGTGTGGCTTGTGATAAGAGCTTCCTTGGAAGCATCGTCTGTCGGGAAGCCGTCCATAGATGCGATGATGTCAACGATTGTCTTGTTGGTCATAGCAGGGATGTTACCTGTAGAAGCCATAACCTCTGCACCCTCAGCGCCGCTTACGAACTTAACGAAATCCCAAGCTGCATCCTTGTTAGGAGCTGATGTAGGAACTGCAAGAGCTGTGATTGTTGAAAGAGTTGAACCAGCCTCAACACCGTCAGCGTGAGGATACTTAACAATACCCCAGTTTGTGCAGTCTGTGTACTCACCGTCTTTGATCTTCTGGATAAGAGTTGCGATGAACCATGATCCCATGTTCATTGTAGCTACGTTACCCTGAGCAAATGCTGCTGAGTAGTGAAGTCCCTGTGTCTTAAGTGTTGCATAATCCATGCAGACACCGTCTTTCTGCTGATTAAGAACCATCTCGTAGTAAGGCTTTGTGAAGTCATACTCGCCATCAACGATGGTGTGCTTGCCATCAAGGATACCATCAAGCTGGATTGTTGATCTCCATGTGTGGTAGTGAGATCCGTAAACCTCAGCACCTGGTGTTGTATCTGTTACGCTTCTTGCAAGCTTGTCGTACTCTTCCCATGTCATGTCGTTTGTAGGGTAAGCAACGCCTGCCTTATCAAAGATGTCCTTATTATAGAAGAGAACCCAGATATCTGATCTGAAAGGAAGCTCGTAGAGGTTTCCATCGATAGTAACCTGATCTGTTACTCCGTTGTAGAGTGAAAGATCAACGCCGTCTGCTGCGATGCGGTCGTTAAGGGGCTCAAGAACACCCTTGTTAACCAGTGATACGTAGCCGGGAACGTCCTTAATTGTTACTACGTCGAAGTCTGAACCTGCTCCTGAGAGCTGTGTTCCGAGAACTGTGCTGTAATCTGTTGATCCAAGGTCAACCATCTCGATGGTTACATTGGGATGAGCCGCTGTATAAGCGTCGATAAGTGGCTGATAGTAAACTGTGCTTGATACATCCCAAAGAGCCCACTTAAGTGTTACCGGCTCATCAGATGTAGCCTCCGGTGTCTCAGCTGCTGCCTGTGTATCTGCTGCAGGAGCTGCCTCGGGCTGTGCCTGTGTTTCTGTCTGTGCTGTGTCTGCTGCAGGAGCCTGCTCTGCTGCTGCTCCGCAAGCGGTGATGCTTGCAACGACCATGGTCATAGCAAGTAAAGAGCTAAGAATTCTCTTTTTCATATTAACCTCCCTCTCAAGGTGCCATCAAATGACGGCTTGTTTGTTATACACATAGTTTATATTTTGTTAATAATTGAATGAATGTACATTCTTTATTTCTTGTTGTCAAAAAAATGCAATTTTTTTATATAAAATTGTATTTTCTTTATTTCCCCACTGCTCTAATATATACCTATGCATACCAAAAAACACTCTATTCGTAACAAAATCGTGTTATGGGCTGTGGGTTTTGCCCTCATCATAGCTCTGGCAGTTGCCTGTGCAAGCTACGTTCTCTCCGCCAGGTACCTCAGGGAAAACCAGCAGCAGTCTGCGCTCACCAACATCCACGTCCTCGGGGGCGATCTGGATTCCGACATAAATACTGTGATCACCTTCACCAACTGGATATGCCTCGACAGTACCATCGGCAACTATCTCCGCACCGTGGACAGGTCTTATGCCAATGACATTCAGGCCGGCAGGAAGCTATCAGTCGGCGCCTGGAATCATCTCAATAACGAATTTAATATAGTAGGTGTCAGAAATTCTGTAACTAGGGTCGTCATCTCAACTCCCGACGGAACCCAGTTCCTTCAGTGTGTCTCCGGCGGTAACGATCAGTCCGTCACCGATGTGCCGATGACCATTATGGATACTTCGTTCTTTGACGATCTTATCACTGCTCCCGGCTTTAAGTGGAACGGCTTCTATCCCAATCCCTTAAGTAAGAACGGCAATCCAAAGGTCATCCCCATCATCAGGCCCATCCACAGCTCATCCTCCTCGGCCATCATCGGCTGGGTTTATATGGATATTCCGATCTCTGTCATAACCGATTCGCTAAAGAGCTTTGTGCTGACGGAAGATGATGCACTTTATATCACATTTAGCAAGGGCATAACTTACAGATATACGGATGAAGGTCTTTTAAAAGAGGCTGTTCCTGAAGGCGCAATTTCCTATACCCTCCCGGACTCAGGCTGGACTCTGTCCTACCTTCCGTCAAAAGCCGCACTGATAAACAGGATGCGCTCCTATCAGCTCATGATCATGGTCATCTTCCTTGTCATTCTCTTTGCAGGCGTAATGCTTAGTTTTTCTCTGCACAGGACCATCACAAGACCTGTTGACCGCCTGATAAGCAGGCTCGATACCATCGGTCAGGGCGATTTCTCACGAGATGAGAAGATCGAGTGGAACAACGAGCTGGGCGAGATCGGCCGTGGCATCAACAACCTCTCCGAGAACGTATCCGATCTTATGAACAAAAGACTTCTCGACGAAAAGGCAAGACATGACCTGGAATACCAGATACTTCAGTCCCAAATCAATCCGCACTTTTTGTACAACACCCTCAACACTATTAAGTGGATGGCAACTATCCAGGGGTCTGAGGGTATCGCGGATATGTCGACATCTCTTTCGCGCCTTATGAAGAACATCGCAAAGAGCACTGAGGACCTGATCCCGATCAGCGATGAATTCTCGCTGGTCGATGACTATTTTACCATTATGAAATACCGCTACGGCGGAACCATCGACCTTGAGTACATCACAGATGACGAAGCACTGCTAAAGCAGCACATCAACAGGTTCTCTCTGCAACCCATAATCGAGAACGCCATCTTCCACGGCATCGAGCCCAAAGGCAGCGCAGGCAGAATCACCATCCA
This sequence comes from Butyrivibrio sp. FCS006, assembly GCF_000424525.1. Taxonomy (NCBI): domain Bacteria; kingdom Bacillati; phylum Bacillota; class Clostridia; order Lachnospirales; family Lachnospiraceae; genus Butyrivibrio; species Butyrivibrio sp. FCS006. The sequence goes on along the minus strand of NZ_KE384204.1, from coordinate 17,091 downwards.
CACTTATCGCAAGGACGGCAATGTTATAATAGATGTTACCGACAACGGCGTTGGCATGACGGCGGAGGCAATTGCTGAAGTGCTCTCCGGCGCAAGCCAGACCAGCACCGAGTTCTTCAAGCAGATCGGCGTTTACAATGTTAACGAGCGCATCAAATATACTTTCGGCGAGGGCTACGGAATCACGATAGAAAGCGAGCCGGGAGTCTACACCACCATGAGATTTACGCTTCCCTTTGTCGCACCACCGGAAGAAGAATATATGTAAAAGCAAATTGGAGTTTTAAGATCAATGTACAGATTACTGATTGTAGATGACGAGCCTCTTGTGCAGATAGGCTTAAAGAGTATGCTGGCAAAAGAGCTGGCTGACAAAATAGAAGTAGTGGGAACAGCCTCCAACGGACAGGAGGCCTGGGACATCATCTCGGAAAATCCGCCGGACATCGTTATTGCCGACATCAGAATGCCGGTGATGACAGGGCTTGAGCTTCTGGGTAAGTCCCACAACAAGTACGGCTCAGTTCCTGCCTTTATAATGCTGACTGCCTACGAGGAATTCGAGATGGCAAGGCAGGCCATCGTCTATGACGCCGTGGACTACCTGGTCAAGATAGAGCTCAATCCCAGGACCCTTGCAAGTGCTATAGACAAAGCTATTTTGCGTGTTGACGAAGCACGTCCGTCCGGTGCATCCAAAGAAGCCGGCAGTACTGGCTCTCTTGAGGACCTCAGGCAGAAGTTCATGATGAAGCTCTTCAGTCACCTCCTTGGTTCTGAGGAAGCTCTTTTGAGCGAGGCAAGAAGCCTTAATCTTTCTTTTGACTACAACCGCTACATCGTTGTTTATGGCGAGATTTCATCAGATGGCGCTTCGAGCTCAGGGGATGGCTTTACCCCGGAAGCACTTGATATCTACAACTCCAGCATCAGTATGGCAAAAGAGATCATCTCCCGCCATGCACCGTGCCAGATTGTTTCAATTGACCTGCAGCACTTCGCAGTTGTCTTTTCCTTCACTGAGGATACTCCCGTTGCCGGAACCATGGACCTTATAACGGAGGCACTGGAAAACGCCAGGACCATGATAACCAATTACTTTAAGGCTTCCCTTACTTTTGGTATCGGCTCCGCCGTCTCTACACCCATGGATATCGCAGTCTCTTTTGACGAAGCAAAGACTGCGCAGCAGCAGGCAGACAGCGCTCAGCCCATTCGTCTCTTCAGTCACATCGTCGGCAGCAACAGGCGCTCCGGCAAGGACAAGCTCATCGGCGCAATCCAGCAGTACATCGACGAGAACCTCGGAGGTAAGCTGCAGCTAAACGAAGTCGCAGAGGTCTTCGGACTCTCACCGGCTTATCTGTCAGTTCTTTTCAAGAAAAATACAGAGACGGGCTTTTCAGAATACGTCTACACCAAGAAGATCGATCGGGCAAAAGAGATGCTCCTCTCCGGTGATATGAAGATATACGAAGTCGCTGACGCTCTTGGGTTTGAGTCAGCGTACTACTTCTCCAAGGTGTTCAAGAAAGTCGACGGGCATAGCCCCAGAGAATATATTCAGAGTAAGAGTGATATGTGAGTCAGTGGGGACGTTTCAGTTTGACTCATTTTGCTTCACAAAATGTGTCAAACTGAAACGTCCCCACTGACTCACCACTGTCTCCCCAAAGTCTTCTTAAATCACCCACTTTTTTAGCACCGGTATGTGACTGATCACAAGTACAATGCAAGCTGAAATCACATAATCAGCAAGTGCAAGTAGCGGAAGCATCAGTAATGGCGTTCCTAATACCGGACTTAATCCAATCTTCCTAAATACAATAAGCCCAAAGTCATGCACCAGATATATTCCGAGATTCATTTTTGAGAGCTTTATTATTACTCTCATAATTTTGCTACCCGGATCCACATCCTTAAATCTGTATTTGAAAAAGACAAATGCTGCCAGACCAAAAAGAGGCATTCCGGCATTTGTATATTTATGATAGGCGAGCGTCGGATACTGATTGATGATTATTATCGCCGAAACTACTGCAAACATTATCAGCGCTGATGCTATACCAAGGGTGTAGATTATCTTTCTCTGCTTGGGACTCAGCTCCATAGTGCCAAAATAGTATCCCGCAAGATAATAAAGAACATATCCTGAGATGTTAGACAGATCAAACTTTCCCGTTAACCATGTAGTGCTATCTGCAATAGCCGGAATAAGCTGCAGTGTTGGGATCAGATAAGTAAGCAAAAATGACACCAGAAGAAAATATCTCATGGCCTTTCGGTCAGTAGCAACAGGCCTTATAGCCGGAGTAATTATGTAGAGTCCTGCTATGGTAAAGATATACCACATATGATATCTGCCCGAAAGTGTGTCCTGAAGGAGTTTCTCACCAACGCCTCCCGACAGCGATCTCGAAGTCATGAAGCCACTGGTAATAAGGGCATAGAGAAATGACCAGAAAAAGAATGCGCAAAGAAGTCTTGGTATATACTTTTTAAAAATATCAGAAGGACTTACCTGTCTTTGTGGGTTCAAAAACAGATATCCGCTGATCATCAGGAAAACCGGAACGCTAAATCTCCCCAGCATATCAAAAACATTTAGCACACCCCAGGGATAGATCCCAAATGGTGCCTCATACCAGCTGATAGTACCGGTGTGAACAATTATGACCCCTAACATGGATACCACTTTTGCAATATCAAGAAAGCATTCTCTTTTCTTTTCCATCAGAATTCTTTTGAAACTCCTCCCGACAATTATTAATAGTATTATACGAAAAGGCACTACGCCGGAAAAGACGTAGTGCCTCATTTATTTTTTCTATTGAAGAACTTCTAAATTAGAGCTTAGGACCAGCTGCAACAAGTGCCTTGCCGGCATCGTTTCCTTCATACTTCTTGAAGTTCTTTGTGAATCTCTCTGCAAGATCCTTAGCCTTAGCTTCCCACTCAGAAGCATCAGCGTATGTATCTCTAGGATCAAGGATTGCAGGATCAACACCGGGAAGTGATGTAGGAACTTCGAAATCGAAGATCGGGATCTTCTTGGTCTCAGCCTTGAGAACGTCGCCGTTAAGGATTGCATCGATGATTCCACGAGTATCCTTGATGGAGATTCTCTTGCCTGTTCCGTTCCAACCTGTATTTACAAGGTAAGCCTTAGCGCCGGATTTCTGCATCTTCTTAACGAGCTCCTCACCGTACTTTGTAGGATGAAGCTCAAGGAATGCCTGACCGAAGCATGCTGAGAATGTAGGTGTAGGCTCTGTGATTCCTCTCTCTGTTCCGGCAAGCTTAGCTGTGAAGCCTGACAGGAAGTAGTACTGTGTCTGCTCAGGTGTCAGGATAGATACTGGAGGAAGTACTCCGAAAGCATCAGCTGACAGGAAGATTACGTTCTGGGCTGCAGGACCTGAAGATGTAGGATGTACGTTAAGAACGATGTTCTTAATGTGGTTGATAGGATAAGATACACGAGTATTCTCTGTAACGCTCTTATCATCAAAGTCAATCTTGCCGTCGCCATCTACAGTTACGTTCTCAAGAAGAGCATCTCTCTTGATAGCGTTGTAGATATCAGGCTCTGAATCCTTATCAAGGCCGATAACCTTAGCATAGCAGCCGCCCTCGAAGTTGAATACTCCGTTGTCGTCCCAGCCGTGCTCGTCATCACCGATAAGAAGTCTCTTAGGATCTGTTGAAAGAGTTGTCTTACCTGTTCCTGAAAGTCCGAAGAAGATTGCTGTGTTCTCACCGTTCATATCTGTGTTAGCTGAGCAGTGCATAGAAGCAATTCCCTTAAGAGGCAGGTAGTAGTTCATCATTGAGAACATACCCTTCTTCATCTCTCCGCCGTACCATGTGTTGATGATAACCTGCTCACGGCTTGTGATGTTGAATGCTACGCATGTCTCTGAGTTAAGGCCAAGTGCCTGGTAGTTGTCAACCTTTGCAAGAGATGCATTGTAAACTACGAAGTCAGGCTCAAAGTTTGCAAGCTCTTCATCTGTAGGAACGATGAACATGTTCTTAATGAAGTGAGCCTGCCAAGCAACCTCAACGATGAAACGAACTGCCATACGAGTATCCTTGTTAGCTCCGCAGAATGCATCAACTACAAAGAGTCTCTTGTTTGAAAGCTCGTTCTTAGCGATCTCTTTAACCTTAGCCCATGTCTCTTCTGTCATAGGGTGGTTGTCGTTCTTGTACTCGTCTGAAGTCCACCATACAGTGTCCTTGGAGTTCTCATCCATAACGATGTACTTATCTTTAGGAGAACGACCTGTGTAGATACCGGTCATAACGTTTACAGCGCCAAGCTCTGTGTCAACGCCCTTCTCATATCCGGTAAGTTCAGGCTTCATTTCCTCTGTGTAAAGATCATCATATGAAGGATTGTGGACGATCTCTGTAGTACCTGTGATTCCATACTTGGTTAAATCGATGTTTGCCATTTGTTAACCTCTTTTCTTAATAATTTTTGCACGAATAATCATATACCTCACTATATACTGATAATTCGCGGATACACTATTAAATTACGGGGCAAATTGCGCCCACTACTACATTTATACTACAAAGCCAAGCTTTTAACAATGTTTTTAGGGCAAATTTCTATGAAATATGTGTAAATTAGTTAGCATTAGCTACATGGACTGAAAATATCATCCGCCGCGTCTTCCGTCGCTTCAATGGCATAGCACTCAACTGTGTGTGGTGCCATGTCAACGCACTCTTTATCCTTGACGATTCCCTGCATTCCGCTCCAGATATCAACGGCCTTTGCCTCGGTTCCCGAGAGTCCCAGGTCCTTAAACTTTATCTTGTGGCTCTGTGTCTTTTCCCCAATATTAAATATGGCAAGGAAAGTCCTTCCGTCCTTGGCTCTGCTCCTCCAGATAACAAGGTCCTTCTTTCTGTATATTTCCTTTGGCTTACGGCCTTTCTTGTGCATCTCAAGGAGTCTTTCATTGGTTAAAAGAGCTTTCGTAAACTCGTCATTTTCTCTGAGATCGCCGCCAAACATAAGAGGAGATCTGAAGATGCACCAGAGTGTCATAAGGATCTTTTGCTCATCATGTGTAAAGTGTGTGTAGTGGCCCTTCTCGCCGTTCTCGTCATTGCACATGCAGACGCGTCCAAGAGGAAGCATGTCGCAATCAGGCCAGTGACCCTTGCAGCCTACACCTTCCCACTCGTGGGCTTTCTCGAACATGTCGTAGAGCATCTTCCAGTCGTCCCAGAAATCGTCCGTCATACGCCACATATTTGCATTCTCTAATAAGAAGTCTTTCTGGCTAAGCTTGGCCGGTCCGGGTGAAAGGCTGAGAACCATGGGTCTTCCGCACTTCTCAATAGCCTCTTTTATCATGGCAATCTCGGAAAATCCTGCTCCCGGAGCCTCCGGTCCGCAGTCGATCCTTGCGATGTCATCAACCTTGACGTAGTCAACGCCCCACTTCGCGTAGAGCTCAAATATTGAATCATAATAAGCCTGAGCGCCTTCAACCGAGGCGTCAACGCCGTACATATCCGTGTTCCACATGCAGATGGAGTTAGGGATTGCAATATCCCTAGCCGTCTTGTCTGTTCCCAGTATCTTGGTATTCTGATGAACAGCCTGTCTCGGGATTCCTCTCATGATATGGATTCCGAACTTAAGGCCCATATCATGTATCTTTTTCGCAATGGGGCCAAAGCCCTTGCCCTTAGCAGCAGAAGGGAATCTGTTAACCGCCGGCACAAGCCTTGAGTACTCATCCATCTCCAGCTCTGTAAATTTGTGATACTGATGAGAATCCGCCGTGGGCTCATACCACTGGATATCGCATATCACGTACTCCCAGCCGTAGTTCTTAAGATTCTCTGCCATGTACTTCGCATTTCCGAGAAGCTGCTCCTCATTTACCGCTGCCCCGTAGCAGTCCCAGCTGTTCCACCCCATGGGCGGTCTTTTTGCAATAATCTCTTTCTCTTCCATGATCAGTCCCCCTCTTCTGTATTAAGCAGTGCCTGATAGATTTCCCTCTTTCCGACGCCTCTGTCAGCTGCCACTTTCTTCATGGCGTCTTTGTGGGAGATTCCCTGGTCCTCATAGTACTTCATGTGATCTTCGATGCTCATCTCCTGCCAGGAAAGTCTCTTTTCCTCGTCCTGCTCTTCGAGGCTCTTTCCCTCTATTACCAGCACATACTCGCCCCTTGGTTCGTTCTCTTTGTAAAAAGAGATTGCCTCGGCGATAGTGGTTGGCCGAACTTCCTCAAATTTCTTGGTGAGCTCTCTGCAGATGGAGATGCGCCTGTCGCCAAGTGTCTCGTACAGATCATCAAGCGCAGCCTTTAGGTGATGCGGCGCTTCGTAGATGATCATTGTCCTGCTCTCATCCTTGAGATCCTCAAGGATTCTTTTTCTGCCTTTTTTATCTTCAGTTGCTGAGGGCAGAAATCCCTCAAAGCAAAATCTTCTGGTCGGAAGTCCCGACAGCGTCAGCGCTGTTATGCACGCAGCCGGCCCCGGTAGTGATGTGACGGTTATCCCCGCCTTGTGACACTCGGCAACAAGAACCTCCCCCGGATCCGAAATGGCGGGCGTTCCTGCATCGGTAATAAGCGCAACATCGATTCCTTCCTGCATCTTCTGGATCAGGTACTGCGCCTTGTCGTACTTATTATATTCATGATAGCTGGTCATCTCGGTATGAATATCGAAATGATTCAGGAGCTTTATGCTGTTTCTGGTGTCCTCCGCAGCAATCAGGTCGACACTCTTTAAGGTCTCCAAAACCCTGAAGGTCATGTCATCCAGATTTCCGATGGGGGTCGCACATAGATAAAGTTTACCTGCCATTTTTTCTCCCTCTCAATATCCGTAGATATCGTAGATCTCCGACGTATACTTACCTGGAGCCTCGTAGATAATAAGCGGCTTTTCAACCGTCAGCCTTGATCTTCCGCCTCTTGCTCCTTCAATGAGAACCATATTCGGCTCCTTGTCGGCGTAGGGGTAAACCAGCTGCATTCTCTTGGGCTCAACCTTGTACTCGTGCATCAGCACCATGATCTCCGCAAGCCTGAAGGGCCTGTGGACCATGTAGAACTTACCGCCGCTCTTAAGGCATCTGGCTGCTGCCCTGATAACGTCCTCAAGGTCGCAGAGCACCTCATGCCTTGCAATCGCCTTCGGGCCCTCCGGGTTCTTCAGCCCGTGGCCTCCTATCATATAAGGTGGATTACTTGTAACCACGTCAAAAGAGGCAGCGTCAAATAATTGCCCTGCCTCCTTAATATCGCCCTGTACTATTCTTACTCTGTCCTGGAGATCATTGTAAATGACGCTTCGCTGCGCCATATCTGCGCTCTCCTCCTGGATCTCAAGGCCTATGAGCTCTTTTGCATCTGTCTTGGCCGCCATAAGGATCGGTATGATCCCGGTGCCTGTTCCCAGATCCAGTACTCTTCCTCCTTCCGGAGCAGAGGCAAATCCTGACAAAAGAACTGCATCCATCCCGAAGCAGAATTTCTCCGGGCTCTGGATTATCTTGTAGCCGTTCCTTTGCAGGTCATCAAGTCTCTCGCCTTCCTTAAGATCAACCATCTGTAAGCTTGGACTTTCCTTCCTGCTTTTCGATCTTCTCAAGCTTCTCGAGCTCTTTCATCTCCTCGTCTTCCTGAGAGTTCTTCTTGTTGTTATTGTTCTTTTTCTTCTGTTTCTTTCTGATTGTCTCTATCTCTTCGAGCTTATACTCGTGAACTTCCTTCTCGTCGTTGACTTCAACAAGGATCTTAAGTGTCTGTCTTAAGATGTTGACAGATGACACCTCTCCGCCAAGTCCGTCCTTGGCTACGCAGTAGTCGCCGACACCGGGCATCTTGCGATTGAGCTCCTCGTATACATCCTCTTCGTTCTTGAGGCAGCACATGAGTCTTCCGCAGACACCGGAAATCTTGGTAGGGTTAAGTGAAAGGCTCTGCTCCTTGGCCATCTTGATGGATACTGGAACAAAGTCTGAAAGATATGAGTGGCAGCAAAGAGGTCTTCCGCAAATGCCGTAGCCACCGATTATCTTGGTCTCGTCCCTTACACCGATCTGCCTGAGCTCTATCCTGGTCTTAAATACAGCCGCCAGGTCTTTTACCAGTTCTCTGAAATCGATCCTGCCGTCAGCTGTAAAGTAGAAGAGGATCTTGTTGTTGTCAAAGGTATATTCTGCATCGATAAGCTTCATATCCAGGTTGTGTTTCTTGATCTTTTCTAGACAAACCTTAAAGGCCTCTTTCTCTTTTTCCCTGTTGGCCTTCTCCTGCTCATCGTCCTTGGTGCTGGAGGTGCGAAGTACTGTCTTAAGGGGCTTGACCACCTTCTCGTCCTCGATGTCCTGAGGCTCTGAAACTACGGTTCCGTACTCAACGCCTCTGGCTGTCTCAACGATTACATGGTCACCCTTTTTAATGACATACTTGCCCGGTGAAAAATAATATATCTTGCCGGCTGTTCTGAATCTTACGCCGATTACTCTTGTCATAAATACTCCTTAATGCCCATGAGCATAAGCTCTAAGGCTAAATCTATATTAACATTGGAGTCTATGCGGTTTTTCGCAATCTCCATATCTTTAATAATGCTGCTTATGCCCTCATAAGTGCAGTTTGTGGTAACACTACTAATATACGATACCTTGTCAGTGAAAATCAAGTGAGTATCATCCCCCATGGCCTTATACACCAGCATATCCCTGAACAGGAAAAGAAGTATGTCCATAAAGTCAGCGTACTGACCAAGGTCAATTCCCTTCTTGCTGCTTTTCTCATCCCCATCGGGATTCTCTAATATGCCGTGAACCCTGTCCATGATCTCGTGTATCTCAAGGTTCTTGAGCTTAGCCACCAGCTCTATGGTCTCGTTCTTTAAAGTCTCGAACCTCTCATTGGAAGCCAGCTCCAGCGCCTTGCCCACATTTCCTCTTGCAAAAGAGGCGCACAACATCGCCTTGTAATCCACCACGTGGCACTCCTGCATCAGGTAATTTATGATGGAGTCGTCCCTGACGGGCTTCATGGGAAGAACAATACATCTACTTATAATAGTAGGCAGAAATGCATTTATGTTGCTGGTCAGAATAATGATGACAATATATGAAGGTGGCTCCTCCAAAGTCTTTAGCAGAGCATTCTGCGCCTGGGGCGTCATCTTCTCCCCCTCGGGAATGATATAGATCTTGTATCTGCTCTCGTAGGGCTTAATGACAACATCGTCTCGAAGCTGCTGCCTGATGTCGTCAACACCTATACTATTAGGCTTTTCATGGGTTATGGTTATGATGTCCGGATGATTGTCTGACAGTGCCTTTATACAGGAGGGGCACTCGTTACAGGACTCCCTATAATCTCCCCTGTCCTGCCTGTTTTCGCACTGAAGAGCCTTGGCAAAAGTCTTGGCGATAAACTCTTTTCCCGAACCACTCTCACCTGAGATGATATAGGCATGAGAAACTTTATCAGTAATGAGCGCATGCTGCATGTGCTCTTTCATCTGCTGTTGATCTATGATATCGGCAAAATCCGCCATTTACTCTCCCCTTAAGTAAAGATGTCCAGTAGTAACCCCTGTATCTGTCCAATCTTAGCAAGTATATCGATACCGTTCTTCTCGTCCTTGACCAGTTCCTGGGCCAGCTCATCAAGCTCTTTATCCACCTGCCTGATTATGCCGTAAACCCTGTGTCTTCCCTTCCTGTCAAGGAAGTTCTCTCTGGAAAAGACATGGCTCCTCGTCACTACTTCGTTCATGAAATCCTTGATAAGGATCCTGTACCTCTGCATATCCTTGATGTCATTTCTCTTGGATATCTTCTCCCCCTGCTGGATGATATCCTGCATCATGAGATTCAGGCGCTCTGCAAGCCCCGAATCCTCAAGCTTGCTGGTAAGGACAAACTTAAAGTCGCCGTTTGCCTCCTGCACCTGCTCCGGAGCCGGGGTCTGAGTTGTGGGTGTAAGATTACTAACTTTAATATCCATACATTCCCTTCCCGCCTAATAAGGTCAGCTCATCTTCTCTAAAATGTGTTCCCTTATCTCTTTTATACAGTCCTCGATAAGTCCGTTGTTGAAAAATCTCTTTTCCACACCGGCCTCTTTTATCTTGGCCTCGTCAAAATCTTCCTCGTCTGCCAAAAAGCGTCTGCACATCTCGTCGTATCTGGGGTGCTCCTGCTTGGCTTCTCTCTTCATGGCTCTCTCAAGCCTTATCCTTGCCTCTACATCGATCAGTATCGGAAGGACATTCTCTTTTCCGAAGTAGTCCCTGAAGTAACAGTAGGACTCAAGTGTCCCTATTACCAGGTAACTGTCGCCACTGGCAAGATCAATCTGACCGTCATCTACTGTAAAATACCTCCACTCGCCGTAGTTGGTGTGGTAGGTTCTCTCCTCGATAATCTTCCCTCTGCTGCGAAGGTCAAGGTAGCCCTCTTCATCTCTGAAGAAGTACTGAACTCCGTCCGTCTCACCATCGCGCATGGGGCGCGTGGTGTAGGGAACGACCTTCTTAAGGGATAAGTCATTATCAGCTATTAGGTTTTTGTAGATTGTGTCTTTCCCTGAGGTGCTCTTGCCCATCAGAAGGAAAATCCTGCCGGTAGCCATTTTGCTTATACTTCCTCAACTCTTATCATGTTTGTTCTTCCGGGGATGCCAAGAGGTACGCCTGCTGTGAGGACTACCTTGTCGCCGGCCTTTAAAAGACCTGCATTCTTAGCTGAACTTATTGCCTCCCTGAAGAGCTCATCTGCTGTGTCTTCCTGCCTGATGTGAAGAGGCGCAACGCCAAACATCAGGTTTGCCTGTCTGCATACTGTAGGATTGATGGTGCATGCAATGATCGGGCAATTTGGTTTATACATTGAAACCATGCTGGCTGTAAAGCCGCTCATGGTGACTGTCAGGATCGCATCGGCGCCAACCTCTGCAGCAATGTTGCAGGTAGCATGTGAGATCGCTGTGGTGTCATCGCTTGGTGCGTAATCTCTTTTCTTAAGTCTTCCTACATAATCTATATCGGCTTCTGTTCTCTCGGCTATACGTACCATGGTCTTGAGGGCCTCCACAGGATAATCTCCTGCAGCTGTCTCGCCTGAGAGCATGATAGCTGTTGTTCCATCATAAATAGCATTGGCAACGTCGGTAGCCTCGGCTCTTGTTGGTCTTGGATGGTGGATCATGGAATCCAGCATCTGTGTGGCTGTGATAACGTACTTACCTGCAGCCTCTGCCATCTTGATGAGCTTCTTCTGAACTACGGGAACTTCCTCGAAAGGAACCTCCACGCCCATGTCACCTCTTGCAACCATGATACCGTCTGCAGCAGCAAGGATCTCTTCAATGTTGTTGATACCCTGAGTGCTCTCGATCTTGGCAATGATCTTCATGGGAGAGTTCTTCTCTTTTAATATAGCTCTGATGTCCTCTACGTCTGCCTTGGTTCTTACAAAAGATGCAGCCACAAAGTCAAAGCCCTGCTCACATCCGAAGATGATATCGCTCCTGTCCTGCTCGCTTAAGTACTCCATTGAGAGCTCAGCTCCGGGAACATTAACTCCCTTCTTGTCAGAGATAGGACCACCGTTTACTACTGTGCAAACGATGTCTGTATCGGTAACCTTCTCAACGGAAAGCTCAATAAGTCCGTCATCAAGAAGGATTGTCATTCCGCTCTTGCAGTCCTTGGTGAGGTCCTTGTAAGTGATGGATACCTCGTCCTTGGTGCCTTCTATATCTCTTGCTGTAAGTGTGAAGGTCTGTCCGGCCTCCAGCATCTCTTTTCCATTCTTAAAGTCCTTAAGTCTGATCTCGGGACCCTTTGTATCAAGCATGGTTGCAACAGGGATCTCAAGCTCGTCTCTGAGTTTTCTTATCCTCTCAAACTTTCTTCTGTGCTCATCATGGGAGCCGTGTGAAAAGTTGAATCTTGCAACATTCATACCGGTCAGCATAAGCTCTTTTAACTTATCCTCACTCTCACTCGCCGGTCCGATAGTACATATTATCTTGGTTTTACGCATAAAATTCCTCTCTTATCTATATCTATTATACCCTTATTCTCGCTATTTTCGAGCTCCAAAATGCCCTGGACATTAAGTCCTTCGGCAATATATCGCTCTATGTCCTTAATGAGATCTCCGCCAATGACCTCTCCGGGCACTATCAGTGGAATTCCCGGTGGATAAAGGTTTACAAAGTCCCCGCTTATTCTGCCTTCCGCCAAATTTAAAGACACCGTTTCCCGCTCGCTGTCCCAGGCTTTTTGCAAAGACATCTCTTTTTTTGGAATAGCATATTTTTCATCTGCTGCGACGATCCTTGCTCCCGCTTTTTTATGCAAGGCCTCATCTATCTCGCAAATTGCCTTTATCAGGCGCTCTATTCCTTCCTCTGTATCCCATCCGGTGATTATGGCCAGAGCATAGTGCTCCCCTGCCATTTCCAGCTGCAATAAATAGTCCTCACGCAGTATATCATATAACTGCTGACCTGTCATTGTATCAGTATCCGCATAGATAAGCACCTTTGCCGGATCCTGTAATTCGCAAAGCCCAGGAATCTTAAGGATACTGCAATCCTTCGTCTCATCCTGTATCTTCTGCCTGTAGCCTAAGAGCTTTTCCGAAAACTCTTTTCCCCTCTCCTGCATCTCTTTCATGCACAGATCTATGGAGGCCATCAGCACGTAGGATGGGCTGCTGGACTGATATATTCTAAGGAACCTCTTTAAAAGAGCTTTATCAACAAGGCTGCCCTTAACATGGATAAGCGCAGTCTGTGTCATGGCCGGAAGCGTCTTGTGAAGAGAGTGTATAACAATGTCAGCTCCCGCCTTCACAGCGCTCTCAGGCAGTCCCTTTCCGAATCCAAAGTGCGCACCATGGGCTTCATCCACAATAAGGATCACGCCTTCTTCATGGCACACTTTTGCAATCCCCTCAACATCCGAGCATCTTCCCTCATAGGTTGGGGATGTGATAAACACGGCTCTTGGCTTATCCGTCAGGGAGTCTAAAGCTCTTTTCACATCTTCTGCACTATAGCCGTCGAAAATCCCGTACTCCCGAATCATCCCGGCTTCCAGGTAATCTATCTCCAGCCCTCTCAAATACGCTGCATGGTAAAAAGACCTATGGCTACCCCTTGCAGCTAATATCCTGCCGCCTTCCGAAACCGCCGCAGATACAGCGCTGAGTACGCCTGATGTACTTCCGTTTACCAAAAAGAAAGTCTCATCAGCGCCGTATAAGCTGTTTGCCCTTCTCTCGGCCTCAAGTATTATGCCCTTCTCGTCATGAAGATTATCAAAACCGTCAATTTCCGTTATATCACAACGAAAAGCACCCTTTAACGGGGTGCTTTGAAGGTTTCTCTTATGACCGGGCATATGGAAGGGGTACATGTCCCCCTCCGCCAGGTTTATCAGCTCCTGGTAAATATCAGGCATAATTTACGTTAATCTTTCCCTTCTTAAGCTTGAGTGTCTCCAGTGTTGATGCATACTTGTCCGCAAGACATACCACCCAGGCTTCCCTGCATTTAGGCGGCTTAACCGTAAGCGGCCACATGTGCTTTTTTATTATCTCTTTCTCTCTCTCGGAGAGCGTAAAGTCTCTTGTCGCGTTCCTCAGCGCAATTCCCGGATGATAGAATCCGTGGAGCTTGGGATGAATGTTCCCGGGCGCTTCGCCGTCATGCCAGTCGTAGAGGAAATAGTCATGAAGAAGTGCTCCTCTTACCAGCTCCCTCTCTCTGCTCTTAATCCCAAGTTTTCTGTTGAGCCTTATTGCGCAGAGCGCCACATGGATACTGTGCTCATAGACCGTAACATTTCCATGCTGAATAAAACTCTTTAACCTGATGTAATTCTCAGAGCCGAGGATATCTGCGCCGTAACGGCATAGTGTTGCCCTGTATTCCTCGTCCTTCTCAAGCTCAGTTAGTAGCTCAGGATCGAATACATCAGGGTCATAGTCCTTAACATCCAGGACTTTCTTTATTATCTCTTTATCTTCTTTTGAAAGTCTGTGCATCTATAAACTCCATAAAACCGCATAGTTATGGCTGTAAACTTAACTTTTGTTTCAATTCATAATAACACACATTGCCTAAGAAAAAATTAAAATCATGAAAAAACTAACTAAATATTTACTTCTTGTTAACCAGCTCCTCGTACTCGTCCACAAGCGACTTGAAATACTCCAGTGCCTTGTCGTAGGTCTCGTCTGAAAGCGGGTCAATTCCTGCCTCTGAGAGAAGCTCTACAGGCGGCGCAGATCCACCAAGCTTAAGGAAATCCAGATACTCATCCACAGCACCGGCTTCACCTGATGTGATCCTCTCAGCAATTGATGCTGCATAAGCCACATCTGCAGAATACTGGTACACATAATAAACATAGTAGAAGTGAGGAATTCCTGCCCACTGATATCTTGAAGCCGGGAACATGGTAACAGCATCGCCTCTGTACTCCTGAAGGAGCTCCATCCACTTATCACCAAGGTCCTCAGCATCCAGCGACTGTCCTGACTCCACAACCTTGTACATGTAATCCTCAAACTCGGAATACATCATCTGAGTGAAGAACGTTCCAGCAAACATGCTGATTGCATTCTCCAGATAAAAGAGCTTTTCGTCATCACTCTGGGCATTTTTTAACTTATATTGATAGTACAAAAGCTCATTGGTAGTAGATGCAACTTCCTGAGTAAATATTGTGGGATTGCTGTAAGCAACAGGCTGGTTCTCTGTCGCGTACTGATCATATACAGCATGTCCCATTTCATGAGCTATTGTACTGATATCATCTGAGTAACCCTTATAGTTAAACAGTACCCAAGGATAATACTCAACTGATAGCTTGTTCTCAAAGGCTCCTGTAGCTTTGTTAGCAGCAGGATAGACATCAATCTGCTCACTGGTGATTATCTTGGTGAAGTGATCAATATAGTCATCTCCAAGAATTCCAAGAGCGTCTATAACCTCATCCACCGCATCATCATAGGGTGTAGGCGGAATGTAGAAATCTGATACGCTTTCTCCCATGTTGTATGGGTATTGCTCCTCAAGGCCAAGCCCCTTTGCATGGAGCTTTAAGTATCTCTGATACTCCGGAATACCCTTGTGCGCTGATTCCACCAACATGTCAAAGACATCTGTATCAAGATCATAGTCATCAAAGGCCTCTTCCATGGTAGTATCAAAGCCATCAATGACTGCTGATGCATAAGCCTGTGAAGCGTTCGATTCCAAAAGAGCAGCGAAGGTGTTAGCAAAATTCTCGTATCTGGTTAAGTAAGCCTGGTTTGCTTCTGCCCTGAATTTATCCGAGTACTTCGGATTACTGATTATCTCTGCATAAAGCTCATCGGTAAGCTCCTCCTCCTTACCCCCCGGCATTGTGATTGTAGGATAAGGAAGTTCAACCTGATCAAGTATGCCAAAAATCTGTTCTCCGTAGCCCATACCCATTGAAAGAGTGGATACCAAAAGAGTCTCATCCTCTGTAAGTGGCTCGTAGTCAGGATCAAGATACTGCCTTAGCCAATACTCATCGCCATCAAAAAGGGGATCTGAAAAGATCTTCTGTCTCTCCTCCAATGAAAGTGCAAATATCTCATCCTCCGCAAAGGCACATCTCTGGGTTTCTTCCCTGCTCATGGCATCAAGCTTGGCCAGCATGTTTTTATAAACTGCATCCGTTGCGTTAAGAGAGTTTCCCTGCTTAGCATAAAGCGCAAGCTTCTGCTGAATCCTTGTCATCTCGGTAAAGTAAGCAAAGTCAAAGTATTCTCTTATAGTCTTGGCATTATCAAGCTTTCCTCTGAATTTATCGTAACCATCCAGCATGCCCATTACCTTGTCGTAATCAGCCTGCCAGTCTTCTTCGCTGGCATAAATCTTCTCAAGATTCCATTTTGTCGGGTACTTGCCCTGTGTCTGTGTAGAAGCACTCTGATCTGATGCACTCTGATTGCCCAAAACTCCCGTAAAAGATCTGCCACATGCGGTAACAGAAATGATCAAAATCAGTGAAGCTGCTATTCCTTTTAAACGTCTGATATTCATAAACTCCTCTTATCCTCTTTATTTATAAATCTCGTACTCTTTATTATAACATATCCTTTCTTCAATAAAAAAATCCCGACGCTTTGTCGGGACTAAAGATTAATAAAAAAAGATGCCTAGAGTCGGAATCGAACCAACGACACGAGGATTTTCAGTCCTCTGCTCTACCAACTGAGCTATCTAGGCATATAGTAGCGGGAACAGGATTTGAACCTGTGACCTTCGGGTTATGAGCCCGACGAGCTTCCAGACTGCTCCACCCCGCGTCATTATGAAATTTATTGCTTATTGCAATAAAAAAATGGATGGCGGTGGATTCGAACCACCGAAGCAAATTGCAGCAGATTTACAGTCTGTCCCCTTTGGCCACTCGGGAAGCCATCCATATAGAGCCGATGAGCGGACTCGAACCGTTAACCTGCTGATTACAAATCAGCTGCTCTGCCAATTGAGCCACATCGGCTTACACACGAATTGTGTTGTGTAAAAAAATGGGGCCTACAGGGCTCGAACCTGTGACCCTCTGCTTGTAAGGCAGATGCTCTCCCAGCTGAGCTAAGACCCCGGTCAAATTAAAATATGAAGTTGAGCGACCCGAAGGGGGTTCGAACCCCTGACCTCCGCCGTGACAGGGCGGCGCTCTAACCAGCTGAGCCACCGGGCCATATTTCTTCGATTGTACCTTCAAAACCGAACACTGAAATCTCTTAGATCCGTCTCTAACCTTTGCTTTTTTGGATAAGCCCTCGACCTATTAGTACACATCAGCTGAACACGTTACCATGCTTACACCTTGTGCCTATCTAACCTCGTACTCTCCAAGGGGTCTTACTCCATAAAGGAGGGATATCTCATCTTGAGGGGGGCTTCACGCTTAGATGCCTTCAGCGTTTATCCCTTCCGGACGTGGCTACCCAGCCTTATGCACCTGGCGGTGCAGCTGATACACCAGCGGTCCGTCCATCCCGGTCCTCTCGTA
>NZ_KE384203.1:277125-871250 GCF_000424525.1 Butyrivibrio sp. FCS006 | reverse complement strand
TGGCTGATGCCTACAACACAGCACTTCTTTTCGCTAAGCTTGAGCAGAATCCTGATTATGAGCTGAATGAGTTCTACCAGACAGCAAGGAATGAGGAGACTGAGCATCTGAGCTTCTGTATGGGAGATCTGTTTGCGGGGATTGTGTTGGCGTGAAAAAAATGTGTGAAATTAGCACCTTGAAATTTCACATTGAATTGAAAGACATTACTATCGGAGGTAAAGGATATGTCTAAGAACAGAACTAGCATTTATAGTCCACATTACAATAAGCTTGCTGCTAGATTTTTTAGTGAATATGTGCTTACTAACAAAGGAGACAATGTTGTTATATCGCCACTCTCCATAATAGTGCTTTTGGCTATTGCGGCAGATTCCACGGATGGAAATACAAGAAAAGAAATAGCAGGAGTTTTAAAAGGAATCCTTCCATATGACGTTGCAATGGGAATCATCTCGTTGATACAGAATGAGCTATCTGAAACAGGTGGCCTGGTTTCTTCAAATGCAGCCATTGTAAAGAAGACGATAGAGAACTCGATCAATCCGGAGTATAAGGAAAGGATTGCATCTAAATTTGGTGGCGAGCTGTTTTGTACTGATGATGTCGTATATGCTGTGAATTCCTGGGTAAAGGAGAAAACAAAAGGCCTGATAGAACAGATTGCAGATGAAAGCATGGCTGGTACGCTTATGAGCTTGATCAATGCAGTATCCTTTGAGGCGGAATGGGAAGACGAATATGATGAGGATGATATAAAGGAAGCTGATTTCAAAAACTCAGATGGTTCTAAGAGTAGGGTTGACATGATGTTCAGCAAGGAGCACTTATATATCGAAAATGAGTTTTTTACAGGATTCCTTAAACCATACAAGAATAGGGAGTATTCTTACATGGCTTTGTTGCCTAAGAATGACCATAATGAACGTATCTTTAGAAGGTCGGTTGAAAAAATAGATTTCAAAGGACTTTATGATTCTGCATCATATGATCAGGTCTTTGTGAATATGCCGGAATTTAATGGCGAATTCAGAACAGATCTAACAGAACTGCTTAAAGATATGGGAATCAACAAAATCTTTTCTTCAGAGGCAGATTTTTCTCCGCTTTCCAGTGAAGTGCTGAGGGCAGATTCGATTGTTCATAAAGCTAGGATAGAAGTGGACCGGAAAGGAACAAAGGCAGCTGCAGCCACTGCTATGTTTCTTGTTGCTGGATGTGCTCCGATGAGCAATCCGAAGGTTGTTAGGCTGGATAGACCGTTCATATATGCGATTATGCATAATGAAACGGGGTTGCCAGTATTTACTGGAATTACAAATCAAATTTAATAAGACTTAAAATCTGATCCTTTCTTTGCCTGGGACAGAATGTCGGTAGATGATGACTTCATAGCGTTTACCGACATTTTTAATTCGCGAAAAAAACATGGCCTGTAATGAAAGGAGGATTACACTGCAAATGATTGAGGAAAAATGGCAGTGTAAATTTCATATGAATATTACAGGACAAACAGCAAGTGATATTTTCAAAAAGGACTCAGTACAATTGAATATAGTTGTATCTGAGGAGGAAAAGGAAGTGAAGAGCAATCCGGAAAACTATAGCGGAATATACAGAGAAATTGCAGAACTTTTAGGTGATGCAGCAACTCAGAAAATATGGAAGCGTTTTGCTGGATTGAATATCACTTTTCCTCAGAAACTGTACTCAGTGGAATTCAGGAAAGATTTTATCAGAGAAAACATGGATGAAATGAGACCTGCAGAACTGGCGAGGACGCTGGGACTTACTGAGCGGAGAATTAGGCAGATAATTATGGAAATAAAAAATGAAATATCGCAATGAGATCAGTAAAACGATTGATTGGCAGATATATATATATGCTATTATGATTCTGTTTTAGTTAATGTCTATTTAGTTTATACAATATGTTTTAAGGTTGCATGATAAAATTAGAGTAGTACGTGTGATGCATTAGAAAGAATTATTAGTAAAAGGGGTATTATGCAATGGGCATTTTTGAAGGAATTACACATTCAGAAGAAATACAGGAGTTATTAGATGATGCGCAGTCGCAGTATGATAGTGCGAAAGGCAGATTAGATACGCAAAAGAAGAATACTACAAAGAGTCTCGAGAAGCTTGGAAAAGAGAAAGTTCATGCTTGGTCTAAGGATATGAATAAATTTTTGGATTCTTTTGGCTCCTTCAATAATGTTCAAATGGTGTGTAAGATCGATGAAAACTACAACTTTTTGGGAAAGAATGAAACACCTAATGAGCTTATGGTTAATATGCGTAATGCATCATATAATGCTGATGAAATAATAAAAGCCGGGGCATTATCGGTTGGCACAGGAGCACTGGTCGGTATTGCGACGTATGGTGGAGTAGCCATGTTTGCAAATGCTTCTACAGGGACAGCAATAGCTACGTTGAAAGGTGTAGCGAAGAAGAATGCTACTTTAGCTTGGCTCGGTGGTGGATCCATAGCTTCAGGAGGTATGGGGATGGCTGGTGGAACAGTTGTCCTTGGGGGAGTTGTTGTAGGAGCTATTGCTGTTGCTGGTGGATTAATCGCAGGAGCAAAAGGAAAGGCTAAGCTTGCTGAAGCTAGAAGAGTACATGCAGAAGCAGAATCTGCCGTGTCTCAAATGAATGTTGTTATTACAGGTATGCAAGGAATAGAGAATGTTTCAAACAATTACAGGGACTTTATTTCGAAGCTTTCCGGGTTATTTACTCCATATCTTAAAGAGATGGATAATATAGCGAGCAAATACCAAAGAGGAAGCGATGGTAAAGTTGATTTCAATGATCTTTCAGAGATGGAACAGAAAACGTTGCACCTCTCATGGCTACTTGCTCAATTATATTACCACATTTTGTCTGCTCCGCTTTTGAATGAACAAGGGGAGATAGAACCATCTTCTAGGCAATTGTTGCAGAAGGCTCAACAAGAATATGTTCAGCTTACAGGGCAGGCTACGGAATTAGAAAATGAGAAGAAAAAGATTAATGATCTTTTAGTAGATGCCCAAAAAACTTTTTCCAAGGCATCTCAGTCATATTATAAGAAGAAACAGACAACAAGCAATAAGCTGATAGATATAGGGAAAAATAGAATTGATCTTTGGGAAAAGACATTTTCCCCGTTCATGGATTCATTATCCAATTTTGAAGATATTAGTGTGAGCAACACATATCCATACAGCGTAACAGACATTCCGATTGAGTTTATCTTTGAGAGTAGTGACTCTGTATTATCATATATCAAGCGATTGAGAACGAGTGGGATAGATGCATTAGGGAATACGGGGTTTGTAGAAGTTGCTCTGTTTGGAGGAGAAGATTTTTTAGGAGAGTTGTCCCAATTGGATAACGATAATAATGCAGCGAATAGTGTTCATAGGCATAATATGTCACTGTGGTTCACGGGTGAACTTGATCCGACCATTTCTGATAATACACCATTTGGAGAAGTTTCAGATTATTATATCTCGACTGTAAAACAAACAGTAGATGGGATATCGGGAAGAGAGAATCTTGCTCAGGCATCTGCTGTAAATCAGGAGGTTAAAGAGCTTTCAAATAAGATTGGTCGTGCAGTATCTGATTTTGATGCTACAATCAAGAAAATAGGAAAAATTGAGAAGACATTAAAAAAATACAATAAAATACAGGCAAAATTTCTTAAGAAAATTGAGGAAATTAGAGCAGAACATCAGACAGCCAATGAGACTGTAAAGTATGATTTGCTTTCAGAGGCTGAAAAACGTGTGTTTGAAATGTCTTTTGTGATGGCAAAAATTCAGTATACTATTTTAGCTTCTTGTATTCTTACACAGAGCAATGGCGGCGATGTAGATGATGCAGATATTGTTATTGATACTGCAAACAGTGCGTATAGGTCTTTAATGAGGGATTCATTTAAGAAAGCTGGTGATGATGACATAGAGACTATAAATGTAATGTGGAAGGAAAATGCAGATAGGGCAATGGTTGTTGGATTCGCAACAGCTGCAATATGCATTGCGGTAATGATTGCTCAACTGATAGCAGGAAATCTGATCGGTTTAGTAGGTATAGCTGGAGTACTTATAGCATTTCCTATATTCTTTTATTTTAAGAATCTATCACAGAATAAATTATTTATGTGGAGATGTATTAGGATTGCAGTGGCTATTCTTGTTGTGGGTGCTGCTGAGATAATTAGATTGGTGGTGTGAGACATGGCTGTTTTTAAAAAGACTGCCAAAGATGCTGCAAAAGAAGCTGGCATTATATCAGGAAGTATGATGGCTCAAAATGCCCAAAATGCTACGAATGCAGCTGTTGATGGTATGAATTATTTTAGGGCCAAAGTGGCTAGCCCAATTATCCAAAATGGAACATTTGAAGCTGGAAAAGGAAATTTGTTTGAATATATTGAGGCGGCAAAATTCAATGTGGATGCCGCGTCTAAGGGCTCAAGACTAACTGCGTATGTCACTGATATTGAAGACCCACATGCAGCAGCAGATATTCTTATTCGCGATAATGAGACTGTTGTTAGGGAAGTACAGGCAAAATTTAGCGACTCGAAACATGCAGCAGCAGATTCAGTCACAATGCAGCGCAGGGATAAATACATGGGGATGCAACGACTGATTCGAAAAGAAGATCATTATTTTGATGAAGCTACCGGCAAAGAAACGACATTATTGAATAAGGCCAGGGAAATAGCTAAGGACAGATCGGAAATAGATGGAAATATATATCAGAAGCAATATAAGGATACATATGAAAATCTTACTGATGAGTTGCATCATGATGAGGTGTCATCTGGAGGAACAACTTTAGAAGAAATTAGGACAGCGTATGATTCACCAGATAAATATTCCAGGCAATTTGAAAGAAAAGTAGTAAAAGCAGAAATGAAAGCTAATGCTACTAATATGGCAAAGGCTTCTTTTGTAACGACTGGGATTGTATCTGGGATAAGTAATATGGTTGCCGTCTTCAAAGATGAAAAGTCTCTAGGAGAAGCAATACAGTCTATTAATTCGGATGCAGTAAAAGGCGCAGTGCGAGGAGCCGCTACAGGAGCTGTGAGTACTGCAATAAGATATGAGGGTATAAAAGCTGGGAGCAAGCTTCTAAGTGATGCGACGGCGTCAACTGTTATGGCGGGTGGCTTGATAGATGGTGGCGTTGCTTTGCTATCCTATGCAAGGGGTGAAATCAATGAATCCGAGCTGAAGGAGCAGATTGTTGATACAACTGCTAAGTCTACAATAACAATCTTTTTTTCAAGGGCGGTTACAGAGGTGATGGGAAAGGCAGTTCATCCTTTGGTGCCTTTTGCAGTGTATACAACAGCAAGCTATGTGTTCACCGCTACTAGAGAAATAATAAAAAATGCAAATTTGGAAGCCGAAGAAAGTGATCGGCTAGCAGCTATTCTAATTGAAAGCAAAAAGCAGATGGATGAATATGAGGCTAAGCTCAAGGCACAGATTTCGCAAGTTGAGCTGTCTCAGAAAAGAATGATGGAAGAATTCTTGCACTCGTTTAATTATAATTTGGAGACAGGTGAAAACTATGATGAGGCGTTAAATGCAATTGTGAAATTTGCTAACCAGGCAGGAGTAGCATTACAACATGCTTCGTTTGAGGAGTTTTCTGATGCTATGCGTAGGAAAGACGTTTTTATTTTGGAATAGTTAATCCTGTATTGATGATATTTTGCGGAAAAAGGAAATATAAAAAGAAGAAGCTAAAATACGATCATTACTAGGGGAGGTTCATTGTTAAAGTGAGCCTCTTTTTTTATGGACAGAGACAGTAATGCGAGTAATGCGAGGAGTAATGCGAGGTAATGCGAGAACGCAGATTTTTGAACTGTTGTTTGTGCGTCTTATTGGACAGTTCATCTGCTAGGATTTGTATATACCAAAAGCGGGGGCTTTGGTTGGAGAGTATGAAAAAGAGTAATGTGTGGGGGAGGATGTCTTATAAAGGCGTCCTCTTTATGTACTTTTAGGGATTATAGAACTATTCGTCAAAATGCAGTCCTTCTGGATGTGCGGACAAAATCTGAGTACAAAGAGGGGCATATTCCGGGAAGCACCAACATTCCGCTGGACGAGATTCAAAAGGTGGAAGATATCATAAAGGATCATGATGCGGAGATTTATGTATATTGCCTAAGAGGAAGCAGAAGCATAAGCGCTGTAAAGAAACTGAAGACTTTTGGCTATAAAAGAGCCAGAAGTATAGGCGGAATCGCGTCATATAAAGGATTAACAGTACTAGATTAAGAGGCAGGGATGCCTCTTTTTTGTACCGGAATGATAAATTTGTAATAAGAAGTACAATACTATTTTATCCAAATTAGCACTCTCGGTTGACGAGTGCTAATTGCGGTGTTATAGTGTTTGTAGAACAAAGGAACAGAGAAGACCGTTAGGACTTAACTTTCCTAAGATCTAAACCCTCCGTCCCATTGCTCATTAACATAGATAATGTTTTTGATGCAAAGGAGGTATGTATTATGTTAGCACCCAGTATTTTTGAAGAGAATTTTATCGATGATCTGTTTGGATTCCCAATGAATGAATTTGACGACATGGAGAGGAACATGGAGCGTAAGCTCTATGGAAGAAAAGCAAACAGGATGATGAAGACCGATATCAGGGAAAAGGATGATAACTACGAAGTATCAGTTGACCTGCCAGGCTTCAAGAAGGAAGAGATAACAGTAGAACTTGATAACGGCTATCTTACCATCAGCGCAGCAAAGGGCCTTGATAAGGACGAGAACAAGAAGGGCAAACTTATCCGTCAGGAGAGATATGCAGGATCCATGACAAGGAGCTTCTATATTGGAGACAATGTAGAGAAGGGCGATATCGAGGCAACCTACAGGCACGGAGTTCTTACGGTGACAGTTCCTAAGAAAGCCCTGGAAAAGAAGATCCCGGAAAAGAATCTGATAGCTATTGAAGGATGAAAAAGCTTTATTTTAAGGCACCCGGTACAATCAGTACCGGGTGCCTTTTCTACTAAACACCTCAGAATGTTATAATTTAAAGGAAAAAAGCATTGTACGAGGAGTTTAATAAATGAGCAGATTAAAAGAATTACGCATCCATCATGGGGAAGGTTTTGCAGAAAGTGGGATTGTTTGCGTGTTTTTCGACTTCTGTGGAGGTGGAACAGCATCCACAAGTGACGGAGATATGAAAAATATGACTATTGAGACGGAAGCTGCCGATCTTGATGCAGTGCTTGATACTGTAATAGAGCTCCCGTATATCAATAGCGAAGCCATATATCTCCAGGGTGAAAGCCAGGGCGGCTTTGTATCGGCCATTGTTGGCGCAAGAAGGAAAAGTGATATAAAGGGTCTTATCCTGTGGTATCCGGCATTTGTCATACCGGACGATGCCAGAAAAAGACTGGAAACAGGAAATTCGAGCATGTTTGGCAGGGAAATAACTGCTGAATATGATAATGTCGCAAAGAATATAGATGTTAAGCAGCTCCAAAGAGGCTTTGGGAAGCCGGTTCTTCTTATACATGGGGACCGGGATGACGTGGTGCCAATAGAGTATTCAAGGGAAGCTGCAGCCAACTATGGATATGCCACGCTTAAAGAGATACGTGGTGCAGGCAATGGATTTGACGGGCAGGATAGCGTTAATGCAAGAGAGATGTCCATCGAGTTTGTAAAGATTTATGAGGGAATAGCAGGCTTAAAATAGAGGTAAGGTCACAATTTCCCTCAAGCTAAGCAGGAGATGCTATGGCGAGAAATGTTCCCAGATTGTGTGTTAATTGTGGAAGGACGTTTACAGCCCAACATGGAGGAGCTATGTTCTGCTCACTGTCATGTAAGAGGATGTATGGCAACCATGTGAGCTTTAGATGCAGGGATTGCCGGAATGCTTCCTGTAAGGTCAGAAACAATGACCTGGTAAATTCGCCTCCGGACTGTGAAAACCTAAAGAACCCCAATAGGGCAGATTAAAGGCTGAAAAGTCGAATCATGTGACGACTTCTCAGCCATGCTTTAACTGATCATTTTGTTTTTACAGAAATAAAGAGGATTGTAAGCGATTGGAAATAGATTCATCAAGGGTGATGGGAGAATGAACAGATGAATTATATTGCAGAAATGAGAAAGCACGTAGGTCATGATCTGGTTATGACTGTCGGATGTGGCGTGTTAATAGAAAACGAAAAGGGAGAGCTTCTTCTTCAGAGAAGGAGTGACACCGGACAGTGGTGTGTACCAGGTGGGGCTCTTGAACCTGGAGAAACATATGTAGAAGCAGCAATAAGAGAACTGAACGAAGAAACTGGAATCCTTGTTTCGGATTTAAAACTCTTTGGACTATATTCAGGTTCCGACAGGAAAATACAATATCCTAACGGAGACGTGGTATATTCACTCTCCGTTATTTTTATTACGACAAATTATTCGGGAGAAATATCGGTTCCCGATGGTGAAGCATTGGAGCATAGATTCTTTGACAGAGATACTATTCCAAAGGAGCTGTTTGTTCCAGACGCAAGACCGATTCTTGATTGGGCTAAAGGCATAAAGGAAGTAGAAGTTAAATGAACAGCATATTTATTAATTCTCCCGCAACTATTGTCATCATTGGGATCAATATCATTATATTTGCCTTGGTAAACCTTCGGGCGTTTGATGTAAAAATGCTCGGATCTTCATATATGGATACTATACAGAACAGACAGTATTACAGGATAGTGAGCAGTGCGTTTACCCAGAAGGAAGTGTTGCATCTTGCCTGTAATATGTACTCGCTTTATAACATTGGAACAGTCCTTGAGCATGTCCTTTCTACAAAACTATATTCTATATGTTACATCGTAATCATGCTGTTCGGAGGGTATTTTTCCGCACGTTTCCATAAAAAAGGCTCGCCTTTTACATATTCCATTGGAGCATCCGGAGTGATATGCGGTCTATTGGGGATATATATGGTGATCGCATTTAGAGTGTTTGGGTTTGGAGGCATAAGATCTCTTATACCGACAATAATCCTTCTTATCGCAATGACTACATCAAAGAGGATAGACTCAATCGGACACTTTACCGGACTGATAGTTGGAATTATATGCGGCTTTGTTTTGGTCAGTTTATATTCTTATGGTTATTAACTAAAACTTACCAGTTTTTACATAGGGAGCTGCGAGTTAATTTATATATAATATAACGTTTATTATGGGTTTATAATACGTTGATATAATGCTTTTGGGACCTGATGTAGCAGAGGAAACAAAAGTGGGAAAAAGAATTACGGAAAAGAATATATACAAAGAAAGAGCAATTGAGTCCTGTGGCTTCTGCAACCGGACATGCTGGGCTCTGCGCAGAAACAATATAACCGATGTTTTTGCCCTAATACATATATACAACAAGGGTACACTTGGAAGTATAAAGGGAATAGGTGAAAAGGGATATGCGGAAATAGAGAAGTATATTTCAGAAGAATACTTGGATTCGCAGGAATACTAAATATAATTAACTCTTTCGCTATTCATGGGTAGTGGGGGAGTTTTTTATTGACAAAAACGAGGATATGGTTGTTAAATATAGAGCGTTGCCCTAGAAATGCTTAATAGAGAGGGAAAGTGCATGACAATCACTGATTTTATCAATTTACAGTCGGATCCAAAGATCAAAGAGATTCTTAATGACGTATATAAAACAATCAGGGAAGCCATTCCTGATGCAGAAGAGTGTATTTCATGGAATATGCCGACATTCAGAAAGGGTAAAAACATAATACATTTTGCTCCGGCAAAGAAACACTTAGGAATTTATCCCGGTCCTGATGCAATAGAAGCATTCGCCGGAAGGCTTACTGATTTTAATACCAGCAAAGGTGCTATACAGTTTCCATATAACAAAGAGATTCCATACGAACTTATAGCTGAAATTGCAAAGTGGAGCTACGAACAAAATGCCGTTGAATGAAAAATGTTAAGAGGGCTTAGTTAAAGCCCCCTCAGTTACTAAGCCTCATTGTAATGAGCTGAAGATTGCCAGTTCCAAAGAACAGTGAGTTTCTAATCATACCAATTCTGTACAGGCTCAGCACATAAAACATCACACACATGATATGGAAGATACCAAACGTGTTTATAAGCTCCTCTACAGTTGGCGGATATCCATGTCTTCGCGTATAATTTCCGACAAATTCTGCGATTTGTGATTCAAGTTTTTCCATTTGTGAAATCCCCTTTAATACATAATTATAGTAAAAAAATTAAAGCATTCTTTTTAGGTCATTACGGATTTTTGTAACCTGAGATATGGCATTTTCACATTCTCTTTTCGCTTTCCCTATCTGGGACTGTACAATTACATCCATGAGGAATCCGTCGCAGAAAAGATCACCGAATGTCAAAAATCCATTAATATGAACTGATGAATATCCGTCAACGTCACGAAGTTCTTTGGAAAACTTGGCTAGCGCTTTCTTTGCTTCGTTTATTTCATGCTCAGCATCGCTCATTTTGCCGTGCTTGATCAGACCACTGATAAATCCGCCTCCAAGAGTATCAAAAAGTCCCCATCCACTTGCGCTTGAGAGGCTTCTTTTTGCCCTTTCAAGATGGTCAAGTGCCACATCAGCAGCTTCTATTGCCTCCTGTATCTCTCTTGTTCTCATGTCGTACATAACTGTTCCTCCATAAGTGTCTAAGGTGAACTATTACTAATATTATGGTAGAGCAGAGTATAGCGAAAATATATGACAGATGTAGTGTGATAAGCCGGCTTATTTTACTTTTTTAGAGAACGAATAATAGCATTTTAATGAACACAATTTCTACATATCATTTTTAGGATATTTTAAGACAGCATATATAATATGTATCCATAAGGAACAGAGATGTTTTCCCCCCACACATATTTTCATAACACATATGCTGCCAGCAGGCATTTTTACTGGCAGCAAACCTCCCACGAAATAGCTCAAAAAGAGCTTTCCAAATATTCGATAGACTCGCCTCTTCCTGTGCCATATTGTTCACAGGATGGATAGGTGATGTCTGAACATTATGAATAATTAAATACACTATCTTGTATTATGACAATAGTGGTACTACAATATTATGTATAAGAAACCCGTAAACTTTATTTGTTCCAATGGAGAGTGATCATGATCACACAGTTCCCGGAAGTAATAACTATTGATGGTTTCGTTTACAAAAAGATGTCCCAGAGGGCAAGTGGAGGAGCATATTATGACTCAAAAGATAACCCTTCTGAGATAACATCAAAGTCGATATGCCTGTATCCTGATGGTGAACTCACATACAGCTGGAGAGGTGTAGAGCAGAAGTGGAATAAAAGCTACAGAATTGTAGGTAGACAGGCGTTTAACTGAATATGGACAAATGGGCTTCACTGCAGAGATGCGGTGGAGCTTTTTATTGAGAAATTCAGTTATATAGAAGCATTTATCGATTTGTTATTCATATTTTAGCGAATATTTACATAATAGTGTTAGAATTAAGTAGGAGTTATCTTATAGTAAAGGTAATAGATTAGGTGGGGGTATTATGGACTTAAAGTGGATCTTTAAATCTATGAGCATAGTTGTTCTTTTCCTGGTAATCTCTATGTGTATCTTTTTGATGCCTGTTTCTGCATCAACAGATTCCCAAGCTACCGAATTTACAATTGGAGTGCCAATAGACAGGTGTCCTATGTTTTACATTGACAGCGATTCCGGTGAAATCGTAGGAATCGGAGTAGATCTCATGAAATCAGCCGCTAAGGAAGCTGGTTTTGAGGTCGTATTCAAGGCCATAAGTGAACCTAATCTTAAAGAAGCTCTTGATAATACTGAGTATGACTTGGTTATGCCCTTTGGCAGTGCTGTTACAAGCGCATCTGGGGACGCAACCATCGTATCAGAAAATCTCATACAAACCCCATTTACCATTGTCAATATTGGTAAACAGTCTATTTCTGACATAAGTGCCATTAGAATCGGAATGTTAAAATCACAGGGCGGGGTCGCAGAAACTGTAAAACAGTTATACCCTGGAATAACGATAATCCTTTACGATTCCATGGCTGACTGCATTAAGGCGCTTAGAAAAAACGAAGTAGATGCACTTTTGCATAACTCATATACTTGGAGCTATGTGCTTCAAAAACCATCCTATAAGGATCTTAAAGTACAGCCTTCTGCCATGTTTTCAATGGATTTTCGTGCCGGCACTCTTGATACCGCAGAGGGAAGAAAACGCATTGAACTTATAAATGAAGGAATTACAGCTATTCCTGAAACCAAAAAGCAGGCTATAGCCCTTGATTACACTACTAGAGATCTATATGTGTACTCTTTCTGGGATTACCTGTATCAATATAAGTATTTCCTTATTGTCGGGACTATTCTTTTTATTGCGCTTGTTATTATGATTGTCTTAAGACAGAAATCATATTTCGAAGAACAGAAGGAAAAGATGCGACTAATGGAGGATATCGATCCTCTCACCGGCGTACTTAGTCACAATGGTTTCAGGAAAAAGGTTGAGGAACTCCTTATCAATAACCCAGATACGGCATATACGATATCGTATAACAACATAAAGGACTTCAAGTTTATCAACGACAGCTTTGGATGGAAAGTGGGAGATGAGCTGCTAAAGTTCTGGACAGAGAGAAGTCTTGAAATTCTTACGGATAAAGAGGCCATTGGAAGGTATGATGGAGACCACTTTGTAATTCTTCGCTGCATGGGTGGCAATGAGCAGATTCTTCAGGATGAAAAATATGTTCTAGCCCCTGTCCGTAATTACTTAAAAGATCGCGGCAAAGACTTCATTGTAAGGTTATGCACCGGCATATATGTTCTTATGCCGGATGACTATAAGGATATAAACGTAGATAAGATGCTCGACTATGCCCGTATTGCCGAGAGAAAAGTAAGAGAAACCAAGAAAGAAGGATTTGAGTTTTATAATCCAACGCAGTGGGACAGAGGTAAGCAAAGCGCAGGAATAGTAAGCCGTCTTCCTGCAGCTGTTGAGTCAGGGGAAATACAGGTATGGTATCAGCCACAGGTAAACTATAAGACAGGAAAGATAACAGGTGCAGAGGCTCTTTGCCGGTGGAACAGTAAAAAGAATGGGAATATTTCTCCTGGAGAATTTATTCCTATTCTTGAGGAGGCAGGGCTCATCTACGATCTTGATTGTCATGTGTGGGACACTGTATGCAAAGACTTAAGACGTTGGAATGAACAGGGTAGAGATATTTGTGTGTCTGTAAACCTTTCAAGACAAGATATTGTAAAGAACCCCGATGTGGCAGAGCATTTTAATACTTTAAAAGAGTTCTATAACCTGTCGCCAAAGCAGCTTCGTATTGAGATAACGGAAAGCGCATATGTTGAGAACTCAGATGTCATCATAAAGACCACCGCTAAGCTTCGTGAGGCTGGCTTTGAAGTTGAGATGGACGATTTCGGTAGCGGATACTCATCACTAAATATGTTAAAAGAAGTAGTTTTAGATCGAATTAAGCTTGATCTTCGATTCATCACAGGCTCTGGAGATCAAAAGATGGGGCGGACGATACTTAGCTACATGGTTCAGATGCTCCAAGCTATTGGAACCTCCCTCATCGCAGAGGGTGTGGAGACATTGGAACAGGCAGATTTCCTCGGAAGCATTGGATGTGAGGAAATGCAGGGGTATTACTTCTACAAGCCCATGCCGGTAGATGAGTTTGAGAAACTTGATGGATTTGAAAAGAAATCAGATTTGAAATAATGTACGAATGGCTTAATAGGCAAAAGTAAAATTGGTGCCCTAACATAGAGTTTAGGGCACCTTTTTTGTGATGGCCATAGGAAGATGACAAACGCAAGTTCGACAACCTAGGTGTGGTTATTGGACACCTTGTGCGCTAGGATATAGTCATCAGATGCAGATGAGCTGCATATGAAGTTATTTGTTGGGTGACATATAGATGGGGAGATGGCAGTAGCTGTCTTCCTTTTTGCTTAATAGTAAAAAAGTTGCCACCGCTACAGTGGCAACGGACGCAAACGCTTTGTGATATATTTCAACTACCGGGATGGAAAATGATTATTTCCAGGAACATCAGTAGGAAAAACATGGCAATAGTGTAAATGGCTATTAGACCTACAGCGCCGATTGCGCGTATGAATTTGTTGCTGTTCCTGCAGGGTGGGAATATCTTCTGTATTCCCAGGTAGTTGTAGCCGATTAGAATGTCACCGAGCATGATCAGTAGGAGGAATATCCGTTCAAGCCATAGTGCCGGTCCAAACGTGTTTTTTACTTCTAATGACAAGCACAGCCAGAAGACCATTATATAGACCGGAATTGCCACTATCATCTTGCCGGGAGTCATGGTTCTGAATCCTGGCGGAAGGACTGATGTCAGAGATACTTGTTCAGCTTCTGATGATAGGTCATTGCCCAGAGCTTTCATGAGAGCAACCTTTAGCTCTTTTACAGAATGAAAACGTCTGGACGGATCCATCTGAGTACACTTACTGATTATGGAATCAAACTTGTGGGTGTTAATTGCAAGGAATTCAGAGGCTTCTTTAAGGATAATGCCAAGTGAGTATATATCTGTTTGTGGTGAGGACTCACCAAAACCATATTGCTCAGGTGCAGCATACCCCTGAGTGCCAAGTAGTACTGTATCTGAACTGCGGTCTTGATCAGAAGATCTGTATTTTGCGGCGTTGAAGTCCAGAAGCATCACATTATCGTAATGAGTGATTATGATGTTTGATGGCTTGATATCTCTGTGTATCAGAGGTGGATTGTGAGAATGCAACTTTTCCAGAATATCACAGAGGTTGATCATATAATGACCTATTTGCTCTGTGGATAGTTTTCCCGATTCAATGATTTCCTTAAGCGTTGTTCCGGGAGCAAATGCTTCAATCACGGTAAGAGTGCCATTATCTTCGAAATAATCGATTACCTGTGGAATTCCGACTATCGGGTTTTCCTTTAGGTATTTATATACATCTATTGAATATACATCCAGTACTTTTTTTACAAAAAATTTACCTGTGTCCTGATGTTGGACAAGGTAGATCTTATGAGGCTCATTGATGGTGGCCACCACTTTGTAATATGAAATTGAAAGGCGCTGTTCAAGATCCACTAATACATCCCCTTTCGGAACAACTGTTGATGCTTATATTTTATCACTGTTTGGAGGTTCATATGCAGGAAAAAGAGACTAAAGAACTTGAGAAGGTTTTAGGAAAAACACATCTGTCAGACTATGACAGTTTTGTGGAGGATAACAGGGACAGTATGCTCTCAGCTTCAAATTCGTTCTCCACATATGTTAAGGGGTTGATGGCTCAAAAAGGAATATCGCAGCAGACAGTATTCCTTAACGCCGATGTACCGGAGCGATATGGTTATAAGCTCCTTTCCGGTGAAAAGCATACTAAGCAGAGAGATGTAATTTTAAGGCTTTGCTATGCTGCAGAATTTACTCTTTCTGAAACACAGAGGGCACTGAAGAAATATGGAATGTCCGAGCTCTATGCCAAGGATGAGAGAGATGCACTGATCATGATTGTTTTCAATGAAAGACCAGGAAGCATCATTGATGTGAATGGACTTCTTAAGGAGCATGGATACTTGCCTTTAAGGACAAGTGGAGTACAGGAATAATTATTGAAAATTGCCGCCGTAACAGGGGCAACGGAGAGAAAAACTCCTTGTTATAATGATTTAAAGGTTACGTTATTTTGTTTAAAACGTAACATTGATACGGATTATATGCCGTGTTTTTCAATAAGAAAGCAGGCATCATATGAAGAAAAAAACATTTTGTATTTTTAACATTATCTTTCCACTGCTTGTTGGGGCAGTGATCTATTGGTTCACATCTACGGATGTGATTTTCGTGGAGGCAGTCAGGTCAATTTGGGGAATGGCCATACTTACAGGGATAGGTAATATCGATGGAGGTCTTGCCAGGCTCGTCAGGTATTACATGTCAGATATCCTTTGGGCATACGCTTTAGTTTTTGCTTTGTATTTAGCAGTAGGTAGTAATGCAGCAAGAGTTAAAACAGCTTTTGTGATTGCAGTAGTGTTTTCTGCAGTCATGGAGGTTATTCAGCTCTCCCCAGTAATCCCGGGAACATTTGATGTAATTGATATATTGGTCGAGGCAACAGCTGAAGCAATTGCTGCGCTTATTATAAAAAAACAATATGAGGAGGCAAGCAATATATGAAAAACAAAATGAAATGGTTACCTGTATTACTCTGTCTTGTGCTTTTTGCAGGCATGGCGATTGGAAGTGGTTCATCTTCAAGTTCTGATGGTGATAAGCAGATATCCAGTGTTACAACGTCCTCTGATTCAGGAAGTGAAGAATCAGATACAGGTGGTACGGAGGCAGGTGCGGCAGAGCAGGCTCAGGAAGAAAAAAAGGAAGAGACTCCGGCTGTAACAATTGAAGAGCAGGTTCTCTTTGATGACAATGATATCAAGATCACAGCGACAGGCATTGAGGATTCATGGGCAGGAACAAAGCTTACACTTTTGATTGAGAATAATTCTGCAAAGAGCATTACGGTACAGGCCAGAAATGCAAACGTAAATGGCTACATGGTTGAAACTATGATGTCTGCTGATGTGGCTGCTGGTAAGAAAGCAAATGATGGACTGACATTCCAGACGTCAGGACTTAAGGAATGCGGTATTGAGCAGATTGCGACCATGGAGTTCTTGTTCCATATCTTTGATTCAGAGAGCTGGGATGAGATAGTAGATACGGATGTGATAAAAATTGATACATCCGTCGCAGAAGGATACGTTCAGAATTACGATGACTCTGGTGAAGTCCTGGTAGATACAAATGGAGTGAAGATTGTAGGCAAGGGCCTTTCTGATAAAAATTCTTTCTTCGGTCCAGGAGTCATCCTTTATATAGAGAACAACTCTGATCAGGACATTACTGTCCAGGTAAGGGATGTATCGGTAAATGGATTCATGGTAGATTCTTCCATGTCTGAAGATGTAGTTGCTGGGAAGAAAGCAATAAGTGCGGTAACATTCTTCAATTCAAGCCTGGAAGAGAATGGAATAACGGATATCACCGATGTTGAGCTGTTCTTCCATATCTTTGACCTGAAATCTTGGGATACAGTTTTTGATTCGGATGTTATAACAATTAAGTTCTAAAGTAAAAGGAGAATAGGATTTATGAAAATTTGGAAGTTGGTGGCAGGGATTTTGACAATTGTATTCTTTATAATTGTGGCATTCCAGTCTTGTGCAGCAGGCGTGGTAAATGCGCTTGAGGAGAATGGAGGTTCGTCGGGATCTGCCGGAATCATAGTTGCTATCCTGATGCTTGCTGGCGGAATTGTTTCTATCGCTACAAGAAAGAGTTCCGGAAAAGGTGGCAATATAGCACTTATTATTATCTTTGGACTTGCAGCGCTGATAGGGTTTGCCGGACATGGTAATTATAGCGATCTGGTAATATGGTCAGGATGGTGCCTGATTAACGCCGCAGTTGCAGTAATAGCAATTGTCACAGGAAAGAAGAAAACTGAAGTAACTAATGATGAATCGCAATAATATTTAACAAAAAATTCATGTAGTAGTTTCAGAAAAGACCTCGTTTGAGGTCTTTTCCCATTTTATAGGATAGTACGCTATGAACGACTATTAGTAGACACTGGCTGATTTTTTGAGCACGACCATTCTTCTACAATAATGGAGTGATCGCTTTCGTTTGGAAAGGAGATAAATCCGTGACGGTAGGGGAAGTGCAAAACAGGATTCAGATGCTGATGGATGATCGTAAGTGGACATATTACAGGCTGGCAAAAGAGGCAGGCGTAACAACTACTACAATAACAGATATTTTTAAAAGAGATACATTCCCTAAAATGGAATTGATGAACAGTATCTGTGCGGCTTTTGGGATGACTTTTGGAGATTTTAGTTCTTTTGATATGAGCACTTCCGAGAATATGCCTTTAACACCACAGGAAGCGAGAATTGTGGCTTATTTACGTAAGCTAAGCGCAGCAAATAGGAAAGCTGCTGAGGGCTATCTTGAAGGTTTGGTGGTGGCATCTGAAAATGATGCAAGAGAATCTCTTGAACAAAAATTGCATGTCTCAAAACAGAAAAAGTCTGAATAAACAAAAAGCTAATGCCGCAGGGTGATTGGGAATGACCAGTCACCCTGTTTTTTTATGAGGATATGGAGGAAATAAAATGCCGAGGAGGACAACATTGGAACAACGCATCGATTTTTACATAAAAAGCTTTGGATTGGATCCGGCAGTGGTACTTGATATGACGAGGAAAATGTTAGAAGAGTATAAGGATCGTAGGAAATCATTTAATCCATTAATGTTACAACTGCCGCCAATGACTGAAAAAGAGATTCTGAAAAATAAGCAGGAGTTGAGAAGAGAATTCCTCAAGTTGATGAAGAAGGATAGGAAAAAGCATAATGAGGCACAGACGACTTTTGTGTATAAGGCTGTAAGGGCGCCGTGGCTTTGGGATAAGTTGATTGGGCTGTTGGATATGGTTGCGGATTTCAGCTATAAGGGAGAACTGTATAAAAAGATTCTTTGGAGCGCATATTTCACAGATGACGATCCTATGACTAATGAGCAGCTTGCTGATGAAGTAAACGTTTCGGATGATGTGATCGATTATAGGAAAAGAGAAGCTATCAAGCTATTCGGGCTTTTCATTTGGATCTATGCTTCTCGAAGAGAGCAGGAAGACATCATCGCAGGTATAGTGAAACCGGCTAATGATAATGATGATGATGAACATGATGAGAATGAAGAAGATGATGACAATGTGTGCGGAATTAAAGAAGACTGAAAGTGGCATGAATTCTGGAATTGAGGCACTATGATTGATGGAGTTGTACGGGAAGTGTTCTGTGGCTGTTCTATTGTTGTTCCTAAACTGTTCAAATTTTTTCGTGCTGACGTATTAGTTTTTTCTACATATAATATGCACTGTTGTATGAAAGGAGTGAGTATTATATGAATTCAGAAAAAACGTTAGTTCATGGGGGATGCACAAACTGTGGCTACGTCATGATGCATGTTGAGGTTGTCAAGGGATGCCTGCAATGTCCAAATTGCGGGGAGTGGCTTAGGGTAAGTGTTAAGAACAGAGGCTACTCCGCTCATCCGGCATCTGAGGAAGATATTAAGGAAGCTATTCTAATGAGGAACAAATATGCCAGGGAATGCAGGGAAGTAGCAACGCGAAATATCAGTAGGTTATAGTATTGGCTTTGAGCTCAGACATCATGGGGAAGATATCGGGCTGTTGTTGTAAGTTTGAAAACTGAATAGTTTGAGGTATATGTGAACGAAGGGCTGAATCGCAGTAAAGAATAATGTGGGGTTCTTCTATATGTAAATAGAAACCAAATGAGGAGGCGTAAGTCGAACGAGCCCCGCTCATGTGCCAAGAGTTTGCCTAGAGCTGTATATGCTGAAAATAAAAATAGCACCAAGGAGTCTGCAAAACGGAGATGTGACCATAACTTTTATGGTTTTGTTTCATTACCGTTTTGCAGGCTTCTTTTTTGATGCGAACGAAATTGCTCTAGGCGGGTTGTGTCTTCGTTTTCAGGCTCCGGAAAAGGAGAATGAAATGGAAACAAAGAACATCGGAGAAAGACTGAGACTGCTTAGAACAAGGAGCAACATGAGCCAGGAGGAACTGGCAAGAAAGCTTCACCTTGGAAGCCGAAGCGCTGTATCGGAGTTGGAGATGGAGAAAAGGACACTGTCTCCAACAATGATAAGAGAGTATGCTGAGCTCTTTGACGTGTCAGCTGACTGGATTATCTTCGGACAGGATGATAAGGAACGCATGGAAAGGAAAATAGAGACGGATGAGATACTGAAAGCATTCTTTTCAATAAGGAAGGGTTTAGTTAGGAAAGTTGCCATCGAGCAGGTTAAAGCTCTGGCAAAGCTGTGATTATAGAATTCTGAAGGCAATTTGGATGTCAATATGAGGTGTGTATGAGATGGCATGTAATTTGACTTTGGGTAATCGACTATAAAATGTTACGACGAAAGCTGATATCGATACAAAATGTATCGAACGAATCATTCATATTGACGTTTTGCCAAATGAGTGGTATTCTATCTATGTATCGACTTTTGTCAAAATTGGTGGAGGTGAAAGATGTCTAAGCTTGATGTAAGAATCACTGGAATATCCATTGAGAACTTCAAGAACGTGATATCAGGGCAGGTTGAATTAGTAAACACGAGGAAAGCATATCGAACTAGTATACTAGGGATATATGGGCAGAATGGTTCAGGTAAGACGGCGCTCATTGACGCTATTCTTCTGCTAAAATACAACCTTTGTGGCCAACGAATACCACCTATGTTTGCAGATTACATACAGGTTGATGCGGATTTTGCAAAACTCAGATTTGTGTTTAGTGTGAAGAACAAAGAATGTGAATATGAGGTTTTTTATGAGTTTTGTATAAAGAAGGAAGAAGATGTTACTGGACAGAACTCAGATATTACTACGGGTACAAAAGAAAAGTATAAAACAGTAGTATATGATGAGGTTATCAGTTACTCCTATGAATCCAAATCAGAAAAGATGAGGAAATCTACACTTATAGATACAAGGACAGACGAGTTATTTCTTCCTGCTCCTAAGCGTGAATGCCTTATTGGAAATGATAAAAAGCTCAAACTTGACTTGTTGGTTACAAAGAGGGTTGCTTCGGCATCTTCCAGATCCTTTATCTTTTCCCCTGAGTTAATAAATAACATAAGAGCTAGAAGTAACAATAATCATGATACTGAGTTCCTTAGACATTATCAGATGATAGAAAGCTTAATTACCTATGGTAATTTTGAATTATTTGTTATAAACACTGCGAACTCAGGTGTCATTAGCATGAATGCCCTGCCACTTGCCTTTAAGTACGAGAAAGCACAAAAAGGCGCCGTTGGCAATATGGTTATCCTCCTTGACGGAACTTCTATTATTCCCGAGGAAATGCTTGAGCTTGTGAAAAAAGTCATGCAGGACATGAATATTGTTTTGGAGAAAATAGTTCCGGGACTAACTATTAGTGTAAAAGATCTGGGAAAAATTGTTCAGCAGGACGGTCAAGTTGCAAACAGAATACAGCTGATGTCACATAAGAATAATAAAGAGATTCCTCTGAAATATGAGTCAGAAGGAATAAAAAAGATTGTATCAATTCTACAGTTGCTTATAGTAATCTATAACCAGACTTCTATTACGGTAGCCATTGATGAGCTGGATTCCGGTGTTTTTGAATATTTGCTTGGGGAAATCCTTAGGATATTATCGGAGAAAGGAAAGGGACAGTTAATCTTTACATCTCACAATCTCAGGCCATTAGAGACACTTGATAAAGGATTTATTGCATTTACAACAACAAAT
Source organism: Butyrivibrio sp. FCS006 (assembly GCF_000424525.1). NCBI lineage: Bacteria > Bacillati > Bacillota > Clostridia > Lachnospirales > Lachnospiraceae > Butyrivibrio > Butyrivibrio sp. FCS006. The sequence continues at coordinate 849,746 of NZ_KE384203.1, read as the reverse complement.
CCAAAGAATAGATATATTAGAATGAGTGGAGTTAAGGAAAACAATAACCTGAGAGATTTTTACTTCAGAGATATAGTATTAGGCGAGCAGAACGAAGAAGTTTATGATCATACGAATAACGCTGAAATAGCGCTTGCTTTCCGGGAGGCAGGTGAGATAAGTGGCTCGTAAGAAAATAGTTTTTGTAATAGTCGAGGGCCCTTCCGATGACAGTGCTTTGGGTGTAATTCTTAACAGACTGTACGATAAGAATACGGTACATGTAGAAATAACTCATGGAGATATAACTTCTGAAAGTACTGCCAAGCCGGAAAACATTGCTTCCAAAGTCGGAAATATTGTCAAAGCTTATGCAAAATCAAATCATTTTAAGCAGGAAAATTTTTTGAGTGTCATCCATATCATTGATACGGATGGGGCTTTTATTCCAAAAGATCACGTCATAGAAGATGCTAATGCTGAAGAACCGATATATACGCTTCAAGAAATAAAAACGTGTAGACCTGAGCAGATAATAAAACGTAACGAGAAAAAAAGTGAAATCATGTTAAGGTTATCAGCACTAAATAGCGTATGGGTATCTGTGCCATATAAAGCATATTATATGTCAAGTAATCTTGATCATGTGCTGTACAATAAGCTAAATAGCTCTGATGATGAAAAAGAAGACGATGCATATACTTTTGCAATCAAGTATAGGGATGACTTGGAGGGCTTCCTTTGTTTCATAATCGATTCTGATTTTTGCAAGTCGGATGACTACAAAGAATCCTGGGAATTTATTCAGAAAGATCTTCATTCCCTGGAAAGATGGTCAAATCTTGGCATTTGCTTTAAAGAAATCAGAGAAGAAAGAAAAAAGAAAATAATAAAAGTGGGATAATCAAACTTTTTGAGGGTTTGCCAAGCGTTTTGAGGGTCTGACTTGAGGGTCAGGCCCTTTTAGTATGGGGAGTTTTTGAGGGTTTGGTTTGAGGGTCTAGTTTGAGGGGTTTTCTCGCAAGTTATTTATAAGTGTTCTAGAGCTAATGGGATTTGCTTCTCCAGACCTCATTCAAAAAATCAATGAGCTCCCACCAGAAGGCGTATCATATCTACATGAGCAGATAGAGTTTGCTGAGTATCATTGGGGCCGGAAGTAGAGTCGTCACCTATTGTAGCTTTAGATTACGGATATATACGGGGCATTAGCGCAGTTGGAAGCGCATCACACTGGCAGTGTGGGGGTCACGGGGGAGAACTTCATGCGCTCCAATTTCTCCAGACTGGAATTATTGCGTCTGTCTTTCTTTGGGTTCATCCGAAGCATACATTGCCTTCAGGATTATCGGTGTAAGGATTGAACTTAATACTATTAAAAGGATTACAGCTGTAAAGTATCTGCTGTCTATTATTTCAGCTTTAAGACCACGCTGTGCCACAATAAGGGCTACTTCGCCTCTGGTCATCATTCCTACGCCAATCTTTAACGCATCTGAAGTATTATATTTAAGGAGTTTTGCAACAAGTCCACAGCCCACAACTTTTCCAAGCAGTCCAACAATTACAAATGCTGCTGAAAAAGCAAGAATTGTCATATCAACAGTCTTTAAATTGGTCTGAAGTCCTACGCTTGCAAAAAATACGGGACCAAAGATCATATATGAGTTAATATCCATTTTTCTGTCAATGTACTCAGAATTATCCAAAGAGCTTAAGATTATACCGGCTACGTATGCACCTGTGATATCTGCTACTCCAAAATACCTATCTGCAACATAGGCCATGGCAAATGCCAGTGCCAGTCCCATGATTGGAATTCTTCTGGTATGGGGCCATTTGTGTTCAACTTTTTGCATGAGCTTAAAGATTGCTATTCCTACAACAAAAGAAAGAGCAAAGAAAGCAATTGTCTTGATAACAACGACAATCAGATTGGCGTTAGGATCCTTAAGACCAAGAACTGCAGTAAGAACAACGATTCCTATCACATCGTCGATGATAGCGGCGCTCATTATTGTTGTTCCAACATCTGTAGATATTTTTCCAAGCTCTTTTAACACCTGAACTGTAATGCTTACGGAGGTTGCTGTAAGAATTGTTCCTATAAAAAGAGCTCTGATAAATTCCGTAGAACCGGGAGCGGCAAAGCCGTAAAAAGCCATGTACAACACAGCGCCCAGAACCAGAGGAACTGCAACACCGTTACATGCAATTATTGTGGCTTTGATACCGGATTTCTTCAGCTTATCTATATCTGTTTCAAGTCCTGCACTGAACATCAGCAGTATTACACCAATTTCAGCCATTCCGGAAAGAAAATCACCGGCTTCCACAAGATCAAACAATGTGGGACCGATGATCAGCCCTGCAATAATTTCGCCTGCCACCTGAGGGGCGTGGAGCTTTCTGGCTAGAAGCCCAAAGAGTTTTGCACTGACTATTATAATTACTAGATCTCTTAATATTTGAATTGTATCCATTATTTTTCTCCTTTCAGTAAATTCTAATGAATGAGTATGCTCCTTTTGACAAAGTCAGTCAAGGTTTTTTCTGCATGCGCTAGATATGGTAATTTATGACAAAAGCCAATATAATAGGTATGATATGGGGCATTAGCGCAGTTGGGAGCGCGCTTCGCTGGCAGCGAAGAGGTCACGGGGTCAAGTTCCGTACGCTCCATTTGATATATTTAGAGGGAGTTTTTCTGGCTTTTGCCCCATTGAAGTTCAAGGAGAAAAGAGTATTGAAAATCTACATAGTAAGGCATGGTGAAACAAAACTAAACAGCGAAGGGCGGCTCCAGGGATGGATAGATGAACCGCTGATAGAGAGCGGAAGAGAGCTTGCGAAAATTACAGGGCAGAAGCTTTCTGATATCTGCTTTCATGCAGCATACTCTAGCCCTCTAAAAAGAGCATTTGAGACAGGCCAGCTAATAATTTCAGAGAACAAAGCCGGCTCAACTGATAAGATCATCACAGATGATAGGCTCAAAGAAATAAACTTTGGCGAATGGGATGGCCTTTGCTGTACTAAAAGTAACTTTGAAATAGGTGACGACTCTTTTTGGAAGATCTACTCTGACCCCTTTCATTATGAAGGACCAGCAAACGGAGAATCCATCCTTGATGTGTGCAAGAGAACAGGCGCCTTTTGGGATGAACTTGTTTCAGACAAGAGCCTTCAGGATAAGAACGTAATAATTTTCATGCATGGGTGCTCCTTGAGAGCCATGCTCCGAAAAGTTTATCCTGCTGATGAGCCTTTCTGGCATGGACATACGCCTCCTAACTGCAGCGTAAACATTATTGAGGTCGTAGGTGGGGAGGCCAAGCTCATAGAAGATGACAAGGTCTATTATGATGAAAACCTAATCAGCAACGCCTATGATCAGTAAGATGCCGATACAAAAAATAAAAAGAGCTACTTATATGTATATTGGAAAGATCGATAGAAAGAATCTGGAGTGAAACAGTCATGAAAGAACGTATAGAAAAATACATTAGGAAGAAACAACGTGAAAAAGCCATAAAAATGCTTAAGGATAATATTTTCATTATTCTCGGCGTACTGGGGCTCATCATCCTTCTGATCGTCCTAAAGATTCTTAAGAAGAAGGCCAAGAAAAAAGTTAAGGCTAAGATCAAGGAAACAATCAAAAGCGGAATAGATAGCATAAGAGATAAGGAATCATCTTCTAATGGCGACGAAGAAGAGGAAGAATAGAAACAAAAAATACATTCTGAGCGTAATTGCCACAGTGGCAGTTCTTGCTCTCATATATTTGATCACGTATCTCTTAAAGCAATCCATCAATTCAGTTTCGCAGGACCTTGATGGCCCTTATGATGTGGTGAGTGTCATAGATGGTGACACGATCATTGTTAAAAGTGATGGTGGCGATGTCCATGTAAGGCTCATCGGCATAGACACTCCGGAAAGCGTGGCCTCCGACGGCTACAAAGAGAATACTCCTGAGGGAGATAAGGCATCTGAGTATACCAGAAACCTCCTTGAAGGTAATAGTGTTTACCTTGAGTATGACAAGGAACAAACTGACAGCTACCAAAGAACTCTGGCTTATGTATACCTCCCCGATGGGAGTACAATGGTAAATGAGCTCCTCATAAAAAACGGATATGCTAAAACCATGGAGATCGAGCCCAATACCAAATACGCAGAGAGGTTTGCAGCTCAGGAGCTGATTGCCAAAGAGCAGAAAGCAGGCTTCTGGGGAACAGGATTTTTTAATTAAAAGTACGGAAATAGTAATTAATGTTAGATAACATTGAAGTATTTACGCAAAGCAGTATAAGAATAAAAGATAAAACCAGAACAATCTATGTGGATCCTTTTCAGATGAAAAGTGACCCCCATGATGCTGACTACGTTTTCATAACATATTCTCATTCAGACCACTTTTCAATCGAGGACATAAGAAAAGTCATAAAAAGCAGCACAGTACTTGTAGTCCCGGCAAGAATGGAGGATGATGCCAGGGAACTCTCTGCAGAAGTTAAGAGCATTATTCCCCTAAAACCAGGGATCTATAAGGAATTATCCGGATTAGAAGTTGAAACGATTCCTGCATACAATACAGTTAAGCCATTTCATCCAAGAAGGGCAGAATGGCTTGGATATATCTTACGGATCAACGGGAAAAGGGTCTATATTGCCGGAGATACCGGCGCAACAAAAGAGGCAAAGCAAGTCAGATGTGATATCGCACTTGTCCCTGTAGGCGGAACATATACGATGGATGTTAAAAGAGCTGCAGAGCTCGTAAACATCATTCGTCCCGAGTATGCAATTCCCACACATTACGGCAGTATTGTAGGGAAAAAGACTGATGGGAAGGCATTTGCAAAGCTTGTATCTTCTCCTGTAAAGGTGATAGAGAAGATACAGTATTTCGAATGAAAATTCAGCATCGCCTGAAAGAAATATTTAAAGGAAAGCAGATATTGTAGGTTAGTTATGATTGTTTCTCAGTACTTTGTCGAATTTATTCTGTACAGCTTTCTGGGTTGGGTGTGGGAATCCATATACTGCACTGTAAAAGAAAAGAAATGGGCCGACAGAGGCTTTCTTTTCGGACCCATCTGTCCCATATATGGCTCATGTGTAGTGGGCGCATCATTAGTTCTTGTACTTTTTCCAAGGCTTTCGGAACCTGATTTTCCTGTATGGATATTGTTTATCCTATGTTATATAGGAAGCGCCATAGCAGAATTTGGTACCTCATGGGTTCTGGAAAAAAGATTCCATGCCAGATGGTGGGATTACAGTAAAATGCCGCTCAATATACAGGGGAGGATATGCGTCCCTGTAAGCTGCACATTTGGGATAGCCGGTGTTCTTATCATAAAGTATCTGCTTCCGCTGATAGCATTTGCAAGAGGGCTTATCCCACCACTAATCTATGAGCTTCTTGCCCTATGCTTCGCAATCTTGTTCGGTGCAGATTTTGCTATGACAGAAGTCAGCCTTTCACAGCTGCTTGAGGAAGTTGAAAAAATCCACGCCGAATTTAACGAAAAAGCCCAGGAAAGATACGATAAAGTCGCAGAGATTCCAGAAAATATCAAAAACAGAATTGAGAGGAGCAGAGCTTTTATAGAAAGAAGTAATGTCAATCAAAAGAGGATTGTAGATAATATTAAAAGTTTTACACCATTGCTTAATAGTAGCAGCGAGCATAATCGTGGAAGGGAGCTTGTTCTTGACAGTCTTAAGACTGCCCTCCGTGACCATCGCGATCATAGTAGAAAATGAAAAATGAGCTTAAAGTAAAGAAGAGGTTTTAGCGTGATAGATCAGAAACAAGCCAGAGAAATATTAAAACAAAAGCTGGCAGATAATCTTGTTATTGTAAACTCATTTAAGGATCCGGAGTATTGGTGTTTCGGACTTGGTCTTGTCAGAGAAGACGGGGATATCATGCCGCTTATGGGAGACAGCACAATAAGGATCAGTAAAGAAACCGGAGAGATGGAGTAGGACTATGAACGATATACTTTGTGAACAGCTATCCCGTGATTACTGTTGCTCTCGGGAAGATGTAATTGATGATAAAAACCACTTTACTAAGTATAGCCCTGTAGATGGCAGGCGCAGATACCAGGAAAAAGAAGAATGCTACCTTAAGCTTGTATGTGTTAACGGAAAGCTCCTGTTTACCGGCAGAGAAGATATTATTGCCTGGTGTCAGGAAAACTTTGAAAGTTATGGTTCTGAGTGGTTTATGGAAGCAAAAAACCTTCGAAAGCTGAACGACAGACTGCATCAGGATGGATACCAGATAGGCATGTCCCATCCGTTTTATATATCCGAGGAAAAATCTGATGTAGACACTTCCGGATATGATATTAAGTGGTATCGGGGCAAGGAAATCGAGCAGTTTAGGGGAGATAACAGGTTCTGCGAAGCTTATACCTTCTGCAAAACTGCACCTGACATGGTAGGTGTCGCAGCCATAAAGGATGGTGAAATCCTTGGTATGGCAGGGGCAAGCATGGACAGTCCTATGATGTGGCAGATAGGAATAAATGTGGAGCCAAACGGAAGACAGAAGGGCATAGGAAAGATGCTTGTTGCGCTTCTTAAAAATGAGATCCTTGATAAGGGAAGGCTTCCATATTACGGTACTTCCATGGGACATATCGCTTCCCAAAAGGTTGCTATCGGTTCAGGGTTTGTACCGGCCTGGGCAGAACTTGTAACAGATAGGCTCGAATGATTTTCACATATACTGTCATTTTGGAGAGGACATGCGATGCAATCAGAGTCCACAAACAAATCTCAAAAGAATAATAAGCGGAGAATCCTGATTGTATGTTTTGTTGCTTTTTTCCTGCTTGGTATTTACTTTTTAATTGGAAAACCTATGATTGCTTTTGTTGGTGATGCAGATGGATTTCAAGAATATGTTAAAAGCAGAGGCATCTTTGGACTATTAGTGTTTGGATTTTTTGTTTTTTTACAGACACTCTCAAACTGCATACCAGGACTTCCGTTTTATCTTGCTGCTGGCGCTGCATTTGGAGGCATTAAGGGAGCAATCATTTGTGATATATTTGCAACTATGGCAAACACAACTGCATTCCTCTTGGGAAAGAAATTTGGAAGAGATTTTTTGCTTCTGCTTTTTCCCAAAAGTAAATTGGAACAGGTTGAAAATCTTGTTCTAAATAAAAATCCGGTATTAGTACATGTTCTGTTCATGCTTTTACCATTACCAAAAGATACGTATGCATGGCTTGGCTTTTATTCAAAAGAAAATGTGGTCCAATGGATCCTGATCACTTTTGTTGCAAGGTTTCCGCATATCTTTATCTATACATTCGGAGCTGAAAAGATGCTAGAGAACCAATACAGCTATATTGCTGCGGGCGCGATCATTGCAGTAGTCGTTTACCTGGCTGTTGCTATGCTTATTAAGAAAAAAACTGTTAATAGTGGTGAATAAATGGCACTATATGCACTTGGAGATCTCCATCTGTCTTTTCAGGCAGACAAACCAATGGATGTATTCGGAAAAGCATGGAGAAATCACGAAAAAAGAATGTGAAAAGCAGCTTTGTAAATTATTTAGTTAAACGCGTATTTCTCAGATTAAAAGCACACTATTCTATAGGTGTTGCGTTTAGTCTGAGAATTCTTTTTTTCTATATATCAAGACGTATTTCGAATATGGGTCTCTTGTGTTCATATGATGATCAACACATTATATGAAAGACAGGTGAAAAAATGTCTCATATGACATTAGATGATCGTGTTTATATTCAGGAAGGTCTTGATAATAATCTTAATCCTAATCTGATATCTAGAAAGATAGGAAAATCCCATTCAACTGTAATCAGAGAAATTGAAAAGCATCGTGTATTTAAAGGAAAACGTTATGAAGGTGCAAAAGTTTATTGAACTTACTCATGAGAAATACTATGCTGAGCTTTCAGAGTACTTTGGGGATACAATCATTGCTTTTTTTACAGACGAACCCAATATCCTTGGACGAAATGCCGTGTCAGTATAGTATGAAGGGTGACGTGATGATATGAATCAGGATTTGTTTCCGGATGGGGCAAGCTTTTCAGATTTTGTCTCTTGAATAAAACTTTTGGATGTTTCGTTAAGTAATTTTCATTCCAATCTTAAGGTTTCTGAGCATACCCTTGCCATATATTCAGGAGATTCTTTCATACCGTTTTTTATCCATGTCAGCGACACTTCCCATAAGCCGGCAGCAATACCTCTGGCAATATATTCATGATGGGAAGCGTATTCGCTGTCTGAGGCAATACATAAGGCATTATAGAACATATCCGTAAAAGAGATATTTGAATTACGGATAAGTACACACATGTCTTTATCGGAGTGCAGCCTTGAAAACACCTTTAAAAACCACTCATACGTGTTACTTTTCTGCAACAGTCCTGTCAAAGAAGCGCTGAGCTCGTCAGTTATGTTTTTTGTAATGTCTTGAATGATAGCCTCTTTTGAAGGATAATTTCTGTAGACAGAAGCTCTTGAAGCTCCTGATTTTTTTATTATCATGGTCATATTTATATCTTTGTACGGATGCTCTTTCATCAATCCGATCAGCGCATCACAGATGCATTCTTTAGTAATTCTATTGGACTCCTTATTTGACATTCTTCGTATATTTCTTTTTTCAAGCTCTGTGGACATTTTGGCCTCCATTTGTATTGTCACGACATTTTGTAAAATTGTGTATCAAATACGCACAACATATTGTTTGACATTTGTATAGATGATATAAATGTATTATCAGACAGATGTTTTGTCAATATTCATAAAAATACTGGGAGACGATATGAACACATTTACAAATATTTCACATGCAGCGCAAAGACAAGCTTTTAGTATCCTGATAGACAAATTCCTTGGCCATCTTGATAAGACTGATGACCGCACCAAAACATACTTAAAGCTCGTTGATGAAGCAGAACGCTTTTGGGGAAAGAAGGCTGCTGATCCTGAAAAACTGGAAGCTGTTAGACGTGCATTTAAGGATCCGGATAACCGCTGGGTAAACTTTATAAACAGAGTAGTGGATGAAACTGATCCGCATATAGCCAAAATGACCATGCTCAATCTGGGGTACGAGGCTTTCTTCAGGGGAACAAAGACTATACGGAAGAACAGGGAAAAATACGGCTGTAACATACCATGGCTTATACTTTTTGATCCTACTTCTGCCTGCAATATGCACTGTAAAGGATGCTGGTCAGGCACTTATGGACCAAAGAACAATTTGTCTTTTGCCGATATGGATAAGATAGTAACTCAGGGAAAAGAGCTGGGCGTGTATCTCTATATGATGACAGGTGGAGAGCCCCTTGTCAGGAAGGCAGATATACTTAAGCTTGCAGAAAAGCATAATGATGTGCAGTTCGGAATATATAGTAATTCAACTCTTGTGGATGATGATTTTTGTAAAGAGGTTGTACGGCTGGGAAATATTACATTCATGCTTTCCATAGAGGGGACACCTGAAACTAATGATGCAAGAAGAGGAATCGGTCATTATGATGCAGTGATGAATGCAATGTCTCTTTTCAAAAAATACGGGATTCTCTTTGGTACATCTATTTGCTATACAAGAAATAATATTGAAGCCGTGACAAATCCTGAATTTATAAAGTATATTGCAGAAAAAGGCGCGAGATTTGGCTTTTTCTTCCACTATATGCCGGTTGGAAATAATGCGGTACCGGAGCTGATGCCTACCGTAGAGCAGAGAAAGCTGATGATAGAACGTATCAGATGGATTCGCTCAAACGAATGTGATACAGGCTTCTTTCCGATGGATTTTCAGAATGACGGAGAAGCTGTAGGTGGATGTATTGCAGGTGGAAGGAATTATTTCCATATTAACTCAAGCGGAGATGCAGAACCTTGCGTTTTCATCCATTTTTCAAACACTAATATACATGACAATTCTATTTTGGAAATGCTAAAGAGTCCGCTTTTCATGGAATATCATAAGGGACAGCCCTTTAATAAAAATCACTTAAGACCGTGTCCGATGCTCGAAAATCCAAAACTTCTAAGGGAGATGGTGGAAAGATCAAAAGCACATGGCACAAATGAAGAATCGGAGGAGAGTGTAGAGCATTTATGTGCAAAGTGTGATGACTATGCTCTCAAGTGGGCCCCTGCTGCCGATGAGATTTGGAAATCGCAGCCACATCAAAAAAAGAAGTATGAAAATTATGCACCGGCTAATAGGATAGAAAATGATAATATTATGAGATTTGAAGAGAAGAAAACAGGCCTTGCCAAAGATTTCAAAAAACATGCATGATTAAAGATAAGCGTTTTTCCAAAATACGGCTTAATACTCTGGATTTGTCAGAAGCTATTATTCACCTGAATCAGTGAAGTTAAGGGCATAAAAAATAAGCCAGAGTGCTGAAAAACTCTGGCTTTGTGTGCATTTAGTTCGATAATTTATTTATTAAAAAGTGTGCGTTTACCCTGAAAATTTACCGTACAAAGCAGCTTAATGCTTTGTAAATATAAACAAAGAATTAATAAAAGATATCTTGAATTCAGAATTGAATGTGATACAATCATATTGTATTAAATTGTTTAAATTGATAAAGATGGAAATATAGCTGAAAGGTTTATACCTTCAGAGAAGCCGGATACCTTAGTGTGAAGCATTGAAAAACAATTGAACAAATAAACAGCAGGAGGTTTAAGATGAAGTCAGGAAATGTAATATTGGCAGTAGTAGCAATACTCTTTGGTGGATGTCTTTTCATCCACAGACGTGTGATCAAGTCCCTGATCACAGGGGAGGAGATGCCTAAAGCACCAGCATGGCATACATGGGTTCCTGAAGATAAAAGGCGCTCATAACTTTCTTAGAAAATCAACTTGCCTAACTGGTTCTTATAGTTGGATATACCATAAACTCTCGACATCTGGTCGGGAGTTTTTTAGGATGAAAGCAGTCATTGAATGGCTGCTTTTATTATGTCTGAAACTCGGAACATGATGTCTGAACATCGGACGATTTTGAAGCTGTTTCTACTATATTATATAAGAGTCTTAAGACTAACAACATATTGCTTTTGGTTTTCATCGTTTCAAAGGAGGGAAAGATGGCGGCTGAAAATGATTTTCTACTTATTTATGCGGAATCTGACAACGGCAAGAGGATCGATATCATATTTGAACACTATGATAACTTTCTTGAGCTGGCGGATATGTTTGAAGGAAGGCTCTTTGATGATATTAAGGAAGAGAAGGCTTTTAACCGGAGAGAGGCAAGAGGAGATCTTGGTATCAGGGTCCAGACCTCAGGGAAGAGTGATCCGACCTGCATGGAGGCGACAGGAAATCTGACCCTGATACAGGATATACAGGATGGGAACATTGATGATGCCATGAAGGGGGCGGATGAGGATATGAAGCACGACATCCAGATCCAGGCTCTTCAGGATATGAGGACAGATTATAAGGACCTCAATGATGCGATGGTCATCCTTCCAAGAAAGCAGAGAAATGAAGTCAAAGACCTTCTTACAGGAGAAAGAGATCTCCAGCAGATTGCGGATGACAGCAAGAACTATTACGACTCTGCCAAGTCAAGGGTTTACCGCAACCGCAGCAAGGTAAAGAAAAAGGCAATAGAATTCATAGAAGATACAAGAAGAAAACAGATGAGAAGATGGAAGGAGTTGTGCAATGCCAAAGATGAGGAAGCAATTGGAGGAAAAAGAACTGAGGGAACTGGTGATGTCGGGTCAGAAAAAATACGTAACCTACAAGGAGGCGATGCTTCTGTATTCTCTGGGGAGACACTCTATAGAAGAGCTGGCTAAAGATGCAAAAGCAAGGTATTACGTGAAGGGACGTGTTCTGATCGATACGATTAAGGTAAATGATCACATAGAAAATAATTGTGAGTATGATGAGTAATCCATAGGGATCCATACAGATACACACAAGTCCAAATAGCAGCATTTATGCGGTTTTTGGGATTTTTAAGAGGATAAATATGGATTGAAACTGAGGAATATGACGGATTATAATGAACTTATGAACCGGCTATTCCTCTTTTTATTAGATAAATGGAGGAATCAAATGCCAAGAAAAGATAATAGAGGATATGTTCTGCATAGCGGTGAGTATCAGAGAGCAGACGGCAGATACTGCTTTGCCTACACAGACCGCACAGGTAAAAGACATCAGATCTATTCAAAGACACTGGTTGGAATGAGGGAGCGCAAGAAAAAACTCCTGCGCGACTATGAGGATGGACTCGACCCTCATAAGGCAGGCACGATCGAAGTGAGCCATATGGTTGACAGTTACCTTGCTACCAAGTATGACCTTAAGGTATCTACAAGAGGAGCTTACAGGAACAGTGCCAAGTACATTGATGAGGGGATTGGAAAATGTAAGATTGTCGATATCAAGTACTCAGATATCAAGAGGTTCTACTATGGCCTGATGATTGACAAGGGACTAAAGGCAACCACAGTTGATCACGTGAACACGGTGCTCCATCCTGCTTTCCAGATGGCAGTAAGGGACGGGCTTATCAGAACCAATCCTACAGAAGGGGTAATGAACGAGATAAAGCACAGCAGGTACTGGATCAAGGAAAAGAGATTTGCCCTTTCTATTCCGGAGCAGAAGCAGTTTATGGATTTCCTTCGCTCCAGCAGCAAATATCACGGATGGCTTCCGATTTTCACAATCCTTCTGGGAACCGGGATGAGAATAGGAGAATGCCTCGGTCTTACCTGGGATGACCTTGATTTCGAGAAGCGTATCATCAGTGTCAACCATTCACTTAGCGACAGACCTGATGAGGAGGGCGACTGCAGAAAGCGTATTGAGACTACAACCAAGACTGCCGCCGGAATGAGGACAATTCCCATGGTACAGGAAGTGTTTGATGCTTTTCTTATGGAATATGAGTTCCAGAAGATCATCGGTTTCTGCGAGGAAGAAGTGGATGGCTATTCTGGATTTGTCTTTTCCACGGGTAGCAGAACCGTACAGATGGCAGGAGCAGTCAACCGCGCACTCCACAGCATCATAGATGATGCCAACAAGCTGGAGGAAAGACTAGCAAAGCAGGAGAAGAGAGAACCTATTATGATACCGCAGATATCAGCCCACAATCTCAGACATACATTCTGCACGAGGCTGTGCGAGAATGAGTCCAACTTGAAAGTCATCCAGTCGATCATGGGCCATCATGACATCTCAACGACCATGGACATCTATGCAGAATGTACCGGAGAAAAGAAGCAGGAAGTGATGGCAAATCTTGAAGGCAAGATCATCATCTGAATGACACAGGTATGTCTTTGGACATGGAAGGCGTCATTTGGATTAAAAATTTACGGAAAGGTAATGACAAATGGATCGGGAAGTATTATACTGAACTTAGTACAAAGTTCAGAGATGTAAACGAACTGAAATGTGCATCAGCAGATATTGAAAGATATCGATTATGATTCATCGGGTTCTCCATCATGGAGATTATCCATAGGTGTCCAAAGAGGGCACGTCCTGCACCAAAAAGGACAGCAGATAAGGTACACTCTACGACGCGCTATGGATAAAAGTCAGTCCCGAGACCTTTCTAAAACGAACGTGTATGACATGCTAAGACACGGTATGGAAGAATCAGTAAGGATTTTCCCGACACTTAAGTCACTGGGCAAATAAAGCCAGTAAACATGCGGGTTACAGGGAATCACATATTTTTACTGCAACAATACTACAACAGATTGAGCCCATATACACGGGAATAATCGGGAAGTAGTTGCATAGACAAATCAATAAAGTACTCATTTTAGAGTCATTCTTGAACGAAAATTCAGGAATGGCTCTTTTTGTTTTTGTGACATGCGAAAGACCTCTGCAGGAACTCATCCCAAAAAGAGATTACGGAGGTAGCATATGGATTTTGATGATGAGGAATATCAGGACCTTGAAAGAAAACAGGAAGTCCGCAATAAGGCAAGAATGTTTTGTAGGAAGCTAATCAGATACAAAGAAGCAGAGTACATCTACAGTATTCAGCACAAGAAGCTATTAGAGCTCGCTGATAAGGCGGGAGCTCTCTATCGGATTGATGGGTACGTTCTCATAAACATAGAGATATTTGAAGCATATCTGGAAAGGTTCCACCAGCCACCTAAGATGACCAAGACAGGGGGAAGGAAGAAATGAGCGGATGTATCTGGAAGTTCTCACAGTATTTGGACGATGAAGATTTGATGTTTGCCCATAAGGTAATGGTCACATATAAGCTTGCCGGAGAATATTACGGAATTGGAGAGAAACCGATGATAAGGATGGCATGGGCATCCGGGGCAGTCTATAAGATCGGGAAAAGAGTCCTGATAAGACGGGATATTTTTGAAGAGTATCTTAGAGCCCACCAGAAGCAGGTAGATAAGCTCATCGAAGGTGATGAGGAAAAATTATTAAAAATCTTTGAAGCAAAGGCAAAGGAGGAAGATGAAAATGAGTAAAGTTATCGCAATCGCAAATCAGAAAGGTGGTGTGGGAAAAACCACAACAGCAGTGAATTTAGGAGCAGGACTTGCTGCTCAGGGTAAGAAGGTACTTTTACTGGATACGGATCCACAGGGCAGTCTTTCAATCTGTATGGGATATACAGAGCCTGACAAGCTGGATGTAACAATTGCAACAGTAATTGAGAAGCTTGTTAATGAGGAAGATATTCCGGAGGGATATGCTATTTTGAAGCATTCAGAGAATATTGACTTGCTTCCGTCAAATATAGGGCTGTCTGCAGCCGAGGTTTCACTTGTAAATGTTATGAGCAGAGAACTTGTCTTGAAGGATTATGTGGATCAGATCAAGGAGCAGTACGATTTCGTTGTGATTGACTGCATGCCATCTCTTGGAATTATGACAGTAAATGCTCTGGCCTGTGCAGACACAGTGCTCATCCCGGTACAGAGTGCTTTCCTTCCGGTTAAAGGTCTTCAGGCACTCATCAAGACTATTTATACAGTAAAGCGCAGGCTTAACTCTAAATTGGAGATTGAAGGAATTTTACTGACCATGGTTGATAACCGCACAAATTATGCAAAAGAAATTGTAGCTGAAGTTAATGAGGTATATGGAAAGAGCCTTCCTGTATTTCCTATAGAGATACCACTTTCAATAAGAGCTTCAGAGACCAGCGCAATCAGTAAGAGCATATTTGAGTATGACCCCAAAGGAAAAGTTGCAGCTGCTTATACAGCACTTACAGATGTAGTGATCAGAAATTCATAAGGAGGGCGGACAGATGGCAGTAAAGAGAGAAAAGATAAAGTTTGAATCAGTGGAGCAGCTCTTAGGAGCACCAATAACAAGTGAAACAACAGTAGAACTGGAAATAAACCATATCAGGCCATTT
This sequence comes from Butyrivibrio sp. FCS006, assembly GCF_000424525.1. NCBI lineage: Bacteria > Bacillati > Bacillota > Clostridia > Lachnospirales > Lachnospiraceae > Butyrivibrio > Butyrivibrio sp. FCS006. The sequence goes on along the minus strand of NZ_KE384203.1, from coordinate 834,331 downwards.
AAAGGTCATCCCTTTAAAGTTGTAGATGACAGCCGTATGGAAGATCTGGTAAAGAGCATTTCCTTAAATGGTGTCCTGACACCGGTGATTGTAAGAGAAATAGCTGATCCTGGAATGTATGAAATGATTTCCGGTCACAGGAGGATGCATGCTGCTAAGCTGGCGGGGCTACGAACAATCCCTGCAGTAATAAAGAAGTTCACTGATGAAGAAGCTACCATAGCCATGGTTGACGCGAATGTTCAACGAGAAGAGATACTTCCCAGTGAAAGAGCTTATTCATTAAAGATGAAGATGGAAGCTCTTAACAGCAGACAGGGTAAAAGAACAGATTTAACTTGTGGCAATGATTGCCACAAGTTGGAAGAGGCAGGAACAAAGTCAAGAGCCATAGTGGGTAAAGAGGCAGGGATGAGTGAAAGGTCGGTTCAGAATTATATAAAGCTGACAGAGCTGGTGCCGGAAGTCATGGATCTTGTTGATCAGAAGAAAATCGGTGTAACAATGGGCGTTGATGTTGCAGGCTTCGATAAAGAACTTCAGAGTTGGATTTATGAATATTACAGAGATAACAATTTCCTCAAGCCAGTACAGATACAGGCACTGAAGGAAACACCCAATCTGGAGAATATCGCACAGAGAACTGTGATACAGATTATGAACGATGCTCTTCCGGATAGTAACAGCAAAGCTAATGGTAAGGTAACACTTTCAGAAAAGAAACTTGATAAATACTTTCCACCACATTTCAGCAGCAAACAAAGGGAAATGGTAATCGTGGGCTTGCTTGAAAAGTGGCATGAGGAACAAAAATAAAACAGTTGGGAGGAACATTCCGTGGGAAATAAATTAGATCTAAATTACTTCTATGGGGCTGAGGCTGATCAGTTCAACTTTATAAAGATACCAAAGCCACTCTTATTTGATCCTATGTATAAGAACGTGAATCTGGAGGAGGCTCTTACTTATTCCATGCTCCTTGACAGGATGAATCTGTCTATCAAAAATAACTGGTTCGACGAACTTGGAAGGGCCTATGTATACTGCTCTATCGAGACAATAATGGAGTTTGCAAACTGTGGCAGAAATAAAGCAGGCGAAATCCTTAAGAATCTTGATGCCATCGGCCTTATTGAAAAGGTTCTGATTCCTGGGAGAGGTCTTAAGATTTACGTAAAAAATTTTATTCCTAAGAGTACACCAAAATTTGAAAATCAAATTTTAGGAAAAGCAGAGGAACTGCTTTCGGGTATGGAAGGGAACGGCAGGGAGCTTGTGGATAACTCTGAGGTAGCCCATAATTCAAACAGCGGTGTTTGTTTTTCAAATGCCCCTGTTTATGAATCAAACCCCACCCAACCTGAAAGTAAATCTGAGGTCGTTTATTTTTTAAACACAAATAAGAACAATATAAATAATAACAGTCTTAGTAATAACAAATCTAATCAGACCATATCAATTACCGGCACTGCCAAATTGATGGGATACGATGATGATGAGAGAGCCTATGCAGATATTATCCGTGAGAACATCAGTCTTGATATCCTTATGGACCGTTATCCCTGTGACAGAGATTTTCTGCAGGGCGTTTATGATCTGATCCTTGAGACTGTACTCACCACCAGTGATTACATTCTTGTTGCCAGCAGCCAGTACTCTGCCAATTTTGTAAAGAGCAAGCTCCTAAAACTCAATTCAATGCACATTGAGTACGTGATGGACTGTTGGAATAAAAACAAAGAAAAGCCAAGAAATGTGAAGAAGTATCTCCTTGCAGCCCTGTTCAATGCTCCAAGTACCATGGGAGCCTTTTATCAGGCTGAAGTAAATCATGATATGGCTTATGGGGCGTGCGAGGCATGATATAATTTAAAGAGTGAAATTGAACAAAGGAGCATATGCTGATATGGATCTCTTTGAATATATGGCTGAGGGCAGAAAAGAAAAAGAAGCGCCTTTAGCAGCAAGAATGCGTCCACAGACACTTGATGAAGTTGTGGGACAGGAAGATATAATAGGTGAAGACAAGCTGCTTTATCGTGCTATCAAGGCAGACAGACTTAGTTCGATAATCCTGTATGGACCTCCCGGGGTAGGAAAGACAACCCTTGCAAAAGTGATTGCCAATACTACCTCGGCAGACTTCCATCAGGTCAATGCTACGATAGCCGGTAAAAAAGATATGGAGTCTGTAGTTGAAACAGCCAAGAACAATCTTGGTGGATACGGAAGAAAGACAATCCTTTTCATAGATGAGATACACAGATTTAACAAGGCTCAGCAGGATTACCTGCTTCCATACGTTGAAGATGGCACGCTAATACTGATAGGCGCTACTACTGAGAATCCATACTTTGAAGTGAATGGGGCGCTTATATCAAGGTCAAGGATATTTGAGCTAAAGCCGCTTTCTAAAGAAAACATCCTGACTCTCATAAAAAGAGCTTTTGAATCTGACAGGGGTGTAAAGCAGTACAACGCTGAAATAACAGATGAGGCGGCAGACTTCCTTGCGGATATAGCTGATGGTGATGCGAGGGCTGCACTTAATGCAATAGAACTGGCAGTGCTCACCACAAAACCCTCGGCAGATGCAAAAATCCACGTAGACCTTGCAGTAGCTGAGGAGTGCATCCAAAAGAAAGCTATCCGCTATGACAAGACCGGGGATAATCATTACGACACCATAGCAGCATTTATAGAGTCCATGTGTGGATCAGATCCTGATGCAGCGCTTTATTATCTCGGTCGTATGCTTGCTGCAGGTGAAGATGTTAAGTACATTGCAAGGAGAATGCTGGTTGCAGCATCTGAAGAAGTAGGGAATGCTGATCCCATGGCTATATGTGTAGCAGCATCTGCAGCAATAGCAGTTGAACGTGTCGGAATGCCTGAAGGAAGAATCATCCTTGCCCAGGCAGCAACCTATATTGCCTCAGCTCCTAAGTCCAATTCGGCTTATCTCGGAATAGAGAAGGTGTTGCAGATAGTGAGAGAAACCGGAAATCTTCCAATACCTCCATATCTTCAGGATTCCTCATATAAAGGGGCCGCAAAGCTTGGAAGGGGTGTTGGATATAAATACGCTCACAATTATCCCAATCACTGGGTAGAGCAGCAATATCTTCCAGATGCGATAAAAGACATGACATTCTATGAGCCGAATGATATCGGTCATGAAAAAGATATAAAAGAGTATTTCAGAAACATAGGCAAAGATCCTCAGAGATATGAATATAAGGATCCTTCTGAAGAGGGTAATCCTGAGAGACCGTGGGAATAATACCAAAGGATTTCGCATGAAGGATGGATGGGCATAATGAAAGCATCTACCCTTATTACCATGAGCTTTAATCAAAGTGGCGTTTGTAAGAAGAAAATAAAGATGGGAAGGCTTTAGATATATGTGGAGCGTATTTGCGCTGTTATCGGCAATATTTGCAGCATTGACATCAATACTGGCAAAGATAGGAATTGAAGGGGTTGATTCTAATCTGGCTACGGCTATCCGAACCGTGGTAGTGGTCGGAATGGCTTGGATTATGGTTTTTATAACTCATGCACAGAACGGTTTATCAACGATCGGTAAAAGAAGCTGGATATTTCTTATTCTTTCAGGTTTAGCTACGGGTGCTTCGTGGTTATGTTATTACAAAGCATTGCAGATGGGAGAAGCTTCCAAAGTAGTGCCTATAGACAAGCTCAGTGTGGTGATTACGATGGTGCTTGCATTCGTGTTCCTGCATGAACAGTTTACAGCAAAATCAATCTTAGGATGTATCTTGATTGGAGTCGGAACATTGCTGATGGTAGTATAATATTTCAGTTAAATGTATCAAGGATGAGGATTACGATCACGGAAAAGTAACAAACTTCCAGGTGGGTTCATATGCAACCGAAGTGTAATTATTTTCGCCTTTTCTTAGAAGGTTTTATTACTTCTAAGAAAAGGCTTTTTGCATCAGAATTAGATAAATGATCAGTATTGAAGGATTTCTTCGCAAATACTATGGATTTCTTCTGTGAAAATAGTATCTTTAGGCCAAATGAAAGTGAAATCATGCTTTATTTTGAAATCATCAAGTGATAATACCTTCAGAGACCCTGAATTCAACTCAGATGTAACGGCTGCTTTGTATAAAAAGGTTATACCACAGTCCCTTTTTACAAGACTAATTATTGCATGCATGTTTTCAACCTGTATAAAGTGGATGAAGTTGCTTGTGGAGTAATTGTTCAAAGCTAAAGATCTTTCCAAAATATTACGTGTTCCTGACCCGGGTTCTCTTATCAATATTCGTTCAGAAAATAGATCTTTTAATTTCCTTGGCTTTTTGCCGAAAAAGTGGTTGGATGAGCAAACGGGGACAAATTCTTCCCGGCTAAATAGTAAGGTTTCATAGTCGTTTTCAGGATAATATCCTTCTATAAGCGCAAAATCTATAATACCATCTTGTAGCTTTCCGAGAAGCTCTGATGTGTTTCCGAAAAGAATCTTGATATCAAAATCGGGATGATTCTTAATGTAATTGCTGATGGGGGCTGCAATTACATATTCGCCGATGGTCATTGTAACGCCAAAAGAGATTTCTTTAATTCTATGGTCTTTTTGGGTAAGCCTTTCTTTGAGTCTTATATCATCGTTTTTAATCTGATTCATTTTTTTATAAAGAAGTTTTCCGCTGTCAGTTATCAACAGTTTTTTACCTTCTTGAGAAAACAGTTTTACTCCATATTCATTCTCGAGATAATGAATATGCTGAGAAACAGCGGGCTGAGTGATGTTGAGCACTTTTGCAGCCTTGGTAAAATTGAGGTATTTGCAAACACAAAGAAAGGTATCAATTCTAAAATCCAGCATTTTCAATCTCCACAACGATAAGAAATATTTATGATTAGATAATAATATATAATTTTAACTTTTTCAACGAAGGGCATAGAATAAGACCTGAAACAATAAGAAAAAGGAAAGAGGTATAATGATGGATTTTCTTAAAAAGAATTATCTGGGAATTTTTGTTTGCCTGGCTATAGCAGTTCCTTCCTGGATCTTAGGGAAAAGATTCCCTGTTATAGGTGGTGCGGTAATTGCAATTATTATTGGTATGATCATCACATTATTTTGGAATGATAAAGGAAAAGCATCTGCCGGAATCAGGTTTACGTCAAAGATGATATTACAGGCCGCTGTTGTGCTACTTGGATTCGGTATGAACCTTTCGGTTGTCCTTGATACAGGAAAACAGTCGCTTCCAATAATAATATGTACAATTTCAACTTCGCTAGGTATTGCATGGATCCTTCATAAAGTAATGAATATAAAGGGAAATACAGCAACGCTTATCGGCGTTGGTTCTTCGATATGTGGAGGTTCTGCAATAGCTGCAACCGCACCGGTTATAGATGCCGATGACGATGAAGTGGCGCAAGCGATTTCTGTAATTTTTTTCTTTAATGTACTTGCAGCACTTTTATTTCCATCATTAGGGAAAATAATCGGATTTGATATTACGACAGGCGACGCATTCGGAATATTTGCCGGAACTGCAGTTAATGATACATCATCTGTAACTGCAGCTGCATCAACATGGGACAGTATGTGGAATCTGGGAAGTCAGACTTTGGATAAGGCTGTTACAGTGAAACTGACCAGAACGCTGGCTATCATACCAATTACGCTTGTTCTTGCTTATCAGAGGGCGCGGGAAGCAAAAAAGACAGGAACATCTACCAGTGGATTTAGTTTCAGAAGAGCATTTCCAATGTTCATAGTGTTTTTTGTACTTGCTTCTATCATAACAACCTTCTGCCTCAGCATAGGTATCTCTTCTGATGTGTTTAATCCACTTAAAGAACTTAGCAAATTTTTTATCATTATGGCTATGGCGGCAATTGGGCTGAACAGTAATGTGATTAAACTTATAAAATCAGGAGGAAAGCCCATCATACTTGGAGGATGTTGCTGGATCGGTATAACGCTGGTTAGTCTCATATTACAGCATGTGATGGGAATTTGGTGATGTGATAAAGCAGTAAAGGTCTTTGTAGAGAATAACAGTGCGTTATCTCTGAAGTTATGATATGTGTGCTTGACAAAAATACTCCTATATCGTAGTATAAAACTACGATATAGGAGTATTTAATTATGAAGACAAATGGTGGATTTCTTGTTACAAAAATAAAACAGCTGGGTGATCGTATATTTGAAAGGATACTGGCAGAAAAAAACATTGATGCATTTAACGGAGCTCAGGGAAGGATTCTTTATGTCTTATGGCAGGAAGATGGTGTTCCTATTAAAATTATTTCCGAGAAAAGCGGACTTGCAATTACTTCACTTACGACCATGCTTGAGCGGATGGAAAAAAACGGACTGATAAGCCGCAAAACTGATGAAGCTGATAAGAGAAAAACTCTTCTGTTCCTGACAGATAAAGCCAAAGAACTTAAAGAAGCTTATGACTCCGTATCCAATGAGATGGGGAATATTTATTATCGTGATTTTACGGATAAAGAGATTCTTCAGTTTGAAGAGTATCTTAACCGCATCAGGGTAAACCTTGAGGAATGGAGTGACAAATGAGTATCTGTATTAAAGATCAGATTCAGAACATGAATCTTGTTATAGGGTGCACTGTTGGATGTCCGTACTGCTATGCCAGAAACAATACGAGGCGTTATCACATCATAGATGGTTTTGAAAAGCCACAGTTTTTTCAAGGAAAGCTTCGTATGATGGAAAAGAAAAAGCCGCAGAATTTTCTGCTGACCGGCATGAGCGATCTCTCGGGCTGGCATGAGGAATGGAGAGAGGAAGTCTTTAAAAAGATAGCAGAGAATCCTCAGCACCAGTTTCTTTTTCTTACCAAACGACCGGATCTTCTGTCTTTTGAAACAGATCTTGATAATGCATGGTTTGGCGTTACAGTTACGAGAAAGTCTGAGTTATGGCGTATTGATGCACTGCGGAGCAATGTGAAGGCAAAAAAATATCATGTTACCTTTGAGCCTTTGTTCGATGATCCGGGTAAGGTTGATCTTACAGGCATTGACTGGATTGTGGTGGGAACCATGACCGGTGCAAAGAGCAGGACTGTTAAAACAGATCCCGGGTGGGTTTATTCATTGACAGAACAGGCTCATGAACTGAACATTCCTGTATTCTGGAAAGAAGATCTTGTTCCGATTATGGGAGAAGAAATGATACAGGAAATGCCGGATGCTTTTAACAAAGTGCTGGAGGAACAGAGGATATGGAACAACCAGAAATCAAAGTAAATCATATAGAAACAAAAAGTGTAATGACAAAATCGAATACTCCTATTGGAGGATATTCGTTGAATCCCTATGTGGGGTGTCCCCATGCCTGTAAATACTGCTACGCATCTTTTATGAAACGCTTTACAGGGCATACGGAGGAATGGGGAACTTTCATGGATGTGAAAGACTGGCCTGAAATAAAGAATCCAAAGAAGTATGCTGGACAGAAGGTAATCATTGGAACAGTTACGGATGGTTATAATCCGCTAGAGGAAACATATAAAAATACAAGAAGACTTCTGGAAGAACTAAAGGACAGTGGTGCGGACATACTTATCTGCACAAAGTCAGACCTTGTACTAAGAGATCTGGATCTGCTAAAAGAGATCAATGAAAATAGCAGACTTACAGTATCATGGTCAATCAATACTCTCGATGAAGAGTTTAAAGATGATATGGATGCGGCAGTAAGCATAGAAAGAAGGCTTGCTGCAATGAAAGAGGTATATGCGGCAGGCATTCGTACAATTTGCTTTATTTCACCCGTTTTCCCGGGGATTACGGATATAGAAGCAATCATAGACAGGACAAAAGATCAGTGTGACCTTGTATGGCTTGAGAATCTGAATCTTCGTGGAGGTTTTAAGGCAGATATCATGAAATACATTTCCGATAAACATCCGGATCTGGTGCCACTGTATGACGAAATCTATAACAAAAAGAACCGCAGCTATTTTGAAGCGCTGGAAAAGAAAGCAGAAGAGCTGGCTAAAAAGTATGATTGCAGGTTTGTTGATAATGAAACTCCGTATGAGAGAGTAGAGAAAGGACATCCAACAATCGTAGATTACTTTTACCACGAAGAAGTAAGAGGAACTGCCAATAGTGGAAAGAGAAATGTAATACATAATCCTTGATGGAAGATTAACTGAAATAAAAAGGCCCGTTTTCTTAATAGAAAGCGGACCTTTTTATTTTAGTACAATTCCAGTTCTACAGTCGATTAACTCAAGCAGGAGAATTAGCTTTGTCATCTGAGGCATATATAGCCTTTAATATTATAGGTGTCAGAATTGAGCTTAATATTATCAACAGGATTACTGCGGTAAAGTATCTGCTGTCAACGATATCAGCCTTGAGACCTCTCTGAGCCACGATAAGTGCAACTTCGCCTCTGGTCATCATACCAACACCAATCTTTAACGAGTCAGAGGTGTTGTACTTAAGGAGCTTTGCTACGATGCCACATCCTATAACCTTTCCGAGGAGCCCAACGACAACAAATGCTGCCGAGAATGCAAGGATTGTCATGTCAACAGACCTTAGGTTTGTCTGAAGTCCTACACTTGCAAAGAATACGGGGCCGAATAACATATATGAATTTATGTCCATCTTTCTGTCTATATACTCGGAGTTGTCCAGGGAGCTGAGAATAATACCTGCAACATAGGCGCCGGTGATATCAGCTACTCCAAAGTACTTATCGGCAACATAAGACATCGCAAAGGCAAGTGCCAGTCCCATGATCGGGATTCTTCTGGTATGAGGCCATTTTGCTTCTGCTTTTGACATTATCTTAAAGATGATAATTCCCACAACAACCGAGAGGGCAAAGAAGGCTACGGTCTTTAAGCAAACAGCTGCAAGATTGGCATTAGGATCTTTCAGACCAAGAACAGCTGTAAGAACCACGATTCCTATTACGTCATCGATGATCGCAGCGCTCATGATTGTTGTTCCCACTTCTGTGGAAATCTTTCCAAGTTCCTTTAGAACCTGAACTGTTATGCTCACGGAAGTAGCTGTAAGAATAGTTCCTATAAAGAGTGCTTTTATGAACTCAGTTGATCCGGGAGTTGCAACGCCATAGAAGGCCATGTACAGGAGCGTTCCAAAAACCAGCGGAACTCCAACACCGGTGCATGCAAGGATTGTTGCCTTTAGGCCGGATTTTTTGAGTTTGTCGATATCTGTTTCCAGGCCGGCGCTGAACATCAGAAGAATCACACCGATTTCGGCCATGCCCGACAGGAAATCACTGGGATTAACAAGATTAAGCAGTGTTGGCCCTATGAGAAGACCTGCGATGATCTCACCGGCAACCTGTGGCGCATGGAGTCTTCTGGCGATCAGTCCGAATAACTTTGCCATGACGATTATGATAAAAAGATCTCTGAGTATCTGAATTGTATCCATTTATATACCTCCTTATTAATAACGCTAAGAAATGAGTATGATACTTTTTCGTCTCAAAATCAAGTTAAAAAATTATAACCAACGTAGTAATAACCCCCCAGGGGGCTTGTGGAGCGGATTTCATAATGCTATCCTTTCCATTGTGTGAGGTAATTCAGGCACAATGGAGGATACTATATTATGAAGAAAAAGTTTTTAGCAGCACTTCTTGCTGCAACCATGACACTATCAATGGTAGCTTGTGGTTCAGGTGCAAACACACAGACAACAGAAACACAGGCATCAACAGAAACACAGGCATCAACAGAAACACAGGCAACATCTGAGAATCAGACAGCTGACGCAAGTCAGTCTACAGCTACAGGTGAAAAGATTCTTCACACTGCAGCATCTTTTGCTTATCCAAGTCTTGATGTACACAAAGAATACTATGGATGGTACACATCAATTTATGGTGTTTCAGAGGCGCTGTTTAAGCTCGATGAGACCATGAGCGCAGTTCCATGTCTTGCTAAGGACGCAGTTGCTGATGGCAGCACATGGACAATTACACTTAATGATGGAGTTCAGTTCTCAAACGGAAACCCTCTGACAGCTGATATGGTCATCAGAAACCTTCATCGTCTTGCTGCAGAGAACAGCAGATTTGCTTATCTTGGCGATTTTGAGATGACTGCTACAGATGACAAGACAATCGTTATCGATACTAAGGAAGTTTATCCTACTCTTAAGAACGACCTTGCAAGCCCTGAGTGCGGAATGATCGATCTTGATGCAACAACAGATTTTGACAACGCACCTGTATGCACAGGACCATTTGTTGTTACAGAGTTTATCCCTGAGGGAGATGTAACAGTAGCAAAGAACGAAAACTACTGGGGCGGCGATGTTAAGCTCGACGGCGCTGTATTCTACTACATGCAGGAGGATGATCCCAAGCTCCTTGCTATGCAGAGCGGCGAGATCGACTGCTACAACAGCGTTTCATCAGCAGCTCTTGAGGTTTATAACCAGAGCCCTGATCTGTACGATGTAGTTTCAATTCCCGGTGCACGTCTTCAGTTCTACATTCTCAATGAGAATACACTTGATGATTCTGTGAGAGAAGCAATCAATCTCACTGTTGATAAGGACAAGATCGCAGAGTACCTTTCAGGTACAGTATCTGCAGCAGTCGGACCATTCTCAACATCAGCTGCTTATGGCAAGGTGAGTGTTCCTGCAGTAGATACTGCCAAGGCAAAAGAGCTTTTGGAGGCCGATGGTTATACACTTGGAGCTGACGGCATCTACGAGAAGGACGGTAATAAGCTCAGCATCAGCATTGCATACTATGCAGCAAGATCTCTTGATACTCTTGCAATCCTGATCCAGGAGCAGCTTAAGGCTGTTGGTATTGATTCAACACTTAGAGTTGAGGAAGATCCTGATGCTACTTACATTGCTAACGCTGACTTTGATCTTGCTCTTTACTGCATGATCGCTGATAAGTCAGGTGATCCTCTTTACTTCATCGACTCAACTCTTGCAGACGGAGCTTACTACAATGTGGGTGGATTTGAGAGTGCTGAATGCCAGAGCATGATTGAGCAGCTCAGAACTGAGACAGATACTGCAAAGAGAGCAGAGCTTGCCAACAAGATCGTTCAGATTGCTATAGATGACAATGCATTCGGATATGTTGGACTTTTCAATAACACTACAGTTCTTCGCAAGGGTGTAAGCGGATTTGCTGAGTATGTTCCTTTCGATTTCTATGGAGTAGACGCAGAGACTGACATTAATGGCTAAACAAATACTTAAAAGGATCCTGGGACTTGCCCTGATACTTTTAGTGCTGAGCTTTCTTGTGTTTGGCATAATGTATCTGGCTCCCGGTGACCCTGCGGAAAAGAGACTCACCTCCCAGGGTGTGGTGGTCACAAAAGAAATACTGCAAGCGGAGCGGGAGAGGCTTGGCCTCCTCCGCCCCTTTATCGTTAGGTACGCGGAGTGGCTTTCGAATGTTCTTAAAGGGGATTTTGGTGTTTCCTTTAAGGATGATCTTCCCGTTGCGCCAAAACTGATAAAAGGGCTTAAGAACACATGTGGACTGGCTTTAACCAGTCTGCTTTTGGCGCTTATAATCTCTTTTCCACTGGGAATATGGTCAGCGGTCAAAAAGGGAAAATTGGTAGACCATATAGTCAGGCTCTTTTCATTTATAGGTAATTCCCTTCCGAATTTCCTTATTTCAGTACTTTTGATGTATCTGTTTTGCATACATATCAAGGTCTTTCCTGTAATTGCAGATGGAAGCATCAAAGGACTTATGCTGCCTGCACTTTCTCTGGCAATACCCATGGCAGGAAGGTTTACAAGACAGATTAGGAGCGAACTCTTAGATCAGCTTGGGGAAGAGTATGTTGTGGGAATGAAGTCCAGAAAGGTAAAGGGCAGATTTATTCTTATCAACAATGTCCTTAGAAACAGCCTTGGACACATACTTACAATAATCGGCCTTCAGATCGGAACCCTGATGGGAGGCAGCGTTGTTATTGAGAATATTTTCAGATGGCCGGGTATCGGCAAACTTGTGATGGATTCCATAACAGCCAGGGACTACCCTGTGATCATGGGCTTTGTGCTTATTATGGGAACAATCTATGTTGTTATAAATCTGATAGTTGATATTACCTACAGGCTTTTGGATCCGAGGTCTTTTTAATGAACCATAAACGGAAAAAGATTAACAGAATAAAAGTAATAATATCTGCAGGTGTTGCACTGCTTTTGGTGCTTATAGCTCTTTTCGCAAGTGTTATTGCACCTAATGATCCATATGCAACAAGCGCATCAGCCATAAGGTCAGCTCCGTCCGGGGAATTTCTGTTTGGAACAGATAACCTGGGAAGATGCGTGTTTTCAAGAGTTTTATACGGAGCAAGGACAACTATAGCAGCTACATTTATACTGGTTGCGATTTCTTTTATCCTGGGAAGCATTATTGGAATCCTTAGCGGATATTATGGCGGAATATTGGATGAAATTATGATGAGGATTGCCGATATTATGCTGGCATTTCCTCAGATGGTAGTAGCCATCGCGGTTGCGGGCATTCTTGGAGGAGGACTTTCAAGTGCCATGATTGCGCTGGGAATAACTATGTGGACCGGGTTTGCCAGACTTGCACGGAGTCATACTTTTGCCATAAAGAATTGCCCCTACGTGCAAGCTGCAAAACTGGCAGGAAAGAGTGGGCCGGCTATAATGATGGCCCACATACTTCCTAATATAATAGCACCACTTCTTACAAATGCCCTTACACAGATAGGAACCACCATGATAGGTATCTCGGGCCTGTCTTTTTTGGGGCTTGGAGTTGTGCCACCCACTGCTGAGTGGGGGTCAATGATCAATGAGTCCAGGGCATATATACAGATAGCACCTTGGGCTGTGCTGTATCCGGCAATTGCTACCATAGTCACCATCATAGTATTTAATTATCTTGGTGACTGCGTCATGGAATATAGAGATGAGGATTAAGCATGGATACAATACTTAGGATAAACAATCTCTCTGCCGGCTACGGTGATGAGAGTGTTATAAATGATATCTCTTTTGAAGTGGAAGCAGGTAAAAGAGTCTGTATCGTCGGTGAGAGCGGAAGTGGTAAATCTACGCTTCTTAAGGCTATTCATGGCTTTGGAGGCGTGACTAAAACATGCGGAAGTATAGAGACTCCAAAAGACATTTTACTTGGCATTGTGCCTCAGAATCCCGGCGGATCTTTTAATCCCATAAGGACTTACAAGGCACAGATAATGGAGGCGCTAAAAAGTAATAACATCGACTTTAAAATAGATGAAGTTGAGAAGACACTCCAAATCCTGGGACTTAATGATGCTAAAAGAGCGCTTGCATCAAGGCCTTATGAGCTGTCAGGAGGCATGAACCAGCGCATGGCCATTGCCACAACAATGCTCTTGGAGCCGGGGATTTTATTATGCGATGAAGTTACAAGCGCCCTGGATGTTAAAACTGCAGGGATGGTTGTGGAGCAGCTTCTTGAGATCAACAAACTAAAGGGTACTACTATTTTGATGGTTACCCACCATTTGGGTATTGCATCTAAAATGGCTGATTACATTGGAATCATGAAAAGTGGCAGGATGCTTGAGTATGGCCCTGCAAAAGAGATCCTGGAGAATCCACAAAACGAGTACACAAAAAATCTCTTGAAGGCCGTACCAAGACTGAAGGTGAGCTGATATGCCGGATTCAGATATAATTTTAGAAGGAAAAAATCTAAATAAAAGTTACGTTGATAAAGGCAAAAAATTGCAGGCTTTAAAGGATGTGAGTTTCTTCTTGAAAAATGGAGAGATCCTTGGAATCGTCGGCGAGAGCGGAAGTGGAAAGAGCACCCTTCTTCGTCATGTCAGCTGCCTGGAAAAGCCTGACAGTGGAAATCTTTATTATAAGGGAACAGAGTATACAGGTAAGTCGCCGGCCTTTGCCGGAACTTTTCTGCAGATGATATTTCAGGATGCCCAGATGTCTTTTGACCCAAGAATGAAGATGAAAAAAGCCGTTGTGGAAGCTGCAAAGGGCTGTGGCCATGAAAAACTGTCACGAATCCTTGAGGCCGTTGGGCTTGATGAGAGTCTTTTGGAGAAAAAGGCAGGAAGCATGTCCGGAGGACAGTGCCAGCGAATGTCAATTGCAAGGGCGCTGTGTTCTGATGCCGGGATTCTTTTGTGCGACGAGGCAACAAGTGCGCTGGATGTTACAACTCAGGCCCAGGTAGTAGCTCTTTTGCAGCAGCTGAGGGAAAAAGAAGGGGTGTCGATCATATTTGTCTCCCACGACATTGCTCTGGTGAGCATGCTGTGCGACAGGATAATGGTAATGAAAAACGGAGAGTGTGTGGAAGAGGGAGAGACCGGTAAAGTCCTTGGAAATCCACAACATGAGTACACAAAAGAACTGCTTGATAATCTTATTGAGTAACAAACTTTTAGAAAAATAATTGAGGTATACGTAGTAATATGACTAAACTTATGCAGATTCCTTTTGAGGAGGAAGCTGAAGATATCAAAGATAAAGTAGTGACCTACTGGTCCAAGAGAGCTGAGAGCTTTAGTGAGCACAAGCACGAGGAGATCCACAGCAGAAAAAAACAGCTGTGGCAGTCGGAGTTTTTAAGGCACTTTTCAGCTGATGATAAGTTGTCTGTTCTGGATGTAGGATGCGGAGCCGGCTTTTTCGAAATGGTGTTGTCGGATTTCGATTTTGACGTGACCGGGGTGGATCTTACGCCTGAGATGATAGAGAGGGGAAAAGAGCTGCTTTCGCGCCATGGAGCAAAGGCGCGCCTTATGGTTATGGACGCAGAAAAACTGGATTTTGCCGATAGCTCTTTTGACCTGGTGATAAATAGAAATCTTGTCTGGACACTTCCTCATCCGGTGGAAGCCTACATGGAGTGGCACAGAGTGTTAAAGCCGGGAGGAATGCTGCTTGTGTATGATGCGGAGTATGCAAAGGGATTTCATCACTATGATCAGATGCAGAACCTTGCCCACAAAAATGTGACCGACGCCATGGTAGAGGAGTGCCACGATATTTACCACATGTTATCTATCAGCACTTTGGACAGACCGGAGTGGGACAAAGCTGCTCTTGAAAAAATCGGTTATGAAAATATAGTTACTGATCTTGGGGCGGGAGATAGACTCTATAGCGAGAAAGACCAGTTTTATATGCCTGACAGGATGTTTCTGGTAAAGGCGCAGAAAGCAGAAATATAAAGGGAATGGAGTTTGAGATGAGAAGAGGAATTGATACTACAGATATGATGGTATATGGCCACGAAGCCTGGATAATCACTGACAAGAGTGTATATGAGCCGGGGGAAGAAGTCTGCGGAATAATGAGGTGGGGACATCACATGAGGCCGGACGGATTCTTTCGCCTTGATGAGATAAGAGCCTTTGCCACAGATGAAAAAGGCAACAGAATATCAATAACACCGGTAAAGGGCCCGGGCGATGAGCAGGGAGACTACTATGAGCTTCGCTTTACGCCAGTTTCTGAGGGCATTTATACCCTTATGTGTATCTATGACAACAATTATGTAAGAGATGAAAAAGACGTGTATTATGAGGGCGACAGAAGGACATATCCTGATATTCTTGACGCCAAGAACTATCCTCAGATATATGTGACAAACATAACTGTTGGAGATAAGAAGGGGACTCCCGAATTTATCCATGAGTCCAGAGTAAGCTTCGTTCCCAATCCCTGGGAAGCAGACACCGACGTGCTTCATTTAAAGCTTATTCACGACAAATTCCCGCTTAAGGGGTCCACGGTGGTTGTTGTGTTCTATGATGGAAAAGAGTATTTTGAGAGAATCCTGAACACAGATGAGGAAGGCAGGATATTCTTCTCAGTGGAGAAAAAGGGTGTGTATATGGCCGTTACAAGAACTCCGCTGGCGGAAGGAATTCCCGGAATCTATGACAGCAAAGAGATAGCTTCAACATTCACATACGTTAAAAGGTAATACGAAAACAGGATGCATTCAACATGCATCCTGTTTTTATATTACTCCGTAGGTCACCATGGGACCATTCTTTATTATGCTAAGAGATGAGCACTGGTGGATCAGAACTCCGTCAGTATCGGCAATGGCTGTGTGAAGGGGTCTTCCAAAGTAATCCCTTATCTCACCAAATTTATCACCTTTTGAAAATCTCTCTCCCACCTTTTTCTCAGGATACCAGCAGCCGGTGAATGGGGCGTCATCGCTGAATTCTCTGAGTTCTGTCTTGGGATATGTCTTGTACTCTCCTTCAATAAGACCAAGGAATTTCAAAATGTTCAGCACATCCTCTTTGTCTGCCTGTACCTCATCCTTTGGAAGCAGGCTTAACTGACCGCGCTCTATGAGAACACTGGGGATTCCGGCCATGGATGCTGTGTTGTAGGCGCCTTCGGTGGTGCAGGTACTCTTTACGCAGTAGGAGGCGTTTACGCAGTCTACCATCTTTTTTGCAATATCACTGGAAGGAGAAGCTCCCACGTAGTATGCGTAGGGGATAAGAGTCTCGTATCCGTCTCCGCTATGCAGGTCAATGTAAGCATCAGCGTTTTTGATAAAAACATCAAACAGAAGGCTAGCCAGGCGATCGGCGGCTGAACCATCCTTGTCTCCCGGGAAGACTCTGTTGAGATTCTTGCCATCCTCATAAACAAGGGACATGGTTCTGTTTTCAAAACCTGACCTGTTGGCTAATGGGATGATGATAAGATTTCCTGAAAGGTCTTTGGGAGAAATCTCATTAGAGAGCTCAATAGCTGCCTGAATGCCGACATATTCTGCGTTGTGAATGCCGGCTGTGACAAGAACGGTTTTGCCCGGCTTTTCTCCGCAGATGATGATGTGGGGAATGTGTATCTCAGTTCCGCCGACATGTATATGATCTTTTATCGTCTTGCCGGAGGTAAGTTCGTGTCCGGCTATATTTATTTTCTCCATAGTTTTTAAACCTCACTTCAGAGCCAAGATTATCATGATGTCGAATGAGCTTTCAAGCCCCCCGGGGGGTTGCTGTTTGCAAGGTGATTTAAGAAAATGAACCTTTCAAAACATATCATGACATGATGTCAGAATAACTATATAATTCAAATTGAGAGCAGAATTATTTGCAGACAGAAAGGAGCACGACGATGAAATACACAAAACTTGGAAATTCAGACTTAAATGTATCACGTATCTGCATGGGCTGCATGGGATTTGGCGATGCTACAAAGGGACAGCACAGCTGGACACTTGATGAAGAGCATTCCAGAGAGATCATCAAAAGAGGTCTCGATCTGGGCGTTAATTTCTATGATACCGCGATAGCTTATCAGAGCGGAACCAGTGAGCAGTTCGTCGGCCGTGCTCTTAGGGATTTTGCAAAGCGTGAAGATGTAGTTGTTGCTACAAAATTTCTTCCAAGAACACCGGAAGAAATTGAAAAAGGAATATCAGGCCAGCAGCATATCGAGAACATGGTAAACACAAGCCTTAAGAATCTTGGAATGGACTATGTGGATCTTTACATCTATCACATGTGGGATTGGAATACAGACCTCTATGACATTATGGATGGTTTAAACCGCATCGTGAAAGCCGGTAAGGCAAGATACATCGGCATTTCAAACTGCTTTGCATGGCAGATTGCCAAGGCTAATGCACTCGCAGAAAAAGAGGGCTTTGCAAAATTTGTTTCAATACAGGGTCATTACAATCTTATCTTCCGTGAAGAAGAACGCGAGATGGTTCCATATTGTGAAGAAGAGAATATCGCACTTACTCCTTACAGTGCACTGGCAAGCGGAAGACTTTCAAGAAAACCCGGCGAAGGTGACACAAAGCGCGCAGCTGAGGACACCTATGCGAAGTTTAAATATGATACTACAGCAGAGCAGGATGCAGTGATCATAGGTCGCGTGGCAGAACTTGCAGAGAAGCATGGTGTTACCATGACTGAGATTTCGCTGGCGTGGCTCTTGACCAAGGTTACAGCTCCTGTGTGCGGAGCAACCAAGATTCACCACATCGAAGGCGCAGCAAAGGCAGTGGATCTGGAGCTTTCAGACGATGAACTTAAGTATCTTGAAGAGCCATATGTTCCTCATTCCCTGGCAGGTGTTATGGCACAGAATAAAAGAAGCGATGCACAGAAAATATTAGGAGGTGAGAAATAAGATGGCAGAGAAAATTGTACAGACAGCAGGAAGAGAGCAGCTTGGTGAGTTTGCACCAATGTTTGCGCACTTAAATGACGACGTCCTTTTTGGGGAAGTCTGGAATGAAGAAGCGATTGATGTAAAGACAAAATGCATCATCACTGTAGTTTCACTTATGGCTTCAGGTATCACGGATTCATCTCTTTCGTACCATCTTCAGAATGCCAAGGCACACGGCGTTACCAAGGAAGAGATCGCAGCCATCATCACCCATGCCACCATGTACGTTGGCTGGCCGAAGGGATGGGCTGTGTTCCGTCTGGCAAAAGAGATATGGAAAGAATAATAAAGCTGAGGCATATTAAAGGTTCATGGCATGTCCACGAGGGTATTGCTTATGGAAAGAAAATCTATCCTGATAAAAGACACAACAAAAGAAGAACGCGAACAGATAATAAAAAACTCCCTCGACTGCGGAGGCGGATGCGAGAATTGTTCGTCCTGCTGGCTCGGCGGAGGAAGTCCGTGGGATATTTATCAGGACTATATTGATGGCAAAAAAGAGATCCGCGACATCAACATGGAATACATGGAGAAGTACCGTCAGGACAGACAGATTCACTAAGAGGACCTAAGGCCTATGAGAAGTGCACCCGAGATAAATGGCTCTACGGCAGAAGAGCGCAGAGCATATATAAAAGAGAGATTTCCCTGCATCGCAGACTGCGATATGTGTGGACTCTGCAAAGTTTTCCGCGGAAAAGACGCAGAGACAGCATACGCAGATTATATCAATGGAGACAGGGACTTTTTAGATGTGTCAGCTGATTATAAGTGATTGATAAAATTGTTCAATGATGTGACAATGGAGGTGTTTCTGTGAGTCAGTGGGGACGTTTCAGTTTGACTCATTTTGGTTCGCAAAATGAGTCAAACTGAAACGTCCCCACTGACTCACATTTTTTTAGATTAATGCCACAACAATTTTGTATCGTTAATAAGATTGTAATCGTAATTTAATTTCATTTTAATTGAATTGCATACATATAAGCGCAATAATGATTTGAAAATGATAAAAAAGCAATTGTCAGGAGGGACATCATGAGAATTTTAGGAAACATTTTGTGGATTATCTTTGGAGGACTTTTCAGTGCAATAGGATGGTGGCTTGCAGGAATTTTATGGTGCATTACCGTAGTCGGAATTCCTGTGGGTATCCAGTGCTTTAAGCTTTCATCAATCTCTTTGAATCCTTTCGGAAAAGAGATCGTGGATGAGGGCGGAGCTGTTTCATTCCTCTTAAATATTCTGTGGATATGCTTTTCTGGCATCGAGCTTGCGATCACAAATGCGGTTCTCGGATGCATTTTGTGCGTAACAATTGTGGGAATTCCTTTCGGAAAGCAGTTCTTTAAAATTGCGAAACTGGCTCTTTTCCCATTTGGCACCAAGGTTGTAAGAACAAAATATCTCTGATTCATAAACGAGGGGGAAAACGATGAAGAGACCAACAAGCACAGAAAGATTGAACGACTTCACGATCTTGAACAAGAACTTACGGTTTATTCTACAATGATAAGCGGAAAAGTAGTAAAATAGTTGCATGAAGAAACTTGATCGTGCAACTAAATATACGATCCTTATATGCATTGGACTGGTAATATTCAATGTTATCTTTGGTTTTGCCCTTAGCAGAGTGGCAATAAATGCCCTCAGAACGCAGATCAACGAGCGTATGCTGGATATATCCAACACGGCAGCAGCTATGTTAAACGGCGATGAGCTTGCGAAGATAACGGCTGATGACTATGGCTCTCCGGAATATAATAGCGTCATGAAGACCCTCACGTATTTCCAGGATAACATTGAGCTCTCTTACATCTACTGCATTATACAGGTCAGTGAAAAAGAGTTTGTCTTTGGTGTTGACCCTACCATTGAGGATCCGGGGGAATTCGGTTCTCCTATCGTCTATACAGATGCTTTGTACAATGCCAGCAAGGGAACAGCAGGTGTAGATGAAATTCCTTATGCGGATGAATGGGGCGAGTTCTACAGCTCCTATTCACCTGTGTTTGACTCAAAGGGCAATGTGGCAGGTATTGTGGCTGCGGATTTTAGTACTGACTGGTATGATCAAAGGATCAGGCAGCTCTTTTACATTATTGTCGCCTTTATTTCCGCGGCGCTTATTGTCGGTATTTTCTTGGCTGTCATGATCACAGGGCAGTACAACAAATTCTTTATTGCTCTTGTAGATAAGATGAACGATCTTTCAAACGGCATTGAGACTCTGGTAAAAGAGGTTGATTCCAGCGAAGATGACTTTGGATATTTTGCTCTCTCAGATACAGACTCGGATAAGAGCGTGAATGATTCGGTCAAACTCCTTGAGGAGAAGATCGTTATCATGCAGATGAGACTGACGAACCAGATAGAGGTCATCAGATCTCACGCCTACATCGACGTCCTTACTGGAGTAAATAACAGAAACTCTTATATGGAGTATCTGCAGATTCTTGAAGATAAGATAATCAGTAACCCCGAGCTGGTATTTTCGGTAATCGTGTTTGATATCAATCAGCTCAAGATGATCAACGACGACTTTGGTCATGACCAGGGCGATAAGCTTATCATTGAGGTGTCAAAAGAGATTCTTCAGGTATTCGGAGGTAACAGGATATATAGGGTTGGCGGCGATGAATTCGTGGCTATCCTGGATGACCCGGATCCTTCAGAGAAGATACTTAAGGTAAAAGAGCTTTTGACCAACAAGATTTCCATCGGATATGCAACCTATGATCCTAAGATAGACAGGAATTATTCGGATGTATTCCACAGGGCGGATAATGCCATGTATGCAGATAAACAGCAGTTTTACAAGACTCATGAAGATCGCAGAATGAAGAGAAACTGAAAAATTTAAATACCCTTATCCGGGTATTTTTGAGCCCCAGGGACGGAGTCAGGGGCTCATTTTTTTGAGCCCTAGGGACGGAGTCAAGGGCTCATTTATTCCGGGTAAGGGTATTTTTTTGCGCGGTAAAAAGGTTGAATTTGCATAGTGAAAGCAGGTAAATGAATTGCTGTGTATATGAATAATTTATAAAATCTTTAACAAAATATAATAAAGTTTGTCACTATTTGCGTAAATATCCGGGGCGAAAAGGGCATATTTCGTAAATTTGCAGTAATACTGCGGGGGCGTGACGGACTTAGAGGAGGGAAAACGAAATGGGGAACCAGAGAAAAAACGGTCTCGTCAGGGCAATTGCGTTTGCGACAAGTATTTCACTGACAGTTTCAAGCGTATTTGCATATTCGACTGTTAAGTCCTATGCGGCCGAAGAGGCATCTTCCTTAGAGAGCAGCGTAGCAGCTTCTTCAGAAGAAAGCTTAGATGCAGCAAGCGATGCCTCATCAGAAGAGAGCTCGGCAGCAGCTGATGGCTCATCCGAGAGCTCTTTTGACGAAGCGTCAGCAGGCTCGGGAAGCACAAACGAAGATGCAGCGGCAGAAGATGACAGCGAGGAAGAGACAGATGAAGAAACAGACGAAGAAACAGAGGAAGAAGCAGACGCTGCTGACTCCGCTAGTACAGAAGCTACAGATGACGACCTTGCTAAGGAAAAAGCGAAGTCTGCAGTAAGGCTTCTTGGCTTGGCACCTACACCTGCTACAGTTGAGCAGGGCGACGACGGATATGAAAACTTCGTTGAAGATACAGTAGTTGCTGACTTCCTGTTTGGAACAGATAACGGGATCTCATCTGAGAGCGTTTACTCAGAGGAGACGGGATATGGATTTAGCGATGTCGACTTTGATACAGACCCGGTGGGCTGGTCAGGAAATGTTTACTATCCGAGAGTAGCAAATGTTACTGAAGACAGCGCTAGCCATGTAACTGATGAGGACTCATATCTTGGAATCTCAAGCAAGGTTTGGACCGAGACAGAGAGCACAGGCTACGGCGTTTACACATATGAGAACACATCAACCTTTAATGTAGACCTCTACAATGCGGACTACGAGGTCGAGGTTACACTTACAAACCCAACAGATTCAAGCTATTCTGCATACCTCGAGGCAGAGGACATCACACAGGAGAGCGGAATAACAGTCGGAGGCGGATCTTCAGCAACAGTGTCCTTCCAGACAAACCTGGTTGACTCACAGCTGAACCTTAAGTTCCTCGCAGCAAGCTCAGCAACATCAATAAGCGATGCAGGAACAAACAATGTATATGTTTCAGAGGTTAAGATCACAAGACTTAAGACACAGGAAGCAGGCTCAAAGCCAACTCTTTACATCGCTTCCGATTCAACAGTTCAGACCTACGATGCTTACTACTATCCTCAGACAGGATGGGGCCAGGTATTCTCTGACTGGTTCGGTGAGTTTGTTGAAGAGAGAGAAGCTGATGATGCTGACTTCTCACAGGCTCAGGTTTATGAGACAGCAAATGTCATCGTTGAGAACAGAGCCATCGGCGGACGTTCTTCAAGCAGCTTTATCCAGGAGGGTAAGCTCGAAGATATCCTTGAAGATATCAAGCAGGGTGACTACCTCTTTATTCAGTGGGGACACAATGATGCCACCTACTCAAGACCTAACCGTTACGTATCAAGCAGCGACTTTGGCGATTACATCATGCAGTACGTTGACGGAGCTTATCAGAGAGGTGCAACACCTGTACTTGTAACACCTGTTGCAAGATACAGCTACACAGATAACGGCGACGGAACAGTTACCTGGTCAAGCAATTTCGAGGCATACCGTCAGGTTATGATCTCACTTGCCAATGAACACGACATTCCTCTTATCGACCTGACAGCTCGTTCAGGTGACATCTGCGAGGACTTCGGCGCAGAGGGTGCAAAATCTCTTTTCCTGTGCGGAGTAGAAGCAGGGGATTACACAGAAGGTGCATATACAGGCGGATCTTCCGATGCAACTCACCTTCAGTGGTACGGCGCATTCAAGTTCTCTCAGGCGGTAGCTCAGGGAATCCTTGATTTCGCAAACGAAGAAGATAATGATTACGCACTTGGCTTTAACGATCAGCTCGATTCTCTTGCTGAGCTGGTTTCAATAGATGCTTCAACAGAGGCTCCTGAGAAGGTGCTTGACCTTGAGAGCACTTCTGTGGGATCAACAAGCGTTTCACTGTCCTGGACACAGGCAACCGGCGCAGAGATGTACTACATTTACCGCGCAGAGCTTGAGGACGGACAGACAGTAGCTGATGTAGATTTCAGTAATGCAACAAAGTATTCGGTTTCAACGAAGACAAAATATACTGATTCAGGCTGCAACTCAGGAATTACTTATGTTTACGCTGTAGCAGCATGGAACAGCTTCGGAACAGGTGAGCTCTCCGATGTGATCGCAGTATCAACCAAGGAAGCAGGCCTTAAGTTCGACTTTAACTACAATAACTCTCCCACAATGGAGGGATGGACAGGCGTTAACCAGGATCAGGCCTATGATGCAGCTAAGGGCTATGGCTGGATCACAGCTCCAGGAAACGGAAGAAACAGAAATGGCAACGGAAACAAAGATTCTTCTGCTATGGCTGATGACTTCAACCTTGGCGGCGGAGAATTTGCTGTAGATCTTCCAAACGGTTCCTACGAAGTTACAATTTACGCATGTGACCTTCTTCCCGGAACCAGCACTATTAAAGTAGCTTACAATGCAGAAGGAGTGTCTTTTGGCTCAATAGCAACCAAACAGGCTCTCGCAAGCTGCACAGGCACAGTGGCTGTAACTGATGGCCAGCTCAACATCACCGTTGGCGGAACAAATAACTACATCAACGGTATGACGATCACAAGCCTTCTTACAGCTCCTTCAAACCTTACGATCACTGAGCTGAGCTTTACTGCAACAACAGCAAACTTCCTGTTATCCTTCGGAACAGTTGATGATGCAGTGAGCTACACAGTTTACCAGAAGTCAGAGAGCGACGCAGAGTTTAGCGTAGCTAAGACCTTCACAGCACAGGAGCTCCTTGACAGCGAGCTTGACTGCAGAGCAATGGTAGCAGACCTGGGCGAGACCTACAGCTACTACATGACCTGCACAAACTCAGAGGATACAGAGTCACCTGCAAGTAACGTGGTTACACAGTCAATGCTTGATGAGAGCGTAGCAGTTCCTTCAGCTCCTCTTAATCTTGTATGCACAAGCCCTGAGGCAGGACAGACAGAACTTCAGCATTATGTTGACCTTAAGTGGGATGCAAATGCCACAGAAGGGGGCGTTATCAAGTACATCGTTTACCGTTCACAGAAGCCTGAGAGCGACAAGGCATTCAAGGGCTATGAGAAGATAGGCGAGACAAAGAGCCCTGTTTATACAGATGATACAGTTTACACAAACATTCATTATTACTACAAGGTTGCAGCTCTTAACGCAGGCGGACTCAGTGAGATGTCAGTCGGCTGCATCACACCTGTTGCAGGAAACCTGGTGGCAGGCGGACTTGAGCACTACTCATCAAGAGCACTGGTTGCCATCAATCTCGCAGGCGGAGCTGGCGCAGAGACCAAGGTAAGCGCAACAGATGCTGAGGGCAATGAGATCACAAGCGGTGTATACCTTAGCTGGAGAGCATTTGCAGGCGACCTCGATGGTAACGGCAATGTCACAAGCTCTTTTACCGTATATAGAAATGGCGCAGCCATTGCAGAAGGCCTTAAGGTTACCAACTGCGTGGATGAGGGCGGAAGCGCATCCGATACATATACAGTTGTTGGTTCAAACGATGCTTCACTTGGGCTTTCCGCAGTTTCAACAGCAGTTTGGAACAACCAGTATCAGGAGTTCCAACTTAACAGACCTTCAGACCAGACAATGCCTGATGGAACATCAGCATCTTATACAGCTAACGATATGTCAGTGGGCGACCTCAACGGCGATGGCGATCTTGAGCTCATCGTTAAGTGGTATCCGAGCAATGCAAAAGACAATTCGGGCTCAGGCTACACAGGAACAACCTTCCTCGATGCTTATGACATCGACTTTGCAACCGGAAGCGCTACTCTGATGTGGAGGATCGATCTTGGTATCAACATCAGATCCGGTGCGCACTATACACAGTTCCAGGTTTGGGACTATGATGCAGACGGAGCAGCAGAGATCGCTGTTAAGACTGCTGACGGAACAACAACTTACGATGCTAACCTTAATGAGACAGGATTTGTCGGTGCCTGCAGCATGGCAGAGCTTGATACAGCTACTATTTCTACTGAGAATGACTACAGAAATTCTTCAGGATATGTCCTTGATGGACCTGAGTATTTCTCAATGTTCAACGGCGAAGACGGAACTATCATCGACACTGTTGAGTACCTGCCCGGAAGAGGCTCTGTATCTGCATGGGGCGATGGCTATGGAAACAGAGTAGACAGATTCCTCTCAGGAACAGCTTATCTCAACGGAACAACTCCTTTTGCAGTATTCGCAAGAGGTTACTACACAAGAACATGCCTCACAGCATACTACCTTTCAACTGCTGATGACGGCACACAGTCAATCGGTGTTTACTGGCAGTTCGACACATTAAATGCCGGAGCACAGTACGAGGGACAGGGTAACCACGCACTTGCTGTAAACGATGTTGACGGCGACGGATGCGACGAGATCATCTACGGTTCACTTACAGTAGATAATGACGGATCGGTTCTTTACAGCACAGGACTTGGACACGGCGATGCAGAGCACGTTGGTGACTGGATTCCAAGCAGATCCGGACTTGAAGTAATGGATGTGCACGAGCATGACAATGCTGCATACCATGTAGAGATCCACGACGCAGAGACAGGTGAGGTTCTCACAGGTTACTACACAGGAAAAGATACAGGCCGTGGCGTTGCATCAGATATCGACCCGAGATACGAAGGCGCAGAGTACTGGTCAATCGCAAATCCTGCATACACAGGATCTGACGAGCCTTCATGGGATACAAGAACAGCAAACGTATTCTCATCACTTTCAGGAATTTACGACTCATCTGACGCATCAGGAAGTTCAATGATCACCGTCAATGAAGGCGCAACACCTCCAAGTAACTTCTCAATTTACTGGGATGGCGACCTCCTTGCAGAGATGCAGGATCACACCTTTGATTCAGGCGCTTATGCTCCTCTTACAACAACCATTGAGAAGTGGGATTACGAGAACGGCGCAAACGTAAATCTCTTTGAGTCAAGCGAGGTTCTTACAAGTAACGGAACCAAGGGAAATCTCGGACTTGTAGCAGATATCCTCGGCGACTGGAGAGAAGAGATCATCGCAAGATGTTCTGCAGACAGCAGCAGGATCAGAGTATACTCGACTACTATTCAGACTGAATATGTGATTCCATGTCTTTTAACAGACCTTGCTTACAGAGAGGGCGTTGCATGGCAGAACGTTGGATATAACCAGCCTGCACACACAAGCTTCCTTGTATCAAACGGACTTATTACAGCAGGTCTTTTAGCAGGAGAGATTAGTTCTTCATCTGTTGAAGTTCAGTTCACACCTGCAAATGACGGTGCGCTTTACGGACACGAGATCACAGGATATGAGATCTACAGAGCTAAGGCTGATGATGACGGAAATGCCGGTGAGTACGAGCTGATTGCGTCTAAGGATGTTGCTGAGCTTGATCAGGTGGCAAAGAGTGATGACGGCTCAGGTTCAGGTTCGGGCGATGCGGCAGAAGTTACAAAGCCTGTTGATTACAAGTTCGACTTCGGCGCAGGAAATACTCAGGACGGATGGACAGCAGTATCTGCAGCTACAGAGTACAGCGAAGATCTCGGCTATGGATTTAGCGATGTATCTTCAATTTCAAATAAGACTTATGCAGCACTTGAGAGCGAAGAGAGCGATCTTTACTACGACTCAGCTCTTGTATGGATCGCAAACGGAAACTGCGAATTTGTTGTTGATGTTCCAAACGGAAGCTATGAAGTAACACAGTACATCTACAACGGATCAGGTGCTTCCTACCAGAAGCTCACAGCTGAGGGAGTAGAGTTTGCAGACTTCAGACACGGCAATACAGATAAGATCACTTACTCCGAGACACAGACTGTAGAAGTTACGGATGGAAAGCTCAATCTGGTTAACACAGTTACCAAGAACGGCTACTCAGCAATGTACTTCACAGGATTTGAAGTTAAGACAGCAAATTATGATGAGGCACTTGCGAAGTATGAGGCTGCACATAGCGGTGCTCAGGGCGGTTCTGCAAGCGGATCAGGTGTTTCAGCAGATACAGTCTTCAGCTACGTTGATGAGACTGTTGAAGGAAATACAAACTACCTCTACAGAGTTGCAGCGGTAGTTGATGGCAAGACAAGTTACAAGTCACTTCCACTTTCAGTTCTTACAACTGTTTCAATCGCATCAATTGATGCCGATCAGCTCCAGGCACTTCAGAACCAGCAGCTGGTTGAGGACACAGTACTTGCAGATGGTCAGAGCGTTGCAGATCTTCTCAAGGCAAACGTAGGAACCGTTAAGGTAAAAGACTCTGAAGGCAAGACCCAGACTGTATCGGTTAGCTACGAGGCAGATGAGGTTGATATCGAGAACGTTGGTACTTACACTGCTTATGCAAATGTAAGAGGCTATGGTTCAAACCCTGTAGAAGTTACAGTAACCGTTGTTCCAAACAAGGCTACAGGATATGCACAGCTTGATGCAGTTGAGGTTATTGAAGGACAGGAAGCTAAACTGCCTGAGTTCGTTACAGCAACATTCCTCAACGGAACAAGCAAGGATGTGGCAGTAACATGGGATACAGCTTCACTTGATACAGGAGTTGTCGGTGTTTATGAGATCGCAGGAACTGTTGAGAACGATGCAGAGGCTGAGATCACACTTACAGTAAATGTTGTTGCTGACTATGTAGTGGCAGTGGCAGACAGCTTTACAGAGCTTGTTATCGGAGATGCTGATGCTGCTTCTAAGCTACCTGCTACAGTAAGCGCTACATATAAGAGTGGCAGCGTTAAGGATATTCAGGTAGCATGGGACGTTACAGGTATTGATGTAAGTACAGCAGGAACCTACAAGACAACAGGAACCATCGAGGGTAGCGTAATTGTTGCAAACCTCACAGTTACAGTTGATTACCAGGCACTTTACAAGTTTGACTTTGGTATCAAAGCAGGTGTTAGTGCTGATGGATGGACAGAAGTTGTTGTTAATCCTAAGAACGGAACAACAAAGCTTTCAGACCTTGGATCTTTCTACACCGAAGAGAAGGGCTGGGGATTCAGCGATGATGAGCAGTTCACTCAGGGTAGATCAGAAGGATTTACCGTAGAGGGAGCGCTCGATGCAAATGTTTACACAGACTTTGCACTTCCTGCAGGCCAGGAATTCTGGGTTGATGTAAAGAACGGTACATATCAGGTAGAAGTTCTTTCAAACTCAGTATACAAGAGCAATGTAAAGGGAGCAGTTGAGGGCGTAAGCTACAATGTTTCCAATGCAGCAGGAACATACAACTGGGCAGTTCTTACAGATGTAGAAGTTACAGACGGACAGCTTACATTCACATTTGATTCTGCAACAACCAGCAGAATGGGTGCGATTATCATTCGTGAGAAAGAGGTTGTTGTACCTAAGGAAGATCAGGTGATCACAGGAACAACAAGCTACAATGTAAGCCTTGCAAGAAACAACTATGTACTTGATGCAGTAACATCAGGCGACGGAGCACTTACATATGCTTCTTCAAATGAAGAGGTTGTAACAGTTGCTGAGGATGGAACACTCAACCTTGTTTCAACAGGTGATGTCATCATCACAGTTACAGCAGCAGAGACAGATGCTTACAACGAAGCAGTGATGCTTATCAACGTACATGTAAATGCGTACTACGAAGTAGATTCCGAAGGCAACAAGGTCTTTTACAAGAATGGTGACAAGCTGGCGAACGGTTTCGTTACTGAGGCAGAAGGAACCTACTATGTGAAGAAGGGCGTTGCACAGACAGGTCTTATGACTGACCGCCTGACCCTGTATTACTTCAGCGAAGATGCCGACGACCTCGGCGTAATGCAGACCGGATTTGTGACAGTAAAGGGCAAGACCTACTACTTCGGCGAAAACGGTAAGGCAGTAAGAGGCTGGTTTAACGTAGACGGCGCTCAGTACTATGCAAACCTTGATTACACAATTCACGACGGATTCCTCATCGGACTCCTGGCAACTTATTACTTCGATCCTCAGACCCACGCGATGGTCAAGGGCTTTAAGACCATCAATGTAAGAGGTGAAGAAATCCTGTACCACTTCGATGAGAAGACCGGCAAAGCAACCACCGGATGGTTTACAGTTGACGGAGTTCAGTACTTCGCCATCGGAGGTGAAGTCCAGAGAGGTATCGTATGGATACTCCTGAAGGTCTACCACTTCGATGAAACCACAGGCGCACTAATAGCACAAAGATCCATCTTCGGCAGATGGTAATCCTTCCAGCTCCCCACTCCGGTGGGGAGCTTTTTTGAGCCCTAGGGACGGAGTCAGTGGCTCATTTCTGAGCCCCGGGGACGGAGTCAAGGGCTCATTTCTGACCCCTGGGGACGGAGTCAAGGGCTCATTTTTCTGTGAAGACAGACACGGAAGTAATATAATGGAAGCATGGAATACTTCTGGATGCAGCAGGACGATATACCGCCGGAAATGGGCTATCCGCTCTTTGGAGCCGCTCATCTCATCAGCGTCGCGGTAACTTTGTCGCTGGTAGCAATTGCATTATTCGTTCTCAGAAAGAAGAGTGGCCGGGTGCAGAGAAGAGTGCTGAAGGCCATTCCCCTTGTCATGCTCGTTCTGGAAGTGGCAAAAGACCTTTTTCTCCACTCAATACATAAATTCGGCCTGGGCTATCTTCCTCTCCACGTCTGCAGTATCGGCATCTTCGTATTTCTTTTACGAGAGTTTCTGCCCCTAAAACGGGCCAAAGCCTACTTCGGCGAAGTCGCATATGCCCTGATCATGCCGGCATCACTCGTTGCCCTGATCTTCGCCGATTGGACCATCTATTACCCTGTCCTGAACTTCATAAACCTTCACAGTTACCTCTGGCACGGCCTGCTGGTGCTGTATCCGGCGCTTCTATTTATGTCAAAAGAGATATCCCCGTCCATCAGGCATATCCAATGGGTTCTGCTGTTTCTGTGCCTTGTCGTACCGCCAATCTACCTCTTCGATAAGCACTTTAACTGCAACTACTTCTTCGTGAACTGGCCAATCCCCAATAGCCCGCTATCTTGGCTGGCATCATTCATGGGAAACCCGGGCTACCTCATCGGCTACGCAATCCTGACTATCCTTGTTCTTCTCCTTGTCTACAAAATGACCCCTCGACTCCGTCCCTAGGGCTCACAAATGATCCCTTGACTCCGTCCCTAGGGCTCAAAAAAATCATATTTCGTTAATCTGTATTTAATAATTTGTTGATATGATATTAAGTGTAATATTATGCGCAAATTATGACCGAGGTCGATATGGATAAACACATTCTCCGGATCTATACCCTGTTCCTGGCAGTGGCATGCATCATTGTAGCAGTGTATGCCTTTAATGGTGGTGCGCAGAACCGGATCAGCATGTACCCAAAAGACACTAAAGTCGTGCTGACTCCGATCACCGACAGCATAGACGAAACAGGCACACGCGTGCTTACATTTGATACCTCCGAGATCATTGCAGCCGGAGGATGCCTTTCTTTTACATCCGGATTCAATGATGTCCGGGTCTATTCACGCGAATCCATTATTTATGAGAGCATCGGCGTCCGCTCGACGTTCCTGCGCTCCAACGGAAATGCCTGGCATTTTGTTCGCGTGCCCGATGTAGATGCTACTCTGACCGTCAAACTCAAATCCGTATATGACAGCTATGCCCCGACGATAACGTCGGAATTCACGGCGGGAGATTACTATAACCTCAGGTCGTCACTCATAGCTGGCTCCACACCCGTACTCATTACTTCAATACTGGATGTGCTCTTTGGACTTATCATGATCGCATATTCCTATATTATTTGGCGCATTACTCCCGGAAAACCCAGGATCGTCTATATCGGCTTAACAGCTGTCCTGATAGGTCTTTGGTCCGCAGGAGAGACCAACGCCATGGTTGTCCTTCTGAACAATCGCGCGCTGGCAGGAGTCTTCGCCTTCCTGATCCTTATCTTTATCCCCGTGCCTTATGTCATGTACATCCGCGCCGTTTTATGGAAAAATGATAAATTCATTTACAGGATCCCAATCTGCCTCTCACTTCTTGATTTCGTAGTGGTAATGGTCCTTGCCCTCACCGGCGTCATGGACCTCAAGCAGTCGGTCATCGTAACCCACCTGACCTGGGCAATCTCCATCATCTATGTAGTTGCAGCTGCCATAATCACGCTGATGAACCACAAAAAAGAAAAAGACAGCATGGCCATTTTCAACGCCGCCTCGATGCTGGTCCTCATCGCCGTCGCGGGCCTTGAGATCGCTTATTACTGGACCGGCGTGCGCATCCAGAACGACGTCTGGGGGCGTGTCCTGATCCTTGGCTACATAGTCCTACTCGCTAACAGAAACATCATCGATTCCCTGAAAGACATCGAGAAAGGCAGAAGGGCAGAGTACTACAAGAAGCTCGCCAACACTGACCCCATAACCGGTCTTGCCAACAGGACCGCGTTCAACCACGACTTAAAGAAGCTTTCCGGGGAAAAGAGTTATAGCATTATCTCCATGGATCTGAACAACCTGAAGGAAGTCAACGACACCAAAGGACATCTGGCGGGAGACGGATATATCATGAAAGCCGCCGAAATCATCAACAAGGTATTTGGAAAAGATGGCAAGTGCTATCGTGTAGGTGGCGATGAGTTCACCGTTATCATCAAAAAGCCGGAAAGTGACGCTGTTGTCGCTGGCCTCATTCCGCAGATGAACGAAGAAATAAATGCATATAATAACAACAATCCTTCAGAGCCGATCGCAATCGCGCTGGGCTATGAGAGCAGCTCCGAAGAGACGGGCTTTGATTTTAACGATATCCTGCGCCTGGCAGACGTAAAGATGTACGAGAACAAGCGCTGGCTGAAGGCAAAAGAATAGTCTTTCACTTTGACTCATTTTAGGCAACTACAGCCACAGAGAAAAATCTGTGGCTGTTTTTTGTTATAATAAACGAAACTACATCAGACAGTGGGAGAAATCTAAGAATGATATACATCGGTTGTCACCTTACAGTAACAAACGGCTATGAAGCCATGGGCCATCAGATGGTCTCTTTTGGCGGCAATACCTTCGCCTGGTTCACCAGAAACCCCAGAGGAGGTAAGACCAAGGAAGCAGACCCGGCAGACGTCGCAGCGCTGTCAGAAATCCTTAGTAAAAAGAGCTTTGGCAAGCTTGTAGCGCACGGCAGCTATACCATGAACCTGTGCTCAGCCAACGCTGACACCAGGGCCAACGGCCTTGAGATGCTGGGAAAAGACCTTGAGAAGATGGAGGCACTTCCCGGACAATATTACAATTTCCACCCCGGCTCACATACAGGACAGGGCGCTGAAGCAGGTATCGAGCAGATCGCCGAGGGCCTGAACAAGGTGCTCTGGCCGGAAATGCACACAACAGTGCTGCTGGAGACCATGGCAGGAAAAGGCTCCGAAGTCGGCAGAAACTTTGAAGAGCTGAAGGCCATCATCGACTGCGTAGAGCTCAAGGACAAGCTCGGCGTTTGCTTTGATACCTGCCACACCTGGGACTCCGGGTACGACATAGTGGGCGACCTTGACGGCGTCCTTACAAAGTTTGACAAGATAATCGGCCTGGACAAGCTGAAGGCCGTTCACTTCAACGACAGCAAAAACCCCTGTGGCGCAGCCAAAGACCGCCACGAGAAGCTCGGCCAGGGCTTCATCGGCATGGAAGGCATGAAGCGCTTTGCAACTCATCCGGCCTTTGAAGGCCTGCCATTTATCCTCGAGACCCCAAACGACGACGAGGGTTACATCCAGGAAATCGCCACAGTACAGAGCTGGTTCGCGTGATGAAATTTGAAGAAAAGAGAAATGGCTGATATATGACACTTAAGGAAGCCTACAAGATCCTGGGCGCCACCAAATCCGACGCCCCCCGGACCATAAAAACCAAATACAAGAAGCTCCTGATCCTGTACCACCCGGACTCAGATCCGCTCGGGGAGAGAGACCCCGAAGACGACGAGAGGATAAGGCAGGTCATTGAAGCTTATAGGAAGATTCGAGAATCAGACGGCGACCCCGGCTACGATCCTTATGAATTTACCTGGGATGCCTTTGAGAACAAAAGAGCTTTTTCCGAGCGCAACATCTACGTCCAGTTCAAGATGTACGACGAAGAGTTGCCTCTTTCCAAGATGGCCTGTGGAAGATTTGTCTGGGACCCTGACATGGAAGAGTTCAGGCTCTTTTCCAAGAGCGTCCTGGAGGCATGCAAGGAAGCAATGACTGATCACGACGTCGCCATGTCGCCTGATTTGGTAAAAGACATTTTCCACCTTATGATGCAGGAATACGTCCTCCCGGCTGACACAGCCCGTAAGCTTGGCAAGAAAATTGGTGAAGACGATGACGCGGAAACGTATGCCTTTACCGGGTTTGTGAAGGGAGAGACTTTGTCTTTTGACGAAGACGAGCTGTACTACGTGGTACTGCCACTCTTAGAAAAACCGCAGATCAAATCGCGCAGAACCGTCATTGGCCGCATGAAAGCTACGATCGAGCTGACAATACCAAAGGGCTACGCAGATAGCCCGGTTTCGAATGGAGAGGGAATACTGGAGAGATTGCAAGGAAAGTGATGGACGGAGGCGAGATTTACTTGATGACACGGCAAAACTGTCTATGACGTGCCGAAGTCGCATTACATCGAGACCATATATGTACGTTGGTTGGAAACGTGATTTCGACCCCCCCCACAACTCACTTCCATATAAAAAATAGTTGGAAATTACAAAAAGGACTTTGGAGGTTCGCGACTAAACTACAAAAAAACTACATCACAAAGTACCGTGGAGCCGGTAGCTGTGATGTAGCCACAACGTTAGCCATCAAATTTTCCAAAAGTAGAGGTTTGTAATTTCCAACTATTTTTTTATATACAAATTTTTGGTATGCATTTGAAAAATCAAATCCAACCAACAAGCCCCTATACGTAGGCTTGTGATGCACTTATGACTCGTTAACAAGTTTCCCTGTCATATGCTCCGGTGTCAGCTCAAGGCACTGGACACGTGGCAGGGCATTTTTCAGCTCTTTTTGAAGATATTCTTCATCATCAGTGAACTTTCTGCATAGATGAGTGCAGATTTCTCTGGCCTTTTCAGAATCTTCTACAAGCTTCATGCGGCCGAAGATAACAACACTGTTGATGTTCAGCGCCCACTCGCCTTCTTTGCGATAGCCTTCATCATGCACGCAGTAGCTGACCTTGTCGCAGGCCTTGATGGCATCGAGCTTGTGCCCTTCCTTGGCACCATGGAAGTAGAGCTTTCCATCTTCCTCACAGTACCAGTGATCAAGCACAATTCCGTATGGATAGCCATCATCTCCAAGAACCGAGAGCACGCCCCTTGGCTCATTCTTCAGGATTTCTATACATTTCTCATCAGATATTTGCTGAGCAAATCTTCTCATTTTTCTGAACATAGTTTCCTCCTCATTTCAGTTCCAAAACTCAGATTTCATTTTACCATATCTACTTTGCTATAATAAGTTTAAAGCAAAAACCATAAATCAGGAGAAACATTCAATATGAGTGAAATCTGGGAAATCCTTCATAAACCCGAAACAGTAGTATTCTTCGACATCGACGGCACTCTGACCAGCTACAACTACGGCCGCCACCATGCTCATCACGAGCTGGATGGCACACCGGAGTTCCGCGCCGTGAACATATACGCTGACTGCAAGAGGCTCGAGCCCCTGTACAGCTACATCAAAGGTCACGATGTGGAAAGGCTCTTTTGCATATCAAGGGAACCCCACGGCCATGAAGCATGGAAGTCGGAGATGGTGGAACGCCTCTACGGGATCCCTGCCGACCATTGCTTCTACACCCTGGAAGCCGCCGAGAAGCCCCAGATCGTCATTAACAAGGTAAAAGAGCTTTTTCCGGGCATTTCACCTGAATCCGTAGTCCTCATGGACGACAACGATGACACCTTAGGAAAATACATGGCGCAGACTCCGTTCTGCACCGCTCACCCAATGATCTTCATGGAGCATCTAGATGATTAAATGATGCTAGAGTATCAATAAGTTTACTTTGTGTAGTATTCAAAAAGAAAGTCGAAATGGCTAGCCAAAAACTATTGCGGATATAATGGTCATATGATAATGTTTGTATATACAAACAAATGATAGGAGGAGATATGACTATTAGTGAAAGATTGTTCAAGTTAATGGAAGATAAGAATATATCGATACCTGAACTATCTCGAATGACAGGAATATCAAGACATACGATTTTTGACTGGCATAAGAAGAATACAAATCCTGGTGCTGATAAAATAATGATAATATGCGAGGCACTGCAAATATCACCAGTAGAACTTCTCATTGGAAAAGAAAATCTGGAAGTTACACAAGAAGATATCTCTTCAGGTGATATTGAGACGCAGATTATTAGTGAATTTAGGAAGCTATCAGATTCTAAGAAAAAACGACTACTGGCATATATAAGTATGCTAATGAATATGAAGGAGTAAGCTTTTTTTGTGGATAGGAATGTAGAAATAAGAACTAATGATGAGGGAAAGCAAATTGTAAGAATTAACGATATACGTTTCAAGGGAAAACGTGCTGTTAACTGGGATGATGTAAAAGAATATCTCAAAGGTTATGTCGGAGCCATGTACAAGATTTCTAATGGTGATGATTTAATATTTATAGGGGCAGATCTTCCAGATGAGTATACTGGTTCAAGATATACTTACAAGCTTATGGGGACTATTGCAAAAGCAAAGGCATATTAGAGATGCTAAGCTTGGCTGGTATCGTTATGATTCAAGATTCGAACTTCCGGTATTCAATGAGGACGGCAGTGTTGAGAGATATAATCTATTCAAAGCTACAATGCTGATTAGACATTCAGCTGATAATAAAATGTATCTATATGACATTTTGGACATAAAAAAAGAAACGAGCAACTCCTTCGACTCATTACGAGTTTACCGGACACAAAACCCATTCCTTTGACAAGAGAATAGCAAAAAGAATAGTGAAAGTCAATCGGAACATTTAAACTTGTACTGGTTTTGGTCCATGGGGATGGAGTTAGGAGACCATAATTAACACGACATAGACAGGAGCTACATGTTAATGCTAAGAAAAACATTATCAATTCTTATCATAATCGCTCTCACACTCAGCTGCGTGGCATGCGGAGGCACTGATAATCCGGTAAAAGACATTTCATCTGCGGAAACTGTCTCGCAACCCTCTGCAGAACCAGAAGCCCAGCCCGAAGCTGAATCTGCCCCAACAGAATCTACATCCGATAACAATTTTGAATCAACCACGACTACAAATCCCGACGCCAGCCTTGAAACTACCACTGCTTTCACCCTCGGCGACGAGCAGTTCGATGCCTACATCCCGCTCCTTGAGGGCAAGAGGATAGCTCTTTTCTCCAACCAGACAGGCATAGTGGGCGACAAAGACCAGCACATCCTCGATGCGCTGATAGAGCGAGACGTCAATGTCACGGCAATCTTTTCGCCTGAGCATGGCTTTCGCGGAACGGAAGATGCCGGCGAAGCAGTGAATGATTCAATTGATGAAAAGACCGGAGTCCCGATTCTCTCGCTCTACAGTAACGATACGCATTACCCATCCGAGGAGGACATGGGCACCTTCGACACCCTTGTCGTAGACATGCAGGACGTGGGCCTTCGCTACTATACCTACTACATTTCCATGTACTACCTGATGGACGCCTGCGCGTCGGCGGGCAAAGAAGTGATCATCCTGGATAGGCCCAATCCCAACGGCTTTTACGTGGACGGTCCGATTCTGCAGGATGAGTATAAATCAGGCGTTGGTCAGCTCCCGATTCCCATCGTCTACGGAATGACCTGGGGCGAGCTTGCGCAGATGATCAACGGCGAAGGCTGGCTAAATGCCGGGAAAGGCGCCTGCGACCTGACCGTGATCCCTTGCCTTAATTACACCCACGACATGAAGACAACGCTGGCTCGCAGACCATCGCCAAACCTTAAGGATATGCGCGCTGTCTACCTCTATGCTTCCACATGCTTTTTCGAGAACACCTACGTTTCGGTGGGACGAGGCACTGACACGCCATTCGAGATCTACGGAAGCCCATACCTTCCGCAGGAGAGCAATCCTTACACCTTCACGCCGCAGGACATGGACGGCGCAGACAATCCGCCCTTCGAGGGAGAAGTCTGCTACGGAAAAGACCTGACGGACATCCCTTTGGAAGACATCTGGGCAGCAGGCATTGACCTTAACTACATTATCGATGCCTACAATGATTTCCATGCTGCTAATCCAGACCTTGATTTCTTTGACAGCCCGACCAACAACGTCAAGAACTGGATCGACTACTTAAGCGGCTCCGATGACCTTCGCAAGCAGATCATCGCAGGCCATTCCGCCGAGGAGATCAAAGCCTCCTGGCAGTCTGACATCGAGGCCTTCAAAGCCCGGCGCGAGCCCTACATGCTCTATGAATAAAGTGAGCCCTAGGGACGGAGTCAGTGGCTCATTAATGAGCCACTGACTCCGTCCCCGGGGTTCATTTTTTGTTAAAATATACTTACATCAAAAAAGGAGGTACAGATAAGATGACTGACGGATCAAGATACATCCCATACGACGAGAGAACAGGTGCTGAGTCTGTTGTGTACTTTACAAGAGATTTGTCGGCAGCCGGCATCATGAAAGTGTTTGAGAAGGTGAACGGAAACATCACCGGAAAAGTTGCGATCAAGCTTCACACCGGCGAGCCCAAAGGTCCCAACATCACACCTCCGAGCTGGGTTAAAGAGGTAATGGAAAAAGAGCCGTGCCTCAAAGACGCCAGGATCGTGGAGACCAACACCTTCTATAAAGGCGACAGATACACCACTGAAGATCACAGGAAGACTTTGGCCATCAACGGCTGGGACTTCACAGAAGTAGATATCATGGACGCCGACGGAACCATAACCCTTCCCGTTAACGGCGGTAAGTGGTTTAAAGAGATGAGTCATGGCTCACATATGCTTGACTACGATTCAGTGTTTGTGCTCACCCACTTCAAAGGCCACACCATGGGCGGCTTTGGTGGAAGTAACAAGAATATTGGAATCGGATGCGCTGACGGACATGTCGGCAAGATGTGGATCCATGCCAAGAACGGCAACGACTGGGGCGTAAACGAAGAAGAACTCATGGAAAAGATCACTGAGTCCACAAAGGCCACCATCGACCACTTCGGCAAGAACATCACTTACGTAAACGTAATGAGAAACATGAGCGTTTCCTGCGACTGCGAAGGCGTGGACGCTGAGCCCGTTGTAACACCAAACGTAGGAATCCTTGCTTCAACCGATATTCTGGCAATCGATCAGGCCTGCATCGACCTGGTTTACGCCATGACAGAAGAAGAGCACAAAGCCCTCGTTGAGCGAATCGAGACAAGGCACGGCCATCGCCAGCTCTCTTACATGAAGGAACTTGGCATGGGCAACGACCGTTATAAACTCATAGACACCGACAACGGCGACGTAGAGATCACTCAGAAAGACGCAGTAAAAGACCTCAAGCCTTTCGTCAGGATCGACGCCAGAAAGTGAGACACCGGGGACGTTTCACTTTGACTCATTTTGAGACACCGGGGACGTTTCACTTTGACTCATAATTTATAATAGGTTCATTTTATCGGAAAAAGAGATTTTGCCAAATGGGTTGAATGTTGGTAAAAGACATTTTGAGCCTGATAGTACATAACAACAGGAGTTATATGGACTTCATGGTATGAGTTGATTTTTGAAATGCATAACAAAAATTGATATATGAAAAAATAGTTGGAAATTACAAAATCTTTTCATGGCCAAGAAATAAAAAATTTGATGTCTAGCGCCTTCCCTACATCACAACTACCGGCCTACGGGTGCCATGTGATGTAGTTTTTCGAAAACACTAATGCTTGACCACAAATCCCTTTTTGAAATTTCCAACTATTTTTTGCATAGAAGAGAGTTGTGGGGTGGTCGAAATCACGTTTCCAACCAACGTACAAATATAGCATCCATGTAATGTGGTTGTGAGACACCGGGGACGTTTCACATTGACTCATTGTGCGCAATGAGTCAAACTGTTACGTCCCCACTGACTCAGAAAATGGTCCCTAACCCTCGTCCCTAGGGACCCAAAATGAGCCACTGACTCCGTCCCTAGGGCTCAAAAACCCCGGATCATTTCTGACCCGGGGGCTAAATCTTTAATCACCTATATATCTCTGTATCAGCACTTCCAACCTTTCCCTCGTAAGCTTCGCACCGGTACTATACTCAATCATTGGCTGCATCGTTCCGCCTTCAAAATCAGCTCCGGCAGTCTTCATGGCAGCTTCCTTGTCCTTGATCCATTTCTGCTGCTCAGCCTTAAGGTTCGTCATGTTCTCCTCATCAAGCGTTCCGCTGAGGTAAGTCCACATCTGATTGATGAGCGAATCCCACAGATTAAATTCCTCATAAGCCAGCTGGTTGAGCGTAGCCTGATCGAGCAGAGCATTAGTCGACAGCTCATTGTCTATCTCGGCCTGCCTGTCCACAGCAGCATTGTAGCCCTCAAGAAGTGAATCCTTGGTAGGCGCGCTAGCCTCCGACGCGTTCATATACTCAGTCATCGCAGAGCTGTTGCCAGTCTCGGTACAGTTCTCAAGCGTAACTTCCCTATTAGAGAATGTATAGAACTTGTTGTCTTTGAATTCGCAATTCCTGAACGTAACCCTGTCGTACTCGCCAACCTCAACAAAGCTGGTAGTGTCGAAGCTCGTCGCATCATTCCCCGAGAACACGCAGTCCTCAAATGTAACATCATAAGCGCTGTCGCAGTCTATCATCGAAAGATCGCTGCTGTCCCTCATGACGCAGTTCTTGAAATTAAAAGTTCCTACATTATGAAGTGCAACCAGTCCGTAAGTGCACTCATAAATATCCGTGTCGGTCACATTTGCATCGTAGGTGTTGTAAGCCTCGATTCCGTAAGTTCCGCTGCCGTACAGATTGCACTTATCAACATTCAGATGGTCCACGCCCTCGAAGTACAGAACGCTTCCGCTGCAATAGCCGGGTTCCACGTGATGTCCGACAGTTAGGTTCCTCAGCGTAATGCCCTTACTGTTGTTAAAAGACATTACGGGGTCATAGGGTTCATCGATACAAAGCTCAACTTTGGCTCCGTCCTTAGCCTCGATGCACAAGCTGCTGACCTCCGAAATAACGTTCTTGGTCC
The DNA here is from genome assembly GCF_000424525.1 of Butyrivibrio sp. FCS006. Lineage (NCBI taxonomy): Bacteria > Bacillati > Bacillota > Clostridia > Lachnospirales > Lachnospiraceae > Butyrivibrio > Butyrivibrio sp. FCS006. The sequence continues at coordinate 793,629 of NZ_KE384203.1, read as the reverse complement.
CGTCCCAGCTCTCGCTGACGCGGAAGTTGTTGATGGCCTTTGACGCAACCTGTGAGAAGTCGTATTCCCCGGCCTCAAGCAGGATCTTTCGGTTGTTCTGAATGCTGTTCAAAAGATCTGCAGTATTGGAAACCGTAACCGTATCAAAGTACCTCAGGCTCTCCGGATCATCAAACAACGGTGAATCCTTGGGAAGATAGATGCTGGTGTAGGTGCTGTTTGACCAGTACTCAGGATCACTCTCGTCCTCATATCTGTACTGCTTCTCAACAACGAGCCTTCCTTCCTCATTCAAATAAAGTTTCAATTCCTGATCATCCGAGGAATCGTCAAACGGATCTGCCAATGTGAAGGTAAAAGAGCTGTCGTCTCCACTCTTCACCATAGGAATTCCGCAGTTCTTCTCGTAATAATCGTATTCGGTATAGTAATAATCGACAACGTACTGATCACCTTCGCTTCTGATAATCATCTCTGACGCAGGAGCCTCGCCGTCACAGTACATTAAAGAGGTGTCGTAAAAATCCCCATCAGAGTACTCAATGTGGCTGAGCTCACACATCAGCTGCCAGTGCCCCTCAATGCCGGAAGCAACCGCCTCGCCTGACTCTTCGCCACTACCGGAAGCGCCCTGGCCATCGCCTTTCTGACCATCGCCCTCCTGCCCCGAGCTCTCCTGAGCCTCCGCTCCTTCCTGCGCAGCGTCAGGCGCAGTATTTCCGCATGCTGCCAGAAGAGAAGTTCCAAGGCATATCGCCATGATGGTTGTAAGAAATTTCTTTTTCATATCGATTCCGCCTTTCTAAATACTTACAAATATCTTAACATATAATGACGATAAGAGTTGAGTCACCGGGGACGTTTCACTTTGACTCATTTTCCAAGGAGTCAATGGGGACGGTTCTCTTTGACTCCTTTTTTCATGTATGGGGAATTATGCGACGGAAAGTGCATCACAAGCCCCTATATAAGGTCGTGTTGGTTGGAGCTTGTTTTTGAAAAGCATCACAAAAATTCACCTATGAAAAATTAGTTGGAAATTACAAAAGTTTTTCAAGGGCCAAACTCAATAAAACTTCATGCCTAGCGCCTTCCCTGCATCACAACTACCGGCCTACGGGTGCCATGTGATGTAGTTTTGGGTAAACACTAATGCCAGACCACAAAACCTTTTTTGCAATTTCCAACTAATTTTGAAACAGAAGAAAAATGTGGGGTGGTCGAAATACCGTTTCCAACCATCGCACAGAGTATAAGCTTCTTGTTATGTACATCTGGCCATTATATCTGCCTGTGGTTATGCTAAAATTATAATGCACAATACCTAAGATGAAGGAGACAGGCAATGAGCAAAGCCCTCGTAATCCCCGACATACACCTCAAACCCTGGATTTTCAGTCAGGCCATCGATATCATGGAGACCACCGATTGTGATAACGCAGTATTCGTGGGCGACCTTGTCGATGACTGGGGCTGTCAGTACAATCTTGAACTTTATGAAGAAACACTGGATGCAGCAATAGACTTTGCCCGTAGATATCCTGACTCTTATTGGTGCTATGGAAACCACGATCTATCGTACCTTTGGAGCCAGTACGATCACCCGGGCTACTCGATAGTTGCTGCGGACCTGGTATGCGACAAGCTTGAGGAACTCCGCGATACATTAAGCGCGCCGGAGAATTACGGCATTATCCATAGGCTGGACAACACGTTGTTCAGTCACGCCGGCCTCACAAGGGAATTTGTAGAGGCGCAGCTCTATAACATGATGGATGACATCGACTGTATGATTGGTATAATTAACGAATATGGCTATGATGAGTTGTGGGAAGATAACTCACCCATCTGGGGTCGTCCCCAGTATGGAACTCTCGCAAAGGGCATGTTCCCTGATGGCTTGTTTCAGGTCGTGGGTCACACTCCGGTAAAAGAGATTTTCGTTCAGCCAAACCTTATCACTGTAGATACATTCTCCACCACAAGCAGTGGGCTTCCGATCGGGAATCAGGAACTTTGCTGGGTTGATACAGTCGCTAAGACCTGGGGATATATTGGTTGATGAAACTCATATTTAGGAGCAAAAGACATTATGGACCATTTTTACTTCATCAGACATGGCGAAACAGTATGGAACGTTGAAAACAAAATATGCGGAGCCACAGACATAGAGCTGACAGCCAAAGGCCATGAGCAGGCCATAGAGACCGGCAAGAAGATCCTCTCTGAAGGCATAAAAGCAGATAAAATATTGTCATCGCCTTTAGTAAGAGCATCTGAGACGGCAAGACACATTTCGGAAATCACAGGCATTCCTATGGAGATAGAGCCAAGGCTCAAGGAGCAGAACTTTGGAATATGGGAATCAACCCCAAGGGATGGAGCAGAGTTTCATGAAGCCAAGAAAGACATGGCAAGCCGATTTGGAACAGGCGAGTCCATGCTTCAATTGGCCCAGAGAATTTACAACCTGCTTGATGATATCAGAAACGGCGATGAAGTTGTCATTCTTGTCGCACATAACGGAATCACAAGAATGGTTGAGTCATACTTCAGAGAAATGGACAACGAGGAGTTTTCCTCCTGTGGAATTAAGAATTGTGAGATCAAGAGATATGATTTTACCTAAACTTACAAGTATATAATATAGTGCCCAAACCCACTCCCTCTGCAGCTTTGATTACACTTTTTTAAGAATTGTTTATGCCCATTTAAGAATATATTGTATATAATGACATTGAGAATACTAGATGTTGTGGTTGATGTTTGTTTATACAAGGAGGTAGCATATGAACATTGATCTGGTATCCGCAAAAAGAGACATGCGCCGCGCCGTTAGCGGCATTTCACCATCAGGAACTGACATGGAAAGGAAATACAACGGAAGCACCATAATCTCATCCATCTCGTTTTCATCAATGCTCGAGAATGCTCTGAGACAGGAGCTTTCAAAAGATACCGGCAAGTAATTGCCGGCTATTTTTTTGAGTCACTGGGGACGTTTCACATTGACTCATTATGAGTCACCGGGGACGTTTCACATTGACTCATTATGAGTCACCGGGGACGTTTCACATTGACTCATTTTTTAGTGGGCATAAGAAAGAGCCAGTAACCCTATATAGGATTGACAACTTCAAAGTAAATGGAGGATTATGATAGAGAAACTCAATAGTCTCTGATCGAAAGAGAAAAGGTAATAAACAATGAGTAAATTAAAACTATGCCTCAGGCACATATCCGAAGTCTTTTTGTACGAGTACTATTGCCTGGGAGATGATGAATACGAATTAACGGATGTGGACACCCTCACACCTCACAAGGAGAGGGCAAAAGAGCTAATGCTCGCCGGCAATTATTCGAAGTCGCAGAAGGAGTGGCTCGACGCACACTTTGAGAATCCGGTAGACATGGAATCAATCCTGGGGATCATCCTCTGCTGCAAGCAGCTGGGCGACACCGAGGGCGAGTATTCCTACACCACGGAGTCATATAACTACTGCTGCACCAGAGCGGAGCTGGCAGCATATTACAGGAACCTGGGCTGGTATTATCTTGAGAGATACAATCCCGAGCTCTCCGCCGCCTGCTACCTCTACAGCAAGTATTTCGAGGAATCCCAGCAAGCCGATGCAGAGCTTGAGTTTCTCGAGAAGGCCATTGGCAAGAAGGTTTCGGCAAAAGACCTTTCTCAGATCCAAAACATACTGAAGGAAAACAACATTCCCACCGAAGCTAATCCGATAACCCTGGCTCTTCTCTACAAGGCAGCAGAGGAAGCACAGGAAGCAGGGGACAAAGCCCAGGCACTGGATTGCTACCGGATGGTATACGACCTCACTGAAGATGAAGAGGTCGGGAGGAGAATTAGTTGTTTGAGCTAAAGCATAGCCGGCAAGTACTTGCCGGCTATTTTTTGCTTCGTTTAAGCTGGGCTTTAGTTCCTGGCGCCATCTTAAAGATGCTCTTGCTTGTCGGATTAATGTTAATATATATATCAATAAAGCAAATGAAATGACGATAAAATAAGTAGGGACATATTTGTTTTCATCATGAAGTGGAGGAAATTCATGAAAAGGAAGTATGGTCTATGTAGTCTGATGCTGATATTGACTATTTTGACAGTCAACATAAGGGCTGTCACTGCTTATGCAGCGCCTCTAAATGAGAAGGATTCCACAAAAGCCATCGATGCTATTTCTGAGAGTGAGTTTGGAGGGAAGGAAGTAAAAGATGATTACCTTCAGGCTATTTCAGACAGTAATGCTGTTTACATCAGCTCTTTTACCATAACAGATCTGGAAGAACCTGTTAATGGTGAACTGTTGGACAAGAGGGCAACGGTGCTTACAAGTGCGGGATTTAGCTGGGAGATTCCGGTAATCTGGGTTAATAAGTATGGTGATCCTGTAGATTTAGGGATAGTTCTTGATGGAGTTGTGATTTGCTATCCGGTAATATGCTTCTATCTTCCAAAGGGCTATTATATCCTCCACAATGACAGTGCTACTTATGACATAGACATGCCATCCTTTTTCTGTGATCTTGTTGATATAAATGGGCTAACCACTGTTTCAAACACAGAAGATAAGGTGACTTATCTTTTTGCTATGCCTATGGATGATTTCAGGGTTCGTGACATAGTGATCGAACCGGAATCAAGTGGAACGGAGCAGGTGACTCCTGAGCCTACACAGTCTTCGCCTGCTATATCGCCTTCGGGAGGCGGAGGAGAGGAACCAAAGCCGGCACCATATCTGGAGGATGACCCAACGCCGGAACCGGCACCCTCACCGGAACCTCAGCCACAACCTGAACCGGATATCGAGGAAAAGACACGGATTGTGACAACGCACTGCGATTCCAGTGTTGTGACAAGATACGGGGTTGAAAATTTGTACAACCTGATTGCTCTGGTAAAAAAAGTTATACATCCGGAGGCAATGACTTATCTTGTTGATCATTTTCCTACATTCACAAGTGCTTATAGAGAAGAGGGGCTGAGCGAACAGGAAGGACTTCATATTATTTATACTGCAACATCAGATGCATTGAGTTATGTGACTTCGGGGAATGATATATCTGCAGCAACCGGCACACAGGATCTGGAATTCCATCACAGATTAACTCTTAATTCCTGCTATCTGTTTTCTTCTGATACCGATCCGGAGTCAGGAGAAACAGCGTACACACTTGATACAGAAGCGGTAAGAAAAGCACTGGATAACAGAATGATCTATGCAGAGATGCAGTCTGTTCTCAATGATTCCTTAAGGGCCGGGATGAGCGGTAGCCATTATGATGCACAGGATGATAGTGTTACGAAGAGTAATTATTCTTCTGTTAAATATCCTGACTGGTTTGGTGCAGCGCTGGGAGCATCGGTGATGAATCCCTACCAGATGTTCAATGAAGCTTTTCATGAAAATTTTAATTATGATGAAGAGACGGGAACATATTCTGCATCAGGAATAGTGAGTGACAATACTGTTAAGCTTATATCATCATCCAATAATATGTATCCAGATGTGGAGGCCATGAAGCCTGCATATACCAGTAATTATCTGGCTTGTGTTTATCTTGGGCACCTCGCTGCCTTAAAATATAATGGACAATCAGCTATTTCAACTGATTCAGGGGGAAACGTAACAAATGTCGACAGTGCGATCATTCGGGGTGGAGTTGATAAGCTTTTGGAAAAACTTAACTCAGGAATGACGCTTGATGAAGTAATATCTGAAATATCTACAGATGATTCGCAAGCTACGCTATATTCAGACACTCAGGATTTTTCGGATAAGTTTTTGCTGGACAATAATGCTCCGTCAACTGAATTCTGCACGGCCTTTTTGAATTATCTTGAGAGTAAGTGCTCGGATACAGGCACTGTGAATGGTTCCATTCTACAGGATTTTTCGTCAACAGTTACATCTCCTCTGGATGAGAGCCTTTTGGCAGATCCGGTTACAGCTTTTGCTATATCAGACTCTAAAGAATGGGTTGCGTCTTCTGTCAATGAAGAAGATGCGTATACCGGCGGAGGGAAGTCAGCGCCGGGTACGATAAATGATAATTCCGCAGCAAATAACCTTTCAACTATGATGTTGGCAGCACCGGCAGTTCTTGCTCCTGAAAATGAATCGGAATGCGAGGAAGACCCGGAAACTGAAAGTGTTTTGGAATCCGAGGGTGTTGCGGAAACAGCGGAAACAGAAGCCAGTGAGATTAATGAAGATGAATGTAACAATTCGGCTATAGAGGAATATGCTGAAGAAAATGTCCTCATCCCGTCTATAATGATCAATAATGACAATCAGGACGGACAGGAAAATGATTCGGGAGATGACTCGGAAAGTGTGGAGTTTGACGCACTTCCTGCAGAAACATCATCTGATGATGAATTGTCATCTGATGACTCAGTTGAACCCGATGAAACAGGTACATGATAAACAATTGGGAATAATCAAAATCCCCAAAGGCACTTGCTGCCTGAGGGGATTTTTTTGACTATAGTATTTATCTAATTTTGTAATCATGTGTCCAAAGATATATCATTCCAATCCTCTTCCTCAGAAACAAGCCACTCCAGGCCTCGTCTACGCTCGGCCACAACCTCGCCGTTGATCTTCGGAAGCTTTTTAAGATTTAACCTGGCATCTTCGGTCGTCCAGTGATATCTGTAAAAGAGATCCAGCATATCCAGAATTTCTTCTATGCCCCGCATGTTGACCTTTGCCTTGAACTCATCGTAATCCTTGCATTCGCGAATTATCCTGATAGCCTTCATATAGTCCATCACATCGACCGGTACTTTGAATTCGTCATCGCCAATAATGCCAAGCGCCCACAGCAAAGCCCACAACGTCTCATACTTCCAGGTGATATTGCACAGGCTCTGTTTCGTGTAGGTCCCGTTCCACAGCTCTTTTTCTTCCTTGTTCAGATAGTCCTCAACTCCGAAGCGTTGAAATTCCTCAGTGAAATAGGATTTTGATTTCTCAAACTCATTATTCAGAGCGTCATGAGCCACCTGAATGATAAGCAAAGTCGATATGGCTTTCTTGCAGATTACATCTACATCCTTAAGCTCTACCTCAGAAGCATCCTCTATGAAAGGCAGACTCTCCAGATATTCTATTCCCTGCTCCTTCAAAAATTCGATACTCTCTCTTTTTCTTTGTTCTGCAGACTTACAGCCACGCTGATCATTATTGGCACTCTTTGATCTTAATTTTTTGATGAAATCGAACAGTCCCATGAGCATTCTCCTTTCAAACAAAAGGCCATGTTTTTATTTTAGTATGTTCGTCTTTTGAATACAATTGCGTGCGGCTTTTTTTGCAAATACATTGCGTATAGATGTAAAAGTGTGGTAATATTAGTTTGCGCACTATGGTATATATCATTAATCATTACCTTGCGTATTATTGATGGAGAGTGAACTATGGAAATTAAAAGAAATATCTATTATAAGATAGCTGAGTGGAAGAAAGAAACAAAGGGGACGAAGGCATTACTGATTGAAGGAGCCAGACGAATCGGAAAATCAACGGTTGCCGAAGAATTTGCTCAGAATGAGTACAAGTCCTACATCTTGATTGATTTTAATAAGGCTAAGAAAAAGATAAAAGATGCCTTTGAATTCCTTGATGATCTGGATGTTTTCTTTCAAACACTGACACTTGAATATAACACAAGGCTTTACCCCAGAGAGTCTCTGATAATATTTGACGAAATACAGAAATTTCCGAAGGCAAGGGAGGCAATTAAATATCTTGTCGCTGACGGAAGATATGACTACATCGAGACGGGTTCGCTGATATCAATTAAAGAGAACGTAGAGAACATAACAATTCCATCAGAAGAACGGAAAATGCAAATGTATCCGGTAAATTTTGAGGAATTCATGGTATACATGGGCGAAGAAATACTTCTTGAACATATAAGGGAATGCTTTGAGAAAAGTCAGCCTCTTGATAGGCAGATGCATAATAAGGCTATGCGTCTATTTATGGAGTATATGCTTGTTGGCGGAATGCCTCAGGCAATAGTCGCATATAAGAAAAATGGAAGGGATTTCCATGCTGCCGATGTAGAAAAGAGGGACATTCTTGCACTCTATGAAGATGACATCAAAAAGGCAGCCAAGAAATATAAATCAAAGGTCTCAGCTATTTTTGATAATATTCCGGGCTTTTTGTCAACGCATGAAAAAAGGGTTGTTTTAAGTGAAGTGGATAGTAATAATGGAACCTTTGATCGCTATGATGAGCCCTTGTTCTGGCTTGGCGATTCCATGATATGTAATCTTTGCTACAAATGTAATGATCCGAACGTTGGTCTGGCATTAAATAAAAATGAATCATATGTAAAATGTTACATGGGAGATACAGGATTATTGGTCAGCCATGCATTCAGTGAGAATGAAATCATGGATGAACAGCTGTATAAGCAGATAATGGATGGTAAACTGTCACTTAATCAGGGAATGCTCTATGAGAATATGATAGCGCAGATGATTACAGCATCAGGTCGTAAGCTTTTCTTTTACACAAGATATAGCGAGGAAAAGCATAGGAATGATATTGAGATAGATTTCATCATTTCGAACGAGAGCAAGACAAAGTTTAAAATCAGCCCTATAGAAGTAAAATCATCAAAAAATTACACTACATCATCACTTGGAACATTCAAAGAACTCTTTAAGAAAAGAATAGATAAGCAGATAATAGTGCATCCTAAGGGATATTCAGAAGCGGATGAAGTCATAAAGATACCTCCATATATGATGCACCTAATATGAACTACCTCAAAGACAGGAAGGGAAAAATATGAAATTCAATGACTCATGTGCCAAGTGCATGTACGACAGGCAATGCCTGAAAACAGACAACAAAGAATATCTGGCCGAAATAAAGCGTCTTCTCGACAACAGGCCGGATGACATAACCAGCCCTCAGTTAGTTGCAGCATTCAACCGGCTTCACGAGAAGTACATCGGTCCTCTCCCAAGTTTCAAGGACGTAAAAAAGCAGTACAACGACCTGGTGCTTTCAATGGAAGACGATCTGAGGGATAAGCTCAGAAAAAGCGCTGATCCCCTCGCCACATCCCTGGTTATGTCCAGAATCGGCAATTACATTGACTTTGCTGCATTAAATGAAGTTAATGTTGATACTTTTCTTTCGCTTTTTGGTGATATAGAGATGCGAGAAGGTACAGATGAATGGATATCAAAAGTTCTACTGGAAGGAAGAAATAAGGAATATATTATTGTCCGTGAAGTATGGTTGGGTACAATAAAAAAGTTAAAACCTTTTGGAACACACTATGATGCATATTTGAGAAAGCATACCACAATGGGGGCATTGCTTGAAAAATACACTATATTTGGGGTATGGGATCTCGGGTTATGTTGGCCTGAATATGAGTGCAATGGTAGGTGGTCTTTGATTGGTTTGTCACATCATAAGGATGATTCAGAATCTGTGAGATTTTCAATATTTCACAGAAATGTTTTTATAGACGACAGTTATTCAGAATTATATATGGAATATCTTGGAATGATTGAACGGTTCCTTGAGGACGGAATAGAACCGATTAGTAGTTATAGACAGTTCGACTTCTTTACTGTTAAGAAACTAGATTTAAGGGATAGATATATTCCTTTAATGCATGAAGTGGCTTATAGCAAGTGAATTGGGGATTGGATTTTTGAATGCATGTGAGTGGGAGCTTCCACTGTGTTACGACGGGGTACATCTTACAGAGGAAGCCCATTTGTCTTTTGCCAAGGAAATCATTTGCTATACTCCCTGAGTCCATAGTAATAGAACTTCTTGATCTTCTCCTTGAGAGATGCAGGCTCGATGACTATGGCATCTCTGCCAAAACGCTTGAAGTATTCTTCCAGCTGAAGCTCAGGCCAGTCAAAGTAGTACAGGTCTCCTTCAATCTTTGAAACGATGGGCCTGTTCTTGGTGATCACCTTAAACTTTTTAACTCCATATTTGTTCAGACGAACGACTGCCTGAACTGTTAATGACACTGAATGAGGGCTCCGGATAGCTTTTTCCTGGAGCTCTTTTTGTATGTCAGGGTCCACGGGAAAGGTGTCGGGAGTTACGAAGACGCTTCTAAGGCGTGATATTCTAAATGTCCTTGGCTTTCCGGTCTTTCTGTCTTTGCATAGCAGGTAGTTGCACTGCTCTTCTTTGGATGGGGCAATGATATATGGCTCAACGCGGAAAGCTCTTTCTTCATCGGAGGATGTGTTGGTAAAAGAGAGAATCCTGTGCTCTTTAAGTGCCCTGGAGATATCCTCATAGGTGTCTTTGAAGATGATCATTTCTCTTTCGCTTCTCGGAATGGACAGATACGAATTAAACATGTCCTTAAGGTACTGGGACAGAGAAGTGTCTTTTAACATGTTGTTCTCGATGATCCTCAGGATCTCATAAGAAGATCCGCTTACGGTAAGAGTGAGGGCGGAGTTCTTGCTGCTCTGCATAGAGTCGGTTTTGATGTATGTACTTATGATCTTGTCCGCCAGGAGGGCAGCGTCCTTGTCACTGATTGAGGTGATGCTGGTCAGATCCTGCTTGATGTTGGTGAGCAGGTTTTCACTGTCGTGCCTGTAGCGGTCGAAGTAATTGACGATCAGGGTCTTCAGGAATGAGTTGAGGTTGACGGACTCGTCCTTCTTGGTGAATTCGAAGAGTTCTGCGTCGTTTATGAGTCTTGTTCTGGTGTCGTCTGAAAGGTAGATTTTGTATTTCTCGGTCATTGTGCACCTCTTAATTGGGGTTGTGAATTGATGTGATTATTGGCTAAATACTGTATATAATACATTATATTGGGGTTGCGACATGGAGTCAATCTGCATCTTTTTATCTCCAACTATAAGGGCTATGATTAAAACACAACAAAGACACAGACAGCAATCATTACAGGATGGCTAGTGGTAAAGCACCGGATCATTGATCCGGAAACGCGGGTCCGAATCCCGCTCCAACCCTTCGGGGTGTATGTGTCTTGAAGGTGCATACAGCAACTAATACTGATCCCGCGACTGTGAATCGCGTCCCTGCACAGCAGGGCGAGTGTGCCGGGCACTATAACCCGGTTGCACCTAGATAAGAGAGGAAATAAAGATGTTACACTTTTTAAAGAGAGAAGCAAACAAAACATATACAGAGAACGGCGCAGCAACTTACGTTTCAACAAAGTCCGACTGCCTGGATCTCTTTGCAACAATCGGCGCGCTCAGGCACGCATCTGATGAAGATATCATAGCCAGATTCACAAGAGCTTATGCCGAGGATGCTGATCTTGCCATGAAGATGCTTTTCTTCGCAAGAGACATAAGAGGTGGCCTTGGCGAGAGAAGAGTCTTCAAGGTTATCCTTAAATACCTGGCTGAGTGCGAGCCTGAATCAGTTAGAAAGAACATCGAGTTCGTTGCTGAGTACGGCAGATACGATGATCTTTTGGCGCTGTTTGGTACACCGGTAGAAAAAGAAGTGCTGGCGTATTTTGACAAAGCGCTCAAAGCCGATATGGCTGCTCTTTCAGCAGATAAGGAAAATGCCGGAGTATCTCTTTTGGCTAAATGGCTTCCTTCAGTAAATACAAGCAACAAAGAAGCTGTCAGAAATGCCAGGAAGATAGCAAGAGCGATGCAGATGACTGATGCTGAGTACCGCAAGGCGTTGTCTGCCCTCAGAGCACAGATCAGAATCATAGAGAACAATCTCCGCGAGAGAGACTACTCTTTTGACTATGCGAAGCAGCCTTCAAAGGCCCTGTACAAATACAGACAGGCATTCATCAGAAACGACAAGGCAAGGTATGAGTCTTTTATTCAAAGAGCGGCTGAAGATCCTTCAGTAATACACACCGGTACGCTAACACCTTATGATGTTATCGCGCCTGTATTAAGGAGAAAAGAGCTCTCTGAGGCCGAGAGACGTGCCATGGATGCAACATGGAATGCGCTTGAGAATTACGCCGGCGCTGACAATTCCCTTGTTGTGGTAGATGGCTCAGCCTCAATGTACTGGAATGCTAACCCAAGCCCTGCAGCAGTGGCACAGTCACTGGGTATCTACTTTGCAGAAAGAAATACCGGCGCATTCCATAACCACTTCATAACTTTCTCTACAAACCCAAGACTCATCGAGATCAAGGGCAGAGACATAGTTGATAAAGTGCGTTACTGCATGAGCTTCAATGAGTGCAGCAATACAAATATTGAAAAGACATTTATGCTTTTGCTTCAGACTGCAGTGCGAAACAGGCTCAGACAGTCTGATATGCCGGAAAAGCTTTATATAATCTCTGATATGGAGTTTGACTGCTGTGCCGGCGATGCAAAGGCAACTAACTTTGAAAATGCCAAAAGAGAATTTGAGAAAAGAGGCTACAGGCTTCCTCAGGTGATCTTCTGGAATGTTAACAGCCGCAATATTCAGCAGCCTGTCAGGATGAATGATCAGGGCGTGGCGCTGGTATCAGGCTGCAGCCCACAGGTCTTTTCAATGTTAAAAGACGGTAACTTGGAACCATATAAATTCATGATGAGCGTCCTTTCAGCTCCGCGCTATGAAAGGATCGCGGCTTAAGGTAATATAAGTGGCAGGGAGTGTGAGCGCTTCCTGCCGGATTGGAAGGATACAATGAATACAATTGAGATAAAGGGTAAGGTAAATACTGCTCTTTGCTATGCCAAGGTTGTTGAGGACGAGGCAATAGAGCAGATAAGACGAATGTGCGACTATCCTATGACTGAGGGGTCAAAGATCAGGATCATGCCTGACGTTCACGCGGGCAAGGGCTGCACAATCGGAACAACAATGACAATCACAGACAAGGCAGTGCCAAACGTGGTCGGCGTGGACATCGGCTGCGGAATGTACACTGTTAACCTTGGCAAGCAGCCCATTGACCTTGAGAAGTTTGATATGGCTGCTTTCACCATCCCTTCAGGAATGGAGGTCTGGGATGGAAGAGTCGAGAAGTTTGATCTTACTGAGCTTCGCTGCTATCGTCAGCTCAAGGATACAAAGCGCCTTGAGAGATCTTTGGGCACACTTGGCGGTGGAAATCACTTCATTGAGATCGACAGAGCTGCGGATGGAACACAGTATCTGATCATACATTCAGGCTCTCGAAATCTCGGAAAGCAGGTGGCTGAGCTTTATCAGACCCTGGCAGTTGACCTTGCCAAGGGGATAGGAGACTATCTTGAGGCAAGAGATCAGCTGATAAAGGAGTACAAGGAGCAGGGCAGACGCACTGAGATCCAGGCAGCGTTAAAAGAGCTTTATGACAAGAAGTACGTAGAGCACCCATCCACTATGCCTGAGGATCTGTGCTACTTGTCCGGCCAGTACCTTGAGGACTACCTCCATGACGTGGAGATATGCCAGAGATTTGCTCGGATAAACCGTGAGAAGATGGCGGAGATTCTTTTGCAAAAGACCGGTCTCTCAGCCGGAGAGTCTTTTCACACAATTCACAACTACATTGATACCGAGGAGATGATCCTCAGGAAGGGCTCTATTGCAGCTCACAAGGGCGAGAAGGTTCTCATCCCGATCAATATGAGGGACGGATCTGTCCTTGCCATCGGCAAGGGAAATCCTGAGTGGAACTACTCAGCTCCTCACGGTGCAGGAAGACTCATGTCCAGAACTGCAGCAAAGAACAACCTCTCAATGGAGGAGTACAAGGAGTCAATGAAGGGGATTTACACTTCATCTGTCTGCGAGGCGACCATCGATGAGGCGCCAATGGCATACAAGTCACTGGAGGATATCATTGATGTGATCAAGGAGTCAGTGGAGATAATTGATGTGATGAAGCCTATATATAATTTTAAGGCTTCGAACTGAGATGGGTCTTCGGATGGATTTTATACTACAAGTTGAATAGACAGGTAAGGCTTTTGGTGTTACTATTCGATATAGAAAGTGATAAGCGGAGCAGAACACGTGCTTCGGGAAAGGAAAAAACATGACAACAATGAATCGCAGTTATTGCCTCTATAGTGAAAGTTATCAGTCAACACTTGGAAAATATTCAGAGTGTGGATTATATTTCATGCTTTCATTTAAGGATAGGCAAATGCGAGAAAATGTTGTTGACATGCGAACCCGGTGGGAATAAGACCAGGCTTTTGCAGATAGATTAACATGTTTAGGCGGCCGCTTACCTTGGATGAAAGGTAGGCGGTTTTTTATTGGTTTGAGTGACATGTGGAAAGGAGCAGAAAAATGGTAACATTTCCGGCAATAGATATGGAGGCAACCGGGCAGAATATCACTAAGCTACGTAAGGATGCAGGCCTGACCGTTAGAGACCTGCAGGGGATGTTTGGATTTACAACACCACAGGCCATTTACAAGTGGCAGAAGGGAACAGCGATGCCAACCCTGGACAACCTGGTTGTGCTGGCGGTGGTCTTTAATGTTCCCATCGATGACATACTCATCGTTGATAACGGCTTTCAGGCGCAGGTAGGCGCCTGAACGATTAAATTGGATAGAGGAGCTGCGCTTTGGGCGCGGCTCCGGGAGCAAGGGTAAGTAGCGAATCGGCAAACGCGGCGGACTGTAAATCCGCTCTCTTCGGAGGTAATGGGCTCGACACCCATCTTGCCCACTAAAGTGTCATCTGATGACACTATTTCTTTTCCCTATTAGAGATTAATAAACTGGCAAGAAGTGTAACAGGCACAGCAAGTACAGATATGAGCGTAGCAGCTCCTGTACTGATGCTGTGTTTGTTTTTGTCATTGGAATTATTCTCACTCATGGCAGATATCCTTTCTGTGAACCAAATATTTGATAAAATAATTATAGTGCTTATTAATGGTTATGCCAAAAGGCTTGTCGCCCGGCGCGTTTAGGGAGCTATGTATGATACGATGAGTAAAGACATATTCTATGACAAAGATATCAGGGAGCCACTGTTTGATTTCCTCGAAAGCTCTTTTGGAAAAGTAAGGATTCTCGAGGAGAAGAGAACCGGCAGCGCTAGGGCGGATGTTGTCATGATCACGCCGGATTATCTGTATGGTATCGAGATAAAAAGCGATGCTGATACTTACGCCAGGCTCGAGAAGCAGGTTAAGAACTACAACTGGTATTACGATCGCAACATCATCGTGGTAGGCTCGTCACACGCAGCCCATGTAAAAGAGCATGTTCCCGACTGGTGGGGCATCATCACGGTTGAAGCTGACGAGAACGGAGCGCCGGACTTTTATGTGATGAGGCAGGCGGACGTCAATCCCAGAGTAAAAGACAAGAGGAAGATCTCCATACTTTGGAGGATTGAGTTAAATCATCTTTTAGAGAAAAATGATCTTCCAAAATATAAAGAAAAGAGCAAGCTCTTTGTACAGGAAAAGCTCATTGAAAAAGTCCCCGGCGATGTCCTGTGGAAGCAGGCATACGAGGAATTGTTTGAGAGAGACTACAACACGATAGCGGAAGAAATTGAGACATATAGAAAGAACAAGCGAAAAGGAGGAAACAAATGAGCAGAGTTAATTTCGGAGCAAAACCACTTATGTACCCACAGCCGGTCCTAATCATCGCGACCTATGATGAGAATGGAGTACCAAATGCCATGAACGCAGCCTGGGGCATAACCACTGACTTTAAGGAAATTACAATCAGTTTGTCAGAGCACAAGACTACTGACAATCTTGCAAAAAGAGGCGCTTTCACAGTGAGCCTTGCTACAGAAGCGCAGGTAATCCCTTGCGATTATGTCGGCATTGAATCAGGCAGAAAAGTACCTGACAAATTTGAAAAGGCCGGATTCCACGCAGTAAAGAGCGAGTTTGTAGACGCTCCGTTAATTGAGGAATTGCCTGTTGCTCTTGAGTGCAAGGTGAAGAGCTTCGAAGATGGCATCCTTCTTGGAGAGATCGTAAATGTCTCTGCAGATGAAAGCGTAGTGACAGATGGTGCTGTCGATATCACAAAGGTAAGACCTATAAGCTTTGATCCGTTCGGTAATGGATATTACGGAATCGGAGAAAAGGTTGGAAATGCTTTTAAAGATGGCGCAAAGCTGAAGTAATGGAGAAAGATGGGCTACCGGATTTCACTATTCGGTAGCCCATTTCTTGGATTACAGTAGAACGGTGATTACTCATTATCGGACTAAGCTGCATATATCTGGAAAACTGGTCCGACTTTTTAGCTTGAAATCCAATGAAAATGTAAGGGGAATAGCTCGTTTATCGGACTAAGCTGCATATATTCGGAAAACTGGTCCGACTTTTTTGCTTGAAATCCAATGAAACTTAAAGGAAAATAGTCAATTTATCGGACTAGTGATTCTGTGGAGTATGGTCAGTCCGACTATAGCGTCTCTCGAGAAGTTAAGAAAGACATTTTTCTTTAAAAAAGTCGGCCTAAATAAGACGTTTATACTTCTTAATCCGACGACCCATGAAATTCTATAAAAATCACTAAGCCAAACAAAGACTTAGGTGTACTACACATAGCACCGAACCCCAATTTTGACATATAATTAAAAGGACTGATCATGCAGGAGGACTTGTACAAAGAAACATGTGGAAGATCAAGCAGATATTTGATGGAGATTATGGTTGCGAGGAGCTCCAGCCGGGACAGAAGCCTAAGGTGTCAGTAACTCTTGTCGATGAAGCCGGGAACGAGAAGTTTGTATCAGCTGAAGACGACTGGCTTGTGGAACAAGGCTTAGATGTTGGCTCAGAGTGGCCATCAGGAGAATGAGATGAAGAAAGTGAGAATCACTGTTAAGAAGATCGCCCGATATGAGGATCTCATGGCAGAGTATGAAAATCCAATAGAGCACGCCTGCTCAATGGAGCTTGGCCAAACCTTTGTCTGCAATGGCTGGGAAAAGCCGGAAGGTTTCTGCAATAGCGCCTGGGAGACAGTTTCTCCTTTTGTGATGACTCTGGCCCATGGCGGAGAGAATTTCTATGACGGATGGATGAAGAATCCCAAGTCTGCGATGATTTCCTGTAACGATGGATTCAGACCGGTGAGCTTTTTGATTGAGACGATGGATGAGGACTGAGCATGTTAGAAGATAAAGCGCGACTTATCATCAATGATATAAAGAATGAAGCAGGCACAAGCCCTGTTGCCATATTCAAAAGAATGGCCAAGAAGGACTACGTGAGTATCCACGGCCCGGAGCATCATATATTAGATGGTGCATGTCTTTTGATAGCATACAAGAATGCCGGCGGCGATATCAACATCGATGAGGCTCTCGAAAAGCTTCTTGGGGAAGGCCTCAGAATGCCCGGAGCCATGTGCGGACTTTGGGGAGTCTGCGGAGCAGTGACATCTATTGGAGCAGCTCTTTCAATAATTGATGGAACAGGCCCGCTATCTGCTGATGGCACCTGGGGAAATCATATGCAGTTCACCTCAGCCGCCCTGAGTGAGCTCGGAAAGGTGAACGGCCCTCGATGCTGCAAAAGGGACGCCATGATCTCTTTTAAAAATGGAATCGAATATGTTAACGAGCACTATAACGTAAAGCTTGAGTATGAGCAGCAGGAATGTGAGTTTTCTTCCGAAAATCAGCAGTGCATAAGGGCGAAGTGCCCATTTTGTTCAAATAAAGAGAATTAAACCACAGGTTTAGTTACATAACGATCTGAAATTGATACAATCACTTCATAATTCAATAAATGAGCAGAAGCAGATTTGACAATTGTTACCGGTGAATTACGCCATAACTGGGTTCAAATCTGCTTTTTTGTTCCTTGAAAACTGAATATGGAGTTACAAATCATTAAATGAAATTATGGAGGATTGTTATGAATTCCAAGATGAAAATTAAAAATCAGATCGCTTACATCTACCAGGCAAAAAGAGGAAGAAAGCGCTACAATGCGCAGATGTCCACGACCTATATTCTCTACATGATGCTCGGTAGTGCATTTAAAAAGTGCATATTTGCCAGCTCTTCTATGGAGGACCGCCTGAAGTTTGAGTATATGAAAATGCCCGTTGCTGATCAGTACGAGACAGAAGATAAGATAATCGACTGGATGGAGAAAACGATAGCCATTCAGGCATGTGAGGAAATTTGGTGCAAAGTATTTACCTATCAGGAAGGTGGTTGCATTGGCATTCGCTTTGAAACATATGTTGGCGCCATAGAGGTGCTTGTTGATGAGAATGGGGATGCGTTTCAACGCATAAAAAAAGAAACGAGCAGGCCACAACAATAAGTGTGGTGAAAACCCGTTTCTTAATTTGAATCTATTCTAAAACATAGAAAATGTCAATATGGTCGCAATAAAGATATAATAATGATTATTCTTGCTTTAGGAGGAGCTATTCGGAAATGGATTCTTTAGATCAAAGAATGAGCTTGCCGATACAGGGCGTAAGCATAGATTGGAACAAAATAGATGAGGGGAGCTACCTTCGCGGGATTGAGGCAATTAAAGGGCTGGAGGAGTTGTCTTTTAACAAGAATATCACGATCTTTGTTGGCGAAAATGGTAGTGGTAAGTCTACGATGTTGGAGGCGATTGCCGTAAGTTATGGATTTAATCCGGAAGGCGGAACCAGAAACTACAGCTTCTCTACATATGATTCACACTCAGAGCTGTGTGATGCCATCAGACTTTCCAGAGGAATCAGAAAGCCGAAGTGGGGATATTTCCTGAGGGCGGAGAGCTTTTACAATGTGGCTTCTGCTGAGGTCGAGTACAGCAAATGGGGTGGTGTGCCTCAGCAGTATCATGAGAAGTCCCATGGAGAGAGCTTTCTGAAGCTGGTTCAGGATAACTTCGGCGGACAGGGGATATATCTTTTGGATGAGCCGGAGGCTGCGTTGTCTCCGCAGAGGCAATTGACCCTGCTCCTGGAGATCGTGAACTGTGCGAAAGAAGATTCGCAGTTTATCATGGTTACACATTCTCCTATTCTTCTGGGTATACCCGGGGCGGAGATCCTCAGCTTCGATGAGGGGCAGATTCACCCGATCGAATATGAGGATACGGACAGCTATCAGATAACGAAGATGTTCATTGAGAACAAGGAGCAGCTTCTTAAAAGACTTTTATGACTCCCTTTTCTGACAGAAGATTGGTTTGTCGTTGTGGTCTATCTCCAAAGTATCCGGAGAAACTCTTATTAGTGCAGTGCCTACAGGCTCGGTGATATGAGCCATGACATCAGGATCAAGCCGGGTGACTTCTGCTATGCTCATCAGGGCGATGTTTTTGTAATCATCATTGTAAGCATCATCCTCGTTGCCGGCCATGAAGCACCATCCGCTGTCATTGTCCCTGACTGATTCATCACGGGTCATGTAGCCGACTTTCCAGCCTTCTTCCAGGATCTTTTTTGAAACATATGCAATCTGCCCCATCATGTCTCTGCGCTGTATCATGTCCTGATAGAACTCTGCGTGGGCCAGGAACTCTTTTACCGAATCGCCGCTTGGAGCGTGATCGGTGTTGATGTCTTCGATGTTTTTGTCCCAGATGAGCTTATCGTCGGCCTCTGTTCTCAGAAGCACAGCAAGTTCCAGCATCTCTTTTTCTGTAGCATCTATAGAAGTCTGGGTTTCGTTGACAAGCTCTTTTCCCTGAGATCCATAAGTATAAACCACCACTTCGCCGCGATCATAGATGGTCGCCTTGACTGCGCCCAGGTTCTCCTTGTCGTTATAGAATATCATGAAGCTGGACAGTTTCTCGTTAACATACCAGTCGAATTCCGTGCCATTGTTTCCGTTCATGTAAAAGACAGCGCCGTTATTCTCCAGGTTTGACCTGCTTACGCCGGGGAGGTGGGTCTCAAGGCAGTTGTCCATTATTTGTTTGAGTTCTGTAAGAATTCTGTTCATTTTAAAATTTCCTCGTTTCTATGGCTTAAATATGGGGTGTTGCAGTTGTTTAGAAATATTTTATCAATATTTTAGGCAATTGCTATCGTTTTAATGTAAAATAAATTTGCATGACTATATTATCAAGGAGAAAGTTTGTTGCATAAACTCTCTGATGAAATAAAAAAATCATATGAGAATCTTAGGATTCCGTTGGTCATTATGGGGCCGGGTGCAAGCGGTGAATTTGAACCGCTTGTTATTTCTGATGGCTTTCTCGAGCAGAATAATATTTCCAGAGAAGAGTTGTATGGCTATTACGGTGACAAGCTGAAAGTAGGCCTGTTCGACAGAGTTCATCCCGCTGAAGAGGAAAAGCTTAAGAAAATCAGTTTCGATTTTCTTGATAAGAAAACCGACTATGACATTACGTTCAGAGTCAGATTGGATGACGGTTTTCACCTTATGCATGGAATCGGCTATTGGCAGACCATGGAAGATGGAACTGATGTAGCCTTCATAGTTTACAACGACGTTCAAAAGCATGAACAGAGTCTTTTGGAAATATCAAATAAGTACAAGCTGTTCCAAAATGATGAATTCTATATCGACGCGCTAACCAATCTGCCAAACATTAACTATACTAACAAATATGGCACTAATAAGATACAGGAAATTGTTGCCGGTGGCGGAACTCCTGTGACTCTTTATGCGGACATTGATTCTATGCAGTCCTATAACAGGAGATATGGGATTAAAAGAGGTGACGACCTCCTTGTACTTGTTGCCAATGTTCTTGCGGCTGAGTTTCCTCATGCAATGGTTTCGAGAATCTTCTCTGACCATTTCGGAATTGTTGATGAATATCATGGCGAAGAAGATATTATCAGCAAAATTGAGAAGGTAAATTCCGAGATTAAATTAAGAGCCTATGGCACAACGACTGGACTGAATGTCGGAATATTTGTGGGCAATGAGAACGTTACGCACGAAGAAGCTGTTGACCATGCTGTTAGAGCCAATAAACTTGTGGGTGAGGATCTGAATAAGTTCTACAGATTCTACACCGAAGAGGATGATACTCTTTATAATCACCAGAGATACATTATTGAAAATTTCGATAAGGCTAAGGAACAGGGCTGGATAAAGGTCTTTTACCAGTGCTTCCTGCGCATTGAAACCGGCAATGGCATGGGATTTGAGGCTTTAGCGAGATGGATGGATCCTGTGCATGGACTTATAAATCCGGCTGAATTCATACCTGCTCTTGAAAAGTATCATCTGATGCATGAGATGGATCTTTATATGTTTGAGACGGTATGTAAAGAGATAAGGATCCGTTACGAGGAGGGACTTCCTCTTTTACCTGTTTCTATTAATTTCTCGCGTCAGGATTTTGACTATATAGATGTGGTTGGTGAGATCAACAGGATCTATGATAAGTATGATATCAGCAAGTATGGCATGGATAAGAGTTACTTCTATATTGAGATCACGGAACAGGGACTGGCAACAGCTACGGACAAGTTCTATGAGCAGCTGGCCAAGATCCGTGAAAATGGCTACAAGCTTTGGGTGGATGATTTCGGTAGCGGATATTCATCCCTCAATGTCTTCAGTAATTTTGATATAGATCTGATCAAGTTTGACATGAATCTTCTGATGAACCTTGACTCCAGAAACGGAGCTAACAGGGTCATAATCAAGGCTATGATCGATGTCGCCCACAAGCTGGGAATCCATACCCTTTGCGAAGGCATGGAGACTGCTGAGCAGAGGCAGTTCCTCTTAGAGGCCGGGTGCGAGCTTGGCCAGGGATACTATTACCACATTCCTGAGAGCCTGGATACTATTCTGGACAGACTCCACAAGGATATTCCTATTCCTAAGTGGGAGTCGGAAGATGAGAGGAATGAGAGGGAGAAGGACTACAGGGGAGAGACTGGAGAGATGAGCCCGGAGAGATGAGCCGATAATATGGATATGAGATGAAGCCCACGTGAGTGTGGGCTTCTTTTTTTGCGTGGGGCAGGGCGGTATTCATATATGTACAGCCAGTTTTGTGTCCACAAGCCGGATTACTTGCTCAAAGTACTGCCAAACTATGTTTTTGCTGTGTCCACTTCTTGGGGTTCGTTTTAATGCGCCATTTCATGCTCTGCTACGGTATTTTAAGAGTTTTTGTTCAGGGACAGTAAGGCTCCATGCGCCTATTCATGCCTTGCTACGGTATATTAAGAGTTTTTGTTCTAGGACAGTAAGGCTCCATGCACCTATTCAAGCTTTGCTACGGTATATTAAGAGTTTTTGCTCCAGGACAGTAGCCCCCTGTGAATCACTTCAATTTCCCTTACGGTATATTTAAAGTTTTTGCTTCAGGACAGTAGTCCCCCGTGAATCGCTTCAGTTTCGCTTACGGTATATTAAGAGTTTTTGCTCAGGGACAGTAGTCCCCTGCGAATCACTTCAATTTCGCTTACGGTATGTATAAAGTTTTTGCTCAGGGACAGTAGTCCCTCGTGAATCACTCCATTTTCCATTACGGTATCTATGCAATTTCCCCTTCAGGACAGTAATTGGCCTCCCATACTCTAAGATAAAACTTGCACAAGGGGTTCTCCCTACCTCAGCGTGCATCCCTTCCTGTACTCTCCTTCTGCCGGCCCCTTAGTGACCTAAACGCATGAAATACCAAAACGTCAAGAATGGGCGCTTTTTGCCCACTTGCTCTGTTCTTGACGTTTTGGTATTTCATGCTACAATCCCCGAAATCAGGGGGCGGCAGAAGAGAACAGGCATTTTTATTGGACTCAATTTGTGGCAGAATAAAGATACCCAAAGAAATACCAAAGTAAATATCCATGTAAATACCCAGAAAGCATCAAAAAGGCTGTTACGAAGCGTTCAAGAATAGTCGAGGCAGATACAATGAACAATAATGATTTCATCCATGATGATGACGACAGATATTTTCATGAAGAAGTAATGCATGAGGACTATTATGGCAAGATGGGTGGCCCTCGCAAGTCAAAGAAGTCCACGTCTGCAATCATATGGATCATCGGCATAATCATAGCTATAGCGACGTGGGATTCGCCTGCGGTGTTGTTCTTTTACATCCTGATTGTTTTGTCCGGGAAGTTGTCTGGAGCGTTTTGAGAGATAAGCATGATCAAGGCACATGTATTTTATGAAGATTTCTAATCTTAGACTGAAAGGCGTATTATAATGTTAGTGTCAGCTTTGTTTTTCGCAATCGCAATAATAGGTCTGTTCACCAGGCATGGCGTTTTAGCCTATGTCTGCTTTTGGATTTCAAGATTGATATTCTTTCCGACCTGCTACATCTGGATTAGGAAGAAGGCCGGAATCTAGGATAGGAGTAATGTGACGTTATGTTTTTTATCATGGGAATAACTGATGGCAGGAAGGACTTTACTTTTAACCAGCTTGTTACCTGCGCTATCTGCGGGAAGTATGGGCGATTCAACGTGTTCATGACATATACGGTGCTGTCGCTTTTCTTCATACCAACGTTTAAGTGGAACAAGCGCTACTATGTGCAGACCAGCTGCTGCGGAACTGTTTACGAGCTTGATCCGGAGATTGGAAGGGCAATCGCCAGAGGCGAAGAGGTGGAGATTCAGCAGAGTCATCTGACCAGAGTAATGGAGGGCAGAGGCTATTCAGTCGGATACAAGAAGTGCAGACAATGCGGATATGAGACAACGGAAGATTTTGATTTCTGCCCTAAGTGCGGAACTAGATTCTGAAGATATAAGAGCTTACAGAGCCCCTGACTTTTTTGAAGTCTGGGGCTTGATTTTTTTTGATACTATATTATAATAACAATTGCACGCAATTATATTGCACATAACGTATAACGCAAACGACGCGAACGACGAGTAGGAGGTAACTTAAATTGAAAAATACAGGTTTATTAGTAGCATGCGCATTTGTTTTCGGAGTAATGATCGGAATCCACAGAAGAGTGATCAAGGCTGTTATTACAGGCAGTCCAATGCCTGAAGCTCCTGCAAGTCATTTCTGGGTTAAGAATCATAGAACAGAAGATTGAAAGAGGTAGCTACAATGAGCAAGATAGAAGTTCGTTACTGTTCAAGAACAAAGTTTGGCAACACCAGAAGAATAGCCGAGGCAATAGCTGAGGGAGCCGGAGCAAAGGCAATCAGCATAGACGATGAGCCAAAGCTTACCGAGAAGGCAGACATTCTTTTCCTGGGCGGAGCGCCTTATGCAAATATCATGGCGCCTGAGCTTAGGGAATATGCTGAGAATCTGGATCCGGCTATGGTGGGGCGGATAGTTCTTTTCACCACATCTAACTGGTCGAGGAGAACAGTGCTTGCGCTTAAGAAGATATTCAAGAGCAAGGGAATCACAGTCTCCGAGGATTATTTCTATGCACACATGCTGAACATAGATGGAAAGATCGACGCAGCTAAGAAGTTCGGCGCAGAAAATTGCTAATATTGAGATGGTACATAAGCCATGTTTCGGTTTGTAAATATGCCGTTACATGGCTTTTTCTTATGCCCGGAAATATAGTATGATGTGTTAGTAGAATAGGAGGAATGAAATGGGAATTTTTGACAAGTTATTTAAAAAAGGCGAACTGAAAGAAGGACCAAAGGCAGAGCCAATGACAGCACCAGAGCAGGCCAAGGCGCCGGAGCCACAAGCAGAAGAAGCTCAGGCAGTCGGTTGGGACGCCATTGAGAAAGAGTTTTTGAGGATTTATCCCGGACAGACTAATCCCAAACACTATGGAACAATCATTAAATGGATCATGGGTGGAGACGATCCGCTGGATGGAATCAGCGTTTACGATGGCGGCGATTTCTGGCACTTTGTATCATTCGGACTTACCGAGATATACGAAAAGGAATGTGAAGATCCTGATATCAGTGGCTACGGCTACGAGCTGACCTTCAAGCTCAAGAAGAATCAGTTTGAAGATGAAGAGGCTGAGATAAGGTGCATTTGTGGCATTCTTCAGATGGTTGCCAGGATGGTATTCAAGAACGGAGATGTGTTCCAGCCGTTTGAGTATCTTTACACAGGGCAGACAGAGGGCATCGATGCTTACAGAAAGTCCAACCTGACCGGATTTATCACGATCAAGGATCCAACAGTTGAGACTATCGATACACCTAACGGCAAAGTTGAGTTCCTGGAGCTCATTGGAATGACTGACGCCGAGCTTAAGACATTGTCTGACAGAGCGTCTGTTGAAGCGCTTTACAACAAGCTGCAGTCGGATGTTACGGATTATCACAGGGAGTCAGTGGCTTGAGGAGAACCGTATGGAACTGATAGTTAAGCACTTTGACGAGCTCAGCACAAAAGAGCTTTATGAGATATTGAAGACGAGAGCAGAAATCTTTGTTGTCGAGCAGGACTGCGTGTATCAGGACCTTGACGACAAAGATCAGGACGCCATCCATGTCTTTTGCTGGAATGATAAAGGGCGAGTGGCCGGCTCCCTTCGCGTTTTCATGAAGGACGAGGAGAACAAGGTCGCTCAGATTGGCAGAGTGGTCACCCTCGAACATGGCAAGGGGCTGGGAAGAAAGCTGCTTAAAAAAGGCGTGGAGGTTGCCGAAAGGTCTTTTGACGCAGACAGAATCTATCTCGAGGCTCAGAAGTATGCAATCGGATATTATGCAAAAGAGGGCTTCGAGGTGACCTCGGATGAGTTCCTGGAGGACGGAATTCCGCACGTGCAGATGGAGCGCAGACGCCGTGTGGACATCGAGGCGGCTGTGGCGCGGATCACTGCCATGGAAGAGATTCTGGACGAGGCTTTGAGAAGGATGGATGCAGCCGGGGAGCGTCCGCAAGACCTGCTTGACTATCAATATGAGGTAAAAGAGCTTTCGGAGTATTACACGGGCCCTGACTGGAAGGCGGACTTTGCGCTTGACGAGGATGGGCTTCTGCCAAAGGACCTGAAGCGCGGAGTGCTTTCTGAAGATGGGATTTATGATGCGCTTGAGCGGAACAAAGAATTGCTGGAAAGGATAAGGTGAACGAGGATGATCAAGATTTACGGAATGCCCACATGCCCATACTGCGACTACATTCATGAGCAGATCGTTGGGCGCGAGAGTGAGTTTGAGTACATTAACATCGGCGAGAACATCAGGAATATGAGTGCTTTCACAAGGCTTCGCGATAATAATCCGGCCTTTGACCACTCCAAGGAGATCGGCGATGTCGGGATACCGGCATTTGTTCTTGAAGATGGCAGCATTACGCTGGACCCAGCAGTTGTGGGACTTGTTGAGTATGGAACGGAAGGTGCCTGCTCGATTGAGGATCATAAGAGCGGGAAAGGGTGCTGAATATGATCTTAGTAACCGGTGCGAAGGGTTTTGTTGGAAATAAAATAATGGAGTTATGTGAGGATGTTGTGGCAGCTCCATCGCTACGGGATGTTTCAGAGGATGATGTGAGGCGTGTGGTGTGTGAGAGCGGAGCGGACGTGATAATTCATACTGCTGCGATTTCTGATATCGGGACTTGTGAGAAAGATCCTGAGGCTTCATACAGGGCCAATGTGTTGTTACCTGTTTATCTGGCAAGGGCAGCAGAGGGCAGAAAGCTCATATGTTTCAGCTCGGATCAGGTGTACACGGGGCTGGAGGATGATGGACCATACACGGAAGAGCGCGTAAAGGCGGCGAATACTTATGCTGGGCACAAGATTGAGATGGAAGAAAGAGTCCTTGATATATGCCCTGATGCAGTAATGCTGCGCGCGGAGTGGATGTATGACTGCGGAGAAGGAAGGCCTAATTACTATCGAAATGTGGTTAATGCAACCGGCTCGGTCAGCTTTGGCTCCGGCAATTTCAGAGGAGTTACCTATGTAAAAGAGGTTGCTGAAAATATGGAGAACGTAATGAAGCTTCCGGGCGGGGCTTATAACTTTGGCAGTGAGACAACTAAGAGCATGTACGAAGTTACAAGGGATTTTGTAGATTCTCTCAGACTTGATGTCAAAGTGGAGGATGCACCTTCGTTGCACAATCTTTGGATGGACTGCAGTAAAGCAAGGAAATATGGCGTTGTATTTAGTGAAGTGTCTGAAGGGCTGCTGAGATGCGCCAGAGATGATGGAAGGTTGAACTGATGAAGATTGAGCATATAGCTATGTATGTGGTTGATTTGGAAAAGACCAGAGATTTTTTTGTTAAGTACCTGGGTGGAAAATCAAATGATGGATACCATAATGTGAAGACAGATTTCAGGTCGTACTTTATTTCTTTTGAAGACGGCGCGAGACTTGAACTAATGACTAAGCCGGAGATTATTGATGCGGATAAGCCTTTGAATAGAACGGGCTATGCGCACATTGCATTTTCGGTTGGAAGTAAGGACAAGGTTGATGAGCTCACAGAACGCTTGAGGGCAGATGGATACGAAGTTGTAAGTGGTCCACGTACTACAGGTGATGGCTATTACGAGAGCTGTATTGTTGCTGTTGAAGGCAACCAGATAGAAATTACGGTTTAGGGCTATAAATCGATGTTTACGGAGTATTAGTCTGATGAAAATGAAGAGTATTGTTGTTCTGGTGGCGCTGATCATATCGGTGGCAGCTGCCGGCTGT
This sequence comes from Butyrivibrio sp. FCS006, assembly GCF_000424525.1. NCBI lineage: Bacteria > Bacillati > Bacillota > Clostridia > Lachnospirales > Lachnospiraceae > Butyrivibrio > Butyrivibrio sp. FCS006. The sequence goes on along the minus strand of NZ_KE384203.1, from coordinate 766,121 downwards.
GGCCAGAAAGAAGTTCATATTATCGGTGGAGCAGATGGACCGACATCCATCTTTTTGGCAGAAAATAGTAGCGCTGACAGCTACATTCAGATTGATCAGGAAATGGCGAAGGCCATGATGAGCATGGATGACGGCCATGTGGTTGTGGATGTTCGCAGGCAGGATGAGTTTGACGCAGGTCATATCCCCGGAGCAATATGTATTCCAAATGAGAGCATAACAGATACGCAGCCGGCGGAGCTCCCTGATCTGAATCAGGTGATTCTGGTGTATTGCAGAACCGGAAGACGAAGCAAAGAAGCTTCTCAGAAACTGTTTGATATGGGTTACAAAAATGTTTTTGAGTTTGGCGGAATCGTGGATTGGACCGGAGAAGTTGTAACGGAGTAGATGAAAGTGGAAGCAATTAAGAGGTTTAAGGAAGTCAGCGGACTATATATCGAAAAGATTTCAGGCCAGGACAGGCTCGCCTTTGCTATGTCTGATACTGCGGATATGTATGACCTTATAGAATATGCTGAGCGCGGCGGGTATCAGGGCTCGGTGATCAAGTTTTACGATTTTGAAACCGGAAACGTCTACACACCATTTGAGAAAAAGAGGGATGTGATCTACTCCAAGCCGGCATATGATGATGGGGGTTACTATTTCCTTCAGGCTGATTATGGTTTGAAGGGCGTGACTCTTTATAAATATTTTCCGGAAAAAGAGCTTGAGGAGGTTGCTAAGTTTTCTCTGGATGAAGTAGATCTGTACAATCTTCAGGTTGTCGGTCAGAAAGTACATGTAATTAGCCAAAACTCGGAGGTCTTCAAGTGCTATTATCCTGAGAAAATGTCTTTTGCCCTAAATGCAAATGAGACAGTGGAGCTGATCACAGATGACCGGGTTATCCTGGAAGCCTGGATCGAAGAGGGCTGGGATGATGAGAATGATTGCGCGACTGATGAATACAAGTTTTACGACAAGGTGATTGTTAAGGACTTTGAGGGAAATACCATTTCCGAAGAGGGTGGCTCTATTTATCAGGCGGCGGACGGAACGTATTGGATGGCGTGAGATGAGGAGGCAGAATCGCCTCATACAAGGGTGCGATAGAAAGATAAGGGAGAAGACTATGACGAAGGATCCAAAAGAATTTTGTACATGCACAGCTACTGATTGCCCAAACCATCCGGTGAATCATGACCAGGGGTGCAGTTTGTGCATATTGAAGAACCTGACTCGGAAAGAGATACCCGGGTGCTTCTTTAACACTATAGATCATGAGAAGCCGACCAAGGACTGGTACTACGAGGACTTTGCTGCGTTGGTTGAGGCAGCAAAGAAGGATGGGAAGCTGTAAGGAATTAGAAACAATCATATAACGATAGGAGGTCTCTATGGATAAGCTTTTTGAAGTTGCGGATCGTTACATTAAAACCAGTGATTGGAAGACTATCTCGGTTCTTAAGTTTTGCCTGATTTCTCTCGGTGTTATGCTTGGAATGCTTGTAAAGCCTAAGGATAAAAAGAAAGTTTATGGAATCGCAGGAGCAACATTTCTTCTGACATATATTCCACTGATGACCAAGTTTTTTAAAATATATCAAAACGGGGAGAATGAAGTCTGATGGTTAAAAAGATTATTAGAGATCCGATGTTCCTGCAGCAAAAGTCGGAGCCTGCGACAGAGGCGGATAAGCAGGTTATTCAGGATCTTCTTGATACGCTGAGAGCCAACCAGGAGCACTGTGTTGGCATGGCGGCGAACATGATTGGCGTTAAGAAGAGAATCATCGTTGTGGCTATGGGGCCGTTCCAGTTCGCCATGGTAAATCCGGTGATTACCAAGAGGAGCGGTGAGTACAAAACCGAAGAGAGCTGTCTGTCTCTTGAGGGCGTAAGGCCTTGCACCAGGTATAAAGAGATTGAGGTGGACTATCTTGATCAGGACTTTAAGCCTCAGCATGGGAAGTACAAGGATTTTACTGCTCAGATAATTCAGCATGAGATCGATCATTTTGATGGGATATTGATTTGAACACTTCTTTGAATCAGTGACTTATCAGTGTCACACCGGCATCGGAAAGCTCTTCAAGTGTCTTTTCAAATATCTTTTCATTCCTGGCAGCTGTGCAATTCAGGTTAAGAGTTACTTTGTAACCTGCATTGGCAGCGTCCAGGCATGTCTTTTTTACGCAGCTGTTGCCATCAACACCTATTATTTCAAGTTCAGTTATATTAAGGTTCATTAGCTCTTTTACAAAAGAGTCATTTGTGAAGGCGCTGGGGAATCTCTTTTCATGGATGTGTCCTGAGGCGATAAGAAGATCCCGGGCCAGGGCATAGCTGTCATTGTCACCCTGAATTCCAATGTTGCGAAAGTAGAATATAGGCTCGCTGCCTTTTTGAGCCGCAGAAATTCTGGCGTTGATTCTTGTGAGGAGATCAGCGTCGTAATAGGGCAGGTATTTTTCTTGGATATCAATCACTAACAAGGCTTTCATACTATCATTATAGTTCGCGGGCGATGAATTTGTATGTGATTAATAGTAAAATATAACGTGTGGGCTTAATGTAATGATTGGTTGGGACATTTGTAGTGGTTTGAGGTGTAAAAGTACATCACAAGACATTATATACAGCCCCGTTGGTTGGAACGTGTTTTTAAAATGCATCACAAAAATTTCCATATGAAAAAATAGTTGGAAATTACAAAGGCTCTTCAAGGGCCATGGTTTAAAAAACTTCATGCCTAACGTCTTTCCTACATCACAACTACCGGCCTACGGATGTCATGTGATGCACTTGAAGAACAATTCCAAAAATCGCTTTTTGCAATTTCCAACTATTTTTTCTATAGAGGAGAATTGTGGGGTGGTCGATATTACGTTTCCAACCAAGAAGACATATATAGGGGCGTGTGATGCAAAACCCCGGCTTTGGATGGTGAAAAAAGCACCGGAATAATAGAAACCTGGCTCCGGATGGCGAAAAAAGCATCGGAATAACAGAATCTCGGCACCTGAGGCCGAAAAGCCCATCGGAATAGAAGAAAACCGTCCCCCGCACCAAAAAGGAGGCCCGAAATGAGACTTTTCATAGCAATCACCTTCACCGAAGACATGCTGGACGCCCTGGGCGAGATCCAGGATGACCTGCGCCGGAGCGATGTTAGGGGCAGCTACACTCCCCGTGAGAACCTGCACATGACCCTGGCTTTCATAGGAGAGTATGACGACCCGGAGCAGATTGTGGAAGTGATGCGAAAGGTTCCGCTGAGGTCATTCTCCATCAAGCTGAGCGGATATCAGCCCTTTAAGGATATGATTTTTGCAAATTTCGAGGAGAATGAGAATTTAAGAGACTACGTAAAGCGCCTTAGAAAGGCTCTTTTGGATGAGGAGATTCCTTTTGACCGAAAGAAGTTCCTGCCTCATGTGACGCTTATAAGAAGAGCTGAGTGCGTGAAAGGAAAAGCTCTTTTGCCTGAGTTCGGAGACAGTGAATCCATGCGGGTAAATGGGATTTCCGTGATGAAATCTGAGCGTGGAAGGCATGGCATGGTATACACGGAAGTAGGATACGTGGGCGCGTTTTAGGAGGATAGATGAAAAAGCTGAAGATCACATTTAATTCCCCGGTTGTGCTGGGGTTCATATTCATAAGTCTGGCGGTGCTGATTCTGGGCATTTTGACCATGGGCAAGAGCAATGAGCTGTTGTTCATGACTTACCACTCATCGTTGACTAATCCCTTGACTTACGTGAGGTTCTTTACCCATGTGCTGGGACACGGCGGATGGGGGCATTACATTGGGAATGCTTCGTATATTCTGCTGCTGGGGCCGATGCTTGAAGAGAAGTACGGATCCAAGAGAATTCTGTGGGTCATCCTCATAACCGCGGTGGTTACGGGAGTTGTGAACTACGTTCTGTTCTGGAACGTGGCGCTGTGTGGAGCAAGTGGCGTAGTGTTTGCATTCATCCTGCTGACTTCTTTTACAAGCTTCAAGAACGGCGAGATTCCGCTGACATTCATTCTGGTGGCGATAGTCTTCATCGGGCAGCAGGTTTATGAAGGCGTGTTCCTGCAGGATGACATCTCAAATCTGTCGCACATCTTGGGCGGCGTTGTCGGCGCAGTTGTGGGCTACAGACTTAACAAGAAATGAGGAGCTGACGTATGAACATACAGATTTTTGGAACTAAAAAGTGCAATGACACCAAGAAAGCTGAGCGGTTCTTTAAGGAGCGCGGCATAAAATTTCAGTTCATCGACATGAAAGAAAAGGGCATGAGCAAGGGCGAGCTGACCTCTGTCGCAAGTGCCAACGGCGGGATCATGAACATGATAGATCCGGATGCCAAGGATAAAGACACTGTGGCCCTCATCCAGTACATCGCCGAAGAGGACAAGCTTGAGAAACTCCTTGAGAATCAGCAGATAATAAAGACCCCGGTGGTTCGAAACGGCAGGCAGTCAACGCTTGGCTATCAGCCGGAAGTATGGAAGAAGTGGGAGTGAGTATGAGCGAGATTGAAAGACTTAAAACAATAGTTGAGAAGCTCCGCAGCGAGGATGGCTGTCCCTGGGACAAGGCCCAGACGCACGTTTCCCTAAAACCCGGTTGCATCGAGGAGGCAGCAGAGGTCATCGGCGGCATTAACATACTGGAGAAGACCGGCGATCCGGACAATCTGAAGGAGGAGCTGGGAGATCTTTTACTGCAGATCATGTTCCATGCAGTGATGGCTGAGGAGGAAGGTCTTTTCACATTTGATGACGTTGCGAAGGCCATTTCTGACAAGATGGTCCGCAGGCACCCACATGTGTTCGGGGACATGAAGTTTGCTTCGGAAAAAGAGCTTCATGACGCCTGGGCGGAGATCAAGCGCAAGGAGAAAGAAGGCAGAGAGTGGCAGGCTGACTACCTCCCGGAAGCGTTTAATGAGGCAAAAGAGCTGATAGAGAAAGCCAAGGAAAGAAAAGGATTTTAGCGTATGTATTCAAAAATTTATTTGTGTCTTACGGAAAAAGAAGATGAGGTTCTCACAAGGCAGCTGTCGATGCTGAGCGAGAGGCATCATGCGGAAGTTGAAAGAGTGGATGCTGAGAAGGCTGCGCAGATCATCGAAGGTGGTGAGGCGGATGTGCTCTTTATCAGTGATGATAAGGATTTGCTTGCAAAGGCGGTTGAGAAGGGAATTGCGACCAATGACCCTGCCTCGATGAAAGAGTCTTACGAGAAGGCCATGGAAATGCTGAAGGCAATTGGTGGAAGGAGATAGCTTATGGACCTGAGTTTGTTTGAGTGGACAAGAGAGCCGGCAGAGTGGGAAGCGGCTGGTGGCAAGGTGCGGATCACTACGATGCCTCATACGGATCTTTGGCAGCGCACATACTATCATTTCAGAAATGACAATGCGCCGGTTTTTCAGATGGAGACTGAGGAGAAGTTCTTCAGCTTTGTGGTGAAGACTTCCTTTGAGGAGAGCCATCACAGGTTTGACCAGTGCGGAGTTGTTATGTATCTGGACAGCGAGAATTGGGTGAAGGGCTCAATTGAGTTTGAGAATGATGAGTTCCAGCATCTGGGAAGCGTTGTGACCAACCACGGCTACTCGGACTGGGCGACAACCGAGATTCCGGCTGACGTCAAGCAGATGTGGTACAGGCTCAGCAGAAGGGAAGATGATTACTGCATCGAGTGCTCGGAAGACGGCGCAAGATGGAAGCAGATGAGAGTTTGCCACGTGATTGAAGGGGCAGGCAAGATCAGCTTTGGTATCTATGCATGCTCGCCTGAAGACAGCTCTTTTACCGCAGAATTCACTGACATGGAGATGACAGAATGCAAGTGGCCGGCGCACGATGGGCAGCAGCCTGACTGATAGATTGGGGGAGGAATTAGAAATGCAGGGGAAATATCCGGTTATAACACTGTGCGGAAGCACACGCTTTAAGGACCAGTTCATGGAGATGCAAAAGAAACTGACGCTGGAAGGCAACATCGTGATAAGCGTAGGTCTGTTTGGGCATTCCGGCGATTCGGAAGTCTGGGAGAACATGGACGAGGGTACGCTGACCAAGACAAAAGAGATGCTGGACGATATACACAAGCGCAAGATCGATATGTCAGATGAAATCTTCGTCATCAATGTCGGCGGCTATATCGGCGACAGCACAAGGTCCGAGATTGACTATGCCCTGGCACACGGCAAGAAGGTCAGATATCTCGAGGAGTTATCCTGAGGAGATATCCCGAGGAGCTTTGAGTGTGACAGAAATGTGATAGAACTGTTGCTAATATTGTTTTTGTTGAGATCACTACTGAGTATTTTGAAAGGGGAAACAATATGACTGCAATGGTTATGGGAATGAAAGAGCTTATTGCTAAGGCAAAGCAGGAAAAAAAGAAAAAAGACAAGTAATTTTAATCCCCCCAAGGCATGGCGCTTTGGGGGATTTTTCTTTGTTAAGGTGCTAAAATATATAAATATAATACATGACTTGGGGACATGAAAATAAATGGCAGAAGGAATTGATCACAATATAGAGTATTACAATAAAAACGCCGACAGCTTTTTTACCGGATCGGTGAATGCTGATATGGCAGAGGACAGGAAGGCGTTCCTTTCGTATGTTCAAGGCGGCGGTAAGATACTTGATGCCGGCTGTGGTAGCGGAAGAGACAGTAAGGCTTTCCTGGATGCGGGATATGACGTTGTTGCTTTCGACGCGTCGAGGGAGATGCGGATCAGGGCGTCTGAGTACATTGGCAGGGAGGTGCTGGATCTTCGCTTTGAGGAAATCTCTTTTGAAAAAGAGTTTGATGGAATATGGGCGAGCGCTTCGCTCCTTCATGTGCCGGTGGAGGAGTTGCCGGAGGTCATGGGCAGGATGAGAAAGGCGCTGAAACCCGGTGGCGCAATGTATGCGTCCTTTAAGTATGGAGAGGGAACGAAGGTGAGGGGCGAGAGGCTGTTTAGCGATTTTAATGAGAAGAGCGTGGTTCCGCTTTTTGAGAATGCGGGATTTGAGATAGTAAGTAACTCGGTCGGACCAGACTCGAGGCCAGGAAGGGAGACGGAGTACTGGGTAAGTGTGATCGGTGTAGCGCGGTGACATGCGTGATTGGCGTAGTGCGTTAACATATTTGGCGAGTGCAAATTTCTAATATAAATGGAGGGGTGACATGAGCAGATTAAAAGAACTGAGAGAATACGTGGACAAGAAGATAAACAAGATTGATGATGTCGATAAGCGTACCGGCGCGATCGCGCACTTGTATGGCGTATCACTGGCGGCGCAGATACTGGCCAAAAAGCGCGGCCTTGATCCGGAGCTGGCTGCCATGGCAGGAATGCTTCATGACCTGCATGCTTACAAATCAGGATCATACGATGATCACGCGCATCTGGGGGCTGAGCTGGCGAGGAAAGTGCTGGATAAGCTTGGACTGACAACTCCCGATGAGACCGAGATCATCTGCTCGGCCATCTATCACCATGATGACAAGGCAGCAGTAGATGGTCCGATGGATGAGCTTTTAAAGGATGCTGATGTCATCGACCATTGCTTCAAAGATTCATTCAAACCTGTTAAGGAAAAAGAGCAGAAAAGATATGATGCCCTGTGCAAGGAACTTGGGCTCTGATGTATAATTAAGCCGTAGCACTTTTTTATCAGGAGAGGTGCTGCGGCGTTGTTTTTGGGAGGACCCTCCGGACCTTTGTCCGAAGGGCAGTGTGTTATGAAAGTTTATGAAAAGTGTGGGGGTTCAAGAAGTTTTGCTCTCCTTGATGGTTTTATAATACTTGGCCAACTTAAAACGAACCTTAAAATGTTGTGAATAAAATGTGAAGGGGATTTTCAATTAGATTACAAGGAGGAAAAGACATGCCATTCATTTCAACAAAAACTAACGTAACAGTATCAAAGGAAAAGGAAACACAGCTCAAGGAGCGCCTCGGACAGGCCATCTCAATCCTTCCGGGAAAGAGCGAGAGCTGGCTTATGGTAGCAATTGAAGGCGACGTGCCTATGTACTTCAGGGGCGATGATTCTCAGCCTATAGCATTCGTGGATGTTAAGACTTTTGGAGGAGCGCCAAGGAATGCTTATGATAAGATGACGACTGAACTCACCGGAATCTATGGCGATATTTTAGGAGTTGCGCCTGACCACATGTACATCCGCTACTTCGGCTCAGGCGACTGGGGCTGGAACGGGTCTAACTTCTAAAATGAGCCCTAGGGACGGAGTCAGTGGCTCATTTTTGAGCCCTGGGGACGGAGTCAAGGGCTCATTTTGGATGAACCATGAGGAGAGGGGTATAAGAGATGAACATCGCAGTATACTGTGGCTCCAGCAGTGGAAATAATCCTAAGTTTATGGAAACGGCCGGAGCTTTTGGAAAGTGGATAGGGGAGAACGGCCATACGCTTATTTTTGGTGGCGCCAGTAAGGGGCTCATGGGCGCTGTGTCCAACGCGGCCATCGAAGCCGGAGGCAAGGTCATTGGCGTCATTCCGGAAGTTGCCATGATTCAGGCAAGGAAGCACACGGGCCTGACGGAACTCATAGAAACGAAGACCATGGCAGAGCGCAAGTCTAAGATGATCGAGCTTGCAGATGCCTTTGTCGCGCTGCCCGGCGGAATCGGAACTCTTGATGAGATTACGGAAGTGATGTCTTTATCAAGCCTTGGCATAATTAATGCGCCTATAGTCTTCTACAATACTGATGGTTACTACGAGCCTTTCAGGGCGGTTATTGATAATATTCTTAATGCAGAGTTCGGGAGAAAAGAGCTCTTTTCCGACGTGCTCATATCCGGCGATCTGCAGGAAATATCAGGATTTTTGTGTGGTGAAAAGAAATGATTGAAAGAGAGTGGACAAGAAAGCACGATGAGCTTGTGGCTGCCATAGAGCAGCTGGGCTTTCCTGGGGAGCTGGGAGATCAGATCGCAAGGCAGCTTGGAAGCCCCAAGGCCATGGACCGAATGATGGCTTACCTATACAACGTCAAGCCCAGAACAGCGGAGCTCATCGTGGATGAGATGCTCGCCATCTGCAGCGACGTGGATGCCTGGCACAACAAGAAAGCTGCTGAGGAAGCCAACGCCAAGTACAACGAGATGCTGTATTACGGCTTGGGCACTGAAGACGAAGAATAAAAAATGAGCCCCTGACTCCGTCCCTAGGGATCAAAAATGAGCCCTGGGGACGGAGTCAGGGGCTCAAAAATGGAGGCGCCCTGTGTACGTACATGTCATGATATACATACACAGGGCTTTTAAAATGGCTAATCAGGAGACACGGTCCTGAAACATTCGAATTTAATTGAAGATGTAAAGGAGTTGGAGGGCTACAAGTCCGGCAGCAAGCGCTGCTGACAGGATTCCCGTTATTCCTTTTGTTACACTTCTTGGATCTTTGTAACGGCCAAGCAGGTTGATGGCGTCATATGTCTTTGGAATGGGTTTTCCATAGCATCTATAGGTTACATGTTCATTGCTCAACGGTATTTCCTCCGCGAACGCTCGAGGCGCTCAAAGACCCATAACCACTAAATCTTGTGCTCTATAATTTTATTATATACAACATATTCTAAAATGAGCATAAATAAATATTAAAACTTTCTAACCTGATTAACGATGAATTTATGGCGGTTTAGTGTAAAATAGGATATAAGACCGGTTTCGGAACAGGAGAGCTATAAAATGCCATTTCAAATAATCAGAAACGACATAACAAAAGTAAAAGCAGATGCCATAGTGAACACGGCAAATCCCAAAGTAGCCATAGGTAGCGGTGTTGACACAGCCATTTATAATGCTGCGGGAAAAGACAAGCTCCTGGCCGCCCGTGCTAAGATCGGGCCACTGGAGTACGGAGAAGTTGCGATCACAAAGGCCTTTGATCTTGATGCAAAATACATCATCCACGCAGTCGGCTGCTGGTGGGAAGGCGGAAACAAGGGCGAGGCAGAGCTCCTTCGAGGGTGCTATGACAGAGCGCTCGAGCTTGCTGCCAAGAAGAGATGCAAGTCTATCGCGTTCCCGGTAATGGCTACGGGATGCTACGGATTTCCGGCTGAGATAGGTATGGAGGTGGCCGTCAGCTCTTTTACCAAGTTTCTGGAAGAGCATGACATGGAGATATACCTTGTGGTGTTCGACCCGGGAACCGTGAAGGTTTCAGGCGAACTCGGCGAGGAAGTGCGCAGCTTCATAGATGATGACTACGTTACAGAAGCTTACGAGGATGAGTATATTGACCAAGGACTGCCGGAAGGACTGCATGGTTCTGCGCCGACCTGGCATATGGATATGGCGGCAAGAAGAGCAGATTCTGCGCCGACTGAAATGGACGATGGCGTTCCGACCGGAATGGCATACTCGGCGCCATATGAAGCGACAGGCGCTGCGCCATCTGCGCGCAAGGTTAAAGTTGGTGCGCCTGCGCCCAAGATGAACAAGCTCATGAAGGCCGAGTCCCTTGATGATGTGCTGAAAGGGATCTACACGGACTCTTTTGAAAAGCATCTTCAGAAGCTGATCAATAAGAAAGGCCTTAAGAATTCTGAGGTTTACGCTGCGGCGAATATCAACAAGCAGTACTTCTCCAAGCTCCTCAAAGGTCAGGTCAAGCCGTCAAAAGAAAAAGTCCTGGCCCTGGCTGTGGGACTACGCCTTAACATGGATGAAGCAGTGGACTTTTTGAAGATCGCAGGCTACGCTATTTCGCCGATCTCGCAGACGGATGCGGTGGTCAAATACTTCATCGAACATGAGCAGTACAGCGTGATCAAGATAGATATGGTGCTCTTCGACTACGGACTTGCGCCACTTTCAAAGGAAACAAAATAAATTTTCAAGGTCGCCTCCCGTGCGACCTTTTTTATTCCTGCATGAATTACTATTACCTTACAAACAAGGACAGCTCTTCCGCGGGAGCACATCAAAGAAGGAGAGGTAATAGTTATGAGTAAAGGATATACAGAGATTGTTTATATATTGGACAGATCAGGATCCATGGGCGGTCTGGAGCTCGACACCATCGGCGGCTTCAACGCCATGATGGAGAAGCAGAAAAAGACAGGCGAGAAGGCGGTTGTGTCGACAGTTCTTTTCGACGACGTGTGCGAAGTGATCCACGACAGAGTGCCCATCGAGAAGATCGAGAAGATGACAGACAAGCAGTATTACGTCAGAGGCTGCACAGCGCTTCTGGACGCGGTTGGCGGAGCAATCCACCACATCGGTAACATCCACAAGTACGCAAGGGAAGAGGACCGGCCCGAGAAGACCATCTTTGTCATCACAACTGATGGACAGGAGAATGCCAGCTGCAGATACTCTCGTGAGAAGATCGAGAAGATGGTCAAGAAGCAGCAAAAGAAATATGGCTGGGAGTTCATCTTTATCGGAGCCAATATTGACGCCTACGCTGAGGCCCAGAAGTACGGCATCAGAAAAGACAGAGCAGTCAACTACGTAAGCGATGGCATCGGAACAGCCACTGTATACGCAGGAGTTTCAAAGGCTGTCTGTTCAGTAATGATGGCAGGGAGTGCTCGCGAAGCCAGCCGTGACCTCGGCGCCAGCGGCTGGGACGAAGACATCGCAGCAGATTTTGAAAGAAGAGGATGAGCCCTAGGGACGGAGTCAGTGGCTCATTATCAGACAATAAAACATAGGGGTTGGAATTTTCAGATAATGAGCCCATGACTCCGTCCCCAGGGCTCATTTAGAAAGGAAAATTGAGATGGCAGTAAAAGGTGCAGTTTTAGGAGATATATTGGGATCGCAGTACGAATTTAACAGACCGAGGAACCTTGATTGGAAGAATGTTCCGCTGGTATCGTGGCTTCCGATGAGTTACACGGACGACACGGTTATGACTCTGGCCATCAAGAAGGCACTTGTAGAGGGAAAAGACCTTGTTGAGACCATGGTAGCTGTTGGCAGAAAGTACCCGGATTGTGGCTATGGCGGAAGATTCTATGGCTGGATCATGGGGCCTGACCACACGCCTTATAACAGCTGGGGCAATGGCTCAGCCATGAGGACAGCCTATATCGGCGAGGCGTTTGATGACTACGACGAGATGCAGAAGATGGCAGCCGAGGTAGCGGCAGTTTCGCACGATCACCCGGAGGGCATCAAAGGTGCAGTGGTTACGTCCACCTGCATCTGGATGGCAAGGCACGGAAAGAGCAAGCAGGAGATCTATGACTACGTGTTGGAGCAGTATCCAAAGGATTACTACGAGTACAGCATCGCCTACAGCCTTGATGAGATCAGGCCTCGTTACAAATGGAACGAGAGCTGCCAGGGCTCAGTACCTGCGGCAATGAGATGCTTTTATGAGAGTACCGATTACGAGAGCTTTATCCGAAATGTCTTTTCCCTGAAATGCGATTCTGATACCTTCGGAGCAATCGCAGGCGGAGTTGCAGAAGAGTTCTACGGCGGATTCGGAAATGTAGATGCAGAGGGCATCCTGAAGGAGTACCTGACACCGGATCTGTATGAGATTCTGATCGCATAAAATGGTATAATACTGGTGATACTTTAAAGGAGGTAACTTGCATGGAAACCTGGTATTACGTAGTTGTCAGCATTGACGGCGATTATGCAAATCTAAAGAGAACAGATATCGAGTCCGATGATCTGAAATTGGTTGCGAGAGCTCTTTTGCCGGAAGGGATTGCTGAAGGAACGCAGCTGAAGTACGAGTTTATGCAGTATTCGATTGTGTGAGCTTGTTGGAGGAAGAGATAGATCGTTGCTAAAGGCATATTATAGAATATTGACTTATGAAGAATTCCCCAAAGCGTGACTTTGGGGTTTTTTTTGTGGATGTAACGTGACTTGGCGAACCAGATTGACACTTCATCCACTGCAAAATGCTAGAACATGAAAATGCAGTGGTTAAAAAACAACGGTTTTGCAAATGGCTTCCACTGCAAACTATAGAAAAGTGGAGATGCAGTGGATAATAAAAAAGAGTTTTTGGCTAATCATCCACTGCAATTCTGAAAAATGGAAAAATGCAGTGGATATCCGACGGCGGATTAAGGTGATTTTATCCACTGCATTTCGGCAAAAATGAAGATTGCAGTGGAAGGTCATCATGAGATAGGGGAAATTCATCCACTGCAAATACACAAAAAACTATGATGCAGTAGAGATGTGGCTAAGTAACATGAAATATAGGCAGGCGGCCATGATATAATAATTGCAATAAGAGAAAGAACGCCCATGACCAGAAAATCAAGCATAGCAAACAGAATATGCATCTTACTTTTGACTTCATTATGCATCTGCATGTCGACGCTGATGTTGTGCAACGCTACGAGCCGGGCAGCAGAGCAGACCCGGGCGAACAGCGTGGAACCATTAGCAGAGCAGATTCCGCCATACAGCGGAGAAGCCTCTGTAGTGGTAAACGGCAACGTGCCGGAATTCACAGCTGACGAGATCACCACAAGCTCTTTTGAACAATACGGAGAGCTGGACGGGATGGGAAGATGCACGGCGGCGGTTGCGTGCCTTGGCAGGGACCTGATGCCAAAGGAGGAGAGGCAGGAAATCAGCGAGGTCAGGCCGACGGGGTGGAAGCAGAACAAGTACCCGGGACTCATCGACACGGATCAGCCTTTTCTATATAACAGGTGCCACATGATCGGCTTCCAGCTGACGGGCGAGAACGCCAATGAAAAGAACCTTATCACCGGCACAAGGTACATGAATGTTCAGGGGATGCTGCCCTACGAAAATGAGGTGGCGGAGTACGTTCAGGACACGGGCAGGCATGTGATGTACAGGGTTACGCCCGTTTTCAGGGAAAAGAACCTTTTGTGCGATGGGGTTCAGATAGAAGGGTATTCGGTTGAAGATAAGGGGAGAGGAATCTCTTTTAACGTGTTCTGCTACAACGTGCAGCCGGGCGTGAACATAAATTATGCAGACGGCAGCAATGAGCTTGCGCCGGAGGCAGAGACGGTTGTTGAGGGAAGGCCCATTTATGACGCGTGGCGAAGGTTTCGGGAATGGATAGGCAGGATATTTGGCGGGGAGTGAGACTTGCGCGACTTCCGCAGAGACTGAAACTTGCGCGATTCCCGCAAGGACTGCATAAGGAGGAAAAGAGCTATGAGCAATATTCAATTTCACGTAGGAGATATAACAAAACTTGCAGTTGACGCCATCGTAAACGCAGCAAATTCAAGCCTTCTGGGCGGCGGAGGAGTTGACGGAGCAATTCACAGGGCAGCAGGCCCGAGGCTCCTTGAGGAGTGTAGGACTTTGAACGGGTGCAGAACGGGCGAGGCGAAGATCACGGGAGGCTACAATCTTCCGGCAAAGCACGTGATCCACACGGTTGGGCCGATTTACAGCGGAAGTAAGTATGATGCGGAGGACCTTCGGAATTGCTACTGGAACAGCCTGGAAGTTGCCAGGAACAACGACCTTCACAGCATTGCTTTTCCGGGAATTTCGACCGGCGTTTACGGATATCCCAAGAGGGAAGCGGCGGAGATTGCTCTCGCAACGGTAAAAGAGTGGCTTCAGAAGCATGCAGATTATGAGATGGAAGTAACCATAGTGAATTTCAGCCAGGCGGACTACGAGGTCTACAAGGGGATAACAGGATGATCAAAATCGCAGTAATTGGCGTTGGAAATATGGGTAGCAAATATGCGCAGATCCTTCAGGATGGGCTGATTGATGGCGCCGAGCTTTCGGCACTCACCCGCGTAAGAGGCGCATACAGAGAGCTTTTGCAGAAGGCGATTGATAGCGGTGTTCCGGTTTTTGAGAGCGCCGATGCTTTGTTTGAGGCTGTGGAGAGCGGCAAACTTGCGGTGGATGCTGTGATCATTGCAACTCCGCATTTTGCCCATGAAGCAATTGCTGTCAGTGCGTTTGAAAAAGGGCTTCACGTTTTGTGCGACAAGCCCTCGGGCGTGTATTCAAGGCAGGCGAGGCTTATGGAGGAAGCAGCTGATAGGTCGGGAAAGGTCTTTTCCATGGTCTTCAACCAGAGGACGCTTCCTGTGTACATTAAGTTAAAAGAGATTGTGGAGAGCGGAAGATACGGCGCGTTAAAGCGCGTGAACTGGGTGGTTACTGACTGGTATCGCCCGGAGCAGTACTATAAATCAAGCTCTTGGCATGCTACCTGGGACAAGGATGGCGGAGGAGTACTGCTTAATCAGTGCCTTCACAACTTGGATCTCTTGCAGTGGATTTGCGGAAATCCCAAGAGAGTCCAGGGCTTTTGCCATGAGGGAAGATTCCATGACATCGAGGTTGAAGATGACGTTACGGCGTACTTTGAATGGGAAAACGGCGCGACGGGAACTTTCATCACGTCCACAGGAGATGCGCCGGGCATCAACAGACTTGAGCTATCTCTTGAAGAAGCGCTTATTGTGTGCGAAAACGGGAAACTAAGGATTGGCGAAGTGGCGCAGGAGATGGGCTGTAAGGAAGCCGAGTACAGAAAGACTTCCACAGACTTTTTTGCCAAGATAAAAGGAACCTGGAGCGAGATTGTGCCTGAGACTCAGCCGCAGCCTTATGTAGAGGTGATAAAAAGATTTACTGATGAAATAAACGGAACCGGAAAGAGCGTCGCCGACGGCAGAGAAGGGCGAAAGAGCCTGCTTTTGTCCAACGCAATTTATCTCTCCTCCTGGGAAAGAGAGATGGTGGAGCTGCCGGTTATTGGAAGTGACGTCGAAAGGTCTTTTGAAACAAGATTCGAAAGTGCACTCGGGCAAAATGAGCCCTAGGGACGGAGTCAGTGGCTCATTATCAGACAATAGAACTTAGAGATGGGCATTTTCAGATAATGAGCCACTGACTCCGTCCCCGGGGCTCATTTCAGCGGACGTAGTAGTGGCGCCCGAGCCAGCGTGAAAGGCCGTCAAGGCCCGGATATACGATACGCTCCGAGACATTCTGGTGATCGAGCATGTCTCTGATCTGCCAGCGGATTTCCTTCTTTATGATGTAGCGGACGGTCTTTTCGGTGTGCACATCAAGGAACCCCTCGATATCGTGCATATCGGTGGGAATTACGGAGAAGAACGAGTACTGGTTGACGATGCGGACGTCGACTGAAGGCGGCTCTATCATTAGCATGGATGATGAACCCATGTCTTTGTCGTACATATCAAGACTTTCGCAGGCTTCTGTGAGCATGTCTACGGAAAAGACTGTGGTGTTGTACTTGGCAGATATCTCCTTGTACTTATCGGGCAGCAGGTCGTGAAGCTCGTGGATATCAGTGCGCCACACGCAGCTGTCTCTTTTCTCCATATCTTCCATGTCGTTTTCCGTGACGGAAAAGTGCAGGGCGATAAGAGGAGAGAAGGACCAGTCAAGGAGCCTTGTGGGAAGGCCGTGGTGCTGGCCGAAGATCATCTGCCTCCAGACGGAGTTTTCGATGGAAGGCTCTTCCAAAACCGCATATTTAGTGAAGTTTCTGAGCATGCAGGGCTCGAGGACTTTTTGCTTGTCCTTGCAGTTTCTGGCAAGACTCGTAGTTAGCTTAAAGGAAGCATCCGGCTGGCCGCGATAAACAAAGAGATTTCGGTTTCTTTTAAGGTCAGACCGAAATTCCTGCTCGTTAAGGAGCTCATACAGGTGGTCCATATCTTCAATGTAAACAGTCTTGATCATATGCGTCGCCTCCTTTATTTAAGCATATCACAAATTTGGTACCGAAATAACGATAAGTATTATGGGAGTGATTGGAAATTGGAAAAGAGATACAGGCTTTACTTTTACGGAATGGTACAGGGCGTGGGCTTTCGGTTCACGGCCATGCACGCTGCGAATATGTACAGGCTCACAGGATATGTCAGGAATGAGTACGACGGTTCCGTGACCTGCGAGGTGCAGGGCGAAGAAGAGGCCATTGACAGGTTCGTGGCAACTATCCGTAGTGGCAGGTTCATCGACATATCAGACATAGACCGGAAGGAACTTCCACTAATCCCTGATGAAAGGTCCTTTGATGTTAGGTTCAATTAATGAGCCCCGGGGACGGAGTCAAGGGCTCATTATCAGACAATAGAACCTAGGGATGAGTATTTTCAGATTATGATCCCTTGACTCCGTCCCCAGAGCTCATTTTTTTGGTACAATAGAATAAATATACCACTATATTGGAGGAGGTAAAAAAATGGGTAGTATCTTAGACGTAGCTGATATCATCAAAAAGATCAACGGCAACCAGGAGCTGATGGCGCAGATTGCCAAGGCTGATCCCAAGGAGGGAGTTGCTCTTCTGAAGAAGGCCAACATCGATGTTTCAGAGAATGACATCAAGAAGGTTCAGGCTGCTGTAGCTGACGGCAAGCTTGATCTTGGAGACATCAAGAACCTCGCCGGAGGACTGTTCAAGAAGTAAGAAAGTAAAAAGCGCCTTAGTTTAGTACTAAGGTGCTTTTTCTAAAAAAGAGGAAGAGTATATGAAAAAACTTGGATTCGGAACCATGAGATTACCTCGCCTAAACCCTGATGATCCTGCATCGATCGATATTGAGCAGTTCAAGAAGATGGCAGATCTTTTTATGGAGCGCGGATTTACGTATTTTGACACGGCTTATCCCTACCATCAGGAGTGCTCTGAAGGAGCGGTAAAAGAAGCTGTTGTAAGGAGATTTTCAAGAGACAGCTTTGTTCTTGCGGATAAAATGCCGATTCTGAGAGTTACGAAAACTGAGGATTATCAGATGTATTTCGACGAGCAGCTGCGTCGCTGCGGAGTCGATTATTTTGACTACTACCTGCTCCACAACCTGGGCAGAGACAGATATATCAATACTGAAAAGTTCGGTGGATTCCCGTTTATCGAGAAGCTTAAAAGAGACGGTTACGTCCGCAACATCGGATTCTCTTTTCATGATGATGCACAGACTCTTGACAGGATCCTGACTGACCACCCGGAGGTTGATTTCGTCCAGCTGCAGATCAACTATCTTGACTGGAACAGCATTGCCATCGAGTCCGGCAAATGCTACGAAGTGGCACAAAAGCACGGCAAAAAGGTCATGGTAATGGAGCCCGTAAAGGGCGGAGCTCTTGTGAAACTACCGGATGCAGCCATCGCTAAATTCAATGAGTTCTACGCGCCCATGAACAATCCGGCCCTGACCCCTGCATCTTTGGCCATCAGGTACGCAGCATCCCTCAGCGATGTGCAGATTGTCCTAAGTGGCATGAGCGACCTGGCGCAGCTCGACAACAACACCACATACATGCAGGACTTTAAGCCCCTCTCCGAAGAGGAGTACAAGCTTGTGGACGATATAACCGAGATCCTTGGCAGCACCGGAACCATCCAGTGCACCAGCTGCAGATATTGCACGGAAGTTTGTCCGAAGAACATCAACATCCCCGAGTATTTCGGGCTCTTTAACATGCACGCCGTAACCGGAAACAAGTCAAACATGTACTACGAGCGCTTCTCCATGAACCACGGCAAGGCATCGGAATGCATTAAGTGCGGCCTTTGTGAAAAGAACTGTCCTCAGCATATAGAAATCAGGAAGAAGCTCGAGAATTTTGCAGCACTATACGAACAAGAATGAGTCACTGGGGACGTTTCAGTTTGACTCATTTTGAGTCAAACTGAAACGTCCCCGGTGTCTCAAAATGAGATAAAGTGAAACGTCCCCGGTGTCTCAAAATGAGTCAAACTGAAACGTCCCCGGTGACTCATTTTAGTGTTTTGAAAACCGTCCATATATGGTAAGATGAATTATGCGTGACTGTATTTTTATGCATCACGGAGAAGGCAATCAATCAAATCATATTTATGGAGGTATTTATGGCAATGAACAAAGTAGTTGTTGCAGGCGGCGGTGTGTTGGGAACACAGATCGGTCTTATGTGCGCATATACCGGTCATGACGTTACGTTTTGGCTTAGAAGCGAGTCCTCAATCGGAAGAACAACTCCGAAGATCGAGCTCTACAGAAAAACTATGCTGGACGACCTGGCTGCAGCAAAAAACCTGATTGGCAATCCGCTCGGTAAGCTCCTTTATCCCAAGGGACTAATCACAAGCTGGGACGGAATCACTGCTGAGGCTATTGATGAGCTTATAGCCAAGGGCGAGAAGAACATGACAGACAATATACATATCGAGCTTGATATGGCTAAGGCCGTTTCAGGAGCAGATATTGTTATCGAATCCATGGCAGAGGATCCGGACGCCAAGATTGACGTATACGAGCAGATGAAGGACCTTCTTGATCCTGACACCATACTGGTAACCAATTCATCTACTCTTCTTCCAAGCATGTTTGCACAGTACACAGGAAGGCCTGAGAAGTACCTTTCACTGCACTTTGCCAACACCATCTGGAAGAACAACACAGCAGAGATCATGGGACATCCCGGAACAGATCCTGCAATTTACAACAAAGTCGTTGAGTTTGCAAAAGAGATCAACATGATTTCACTTGAGCTCAAGAAAGAGCAGCCCGGTTACATCCTTAACTCCATGCTGGTTCCATTCCTTTCGGCAGCTCAGGCTCTTTGGGCAAAAGAGGTAGCGGATCCCGAGACTATCGACCTTACATGGCGCCTTGCAACCGGCGCGCCCAAGGGACCTTTTGAGATCCTTGACATCGTAGGTCTTGAGACAGCTTACAACATCAACCAGATGAAGCCCGAGGCACAGGATCCCGATTCAACAATCCACAAGATCGGCCTTCTTCTTAAGGAGAAGATCGATAAGGGCGAGACAGGAATCAACGCCGGAAAAGGCTTCTACGAATACAAGAAATAATAAATAATAATGCAAAAGAGCTGCTGGCTCCCGAACATGGGGGTCAACAGCTCTTCATTTTTAGGCTATAATTGATACATTGGAACAATGAAAGAGGAGGCCTTGGGAGGAGATTATCTGAAATGGATTATATTCATACCGTTCAGTATTATGAGACTGATAAGATGGGGATCACCCATCATTCCAACTATATAAGGTGGATGGAGGAAGCGAGGGTCGATTTCCTCTCGCAGATAGGATGGGACTTTGCAAAGCTTGAGGCGATGGGGATTGTCTCGCCCGTGCTCAGCGTAAGCTGCGACTACAAGTTTCCGACCAAATTTTCGGAGAAGGTTTCAATCTGTGTTACAGTTAAAGAGTTTAAGGGCGTCAAGCTCTTTCTCGGATACGAAATGAAGAATGAGGAAGGCAGGACCGTTTGCAGCGGAACCACTTCCCATGCCTTCCTGAACACAGAAGGAAAGCCAATCAGGATGAAGCAGGAGTTTCCTGAATTTTATGAGACGCTCTGCAACCTGGTAAAAGAGATCTAAGACTGGAGAAAAATTATGAAAAAATCAGAACTGTTATTTGCAACCACTGCAACTATTGCGACATTGCTCATGGTAGGCTGCGGAAGCACTCAGCCCCAAGAGCCACAAACCACGGCCACAGCGGAAACACAGGTAACTACTGCTGAGAACCAGCCCCAATCAGAAGAGCCACAAACAAGTGCTGCTCAGCCTGAGGAGACACCTGCTCCCACAGCCCTCGGCACCCCTGAGGTAAAAGACGGAGTTTCCCGCGCTGGCGAAGACTGCGCGGAAGTATACTTTGAGTGGGCCCCGATTGAAGGCGCTGACGGCTACGAAGTATCCGTTGCCAACAAGTACTTTGCAGAAAAAGACTACCGCGAACCCGAAACCGTAGAGACCACCGAGCCTTCCTACGTCGACGGTGCGCAGGATTACTTTGATTTCCAGATAAAGGTCAGAGCATTCGCCGGAGCAGGTAGCGATAGAACCTACGGAGAGTGGAGCTCTTTTGCCGAAGGAAGTGTTTATGAGAAAAAGACCCTTACAGCCGGCGGACCACTTGGCGAGCTATCCATAACCGTCCCCGAGAGCTGGACCTGTGAAGTTTCGAAAGTTGGTGACGACAAGCTCGTTGCTGACGCCTACGGATTCATCCTTGCGCCTGATTCTGCAGATGAGGGACACATAGAGGTCTTTTGCTCAGAGAATTTCGGAGTTTGCGGAACAGGCCTTAAGAGTGAGGAGATAGAAATTGCAGGGCTCAAGGCGCACGTTGGCACCTATGACGAGCACGAGCACTGGGATTTCATAATAATTGGCGAGGACCAGCCACAGATGATCGCTCAGACCATTGGCTGCGATTCATGGTTTGGAAGCCAGTTCGAGGAGGCACAGGCTGTTCTTGACACGCTTAAACTTGACACAAGCAAGACGAAAGGATGAGGTATGAGAACACTTTTTATCGGAAACAGCCACACCTATTACAACGACATGCCCAAGATGTTTAAGGACATCTGCGCTGAGAACGGGATCGACATGCAGGTGACCATGCTGACCAAAGGCGGAATGGGCTTTGATTATCACGCAGAGAACGAGCAGACCAGGTTCAACATTTTGTTTGGGGACTACGACTTTATCATTCTGCAGCACGTTGCGCACCCCATGGGTGAGTACGAGGTCATGGAAGCAGCTGCCGACAAGCTCATGGGCTGGATCAGGCAGACTAAGGCCGTTCCCTGCTACTACATGACCTGGGCCGAGGAATACAACGAAGGTTATCAGACCGAGATGAGCGCAAGGTACAGGAAGCTTGGCGAAAGACATAACTGCCTTGTGGCACCTGTCGGCGAGAAATGGTGGGAAGAGGTTCACAAACATCCGGAAGTCGATCTGTTTTTTACCGACAGAAGACACGCTTCCCCGGCGGGTTCCAGGCTGATCGCCCAGACCATTTTTGATACGTTAAAAGACAAAATGAAATAATTTTCAAAATTCATGTAACCAACTACTATCAAACATCGCTATATAAAGTGAAGGCCTTAAAAGAAAGAGAGGATCATCTTAATGGATGACTCAGCAATTGTAGATCTTTACTTAATAAGAGATGAGACGGCTATATCACAGACATCGCAAAAATACGGAAACGGACTGCGCAGCATCGCCGGCAATGTCCTTGCGGATGCAGAGACGGCCAAGGAGTGCGAGAACGACGCATACCTTCAGACATGGAACCTGATTCCGCCAAACGAGCCCAGAAGCTATCTGTTCGCATTTGTCGGCAAGATCGTCAGGCACCTGGCAATCGACAGGCTTCGCCACGAGAGCAGGCAAAAGAGATCTGCCCGGTACTGCGAGCTATCGGACGAGATGCTTGAGTGTATCCCCGGAAGCACAGACGTTGCGGGTGAATTTGATGCAAAAGAGCTCTCGGAGTGCATTAACTCTTTTCTTGATTCCTGTACAGAGGAGCAGCGAAACATCTTCGTCAGAAGGTACTGGTACTTCGATTCCGTAACTGAGATTTGTCAAAGGTATTCCCTCCCCCAGAGCAAGGTCAAGACCACGCTCTTTAGGATGAGAGAGAAATTAAAAGGCCATCTCACAGACGGAGGATTCACTTTATGAACGAACATGATTTATTAGATGCAATTGGCGATATCGATCCAAAGCACATCGAAAGCGCAGGAGGCGCAGGAGGAAAGGGAAAGGCTAATGCTGCAAAGCGCAGTAACGTGGCGCGTTTCAGAAGCCTTTATCTGGCGGCAGCAGGTCTTTTGCTACTGGTGGTAGCAGGCGTGGTATTCAGAAATATCAGGCAGGTTCCCGCTACCGAAGAGGCACTTCCCGAGACGGATGAGATTACTACACTTCAGGCGCCTGCCACTGAGACAGAAAGCGTGTCGACCATGGGCGCGATCACTGAGCAGGCAGAAGAGACAGAAGAAGCAGTGGCAGTAGAGGCGGAGATTTCCGAGGATAGCCTTGATATGGACTTTAACAGCGCGCTTATAAACTTCATAGAAAGCTCAGGTTTTGAGAACCAGAACTACATGGTATCTCCAACTTCCTTCAGAGCTGCTCTGGCACTGGCAGTATCCGGCGCGGATAATGAGACCAAAGACCAGCTCCTTGAGGCTATGGGCTTTAAGAGCATGGAGGAGCTGACGACCTGGTACGAAGGTGTTTCTGCATCCGTCGATTCCTACAACGAGTGGCTTGAGTTTGCCAAGAAAGATTTCGAGGAATACAAGGAATATTACGGCGATGATGCCAAGGCACCGGAAGGAAGCTTTGACCTTCAGAACTCTATCTGGCGCAACACCAAGGCCAGTGGCAAGCTCTCCAAGAAGTACATCAAACTTGTAAAAGAGAACTTCGGCGCAACAGCAGAGAACGTAGCGCCCGACAAGATCACAGACAAGGTCAACTCATGGATCAACAAAAACACAAACGGCCTTATTCCGACCATCAGCAATGACCTTTCCTACGCAGACCTGATCCTTGTTAACACGCTCTACTTACGTGCCGGCTGGGTTAGCTCTTTTGAAGAATTTGCTACAAAAGAAGGCGACTTCACCACAATCTCCGGCGATGTTGTCAAAAAAGATTTCATGCATCAGCAAAGCCGGTTCATGTATTACGAGGATGAGAACGGCAAGTTCGTGGTTCTTCCTATGAATGGCGGAATCAATGCAGTCTTTATCCTTGGCGACGTGGAAGACGTTGTGGGCAAGATGGCAAGTGCGACGGCCGAGGAAGTTGCAGTTGCGCTTCCTAAATTCGAGGCAGAGACTGAGTTTAGTAATAACGAGCTGGTTGACTTCTGCAAGCAGCGCGGAGCAGCAGATGCCTTCACTGCAAACGCAGACTTCTCGCTGATGAGCGACGACATGTCAGTATTTATCTCCGACATCATTCAGAAGACCAAGATCAAAGTCGACGAAGAGGGCATTGAAGCTGCAGCAGCGACAGCTATCATGATGACTGAAGGCGCATTCTTAGAGCAGCCTGAGGTAAAAGAGTTTACCGCTGATGAGCCGTTTAAGTTCATGATTCTGACGGCATCTGAAGAACCGGAACTTCTTTTCTACGGACAGATCGTTGAATGATAATACAGTGCTAAAGCCTTATAAAAGGGCCTTTTCGAAAGAAAGGGCTCTTTTTTGTTAGCATAAACTAATAAATATTCACAAAAGTTGTTGACAATTAAATTGATATATGAGAATATGTCATGGTTAGCGAACGCTAACAACGAGGAGGGTAAAATGAAGAACAAAATCTTATCAACAATGCTTGCAGTCTCAATCAGCATGTTAGCAATGGCTTGCGGAGCTGCCGGCGAAATCAATACAACAGAAGAAACTGTAAACGAAGTAGAGACTGAAAAAACCGAAGCCGGTTCAGTGGAGGAAGCTGTTACGGATGAATTGTCCGAGAGCTCTTTTCCCATGACAATAACACACGGCCTCGGCGAGATAGTCCTTGAGGAGAAGCCGGAAAACGTAGTTGCCATCGCCTGGGGAAACCCTGATGTGCCTCTTGCTCTAGGCGTTATCCCGGTTGGAATCTCCGAGGCGAACTTCGGACCAAGAGATGAGAACGGCCTTCTTGCATGGACAGCCAAGGCTTTCGAAGATGCGGGCGTTACACCTAACGTCTTCGATGACACAGACGGATGGGACTACGAGGCAATTTCAGATTGCAACCCCGACGTCATCCTTGCTGCTTACTCAGGACTTAGTCAGGAGGAGTACGACAGACTCTCAGAGATCGCACCGGTTGTGGCTTACCCCGAGATCGCCTGGACAACAACCTGGCAGGAAGAGGCCATAAACGACGCCAAGGCCCTTGGTCTTGAGAAGGAGGGAAAAGAGCTTGTGGAAGAGACAGAGAAGCTCATCGCCGATAAGCTCACCCAGTATCCTGACCTTGCAGGCAAGAGAGTAGCTTTTGCATGGCTCTCTGAGGACGACCTTGGAACCTTCTACATCTACACAGGAAATGATCCAAGAGCAGCTTTTCTTTCAGACCTTGGACTTGTAACACCTGATAGCGTAAAGAGCCTTATCACCAGCGATCAGGATTTCTCAATTGCAGTAAGTGCTGAGAATGCAGATCTTTTAAATGATGTAGACATCATCATTACTTACGGTACAGAGTCCCTGGTTGATGCAATGCAGGCTGACGGAAGATTTGCAAATATCCCGGCGGTTAAGGACGGAGCGTTTGTACTTCTTGATTCCAACGATGTTCTTGCAGCAGCAAGCACACCTACAGTTCTTTCCATTCCTTATGCAATTGATGATTATTTGAAAGCTATAAACGATGCAGCACAGAAAATTCAGTAACAATCGCATATTTATTGCACTGGCAATTGAAATTTGTTTTGTCATTCTAAGTCTTTTTCTTTCCATATCCTATGGAAGCAAGAGTATTCCTTTTGGTGACACCATGAGCTACTTCACAGGTGGCATGACCGACGAATTTTTAAGTGCAGTTATCGCAGCCAGAATCCCAAGGACAGTCTTTGGGCTTCTGGCCGGTGCTGCCTTAGGGGTATCGGGTGCTCTTATGCAGGCAATAACAAGAAACCCCATAGCAGACCCCAGCATCCTTGGAGTAAACACGGGAGCTGCGCTGTTCGTGGTGGTTGGTATCGCCTATCTAAACATTTCCTCAGGCATCAGGTTAATAGGTATATCTTTTGCAGGAGCTCTTTTAACAGCACTGTTCGTATATGGCATTGCGTCTGTCGGGTACGGCGGAGCCAATTCCATTAAGCTGGCACTGGCGGGAGCTGCGGTTTCAACGGCCCTGGGAGCGCTGGTAAATACCATCATGCTTCCGGATACGCAGGTCATGAAGCAGTTCAGGTTCTGGCAGGTGGGCAGCATCAGCGTAGCAACCTGGGAGGACATAAAGCTCATCGTTCCTTTCCTGGTGATTGGTGTTGTCTGCGCAGTTGTGCTGGCATCGCCCTTAAATGCCATGGCTCTTGGAGATGAGATGGCAATATCCCTGGGCGTCAAAGTCGGAGTTGTCAGGATGTTTGCAGCCCTTGCAGGCGTTATTCTCTGCGCTTCGGTCACGGCTCTTGCTGGACCCATCGGCTTTGTGGGACTTATGCTTCCCCACATTTTCAGGCAGCTCTTTGCCAGCGACTTAAGGCTTGTAATCCCCATGTCGGCCATCGGCGGAGCGGGACTTCTTACTTTTTCGGATGTCCTGGGAAGAGTCCTTGGAAGGCCCGGAGAGCTGGAAGTTGGCATCATCACTGCGATAGTCGGTGCACCTGTTTTTATTTGGATTGTATGTAAGACAAAGGCTAAGAGTATATGACAAAGAACCTTGAACATGATCTTAGAAATATATATAGAAAACACAGCCGCCTGAACACCGCTTGTATAGTGGCTTTGCTGGTGATCATTGCCGCACTTGGAGTGCTGATGATGACCCTGGGCAATACCAATTATTCGTTAAAAGAGGTGCTGGCTTACCTTTTAAGATCTGAGAGCAAAGGTGCGGCTTACAACATAAAGACCATAAGGCTTCCTAAACTTATTGTGGGAGGCTTTGCGGGATTTGCGTTTGGAATTTCCGGATACACTTTCCAGAATTTACTAAGGAATCCGCTGGCGTCACCTGATATCATCGGAGTTTCTGCAGGGTCTTCCGCAGCAGCGGTGTTCTGCATTCTGATCCTTGGAATAAGCGGACCGGCGGTGACTTTTTTCGCTGTGGCAGCAGGACTTCTCATCACGACTGTGATCTTTGTGCTGTCGGGCAGAGGAAGCTTTTTTGGCAGCAGGATGATCCTCATCGGAATTGGAATTCAGGCGGTTTTGAATGCGCTTATTTCCTGGATGTTGCTGGTGGGCTCTGAATATGATGTGGCAACGGCACTTAGGTGGCTTCGAGGAAGCCTTAATCTGGTGCAGATGAGCGATGCTCTGGGAATTACGCTGGTCACTGTGATTTGCAGCGCTCTGCTACTTATCTGCAACAGGTATCTGAGGATGATGCAGCTGGGAGATGAGTATGCGACAACTCTTGGAGTTCCGCTCTCGGCAGTGAGATTCTGCTGTATGTTGTGCGCGCTAGTGCTTAGCGCAACTGCTGCGTCGATCACTGGACCCATTGCATCGGTTGCGTTTTTATCAGGACCCATCGCCGGCAAATGCACCAAGAACGGTAAGAACGCCATGGCAGTTGCCGGACTTATCGGAACCATACTTGTTTATGCATCGGAACTTGTTGGGAAAAACATGTTTGAAACCAAGTATCCTGTTGGCGTTGTCACGGGACTTTTGGGAGCACCTTATCTTTTGTTTTTGCTGCTTAACCTTAACAGGAAGGGAGAAAAGATCTAATGGATGGATTTGCACTTAGTCATGATTTCTGCGCAAGAAACATCAGCGCAGGATATGAAGAAAACCTAATATTAAAGGATTTGGACATCATCGTTCCTGCAGGGAAATTCAGCGTGCTGATAGGTCCCAACGGCTGTGGTAAGTCAACTCTTTTAAAGAGCTTTGCGCGCCTCTTAAAGCCAAAGGATGGCGACGTGGTACTGGACGGGAAGTCAATCTATGACATTCCGACACAGCGTTTATCCAAGCAGATAGGTCTTTTGCCCCAGTCGCCGATTGTTCCGGCGGGCATAACCGTGGCGGATCTGGTTGCAAGGGGAAGGTTCCCGTATCAGAATCTCTTCGGACAGCTCTCAAAGGCAGATTACAAGGCGATTGCCGACGCCATGGAGGCCATGGGGATTGCGGACCTTGCGGATAAGAGCGTGGATTCATTGTCCGGCGGACAGAGGCAGAGGGTGTGGATCGCGCTGGTGCTGGCGCAGGATACGGACATTCTTCTTCTGGATGAGCCGACAACCTATCTGGACATCACTTATCAGGTGGAGATCCTGGACTGTCTTGCGATGCTTAATAAGACCAAAAAGACTACAATCGTTGCGATCCTTCACGACATAAATCTCTCGATCAGATACGCCGACCACATCTTTGCCATGAAGAGAGGCAGACTCATTGCCGAGGGCGAGCCAAGGGAGATCATCACGCCTGAGCTTATGATGGAGGTTTACGGCATGGAGAGCGACATCATCACAGATCCTGCCACGGGAGACCCTTACGTTATCCCAAGAAGTAAGGCCTGCTGAAAGTGAGCCCTGGGGACGGAGGTAGCGGACCAAAGGTGAACCCCGGGGACGGAGTCAGTGGCTCATTATCAGATAATTAACTGCTAGAAAAATAACTTTCAGATAATGAGCCACTGACTCCGTCCCCGGGGCTCACTTTTGGTCCGCTACCTCCGTCCCCAGGGCTCATTTGGCGTATTGGAAATTTGACTGTCGTAAGGCGGCTGTCTTGGTGTAGAATAGGGGTTGAATTGGAGGCTGACATGGAAGAAATTTTTGATATAACTGATGATAACGGAGTTCCTACAGGCGAGACAGTGACCAGGTCAAAGGCTCATGAAGAAGGAATTCCTCATAGAACTGCACACATTTGGATTGTAAGAAAAGAAGGGGATTCTTATCAGGTTCTTCTCCAGAAAAGAAGCGCTGAGAAAGAGTCTTTTCCCGGTATGTACGACACTTCGTCTGCAGGCCATATCCAGGCAGGAGATGAGCCTCTTGAGTCTGCAAGGCGTGAGCTCTTTGAAGAACTTGGCATAAAGGCGGAAGACGGTGATCTGACATTTGCGGGAAGATTTCATATAAAGTACGCCATGCCATTTCACGGGAAGATTTTTAATGACAATGAAGTGGCATTTGTTTATGTCTACGAAAAGCCTGTGGATGCTGAGCGCCTGGTGCTTCAGGAAGAAGAGGTGGAAGAAGTAAAGTGGTTTGACATAGACGAAGTTGTCCGCGGGTGTGAGCACCGCGACGGTACTTTCTGTGTGCCAACGGAGGGGCTTGATATCGTGCTGGAATACCTGGGACTTAAGAGTGGGTTTAAGGTTGACAGGCAGAGAGTCAAGGAGCAGTTTGCCTCTTATACAAGAAACTACGATCCGACTGATTCCAAGATTGCGCTGAAGATTGCGCATACTTACAGAGTTGCTGACAACTGCGAACAGATCGCAAGGTCAATTGGCCTTTCTGATGAGGATGTGGAGTTTGCCTGGCTTTCGGGGATGCTTCACGATATCGGAAGATTCGAGCAGGTGAAGAGGTACAACACCTTCATTGATTCTCAGTCCGTTGATCACGCTGAGTTCGGTGCGGACCTTCTTTTTGGAGGCGATAAGCTGATTTTTAGTTATGTTGATGACAGGTCCAGAGATGGTCAGCTCGAGACCGTAATAAGACAGCACAATAAGTACAGGATTGATGAGAAAGTTTCGGGAAAGACCCTTGTCTTTTGCAATATACTCCGTGACGCGGATAAGGTCGATATCCTTCGGGTAAACGTAGAGACCCCGATGGAGGAAATCTACAACGTCACTGAGGACGAGCTTCTGACCTCCGGGGTCTCTGATATTGTCATGGAACATGTGAGAGAACATCACGCAATTCCAAGAGATATTATGGTTTCTCCTGCGGAGCACCTTATCGGACACATCGCCCTTACCTTTGAACTGGTCTACCCAAAGAGCTGGGCGCTTGCCAAAGAGCAGGGCTACCTTAACAAAATGTTCGACTTCCCAACCCGGAACGATAGCACCAAAGCCGCCCTCATTGAAACCCGCCACGAACTCGAGCACCTCAGCGTATGAGTCACCGGGGACGTTTCACTTTGTCTCATTTTGAGTCACCGGGGACGTTTCACTTTGACTCATTTTGAGTCACCGGGGACGTTTCATTTTGTCTCATTTTGAGTCAATGGGGACGGTTCTCTTTGACTCCCTGGATGGTGTTAGTACTTGAAGGAGAATTCGTAGGTCTCGTTGGTGTTAACGACTGCTCCGTCAGATACTGATGCGTAGAAGGATGCGCCAAGTGCGAAGCAGTCGATTCTTCCTTCTACTGATCCGTCATCGCTTACAAAAGAGATGTACTCTGACTCGGGGGCGTCTTCTGTTGATCCATATCCGATAAGCTCTTTTGAATTATCAAAGTGGATCTTGATAGCGTAGGAGCCACCTTCCATGCCTTCTGTGATGAGAATATAGCTATCACCTGCGTAGTCGCCGTAGTATCCACAAGGTGAGTTGTCGGGGAATGAGAAAGCAACATCTCCGGTTACATCCGCAAGAGTGCTGGCAAGGACGTAGGCTTCTCTCTTAAAGCGCATGGCTTCATTGTAGGAATACATTGTAGGATAGATGCTTCCGCCTTCGTATACATAGGTCATCTTCTCTGCCATGGAAGGCACGTATTTGAGCCAATTTTCATATTCTGAATAGATGCTGTTATAGTTCTCGCTGTCTTTTTCTTTGAGTCTGTCGAGAAGACTTGTAACTTCATCTTCCCATACCAGTGTTTCCCACTGGCAAAGGCAGTTCATCTCTGCCTGATCTGATGCGTTCGCTGTCATATCCGCATATTTGTCATAAAGTTTGTTTACGGCTACGAGTTCATCTGTAAGTGAATCTGACGCAAGAGCTGCGATCTCGGATTTGATCTGCTCGGTGTAGTCGTCGGTCTCTGCTGAAGTCTGGTTTGCGCTATCTGCGCCATCTGTGTTGCCTGCAGTGTTTGCGTCTACGTTTCCGGCTGCGTCTGCATTGGCGTTCTGGCCTGATGCGTCGCCTGCTTCCTGATTTGATCCTTCGTTCTGATCAATCTTCTCAAAAACGCTACTGCTTTCATCCGGAGCAGAAGCATCTTTTCCGCATCCGCTCATGACAAGAGTCATGGCGATAAGTGCCAGTATCAGTTTCCTTTTCATAATATTTCCTCCTCGCATAAAGCTCTTTTACAAAAAAATACTTAAAAAAGGGTAGCACGTATAATGATTTAGTGCAAATTTGGGGAGTCAATGTGGACGGTTCTGTTTGACTCCTTTTTGATCCCTGGGGACGGAGTCAAGGGCTCATTTTTTGGTCCCCGGGGACGGGGGTTAGGGACCATTTTCGGAAGAGTGGGCCGATTTTGCATCACAAGGCCCCGATCTTTTGGGCGTTGGTTGGAAACGTAATTTCGACCACCCCACAACTTCCTCCCATACAAAAAATAGTTGGAATTTGCAAAAAAGATTTTCCTGCTTTCATAAACAATTACATCACATGGCATCCGTAGGCCAAGTGTTGTGATGTAGGATGAGCGTTAGGAATCATATTATTTTGATCCATGGCTTGGAAAAGAGCTTGTAATTTCCAACTAATTTTTATATAGAGAATTCTTGTGATGCATTTCAAAAATCGATTCAAACCATGAAACCAATATTTCCTTTTTGTGATGTAGTTTGGCCGGCATTTACTATAAAGTGACCACTGGATTAGTCCCTAAGGACCGAAAAGCAAGTCAAAAGAACCGTCCCCCTGACTCAAAAGGAGTCAAAGAGAAACGTCCCCGGTGACTCAAAATGAGACAAACTGAAACGTCCCCGGTGACTCATTTGCTTAAATGGGGGAAATGAGATTAAATGGAAGTAACACTGTAAACTGTAAACAGTCAGTAGGATTACCGAATAAAAGTGGAGCGATCATGAAAAATAAGAAATTGAAATATATCATAAGTACCCTATTACTCACAACCATAATAGGGTGTGGAAGTAATACAACCGCGAATACAGAAGCAGATCCTGGACAAGAGAAACCCAATGCGGAGGCCACAACAGAGACCGAACCCGGCGCCACCCAAGATGCAGACTCCGCCCAAGACGCAGCCGTAGCCCAAGACATAGCCCCCACCAATCCCATCTCCGACGAAGACTTCTACGCAGAAATCCTGGACTTGAACTACTATGTCCTTCTTGACCAGGAGGTGTACGACAACTTTTACCTGCCGTATTCCATGCTGACCTACGCCTATTCCGTGGACGGCTACGACAAAGAAAAAGCCCTTGATTACTCAGGCTATGGCTTTGAGGACCTGGACGGCGACGGTATGAACGAGCTGATCATCGGCAACATCTCCGATGACCCCAAGCTCGATAAGATGATCTACACAATATGCACCAGGCATAACAATGTGCCCTATGGCGTGGTTGCCAGCACTGATTACACTAATTACTACCTGTGCTCCGGCAAGTTCATCGGCTATGAGCAGCACGGCTCCAAGTGGTACAACGAGGCAGGACTCTATGAGTTCACATCAGATGATCTCGGAACGACGCTGATTACCGGCGTTAAATCTGGTAGGGCTGACGATGACAGCATAACCTGGACGAAAACGGATGTCTCCGGAAATGAGTTCAAGATCACAGAGGACGAGGCACAGAAGGCCATGGAAGAGTACAGAGGCAGGAGAATTGCTCCGACGCTGACTGCTTTTTCAAATTACAAGCCACAAAACCCTGAAGATTACTACGACGGCGCAGCGCATTCCACCTTCGGAAAAGGTTACGATTCCTGGAATGAGGGCTTCCTGGCTTACCTTGAGGAGCGCATGCCTGAGGACCTCATGGATATGTCTTTTGCCCTTATATATGTCGATGACGACGATGTGCCAGAGCTCGTGATTGATTCAGGGTTTGAGGCCGGTGGCTGCCAGATCCTGTCCTTCTATGACGGAACCGTAAGAGAACTGCAGACCGCTAGGCTCTACTTTACATATATTGAAAAGAGTGGGCTCCTCAATAACTCTGAAGGCCACATGGGCTACTACTACGACTATGTCTACAAGCTTGATAAGGGGCTTTGGAAGCTGGTGCTAAGCGGCGATTACTATGAGCTTGATGAGAACGCCACCGAAGAGGATCAGATGTACAACGAAGAGACAGGCAGATTCAGGACGCTTCACTATGCCATCGACGGTGAGGAGACTGACGAGGAGACCTACATGGCACGGCTCAGGGAAGTTTATGATCTTGATAAGGCAAAAGACCCTTCGAGCTACCTCCGCATTGATGACCTGAAATCATATCTTTCCACCGGCAAGTACGTCTCCGATGGCCACAGATACGAGCTTGTGATCGAGGACTGCACCTGGGAAGAGGCAGCCAAAAAGTGCGAGGAAAAAGGCGGCTATCTCGCCTGCCTTACTACCGATGAGGAATTTGAGATAATTGACGATCTTATCAGATCAGAAGATAAGCTGAACAATGTCTTTTACATAGGTGCAAACCGTATAGACAGCTTCTCATGGCATTGGACGGAAAAGGGTCTTACCCAAAACGAGTGCGTTGGCAACGGCTATTGGAAACACTGGCTTGACGGAATGCCGAGCTATTCGGATAAGCTTCCGGACGGTACTGAGATTGACGAGGAATATGCGGAATATTTCTACAGAAAGTCCGAGGACAAGTTCTATATGAACGACATTCCAAACGACGTTATCGGAAACTACCCCAGCTACAAAGGCCGCATGGGCTACATTTGCGAGTACAACTAAACTCAAGTCAGACTTGAATTAATTATTGAAACTTAAACCCCTGCTCTATAGAATATAAGTGGAATCTGAAATACCATAAAGGCATCAAAGAAAACGGAGGATGCAAATGAGTATCGGTTCAAATATCAAGGCGTTTAGAGAGGAAAGAAAGCTTACGCAGGAACAGGTTGCGGAGGCTTTGGGAATTTCTTTTCAGGCTGTTTCTTCCTGGGAAAGAGATGAGTACAACCCGGACACGGACAAGCTGATAAGGCTCGCGGAGGTGCTTGGCGTGTCGGTTTCAGCCCTGGTGGAGGAGAAGCAGAAATTCTTCAAGACCAAGGAAACCATTTATGACTGGGAGCACATGAAGACCTACGTCAAGACCACCGCCAGAAATCTTAAGCTCCCCAATACGCTAAAGGCCGTGGACTTCGCAGTCAAGGCCCATGAGGGGCAGAACAGAAAGCGCTCAACGACGCCGTACATCTATCACCCGCTGAACCTGGCCTGTCATGCGCTGTCCATGGATATTCATGAAGATGAAATTATTGCTGCATGTCTTTTGCACGATGTTGTTGAAGACTGCAAGATCGGCGTGAATGACCTCCCGGTGAATGAGGAGACAAAAGAGCTTGTAAGGCTCCTTACCTGTGAAAAGACAAATGACGAGAACCGCCACGAGATCATCAGCAGGTACTATAAAGAGATCATGACAAACCCCAAGGCAGCTCTGATCAAGTGCATGGACAGGTGCAACAACCTGACAACCATGTCCTGGGGCCTCTCCCGCGAGAGGATCTACAGGATGATAAAAGAGACTGATGAGTTCTACCCGGGGCTTCTGCAGGTAATAAAGGATACCACCGAGTACAACAACGCAGCATGGCTCCTCAAGTACCAGATCGAGAGCATGCTGGATATATATAAGAGACTTTTGTGAAAAATCACTCATGTTTCAATCTTAAGAAAATCTTAAAGATTTCCTTTTGCTTTTGTGCTATCATCTTCTTGGAATTTGGGATATCAGGCATTGATCATCAATGCCAATCCCACACCAATTCTGAATTCTTAGGCATTTCGCCAGAAATTCATGTTGCAGGGCACAGACCCTAATTTTATAATAAAGGAGATGAAATATTGCTAGAAACAGAAAAGGGAACTATTAACAACAAACACAAGGACAGACTCTTCAACTACATTTTTGGCAGGGAAGAGAATAGAAAGTGGACACTTCAGCTATACAACGCTGTGAACGGATCCCATTATGAGGATGCTTCTGCTATAGAGTTTAATACTCTTGAAGATGTGCTATATATAGGAATGAGAAATGATACATCATTTCTTGTTTCAGATGTTATGAGCGTTTATGAGCATCAGAGCAGTTATAACCCCAATATGCCACTTAGGATGATGCAATACGTTGGAAACTTGTACTCGAAATATTTGGCACGAAACAAGCTTAATAAGTATGGATCATCTTTAATCAAATTACCAACGCCTAAATTGGTTGTGTTCTATAATGGAAGAACCGACGTTGATGATGAAGTCATTCTTAAATTAACTGATTCTTTTGATGAGAATAGTCGTGCATTATCTGACATTGAAGTAAAGGTCAGAATGCTCAATATCAACTATGGACGTAATGCAGACCTGCTTAGAGCATGTAAGCCATTGGAAGAATATTCATGGTTTATAAACAGGATTAATGAGATTCTGTTTGATCAGGATCCAAAGGATATTGTTATTGCAACTAAAACAGCAATTGATGAGATACCAATGGACTTTGAAATCAGATCTTTCCTGATTTCGCATAAAGCGGAGGTAACAGGCATGCTGGACACTGAATATAATGAGGCGGAGATAAAAGAATTATTCGTTGAGGAAGGACTCCAAAAAGGCATTATTGGATGCGTAGAACTGCTTCGCTCGTTAGGATTGGATGATGTAGTTATAGCTGAAAAAATTATCCAACAATACTCTCTTACTAAGGAAGAAGCAGCAAAATACTTGAATTAGTTAATCTCAAAGGGGAGATAGCAATAGGCTATTTCCCTATTGTTAAATATGGAGTCAAAGAAGGAACATTGATTATGAATTCAATTTTGATAAAAGACACAACCAGAGAAGAAAGAGAGCGCATCGTTGCTGAGTCCATCGGCAACATCAGCGGATCCTGCGATGGATGCATGTCCGGGCTTGCGGATATGTACCAGGACTACATTGACGGCAAAAAAGAGATCCGCGAGATCAACATGGAGTTCAGGGCGCACTATGAATCCGGTGTTGACGGCCCCGAGAAGGCAGATTGCGGATATAAATTATGAGGAGCCGGAAGCAGTGGAAAGCCGGCACAAAGAGCCTTATTCTGGAAAAGACAGGTGGACTCTGCGCACGCTGTGGCAAGCCGGTAACTCCCGATAAAGTGACAATCGATCACTTCGTCCCGAAGTACCATGGCGGAGGCGATGACGACAGAAACCTCCTTCCTTTGTGCAAGAACTGCAATAAACAAAAGGGCTCCAGAGTGGTGACGACAGAGGAGTACTACCCATACTTAAAAGACACTTACCGCCTTAAGGCCGATGAATACAAGAACGAATGGGAACGGGGGATTTAAGGGGCATGAGCATATTTGATCTGTTTAAGAAAAAGAAAATTGCCGTATCCGAAGTAAATGCGCAGGAAGAATTGTCAAAACCGGCAGCCGGAAAGTCCGGCAAGTCCAAGCGCAAGACCCTGCCCAAAGACCTTGAGGAGTACATTACGGATGACGAAGCGGTAAAAGCGGTTTTTGAAAAGTGCGACATCAATGCCTACGGTACTTATAACAAGGGAAATATTTTCTCGTATCTGATCTCTGAAGATATGATCAAATGGTGCATAGAGCAGGGGGCTGATATCAACTACATCGACCGGTTTGGGAGTACACCCTTGATGCACCATCTGAGTTACGGCAACAAAGAACATGAAAAAGAGGCGCTCCTTCTTATTGCGAATGGTGCAGACATACACTACACGGCTAAGATGCATAAGGAGAGTGCGATTTTCAAGGCGGTACAATCCAAAAGAATTGAAGCTGTTGAAACGCTGATCGCAGCAGGTGCAGATCTTTATCAGAAGAACTTGTATGATCATACTCCTCTTGAAAATGCATTTTGTAATGCAAGGCCAATAGATATACCGGAGCTGGTGCCGGTAACTGAGCTTCTGCTCGGGAAAGGCGTGCCGGTCACTGAAACTCTTAAAGCCGAATATATAAAAGCAGCCAAGGATGCAGAGTTCAGAAGGAGTAGTATAAACCCGGATTTTGTGCCGGAGCTTGATGCCGCAATGGACAGACTGTATGAACTTCTGGATGTGGAGCGCGTCCCAAGAAGGCAGCAGTACGACGGCAAGAGTGAGATACGCCCCAAATCCGACACCTGGCAGAAGCAGCACGCCGAGCTTTGGGAACTTCTTGTTCCGGGAAGCGGCCATGCATCAACTGTCCAGGGCGAAGTCATTAGGATATCGGGGAAGGTGTGCTACGAGATTCTTGATAATGGCTGCATGAACTGGGACTCAGACTATCAGAAGCTTGTAAAAGCTTTCGTCAAATATCTCGATATGGGGCAGAAGCTTTCGGACGAAGAGCGTGCAGAGATAGCCGAGATCACAAAGGGCATTAAGGACAGAGATGAAAAAGACCTGAACAGACTTACGGAGCTTGGCGTAAAATGGGTGACTTTAAACCCTATGCCGATAGCGCTTGAAAGTGTAGAATACAAGAGATAAGCAAACATGAACAGGAAGATAGTAAACGTAGTCGCAGCCGTGATTTGCGACGATTACCATAAAAAGACCAGAATATTCGCAACGCAGCGCGGATACGGAGAATACAAGGACGGATGGGAATTTCCCGGAGGCAAGATCGAGGCGGGCGAGACCCCGGAGGATGCCCTAAAAAGGGAGATAAGAGAGGAGCTGGGGGCTGAGATTGAAGTCCACGACCTCATCGACGTCATAGATTATGACTACGATACCTTTCACCTTCACATGAACTGCTACTGGGCGACCCTCGCAGGAGGCGAGCTTAAGC
Source organism: Butyrivibrio sp. FCS006 (assembly GCF_000424525.1). Lineage (NCBI taxonomy): Bacteria > Bacillati > Bacillota > Clostridia > Lachnospirales > Lachnospiraceae > Butyrivibrio > Butyrivibrio sp. FCS006. The sequence goes on along the minus strand of NZ_KE384203.1, from coordinate 728,777 downwards.
TCCTTGAGCACGAGGCGGCCAAATGGCTCGGCAGTGCAGATCTTGAGAGCGTTGAGTGGCTCCCGGCAGACCTTTCGCTCCTTCCAAAGCTCTCAGCCGCCATGCAGACGAGCTGACACAACCTGGCAGACGAGCTGACGCGACTTGGCAAAAGAGCTGACACAACAATCTAAACAGGAGAAGAATCATGGAATTAGTAGTTGGGAGACCAAAGAGCCCTGAAGGCAGGCTCGAGAGAGAACTCAGGGTTTACGACATGCTTGATAAGCTCGGGATCGAGTACGAGAGAGTCGATCACGAAGCAGCAATGACAATGGAAGCCTGCGAGGCCATAGATGTAGCCCTTGGAACACTTATGTGCAAGAATCTCTTTTTGTGCAATAGGCAGAAGACCGCATTTTACCTGCTTCTGATGCCCGGGAACAAGAAGTTCAAGACAAAAGAGCTATCGAACCAGATAAACTCAGCCAGACTCTCTTTTGCGGAAGCAGAAGATATGCTGAAATATCTGGACATAGAGCCCGGAGCGGTAAGCGTCATGGGGCTTATGAACGACAAGGACCACGCAGTCAGACTCCTTGTGGATGAGGACGTCAAGGCCGGCGCATTCATAGGGTGCCACCCTTGCGTAAACACTTCGAGCCTCAAGATAAAGACCTCTGATATTTTTGATAAGTTCTTGCCTGCAACAGGGCATGTAGCTGAGATTGTTCACCTGGTTGGAGAGGATTAAAACATGAGCATCGCTGATAAATTAGAGATCCTTTTAAGCAAAGCCAACGAAAACCCGGAGCTTAAGCAAAAGCTCCTTGATACCAGAAACGCCAAAGACCAGCTCTCTGAGTTCTGCAAGATCGCGCAGGAGAGCGGCGTTGACATCACGGTCATGGACATCGTCAATCAGGGCGAGGAGTTCTATGCCGAGATTAAGCGCAGCACCAACGGAGGCGGTGAGAACTCACCGGACCTTGAATTCCAGAACGACGAATACTCGATCTTCATGATGAGACTTGGTGGCTGACCATGTGCGGACGGTACTTTTTTGGCGACAGAACTGCAGATGAAGTGGAAAAAGAGCTCGGACTTCGGCCCGGGGCTATCAGTCCGCGCCCGGGTGATGCGACTCCCGGGATGATTCTGCCCGGAATCGTAAGACGCCGAAATGGCGCGCAAAACCATAACAACGAGCCTCAGGCCACAGACGTCCAAGACCTCTTCTGGGGCCTTACTTCCCGTGACAACAAGCTCATCATCAACGCCAGAGCCGAATCCGTCTGTGACAAGCCCATGTTCTCGGATAGTTTCTCAAACAGAAGATGCCTTCTCCTGGCAGCAGGCTTCTACGAATGGGACAAGGCAAAGACTAAATTCATCTTCAAAAGACCTGACGGAAAGCCCATGTATCTGGCAGGTTTCTATGATCTTAATGAAGGCAAAGACTCTTTTGTCATATTAACGACATCCCCCAACAGCTCCATGGAGCCTGTCCACGACAGGATGCCCGTGATGATCGAAGCTGCAAGCGCGCAGGACTACCTGCAGGATACGTCAGCAGCCATGGACATGTTAAAAGAGCCCATGCCTGAGCTTGAGCGCAGCACAGACTACGAGCAGCAAAGTCTTTTCTGATACTTCTGATACACCAATCCATTGCTAAAAGGGCTAAATGACTGCTATAATCGTTAGTGACTGCTAACAAAATGTCACAAGATAAGTGCGGACAAAAATCCGCCGGAGGAATTTACATGTTATCAAATGTACTGGTTATAGTGATTTTAGCTGTGGTACTCTTTATAGCTTTGCGAGGCAGTATCAAGCACCTCAAAGGAGAAGGCGGATGCTGCGGAGGCGGCGATTCTGTCAAAAAAGAGCCTGACAAAAAGCTTACAGGCCCCATAATAAAAACGACGATATTCAAGATAGACGGAATGCATTGCGAGAATTGTTCAAACAGAGTAAAGCGCACCATCAACAGATTAGACGGCGTTTCAGCCAAGGTTAATCTCAGGAAGAAAGAGGCAGTTGTCCGCTATGAGAAAGACATCGCCGATGACGTTATCACAAAAGAGATCGAGGACCTTGGTTATAAGGTGACTGAGTGTTATGGTAAAGTGTAAGAGCGTGGAGTTTACCATTCCTTCCGTAGAAGGCGATGATATAGCCAAGAATTTTGGACCCTGGGGACGGAGTCAGTGGCTCATTATCAGATAATTAACAGCTAGAAAGATAGTTTTCAGATACTGAACCACTGACTCCGTCCCCAGGGTCCAAAATTCTTTGGTATAATCAGTGTATGGTTTGTGATAATAGATGAGTAAGGCGGGGAAAACATGAAGACAAAACTTACGGTTGTAGTAGATAATATATCAAGCGAAGGCGTCACCGGTGAGTGGGGCCTTTGTTTGCTTGTGGAATTTAATGGAAAAAAGATCCTGGTGGATGCCGGGGCGTCAAAGCTCTTTCTGACAAACATGGAGAAGCTTGGGCTTGATGTTGCGGATGTCGACTACGGCGTGCTGAGCCATGCTCACTACGACCACGCAAATGGAATCCCGGCGTTTTTTGAACACAACAGCAAGGCGAAGTTCTATTTAAGGGATGGCACGGCAACGAACTGTTACCACAAGATGAAGATTTTCAAGAAATATATTGGAATTCCAAGGAGTATGCTAAGAAAGTATCCTGACAGAATAGAGATGGTTTCAGGCGACTATAAGCTCATTGAAGGGGCATATCTTATCCCCCACAAGACCGCCGGCCTTTCCGAGATCGGAAAGCGCGAGCGCATGTACAGGAAGGAAAATCACCGCTGGATCCCTGATGATTTTTCGCACGAGCAGAGCCTTGTGCTTGATACCGACAAGGGCCTTGTTATCATCAACTCCTGTTCACACGGAGGAGCAGCCAATATTATAAATGAGGTAAAAGAGTCTTTTCCTGACAAGCACGTATATGGGCTTATCGGAGGATTCCACCTGTTCAACAAATCAGGCGAAGAGATAAAAGATGTGGCCGGAAAGATAAAGGACACAGGGATAGATTATGTGTGCACCGGACACTGCACTAAAGGCCGCGCCTATGGCATCTTAAAGGAAGAGCTTGGCGATAAGATAGAGCAGATGAAGGTTGGATATCAGATGGAGTTCTAGTATTTGCCTGTTAGGGTGATCATGTCGACGTGCTTTAATATGCCGACATCCTCAAGAAGCCTGATCATTCGATAAACAGTGGCGGTACCGACGGTATTGTCTTTTGCAATCACCTTGTGGTAGATCTCTTTGCAGGATGCACCGTCGCTCCCGAGAATGATATCTATTATAAGTTTTCTTTGTTTTGTGATCCTAAAGCCCTTTTCTTTCAAAAGGGAAATGACGTATTCGTTACTCATGTCAGCCTTTCCTTAAGATGCGACGCATCTGTTTCTGGTAGTATTAACGATCATCTGTGATAAGTGTCTGCCTCCGGACAGGCACTTTTTATATACTTCAGTACACTTCTTATAACTGGAAAAGGTCTTTTCCGCCTTCTCCTTATCCCCGTAAACCTTCCAGTAACCAACGCACTTGACGCCCTTCCGGGTATCCTCCATGAAGCCTCTTACATCAACAGGAGGATAACCCAGGAAAAGACCTATCTCATGAGGGAAAGAGTTTTGACTGCTGATCTGGTTAATGAGATGGACAATGTCGCTCTCTACAGACTCGCAACTATAGCCCTTTGCAAGGAGGATCTCACGGGCTTCTTTGCAGGAAAGATCGGCCTTTAGCTTATCCGGTCTGTAAAGATAAAGAAGGACATTTTTATCGGATATTTTAAGAGGAATTGCCCGAAGCCCCTTTCCTGCAAAGCACTGATTAAGCTGCCTTAGTTCTTCATTTATATCTGTAATAAGAGATCTGTCCACTGTGAAGATGTTTCCTGTTTTGATCCCCGCCAGTGTCGGTGAACAGTTCTCGACTATGATGTTGTCAGGCATTTACATGACTCCCCGAAAAAAATATTTTCGTAACGTTAGCTATTGCTAACGAAATTATAGCGTATTATAATTCTGTTAGCAATAGGTAACTTTGTGTTATGAGGAGGAAAAATGAAAGAACAGTTTCTTGAAATCAAAGATTTAAAGAAGAGTTTCGGAACCGGAGAGGCCAGACAGGATGTCCTTCGGGGCATGAATTTCACTGTTAAAAAAGGTGAATTCTGCGTGCTTCTCGGGCCATCCGGATCCGGAAAATCAACACTTTTGAACATCATCGGCGGAATCGATACGCCGGATGAAGGGTTTGTGAGCATAGGCGGTGACAAGCTTGAAGAGATGAGCGAGAAGGAGCTTACGCTGTACAGAAGAAAGCACCTGGGATATGTTTTCCAGATGTACAACCTGATCCCGAACCTGAACGTCAAGGAGAACATCGAGGTGGGAGCATATCTCTCCGACAATCCCCTGGATGTGGAGGAGGTACTGACCACCCTTGGACTTCAGAAGCACAAGTACAAGTATCCCAACCAGTTATCCGGCGGACAGCAGCAGAGGGTTTCAATCGGCAGAGCTGTCGTTAAGAATCCCGACATTTTAATGTGCGACGAACCAACAGGCGCACTGGATTACAAGACATCAAAAGAAATACTGGCTCTCATTGAGGAATGCAACAACAAGTTTGGCAGCACCGTGATCATGGTGACTCACAATGAGGCGATCAAAAATATGGCGGATCATGTCATCAAGTTAAGGGATGGTGTGGTGCGCCATAATGATATCAACGAAAATAAGATCTCTGCGATGGATCTGGAGTGGTAGGAGGTAGATGCTATGAAAAATCCTCTTATCAGGAGAATCCCGAGAGAACTTAAAGGTGACTGGCACAAGTATTTAGTTATCATCGTTTTCATGGTGATCATGATCGGAGTTATCTCCGGAATGTACGTTGGTCACGATTCGATGCTGGCAGCAGTGTATGCAGGAAGAGATGAGCTTAACCTCGAGGACGGAAGCTTTGAACTGTCCAAGAAGGCGTCGCAGGATCTGCTTGATGATATAAGCTCAGGTAAAAAAGCTGACGTAAGAAGCTACTATATCGACAAGGGCAACAAGGAAGCCGATAAGAAGGTGGCGGAGGCTGTAGAAGATGAACTCAATGAGCAGGTGACTGCAAAGATTGAGGAAGCTGTCAGGGCCCAGTGTGCTGCATATGGTATTACAGATGAAGAGATGATCAAGGGTCAGATCGATGCGGCCATGGAAAGCTCTTTTGACAAAGCAATTGAAGAAGCAAGGGAGTCGGATGAGTTTAAGAAAGCCGTGGATGAAGCCTATGATGAAGCCCACGAAGAAGTGGTTAAAAAAGTCGATGAGGAGTGGGACGAAGTCGCAGACAGGTACAACCTTAATGATGAAATCGATCCGGTCACGGTTAAGATATATGAACACTTCTACAGAAATGAGTCCGAGGATAACAACGGCGATGGCGTAGAGGACGCCACTGTCAGGGTTTACAAGAGTGACTCGGAGATAGACAAAGCTTCTTTTAACGAAGGACGGGCACCTGAGGCGGATGATGAAATTGCCATCGACAGGATGCATGCTGACAACGTGGGCGTTGCACTGGGCAACACGATCAAAGTCGGCGGAAAAGAGTTCGAGGTGGTTGGACTTCTTTCGTATGTAAATTATCTGACGCTCCATGAGTCCAACACTGACCTGATGTTTGATGCCTTCGGGTTTGACGTTGCCATGGTGACACCTGAGGCGTTTAAAGAATTGCGGTCCAGAGTGCATTACAGCTATGCGTATAAGTATGATAAGGCGCCTGAGTCTAAGGTGGAGCAGCAGGACTATTCAGAGAATTTCATGAAGGCTTTGATCACGCAGGCTCTTGTTTACGACAACGAGATTGACGATTATCTTCCTGAGTATCTGCGCCAGGCCAGCAACTTCGCAGTGAGCGACATCGAAGGGGATTTAGTTGGCGCAAGCATTCTCTGCTACATACTTATCGGTGTTATCGCTTTTATATTTGCGATCATCATCAGCAACACCATTGAAAAAGAGGCTTCGGTCATCGGGACACTTAGGGCTTCGGGCTACAGCAGATCAGAGCTTGTGGTGCACTACATGTCCATGCCGGTCATCGTCACACTGATCGGTGCTCTGATAGGAAACGTTCTGGGATACACAGCATTTAAGAATCTGGCGGTTTACCTGTATTTCAACAGCTACAGTCTTCCAAAGTGCCATGCGGTCTGGAGTAACACGGCGCTTATTAAGACCACGATAATCCCGCTGCTTTTGATGTTCTTCATAAATCTTTTTGTCATTGTGAAGAAGCTGCAGCTAAGTCCGCTGAAGTTCCTGCGTCACGACCTGGTAAAGACAAGAAGAACCAAGGCTATGCGCCTTCCGAGATGGTCGTTCCTAAAAAGGTTCAGACTTAGGATTCTTTTCCAGAATATACCAAACTATCTGGTGCTGATATTCGGAGTAATCTTTATTGAGCTCATGATGTGCTTCGCCTTCGGGCTTCCGGATTCTCTGAATCATTACGCGAAAGCGGCGCCGGATATGATGTTTGCAGAGTATCAGTACATGCTGATGGACAGTAAGAATTCTGATGGAGATGTGATCGAGACATCCGAGGAAACTGCTGAGCGTTTTAGCATGACAAATCTCATGTATCCCAAAAAGAGCAGTTCTTTCCGCGAAGGAATGGGAAGCGGCCAGGATGAGAGCGTGACGGTTTACGGAATCAGCGAGGATAGCGATTACATCTCTTTGGGAAAAGACACTTCGAAGGATGCACTGTATATCTCCAGCGCCTTCTCCAAGAAGTTCGGGATCAAGGCTGGTGATAAGATAACGCTTCACGAGGAATATGAGAATAAGTCCTATGAATTCAGCGTTCTGGGAGTTGTGGATTACGACGGAGGAATTGCTGCGTTCCTTGATGCTAAGAGCTTTAATACAGCGTTTGAAAAAGACAGCGATGACTTCTACGGGTATTTCTCAAGAAATGAGATCACTGACATAGATGATCAGGATATTGCAACGGTCATTACTTCCGAAGATATCGTGAAGGTCACAAATCAGCTGATGCACTCCATGGGCGGCTTTATGGGAGTCTTTAAATATGCTCTTATAGTACTGTCGGCGTCGCTGATATATCTTTTGGCCAAGATCATCATTGAGAGGAATGAGCAATCTATCTCCATGGCGAAGATCCTGGGCTTTAAGAACGTAGAGATTGGGTCTCTCTACATTATTCCGACGGCTATCGTGGTCGTAGTGTTTGCAGTCGCTGCATTTGTTGTCGGATATTATCTGATGGTGTGGATATTCCACGCGTTCATGCTTCAGCTTGATGGGTACTTTGCATTCTATATGAGCCGCTCGTCCATGGTGCTGACGGTGGTCTATCTGCTGATAGGATATGCGTTTGTGTCGCTGGTTGATTTTGCGAGAATTAAGAGAATTCCACTGGATGTGGCGCTTAAGAATATAGAATAAAACTTAAACCTCTGTAAAGAGGGGGCAGCCGGGCTTTCTAAAAAAGGAAACCCGGCTGCTTTCATGATTTGTGCATATCTTTGATGATAGTTAGCTTGCTTATTAATCAGGCGATTGCATCATATCCGGAAACCATGGATGAACTGAACTCTGATGGTGTGAACATATCGACTGAAGCTCCGCTGTTTACAGCACCTGCCTTAACAGCTTCTGCCATTGACTGTGTGTTACCTGTACCGCTCCAATATACTATTGCTACTTTACTCATACTTTCCTCCTTAATTACACGTTGTTGTGTTGTGATTACATGTTGTAGTGTTATGCTTGAGTTAGCATATGCTAACAATAACTTTTTCTTGAGGTCCTAGTCAAGGCACTTCGTTGATAAAATATCTCAAAAGATTTTTTTGTGCTATAATCGAATGCGAATTTGGTAATATGTAGATTTGATTTTGGAAAGAATAAGAAATGTTTAAGAACAGTAGATTACAAGAGAATAGAACCAGCAGAGATATTCTGCTTAATATGGTCATTGCAGCTATCAGTTTGTTTGTTAATGGATTTGGAGTTTATCTTACGATTCAGGCCAATATCGGCGCCGGCCCATGGGACGTCCTCAATCTTGGACTTTCAAAGACCTTTGGAATCCTGTACGGAACAGCCTCGGTTGCAGTTTCCTATGCGATACTTGGAATTGATATAGCATTAAAAGAGCCTATTGGAATAGCGATGTTCATTGATGCCTTCGTGGTTGGTAAGGCAGTTGACCTCTTTAACAAGATTAACCTTGTACCTAAGTGCGACAGCCTCGCTACCGGAATACCCGTGATGATCCTCGGACTTATCATCATGGCTTACACCCAGTACACCTACATGAGCGCTTCACTCGGCTGTGGCCCGAGAGATACACTTCTTGTTGCTCTTGCAAAGCGCGCAGGCAAGATCCCGATAGGCGCAGTGAGCATCACACTTCTCAGCCTTGCAACCTTTATTGGCTGGCTCCTCGGAGGCCCTGTTGGCATCGGCACCCTTATCTGTGCCTTCGCCACCGGACCCATCATGCAGGCAGCCTTCACTTCCGTTAAATTCGACGCCAAGAGCGTCCACCACCAGCACCTTTTCGATTCAGTAAAAGTCTTCTCCACCCACAAAGCCGCCTAACTTTTTTGAGCCCCAGGGACGGAGTCAGTGGCTCACAAATGAGCCCTTGACTCCGTCCCTGGGGCTCAAAAATTTATGTTTTTTTAATTTTTGGGGTGCATAAAGTGATGTAACATTTTATTTGATGTTATATACGAGGAGGACGGGTTATGAAAAAGAATGGACTTAAGATTTTTACGGTACTTCTGCTTTCCGGTGCGATAGCCGCAGCGCTTATGATGGGATGTGCGGATAAGACAGCGCAGAATGCGGCGACAGGGGAGGCTACAAGCGAGAACGCGCCTGCTACTGAGGCTACAACTCAAGCAGCGGAAGCTGCTACAGAGCAGGTGGCTGAAACAACTGCTGAGATTCCTGCGCCACCGTATTTTACAAAAGGTGTATATGTTAACTACGCAAAAGAGGCTGAGAATCCATCCAAGACTTACTTCTATGTGATCAATGACGAAACCTACGGACACACAGAGGATGGTGAGCACGATGGAATCGGACTTCCATTTGCTATCACTCAGAAAGATGGCGCAGTCGATTTCTCATTCGGTGGAGCAGACGAAGATATTGATACACTGACAATTCACTCCGTAGAAAACGGCGTGATCACAGGTGCATTTAAAGACGGCCTTGAGCTTGTTTTCGAGCCGGTAGCGGATGCAGATCCTGAAACATTCAGTTCGGAGAACTTTGTAAACGGCCCTGAGAACAGCGTTTATCACGATGCAAACGGCTGGAGCGTCAAGTATGACGCAACAAAGTTTGAGATCAACCAGAGCGGACCTCAGGTGTTCATTGTTTACACAGGCGACAGCGCAGGATCAAACCTTATAACCGTCACATACACAGTGGACAACAAGGCTGAAGCTGCGATAAAAGAGCTTGGAAAGCCCTACGGCGATAAGGCAGAATATACAGAGTGGCCATTTCCGGGCGTAAGTGATGTCACGGGCTACAACGTTTCTGTTCCTGTGGACAAAGAAGGATCGGGATCTTACATGACAGCCTTTGCAAGAGATTACATGGACGGAGCTCTTATTTTTGAGACAGACGGTCATGACGGTGACGATGAAGAGATGAACACAGAGGTGCATGCAGCCCTCACAAGCGTTCTTAACTCACTGACCTTTGACTGATGACCAAGATGATTACAAGGCGCCTGAGAAATCAGGCGCCCTTTTTGTGCTAGAATATAATTGTTGCAATACATAAGAAAAAGAAAGGCACCAACATCATGTTAATCGCACAATACTTTGTTGAATTCATATTTTACAGCTTTCTGGGCTGGGTTTGGGAATCCATTTACTGCTCAGCCAACGAGAAGAAATGGGCGGACAGAGGGTTCCTCTTTGGCCCAATTTGCCCAATCTACGGCTCATGCGTAGTTGGAGTCTCGATACTGTTTTCACTGATAAAGCCGCTGTCATCTCCAACATTCCCGATATGGGGGATCTTCATCATATGCTACATAGGCAGTGCAATCGCAGAGTACGGAACATCCTGGGTCCTGGAAAAGAGATTTCACGCCAGATGGTGGGATTACAGTAAGCTTCCGCTGAATATAAACGGAAGAATCTGCGTACCGGTGAGCATAGCCTTTGGTCTTGCGGGAGTAGCGGTAGTCAAGTTCCTGATCCCAGCTGTTGAAGGAGTTCACGCCGCCGTCAGCCCGATCATATACGAGGTTCTCGCAATCGTGATCGCCATGATCTTCGGCGCAGACTTCGCCCTGACGGAAGCCAGCCTTAACGCGCTCCTAAAAGATGTAGAGAAAATGCACGAGGAGTTCAACTTAAAGGCCCAGGAGAGCTATGAGAAGGTCGCCTCAGCACCTAAAGTGATAGAGCAGAAGATCAAGGAAGAAAAAGAGCAGATTGAGGCTCACCACGACCAACTTGCCAGAGCCTATGCCGAAAAGCTCTCCCTTAACCAGAAGAGAATTCTTCTTGGTATTCAGAAATTCATGCCAAAAGCCGGAGAAGATGAGAACAGCATCGACCACGTTCCGCTGATCCGTGCTACAGACAAGCTAAGAGAGAGGGTCAGAGACCTGAGAAATAAAAAGGCTTAAAAGCTTAGAGAATATAAAAGAAGGCGCTAAATATCGCGCCTTCTTTTTAATGTCCCGGTTTGCAACACACGTGTAGACACAAGCCTCATCCATGCTGTGATTCCGCTTAAGGCCCACACGATTCCCGCTGAAACCCAGATACCTGTGGCGCCCATGCCAAGATATTTGGTAAACAGGATCGGGACGGTGAATCTGCCCACAACCTCGACAAGACCGTTGAACAAGGCAAAGAAAGCATCGCCAACGCCATTGAGAACACCCCTGACCACGTAGATTAGGCCCAGTACAGGGTAGAATACACTGGTTATCTTAAGTCCCATCGCACCCATGGCAATGATCTCAGGCTCATCAACAAACAAGGACGTGATAACGCCACCGAAGAGCTGCATTGAGACGATCATTACAGCCGCAAGGATGACCATTATCAAAAGACCTTTTCTATATCCGTCACGTACTCTGTCAATCTTCTTGGCACCGTAGTTCTGCCCGACGAAGGTAGAAATCGACGCGCTCAAAGTGGTGAAGGGCTGATGGATGAGCTGCTCGATTCTGTTGGTGGCGGTAAATGCAGCAACTACAGTTTTGCCGTAGCCGTTAACTATACGCTGTACAGCCATTCCTGAGATTGCAATAAGTCCAAACTGAAGTGAGAGAGGAATTCCGAGTCTCAAAACCTTGATGGCAAGGTCCGGGACGAAGACGATATCCTCTCTTTTTAATTTGAAATAAGGGTTCTTCATGTAAGCATAGGCTCCGCAGCAGGCAGCAGCTATAAACTGCGAGATGACTGTCGCGATGGCTGCTCCGTTTATTCCCATTCCCATCACATAAACAAAAAGAAGGTCCAGAACGACGTTGATTATCGCCGACAGGATAAGGAAATACAGCGGAGTTTTGGAATCTCCCAGAGCCCTCATCATTGAAGTTATATAGTTGTAGAGCGATACAAAGATAAGTCCCATGCACATATAGCGCACATAGGAGGTGGCATCTGCAAGGATCTCAGTAGGCGTACTCAGGATCCTGAGAATGTTATCAGCGCTGATATAGCCAATTATCGCAAAGCAAGCAGGTATGATCAGCATGATGATCCCTGTATTTACAATGCCCTTCTTGACGCGTTCGTCATCGTGGGCACCGTAAAACTGTGACACAATGATTCCGCCGCCGCTTCCGATTCCGTTGCACAGCGCAAAGAACAGAAAGGTTATGGAACCTGTGGCACCTACGGCCGCCAGGGCATCAGGCCCTACAAACCTGCCCACTATGGCAGAATCTGCAATATTATACACTTGCTGGAAGATATTTCCGATCAGAGCCGGCAGGGCAAAGAGTATCAGGTGCCTTGTAGGGCTGCCAACTGTCATATCTGTAGTATTTCTCATAAATCACAACTCCATGCATTTTTATTCGCTTCTCTAAGTATAACCTAGTTTTTGTACATAATCTTCTCATATTTGGCTTTGTATATTGTCAATTTTTGGTGGATAATTAAAAGAAGGAGCTAAATGACTATGGATACTTTTTGCTTTGGTAATCCGGATGCACAAAAGGTCCTCATCCAGCCTGTGGATGAGCACGACCTGGAGGTTTTGGAAAGCGAATTCAATATAATAAAGAGCCTGACTGACACGGACTTTTACCTCATTGCAGCCAAGGTCGGCAACTGGAACAAAGACTTATCTCCCTGGAAGGCACCTGCGGTATTTGGCAATGAAGATTTCGGCGAAGGAGCCGGGGATTTTCTGAAAGCTCTTTTACCATTGTGCTCTGACGGGCAAAAGACATATTACATAGGCGGATATTCACTGGCAGGCCTGTTCGCACTCTGGTCCGCCTATCAGACAGACACATTCAAAGGCGTGGCAGCAGCATCGCCATCCATGTGGTTTCCGGGCTTTACAGAATATATGGCCGAAAACACCATAAAGTGCGACGCTGTCTACTTAAGTCTCGGCGACAAAGAAGCAAAGGCCAGAAACCCGGTCATGGCCACAGTCGCAGACAAAATGTCCGAGGCTCAGGAAATCCTTAAGGCCAAAGGCGTTAACGTCACCTTCGAGTGGAACAGCGGAAATCATTTCAAAGAGTCAGACCTGCGAACCGCCAAAGCCTTCGCCTTTGTACTTAGCAACACATAAATGTTTTTGGAGGAATACTATGCAATATATCACCAAAGCACAGATGAAACGGCTAATGTGGGTATCTTTTTTCTGCATACTCATGACGTTCCTTACTGCGCAGTTTACGTTTTTAAGGGGCGTAGCCAATCTTAAACCCATGTATGTGCTCAACATAGGAATGGATATGGTCAGCATGATGATGGGATATATGCTGTTTGTATGTTTTGTCATCGATGTGCAAAAGAACGGATCTGACCTTCGCTTTCTGATGCTACTGCTTATAACGGCTTATATCGGGTGCTTTACCGATGCCTGTGCATGGCTTGTAGATGGAATCCCGCAGCTGAGATGGGCTAACATTTTAGACAACACGGTGTACTATCTCTGTGCTCCGCTTGAAGCGTGCTATTTCTGGCTCTATACCATGACCTACTTAAAACTTGATGACAAATACATAAGGCTCGTGGGAAGAGTTATTGTTCTCGGACTTATAGGGCCTATCAGCATGAGGATCATCAATCTTTTCACCGGAATATATTTCACAGTGGATGCATCCGGCGTTTATCAGAGAAGTCCCATGTATCTTCTCTCATTGATCTACGCATATGTTGTTATGATCCTGGCTCTCATCGGAGTTATCTATCAGAGAAAGAAACTTCAGAGATTTCAGATAGTCACTTTCTTTGCATATGCAGCAGTACCTCTGATCATAGGCGGACTTACGGCGACAATGTATGGCCTTTCGCCAAGCGCATCCGTTGCCATGCTGATAATCCTTTTGATATACGGAATCCTCAACGTCAATCAGGGCAGGGAGAAAGCTGCAGCAGACAGAGATCTGATGGTGGCATCGGCCATTCAGGAGAATATTCTTCCCAAGATCTTCCCGTATCTGCCCGATAGAAAAGAGTTTGATCTCTATGCCACAATGAATCCCGCAAGGGAGGTTGGCGGCGACTTCTACGATTTCTTTATGGTGGATGATGACAGGCTGGTGCTTGTCATGGCCGACGTATCCGGTAAAGGTATTCCGGCAGCTCTTTTCATGATGGTATCAAGGACGCTTATCAAGAACAGGGCGCTTCTGGGAGAAGATCCCGCCAAGATCCTCTACGAAGTAAACAACCAGCTCTGCGAGGGCAATAAGGCGGAACTCTTCGTTACAGTATGGCTCGCTACAGTTTCTTTATCCACAGGAGAGGGCCTTGCGGTCAATGCAGGACACGAGCATCCGGTACTCAAGCACAAGGACGGAAAGTTTGAACTTGTTCAGTACAAACACTCACCTGCGGTAGCTACCATGGAAGGCCTGAAGTTCAGACAGCACGAGTTTAAGTTAGAGCCCGGCGATACTTTCTTTGTTTACACAGACGGTGTCACAGAGGCAGCCAATGCAAACAATGTGTTCTTCGGAGAAGAGAGGATGCTGGAGGCTCTGAACAAGGACCAGGATGCAGATCCCGAAAGAATTCTTCTCAACGTTTCGCAGAGCATCAAAGAATATGTTGGAGATGCCAAGCAGTTTGATGACATCACAATGCTGGCATTTACATATAACGGAGTTAATTAGACAAAATAAAAGAACAGGAGGGGCAGCTTCCTGTTCTTTATTTTTTTGTTTGTTTTCCATATTCAGTTTTTATATTTTTTAAATCAGCCAACTAAGAACATCCTTCTTGCTGCCTTGTTTCTGATGGAAACTTTGCGGATCTGGCCGATGATGATCTGAATTGCGATGCATCCGAAGATTATTCCGCAAGCTGCTGCAAAGATAGGATAAAGAGCTGATCCTGCTGCGATAGTGATTACTTCAAATACCAGTGTTAAGATGATGATTGCCTTTGCGATAATAGTTGTCATAATTTTGTTCCTCCTTAATTTGGATTTTTCTCTCTTCTATTTTTGTGTTGCTGTGTTTGTTTTGTTTTGTTGATTGTATGTTATCAGACTGAGTGTCACAGAATTATCACACGAGCGAAAAAGCGCGTGGTTATGCTTTTTTTAGAAACTCTTAAGATTTATGGTGCAATAACAGTGCTATAATTCACTGTTGTAGGTTAAACGTTTGAGAACCATACATTTAGAAGAGGAGAGATTATGAAAAAGAAAGTTTTACTTGTAATGATGATGAGTGTCTTTGCGCTTCAGATGACTGCATGTGGAAAAGAGGCAGCTCCTGCCGAGACAGAGCCCGCTGAGACAACAGAAGCTGTAGAGACCACAGAGAATACTGAAAACACAGAGAATACAGAGCTTGCAAATCCCTGGACAGAGATCACAGAGGAGCAGGCAACAGCGAAGATTCCAAACAGCTTTAGCGCTCCCGAGGGTGCAACAAATGTAGTATGGAGAGCAATGGGTGACATGGATCCTTCTTCTTTTGAAGTTCCCGGACCTGTTGTAGAGCTTGACTTTGACCTTGACGGAATGAGCTTTACTGCAAGAGAGCAGATCACCGGAGATGATAACCAGGATATTTCAGGAATGTTCTATGACTGGACAGTTACAAATGATATAACACTTGCAAACTGGGCTGATGGCAACATGCCTGCAAAGGCTTCACGCTATGTAGGTGATAGCGAGAGCGCAGACCTTGTAACCTGGTATGATGTAGAAATCGGAATCAGCTACAGCCTTTCTACTGTTGCAAAAGACCTTGACGGCTTTGATCCTCAGGCTATCGTAGAAGCAATGTATGATCCAAACAAGCAGGCAAGCGCCGGCATTCCCGATGATGCAGACGAGCACGTTCCTATGGATATCACAGGTTGCGATACCTTCACACAGATCGTTGATAAGCTTCAGGCTGGACAGGGCTATGCAAATGTAACTATCGCTGACAAGGACGTTCTTTTAGTTGCTTCAGGAACCTACGATTATGACGGAGACGGCAAGAAGTTCGTTGCAATCGATGCTGATGTTTATGAGTATGATGCAGACGGAAAGATCCAGTATCTCGGCTATGTAGAGTGTGGTGGAACAGCTTATCCTCTTGCAGTTGACAAGGGTATCCTCTATGTCGGAAACAACCACGGCATGCAGAAAATGACAATCACAGAGTTTGATCTTCTTGCAGTTGATGAGAATGCTTACGTTGAGTATGACTCAGACGGAAACGGAACTTACTACTACACATCAGATCTCCGCACAGTAAATGAAGATCCTGATGGCAAGGTTGCAGATGATTCCAAGCTCAACGAGTTCTATGCAGATTACGAGAAAGCAGAGATGGTTGAATTTAATACAGTACAGTAATTTGCCAAATTATGTGTAAAACGGGTCGATATCAGTGCGATATCGACCTTTTTTATATGCATATACTATGATAATGTTTAAATAACAAAAACTTAAATGGGGTTCAGTTATGGAGGAAGTATAAATGTTGGAGATAAAAAACTATTCTAAGTCTTACGACGGTGGTAAAAAAGCTGCGGACAACGTGACACTTACCGTGGAGAGCGGCGATATTTACGGCTTTATCGGTCACAACGGCGCAGGAAAATCTACAACCATCCGTGCAGTGGTAGGTGTCCTTGATTTTGACGAGGGTGAGATCCTAATAGACGGCCATTCCGTAAAAGATGAGCCTATGGAATGCAAGAAGATCACTGCCTACATCCCTGACAATCCGGACCTGTACGAGAATCTGACAGGAATCCAGTACCTTAATTTCGTGGCAGATGTCTTTGACATTAGTGCCAAGGACAGAGAAGAGAAGATCAAGAAATATGCGGATCTGTTCGAGATCACCGATGCCCTTGGTGATCAGATCAGTTCTTACTCACACGGTATGAAGCAGAAGGTGGCCATCATCTCAGCGCTGATCCATGATCCAAAGCTTCTGGTTCTCGATGAGCCCTTCGTTGGTCTCGACCCCAAGGCGACTTTTACGTTAAAAGAGATAATGCATGAGATGTGCGATCGGGGAACAGCCATATTCTTCTCAACCCACGTTCTTGATGTTGCTGAAAAGCTCTGCAACAAGGTTGCCATAATCAAAAAAGGAAAGATCATAGCAGCCGGAACCATGGAGGAACTTACAGAAGGTCATTCATTAGAGGAAGCATTCCTGGAGGCAGACAATGGATAAGAAGAATCTGATTTTGTTAAAAACTCTTCTTCTTTCTACCAGCAGGGTGAACATCCTTAAGCATTCAAAAGACAAAAAGAAGAAGAATAAGATAATCGCAGCATACGTGGGACTATTTTTCCTGTATGCGATGATAATGGCTTACAGCATTCTGATGTGCGTCGGATATGGAATGATGGGAATAATCGATTCGGTCCCTGCCATGTGCGCACTCGTGATCAGCTCTCTGGCCTTTGTGTTTACTGTGTTTAAGACCAACGGATATCTTTTTAACTTCAAGGAATATGACATGCTGATGTCACTTCCTTTTGAGAGCAGCACTATAGCAGGGTGCAAGTTCCTCTACATGTACATCAAGACGCTGCCCTGGTATATGAGTGTTTCGGTTGCAATGCTTATCGGATACGCGATATTCGCAGGTGTGGGCCCTGTGATCTGGCTCTACTGGATACTGCTTTCGCTCTTTATTCCCCTGATTCCGATGCTGGCTGCATCCTTTGTGGGATTTATCATAGCCAGGATCAGCTCCGGATTTAAGAAGACGAATTTTATTAAGACAATACTTGCCTTTGTATTTATCATTTTCAGTTTCTCTCTGAGGTACATCATCGAGAATTTCTTTGAAAACGGAAGAGCAGAGCAGACTCTTGAGAACATGTCTGAGGCTACAGAAAAAGCATCAGGGATTTATCTTCCAATGGGATGGTTTTCTGACGCAGTTACAAAGGGAAGCATTATAAGCGGACTACTGCTTATAGTGGTGTCGGCAGCTCTTTTCCTGATCCTGTTCCGCATAGTGGGAAGGTCTTACAGAAATATCAATTCTGCGCTTAAGACCCACGCTGCCGGCGGCAAATTCAAGATGACCACTCAGAAAAAGAGAAGTCTCGTTACCGCCATTGCCTACAAAGAATTCAGGAGAATGCTCGGCTCAACAACTTACATCACCAATGCGGCTATGGGTGAAGTTTTGGCGGTGATTTTGGGAGTTGCGACACTGATCTTCGGATTCGATGTAATTGTGTCAAAGGTGACTTCCGGTGCACCCATTGATGCGGCGATATTACAGCCGGCGATTCCGTTTATTGCATACTTCCTGGTGGGAATGATGTCTACCACATCCTGTTCGCCATCCCTTGAGGGCAAGAACTACTGGATAGTGCAGAGCATGCCCATAGAAAAGAAGACTCTTTATCAGGGCAAGATGCTCTTTAACATGTGCCTGACAGTACCTTTCATGGTGTTTACGGTGCTGTGCTTATGCATCTCGGCAAGAGTTCCTGTGATAAATACGCTTTTGTATATCGTTTTGGGATTCGCTCTGTGTGCCTTCTCTACAGCCTGGGGCTGCGTGTGCGGAATAAAGCACATGAGGCTTGACTGGGAGAATGAAGTTGAGGTCATCAAACAGGGACCCGGCGTTGCATGGTATATGCTTCCGAATATGTTTGTGGTCATGATCCTTGTGGTGCTTATAGTATTTCTTGGAATGCGTATAGACCATAAGATATTGGCACTGATATTTACTGCGATTGCAGGAGTGCTGGCGCTTATTAGCTACAAGCGAGCCCTGGCGCTGGCAGAGAAGCGATAAGATATACGAATTAAGATATAAAGATATAAAAACAGCCGTCGGAGATTTGTGTCTCCGGCGGCTTTGTCGTGCCTAAAATCATAATACTTTCGATAAGAAGTCCTTAAGCCTCTGGCTCTGAGGATTTTCGAAGAATTCCTTGGGGGTGTTCTCCTCTAAGATATTTCCTTCATCCATAAAGAGCACCTTGGTGGCAACCTCTCTTGCAAATCCCATCTCGTGAGTTACAACCACCATGGTCATTCCGTCATCGGCGAGCTGCTTCATAACGTCCAGAACCTCGCCTACCATCTCGGGATCGAGAGCTGATGTCGGCTCATCAAAGAGCATCATCTCGGGATTCATGCACAAAGAGCGCACGATCGCGATTCTCTGTTTCTGGCCGCCTGATAAGGAAACGGGATAAACGTCTGCCTTATCGAGAAGATTGACTCTCTTAAGGAGCTCTGTTGCCTTTTCCCTTGCCTCTTTTTCGCTCATTACCTTGAGCTTGACGGGAGCGAGGATAATGTTATCCATAACGGTGAGATTGTTGAAGAGGTTGAAGTTCTGGAACACCATTCCCATGCGCTGTCTGATCTTGTTGATGTTGATCTTGGGATCGGTGATTTCCTGAGCGTCAAAGTAAATCTCGCCGGATGTAGGTCTTTCAAGAAGGTTGAGGCACCTTAGGAACGTGCTCTTTCCTGATCCTGAAGGACCGACGATAACAATCTTTTCACCCTTTCCGACTTCATATGTAATACCGTTTAAGACCTTGGTTATGGATCCGTCGGTATTTTTAAATTCTTTATAGAGATTATTAACGCTTATCACTCTTACGCATCCTCCTTTCAAGTTTGCCAAGGAGTATGGTCAGCAGTTTGATTATCACAAAGTAAACAACCGCTGCACCGATGAGAGGCATAAAAGCATCATAGGTCCTTGAAGCTACCTGGTTTGCCACACGTGTAAGGTCTGCGAGAGAAACGTAACCTACGATCGCAGTCTCTTTTATCAGAGTTATAAACTCGTTGCCCAGAGGCGGGATTACATTCTTGATGGCCTGTGGAAGGATGATGTAGCGCATGGTAGCTGCCTTGGAAAGACCAAGACTTCTGCCGGCTTCCATCTGCCCCTTGTCAACCGCAAGGATTCCGCCGCGGACAATCTCAGATACGTATGCTCCGGAGTTGATTCCAAAGGAAAGTGATGCAACCAGGATTCCGTTGTTGGAGGAAGCCATGATGATGAACCACATGATAAGGAGCTGCAGTACGCTGGGAGTTCCTCTGATGATGTCCACGTAAACTGTGGCTATGTAATTAAGGATGGTAGGCCTTCCGTCTTCGGTGGTGGAGAGTTTCATAAGGGCCACAACGGTTCCGATTATGATACCCAGGATTCCGGCAAATATGGCAACTTCGAGAGTTATGCCAAGACCTGCCAGATACTGTTTCCAGCGATCACCGGTTATGAAAGCCGCAATAAAACGTTCAGATAAAGTCATTTAAAGAATTACTCCTCAATGTATTTTTTAACGAGGCTGTCGTATGTTCCGTCTTCCTTGAGTGCCTTAAGTGCTGCGTTGATCTTCTCAGCAAGCTCTGTGTTTCCCTTAGGAAGTGCGATAGCGTAGTTCTCTGGCTCGAAGTCAAAGTTTGTTCCGGGAAGGACGTCAACCTGATCAGGGAACTGAGCGCCGAATACCTCAGCGGGGTTCTTGTCTACGATAACGCAGTCAACACGGCCGTTGTTGAGGTCGTTAACAGCATCTACTGCTTTATTATAAGCGGCTACTTCAGCGCCTTCAATCTCGTCTGCGATGAACTCGCCTGTTGTTCCGAGCTGAACACCGATCTTAAGACCCTTTAAGTCATCAGCTGTTGCGATGTTTGAACCCTTTGCAACGATTACGTCCTGAACAGCTTCGTAGTAAGAATCAGAGAAATCAACTGTCTTCTTTCTCTCTTCTGTTACAGTCATACCTGCGATAGCAACGTCGATTTTGTTTCCGATAGAAGATACAAGTGAGTCAAACTCCATATCCTGGATCTGAACTTCAAATCCTGCCTTCTCACCGATTGCCTTGATAAGAGCTACGTCAAATCCGTCAGGCTTTCCGTCATCGCCAACATACTCAAAGGGTGGGAATGCAGCGTTTGTACCAACTACAAGTGTCTCGCCGGTGCTTCCGCTAGAACCGTTTGATGCGCTTCCGCAACCAACAAGTGAGCCAAGAGCTACGACTGCAGTAAGTGCTACTGCTATAATTTTCTTTTTCATAATAATATCCTCCTGTTTTTATACATTTCCTGCATAAATATTCACAATTTATGTATAATATAACAGCGATATTAAAATATATCAAGTACTAAATTTAATTTTCGTTCAGTTGCCTGAAAAAAGAGCTCATTTTTGTTTTGAGCCCCGGGGACGGAGTCAAGGGTTCATTTTTGTTTTGAGCACCAGGGACGGAGTCAAGGGCTCATTTTTTTGAGGCTGGGGGGAGTGCATCACAATAGGCTAATATTCTGTGCGATGGTTGGAAACGTAATTTCGACCACCCCACAACTTTCCTCTATGCAAAAAATAGTTGGAAATTGCAAAAAAGATTTTCGCGTCGCAAACAAGTATTTGCAAAAAACTACATCACAACGTTCCGTGGAGCCGATGGTTGTGATGTAGCCAGTATGTTAGACATCAAATTTTACAGAAACCCGGCTTTGAATTTTCCTACCAAAAGTTCATATAAAAATTTTTGTGATGCTTTTTAAAAACAGACTCCAACCAACAAGCCCATAAAGGATGTCTTGTGATGCACTTTTGACCTGTCACCTTGCAAGCAAACAAAAAAGGAGTCAAAGAGAACCATCTCCCTTGACTCCTTTTGAATTGTCTGACAATGAGCCCCTGACTCCGTCCCCAGGGTTCATTTTTGGTTTACTCAGCAATCAGATCAACATGGTGTGTGATCAAATAGTCTCCGCTATCGAGACGTTCAAACATCATGACAAGACTACTATTGTCTTCTCCGGTATAAGAGAGCATATTATTCGCGCCGTCCTGATACTGCGTTCCGAAGAATGCTCTGTACCACTCTATGAACAGTTCTCTGCTTATCACAAGCTTAATATCCGCACTCTGCTTTTTGGAAGCAATCGCTTTTGTCAGCAGATCAATCAGGTCATTAGCATATTCAACCTTATCGGTATAAATCTTGTCTGTCGCAGCTCCAAGCTTTTTTAAATTAGGTGCAGTGTTCTCAAGACCACTGTACTTGGTACCGTTGCATGCAGGGAGATACCTTGACTGATACATTCTTGAATGCATCAGATTCTTCCTGTCAGTCACGTTAAAGAAATCGTACGTCTTAGGATCTGTGTCATCCCAGGTACAGTCCACGTTGTAGTACTCATCGTCGAGCTTTATGATGTTCCAGGCATGGAGCTCTCCGCCCCATCCGATCACAAAGTATGTAGGAACACCCAGCTGTTGCATCAGATACTGGAACGCCTTGGCATATCCGCAGCAAACCGTGTAGTCGTTGGGGATAGAGCTGAAGGCGCTCTGATCCAGCGTGTTGAACATATAGGTTATCTTGTCGACCAAAGCATCGTGGATGTATTTCTCTTTATCGTAATCCGTTTCAAGGCTCTGGGCTCCTGACAGAATCTTGTTTGCATCATCATTAAATCGCAGCTTAGCCTTCGCCACATCCGGAATCTCTGCGTAGAATTTAAGGCCGACTTTTATCACTTTTCCGCTGTAATCAGACTCATAGTACTTGGTATTGTCCATCCAGAACAGCTCCGGATGATCATAGAAAACGCAGTCCCAGGCAGCAATCCATTCCTTCGGCGTGCAGTCCTCAACCGGCCTGAACTCAGGCGTCAGCGCATTTGCGTTGGCGTATATCTGCTTATATAATTTCTGCTCTTTCTCGCCGAGCATATGATAGTAAGGGTAAAAGAGCTTGTCGAACTCGGCATCTTCACCGGTTTCGCCCAAGGGTACTGTGTCCGCAATGTTCTGCGCTTCCTGAGGGTCTGTGATCTCTGTAACCTCAGGTTCTGCCAGCTTGGCATCACTCTTTTTAACAGCCTGATTCAGATATTCATCAAGCGTCAGCAGACCTTCATCACCTTGCTCTACCAGCTGTAAATACTCGTCATTACCGGGATTATAGTCCTGAAGTGATCCATCATTCATAACGTCCGTCAGATCACGCTTATCGCTATAATCACTGTAGCTCTCTTCCTGAGGCGCGAAATCTGTTGCTTCAACAACAGTCTTTACCAGCTCATCAGCATATATGAATTTGCTTGGATCCATCGATACAGTGTATGTGGTTTCCTGAGGTGCTTCCTCGCCTGATTCACCAGCACTTGCCTGTTGTACTTCCGCTTCTTCCTCTGCCGGCGGAACATAGATAGGTCCTATGCTCTGAGCTATGCCTGCTGCAACCTGCCTAACATCAGGATTTGCAGCACAAAGAAGGATGAGCGCCACAATTAGCACGATCACCCCTAGAATTAAATGCAAAAGTTTATCTACTATTTTCATCTGTGCCTCCGTGCATCCCAAAAACAGTACATTTTTTCAATTGTATTTTATCATTAAAGTGTTAAAAAACAATAAAGACACCATTACATTATTATTATCTATTGGCTTTGCTTGACATACTACGACAGTCGGTGTATATTTACTATGACAGTCGTAGTAACGATGGTCGTAGTATAAACAAACAACAGGAATAAGGTATCAGAATATGCAGGAAATCAGCAGTGATGTGATCCGAGGCTACAATGACACCATTATCCTATTTTTCCTGATGGAGGAGCCATCCTACGGATACGAGATATCCAGGAACATCAAGGCCCTGTCGGAGAACAAATATCTGATAAAAGAGACAACGCTCTACTCCGCGTTTACAAGACTTGAAAAGAACGGTTACATCACCTCTTTCAGTCAGGAAGCGGATAACGGAAAGCGCAGGACCTACTATCAGATAACCGAGGCAGGAAGAGTCTACTACAAGGAAAAATGTGAAGAGTGGCGGCTGACCAAGGATGTAATTGAGAGATTTATTTCAGATTAAGATTTTAGGGGAGAGAAGTGATATGGAAACAATTAAGAATTATCTTGAAACAATGTTTGCAAATTTGCCTGACACAGAGGAAACACGCAGGGCTAAGAGCGAGCTCTTTTCCATGATGGAAGATAAGTACAACGAGCTCAAAGCGCAGGGCATGGCCGAGAATGCCATCGTCGGAACTATCATCACCGAGTTTGGAAATATCGATGAGCTCAAGGAATCTCTGGATCTTGGCAAAAGAGATACCATCGTTCCGGTAGTTTCAGAGCCGGTGCAGACAGTTGCAACCATCGAGAATGTAACCTATGAGAGCGAAGGCAAGCGCATGCTGACAATAGACGAGGCCAATGATTATGTCATGGACAACTCACTTAGCACCTTTATTTTCGGGCTTGGCGTATTCTTCTGCATCCTCTCACCGGCCGGACCTGTGCTTTTCAGCGTCTTTGAGGACATCTTTGGAAGCAATGCCTTCACTAATTTCTTATCAAGCTTTGGCGTGGGATTTTTGTTCCTGTCAGTTGCCATCGGCGTTGGGCTGATCCTGTTATCAGGCACCAAGAGAAAGGGCTGGGAGTTCCTTGATCAGGGCAACTGTGGCCTCGAGATCGAGACAGAAGAATTTGTGAAAAAAGAGCTTGAAGAAAACAATTCAAGTCAGCACTTCATGTTCGCGCTGGGCGTTATGTGCTGCATCTGCAGCGTGATCCCGGTGAGCGTCCTTGGTGCAATGAGGATCAAGATTCTCTCAAGTGCTGTCGGACCATCACTGATCTTTGTTCTGGTCGGCATCGGAGTTTTCTTCATACTGAATTCTTCAAGAAAAGTTTCAGCTTATGAAAAGCTCCTTTCACTGAATAAAAACCCTGAGGCATAAAATGAGCCCTGGGGACGGAGTCAGGGGCTCATTTTCAGACAATTCAAAAGGAGTCAAAAGGGACGGTTCTCTTTGACTCCTTTTTTGTTTGCTTGCAAGGTGACAGGTCAAAAGTGCATCACAAGACATCCTTTATGGGCTTGTTGGTTGGAGTCTGTTTTTAAAAAGCATCACAAAAATTTTTATATGAATTTTTGGTAGGAAATTTCAAAGCCGGGTTTCTGTAAAATTTGATGTCTAACATAGTGGCTACATCACAACCATCGGCTCCACGGAACGTTGTGATGTAGTTTTTTGCAAATACTTGTTTGCGACGCGAAAATCTTTTTTGCAATTTCCAACTATTTTTTGCATAGAGGAAAGTTGTGGGGTGGTCGAAATTACGTTTCCAACCATCGCACAGAATATTAGCCTATTGTGATGCACTCCCCCCAGCCTCAAAAAAATGAGCCCTTACCTCCGTCCCCGGGGCTCAAAACAAAAATGAGCCCTTGACTCCGTCCCCGGGGCTCAAAATAAAAAGGAGTCAAAGAGAACCGTCCCCTTTGACTCCTTTTATATTACTCGATTGTTTTCTTGAAAAGATTTGCGGAATATTCTGTGAAGTTGTCCTCAACCCAGGTGGTGAATTCTGCGGGGGTGATGACTTTGTCTGCGAAGATCTCTACGACGATATCGTCGTTAACATCCACAACTCTCTTATATAACTCAACGATCAGGTCGTTAAGAAAAACCTGGGTTCCGGTGCTTGGTAACTGATCCAGCTCGATGAGAGTGTCGGTGATTTCCTTTGAAATGTGGTGTTCGTGCTTGATTGCTTCCAGAAGTTCTTTTTCGTTCTTTACCATGACCCTTTGCCTCCCCAAAAAGTGAATGTTTTTACACTATTATTCTATCACATTTGCTATAATTTTATTTGTGAAAAAAGGAAACTAAACTTCATAGTATCAGGGGGACAACATGGCACTCATTCAAGTGAACTATCTTTCAAAATCTTTGTTCAGGACCGTTCCGGTTAACGTGATTCTTCCGGTGGACAAGCTGGATTTCGAAACTTTTTCCTACGCGTCAAAAGACGGATATAAGTTCAAGACTCTCTATCTTCTTCATGGCCTTCTTGGAAACTACACCGACTGGGTGAGCGGAACCAGGATCCAGAGATGGGCGGAGGAGAAGAACCTGGCAGTTGTAATGCCATCCGGAGATAACGCCTTTTATATCAACAGCCGCATCAGCAAGAATGATTACAGCACCTTTATAGGAAAAGAGCTTGTGGAGATAACCAGAAGGATGTTCCCGTTATCTGACAAAAGAGAAGATACCTACATCGCAGGCCTTTCCATGGGAGGGTACGGTGCGCTCAGAAACGGCATTGTATATAGCGATACTTTCAGCCATGTTATCGGGCTCTCATCCGCAGTTCATCACATGGAAGAAGGCGACACCGAGAGGTTCATGGTGGAATCTCTTTTCGACGACCTTGACGAAGCCCTTAAGACTGACGTAAATCCAAGAGTTGCCTTCGAAGATCTGTTAAAAGACAAAAGACCTGTTCCGAAGTTCTATCTCTCCTGCGGAACAGAAGACGGCCTCTACGATGCCAACGTAAGATTTAGGGAATTCCTTAAGGAAAACGGAGCAGATGTGACCTGGGATGAAGAAAAACGCGGCCACGACTGGGATTTCTGGGACAGCCAGATAAAGAAAGTCATCGACTGGCTGCCGCTTGATGAAGGCGCAAGCGGCCTTAGCAGCGGTCATGTAAAGATCGAAAACGATTTGCTATAAAACAGACTTTTGGGGGAATAAGTATGGGGAACAGCATTGATAAGAAAACCAAATGGTGTTACTGCGTAGGTGCAACGGGGCGAGATGCAGCCTATGTTCTGGTCAGTATGTTTGTGCTTACCTATGTTCAGTACACCATGAAGCTCACGGTAGCTCAGTTCTCGGTGATCTCTGCAGCCATGGTTGTCTGCATGGTCTGGGATGCGGTAAATGACCTTCTCATGAGTACCATAATCGAGAACTGCCATTTTAAATGCGGTAAGTTCAGACCCTTCATCATTGTCGGGGCAATACTGAACGCCATCGTCATCATCGCGATGTTCACCATAAGACCGACAGGCTGGGCTTTTGTCTTTTTCTTCAGTTTCATTTATCTGTGCTGGGGAATGACCTACACTATCAACGACATCGCTTACTGGGGCATGCTTCCAAGCCTCTCCAGCGACCCGAAGGAAAGAGACTCCCTGGTAACTCTTATGGGAATCTTTATCTGTGTCGGTCAGTTCCTGGTGGCAGGACTTGTTCCGATAGTCATCGCAGGTAACGCAGTCATGGCCTTCAGAGTTGTGGCCCTCATAGTTGCACTTGGCTTTGTTGCGTTCCAGACCCTGACATTTCTTGGAGTAACCGAGACCAAAAGACGTGACGACAATAACAACAAAGTCGGCTTAAAGAGCATGGCCGGAATCCTTGCAAGGAACGACCAGCTCATCACTGTGGGCATAGCTTACATCCTGTTCTGCGTGGGGCAGCAGCTCTTGTTCCTCCTTGCGCTGAACTTCTTTTACTTCCAGTTCGGATACTCAGAGAGCGGAAACCTTGTAACGATATTTACTGTGATGTACGGCCTTGGAACCATGCTGGCACAGTTTGCATACCCAATCCTCTCAGCCAGATTTTCCAGAAACAGGATCATAACCTGTACGCTGATCTGCCTTGTGATAGGGTATCTTATTCTTCCTTGGTTATGGCTACATAATCCCTGCAAACATCATACTTCTCAACATACTTGGCTTTGTGATCTTCTTTGCCCAGGCCCTTTATAACCTGGCGGTCATCGTCATGGTCAACAACACAATAGAGTACGACGAGTACAAGTACGGAGAGAGACATGACAGTATAATCTCAGCCATCAGGTCTTTTGCCGTAAAACTATCTAACGCCCTGAACCAGGCAGCAGCTTCTCTGATACTGATAGTCAGCGGAATCTACGCAGTGAGCCAGAACATCAGCGCGCTGGAGATGGAAGTCGGAGCAGGCACCATTGACAGACAGACGGCGCTCTCTCAGGCCGACAGCTTCATCGCCACAGTCCAGCCCTCCCAGACTCTGACCCTGAGAATAGGAATGGTCTTCGTTCCGCTGATCATGATGACTCTGGCATATCTGATACTGAGAGCCAGATACAAAATTGATGAGAAAGAGTACGACAGAATCGTTGCGGAGATAGCCAAAAGGCAATTATAATAAAGTCAGAAACCGGTAACTGCTTTAAATGGAGAAAAGAACATGACAGACAGAATAGAAGTTTTCACACACAGCAGCATCAGGATAAAAGATGATTCAAGAACCATTTACGTAGATCCTTACAAGATCAGGGAAGACTATAAGGACGCAGATTATATCTTCGTTACCCACGGACACTACGACCACTTTTCCGTGGAGGATATTAAGAAGGTTGCCACGAAATCCACAATACTGGTGGTTCCCGAGAGCATGGTCGATGACGCGAGGGAAGTTGAGATTTTGGTAAAAGAGATCGTGACAGTAAAGCCCGGTGACAAGAAAGAAATAGAGGGTCTGGAAGTTGAGGCTGTTCCTGCCTATAACAACATAAAGCCCTTCCACCCAAAGAGAGCAGAATGGGTTGGATATATCCTTTGCATGGGTGGCAAGCGCATTTACATCGCAGGCGACACCGGACTTACCAAGGAATCAAAGGAAGTTAAGTGCGACATCGCAATGGTGCCCATCGGCGGAACCTACACCATGGATGCCAAGAAGGCAGCAGATCTTATCAACATCATTAAGCCTTCGGTTGCAATCCCGATACACTACGGAAGCGTGGTTGGCAAGCCATCGGATGCCGAGCATTTTGCAGAGCTGGTAAAAGAGCCTGTGGAGGTAGTCACCAAGATCCAGTATTTTGACTAAAGAATTATGAGGAGTTTCCGCTAAGGAGACTCCTTTTTAGAAGATAAGTTTGGGAGGAGAGCATATGCCGGGACCGGGATTTCATGGGGGATTGGGACCAAGAGGTTTTTTGACAGACGAAGAAAAAAATAATCTGCCTCAGGTGGATTCGAAACTCCTTGTCAGGATTCTTTCGTATATGAAGCCTTACTGGCTTCAGTTTGTATTTGTCTTTGTGGCAATACTTATAAGTGCTGTGGTAGGTCTTTTGCCATCTATTATCACAGGTAAGATCGTGGATGAAGCCCTTATCAACAAGGATATGGCGCTCCTTGTCCGCCTTCTTCTCATGGCCTTTGCAACTCTTGCTGCTTCGCAGATCGTGGGAGTTTTGGAGCGCTACATAAATGCCTGGATCGCGCAGCGCATCATCTATGACATGAAGAACGAGATGTATCACCATCTGCAGTACATGCCACATTCTTTCTTTACCACAGAGAAACAGGGTGACATCATAACCCGCATGAATACTGATATCAGCGGAGTCAGCAGCGTGATTTCGGGAACGCTCTCAAGTGTTGTATCAAACGCAGCGACACTTATAACCACACTGGTTGCGCTCTTTGCCATGAGCTGGAAACTGGCAATTGTGGGCGTCATCATCATACCGCTCTTGATCCTTCCAACCAAGAGAGTCGGCAAGAACCAGTGGAAGATCCGCACGGATTCCCAGGCCAAGAACGATGAGATGAATCAGCTGATAAATGAAACCTTAAGCGTCAGCGGTTCAATGCTGGTCAAGCTCTTTACAAGAGAGGAGCGCGAGTTTGAGAAATTCAAAAAGACCAACGAGGAGCTCACGGCGCTGAACTTAAAGGAGCAGAGGAGTGGCAGCTGGTTCAGGGTTGTCATGGGAATGTTCACTCAGGTAGGACCTCTTCTTATGTACTTTGCAGGAGGTTACCTTATCATTTCAAAGCTGGATGAGAGCCTTACCGTCGGTATGATCACAGCCATGGTTGCCCTGATAAACAGGCTCTATCGCCCGGTTCAGGAGCTTTTAAACCTTCAGGTCGACTTCACAAGAAGCCTTGCGCTCTTTACCAGGATCTTTGCGTACTTCGACATGAAGAGCGATATAGTTTCACCTGAAAATGGTAAAAGACCTGATGTCCGTTGCAAGGATATCGAGTATAGCCACGTGAAGTTTGCCTATGATCCTGAGGTTCCAATCTTAAAAGACGTTAACTTTACGGTACCGGGAGGCAAGATGTATGCCATCGTAGGTCCATCCGGTTCAGGCAAATCCACTGTTGTAAACCTTATCCCAAGGCTCTACGATGTGCTTGGAGGCTCAGTTAAGATAGGCGGCGTCGACGTACGCGACTTCGACCTTTCATATCTTAGATCAAACATCGGAGTGGTAACTCAGGAGACTTATCTTTTCAACGGAACCATAAAAGAGAACCTCCTCTATGCCAAGGAAGATGCCACGGATGAAGAACTGATACAGGCTTGCAAAAACGCCAACATCCACGACTTTATCGCATCCCAGCCTGAAGGCTACAACACAATGGTGGGTAACAGAGGACTTAAGCTCTCAGGCGGTGAGAAGCAGAGACTTTCAATCGCAAGAGTAATCCTGAAAGACCCCAAGATCCTGATCCTGGACGAAGCTACAAGTGCTCTTGATTCAATATCAGAGAACGCGATCCAAGATGCCCTTGAGCTCCTTATGCAGGGCAGGACCAGCATCGTGATTGCCCACAGACTCTCGACCATCTTAAAAGCCGACGCCATACTGGTAGTTAAAGACGGCGTTATCGCCGAGCAGGGATCTCATGAATCACTTCTTGCGCTAGGCGGCATATACAAAGAACTCTATGAAACCCAGTTCCGACTTGTCCTTGATATGGAGGGCGAGGGAGACGTGCAGAAAACTGACTATTGGGGTAATATAGAAGAAGACACAATTGGCTTCTAGCCACAAAGGAGATTTATATGAACGAAACAGTTACACTTACAATCGGAAAACAGAAGAACATTGCCCTTATCGCTCACGACGGTAAGAAAGCTGAGCTTATTAAATGGTGCAAGGACAATGCAGAAATATTAAAAAGACATTTCCTCTGCGGAACAGGTACTACAGCCCGCATGATAACAGATGCAACAGACCTTCCCGTAAGAGGCTACAACTCAGGCCCTCTTGGCGGAGATCAGCAGATTGGTGCCAAGATCGTTGAAGGCAAGATTGATTTTGTAATATTCTTCTCAGACCCGTTAACAGCTGCACCTCACGATCCTGATGTAAAGGCTCTTATGAGAATTGCACAGGTTTATGACATTCCTTTTGCCAACAACAAGGCAACAGCAGATTTCCTCATTAACTCCAAATTTATGGATGAGGAGTACGACCACGAAGTTATCAATTTCAAGCAGAATATAGCAAACAGAGCAGAGACACTGCCAGCGCAGATGTAAATTATATTTCAAAGGGAGAGAGATTATGCAGAGAGTAGTAGATTTTTTGAAAGCAGCAAACACATATTATCTTGCAACGGTTGACGGAGATCAGCCAAGAGTAAGACCTTTCGGAACAGCTCATGTTTTTGAAGGCAAGCTCTACATCCAGACTGGCAAGGTAAAAGACGTATCCAAGCAGATTCATGCTAATCCCAAGGTTGAGATCTGTGCATTTATGAACGGTGAGTGGCTCAGAGTAGCAGGTGAGCTTGTTGAGGATGACAGGATCGAAGCAAGACAGTCCATGCTGGATGCTTATCCATCACTTCAGGGAATGTATAAGGCAGATGACGGAAACACAGAAGTTTTCTACTTCAAGAATGCCACAGCAACCTTCAGCTCCTTTACAAAAGCACCAGAGACTGTTACATTCTGATAGGACTAAAACTAACGTTAGGAGATTTGAATATACATGCTGTTCTTTTTGATGAACCCCATTGTTATGCACGGCGGACTGCTTGTGGCAGCAGCTGCCATACCTGCGGTATTTCTTATGATCAAGGTTTACCGCTCTGACAGACTTGAGAAGGAGAGCCCATATCTTATCAAAAAGCTTATATGGGCAGGCCTTTTCTCAGTGCTGCTGGCTCTTGTTGAAGAGACCGTGCTGTCGTTTATATTGGGGATCTTTGTACCGGTGGAATCGCCACTTTATAACATCATCATGTTCTTTGTTATTGTGGCATTTTCCGAGGAGACTTCCAAATATCTTTTCATGTACAGAAAGACCTGGAGGAATCCTGAGTTTAACTGCCAGTATGACGGAGTTGTATATGCGGTCATAACATCCCTTAGCTTTGCACTCTTTGAAAACATCACTTATGTAGTGAGCTATGGCCTTGGTACAGCGCTGATTAGAGCTGTCACAGCAATCCCGGGACATGCGAGCTTTGGTGTATTCATGGGAGTATTCTACGGAATAGCCAAGAGATGCGATTACAGAGGAAATAAGTCAGGTGCATCGTTCTTTAAATGCATGGCAATACTGGTACCGGCTCTTTTACACGGAGCATATGACTACATCGCAACCATTGAGGCAGACAGTGGCGACTGGTCCTTCCTGGTGTTCATTATCATCATGTTTATCATCAGTTATATCCTCATTGGCAAGCAGGCAAAAAAGGACAGACCTATAAACTATTAATTAAGCAAGTATAAACAAATTGTTAAAAATGTGCTAGTCAATGCTAAGAATGTCCGATTTTTTTCTGAAAACTTCCAAAATATAATGACATTATCAAGACAAGATAATGTCATTATTTTTTTAGGAAAAGGGAGGTTTTAAGAAATGAGAAGAAGTCTTTCAGTAATCGTAACAGCAGCTATGGTTCTTTCACTTGTTGGCTGTGGTGTTCAGGCTCCTGAAGCACCTGCACAGGCAGAAGCACCCGCTGCTACAGAAGCACCTGCAGCAGAAGCACCTGCAGCAGAGGCACCGGCAGCAGAAGCACCTGCAGCAGAGCCTGCAGCTGATGCAATCACACTGGTTATGGCAGAGGTTAACCCTCTTGACACAATCGTTGGTATGACAGACCAGAAGTTCAAGGAAGAGGTTGAGGCAAGATCAAATGGATCAATTCTCATCGATCTTCAGGCAAGTGGTGTTCTTGGATCAGAGAACGACGTACTTGATTCAATGCTCGGCGGCGGCGGAACAATCGATATGTCCCGTATCTCAGCTTTCGCTCTTACAAGCTACGGCGGACAGAAGTCAATGCTTCTTTCACTTCCATACATCTTCACAAGTCGTGATCACTTCTGGAAGTTCGCTACATCAGATCTTGCACAGGAATTCCTTCAGGAGTCTTCAGAGAACGGTTCAGGCGTAAGAGGTCTTTTCTATGGTGAGGAAGGTTTCCGTCATTTCTTCACATCTTATGAGATCTCAGATATCAACTCCTTCAAGGGCAAGAAGATCCGTGTTTCTAACGACCCTGTTATGAACGGTCTCGTTGAAAGTCTTGGAGCATCTCCTACAGTTGTTGCATTCGGTGAGCTTTATTCAGCTCTTCAGACCGGCGTTGTTGACGGTGCTGAGCAGCCTATCGCTAACTACAAGTCAAACGCATTCCCTGAGGTTGCACCTTACATGATCCTCGACGGACATACACTCGGTGCTATCCAGGTTGTTATCACAGACGAAGCATGGAACAAGCTCTCAGCTGAGCAGCAGCAGGTTCTCGTTGATGCAGGTAAGGCAGCATCAGAGTATAACCGCTCAATCTCAGAAGAGAAGGAGAAGGAAGTTCTCGAAGAGCTCAAGGCTGAGGGTGTTACAATCGTTGAAGTTGACGACATCACACCTTGGCAGGAAGCAGTTAAGCCTGTAATCGAAGAGAACATCAAGGGTCTTGAGGACTACTACCAGAAGATAGTTGACCTTGGCAAATAATTTAGAGGAATAGGTGCCGTATGAAATCATTTTTCGATGCGGTAGATAAGATCAAGCCTATATACGATGTTGCTTATAAAGTGGTACTTTTCATATGTAAGCTCTTGCTGGTGGCAGATATTCTGATCACCAGCATGAGCGTTCTTGGAAGATACGTGTCTTTTGTTCCGGACCCTGCATGGAGTGAGGAGATAGTCCTCACCCTCATGTCCTATATGGCCGTTTTGTCAGCAGCCCTGGCAATCAGACGCGGAGCTCACATTCGTATGACTGCGCTGGATGTTTATCTCCCCAAAAAGCTTTTAAAAATTTTAGATCTGATTGCAGATGCATTTATCATGGTACTTGCATTTGTAATGCTTATAGTTGGTTGGCAGTATGCAACTACTCTGGGTGCAAAGGCATCCTATGTATCACTGCCCAAGCTCTCCAAGTTCTGGATGTATTTCCCGATTCCGATCGCCGGATTTGCAATGATCATCTTTGAGCTTGAAGCTATCTACAACCACATCAAAGGATTTTTCATAAAGGGGGAGGATAAGTGATGGCTGTGAATACAACTGCCATTGCGATATTGCTGGTAAGCTTTATCGTAATGATATTCTTAAGATTCCATATCGCTTATGCGGTAGCACTTTCATCTATCTTCTGCCTTTTATATCAGGGACTTCCTCTGACAACAGTATGTCAGCAGATGGTTAAGGGAATCAGCTCCTTCAGTCTTATGGCTGTCCCCTTCTTTATCACCATGGGCTGCCTTATGGGCAGTGGTGGTATTTCCGAGAAGCTGATCGCCCTTGCTGACTCCTGCGTTGGATGGATGACAGGTGGAATGGCGATGGTTAACATCGTTGCTTCCTACTTCTTTGGAGGAATTTCAGGTTCTGCTGCTGCAGATACTGCATCCCTCGGAAGTATCCTTATTCCTATGATGGTTGAACAGGGATATGATGATGACTTTTCAACAGCGGTAACAATTACCTCATCCTGTGAGGGACTTCTTGTTCCGCCAAGCCATAACATGGTCATCTACGCCATGAGTGCCGGCGGTGTGTCTGTAGGAAGCTTGTTCCTCGCAGGATATCTTCCCGGAGCACTCCTTGCAGCTTCCCTTATGATCGGCTCTTACATTATTTCAAAGAGACGTCATTATCCTAAGGGAGATGCATTTAGTTTAAAGAAATTTGCAAAGCAGCTCAGTATCTCCTTCTGGGCGCTGGCAGCGATCATAATCGTTGTTGTGGGCGTTGTAGGCGGAGTTTTCACAGCTACCGAGTCAGCTGCTATTGCTGTTATCTATAGCCTTATCGTCAGTGTATTTATCTATAAGGGACTGGATTGGAAAGGCGTTTGGAAGACCCTCGAACAGTGCGTAGACACACTTTCAATCGTTATGATCCTCATCTCAACTTCCAGTATCTTCGGATATTGCCTGACAACACTTCATGTGCCTGATCTTGCAGCTAATGCAATCATCGGCCTTACAAGAAATCCGGTTCTTATAGCACTTCTCTTGAACCTGATCCTTCTTGTACTTGGATGTATCATGGATATGGCGCCGATCATCCTGATCGCAACACCTATCCTTCTTCCAATCGCAACATCAATTGGCATCAACCCTATCCAGTTTGGTATAATGATCATACTTAACTGTGGTATCGGACTCTTAACACCTCCTGTAGGTGCGGTTCTGTTCATCGGTTCTGCGGTTGGTAAAGTTAAGATGGAGAAAGTAGTTAAGGCAACACTGCCATTCTATCTGTGCATGATCGTTGTTCTTATGCTGCTTACTTTCATACCTGAGATCAGTATGTTCCTCCCGAATTTACTGACCAAATAAAGATTTCCGAAAGGTCTTTTTATGGAATACAGATTTAAATGTGATGTGAAGGCCGGGGATCTGTGGAAGATGGCAATGGCCAGGACCTACAGGTCACTGATAGGACTGGTCAATGTTATCTTCACTGTAGCGATGATCCTTTTGACAATTCGTTTTTGGCCTACAGCATCGGATCTATTCAGAGTACTTATGATTCTTGGATGCATTCTTTTTCCTGTTATCCAGCCTCTTGCAATCTACGGCAACAGCGTTAAGCAGCTGGAAGATCTGCCAAAGGATATGGAGCTTCTCTTTAACGATGGCGGAGTACGCGTCTTCGTAGGGGAAAAGAGCGAGTCCCTTGCCTGGAAGAGAATTAAGAATGCAATTAAGAGGAGCAACATGATAGTGGTAATGTCGGATGACAGCCACGGATACATGCTCACCAACAGAGTCCTGGGTGATCAAAAGGAGGAGTTTTATCAATATATCTGTAAGAAGATCAGGGGCTAGTTTTAAATAGTAATTTAAAAGGGGCAGCGCTATAATTATTGATATAACTATAACGCGGCCTCTTATTTTTTGATTATGGACAAGATACGAAATTTCTGGGAAACTCTCACCATTAAAAATAAAATAGCGGTCTTCACCATAAGCGTATTTGTGGCGCTATCTCTGTCGGTGCTCTTTGATGCATGGGTTGTTAAGCTCTTTACCAAGGACTTCAACGACATCATGGAAGATAACTCAAGAGGCGGAGAGATTGTAAATGCCATTAAACGTGAGACAGACGCCTTTGATGAGTATATACGTGGCACAGGTTCCACGGATCAGGAGGCCTGGGAAAAGAGTGTGGAGGCTACCCGCGAGGCTATCTATGCCGTTCCGCTGGACTACACACACCTTGGGGATTCCAGGTTTGCTGTACTTCAGTCGCTGCAGAGCGCATACGAGGTCTACTGCAGCAAAAGAAATCAGGTCATAACGGACTATATGTCCGAGAACATATATGTAGATAAACTCTACGACGTTTACAACATGCAAAATTACCTCTCGGTCTATGCCCAGAGATTTGTTGACGTCACCATGCAGGAGGGAAATGAGAGCTACAGGACCATGCTCCCTGTGGTTGCAAGAGTTCCGTTTATCACAGCGGCACTCAGCATTGCCCTTTTCTTTGTAATATTCCAGATCTCACAGATGCTTAACAGCAGCGTTACAAAGCCCGTACTTAAGCTGGCTAACGCTTCAAGGAGAATTGCCAACAACGACTTTTTTATCGACGACGTTGTGGTTGACAACAAGGATGAGCTTGGGCAGATGGTATCGGCCTTTAACAAGATGAAATTTGCCACCGGCGAATACATCAAGGCCATGGAGGAAAAGAGGGAAGCGCTGGACCAGCTCCACGTGCAGGAGCTTGAGAATCTCGAGATTGAGAAGCAGATGGAGACCATGAACTTAGAGCTCTTAAAGAGCCAGATCAATCCGCACTTTCTTTTCAACACCCTGAACGTAATCGCAGGAACAGCTAACCTTGAGGGGGCTCAGACCACTGAGCAGATGATAGAAGCCCTAAGTTCACTCTTTAGATATAACTTAAAGACCCAGGCAAAAGAGTCTCTCCTGGCCCAGGAGCTCAAGATTTCAAGGGACTATATGTACCTTCAGAAGATGAGATTTGGCGACAGGGTGCAGTTTGATATTGAATGTGATGTCGATGAGAACAAGGTGATCGTTCCCACCTTTACCTTCCAGCCGCTTCTTGAGAACGCCATAATCCACGGCATTTCTCCAAGAGTTGAGGGCGGTAAGGTACAGATAAAAGTAAAGCAGCAGGAAGATAAACTCCTTATTGAGGTGTCAGATACAGGCGCCGGAATGGACGAGGAGACTCTTTTAAGGATAAGAGCCGGCCTTGAAGGCGGCGAGGATACACCTCTTGATGAAGATATTGTCGGCATCGGACTTGGCAATATCAACAGGCGAATCAAAGGAATGTATGAGGGCGGAAGCCTTTCGATAAACAGCACACTGGGAGAGGGAACAACAATCCTTATGACCCTTCCCCTTCACAGAGTAGATGACTAAAGGAGCAGCGATGTACAGAATACTGGTTGCAGACGACGAGCCCATTGAGAGGCTGGTAATTGACAAGAAGATAAAAGCTTTTTTTCCTGACCAGACAGAAGTAGTGCTGGCTGAGAACGGCATTCAGGCTGTGAAGCTCTTTTTTGAAAAAGACTGCCAGATCGCAATCCTGGATATTGAGATGCCGGGAATGAACGGCCTTGATGCTGCGGCTGAGATAAAGAAGGAAAGTCCTCACAGCAGCGTTGTGTTCCTGACGGCCTTTGATGAGTTCAATTACGCCAAAAGAGCTATCGAGATAAGGGCACTTGATTACCTGCTTAAACCGGGCTCTGATGAGGATCTTGTGAACGTACTTGAGGAGGCTTTTAATATCTGCGACAGATATGGAAGCGGCGTAAATACCCTGGACAGAGAGCCTGTAGCCCAGCCTCATGATGATGATAGTGACACACCACCCAACGTTTTTGTTGGTCAGGTGCAGGAATATATTGATACGCACTACAAGGAGGATATTGCTCTCCTTGATCTGGCCGGAGTTTTCGGATATTCGGATGTCTATTTCTGCAAGCTCTTTAAGCAGAACTTTGGCAAGAACTTCATTACCTACCTCAACGAATACAGAATGGATAAGGCAAAAGAGCTTTTGGCAAACCCTGCAATAAATATCAAGGATGTCAGTGCCCTTGCCGGCTACAGGGATGCCAACTACTTCACCAGAGTATTCAAGAGAATGGTGGGTAAGACACCAAGTGAGTATAGAATAGGGGTTATGGGGATATGAACAGCAGACGCAGATATATAGCTATAACTGCATGTGTCCTTTTGCTCCTTGTTGTAGTAGCCTTTGGGATTAGTACCATCAGGGAAAAGAAAGCGGAGGAGTCGGCACCTGAGTATGTCTTTTTATACGCAGAGAACCAGATAGCTGACTATCCGACAACCCA
This sequence comes from Butyrivibrio sp. FCS006, assembly GCF_000424525.1. NCBI lineage: Bacteria > Bacillati > Bacillota > Clostridia > Lachnospirales > Lachnospiraceae > Butyrivibrio > Butyrivibrio sp. FCS006. The sequence goes on along the minus strand of NZ_KE384203.1, from coordinate 690,602 downwards.
TGGAGCAAACAGGTTTGCAGAGCTTGTCTATGAGAGGACAGACGGCAGAATAAAGATACTGGTCAAGCCCGATGCGGAGCTTGGAAGTGAGATGCAGGTTATTCAGCAGATGCAGTACGGTGGCATTGCTTTTGCAAGAATATCCCTGTCACAGCTTGCGGAGTACATGCCTGAGATGAATGTGCTTCAGATGCCTTATCTTTACAGCGGATCTGAGCACATGTGGAGGGTTCTTGACGGTGAGATCGGGGATGAATTTCTTTTAAAAACAAGAGATCACGATCTGGTGGGACTGTCTTGGTATGACGCCGGTGCGAGAAACTTCTACAGCACATCGCCTATTACCTGCCTTGAGGATATAAAGGGCATGAATATAAGAGTTCAGGAGTCCGACATGATGGCGGACATGGTATCGGCCCTTGGCGCAAACCCGTCCAAGATCGTATATTCTGAAGTATATTCTGCCATTGAGCAGGGACTTGTTGACGGAGCTGAGAACAACTGGCCTTCCTACGAGGCTATGAGGCACTACATGGTTGCCAGATACTACACTATAGATGAGCACACAAGAGTTCCGGAGCTTCAGATATGCTCCAAGGCAGTTTGGGACAAACTCTCAGAGAGTGATCAGAAGATCATAGAGGAGTGCGCCAGAGAGTCGGCACTTTATGAGCGCGTGTTGTGGGAAGAGAGAGAAAAGAGTTCCAGAGAAGTTGCAGAGAAAAGTGGTATTACCGTGATCGAGCTTTCGCCTGAAGAAAAACTTCGCTTCCGTGATGCTATGCAATCAGTGTATACTAAGTATTGCAGAGATCAAATGGATATACTGCAGGCTATTATGGAGTACTGAGAAAGGAACTTTGATTTATGGAAAATGTCTGTTCCATCATTATTGCAATGATTGTGAGCTTTGTGTCTGTCACACAGGGCATGACAAGTCTGCCACAAGCTGTTGATACTAAGGATGCTGCGGCTGTGGAGAGCTCTGTGACTGCTGAGAACTCTGCACCTGCTGAGAGTGCTGCAGCGGAGGTCAAGGAGTCTTCGGGCTATAACGGATATGGAAAGATCCTCTATGTGGGAGACTCAAGGAGTGTTGACATGTTCAGCGGAGATGTCAGTGAGATTCTTGGGCAGAATATAGATGGAATGATGGTTTATTGTAAAGACGGAGCTTCATACAAGGATATGGTTCCCTGGATTGAGAGCTATGGCATCGATAATTTCGATACGCTTGTTACCTGGATGGGGTGCAATAACTTTGGTGATTTTAGCCAGTATGAGGTATATTATGACAGCCTGCTTGAAAAGGGGAAGACCATAGTGGCAGGTACAGTAGGTCCCACTGTGGATGAATGTCTTTTGATAGATGTTGATTACCTGTATTATCCTAATGCAAATCAGATAAGGTACAACGAATCTCTTGAGGCCTGGGCAAATAAAAGAGGGGTAAAAATTATACCCCTCTATAAATACATTAAAAATAGCAGTACCGTTACAGTAAGTGAAACGGATGGAATTCATTATTTTCCTCAGCCCACCACGGAGCTTTGGAACTACATTAAGGCCAGTTTACAATGATCACATAAATTCCTGAAGGACCGCGGAATACATGTTTTCGTCGGTTATTCCTTCGTCACTGCGGAGCTTGGAGGCAATTCTTATCTTAAGGGTTATGTTGTTGCCGTCAAGCTCTTTTATTTTGCCAAGCTCTGTCTGAATATTATTCTTAAGAATATCAAGCTCAGAAGGATCACATATATTCGTCAGCAGCGCAAAGTCAGACGAAAGACATTTTGCTACAGCGCCGCTTCCTTCGGAGCTTTCGACAATCGTATCTCCAATCTTTTTCAGGAGCCTGTTAGCGAAATCTTCTCCAAAGTCCTTTATTATTCGCTGATGAGTATCGTTTCTTATGATCAACAGAGTGAAATCAACACCGTTGCTTAAATAGTTTTGGGAATAGCTTTTGCTGACTTCTGCTAAGGCTGCTAAATTCATAAGGCCGGTTACGCTATCGAGTCTTCTTGCCTGATAAAGCTCATCAAGACGTTCAAGTTCCTGATCAATGTCTATAAAATAACCCATTAGCCCCACTATCTGCCCGTTGACATAGATGGGACTCTTGTTGGTCATAATGTTGTGGACAACACCGTTTACAATACACTGACCCGGGGCGTTTTTGATGTAGGCGCCCTCATTTAGAACATCGATCTCATCGTTATGGAAGTCGGCATTATTAATGTGCCAGTTCATTTCTTCATCGGTCTTACCGGTAATGTCATCGATGGTAAGTTCAAAGAACTCAAGGAACGCCTTGCTGGCACCAAGGAACCTGCGGTTTCTGTCTTTCCAGAAGAACTTGACGGAAGCGTCCGATAAAATATTCTCCCACATCTTGGTAAATAGGGACGGATCAAGGTTAGCGTTGCTGTAATGCGATATGTCGAAAACTGCGGTGTTCCTGGCAAGGACCTTTTGGGCATCATCGGCTGTTGCCTTGGTGCTTATCATAAACTCTTTTCCATGAGTGCCGGGGATCATCATGATGGCAACTTCTCGCCATGCGTAATTTCCGTCTCTTTGTCTGAGTCTGAATATATTTTCGATAAAGCCTTTTTCGGAGTGCCCGATGCGCTCGCCGAGGGTTTCAAAGTCAGCAAATTCAAGAAACTTTTCTCTGTCGGTCGCAGCCACGATATTGTCAGCCATTCTCTTTATATTTTCGGATAAAACACCGATGGTCTCGTCTGAGTCCCTGCCGGAGTATGCGAAGTTTCCAAGCAGAGGGGCGATTGTGTTTCTGCTGGGATTGATCACAAGAACAGACTCAAAGATGTGGTTTAATTCCTTGAGCTTATTGTCTACGTTATTCTGCTTCCTTAAATTGATGTCCATGGAGATGTTGCGGTTAGAAGCTTTTATTATGTGCCTTCCTCCGTGTTCAACAATCTCTTTTGCCTGAAGACACAATATGTTTCCGTTATAGGTGTAGTAGAAGGTCTCAAGGTTCTTAGTGGCCTCCAGCTTGTTTGCAAATTCGCGATATTTCTTTAAAAGAGGCGACTTGGTCTTGTAAATGAGGTTATCAAGCTCTTCCAGGGAAATAGAGGTCTTTAGCTGGATCTGCCTCTTGTACTCATCGTTCATGAAGAGAGTCCTGAAGTTCTCTCCATCATCCTCAATGATCTCTAAAGGCTCATTCGTGTATCTTGCAACAAAACCTGCTTCCTGATAATAATGCCGCCACTGCCTGGGTTCTATTGTTATGCCAAATTCTTCAATGTGTGCAAAGAATTTATCTACAGGCATAGGCTGTCCGTAGAAGTAGCCCTGAAGCATGCCACAGCCGATGCACTTTAAAAACTCCACCTGTTCAGCAGTCTCCACACCTTCTGCCAAAGTCATGATGTTGATGTCTTTGGCCATGGAGATGGCTGATGTCATGATGGATTTGGATCTGTCTGTAAAAGATTTAAGGAAGTCCATATCCATCTTGAGGGTGTCAAAGTAATAATCTTTAAGAAGGGTAAGAGAGGAGTATCCGCTGCCGAAGTCGTCCATCCATACTTCATAGCCTGCATCTCTGAAGCTGTCGATGACTCTGCGCATCAGGTCAGCATCGGATACGATCATGCTCTCTGTTATTTCCACGTGAATATAGTCCTTGGGAATGTCATATTTTGTTATGGCATCTTCGAGGACCTTAAGCATATCCGTGGCTTCGAAATCAAGGCGCGAAAAATTCACCGATACCGGAACGGCATCGAGTCCATTGTTTATGCGCTCTGAGATGTCAGAGCAGACTTTGTTCACGATAAAGCAGTCCAGTTTGTGGATCTGACGGCTTGCTTCGAGGGCACCTATGAATTTGTCGGGGGAAAGAAATCCGAGTTCGGGATCGACCCATCTGGCCAGGGATTCGGCACCACAAAGCTGCCCTGTGAGCGAACGAATAACCGGCTGATAATATACCTTTATCCAGCCGTTCTCAAGGGCAGTGTCGATATTTTTGATCACGTATTCCGCAATCTTTCTGGTATCCTGTTGGTTATGATCGCCAGATGCCATTTACGAAATCTCCATCACTAATTAGTGCTATATTGAGCATAACACATTAAGTGACAGAGATTGTAAATAAAGAATAAATTTTTTATTGTTTTCTTAAATTCTGTAATTTTGTTTTATTGATCTTGCCGTCTGCAATTGTGCTGGCAACCCAGATCTTGAGGGACTCTACTGTTGAATCGATAAGATCGAGCTGCTTCTCTATGCTTACGAAATCAGGAAGCTCATCATCTGAGATGACGCCGTCTGCTGTGATGTCGATAAGACGGTTTTTCTGGTCATCGAGAGAGTTAAGGGCTGCAAGCATTCCAAGAACAATCTCGGAGAGGCTGGCGTTCTTAACTTCCGGAACAGAGTCTTTTCCTATACGGCACTCATGTGTGCAGTAGTAGTTGCAAAGCTCGGGCTTCTTGTAGGCAAGGGCCATATCTACAACGTCTTCCGGAACGATGGCTGTCTTGCCGGTCTCAAGCTTTTCAAGACGGCTCTCGCTGATGGTTCCGATAAGCTCGCTGGCCTGGGCTCTGGTAAGGCCTGCTTCTTCCCTGGCTACGAAGTAAACATTCTTATCCTCTTTGATCGACTTTTTTCCCATTTTTTCCTCCATATATAAAAAGGGTCGGCGCTGATGCTCTCGGCGCCAACCCTGCATGATACTCAAAAATTATTTTAGCTCGCTGTAGCCAAAACTGTTAACCAGTGCATCGATTGGTGTTCCGTTTTTGCAAAGCGGACACTCAGCCGGTGAATAGGACTGGTAGTTAGGTATTTCTTCAGGGTGGAATACGGCATTTACAAGTATGCCATCAACCTCTTTTACCGCACTGAAGATTGCGCAGGCACCGGATACGTTGGCTCCGTAGTAGCGTACACCCTCCATGAGGTGCTCTAAGGTTCTTCCGGTTGTAAGTGAGCCCATAAGAAGCAGTACGTGTTTGCCTCTGATGGCCAGCTGAAGATTGTCGCGGAAGATGATCTGGCCACTTGCTGTGTACTCAGGCGCAATGACATAGACTGTTCTGTGTGCATTGTAATTGAGAACTCCGGCTCTTGTGAGCTCTTCTGCAAGGTAAGTTCCGATAACTTCAGTTCCGTCAGCACATACAATGGTATCCACAGGCGTGGAAATTGTGTAGTGCATTGCTAGAATTGCTGCTACACCATGAGCTTCGCTGCAACGAGTCTTCATGGTACCAATCTCCATATAATTGGTGATATGAGAGTGGGTGGTAGCGTAGTGGCCGGGTATTATTTTGAGGGCCACATTCGAATTCATTGATGCTGGTATCTTGGTGTACTCACTTAGCATACCCAAAAACCCCCTTTTTTTTCTTTTAGTATACCATCTTTTGCTGTATAATACACTTTAATTGCACATGATTTATCAGTTTGGAGGAGGAAATTTAATGAGTATCAGAATTGGTATCCTTGGTTACGGTAACCTTGGAAAAGGCGTAGAACTCGCAGTTGCAGCTGCTCCCGACATGGAGCTTGTAGCTGTTTTCACAAGAAGAGATCCGGCATCTCTTTCTATCAGGACTGCCGGTGTTCCTGTTGTTTCTGTCAGCGAAGCTGCTGATTGGAAAGACAAGATCGATGTAATGATCCTTTGCGGCGGAAGCGCAACCGATCTTCCTGTTCAGACTCCTGAGTATGCAAAGCTCTTTAACGTAGTAGACAGCTTTGACACTCACGCAAGGATTCCTGAGCACTTTGCAAACGTTGATGCTTCAGCTAAGGAAGCAGGCAAGGTTGCTGTTATCTCCTGCGGATGGGATCCCGGAATGTTCTCACTTGCAAGAGTATATTCAAATGCTATTCTTCCTGACGGTAACGACTATACATTCTGGGGCAAGGGCGTATCCCAGGGACACTCAGATGCCATCAGACGAGTTAAGGGTGTCAAGAATGCCAAGCAGTACACAATCCCTGTAGAAAGCGCACTTGAGGCAGTCAGAAGCGGCAAGAACCCTGAGCTCACCACAAGAGACAAGCACACAAGAGAGTGCTTCGTAGTCCTTGAGGAAGGCGCAGACGCAGCAGCTGTTGAGAAAGAAATCAAGGAGATGCCCAACTACTTTGCTGATTACGACACAACAGTTCACTTTATCAGCGAAGAGGAGCTTCTTAAGAACCACAGCGGAATGGCTCACGGCGGATTCGTATTCAGAAGCGGTAAGACCGGTGCTGACAAGGAGCACAACCACATCATCGAGTACAGCTTAAAGCTTGATTCAAACCCTGAGTTCACAACCAGCGTTCTTGTTGCTGTTGCAAGAGCAGCATACAAGCTCCAGGCCGAAGGCGCAAAGGGCTGCAAGACAATGCTCGACATTCCACCTGCATACCTTTCAAGTCAGAGCCCAGAAGAGCTCAGAGCACATCTTCTCTAAATAATAATGGAGTCAATGGGGACGGTTCTCATTGACTCCTTTTTTTGAGTCACCGGGGACGTTTCAGATTGTCTCATTTTGAGTCACTGGGGACGTTTCAGTTTGACTCATTTACTGAGTACAGTTTCAACACTTTCATCGCCGTCAGCATAAACAGACATCCGGCAGCTTACATTGTACCGCTCCCAAGCTGATACTGTACTATTCTCAGCAGTTTCTTTATATCTGTCTTTAAGCTCCTCAAAGAGCTTATCCCTGTCATAATAATCCCTGTTAGTCAGAACTACCGCAAAGTCATCTCCGCCGATCCTGAATACCTGGGAGTTCACAAATATCTGGCAAATAATCTTGGAAGCACCGACGATGTAGTCGTTTCCTTTATCGTGCCCGTATCTCTCATTTATCATGGTAACGTCTAAGAGCTTAATTATAACGATACCGAACTGAGCGGTCTTATTTTGAATATCCCAGTTCAGGGATTCGATCATCTTCTCATAAGCAGGTTTGTTCTTGACCCTGGTGAGCGGATCCTGATAGGAGGTTGCGCTGTCACTTCCGCCGCTCATAACATTCACAACCTTATTCTTGCCGCTGTGCTTGCCGGCATAGAGCTTTTCATCCGCATCTCTGATGGCGCCGTAGAGTCCATCACTTCCCCTGAAATATGACATTCCGAAGGTCATAGTAACAGCGAGCTTTTGACCCTCATAACTGAAGTCGGTCTGTTCAATTTCTTTTCTTATGTCATCAACATACTTGAAGGGATCAGTGTCTTTATCCATCTTCCTTAGGAAAAGAAATTCTTCCCCGCCCCAGCGACCTACAAGAACATCTTTCTTTCCGAATATTTCACCTATTGTTTTGAGTACGTAGTCTCCGCAGTTGTGACCGTAGTTGTCGTTTATCTTCTTAAAATTATCGATGTCTGAGATGGCTATCCAGTAGTCCGAATTCTCTTTTTCAACATTCTCAAACTGAGTGGATAGGTAGTAGCGATTGGGCAGTCCTGTGAGCTTGTCGTGGGAGAGCTGGTATTCAAGCTGGTTCTCGGAGGAGATTGCGATGTAGACCAGGAGCTGCAGGACAAACAGCATGATCACAAATACAATAACGCCCCATAAGAGGGAGAGTGCAAATTCAGTTTTTGCAGGAAGGGAGTATGGAGCCGGGTGATACTGAAGATACACGTAAGAACCAAGATAAAGAAACATGCCGAGAATGCATGCAGGCATCATTCTGATAATCTTAAGCTTAAGGGCTCTTCCTGTGTATTCCGAATAAAGGGCAAGAACGCTCATACCTATAAGCGTTATCTGAAATCCGCTGTTCCAGCCGGTAAGAATGACAGAGCAGGTCATGTGGGCTGCAACTTCCAGATATATGGCAACTGCAAAGAAGGGGAACCACTCTTTATATAGAACAAAGAGCATAAAGATGTAAAAGACAATGCTGAATGCGTTAAAGATCACCATAGGCGTAACGCCGCACTTATAAAAGACGCAGATCATCAGGATATGGATCATCAGGAAACTGATGGCCATACCCCAGCCGAGTATTTTAGTTCTTTTAAGGGTCATGAACATAAGCACAGCCGCCTTTAAGAGAAGCAAACACCTTTACATGATAATTTTACTATGGTTTTGCGTCAATGTGTCTAAAAAAAGCATAAAAAGAGTATGACCCGTGCGCTATACTTTTGAGGGCAATATTAGTATAATACTGTGAGGTAGAATCTAAAAAAGCTTTTGGAGGAATTGAAAATGAGTCAGCAGGGAATTGGAACAAGATGTGTACAGGCGGGATACACTCCCGGAAACGGAGAGCCAAGGCAGATACCGATCATTCAGTCTACTACTTTTAAGTACGACACCAGCGAGGATATGGGTAAGCTCTTTGACCTTGAGGCTTCCGGATATTTCTACACAAGACTTCAGAACCCCACCAATGATTATGTGGCTGCCAAGATCGCTGCCATGGAGGGCGGAACTGCAGCAATGCTGACATCTTCGGGACAGGCAGCAAACTTTTTTGCCCTGTTTAATATATGCGAGGCAGGAAGTCACATCGTAGCTTCTTCATCCATCTACGGCGGAACCTTCAATCTCATCGAAGTTACCATGAAGAAGATGGGCATCGATGTTACATTCGTTTCACCTACAGCTTCCGATGAGGAGCTGGATGCAGCATTTAAGGACAACACACGAGCAATGTTCGGTGAGACCATCGCAAACCCTGCGCTTACAGTTCTTGATATAGAGAGATTCGCAAACGCAGCTCACAGGCACGGAGTTCCGCTTATCGTGGACAACACCTTCCCGACACCTGTAAACTGCAGACCTATCGAGTGGGGCGCAGATATCGTTACACATTCAACCACCAAGTACATGGACGGCCACGGAGCAGCAGTTGGCGGAGTTATCGTTGATTCCGGCAAGTTCGACTGGATGGCTCATGCAGATAAATACCCGGGACTTACAACACCTGATGAGTCCTACCACGGAATTGTTTATGCCGAGAAGTTCGGAAACGCCGGCGCATTCATCACAAAGGCTACAGCACAGCTCATGCGTGACCTTGGTTGCATACAGTCACCTCAGAATGCATTTCTTTTAAACCTTGGTCTTGAGTCACTTCATGTGCGTATGCCTCGCCACGTTGAGAACGGCCTTGCTGTTGCAAAGTTCCTTCAGACAAGAGAGGAAGTAGCCAAGGTCAACTATCCCGGACTTGAGTCTGATCCATACTACGAGCTGGCTAAGAAGTACATGCCAAACGGCGGTTGCGGAGTTGTTTCCTTCGAGCTTAAGGGCGGAAGAGCAGCGGCAGAGAGCTTCATGAAGAAGCTTAAACTGGCAGCCATCGAGACCCACGTTGCAGATGCAAGGACATGCTGCCTGAATCCTGCAACATCAACACACAGACAGATGACCGATGAGCAGCTCCTTGAAGCAGGAATCCCTGCAGGACTTGTAAGAATGAGCTGCGGTCTTGAGGACAAGGAAGATCTTATCGCAGATATCGCAAACGCTCTTGGCTAATGTTATAATTGAGCCGGCGATTTCAAAGGAGATAACCTATGGATAATATAGGAATAGTTTTCGGGTGCTTTATACCGTTTCATAAGGGACATGAATCTCTTGTGAAAAGAGCTTTAGACGAGAATGACAGGATGATCATCGCTGTGTGCGGTTATCAGCAGGATAGGGGAAAAGACTTCCTCCCTTTCACGGTGCGTTATAAGCTTGTCAGAGAGATGTTCAGAGACAACCCAAGAGTTACCGTTGCCATTATTGATGACAAGAAGATTGGCCTTGACGGTACCTTCACTCACGAGAACTGGGTTGCTTGGGGAAAAGAGCTCTTTTCATCCGCAGGTATAGACCCGGATAGCGCACACTTTAACTGGTACACAGGCGAACCTTCCTATGTGGAAAAGCTTGGGCCTATCTATCCTGATCATACATTTAATCTGGTGGATCGAACCATTGTGCAGGTTAGCGGGACTGAGATCCGCGAGAACCCGATGGATCTGTCAGAGGACATAAATGTTGTATTTAGAAATTACCTGCTTAAAACAGGAAAATTAGAGGAGGATCCAATGAATCCAATTATTGACAGTTTACTTGAAACAGACCTGTACAAATTTTCAATGGGACAGGCAATCTATCACAACTTCCCCGATTACACAACAACCTGGACTTTCAGATGCCGTAACAAGGACGTGAAGTTCACAACCGAGATGGTGGACGAGATCAAGAGACAGATTTATCTCTACTGCGACTTAAATTTCACCGAGGATGAGCTCAATTACCTTGCAAGCATTAAGTGGATAAAGAAGTCTTACGTTGATTTCCTTAGACTTTGGCACCCAAGATATGAGGACTTCACCATCACAACAGATGCAGAGTGCGGACTTTCAATCGAGACCAACGGTACATGGCTCAACACTTCAATGTACGAGATTCCTACTCTTGCGATTGTAAACGAAGTATACTTCAGAATGAATTATGACTATGAGGAGCTCATGGAATCCTTTGAGCAGAAGCTCGATGAGAAGATAGCTCTTTTAACAGATGGAACATACAAGATCGGGGCATTCTCAGAGTTCGGCTTAAGGAGAAGGCTCTCAGCTGAGGCTCAGGAGCTTGCAGTACTTAAGTTAAAGGAAGCTAAGCTCGACGGAACAGGCTCTAAGTTCGTTGGAACATCAAATGTACTTCTTGCCAAGAAGCACGGTGTTACACCTGTCGGAACCATGGCCCACGAGTGGATCATGTGTGTAGGACAGGGCAATCACAAGCACAATCCGGCTTACTCAAACTGGTACGCACTGGACTACTGGGTAAAGGAGTACGGAATCTTAAACGGAACAGCACTCACGGATGCAATCACTACAGACTGCTTCCTGCGTGACTTCCAGCTGACATTCTCAACTCTCTTCTCAGGTGTAAGACATGACTCAGGAGATCCGATCGAGTGGGGCGAGAAGATGATAGGGCACTACGAGAGCCTTGGCATCGATCCTGCCACAAAGACACTGCTCTTTAGTGACAGCCTTGATTTCAAGCGTGCTAATGACATCAACGCACATTTTGCAGGAAGAGCTAAGGTTGCTTTCGGAATCGGAACCTACATTTCAAATGATACCAAGGTTCCTGCGCTCAACATCGTTATGAAGACAACAGCCTGCAACGGACAGGATGTAGCTAAGGTTTCCGACGTTGAAGGCAAGGGAATGTGCAAGAACCCTGACTACGTTGATTACCTTCAGAGATGCATAAATTGGAGGATGGAGAATGAGGTGCTTTGATGCCAAAATAGAAATAGAAAATATTGTTGCATGGATTCAGGAGTGGTTTTCGAATAACGGTCCGAAGGCTAGTGCCGTCATCGGTATTTCCGGAGGCAAGGATTCAACGATTGTCGCAGCTCTCCTTGTTAAGGCTCTTGGAAAAGAGCGCGTGGTGGGCGTTATGATGCCTAACGGCGAGCAAAAAGACATCTCGGATTCACAGAAGGTTGTTGAGTTCCTGGGAATCAGGAATTACACCGTCAACATCGCTGAGGCTTTTGAGGGCGAGATGAATGCTCTTAAGGCAGCAGGCGTTGAGCCCGGTAAGGATGCCATCATCAACACTCCGCCAAGACTTAGAATGACTACACTCTATGCAATTGCGCAGTCACTTCCCGAGGGCGGACGTGTGGCTAATACCTGTAATGCTTCCGAGGACTACGTTGGTTATTCAACCAAGTACGGCGACGCAGCAGGCGATTTCAGCCCCTGCTCTGACTTCCTTGTTTGCGAGATGCTTCAGATCGGTGATGAGCTGGGACTTCCTTCTGAGCTTATTCACAAGACTCCGTCAGACGGACTTTCAGGAATGTCAGATGAGGACAAGCTTGGATTTACTTATGCGATGCTGGATAAGTACGTAAGGACCGGTGAGATTGAGAATCTGGAGATAAAAGAGAAGATCGACAGACTGCATAGACTTAACCTGCACAAACTGCAGACTATTCCGATGTATAAGAGATAAAGAAAAAGCCTGAGGAGCAATTCCTCAGGCTTTATTTTTTGGGGTGCTTGCTTGGCCGTTTTGAACCCTGGGGACGGAGTCAGTGGCTCATTTTCAGAAAGAAGTTTCTTTTTGGAATAATTGTCAGAAAATGAGCCACTGACTCCGTCCCCAGGGTTCATTTTATCCAATCTCAGAAACGAAATCGCTCATCATGTCGGAAATCTTTATCTGCTGAGGGCAAACCTGCTCGCAGCTGTGGCAGTGGAGGCAGGATGAAGGTCTCTTCTCATCGGGAATGGCTGAAAGTGCCATGGGTGCGATGAAGTCGAATCCTCCGCCTTCAATTGTAATAAAGTGTTCATTGTAAAGAGAGATCAAACGTGGTATATCAAGGCCCTGTGGGCAGTGGCTTACGCAGTAGTGACAGGCAGTGCAGGGAATGGATTTCCTCTCAAGCATTCTGTCGACAACTGACATAAGTGCCGTCATTTCTTTTTCATTAAGGGGCTTATCTTCTTTGAAGGTCTTAATGTTATCCTCAAGCTGCTGCATGTTAGACATGCCTGAGAGCACCATGGTTACACCTTTTGTGCTCTGAAGGAACCTGAAGGCCCAGGCAGGAATTGCTTCATCGGGTCTTAGCTCTTTTAGCTCGGTTTCAAACTTGTCGTCGAGTTTGGCCAGCTTACCTCCGCGGAGGGGCTCCATAACCCAAACGGGAATTCCTTTTTCATTTAAAAGATCTACCTTAGCCTTGGCATCCTGGAACTTCCAGTCAAGATAATTGAGCTGAATCTGGCAGAATTCCATGTGCTCACCATAGGCATCAATAAAGCGCTTTAGCGTCTCCATTTCACCGTGACAGGAAAAACCAAGATGCTTAATCCTGCCATTCTTTTTCTGTTCCATCAGATAATTGAAAATGCCAAACTTGGGATCCAGGTACTGATTGATATTCATTTCGCAGACATTGTGGAAGAGATAGAAATCAAAGTATTCCATGCCGGTCTTTTCCAGCTGCTTTTCAAATATTTCTTTTACCTTGGGCATGTTTGAAAGGTCATAGCCGGGGAACTTGGTGGCGATATAAAAGCTCTCCCTCGGATACTTGGCGAGGGCTTCGCCCATGACAATCTCGGAATTACCATTGTGGTAGCCCCAGGCAGTGTCATAATAATTGATGCCTTCGGACATGGCTTTGTCTACCAGCTCAAAAGCCTTTGGCTTATCAATGTTGCCATCATCACCATCTATTACGGGAAGTCTCATCGCGCCAAAACCGAGACCTGAAAGCCTTATTCCCTGAAAATCTCTATATACCATAGCCATTTCCTCCTGAAAAATCATTATGCCTTTTGGTTAAAGTGTGCCATTGGATCCATCATCATTGATGCGTTATATTGTGCAAACATTTTTGTATAAAAGCCTGAGAATTTTTTAAGACGAGCATTGTTGCTGGAAAGTGTCCTGTCCTCCATGACCATGTCCATGCCAAATTTCATGCTGTACATGGTTTCAGCAAAATGCTTCATTATCTTGTAGACGTCTACATGGTTTTTCAGGATGAATTCATCTATATCAGCTTCTGTGATCCGCATAAGCAAAAGATCCGAGTAGGCAACAACCGTGTAAACAGCAGGCTTTCCGCCTGTAAAAAGACCCATCTCTCCAAAATAATCATCCTTGGATTTGATGGCCAGAATGGATTCGTATTCAGTACCATACCCCGTGTATATCTCTGCGTGACCGGATATGATCTTGTACATATCCATGTTGGATTCACCTTCCTGAATAATTACGGTGCCTGCAGGAATCTTCATCATCATAGTCGTATCCTCCGGGTAAGAGTAAAGTGTGACCTGTACGATAAGAAATACATTAGTGTTTTTTATATTATAACATGAATAATTATCCAATACGTAAAGTGAGTCACCGGGGACGTTTCAGTTTGACTCAAAATGAGTCAAACTGAAACGTCCCCGGTGACTCACCAAAGAGGTAGCGGAACATGTTATAATTATCCAATGGGTAATCAAACTATATAACAGGGGGAAATAACTATGGCAGAACTTAAGTGCCCACATTGTGGACAGGCATTTACGGTAGATGATACAGAGCTTAGCTCAATCGTGCAGCAGATTAGGGATAAGGAATTTGAAAAAGACCTGACAAGAAGAACGGAAGAGCTTCAGAGGCACCTTAATGAAGTGCATGCCAAGGAGCTGGAATCAATTGAAGATAAAGTAGTACTGAAGACCAGGCAGCAGTACGAAGAAGAGATAAACAAGCTAAAAGAAGAAAAGACCAAAGAGATCGAGAAGCTGAAGGAAGAGAAAGCTTCAGAAGCAGACAAACTCAAGGAACTTCTGAGAAAAGAGCAGGAGAAGAACACCAAGCTGTCTCTTGAAATGCAGAGCAGTGACGACAGGCAGAAGCTCGCTGTAATGGAGGCGGTCAAGAAGGTTGAGGATGAGAAGCAGGCAAGGCTCGATGAGCTGACCAGGAAAGCTCACGAAACGGAGCTTGAACTCTCCGAGAAGGCCCATGATCTTGAAAATCAGCTTCAGCAGGAGAAGGACCGAGGTAAGGTTCTGCTTGAACAAAAGGAGAAGGAAGTTGAGTTCTACAAGGACTTAAAGACCAAGATGTCCACTAAGATGGTGGGCGAGACCCTGGAGCAGCACTGCGAGATCCAGTTCAATCAGCTCAGGGCAACTGCCTTCAGAAATGCATATTTTGAAAAAGACAATGACATAAGAAGCGGAAGTAAAGGCGACTACATCTACCGCGAAACGGACGATAACGGCGTCGAGATCATCTCCATCATGTTTGAGATGAAGAATGAGATGGACGAGACAGCATCCAAGCACAAGAACGAGGATTTCTTCAAGGAGCTTGATAAGGACAGGAAGGAAAAAAACTGTGAATACGCGGTACTTGTATCCCTCCTCGAGAGTGATTCTGAGCTCTACAATGCAGGAATCGTTGATGTTTCCTACAAGTATGACAAGATGTACGTGGTTCGTCCACAGTGCTTTATTCCTATGATAACGCTCCTTAGGAACGCAGCCATAAATGCGCTTACTTACAAGCAGGAGCTTGCAATGGTGCGCAATCAGGACATCGACATCTCAAACTTCGAGGATTCTCTTATGAAGTTCAAGGATGACTTTGGCAGAAACTATGAGCTTGCACACAGTCACTTTGACAAAGCTATTGATGAGATAGACAAGACAATACAGCACCTTGAGAAGGTAAAGAAAGAGCTCCAGGGCTCTGATAATCAGCTGAGAATTGCTACCAGCAAGGTTGAGGATGTAAGCGTCAAAAAGCTCACCAGGAACAATCCTACCATGAAAGCCAAGTTCGACGCATTGAAAGAAGATTGATATGTGTCACCGGGGACTCAAAGACTTGACAGGTGTGATACCATAGATTACATACAAACAAATTGTGCAAAAGGAATGCTAAAGATAAATGAAACAACCAAGAGACAGGCGTGAATATCTCACAACCACGCCGGTTCCGAAGCTTATCTTATCGCTATCGGTACCAACAATCATCAGTATGCTGGTGACAGCAATCTATAACACTGCGGATACATTCTTTGTGGCGAGAGTATCCGATAACCCCGCGGTAAATACTGCAGCCACAGCATCAGTTGGCCTTGTGTTCACGGTAATGGCCATAATCCAGGCCTTTGGGTTTTTCTTCGGACACGGCTCAGGCAATTACCTCTCCAGAATGCTTGGAGCAGGAAATCACAAGGAAGCTAATGAGATGGCATCCACCGGCTTTGCCATGGCGGCAATCGTCGGAGTCATCTTCGCAATTGTAGGAAATATCTTCGCAGCTCCAATAGCTCATTTCCTCGGAGCTACGGACACAACAATGCAGTTCACCATAGACTACATGAGGATAATCCTTTTCGGAGCGCCCTTTATGATGGCTCAGTTCGTCATAAACAACCAGCTCCGTTTCCAGGGAAGCGCTGTCTACGCCATGATAGGCCTTATGTCAGGCGCAGTTATGAACATGGTTCTTGACCCGCTTCTTATCCTGGTTTTCCACATGCAGGTAAGAGGCGCAGCCATCGCAACAGTCATGGGCCAGCTCACAAGCTTTATCGTACTGTTCATCGGAACCAGCAAGGGAGAGAACATCAGAATGAGCATCAGTAACGTCAAGCTCAACTGGCATTATCTCCTTGAAGTAATAAACGGAGGTGCACCATCTCTTTTCCGTCAGGGACTTGCAGCTATTTCAACACTGCTCCTCAATCGTACAGCCGGAGCCATTGGCGGAGATGCAGCCATTGCCGGAATGAGCGTTGCCGGAAGACTTATGCTGATGATGGGCTCAGCGCTCATCGGATTCGGCCAGGGCTATCAGCCGGTTTGTTCCTTCAACTACGGCGCAGGCCTTACCAAGAGGGTAAAAGAGGGCTTCTGGTTCTGCGTTAAGTATTCAACCATATTCCTGATCATCATCGGCGCCATATTCTACAGATTCGCGCCGCAGATCATCAGCCTGTTCTTCAGAGAAAAGGCAGCAGCCGACCTTGATTCGGCTCAGACCCTGCAGTACGCCAAAGAAGTCGGAACCACGGCACTGCGCTACATGTGCATGTCAACACCGCTCTCGGGCGCAATTGTTATCAGCAACATGATGCTTCAGTCCATCGGAAAGGGCTTCAAGGCATCGATCACAGCATCAGCAAGAAACGGCTTTTGCTTTATCCCGCTGATCCTGATCCTTCCGCAGTTTCTTGGAATTCAGGGCGTTGAGATGGCTCAGGCCTGCGCAGATGTTCTATCACTACTAATTGCCGTACCTATGGCATATACGGAGCTTAGAAAGTTTAATGATTAGTCAAAAGACAATGGAGCTGCTCATCAGCTCTTTTCCCAAAATATTGGAATTCGGACTCAAAGTCACACTGCCACTGGCAATCATCGCCTTTATCCTCTCAACGGTCCTGGCGGTGCTTGTGGCGATGGTTCAGTTTGCTGAGGTGCCGGTCCTTAAGCAGATCTGCAGATTTTATATCTGGGTCATAAGAGGAACGCCACTCCTGGTTCAGCTCATGGTGGCATTCTACGGACTTCCGCTTATCGGAATACACGCAAACCCCTTTGTTATGGCAGTTATCGTGTTCACCATAAACGAGGGAGCCTACAGCGCAGAGACCATGAGGGCTGCAATGGAGGCAGTTCCGGCAGGACAGCTTGAAGCCGGTTACTGCGTCGGTATGAACTTTATGCAGATCATGTGGCACATCATTCTTCCGCAGTCCTTCAGGACAGCATTCCCGTCCCTGTTTAACGCGCTTATCAGCATGGTAAAAGACACATCTCTTGCTTCAAGCATCACCGTTGTCGAGATGTTTACAAGGACCAAGCAGATCGCAGGACAGTCCTACAACTATCTGCCTCTCTACATCGAGGTTGCAATCGTATACCTTTTGTTCTGTACGGTGCTTACCTTCGTGCAGAAGAAGGGCGAAAAGATCCTTGGAAGCTACGGAGTCAGAAAGTGATAAGAGGTATTTATGGCATTACTTGAAGTTAAAAATTTACATAAAAAGTTCGACGCCACCGAAGTCCTTATGGGCGTCGACCTCACTGTTGAAAAGGGCGATGTGGTATCGATCCTTGGACCGTCCGGTTCAGGCAAGACCACGCTTCTTCGCTGCATAAATTTCCTTGAGAAGGCCGACGAGGGAGAACTTGTCTTTGGGGAAAAGACCTACCATCTTCCGAAGGTTTCCAGAGAGGATATCTCAGCCATCAGAAAGAGGACAGGTTTTGTGTTCCAGAACTACAACCTCTTTGCCAACAAGACGGTTCTTCACAACGTGACGCTTGGCCTTACTTCAGCAAGGCATGTGCATGCAAAGGAAGCTGAAAAGAAGGCGCTTGAAGTCCTGAGGAAAGTCGGAATGGCAGATTATGCAGGGCAGTATCCGAGCCAGTTATCCGGCGGTCAGCAGCAGAGAGTTGCAATAGCAAGAGCCCTGGCAACGGACCCCGATATCATTTATTTCGATGAGCCTACATCAGCGCTGGATCCCGAGCTTACAGCGGAAGTTCTGGAAGTCATGAGGGAGCTTGCACATGAGGGCATGACCATGATAGTGGTGACCCACGAGATCTCTTTTGCAAAAGAAGTATCCTCTAAAGTGGTATTCATGGCAGACGGAAAAGTGGTGGAAGAAGGCACGGGTGCTGAGTTCTTTGAGAATCCGAAGATGGATAGGACAAAAGAGTTCTTGCGTTTGACCAAAAACTGATGTATTATTATTCAAAATGAATTTTGTGCAATCTAATTTAAGGAAAGAAGTTTTATAAGGAGCAAAAATTATGAGAAAAAAACTATCTATGTTACTGATGACTGTCCTTACAGCCGTTACAGTAGCAGGTTGTGGAGCACAGGCCGGTGGCAGCACAGAGTCTGCAGGTGGAAGTGACCACCTTGCAAGGATCAAGGCAGCAGGCAAGATCACAATCGCTACAGAGGGCGTTTGGGCACCGTTTACTTATCACGATGAGTCTACAGATGAGCTTGTGGGCTTTGATGTAGAGATCGCAGCAGCAATTGCCAAGAAGCTCGGTGTAGAGCCTGATTTCCAGGAGGTTGCATTCGACGGTGGCCTCACAGGTGTTACAACCGGAACCTTCGATATGATGGCAAACGGCGTTGACGTTACAGATGACCGTAAGGAGACATACGATTTCACACATCCTTATGCTTATGACCACGCTGTAGTTGTTACCCTTGCTTCAAACAATGACATCAACTCATTCGATGATCTTGCAGGCAAGACAACAGCTAACTCAGCAGGTTCAACCTACGAGGCAATGGGCATCGAGCACGGCGCTACATGTTCAAACGTTGACACCATCGGCGAGACAATGACACTGGTTCTCAACGGAACAGTTGATGCAACAATCAATGCAAACACTTCAGCTCAGGACTACTTCAAGACAACAGGAACCACAGAACTCAAGGTTGCAGCTATGGATGATGAAGTTACTATGTACGCAATCCCTCTTGCAAAGGGCGCTGACAACGATTCTCTCAGAGAGGCAATTAACCAGGCTATCTCAGAGCTTCGCGATGACGGAACTCTTGCAGAGATTTCAAACAAGTACTTCGGTGCTGATATCACAAGCAACTGATATATTAAGGCTTTATAAAAGCCGGGCGATTTAGATTCGCCCGGCTTTTTTTTGTCCGCTAAACTTATTTTCCAAGTATCTTCTGAGCTCTGTAGTAGGAGATGTTAAATCTTCTAAAGCCGACAAAATCCTTGTACTCAAATTCATGATCATGATACTTCTTGAATTGGGCAAGCACTTCTGCATCATCTTTAATGGCAGGAACGGCATCGAATGACAGACTGTCCTCGATATATTCTGCAACAGAAGTATATTCATCAATCTTGTTGGCAGTTGCCTGAAGGTCATACTTTGCAATCCGGTAATCGGGATTGCTGTAGATGAAGGCGATGAATGCAAGGGTAATGGCTACCATGCATGCCTTAAATACAGGGAAGTTCCTTGCGTACATGCTGATGATAAGGAACGAGAGCCAGAAGCACAGTACTGCCAAAAACCAGAGTACAAAGAGCCTTAAAAAGGTCAGGTGATAAACCCTTACGTACATGATCATTCTGTAAGCCGATGATGCGATCATGATGTAAGTGCAGGCAGCGATTATTGTCAAAAGAGCCTTTAAAACCTTGGAGTTTTTAAAGAATGCCTGACAGATCGAAACCATTACAATGTTTAAAACGCATACAGCAAGCAGCTGATAGAATCCCTCATGTGCATACTCTGCGTAGGTATAGCCTGCCGGAAGAGCCATCTTTCCACTGAAAAGGTACAGGAGCTGGATTGCGCAGAACAGGATGTAAACAAGTCCGATAATGCTTGTAAAGGTGATGGCTATAACCGGATTTGTCTTGCCCTCACCTCTGGCTTTTACCTTAAGTTCCTGTTTTACCATGGAGGTGATAATGGTATAAGCACACCAAAATCCGACTATGGCAGTGCAGAGCATCATTACTGAATGGAAGATATACTCCGGAATATCAATATCCTTAAAGAGGCCATCGAGCATGTGCTCGAATACTGCATCCGCAGAAGCAAGGAGCGGCAGAATCACAAGCAGAAGCGGGATAGTAATTGCAAGGCCCAAAAGCACAGCGTTTACGGTTTTCTTCCTGTCGCTGATCTCTTCGGATGCTCTGGATCTCCTAAGAGCTTTGTAATCTGAAACAGGGCTTGGAAGATGCTCAAGAGGCTTAATAAAAGTGATGATTAAGCTGATCACCCATGCGCCTATATCAAATCCTGTTGTGTCTGCGTAGAGATAAATGATGTAGCTAAAGAGCAGCAGGAAGATCGCGCATCGCTCAAGGAAGTTCAGGGCAAGACTGGTTGTAAGGCATCTGTGCACTGAGAGTAGCAATAGGGAAACTACGTAAAAGACTCCTAAAGCTCTTTTACCATTGCAGTCTGTTATAAGGGATAAGCCATCCCTGGCTCTTATGAGTTTCAAAATAACAAGAGCGCAGACCATGAATATTGGGTAGGTGATGCTTGAGTGGTTGTTGTAAAGGCAGAATCCGTAGATAAGGCCGAAGACTACGGATAATAGTCCGTACTTCTTAAAGTGTTCTGCGTTTCCTCTTGGCACGGGCTGCATCTGAACCACGTTCCCCATTTGCGAACCGGCTACCTGTGGGTTAACCGGCTGTGGAGCTACCGGCTGCTGATTATAGTTATACTGTGATGACTGATTATTGGTATCCATACTTATTTCTCCTCTTCGTCAACATATTCCAGGATATCTCCCGGCTGACATTCAAGTGCCTTGCATATTGCATCAAGGGTCTCAAGCCTTACGGCTTTTGCTTTGTTGTTTTTGAGGATGGATAAATTGGCCAGGGTTATACCGACTTTGCCGGCCAGTTCCGTAAGGCCCATCTTTCTCTTAGCCATCATGACATCTAAGTTTATTACGATCATATCTTTCACCTGCCCCGTTAAATGGTTAAATCATTTTCCTGCTTGTATTTCACTGCCCTGTCAAAGACTCTTGCAAGAACCTTGCTAAAGAGTCCTGCAAAAAGAAATACACCGGCGATAACCACTGCAGCGGTGGTGAAATATACAAAGCATCTAAAGATCTTGATGCCTGCGATGACAAACGCGTAAGTGCCCATTCGGTATAGGCTCTTAACGTTGGCTTCCACAAAACAGTTATCATCGATTACTGTCTTCATCATCTTTCTGAGTTCAAACAGTATAAGGAGTGTGAAGACTCCTACAGCCATGATCGAAACCACTGCATACCAGAAGTGATCTGCTATGGCTGCGTATTCTGTCTGCTCACCCAGGGTTCGGATCGTCATCTGAACTGAGTATCTCAAGGTGAAGGGGACAGATGCAACTGCCAACAGTCCAAAGTAGAAGCACATATCCAAGATAGTCTTAACGAAAATATTCAATTTGTTATCCATGTTATCCTCCAAGTACTTGTATATTTTGTTTATAACACGTCTTTTTTTGAATTGCAATATAAATTTATTGTAAAACAATAAATATTTTTCGAAAGTCAATGTTATGTAATGTTTGCGTAATGTTTATGGACGTTTAATAATTTACTTCACACTATTATGTTAAAATTAGAATGTAATAATGTGCACTTTCCTTTAGCTATAGGTGAGTATGAATATTCACAAACTGAATCAGAGTCACAAATTACATAGAAGTATTCTTATAAGGCAGGTCCTTCGGATGACTGCGATTGCTTTGCTTGCAGTTATTCTGATCGGAACTGTCTTTATGTCTTTTACGGCAAAAGTAAATGCCGGCGAGGAAAAGATAGTCCGCGTTGGCTGGTTTGAATCGACCTATTGCCATATGGATCAGCTCGGAAGGCGCTCCGGTCTTGCCTATGATTATCAGCAAAAGATTGCAGCCTATACCGGATGGACATACGAATATGTCGAAGGAACCTGGCCTGAACTATTGCAGATGCTAAGAAACGGCGAGATTGACATGCTCAGCGATGTCTCCTACACAAAGGAGAGAGCAGAGGACATTCTTTATTCCAGGATTCCGATGACATCGGAGACATACTATATCTTCATCAAAGCCGGAAACGACAAAATGAGTCTTGAAGATATAAATACATTTAACGGAAAAGTATTTGCAGCTGATAAAGACAGTATGCAGGCCGAATATATCAAGAAGTGGGCTGAGAATGTAGGTATCAAGATTGACCTTTTGGAACTCATGGACGCATCTGTAGACGAGAGCTTTGAGATGCTGAAAAAAGGCGAAATAGACGCCTATGTAACCGTGGAATCCTACGGCAACAGGGAAGGATGCATGCCTGTATGTTCAGTTGGCTCATCCGAGAGCTTTTTTGCCGTGACCAGAGGTCGTACGGATCTTATAAAAGAGCTGAACTCAGCCATGGCAAAGATCCAGAACGAGAACCCGTATTACAACCAGAAGCTCCTTCAGAAGTATATCTGGTCAGCAAAGACCAATACATATCTTACGGCAAAAGAAATCGCCTGGCTCTCCGAACATGGAAAGATCAGGGTGGGCTACAGAAATAACTACATGCCATTCTCATCTGATGAGAGAGGCGTTTTGGCAGGCGCGTTGGGAGACTTCCTGACACTTGTGCCTGATAAGGTCAGGGATACTGAGATAGAATTTGAGACAGTGCCTTACGCTACTGCACAGGGTTGTCTATCAGCTCTGCAAAACGGAGAAATAGATGTTGCAGCTCCAATTAATATAAGTCCGTCAGATGCTGAGAATATGGGACTGCTTAGCACGGAATCTTTGATGGAATCCGAGATATTTGCCGTTGTAAAGCCCGGAAATACTAAAGATATCTTTACTGATGAGAATGTTAAAGCTGCAATTCTGTCAGGAAGCGTCAATTATGAAGTCTTTGTAAAAGACAATTATCCTGACTGGGAAATCGTATTTGAGCCGACACTTGAAGCGTGCTACAGAGCTGTCTATACGGGAGATGTGGACTGTACATTCGTAAACAGCTATCGAATAACGCTGGTTGACAGACTTAGAAGGCGCTACAAGCTATCCCTCCTGGCAACGGGACAGAACATGGAATTTGCCTTTGCGGTGAAAAAAGGAAACAGTGAGCTTTATTCGATCATGAATAAACTGGTTGTTCTCACAGATTCAAGTGAAACTAAGACCAACCTGTCACGATATGCAAGTTCTACCGATAAAGTCACATTTGAAGATTACCTTCAGGACAATGCCGCGTCATTCCTGGCTGTGGCAGCAGCCATCCTGTTTATCATGCTTCTTCTTACGGTGGCAAAGGTCCGCTCGGATAGAAAGGCTTTGGATAGGCAGAAACTTATCGATGCTACAGAGCTGGATCCTTTGACCAAGCTATATACCAGGAACTATTTCTTTGAATATGCAAACAGAATGCACAATGAAAATCCTGATTATAAGCTTGATGCAATTGCAGTAAACATCGAACAGTTTCATGTAGTAAATGCTATTTATGGCTGGGATTTCGGTGATAAAGTCCTGCTCGCACTTGGCGAAGAGGTCAAGGCTTATGTAGGTGAGAATGATGGAATCGCCTGCAGATCCACAGCCGACAGATTCTATATTTACTGTCTGCACACTGATGATTACAAGGGAATTTATGAAAGACTTCAGAGGGCTGTGGATGTCTTTTCCGAAAATGTAAGCATACGCATCAGGATGGGTGTTATGCCCTATCAGCCGGATCTTGGTCCGATTGAACTCTTTGACAGGGCAAGGACCGCCAGCAGCATGGTAAGAGGCGGACATCATGACAGGATGATGGTCTTTAATGAGGAGATGAGGAAAAGAGAAATCCTCGAACAGAAGCTGACTAACGACCTTAAGTACGCGCTGGAACAACATGAATTTGTTGTTTTCTATCAGCCCAAATATAATGTTCAGGCAGATCCGCCTATTCTGCAGAGCGCAGAGGCTCTGGTAAGATGGAACCACCATGATCTGGGCATGATACCTCCCGGAACTTTCATAAATCTCTTTGAGAGAAACGGACAGATTGGACAGATCGATAAATATGTCTGGAATGAAACTGCAAGGCAGATAGGTGAGTGGAAAGAGAAATATGGCATAGCAATTCCTGTTTCCGTTAACCTTTCCAGAATTGATATCTTCGAGCCGGATCTGATCAAGAATATTGATGAGATCATTGAACGGAATGGCATTACAAGAGCTGCGCTCCATCTGGAGGTTACGGAGTCAGCATACACGGATGACGCCGAGCAGATCATCGGCGTAGTCGGAGACTTAAGGAGCCGCGGCTACATCATAGAGATGGATGACTTCGGAACAGGCTATTCATCGCTGAATATGCTCTCCAGAATGCCTGTTGATATCTTGAAGCTCGATAAGAGCTTCATCGACAAGATAGAAAAACCCGAGGAGCGCAAGGAGAAAGACATCCGCATGATCGAGCTGATTCTCGACATCGCCAAGAGCTTAAAGCTCATGGTAGTAGCCGAAGGTGTAGAGAACGGCGACCAGCTTGAATTCCTGAAAGAGCACGGGTGCGAGATGGTCCAGGGATACTACTTCTCGAAGCCGGTACCTGCGGCGGATTTTGAGAAACTGGCGTTTGGGGAGAATAGGTATAAGTTATGAGGAGAGCATAACATCTCTGCCCCGCAGAAAATGAATTGTAGCACAAATAAAGAAGGCGGCAAGGGCTGCCCGAGCACAGAGCTCAGCGTACTGTCCCTTGCCTCCTTCTTTTTTTTGCGCGTATTGGTCACTAAGCGGGGCAGGGATGTTGGGGGATCGGCTAGCCGGGGCTTTTCTCATGTCCCGGGAACGATATGGTACGGATTTGCCACATATTTTCGGAGTGAATAACGCCTTGTGCAAGCTTTTTTCATGTCCCGGAGTCGATATGGTAGGAGTTTGCCACAGATTTTCGGAGGGAGTAGCTCCTTGTGCAAGCTTTTTTCATGTCCCGGGAGTGATAAGGCAGGGATTTGCCACAGATTTTCGGAGGGAGTAACGTCTTGTGCAAGCTTTTTTTATGTCCCGAGGACGATATGGGGCGGATTTGCCACAGATTTCAGAAAGGTGCTGGATGAGTTTGTGGCAGGAAGGGGCGTTTGGGGCTTTTTGACATGTAATACGCTTGAGCTCAACCTGATTTCTGGATGATTTTTATGGCAGGGAGAAAGGAAGTGGATGCTTTGACAGGTAAAATGCTTGAGCGCAACCTTTTTTCAAGCTTTATTTTATGGCAGGGAGGAAAAATACAGGCGCTTTGACAGGTAAATGGTAGTGGGCATGGAGGAACCAGAGTCTTGGAGGGGATAAGCAAAACTTATAACCCGCTATAAGAACCATGTCTTTTACAAAGGAGCCGGGCTAAAGCATAATCCTAAATAACAAATTTGATTAAGTTTTGAGGAGGACAAAAATATGAAAAAGAATCTCATTGCTACAGTTTTAGTTACAGCATTAGTCATTGGATCACTTACAGGTTGCGGAGAGGCTGCTACAGCTAGTGCAAATGCAACTGAGACAAAGGCAGAGGAAGCAGCAGAAAAGACAGAAAGCACAGAAACAGCAGATCAGGCACAGGCTGTAGAAGTTAAGACCATCAAAGCTGCAACAGGTGGCGGACCTAAGCCTTACGTATATGTTGGCGAAGATGATCAGCCTACAGGTTATGACATCGAAGTTTTGAAAGCAGTATTCGATATTATTCCTGAATATGATCTTGAGATTGAAGTTACAGATTTCCCTTCAGTATTTGCAGGACTTAACGCAGGTAACTACCAGATCGGTGTTAACAACTTCTCATACAACGAAGAGAGAGCAAGCTCATATCTCTACTCACTTCCTTATGACAAGGTAAGCTACGTATTTGTCTATGGTAAGGACCAGACACCTATCACATCTCTTGCAGATGCAGCAGGACTTTCATTCGAAGGTGGTGCAGGTGTATCAGTTACAAATGCAATCGAGCATTGGAATGAGCTGAATCCTGATGCACAGATCAACATTACATACACAGAGGCAGATACAACAGTTGAGCTGCAGCACATCCAGGACGGAACAACATCATTCGGAATCATTGATGGTCCTATGTACACAGCTTATGTTGATGAGTACGGATTTGATATCGACAAATCAAACATTCCTGAGGATGAAGTAAAGCTCATCGCTGATAACCTCTATGCATACTACATTCTTCCTAAGGATGAGACAGAACTCAGAGATAAGATTGATGAAGCAATCAAGCAGCTCAAAGCCGACGGAACATTAAAGAAACTCTCAGAGCAGTTCTTTGGCGGAGTTGACCAGTCACCTGAAGATGAAATCCTTAACGCAGGAAAGACAAACTAAATTATGAATATTACTTATAAGACAACAAAAGAGAATATCAATTGGGAAGAGGTTGCTGAGGTGCTTAGGAAATCTCACCTCTCCGATCATTCTGCAAAAGAGCAACAGATTGTCTTTGAGAACAGCTACGCCGTCGTATTTGTATACGACGGCGAACGCATAGTAGGAGTTGCAAGGGCACTATCTGACGGACTCTTCCAGGCGGCTGTTTACAACGTTGCTCTTGATGAAGAATATCAGGGAAAAGGAATCGGAAGACAGCTTATAGGTAAGCTCCTGGAGCAGCTAAAGGGCCAGAATGTAATTCTTTATACACATCCGCATACAGTGGAGATGTATGAGAAGTTCGGCTTTAGAAGAGCCAAGACAGCGCTGGAACTTTTTGATGCAACTGAGGAAGAGCTTGGCTGGCTTGAAAATGCAGGATTCTTCCTTCCCAAGGATTACAGATTTGAGGATGAAAAAGACAGATCTGACATGAAGGGACCTACATGGAAAAATCCTGATTCAAGGATCGAGGTATAAAGGGGAGGCAGGTATGTCATATATAGTGCCGTTTCAGACAGTGGAGCTGTTTGAGAATACATTCAAAAAGCAGATAAATAAGACAACGGGAAAGGTTGAGGGAAGGAAATTTGTCTTTGATAAGTTGTTTGGGGACGGAGAAGACAAACTACCTGTGGAGGCAGACAGATACAGACTGATCTGGATGCCGGGATGTCCGCATTCGAATAAGGCAGTCATTACACTGCGCCTTCTTGGCCTTGACAGAGTTATCAGCATTGGTGAAACCGGCATACTCAGAGACCCGAGAGGATGGGTGTTCTCAGAGGATCTTGGAGAAGTTGATCCTGTCCTGAAAATCCATTATCTCGATGACGCGTACTTAAAAGGAGATCCAACTTTTACCGGGAGGTCCACAGTCCCTGCAATTGCAGATGTTACAACAGGAGCGATTGTTCAAAATGATCCTGTAAACATTCCCAAATACTTTGTTCTTGATTGGAAAAAATTCCACAAAGAGAATGCGCCGGATCTTTATCCCGAAGCGCTTCGCGAAGAAATAGACGAGTGGAGCGATTTTATCAACAAGAAAGTAGACGCCTATGGATGTGGCTTTGCAAGAGACCAGGAGACCTTCGATGAGTCTTTTGAAAACTACTTCAAGACTTTAGATACGCTGGAAGAGAGGCTGAAGGATAGGAGATTTATAAACGGTGATTACATCACACTTTCCGATATTCATCTCTATGTAGCCCTGATCCGCTTCCACATCAACTATCACCTGGTGTTTGGCGTCAACAAGAAAAGACTGCAGGACTACCCGAATCTTTGGGGATACACAAGAGACGTTTATCAGACAAAGGGCTTCTATGAGTATACGAAGCTTGAGCTTATCAAGAAGCACTACCAGCTTTCTCCTCACATGAGAGCTAAGCTCGGAAACGTCTACGGCCTCATAGGAACAGGCCCTGACAATCGCCAGCTCCTTGCGCCAACGGGAAGAGAGAAGTTGTCAAAAGACCCTGAGCACAAGTTCACTTTGGAGGAAAATGCCAATGGACTTTTTAGCCACGACACTTTGGAACATGAAAAAGAATATCTTGAGTATGCACTCATTAAGCCAATTAAAAGGGCAGCAGAGGCAACTTATCAGAACGAGCTTGAGAGATGGGCTCATCTGGAGGAAGATGCCTTTGAAAGTATCGACGACAGGCTCGGTAATTCCGAATTTCTTCTGGGAGATGAGATAAGTGAGGCAGATAAGGAGCTTTACAAGATACTTCTTCGTCACGATCACATCTACTACAATCTTAGCAAGCTAAACTTTGCCAAGGCTACCGATTATCCGAATTTGAAAAGATATATCGAAAAGCTCTCAGGTATAGAAGAAATCAGGAATTCAATAGACATTGTAAAAGAAAAAGAGCAGGCCTTTCTGGAACTGGAGGATGAAAGAAATCCTTATCATCTGATATTCAGAGGACCTGAAATCATATAAATGTTGGAGGTAGATATGCCGGAATTTGAAGCAGCTGCATGCTCAGTTGCAGCACACAGAAAAAAGATTGAAGAACAAAACAAGAATAATTCAGGATTTGGCAATGTTGCCTCATCTGAGCTTAAAAGAGAAATCGCTGATAACGGAGCCTTTGTAAGGCAGCAGAACAGGTTTGATACGCCTTTCGGAAATGAAGAGGGACAGCTCCCTGTAGAAAAAGGCAGATATAGACTCATCTGGACTCCGCTCTGCCCCTGGGCCACAAGACAGGTTATTGCCTTTGGCCTTCTTGGAATAACAGAGGACGTTATAAGCGTTGGTAAAGTTGCACCTGTAAGAACCGATAAGGGTTGGGAGTTTTCACTGGATGAAGGCGGAGTTGATCCGGTACTTGGGATACGCTATCTTCCGGAAATCTATGCTGAGACAGATCCTGAATATCAGGGCAGAGCTACAGTTCCGACAATAGTTGATGTTAAGACGAGAAAGGTTGTTAACAACGATTATCACAAGCTCACCAACTACTGGGAGACAGTATGGAAACCATTCTGGAAAGAGGGTGCGCCTGACCTTTATCCACAGGAACTCAGAACCGGAATAGATGCTCTTAATGAGATCCTCTTTAACGAGATCAACAATGGTGTTTACAAAGCCGGATTTGCCAGATCCCAGGAGCAGTATGAGCTCAACTATAAGCTTGTATTTGACAGACTTGACTGGCTAGAAGACCACCTTAAGGATAACAGATTCCTCTTCGGAGACAGACTCACCGACTCCGATATCAGACTCTATGTAACTCTTGCCCGCTTTGATACAGCCTACTACTTTGGCTTCAGGCTCAACAAGAAGCGCATCAGAGACTACGAGAATCTCTGGAATTATGCAAAAGAGCTATATTCTATCCCGGCATTTAAAAATGCAACGGATTTTGACGCAATAAAGAAAGGCTACCTTCTTGGTGCCGAGGAAAATCCCAACAACATACTTCCGCTTGGACCTGATAACAGCGTGTGGGAAGAGCCAAATAACAGAGCGGAGAAATTCGGAAAACTTGTGATTTGAGGGGGATAAAAAAGTGGCAGTAGTAGATCACGTTACAAATAAAGAAGTACAGCAGAACGGAAAATTTGAAAGACAGCCCAACAGGTTTACAACACCTTTCGGTGACGGAGAGGGAGAGCTTCCTGTAGAAGCAGGCAGATACAGACTTCTGTGGGCACCTGTTTGTCCCTGGGCCAACAGATCGATCATCGTTAGAGAGCTCATGGGACTTGAAGATGTAATCTCGGTTGGAACACTTGACCCGATAAGGCCCGACGTTCCGTGGTCAGACTGGTCTTTTACCCTGGATGAGGATGATAAAGACCCGGTTCTTGGCATCAAGCTCCTTTCAGAGGCCTATAAAAAGGCAGACCCTGACTACGACGGAAGATTCACTGTTCCGGCGCTTGTCGATGTTACAACAGGCAAGGTTGTAAACAACGATTACTTTAATCTCACTTTGTACTTTGAAACAAAATGGGATAAGTTCCACAAAGAAGGCGCACCGGATCTATATCCGGAAGAACTTAGAGATCAGATAGATGAGCTCAACGCTTTTATCTTCCATGATGTGAATAACGGAGTGTACAAGGCAGGCTTTGCAAAGAGTCAGGAGGCCTATGAGGATGCATTTCACCTTGTATTTAACGCCTTTGACAAGCTTGAGGAGAGAC
Organism: Butyrivibrio sp. FCS006; assembly: GCF_000424525.1. NCBI lineage: Bacteria > Bacillati > Bacillota > Clostridia > Lachnospirales > Lachnospiraceae > Butyrivibrio > Butyrivibrio sp. FCS006. The sequence continues at coordinate 660,461 of NZ_KE384203.1, read as the reverse complement.
TTTCGGAAAAGAGATTTCTCTTTGGCGACTACATAACAGAGTCCGACGTAAGACTCTATGTCACTCTTGCAAGATTTGATGTGGCATACTTCAACGGCTTTAGAGTAAATAAGAAGATGCTGAAGGACTATCCGAATCTTTGGGGATACGCAAGAGATCTTTATGAGGAAAAAGCCTTTGGAGGAAATACGGATTTTGACGCGATAAAGAAGCACTATCATCTGTGCTGCCTTGAGACCAATCCGCTCAATATCCTTCCTGCAGGACCTGACCTCTCAATTTGGAAAGAGCCTCACGGAAGAGAAAAACTTAGCAAAGATCCGACCAATAAATACAGAAAGAAGGGATGAGAGCATGGAAGCATTCAGAGTTACAAAAGATTCACCCAAGTGGCTTTTTGAAGCCTATGATTATGCAAGGACAGATGCATTTGTTTTCGGACAGAACATCCCCATCGTTGCAGAATATTCTCACGATGAGCCAATTGATGACGACTACAAAGCGGTTGTACTTATTGAGGACAACAAGCCCGTAGCGGGATGTAAGATTTCTTTTCCCTTCGATGGCGTTGGTAAAATAGGCAGAGTCTGTGTTACAAGGCAGTATCAGAAAAACGGTGCAGGCAGCAGACTTATCGATGAGGCAGAGGAATGGATACGTGAATTTGGCGTTTCAAAGATTGTCATTAATAGCCAGGACAGAGCTCAGGGATTTTATGAAAAGCTTGGCTACAAGCTGGTTCCAAAGGTAAATCCGAGAGCCTATGAAGAAATTGTTGTTGATAGCGAAGATCAGATTCCAAAGGACTATACGCCAAAGAAAAACGATCTGGGATTCTCTTGTGTTCTTGTCGAAAAATACGTTTCTTAACTTTTTTAAACTCAGGATGCACACCGACAATAACACCTTAAAGTTCGATAAAAACGGGCATCTTGCAGAGATTAAGTAAAACTTATAACGTCCTATAAGAATAGTGTCTTTTACATCTCTGTCATTGTAAATCATAATGCAAATAACAAAAAACGATGACGGAGATGAAAAACATGGCTAATCTATTTGATTTCAAATTGGTATTTACTCAAATACCGGATCTTCTAAGATACCTTCCGGTTACATTAGAGCTGTCGGTGATATCCATGCTTATAGGAATTATCCTGGGACTTATACTTGCGATCATCAAGATCCGTCAGGTTCCGGTCCTTAAGCACATCGCAACATTCTTTATATCACTGATCAGAGGAACACCGATACTGGTGCAGCTCTACATCGCATACTTCGGAATCCCGATGTTCTTTAAGTGGTTCAATGCCAAGAACGGAACGGACTTCAAGGTGGCTGAGGTTTCAGGTTTTGTATACGCGGTTATCGCTCTTGGAATAAACCAGTCAGCCTACAATGCAGAGTTCATCAGAGCAGCTCTTTTATCTGTGGGAGAGGGACAGATTGAAGCAGCAAGTGCGCTGGGAATGACATACCTTCAGGCACTTCGAAGGATCATCCTTCCCGAGGCAATCACAGTTGCACTTCCATCCCTCGGAAATTCCTTTATCTCAGTAATAAAAGGAACATCACTGGCCTTCACCTGTGCAGTGGTTGAGATGACAGCCCAGGGCAAGATCCTCGGCGGAAGAACATACAGATACTTTGAAGTGTATGTATCTCTTGCCATCATTTACTGGGTGATCACTATCATCATTGAACAGTTGTTAAAGGCAGCAGAGAAGAAGATTGCCATACCGGATCAGGTGGCAAACTACATTCCGGAAGATGAGGTAAAGGCATGATACAGATAGAGGGACTTTCAAAAAGATATCACGACAATATAGTTCTTGAAGATGTTTCCCTAAACATCAACGAGGGCGACGTAATAGGAATTATCGGACCTTCGGGCACAGGTAAGTCTACACTCCTTCGCTGCATAGACCAGCTGGAGATCCCGGAGAAGGGCACAATTAACCTTGGGGAAAAGACAATTGACCTGTCCAAAAAGAATAAGAAGGACATAAACGAGATAAGGCAGAACACAGGAATGGTATTCCAGAGATTCAATCTCTTCGAGAAAAAGACAGCTCTGGAAAATGTAATGGAAGGTCTTATCGTAGTAAAGAAATTGTCCAAGGAAGAGGCAAGAAAGATAGCGCTTGAGGAACTTGCAAAGGTTGGAATGACAGCCTGGGCAAATCACTATCCAAAGCACATGTCAGGCGGACAGCAGCAGAGAGTTGCAATAGCAAGGGCACTGGCTATGAAGCCGAGACTCCTTCTTTTGGACGAGCCTACATCAGCTCTTGATCCCGAACTTGTTGGGGAGGTTCTGGATGTTATAAAAGAGATTGCAGGTAAGGGCTATACGATGCTTCTTGTATCCCACGAGATGAGCTTTGTAAGGAACGTATCAAACAGAGTTATTTTCCTTGATAAGGGACACATCGTGGAAGACGGAACACCGACAGATGTCTTTGAGCATCCTAAGAATCAGAGAACAAAAGACTTCTTTGCAAAAATGAATTTAATGAACCAGCCGGATTACATTATTTGATCATCATATCAGGAGGAGAGAAAAAATGGGAAACGCATGCAGCTTAGAGGAACACAGGAAAAAGACACAGGCAGGAGTACCTACAGACGGATACACAGATGAACTTGCAGCAAAGTTCGCAGAAGAGGTGGGTGTTCCACCAAGACCAAGCGAAGTTAAAAATGAGATTGATGAGAGAGGCGCATTTGTAAGACAGCCCAATGCTTTCATTGCTAAGGCAGGAGAGGGCGAAGGCGAGTGGAAGCCTGAGGCAGGGAGATATCAGATCTACTGGATGAAGGGCTGCAACTGGTCAAACAGACCTGTAATCGTAAGAGATATTTTAGGGCTTACAGACGTTATCTATGACATCAGAACTTCACACAGCGGCGAGACAAACAGATACGGACACGGCTTTGGTGATCAGGAGGGCTTTAAGGATCCCAGAACCGGAGCATATTTCCTATCAGAGTTTTATCAGAGAGCAAACCCTGATTTCAAGGGCAGAGCAACAACACCTACCATTGTTGATATCAAGGAAAAGAAGGCAGTTAACAACGACTACCACAGAATGACCAACTACCTTGAGGTTAACTTCAGAGCTCTTCAGCCTGAGGATGCGCCGGACCTTTATCCTGTTAAGTACAGGGATGTCATCGACGAGTTCAACGACTGGCTCTTCCCTCACGTAAACAACGGACATTACAGAATGGCTTTCTGCCAGTCTGTTGAAGCTTATGATGAGGCCTTTGATGACTTCTATGATTCACTGGATAAGCTGGAAAAGAGACTTTCCGAGAACAGATTCCTCTTCGGAGATTACATCACAGATTCTGACATCAGATTCTTTGTAACTATCGTGAGATGGGATACAAGCTACTTCAGAAATGTAGGACCTACTAAGCACAGGATTGCGGATTATCCCAACATTTACGCTTACATGAAGGAACTTTACAACATTCCTGCATTCAAGAATGCAACTTTTGTACATGACCTTGTACTTGGAAGAGGCGGAGACAGAGATGCTCTCTTTGCAGACTACAACGTAAGAATTTCAAGCCAGATCGACTACGATAAACTCTGGGCAGATGATGGCAGTAGAGCTGCACTTTCATCCGATCCCAACGGTGACATCTACCTTCGTCACCCTAAGGGAGAGACAGTAGAGGATTACCAGAGCGAGATTTCTGTTTCACACTGGAACTTTGAGTCACATGCTGACAGAGATCCTTCAGATCCAAAGAACAGTCCGCTCAGAGTTGATGCAAGCATCAATCCTCTTAAGGGTCTTTTAAAGAACGAGTAATGATTAAACGCCGGGAGTAAAACCATGGGAAAAGAGATTGCAGACAGGATTACGGATTCATTCATAAAGCTTGCTGAGATAGACGGCATCAGCTATGGGGAGAGAAAAGTTGCCGATCATCTTAAAAAGATATGGAAAGAGCTTGGAGTGGAGTTGAGTGAAGATAACGCCGGAGACAAGATTGGCGGTGATACAGGAAATCTGTTCGGCTCCGTACCGGGAAAGGGAGAGCTTAAAGACGCTGATCCGATCTTGTTCTGCGCTCACATGGATACGGTATCTCCGGGAATTGATAAAAAGATAATTGTCCATGAGGACGGAAAAATAACCAGTGATAAAACTACAGTACTTGGGGCAGACGACAGAGCTGCCCTTACTGTTATTTATGAAGGCTACAGGCAGATCCTCGAAGAAGGCGCTGACCATGCGCCAATCGAGTTTTTGTTTACGCCAGCTGAGGAGACATATACGGTAGGCGCGTCTGCATTTGATTATTCTGTAGTGAAGGCGAAGAAGGCTTTTGTTCCGGATTGCAGCGGTGATTTCGGAGTGTACTCATCACAGGAGCCGACACTTATTTACTTTGAGATAACGGTAAAGGGCAAATCCGCTCATGCGGGATTTGAGCCAGAGAACGGCATAAATTCCATAGCTGCTGCGGCGAGTGCAATCAGTAGGATTAAGCAGGGCTGGGTTGATGATCATACATCACTTAACTTTGGAACCATTGAGGGCGGAACTGTCAGCAATGCCGTATCTGCGCAGGTGCTGATAAAAGGCGAGATAAGAAGTGCGATTCATGAGGATGCTCTTGCAGCGTTTGAGAATGTCAGGAAGGTCTTTGAAGAGGAAACGGCTGCTATTGGTGCATCGGTAGAGTTTTTCAGTGACATAAGGCTGAAGGCTTACAAGGCCAATGAGAGCGAAAAGGGAAGCACACTGGAGCTTTACAACAGGGCACTTTCGGCAATCGGAGAAAGGTCTTTTCCCAAGAAATCATTCGGTGGAAGCGACAACAATGTGCTGGTCAGGAACGGAATCGACGGTCTGTGCATCTACAATGCCATGCATGAGATCCATACGGTAAACGAGTACACAACTGTAGAAGAACTGGTGAAAACAACCCAGCTCGTTAAGAACATCATGACGGGCTGATATATAGGAGGATAAAAATGGGAAAGACATACGACAGCATACTTGAACTTGTTGGACGCACACCGATAGTGCAGCTTCACAAGCTGGAGGCGAAGGAGGATACGGTAGCTCACATTTTTGCAAAACTTGAGTTCTTCAATCCTACAGCAAGCGTTAAAGCTCGTCCTGCCCTTAACATGGTTGAAGAGGCAGAAAAAGACGGAAGGCTTAAACCCGGAGGAACCATCATCGAGGGAACCAGCGGAAATACAGGAATCGGCCTTGCGGCAGTTGCTGCAGCCAAGGGCTACAAGTGCATCATCTGCATGCCTGATAATCTGTCAAAAGAGCGCCTTCTTACCCTTAAGAGTTTCGGAGCAGAGGTAGTCCTTACCGATTCCAAGCTCAACATGGCAGGAGCAGGTGCAAAGGCAGCAGAGATCTTAGAGAAGACTCCGGGAGGAGTTATCATGGGACAGGGCGGAAACCCTGCAAATCCCGGAGCACACTATAAGACAACAGGTCCTGAGATCTGGGAAGACCTCGATGGCAAGGTTGATATTTTCCTTGCTGCATCAGGAACCGGCGGAACCATTTCAGGAGCAGGAGATTATCTTCGCGAGAAAAATCCTGATGTTGAGATCATTGCAGTTGAGCCAAAGGGAAGCGCAGTTTTAAACGGCGGAGAACCGGGACCTCACAAGATTCAGGGAATCGGCGGCGGAGCAACTCCTCCTGTGACAAAGGTAGAGCTCTTTAACGAAGTAATTGATGTAACTGATGAGGACGCTTATGAGTATGCAAGACTTATTCCTCATCTTGAAGGATTCTCTGTTGGTATTTCAGCAGGCGCAGCGCTCTGGGCAGCAGTACAGGTGGCTAAGCGCCCCGAAAACAAGGGCAAGAACATAGTTACCATTATCCCGGATAACGGTGACAGATACCTTTCCAGCGATCTTTACGATTGATACTAAAATGTGGGTGGATAAGCAAACCTTATACCTCCCGATAAGCATTCTTTAATTTTCAAAGCTCTTTTGCCGTGATAGTATCAATATATCAAAACAAAAGAACATAATTGATTGGAGGAAAAAATCATGGCAGATATAAAGCAGAGCGCATTAGAACTTATTGGGGGAACACCACTTCTTCAGCTGAACAATTACAGCAAGAACGCAGGAGCTACTGGAGCAACGATCCTTGCAAAGCTTGAGTACTTAAATCCGGCAGGATCCGTTAAGGACAGAGTTGCACTTAACATGATAGAGGATGCAGAAAAGAGCGGTAAGCTTAAACCCGGCGCAACAATCATTGAGCCTACCAGCGGAAACACAGGAATCGGACTTGCAGCAGTTGCTGCAGCCAAGGGATACAGAGCAATTCTTACACTTCCCGAGACAATGAGTGTTGAAAGAAGAAATCTTCTTAAGGCATACGGCGCAGAGATCGTTCTTACAGAAGGCGCAAAGGGCATGAAGGGTGCCATCGCAAAGGCTGAGGAACTTGAGAAGGAAATCGACGGAGCGATCATCCTCGGACAGTTTGTAAATCCTGCAAACCCTGCAATTCACAAAGCTACAACTGGTCCTGAGATCTGGAAGCAGACAGATGGCAAGGTTGATATCTTCATCGCAGGTGTTGGTACAGGCGGAACAGTTACAGGTGTAGGCGAGTACTTGAAAGAGCAGAATCCTAACGTTAAGGTTATCGCTGTTGAGCCGGCAACAAGCCCCGTTCTTTCAAAGGGAACAGCAGGACCTCACAAGATCCAGGGTATCGGCGCAGGTTTCGTGCCTGACACACTCAACACCAAGGTTTTCGATGAAGTTATCGCCATCGAGAATGAGGATGCTTTTGCTGAGGGCAAGAGATTCGCAGTTTCAGAAGGAATCTTGGTTGGTATTTCATCAGGTGCTGCACTTAAGGCTGCTACAATCGTAGCTAACAGAGAAGAGAACAAGGGCAAGAACATCGTAGTTCTTCTTCCCGATTCAGGTGACAGATATCTTTCAACACCGCTCTTTGCTGATTGATAAGACTCATAATAGTTTCTTTTTCATAACATATTTAAGGTTGCTCCACGGCTCATTCGCTGTGGAGCAATTATCATAAATAAAAATGAGTCACTGGGGACGTTTCAGTTTGACTCAAAATGAGTCAAACTGAAACGTCCCCGGTGACTCATTAATAAAAAACAGGATATGGTGGCTATGGGCAAATACGATTTTGACAAATATATCGACAGAAGAAATACGGACTGTATCAAGTGGGATTTCGGTATGCAGCGAAAGGGCAGGGATGACCTGCTTCCGCTATGGGTTGCTGACATGGATTTCAGGCTTCCCGAAGAAGTGATAAAAGACATCTCGGACAGAGTGCTGCACGGAGTATTCGGCTACACGGATCCGGGAGATAAATATAGAAATACTGTAAAAGAGTGGTATGAGAGAAGGCATGGTTTTACTTTTGATGGAAAAGACATCACGGTTACCCCGGGAGTTGTCTACGCCATAGCCATTGCCATCAGGGCATTTACAGAGCCCGGCGATGCTGTACTGATTCAGCAGCCGGTGTATTATCCGTTTTATGAGACCATAGTTCTCAATAAAAGAAAAGTCGTAAACAATCAGCTCATCTATAAAGACGGGCATTATGAAATAGATTTTGAGGATTTTGAGAAAAAGGTCATTGATAACAATGTAAAGATGTTCCTCTTATGCAGTCCTCACAATCCTGTGGGAAGGGTATGGACTGAGGAAGAACTGACAAGGCTTGCAGAGATCTGCAAAAAGCATGATGTATATGTCTTTGCGGACGAGATCCACTCAGACTTTGTTTATCCGGGATTTAAGCACACATCCTTCATGAGCCTTGCGCCGGAACTGAGAGAGAAGCTTGTACTCGGAACTTCACCCAGCAAGACCTTTAACCTGGCGGGACTTCAGGTCGCAAATATAATCATTCCCGATAAGGAAATGCATAGGTCTTTTGACAGAGAAAACGAAGCCGCCGGCTATTCACAGCCAAACGTTCTTGGAATGGTTGCCTGCATGTCGGTCTACACAAAGGGCGAGCAGTGGCTGGATGAGCTGTTGGAGTATCTTAAGGGGAATCTTGATTACGTGAGGGAGTACTTAAAGGAGAATATTCCACAGGTTAAGCTCATTGAACCTGAGGGAACATATCTTATCTGGCTTGATTTCTCGGAAGTGACGAATGATCACAAGGAGCTTGAGAAAATCATAGTTGATAAGGCTAAGCTTTGGCTTGATCCGGGGATTATATTTGGCAGAGAGACTAATCTTTTTGAAAGAATCAACATAGCATGCCCGAGGTCAATTTTGAAGCAGGCTTTGGAGCAGCTTAGTCAGGCACTTTGAGTTGAGGTGAGTCAAACTGAAACGTCCCCAGTGACTCACCAATTCCGGGAGGAGACATAGATGGAAGATTACAGTATAGAGACGGTCTGTCAACTTAATGACAAGTCAATTGCAGATCAGTGGGGAGCCCTGAGTTTCCCCATATATCAGTCGGCGACTTTCGCCCACAGGGGACTTGGCGAGAGCACCGGCTTTGATTACACAAGAATGCAGAATCCTACAAGGCAGCAGCTTGAGTACGTTGTGGCATCGCTTGAACACGGCATTGATGCCATGGCTTTTGCCAGCGGAATGGCTGCAGTTGCGGCTGTTATGGAGCTCTTTAAACCGGAGGATCACTTTATTGTGGATTCTGATCTTTACGGCGGAAGCATAAGGCTCTTTAACGAGATCAGCAAAAAGAACGGTCTGACCTTCACTACAGGCGACCTTAGCAGCGGGGATTACAGATTTCTTTTCCAAAATAATACAAAGGCTGTATATCTCGAGACGCCCACCAATCCTATGATGAACGTTACGGACATCGCAGAGTTGGCTGTGGAGGCCCACAAGAGGGATGCACTGCTGATCGTGGACAACACGTTCCTCTCGCCCTACTTCCAGAATCCGCTGGACCTGGGGGCTGACATCGTTATCCATTCCGGAACCAAGTTCCTGGGCGGACATCACGATACCATCGGAGGCTTCGTCGTAGTTAAGGATAAAGAGATTGATGAGCGCCTACGCTATATCTACAAGACCACAGGCGCCGGACTTTCGCCCTTTGACAGCTGGCTGATATTAAGGGGAATCAGGACTTTGTCGGTACGACTTGACCGCGCCCAGGAGAATGCTTTCAAGATTGCTGAGTACTTAAAGACCAGTAAGTACGTGACCAAGGTCATCTATCCCGGCCTTCCAGAGCATCCGGGCTACAAGATTTCCACGAAGCAGGCCAGGGGCTACGGAGCAATGCTCAGTTTCGAGGTGGAGTCAAAAGAGCTTGTGGAACATATTTTAAGGAGCCTTGAGCTTATCTACTTTGCCGAGAGCCTTGGCGGAACAGAGACACTGATCACTTACCCTCTGACGCAGACCCACGCGGATGTGCCTAAAGATCTTTTGGCCAAGAACGGAATTACCGACAGGCTTCTCAGACTTTCAGTCGGAATTGAGAACGCGGACGACCTCATTGCCGATCTGGAGCAGGCTTTCGCCTCATTTAAGTGATACTTATAACAGGCTATAACAGATGTGTATTTTACGCAGGGACAGGCCTCGTGCATAATTAATTTGTAAGATAAACATGCACCTGAAAAGAGGTCTGATATGAAGAATATTCTTGCGTTTGGCGATTCAAATACATGGGGACTGGTTCCCGGAACGAAGGAGAGATATCCCTGGGGAGTAAGATGGACAAGCCTGGTTCAGGAGAGCCTTTCCGATGCCAGAGTCATAGAAGAGGGCTTGTGCGGAAGGACAACGGTTTTTGAGGATGAGCTCAGACCTTTGAGAAAGGCCGTAGATGCGCTTCCTATGGTTCTTGAGAGCACGTATCCGGTGGACGCGGTGATCATTATGCTTGGCACAAATGACTGCAAGTCCTTATTCCATGCCAATGCGTACACCATAGCCAAGGGACTTGAGCAGTGCCTTAATACAATCAGTAGCTACGTTTCATCAGACAAGATCCTGGTTGTATCGCCGATTCATTTGGGAGAAGAAGTTTGGAGAGAAGATAAAGATCCTGAGTTTGACAGCCGCTCAGTGGAAATCAGTAAGGATCTTCAAAAGTTCTACAGACAGGTTGCAAAGGAAAACGGATACAAATTCCTGGCAGCCTCCGACTATTCTGTAGCCAGCAACATCGATGAGGAGCACCTTGATGAAGAGGGGCACAGGAGACTTGCCGAAGCAATCCTTGAAAAAATCCAGGAAATGAAAATAGCTTGATCCGCAGGCTCATGGATTTCAAGACAAAATACTACGCTGCGGGTATGTGTTTTTTGCTTTATTGATTTAAAGATGCAAAGTGTGCTATCATGTTCAAAAATAATTTGGTGTGAGGAGTTTGAGCATGACCATACTTCAGCTGAAATACGTTATTGCCATAGATGAAGAGTGCTCCATGAGAAAGGCTGCCGACAGGCTCTATGTTTCACAGCCCGGTCTTTCAAGTGCCGTAAGGGACCTTGAGAGCGAGCTTGGAATCCAGATTTTTGAGAGAGTCCACAACGGCGTTGTAACAACGGCTGCCGGAGCTTCTTTTATTGCATACGCAAGAAATGCCGTGGAGCAGTTTGAGAAGGTTGAGGACAAGTACTTAAATGCCAAGAACGAAAGGCCCACATTCTCAGTATCCATGCAGCATTACACCATAGCCGTTGACGCGTTTATCGATACGGTAAAAGAGTATGATCTCCCCGAGTATCAGTTCTCAATCCGTGAAACCCAGACCAGCGAAGTGATTGAGGATGTTAAGACCTTAAAGAGTGAAGTCGGAGTTATTGCACTTTCCGACTTTAACAAGGCGACATTCAAGAAGATATTTGTGGATGCAGCTCTGGAGTTCCATGAGCTCTTTTCCCGTGATACCTATGTTTACCTTAGCAAGCACCATCCCCTGGCTGATGCAAAAGAGCTATCTCTTGAGGACCTTCAGGACTACCCCTGCATGGTATTCGATCAGGGCGACAATACCTCTTTCTACTATAGAGAAGAGGCCCTTGCTACCTACGATTACAAGAAGGTGATTTCAACCAACGAAAGAGCTACATCAATCGAGCTCATGCTGGGACTTGACGGATATGCTGTCGGCGCAGCAATGCTGGGCGAGGGCAAGACTTCATCCGATATCCATGTGATCAAGCTCAAGGAAGATGAGATGCTGACCTTTGGCTACATCACCAGAAAAGGGCAGGAGCTCAGCGAAATGGGCAAGACCTTCGTTGAGAATCTTGAGAGGCATAAGGAAAACTGATCACCCTATAAGCTATATTTATCGGCGTCTATAAACCCCTTGTTATTGCACGGGTGCAAAACGGGGAGTATATTATAGAAAATAGTTAATAACTGAGGAGGACAATTATGAAAAAGAACGTATTGGCAAGCCTTGTACTTGCAACAACATTAACTCTTGGCGCTCTTACAGGCTGCGGAGACGCAGCACCTGCAGAGACCACACAGACAACAGAGACAACAGAGGCAGCTCCTGAGGCACAGGCAGAAGCTCCTGCTACAGCAGATTCAGGTGACAAGAAGATCACAGTTGGTGCAACACCTGTACCTCACGCTGAGATCCTTGACAACATCGTAAAAGAGGTTCTTGCAGAGGATGGATGGGAACTTGAGACTGTAGTTTTCTCAGACTACGTACTTCCTAACACATCACTTGAGCAGGGAGAGCTTGATGCAAACTACTTCCAGACTCTTGGTTACATGAACCAGCAGAACCAGGATGCAGGCCTTCACCTTACAGCAGTAGCAGGCATCCACATCGAGCCAATGGGTATCTACTCACAGAAATATAAGGCTCTTTCAGAGCTCCCTGATGGCGCTACAATCGGTATTCCTAACGATCCTGATAACGGCGCAAGAGGACTTGACCTTCTTGTTCAGAAGGGACTTCTTGTTTCAAAGGGTGACTTCGGTACAGACCCAAGCTACACAGAGGATACACTTACAAAGGATAAGGATGCTAACCCTCACGGATATGTGATCACACCTCTTGAGGCAGCAAACCTTCCACTTTCACTTCCTGATCTTGATGCAGCAACAATCAACGGAAACTACGCACTTGAGGCCGGACTTCCTGCTGAGTACCCTGCACTTGACATCGAGACATTTGATGATGAGACAACTGTAAAGAGAACCAACTTCCTTGTTGTTAAAGAGGGCAACGAGTCTTCAGAGAAGACACAGGCTCTTATCAAGGCTCTTCAGTCTGACAAGGTTCAGAAGTACATTGACGACACATACAAGGGTGCAGTTATCACATCTTTCATTGATGCACAGTAATTTTAGCCATTAGCCATAACATAATAATCCTACCAATGAGAAAAGACACGCTGCCCATTTGCAGACGTGTCTTTTTCCATATAATGCGAAGCAGTCAGCATTGTGGTACAATAGAGCATGTTTAGGGCAAAAGAGCTCTTATCAAATCAGATTGGAACGAGAAGAAATGATAACTATCAGTAATGTTAAGAAAACCTTCGACAGAACAGAGGTACTTAAAAACGTCTCCATGGAAATCGAGGATGGAGAGATATTCGGAATAATCGGTCAGTCCGGAGCAGGAAAATCAACGCTGCTGCGCTGTATCAACGGACTTGAGACCTATGACAGAGGAGAGATAAGGGTAGACGGCAAGCTCGTTGATGTTAAGAACAAAAAGGAGCTGCGTCTTCTTCAGAAGAGAATGGGTATGATCTTCCAGGGCTTTAATCTTCTTGAGAGACTGGATGTATACCATAACGTGGCACTGCCCATGAAGTTCTGGGGAATTCCCACCAATACTCCGGAGGCAAAAGAGAAGATCATGAACCTCATTCGCCTGGTTGGCCTTGAGGAGAAGGTCCACGCCAAGCCAAGGGAACTCTCCGGTGGTCAGAAACAGAGAGTTGCCATTGCGAGAGCGCTGGTACTTGACCCGGAGATCCTTCTTTGCGATGAGGCAACAAGTGCGCTGGATCCGGAGATTACAAAGGGGATATTAGCTCTTTTGCAGAGGATCAATAAAGAAATGGGCATCACCATCGTAGTGGTTACTCATCAGATGGAAGTTGTTAAGCAGATCTGCCAGAGAGTTGCATTCCTTAGTCACGGACAGATGCTGGCCATCGGCAAGCCCGAGCAGCTCTTCGTATGGCCCAAGGAGAGGGAAATCAGAGACTTCCTGCGTGAAGAGTCTGACAAGCTTCCTATAACCGGCATCAATCTAAAGCTCTTTTTCTTCGGAGAAGGCAACCAGAGGCCTATCGTTACGCAGATGTCTCAGGAGCTTCAGACAGATTTCAATATCTGCTGGGCTAAGCTTGAGGACTTCAGAGAGGATGTTTACGGAAGCCTGGTTCTCAACATGGAGGAAAAAGACCTTGAGAGAGCATGTGCTTTCCTGGATTCCAAGGGCGTTACCTGGGAAGTGATCAAATAAGAAAGTAACTCATCCGGAGGAAAAAATAGATGTTAGAGCAAATACTTAATCCCGCCATTTATCCAATTATTCTGCAGGCGTTTTGGAAGACCCTTATCATGGTTTTCTGGTCGACGCTCTTTTCTGTGATACTTGGATTTATTCCGGCGGTAATACTTACACTTACAGCACCCGGAGGACTTAAGCCAAACAAGATCGTGTATGGAATCCTGAGCTTTATTGTAAATGTGTTCAGAAGCTTTCCATTCATCATTCTGCTGGTAATCCTTATTCCTTTCACAAGGGCGCTGGTTGGAAAGTCCATCGGTACAACGGCTGCTATCGTTCCGCTTACCGTTTCAGCGATTCCTTTTATCGCAAGGGTGTTTGAGACGTCTCTTCGTGAGACCAATCCCGGAGTTATCGAGGCTGCAAGATCCTTTGGAGCTTCAAACTTCCAGATACTTATGAGAGTTTATGTAAAAGAGTCTATTCCGAGAATGTTAAACGGAATCGTGCTTCTTGTTATCTCACTTGTGGGCTACTCAGCTATGGCAGGAACTGTTGGAGGCGGCGGTGTCGGTGATATCGCGATTCGCTATGGTTATCAGCAGTACAAGACTGAGTACCTGATTGTGTGCTCACTGATACTTATCATATTCGTACAGGCTGTGCAGGCTCTTGGCAATTTGATGTACAAAAAGATGAGCTGATAGGATTTTTAGGTAGTTGCTTCTTTTGACTTTTCAATGGAGGTGAACTTTATGAACGCTAATATCTGGATTGGTATTTTAATTCCTTTTGTTGGAACAGTACTGGGCTCGGGCATGGTCTTTTTCATGAAAAAAGAGCTTGGTGGTCAGGTGCAGAGAGCTCTTACGGGCTTTGCCAGCGGAGTCATGGTAGCAGCATCTATATGGAGTCTTATTGTGCCGGCGCTTGAACAGGCTGAGGGGATGGGGACTTTGTCTTTTGTCCCTGCAGCTACAGGCTTCTGGATCGGAATATTGTTCCTGCTCTTTTTGGACAGTGTGATTCCGCATCTGCACATGAATGCAGAAGAGGCTGAAGGTCCTAAGTCCAAGCTTCAGAAAACAACCATGATGGTTTTGGCAGTTACTCTTCACAACATTCCCGAAGGAATGGCTGTGGGCGTTGTATTTGCCGGGCTTCTCTCAGGAAGCGCACCGGTTACTGCAGGTGGAGCGCTGGCTCTTTCTCTTGGTATCGCAATTCAGAACTTCCCTGAGGGCGCTATCATTTCAATGCCTCTACATTCAAAGGGAAAGTCCAAGTTTGGAGCGTTTATGGATGGTGCTTTATCAGGCGCAGTTGAGCCCATCGGTGCTTTGCTCACTATATTTGCAGCAAGGCTGATTGTACCTGCGATGCCGTATCTTCTGAGCTTTGCAGCGGGCGCCATGATGTACGTTGTAGTTGAGGAGCTGATTCCCGAGATGTCAGAGGGCGAACATTCTAACATCGGCGTTATCATGTTTGCGCTGGGATTTACGCTTATGATGGCGCTGGATGTTGCTCTGGGCTGATGAGGGCTGTGGCGCATTTGGACGCGGCGCATATGAACTTGATGAGAGCTAAGTTGGAGGATTTTGATGAGAGATTTTGACGCAGTGGTTTTCGACATGGACGGGATCATCTTTGATTCCGAGAGAGCCGTGCTCGAGAGCTGGTACGTGGTTGCTGACAGGCATAATCTGGGAGACATCACAGAGGCGTTTTTGGCCTGTACCGGAGTTAATGATAAAGAGACCAAGGAGATAATGCTTCGTCGTTTCGGCGAAGATTTTCCTTATGATGAATATTCCAAGGAGGCGTCAGTTATCTTCCATGAGAAGTACGACGGTGGCAAGCTTCCAATGAAGATCGGGGTAAAAGAGATCCTGACTTTCCTTAAGGATAGTGGCAAAAAGATAGCGCTGGCTTCCTCTACGAGAAGACCGGTTGTTGAAGCTGAGCTGAGGGATGCGAGAGTTTTGGACTACTTTGATGAGCTTGTAACCGGGGACGTGGTTAAGAAAAGTAAGCCGGATCCGGAGATATATCTTTTAGCATGTGAGAAGATAGGTGTGGCCCCTGAGAGGTGCTATGCCATTGAGGATTCCTATAATGGGGTCAGGTCTGCAAGCGGAGGCGGACTTAAGGCTATCATGGTGCCTGATCTTCTTCCTGCAAATGATGAGATGAAGGAGCTTACGGAGAGCGTTCAGGAGAGCCTTCTGGATGTGATTGATTATTTGAAAAACGAGTAATGGTGCGGTTTATGGATAGTGGATTAAAGAGTAAGTACGAGAGGCTTCTTGAGATCCTTAAGGGATACGGGAGTGTGGCGGTTGCCTTTTCAAGTGGAGTGGATTCGACATTTCTTTTGCATGCTGCCAAAGAGGCTCTTGGGGAGAAGGCTGTGGCGCTTACTGCAAGTTCCAGCTTTGTGCCAAAGAGAGAGGTCCTGGAGGCCAGGGAGTTCTGTGAGAAGATTGGCGTAAAGCATCTGGTGGCTGATGTGGACGTTCTTGCTATTGATGGAGTTTCGGAGAATCCAAAGGACAGGTGCTATCTTTGCAAGAAGGCGCTGTTTAAGGGATTTCTTGATACGGCTGAAAGAGAGGGCCTTTCGGCTGTGGCCGAAGGATCCAACGTAGATGACGAGGGCGACTACAGGCCGGGAATGAAGGCTATCGCCGAGCTGGGTGTTAAAAGTCCGCTGCGGGAAGCAGGGCTTAAGAAGCAGGAGATAAGGGATCTTTCCAAAGAGTTCGACCTTCCTACCTGGAACAAGCCGTCGTTTGCATGTCTTGCCAGCAGGATTCCTTATGGAGAGGTTATTACAAATGACAAGCTTCGCATGGTTGAAGAGGCGGAAGAATATCTTTTGAATAAGGGCTTTAAGCAGTTCAGGGTAAGAGTCCACGGAAGTGGAGCGCCGTTGGCAAGGATAGAGCTCTTGCCGGAGGATATGGACAGGGCTATGAGCCTTTCTGTTCGAGAGGAGATAAATGATAAGCTTCATGGAATGGGATTAGCGTATGTTGCGCTGGACCTTAAGGGCTATCGCACCGGAAGTCTCAATGAAGTTTTGAAATGAGTTGTTATGGGACTTTTTCTGAATAAAGGACTTAAAAAGATAATAAATCCCCGGGCAATTTTAGCACTTGCTGTGACAGGCATGGTGTCTGCACTTGCCTGGGGTTGCGCTTTTTTCGGGGAGAAGATATATACCTCGACGATATTTGCCATGGACACTGTCATGGAGCTGCAGATTGCAGGGGGAAGGGATTTTACGCCGGAGGCTGAGGAGTACATAAGGCGCCTTGAAAAAGAGCTGTCGGTTACGGATGCTTCCAGCGAAATTGCAAGGCTTAATGCTGACGGAGAGGGCGAACTTTCTGAGGAAGTCGGAAGCATTCTTTTGCAGGCAAAAGACGTGTGTGACAGAACCGACGGGGCTCTGGACATCACTATTTATCCTGTGCTTAAGGCTTGGGGATTTACAACCGGAGAGTACAGGGTCCCTTCTGATGAGGAGATTGCAGGACTTTTGAGCAGTGTTGACTATAAGGGAATTGATATAGAGGTTGAGGAGAATGCAGCTGATTCCGGTGCTGGTTCCGGCTCCGGGGATGGGGACAGTGCCGGAAGCACGGTTAAGGTCGGGCTTTCTGAAGGAATGCAGGTTGATCTTGGAAGTGTGGCCAAGGGATATACAGGAACAGCAGTTGCTGACATGCTTAAGTCTGAGGGCGTGACACATGCGCTGTTAAATCTCGGCGGAAATGTGCAGTGCATAGGAAGTAAGCTTGACGGGAATCCCTGGAAGGTCGCAATAAAGAGCCCATTCCCTGATTCAGCTTCAGGGATGATCGGCGTTGTGGATGCTGATGATGTTGCAATCATAACTTCCGGCGGATATGAGAGATACTTTGAGGAAGATGGCAAGAGATACTGGCACATCTTAGACCCTGCAACCGGAAGGCCTGCCGAGAACGGCCTTGTATCCGTGACGATTGTCGGTAAGGATGGACTGTTGTGCGACGGCTTATCTACAGCTCTTTTTGTTAAGGGGCTTGATGAGGCGATAGAGCAGTACAGGCAGTCTGATGATTTCGAAGCAATCTTTGTAACTGAGGATAGGGAAGTCTATGTGACGGAAGGCCTCGCAGATAAGTTTGCACTCACTTCTGAATACCACGACCTTCCCCTGCAAGTCATAACAAAATGAGTCACCGGGGACGTTTCACATTGACTCATTTTGAGTCAAAGTGAAACGTCCCCAGTGTCTCATTATGAGACAAAGTGAAACGTCCCCGGTGACTCAAAAAGGGAGTCAAAGAGAACCGTCCCCGGTGACTCCCTCGCGGAATTCGACGGGGGTTACGCCGAAGCTCTTTTTAAAGAGCCTGGTGAAGTAGGAATAATTATCGTAGCCGACCTTCAGCGATATGTCGCGGATAGAGTCGTCGGTCTTTAAAAGGAGCTTGCGCGCAAGGTCGAGGCGCTTTTCTATGATGTAATTCTTAAAGCTCATTCCTGTTTCTTTTTTGAATATCTTAGTGATGTAGTCAGGCGCGAAGTAGAAGAGCTCTGATAAATGCTCTCTGCTCATGTCCTCGGTGAAGTGGGCATCAACGTACTGAAGAAGTGATGTCACGGAGGTTTCATCGATGTAGATGATGTCCTGGCTCTCGTCAAAGGGCATGGAAGCCATGTTTACAAGGCTGTCCAAAACGTCCGGGATGTCTATAGGTTTTTTGTCAGAGCTGATAAAGAACCTGGGCTTTGCAGAAAATTCCTCGGAAAGTGAGTAGTAGAGCTCGCTTACAAGCGGGCGAAGGCCTGCCTGATAGGACTCATCCTCTACAGGTATGAGGCCGAAGAGCACGTAATCCTCAGCCTGGTAAGGAAGGAGCACGCCCTGAGAAATAAAGCTGCTTCCAAAGATCGACTCCATGATTGCTCTGATGCGGATTGCCATCTTACCTCTGTCATGCGAAAGGTTCTTGCTGCTGAACTGGATAAGGCATGCCACAAAAGAAGACATATCCTCATCGAATCGTCGAATTCTTCCCATATCTGCAAGAAAAGCCTTATAGGTAATGCGCCTGTCAATGAGATAGTCATACCAGAGCTTGGAGAGCGCACTTCCGGTATCGGGCTCATCGGATGAAACCTCTGCCAGAGCCTGTCTGATGATGTTTGTGAGTTCCGGGTAGTCGATGGGCTTAAGGAAGTAGTGAAAACTCCTAAGCTCCAAAGCCCTTTTCGCATAAGAAAAATCAGCATAATTGGTCAGGAAAATCGCCGGAATGGTGTTGCCCTGTTCGCGCAGGATTCCCAGAAGATCAAGACCGCTCCCATGGGGCATGTCGATATCGCTGAGCAGAAGATCCACGGTCTGGTTTGACAGGATCTCCTGGGCCTTGCCGATGTCATTGGCGGTGAAGACCGTGGTGATCCCAAGGCTCTCCCAGTCTATATTCTTTTCAAGTGCCGCAATAACAAAGCGGTCGTCATCTACCAGTAAAATGTTCATCTATTTCCTCATTCAAACTTTGACGGGGATGCGAAGAGTGATCCTAGCTCCGTGCTCCTCTGTGTTGTCAGCGATGAGCTCAAAGGAATTGTTGTAAAGAAGACTAAGTCGCCTTATACAGTTCGTGATTCCGATGTGGCTTCCATCGTCTGAGATAATATCCTCACCGTTTTTTATCTTGTTAAGGATCTGCGGATCGAATCCCTGTCCGTTGTCACTGATGACAATCTCCAGGATATCGCCTGCGCCGTCCTCTGCATCCAAAAGCTTTTTGGCACTGATGGAAATCTTCAGACTCTCGCCCTCAGGCGGAGTCGCATGCTTGACGCTGTTCTCCACGAAGGTGATAAGAAGAAGCGGAGGGATGCTGAGCTGATTGCAGTCCTTGGGAAGGTCCGTCTCATATTGCGTGGGGCGTGAGAGCCGCATATTCTGAATCGAGAGATAGTCCTCCACATGGGCCAGCTCGTTGATGAGCGGCACAAAGTTATTGTTCACCTGGAAAAGATATCTGAAATACCTGGAGGTGAACATAAGCATTTTCTTGGCTGCATCCATATCCCCAAGGCTCACCATGCTGTCAATCGTGGTGAGGCAGTTGAGGTAAAAGTGCGGTTTTATCTGCTGCTGCAGGAAGTGAATCATGAATTTGTTGTTGTCCAGCTCCGCCTCGTAAACATCAATTCGCAGCCTTGTTATCTCATGAATGAGATTCTTGAACTGGTCGTTGATCTGATTGAGCTCCTGTACACGGCTGTCAGTGAGGATCAGTCCCTCAGTGTCTTTTAGCGAATCCATCTCTGAGAGGCTCTTTGAAAAGATCTTTATGGGAAGAATGACCTTCCTGTAGCTGACCAGAACATATCCGCCCATGATAAAGCACAGCATCAGCGCCGCTAAAAAGACGATGAACTGTAAAAAGAACAGCCTTCCGTAATTACCAAGCGCAAGAGAATCTATGGCCAGAGTGAAGGGAAGATCTGCCTCGTCGCCGGGGAAGATAAGTCTGTTATAGAAGTTTCCTCTAAAGCCCCCGGGACCTTCGCTTGTCCTGTAAAAGACATCTCCGTCTGCGCTAAGTGCCTGGATGGAGCCCTGCTCTCCCAGATTTATTGAAGAGAGCGGAGATAAGATATCCTCCATGGAAACAACGCATGAGAAAATGCGATGCTCGTAGGTGATGCTGTAGTACAAAAAGGCATTGTCACCGATCATGCATGGTTCCCAGGTATAGTTGGTTCCTACATCGGACTTGATTCGCTCTTTTATCTTTTTATAGGTCTCATAGTTTACCTTCAGGTCAGAGGCATTAAAAAAGATATCCTTTTCATCCCAGTAAAAGAAATACATATACTCAGAACCTGTCGAGTACTGCATGTCACTTACGCGAAGGCGCAGCTCGTTGCTTGCGTCCCTGAAGTCGCCCATGTGCCCAGCTTCATCAAAGGCATCGAGGATCGGGTCGTGAACTACGGTCCACTGAACGAAGTGCTCTATGGCAGAGAGCTTGTGCTCTAATTCATTTTGATAAATGTTTACGCTGCTCTTAAGGGCCAGGTTGTTCTGCTTCCTGATCTCGGAAAAAGAGAACCAGCTGACCACCACAAAAAGTATCACCACCGGAATGGCGAGATAAAGTGTCTTGGTCAGCATCTGAACAACCGGGTAAGAGCGCGTTCTTCCTTTATTTTTCATGAGTTCATTATATAGAAAAGAGATTTGGCAGGCTATAGCTTTTAGATACTTTGTCCAAAAAGTGCTACGGGGTGAACGAAAAAGTGCTATTTAAAAAAATCTAAAAAAATTATTATCGATTCATAAACAAAAGGAGTGAGCGATGAATAACAGGTTCCTTAGATTTATCAAAAAGAATTATCAGCTGTATCTGCTTCTTGCACCTTCAGCAATACTGCTGTTCTGCTTTGCCTACCTTCCCATGGTGGGAATCGTGATTGCTTTTCAGAGTTACTCACCGGCGCTTGGAATACTGGGCAGTAAGTTCGTGGGCATGAAGAACTTCATGCAGTACTTCAGATCATATCAGTTTGCAGTTACCATCAAGAACACGCTGGTACTGAGCATTTACAGCATACTGGTTGGCTTCCCGCTTCCGATTCTTCTGGCGCTGATGTGCAACCAGATGAAGACCAAGATGTTTAAAAAGGTGTTCCAGGTTGTGACTTACCTTCCGCACTTTATATCAACAATGGTCATGTGTGGTCTGATTCTCATCTTCCTGTCACCATCAAGCGGACTGTTTGCGAACCTCTTTAAACTCTTCGGAGCACAGTTCCCGAACCTCATGGCCAGCGCAGCAAACTTCAAACATGTATATGTATGGAGCGATATCTGGCAGCACCTTGGATGGGATTCAATCATCTATCTGGCAGCACTTGCGGGAATAGATCCAACATATTACGAGGCAGCAACCGTTGACGGAGCAACAACTCTTCAGAAGATAAGATACATTGACATACCGATGATTCTTCCGACAGCAATGGTTCTTCTGATATTAAGAGCCGGAAGCATTCTCGGTATAGGCTTTGAAAAGGTCTTTTTGCTGCAGAACGTACAGAACATCATGAGCAGCGAGATCATATCAACCTATGTTTACAAGATGGGTATGCAGAGCATGCAGTACAGCTTATCAACAGCTATCGGCCTGTTCAATACAGTGGTTAATGTGATAGTTCTTTTGCTGGTTAACCTGATATCCAAGAAATTCACAGATAACAGTCTGTTCTGATAAAAGGGGAAAAGAGATGATCGGTAAAAAGAAATTTTCTCAGGACGCCGTGGTCAACATCATATTCCACGCCATAGCGATCCTGATGATCATAGGAGTTATTTATCCGCTGTGGTTTGTTATCATAGCATCCTTCAGTAATCCTGCGGATGTTGCCAGCGGTAAAGTATGGTTTTGGCCTAAACAATTTGATGTAAGGGGATACCAAAAGCTTTTTGAGCAGAGACAGATCTGGAAAAGCTACTTGAACACTATCCTTTATACCATAGTCGGCACTGCGGTTGCTCTGCTTGTTAATATAACTGCCGGCTATGCAATGTCCAGAAAAGATTTACCCGGAAGAAAATGGATAAATGTTTTCTACATAATCCCGATGTTTGTCAGCGGTGGACTGATCCCGATCTACCTGGTTGTCAAGCAATTTGGCCTCCTTGATACTTTTCTGGTCATGGTTCTGCCATTTGCGGTATCCACTTACAACATTATTGTGGCAAGAACGTTTTTTCAAAATTCCCTACCGGAATCATTGTGGGAGGCAGCCCAGATTGACGGCTGCTCCACAATGAGGTACTTCGTTCAGTTCGCAGTTCCGCTCTCAAAAGCAGTCATCGCGGTTGTGGGACTCTGGACAGCAGTTGGACACTGGAATTCATGGTTTAACGCTCTTATATATCTTCAGAATGAAGACCTGATACCTTTGCAGCTCTTGCTTAGAAGAATACTTATTGCAAACGAGTCACTTCTCGGAGCAGCAACAGGCACCATGGCACAGGAGCTCAGACAGCTCTCAGACATGATGAAGTACGGATCAATTGTGATTTCTACACTCCCCATTATGATGCTCTATCCATTCTTGCAGAAATATTTCAACCAGGGCGTCATGATAGGAGCGGTGAAGGGATAAATAGTATACAATTATAGTTATGAGAAGGAGAGAGAAAATGCAGAAAAAGTATGGTTTATTGGCTGGCGCACTGGCACTGAGTTTTGCACTTACCGCTTGCGGAAGCGCAGCAGGTAGTACTGCTACTCAGACTACAGGTACAGATGCAACACAGGCAGCTACTACAGCTGCAGCTCAGACTGAGAGCGCAGGCGGGAACAACGCCTACACAGTTGCTACTGTAAGATGGGCTGATTGGGGTGAGGATTATCATCTTGGATTCCCGGACAAGGCTGCAGAGGAAGCAGGAATCAGCCTGACATGGGACACAATCCTTAATTCAGACTGGGCTGACAAGAAGGCAGTTCTTCTTGCAGGTGGAGATCTTCCCGATGCTTTCATGGGATCAATCTGTTTCTCAGAGTCAGATGTTCTTACAAATACAGGATCATTCATCGCCCTTGACGATTATATTGATGAGTACATGCCTAACTTCAAGGCTATCATGGAAGCAGATCCTACAATGAAGGCTCTTGCTACATCAGCTGACGGACACATCTACGGACTTCCTTCCAAGAAGCCTTGCAGACCTATCGTTGCAAACCAGATGTTCATAAACAAGCAGTGGCTTGATAATCTTGGACTTGAAGTTCCTACAACATATCAGGAATTCGAGGATGTTCTTACTGCATTCAAGGAGCAGGATGCAAACGGAAACGGTGATCCAAGCGATGAGATCCCATTCGGACAGGGCTATGCTGATTCAGTTATGTTCTTCTGCCTTCCTTTCGGAACAACAATCGGTGCTGACGGAACATACATGATGGCAGTTCAGGACGGAAAGCCTGTTTACCTTCCTGTAACAGATGGCTACAAAGCAGGTATCGAGTGGATGCACAACTGCTACGCTAAGGGACTTATCGATCCTGAGCTCTTCACAGAAGATTCTTCAATGCGTGATGCAAAGCTCATGAACGAGACACCTATCATTGGTGCAGCTCCCGGCTGGACAGCTGATTCAACCTTTGGCGCAAACGCAGGTCAGTACGTTGCGCTTCCTGCACTTGCAGGTCCTGACGGTAAGCAGTACATCTCATCAGACCCTGAGCACTGGAACTACTCAAGATATGAGTTCGTAGTAACAAATAAGTGCGAGAACCCAGGTCCACTTCTTGCATGGGCAGACAAGTTCTACACTGATGATGCATCAATCCAGAACTTCTATGGCTCTTTTGACAAAGCAATCTCCAAGGCTGATGACGGAACATACACAGTTCTTGAGCCCGATGATGGCAACTCTGCAGATACATTTGCATGGATCCAGTCACTTCGTGATTTCGGTCCTAAGTATGTAGCTGACGGCTTCAACGACAAGGTTAAGTACGCAGGAGCAAACGGCGATGCAAGTAAGCTTGCCCTTGATAAGGAAATGAGCAAGTATGCAAAAGAGGCATATCCTAACGTAAGTTACACAACAGATCAGCTTACAACTCTTGCAACTCTGTTCACTGACCTTGATGCCTATGTAACAGCATCACAGGCTACATGGGTAACAGAGGGTGGCGTAAACGAGCAGTGGGATGGCTATATCTCAACTCTTGAGACCATGGGATACAACGATTTCATCCAGATCCAGCAGGATGCTTACAACACATATCAGTCTAATAAATAAAAAAACCATGTTTTTATCTAAGAAGCCGGTGGAGGCCAGAGAAAGTCTCCGCCGGTTTTTTGATTGGATTTCTCGGTGGCAATAAGGTATACTCTTTAGGTGTTTTGACACGGGGAAAAGAGATTTAGAAAAAGGAAATGACAGAACAGGAATTTTTAGATAAATACGGATCAAAACTAAATGATGAACAGCTTACGGCTGTAAGGACCATAGATGGGCCGGTGCTCCTTCTGGCTGTGCCGGGAAGTGGCAAGACTACGGTACTGGTTAACAGGCTCGGATACATGCTTTATGTAAAAGAGATTGACCCGGCAAGCATACTGACGCTGACTTATACCGTTGCTGCCACAAGAGATATGGCTGAGAGATTTAAGAGCATCTTTGGCGAGGATGTTTCTGAGAGGCTTGAATTCAGGACCATAAACGGAATCTGCGCCAAGATAATAGCTCACTATGGCAGACTTATCGGGAAGACCTCTTTTGACCTGATCACAGACGAGAAGCTCTCGGGAAAGATTCTGACTGATATATTTGTGAGAGTTATGAAGGAATATCCCACAGAGAGCGACATCAAGATGGTCAGGACCCTGATCACTTATTGCAAGAACATGATGCTTGAAGCGGACGAGATCAGGCGCCTCGGCGAGGACGAAGGGCTCGAGCTTTTGCAGATTTATGAGAGCTACAACAAAGAGCTAAAGGCCAGACGTCTTATGGACTACGACGATCAGATGATCTATGCCTACAGGATGCTCAAGGGGTCAAAAGACCTTTTGGAGTTCTACAGGGACAAGTACAGATATATCTGTGTCGACGAAGCCCAGGACACCTCGAAGGTGCAGCATATGATCATAGCTCTTTTATCCGGAGAGCAGGGCAATCTTTTCATGGTCGGGGACGAAGACCAGAGCATTTACGGGTTTAGAGCTGCATATCCGGAAGCTCTTTTGCACTTTGAAAAAGAACATCCCGGGGCCAAAGTTCTTGTGATGAACAGGAATTACAGATCCAGCGCCACGATAGTTGAGGCAGCAGATATCTTTATTCAAAAGAACTTCAGCCGACATGAGAAGCACATGCGCGCCACCAGGGATGCGCAGTCTGAAATAAACTTTATCACGCTGGGAAAGAGAGAGTCTCAGTACAAGTATCTGCTTGAGGTGGCCAGGGATGCATCGTCTCAGACGGTGGTTTTGTACCGCGATAACGAGAGCGTCCTTCCGCTGGTGGATCTCTGCCTTAGAGAGAACGTTCCGTACAGGATTAAGAGCGCCGACATGGCATTCTTTTCGCATCGAGTTGTAGTGGATGTTGTCAACATGCTCAGGTTCTGCCAAAACCCATACGATCCGGACCTCTTCATGAAGATATACTTTAAGTTCCAGACTTTCCTCAGAAAGCCTGATGCAGAGGCTATGTGCAGGATTGCAGATGAGAGGCATATAGGTATTCTTGATGCTGCAGAGTACGCTGATTTGGGCAAAAGAGTCCTCGGCAACGTCAGGGCTCTCAGGACGCACTTCAGAAATATGGCAGGTGAGAGTTCTTATAAGGCCATAAGCAGGCTTGATAAATTCATGGGATACGGCGAGTATTTAAGCGACAACAACATGGATGTGGGAAAGCTCTTTATCCTGGAGTGTCTTGCAAAGAACGAGCCGACAATTGAGGGCTTTATTGAGAGACTGGACGTGCTCAGGCAGACTCTTACTGAGGAGAAGCCAAACTTTAAGAGCAACTTCATTTTGTCCACAATCCATTCAAGTAAAGGTCTTGAGTATGACACCGTCTATCTGATGGATGTCATAAACGGCGTTCTTCCCGGCAAGGTAATAAACTTCAAGAAGGCAACACCCAAGGAGAAGCAGGACTATGAGGAGGAGCGAAGGATCTTTTACGTCGGAATGACCAGGGCCAAGGATAACCTCAATATCCTGAAGTATTCAGATGCACCATCTATATTCGTGTCAGAGATGAGCAAGATGAAAGAAGTGCCCGAAACCGAGAAAAAGAAACCAAAGAAAAAGGCAGCAAGTGTCCTCCTTAAGCCAACTCCGCTTCTTAAGAAAAAGAGGGCGGTGAAGGAGGAAAAGGATGTACCCGATAATCTTGTGATCGGGGAGAGAATAAGCCAGAGTAAATATGGCGAAGGCACAATAATAGATGTCAGGTGGGATGACGATGATATACCCACAACATTTACAGTACAATTTGACTCCGGAGACGAGAGGATATTCATGTATCCGTTCGCGTTCACTACGGGGATGAAAGTGATAGATTAGGATGAAAAAAGGTAGTAATTTTCTTAGAGGTCTTTTAACAACAATAGTAATGCTCTCGGTCATGGCAGGTTCAATGTTCTTGGGATACAGATTCCTTAAGGCGTTTAACCCTGTGGCTGCGGAGAAGATCGGAGATGCTGCGCAGACAGCAAAGGACAAGACAGAGGAAAAACTAGGGATTGAGCTGACGCCTTCGGGGCAACCTGAAGAAATTCCGGAAGTGACGCCGGTGGACGAGACGGAAAAAGAGAGCGGGGTAAAAGTTGTAGATATTACGCCCGAGAAGAAGCCATATACCGGTATAAAACTTTACGAGACTGACGGATATTTTTTTAATGACAACGGAGAGGTGCTGACTAATTTTCATGACAACGATCCATTTGGGATGTATGTCTATTTCGATGCAGACAGAAAATACGGAGTAATCCTAAAGAACAGGAATTGCTACCTGGTGGAAGCAGACCTTACATTTAAGCAGATAGCAAGTGGCTGCTCTTGTGCCGGTATCAGCTATGATGGTACGACGGTCTATTACATTTCTTCTTCGGCAGGACTGTGGCTGTATAATACTGAGACCGGGGAGGAGACGTTTCTTTCAGATAACGGTAGCAGACCACGTATTTCTCCGGATGGTAAAACAATTGTCTATAATGATTACCTACCTGACAGTAAACACGGCGTTGTTATCGGAGGAATCGGAAAAGAGCCGGTTGTCATTGATGAGGCTAAAACAGGTATGTTTACTCCTTTGGCGGTTAACAACGGCGGTAATATTGTATTTTATGAGCTGTACTCGGGAAACGACAATGGTTTTTACTGTTATGAAAATGGTGAGTCAAGGAGAATCAACAAGGAATATGCATACCATTCTTACTTTGACAGATCCTGTGAGAAGGTGCTTTATACAGATAACGAAAAGGTATGGTACTTTGAGAGTGGGCTGGATGTGCCGGTAGAGCTTGCAGATGACATGCGTGAGATCGAGATTGTAGATGCTGATGTAAATCATACAGGTGACATGGTGAACGATGCTATTGTTGGTGTGGATAACCTGGCGGATGCTGTGATACTGGATTGCGGAGATAAGACTTATTGCCTGAGTAAGGACTGCACATCGGCTGTGCAGCTCAGAGATGGCGGATATGCGTATAAGTATGCCATGACTTCAGAGGGACCGACCTGTCTATATAAACAGGATGGCGCTACCTATAAAGCGGTATATAAATCCGGTGATGTTGACGAGACGATCATATCCGAGAAAGACAGGATTTTGGAGCGCATAGAATATGTAGATGGTTTTTCTGAGGGCTTTATTTTAAAATTAGAATATGACGAACACGGTGATGATTTCAAGCTCTATTATTTCAAAGAGGGTGAGGAAGATGTACTTCTTGATAATTGCGGTGAGGAAAACATTAACGGAGTGATCTGGGATGAACTGTTCGGAAAATGCTACTACACATGTGATGGTGAACTCAGAAGCATTAATAAAGACGGATCGTCAAAGGCAACGGTTGCTACCGATGTGGACTATCTGATAAATTATGTAAACAGTGAAGAAGTTGCAGGCTATGAAGACAGCAACGGTAAGTATTTCATTGTCATAAACAACAATGTATTCGAGAAGTAAAAAATGAGTCACCGGGGACGTTTCAGTTTGACTCAAAATGAGTCAAACTGAAACGTCCCCGGTGACTCATTTTCTTCAAAAGAAAAATAACCTCCCGGTTTTCTCCAAAACGAATATTTTTAGTTTCGCCTTGTGGAAGTAAACTCTTATCAACAGGTAAGAACTTGGAGAAAACAAAAAGGAGGTGAACGCACATGATGACAATCATATTCTTTGTTTTGTTCTTCATGATCTTCGGCAGACTGCTTGGTTTCGCATTCAAAGCAACCTGGGGCATAATGAAATTCTTGTTCTACATTGTGTTCCTTCCATTTATTCTTGTTGGAATGGTTGCTTACGGATTTGCTTTTATAGCTCTTCCGATTCTGCTGATCATCGGAGTTGTCGGACTTCTTAGAACAGCTTGATAATAAAAATGGCGCGGCCTGATGGCTGCGACTTTTTTTGTTTATCTATGAAATTAGCCCTGGCTACTGCTTGAACTGCTTTCTGTTGTGTTCTGATCACTTGGCATCTGGCCATTCATTCTGCCGCCTTTGCCACCACGGAACTGACCATTTGGCATCTGACCATCCTGAGGCATCTGACCGCCTTCCGGCATTTGACCACCCTCAGGCATCTGTCCGTCAAAGCCTTCAGGCATCTGACCGTCCTGTGGCATCTGGCCGCCCATTCCTCCACGGCCTCCGCCGAATCCGCCCATTCCGCCCATCATCTGGTTGGTGAGCTCTGTAACTTCCTCGCCGTTAACTGTAACTGTTCCGCCGTTTAACTGAGCTTCGCCGTCCCAGTCAAAGGCTGAGTTTCCGGTAACTGAGATTGTTCCGCCGTTGATGTAGATATTTCCGTTGGCATCAAAACCGTCTGTGTCTCCGGCACCCATGTTTACTGTGATATCGCCACCGTTAACCTCTATAACAACATCGTAGGCAGTGCTCTTCTGAGTTGCATTGATTCCATCATCGGAAGCTTCAATCTTGATGGTTCCGTCGTTGATCTGCACGTAAGTTGCTTCAAGTCCCTCTGCAGCAGTGATATCGAAGGTTCCGCCGTCAATCATGAGAACAGTTGTCGCCTGGATACCATCCTCTGTAGCGTTAATTGTGAAATTGCCGCCCTGGATGTAGATATATCCAAGAGTATTGTCATCTGAATTCTCGCTGTGGAAAGTGTCTTTTTTACTTGTTATATCAAAAGAGCCATCGTAGATCCTGATGGAATCGTTAGCCTCTACAGCATCTTCAGTTGATGTGATGTTATAGGTTCCGCCTGTAACCTTGAGGTCGTCCTTGGCAGAAATTCCGTTTGCTGTTGACTCGATGTTAAGTGTTCCTGTTCCGTTGAGGACAAGGTCTGACTTTGAGTAGATAACTGCGTCTAAGTTGGTTGTACCGTCGGCTGTAAATGTTCCTGTGACCTTAAGAGTGCTGGTGCCATCTGCTGTGGTTACAAATACTTTGTCTGCGCTCTTTACGTAGATTGCCGGATCTGTTGTATTTGTAATGCTTGCGCCATCAAGTACAATCTGCACTTTGTCGGTATCTGCAGCCTCTACGATAATTGATACATCGGTAGCTGTTCCGCTTATTACATATACGCCTTCCTGTGTGATACTGATGTCCTGGCCATCCTCAAGTGTCATGTAGTAAGCATCTGTAAGGTCAGCCTCCTGTTCGAGATCTCTTTCGGAAAAGAGATCTGAAGTATCGATCAGTGTATCGGAACTGGCTGAAGCTGATGATGAAGAAAGATTTTCTTCCTGGGTGCTTGCTCCGGACTCCGAAAGCTCTTTTTCCATGGAAGGCTCAGTTGTATCTGCGGACGACTCCGTTCCAATCATAGATGAAACTTTATCCTCAATATCAGTTGTTGCACAAGCTGTAAGTGTAAGCGCTGATGCAATGAATACGGTCATTAAGGCTACTGTGATTTTTTCTCTTTTAAGCATTTTTATTTCCCTCACTTTATTTTTGGATTATATGCACCGTAAGTGCACGTGGTTTTCTTTGTTCTGAAGTCATTATCACATGGCTACCTAAATCCAAACTTAAAGAAGGATAAAAAAATTGTGACTCACTTGTGTGCTTTGTTTGCAGCCCAGAGAGGAATCAAAGTCAGGAGCACAATGACGACGCCAGCTAGGAACAGCGTATTTGTGGGAAGATAGGCTGTAAAGCCGTTCTCGTCGATGATCTCGCCGTTGTTCTTGATGATAGGGTTTGAGATGAGAGGGGCAACTACCATAGGAATCAGCACATAGAAAATGATGCGGATGCCTTCAAACTGTCCCCTGGCGTCCTCAGGATAAAGCCTCTTTGACCATACGGTAATGGTCTGTAAAAAGAGAATGTAGCCGATGCCTACAAGGAGAACTCCGATAAGGAGAACGGGATTCCAGATGGTAGATGGGTTTACATTTTCCGGTGAAACCAAAAGCCCGATGACCAGAAGGCCTATGGCGTTGATCACAACCGCAAACAAAATGATCAGAGAAGATTTATCTTCACGAATAAACTTAATGGCCGGAATTGACGTGAACATGGCAAGTAGAAGTCCCACGCCTTCAATAAGGCCCATGGTATCTGCTGTAAAACCAAGGTAATAGATCATGAAGTTTCCGAGGTGTGAGAAGTAGACATTAAATGAAATAAAGTAAACGGCCAGCATAAGATTAACGAAGACAAGCTCGCGATGCTTTAAATACTCTTTTACATTGAATATGGAAAAGAACTGCTGGCTAAAACTGCCCTTGATTGAAGGACGAAGAGTTTCCACATCTTTCATTCCAAAGAGTGATACAAGTCCCAGGACAATCACACTACCGCCGATAACTACAAACAGGCGCATATAATTGTCGTTGGCTCCGACCAGTAGTCCGCCAAGCACAGTTCCTGCAATGGTTCCGATAACCGGCTGAACTGCCAGAGCAGCGCCAAGAGAACCGGAGTTTTCCGGTGTCATGTGGTCGTTGATCCAGGCGTTAAATCCGATATCATTGCCCATGGAACCAAAGAAACTCATTATGGCATCGGCAGCGATAACAGCGAAGGCAATTCCGATAAAAGCAGCTGTGTCACTGTTTCTTTTGCCCAAAAACTCAGTCGTTCCAAAGAGAATAGTGAAGACACCCCAGAAAATATAGCCCAGGGAAATAAGAGTCTTACGATTGCCCTTTCTGTCGGAAACGCAGCCGAAGAGGAATGTTGAGATCGTGGTGGCCAGCGCTGATATTGCAAGCATCCAGGATATGATGGTGGGATCCTTGGCAATCTTGGCGTAGACGAAGGTGTTAAACCACTGATTCTCAATGTTCCAGCATAGCTGTCCTGCAAGGCCCAGGAGCCATACCAGTATCCAGAATTTTGCGGGATTTGTCTTTTTATCTGCTTTCATGTTTGCCTCCCATAAAATATTGATAATTCTATTATAATACTTGCCGAGGTAAGGTTACATTTAGCCCTCAAATATGATATAAATATTCGAGGAAAGATAAGCCCGAAACAGGGGGAGGTTACAGTTTTGAACAACAGAAATATTCTAAAGAACAAATTGTTTTTGTACCTGACGGAATTCTTTGCCGGAATGTCCGTTATGGCAGTAGAGCTGGGTGCATCTAGGCTCCTGGCACCTTACTTCAGTTCATCGCAGATCGTTTGGACCATTATCATCGGAACCATTATGATCGCCATGGCACTGGGTAATATCTACGGCGGAAGGAAGGCAGATAAAGATCCAAATCCCGACAAGCTCTATCGCAGGATACTTATCGCAGCTATCTGGATCGGCCTGATACCCGTTGTTGGCAAGTATATTATTATTGGAATTTCAGCGCTGATAATTTTTACGGTTAACAGCAATTTCCTGGTTATTGCAGCTTTTGCAGCGTGTATGGTGGTGTTTGTATTCCCGCTGTTTTTGCTTGGAACAGTAACACCGAGCCTTGCAAAATACACCACGGATTCACTGGATGATAACGGAAAGATCATCGGTACTCTTGGTGCATCAAACACTGTTGGAAGTATCATCGGTACTTTCGTGCCCACATTCGTGACAATCCCGGCCGTGGGAACAGCCGTGACATTCCTGATCTTTGCAGGTGTTTTACTTGCACTGGCTGTTGTTTATTTCTTAAGTCCGGCAGAAGGAAAAAAATCTCTGGCCAAAGGTGATATGACAAGGATCATAGCTGGTATCCTGGTTTTCGTACTTTGCGTTGCTTTTGGCCACAATACCAGCTTTGTATTTTGGGAGAACGGACTTACCTATGAAGGTGAGTCGGTTTACAACTACCTTCAGGTTAAGGAAACAGACAGAACAGTGATCCTTTCTACAAATGTTCTGTTTGGCGTTCAGTCTATCCTGATCAAGGACGGAGCGCTTACCGGAATGTATTACGATTATGCTCTTGCTGCTCCGTATATGGCAGGCATCAAGGAGAAGCAGGCAGCAGGAGAGGACTGCAACGTTCTGATCCTCGGCATGGGTTCCGGAACCTATGCGACTCAGCTCTCAAGATATTTTGACAATGTTAAGGTTGAGGGTGTTGAGATTGATGACAAGATCACTGCCCTTGCACATGAGTACTTCCAGCTTCCTGAGGATGCCAAGGTTACAACCTACGACGGAAGAGCGTACCTGGCAGCAGACAAGGATCTGTACGATGTTATCATGGTCGATGCTTATCAGGATATTACCATTCCTTTCCAGATGTCATCTGTAGAGTTCTTCACCATGGTAAAAGAGCATTTGGCTCCCGGCGGAGTTATGGTAGTTAACATGAATATGTACAGTGATGATGGATTTACTGACGGGGCTACAGAAGGTGAAGCAAGCATCAATACTTATCTTGCTGATACCATTGGCCATGTATTTGAAAATGTTGTTGTGGTAGATGTACCGAATGCAACCAACAAGGAACTCTTTGCCACTGATTCGGATGATTTCATGGTAAGACTTGGTACCAACGCTGCCATGGAAGATAATCCTGACCTTAGCGCTATGATGAAGAAGGTCATGGATACAAGCCAGAGCTATATGGGAAAAGGCCACATCATGACCGATGACAAGGCCCCTGTAGAGCTTCTTGGAATGAAGCAGATCGACCTGATCATTAAAGATGAAGTTTCATATTACAGAAAGATATATGAGCAGAAGGGAATTCAGGGGCTTATAGATTTGCTGTGATACGTACTGTGAATTGAATATAATGGAGGCGCTCCGCCTCCTGCCTTCCCCGGATAGGGGATTGTAGCACAAAACGCCAAGCTATCAAGGACAAGCTAAAGTGCGCTAAAAAGCAGCGCATCCTTGACATCTTGGCGTTTTGTGCGTTTAGGTCACTAAGGGGGAAGGCAGAAGGGGGCTGCCGGGAAGGGATGCGCTTTGAGGCAGGGAGAATCCCGTTGTGCAAGTATTAGCCTAGTGTATGGCAGGTCAATTACTGTCCTGAAGGGGAAATTGCAAAAATACCGTAATGGGAATGGAGTGATTCATGGAGGGCTACTGTCCTGGAGGAAAAACTCAAAAAATACCGTAATAGAAAATGGGGTGATTGATGAAGGACTACTGTCCTAGAGGAAAAACTTGAAATATACCGTAATGGAAATCAGGTTGATCAAAGAAGGACTACTGTCCTAGAGCAAAAACTCCTAAAAAACCGTAACAAAGTGCGGATAGGTACTTGGAACGTTACTGTCCCAGAGTAAAAACGTCTAAAAGACAGTAATGGAATCGGGACAGGGACAGGAGAGCTACTGTCTGAGAAGAAAAACTTGCACAAGACAGTAATGGTTACCGGGAAACAGTAGAAGAATGGAAAAGTCGTACGGCCTGGGAGAATCCGACGGCGCGAAAAAGTGGCGCCTCTCCGTATACTACGTTCCGCAATATATGGAAAGACGCCACAAGGGGATGAAGTTATTTGAGGTCTGAGTGTTAATTATTTGTACTGTGATGCGTTGGACTTATCTACAGGTGAGAAAGGAACCCATACATAGAGACCGTCCTCGGTAACACCGGTAACATCAGCAGCTGTGCCTTTCTTGGCGATGGCGATGGCTGTTTCTACACAGGCAGCGCCCTGAGCGCCTGCATCCTGAAGTACGGTGAACTGCATTCCACCAGAGAGGATTGACTCACAGCCGGCAACAGTTGCATCTACTCCGACAACCGGAACTGCCTGAGGATCCATGCCAAGTTCCTGCATTGCCTGAACTACGCCAAGTGCCATGTCGTCATTATTGCAGATAACACAGTCATAAGGCTGGTTTGTCTTTAAGAAGAGCTTAAACTCATCGCAAGCTTTCTGAGTATTCCAGTAAGCTGTATCGTTAAATGCAAAGTTCGCATTTACACCCTGCTGTTTGAAGTATTTCTTAACGGCTTTGGTTCTTCCGAGTGCTGCCGGATGTCCGGGCTGACCTGAGAAGAGACAGATGTTAATGCTTGAAGGCTTACCAAGCTTGTTCCACACATATTCAGCCTGCATCATGCCCGCATCAACTTCATAACTTCCTACATACATGTATTTATTGGGCTTTAGATATGCAGCATCAGGTTCTGTATTTGTGAACAGGATAGGAATACCGCCTGCTGCAACTTCCAGCTGAAGGGCTGTATCAGCATTTACAGGATTACAGATGATGCAGTCGTAGCCGGATTTGGCTGCCTGGGAGATCTGAGCCACCTGAGCATCTACAGTAGCACAGGGTTCTCCGCAATCTACTGTAACTCCGGTTTTGGCACCGGCATCAATTACGCCGTTCATAACCAGTGTTTTGAAGTTATCAAGAGTAATGGTTGAGAAATAAACCTTTACTCCGGAGCCATTGGTTGAGCCGCCTCCGCCTGATGATGAGCTTCCGCAGCCCATAACAGAAACTGCCAAAACAATACTTGTCAAAAGACATGCAAATATTTTTTTAAATTTTGTATTCTTCATTATATTCCATGCCTCCTTAAATCTTAAACTTCTGAACATAGGATGTAAGAGTCTGCGATGTATTAGCAAGCTCGTGTGAATTGTCCGCAACATCCTGGCTGCTCTTTGTGATATTGTTTGCCATCTCAACCATGTTCTCACTGGTTGCAAGAATCTCATCGGCGCTGGCTGCCTGCTCTTCTGAGATAGCAGCTACGTTGGTGGCAACGTCATCAACCTTCTCGATATCTTCGATCATTGCCTCGATAAGTCCGTTAGATTCCTGAATATTTGTATAGATCTGATCGAAGGTTCCAACCGCAACATGAATGAGTTCGGAATTTTCTTTTATGCTATCAGCACTTGCATGTGCCTGGCCTACTGCATCTCCGATAAGCTTGTGAACCTCGTCGATAAGATTTGAAATATTGTTTGCACTCTCGGCAGAAGTCTGGGCCAGCTTTGCAATCTGTGTAGCAACAACTGCAAATCCCTTTCCTGCTTCGCCTGCTCTTGCAGCCTCGATGGAAGCATTCAGTGAAAGGAGGTTTGTCTCCTCGGCGATCTCACCGATCATGCCGACAATGTTGGTGATCTCTTCAGATGCGGAACCAACCTTGTTGATGGATTCAACAAGTCTTTCGTTGGCATCGGAAATACCTTCCATGGCAACGCTGAGTTTTTCCATATCCTCACGGCCCTTCTGGGAGATGCCGACTGTTTCTTTCATACTCTCGTTTGCTTTGTCACTGTTATCTCTTGTATCGGCAACAACCTGTGCAAGAGTTGTGGCATTCTGAGCAATATCGTTAACAGCTGTAGCCAGCTGATCAACGGTTTCATTGAGCTGCTGCATAGCTTCGGCCTGTGACTGGGAAGCTTCGTACATGGTCTTTGAAACTCTGTCTGAGTTATCTGATTCTTCCTGCAGCTTGTCAGATTCCTGACTGATATGTGAGAGCATGCTTCTCATGGAAGCAACGAACTCTGAAACCCTGCTTCCCATGACACCGATCTCATCGTTACTTGAAGCATCGATATCGATAGTGAAGTCACCCTCTGACATTGATGTGATGTTGTTGGAAATATGTCCAAGAGGTGCAATAACTCTTCTGACAACGAAGAGGATAAGTAAAATAATGAGGACAATTGCTATTCCACCAACTATAAACAGAAGAGTTCCCATCTGTGAAACAGACTTAAGAATGATACTTGTAGGAATGTATGATACAAGAACCCAGTCTGTTCCCGGGATTTCTTTGAAAGCAACCATGTTGTCTGCAATCTCTTTACTGGTGAGATCTCCACTGATAATGGATTTAGCAGCACCTGCAAGGAGAGGGTTTGAGTTTGACTCTGCAAGAGTCGTACCCATTATGGTATTATCTCTGTGTGCAAGGATCTTGTAGTCATTGGTATCTACAAGGAAGGAACTTGCATCCTCCATTTTTACACCGGAGTTTACGATGATCATTATCTTATTGAGGGAAACGTCTGCACCGATGACTTTGATATTATCGGAGCCGTCGTTTAGAATACCGGTGGCACTGATAACAGTATCGCCGGCTTCATTTGTGTATGCGGTACCGTATGCCATTCTGATCCTGCTAAGACCCTGCTTAAACCAGGTGGTTCCGGTGACATTTCCGGCAGCCATGCCGGACTCGGTGGCTTTGTAGAACTGTCCGTCACTGGTTCCGATATAGAAGCCCTCAGGAGAGTTCTCGTTATAGCCATAGTAAGTATCCAGAATAGGAACAAATTCCGCCTCTGTAGGATTCTGACTTTCTATGGTATGTTTTACGGTTGTGAAATACTGGAGGTTTTCGCTCAGCCACGCGTCGATGTTGTCCGCCTGGTTTGAGATAGAAGACTCAAGTGTCTCTGTGGCCATCTCAGACATTCTGTTTTTGGAAACAGTTGCTGCGATAACAACCAGTGCCACTACTGTGATGATGACAACAGGAAGTATGTACGTAAGGAGCTTGGTACTGATCTTCTTGTTCTTTTTCTTCACAGAAGCATTTGCAGATGTTTTTGCCTCATTTTCACTCATTTTTTTCATCTCCTGTTCAAAAAGGTATAATAAAATAAGTAAAGCTAGTATAAATAATTATAGCATTGAGCGAATAAGAATTTACCATATTTCGTTATAGTTTATATTATTTTAAGAATCGATAATAGATATTGTATAATAGTTTTTAAAGCAACAACATTTAGAGAGGTTTCTATGATTAATAACGAAGCAGAGAATAAATATGCAGAGGAAATGAAAGCCTGGCTCATGATCCAGGTCATCGGAAGAACCAGCATAAATATCTTTAATTCCAAAAAGCTAAGGAGAGAAATGGAAGATCATCTTGATGTTCTTTTATCGCCGGGAATTACAGGAGACGTAAATGCAAAGCTCCTGGATTTTGCCGACTACTTCATTGATTCCTGTCTTTCCTCGAAGGCATATTCAACTGCAGTGTTCGGAATAATGTCAATGAGCGAAGC
This sequence comes from Butyrivibrio sp. FCS006, assembly GCF_000424525.1. Taxonomy (NCBI): domain Bacteria; kingdom Bacillati; phylum Bacillota; class Clostridia; order Lachnospirales; family Lachnospiraceae; genus Butyrivibrio; species Butyrivibrio sp. FCS006. Next base: position 622,831 of record NZ_KE384203.1, on the reverse strand, counting down.
AGGTGCTGCCACAAGACTTGCGCAGGATATACTTGAGATCACTCATGATATCCCCAAGAGATTTGGCTTTGAGGAAAAGAGTGTTCTGATCCGCAACGCGTTTTTGACCAAGTTTACAGAAAAGATCCAGGGCGCGAACAAGATCCTTGCAGAGCTTGGAGTAGAACCTGTCAGAGAGTAAAAGAGTATGCATAAAAATTTAACCATCGGCATTCTTGCGCATGTTGATGCCGGAAAGACAACGCTCTCAGAGGGACTTTTATACCTCGGCGGAGCTATCAGAAACATGGGAAGAGTGGACCACAGGGACACCTTCCTTGATACCTACGAACTTGAAAGAAGCCGCGGGATTACTATATTTTCCAAGCAGGCTATCTTTGAATATGAAGGAATAAATTTCACACTTCTTGATACGCCGGGCCATGCGGATTTTTCTCCTGAGATGGAGAGAACTCTGCAGGTTCTTGACGTGGCGGTTCTTATCATCAGCGCCCCGGACAAGGTCACAAGTCAGGGCAAGGTGCTTTTTAAGCTTCTTTCTCACTATAACGTTCCAACGATCATATTTGTAAATAAGATGGACCAGGCAGATGCCCAGGGAATCAGCCGGCAGGACATAATGTCGGCGCTAAAGACTGACCTTGGCAGCCATGTCGTTGACTTCACAAATCCCATGACCGATGCAGAAACTCAGGAAGAGATCGCAGTATGTGATGACGAGCTTTTAGAAGGTTTCCTTGAAGGCAGAGCAGTAGATAAGAGCGACATCGCCCGTCTTATCAGAACCCGTAAGTGTTTCCCCTGCAGGTTTGGCTCAGCCCTTAAGATGGAAGGGGTAAAAGAGCTTTTGGACCTGGTGGCAGATTATCTTCAGGAATCAGGAGAAGGCTCTTTAAAAGACCTGTCAGATAAAGCCTTTGGTGCGCGTGTATTCAAGATAAGCCGCGATGAAAACAACAACAGACTCACTCATATGAAGATAATGAGCGGAAGTCTTAAGGTAAGAGATCAGATCGGCAATGACAAGATAGACCAGATAAGGCTTTATTCAGGTGATAAGTTTACTGCAGTAGCCGAGGCAGAAGCAGGAATGATCTGTGCCGTGACGGGCTTGTCGGAAACAAGAGCCGGTGAAGGTCTTGGAACTTTGGAAGGAGAGACGGTATCAGAGGTTCTTCAGCCCATTCTTTCATCAACCCTTATTCTTCCCGAGGAGGCTGATGCCATACAGGTTTACGGCAAACTAAAAGCCCTGGAAGAAGAGGAACCCATGCTTCTTCTTAATTATGTTGAAGCGACAAAGAGCATCGTGGTTCAGACCATGGGCGAAGTCCAGAAGGAAATTTTAAAGCATCTGATAAAGAGCCGCTTTGGCCTTGATGTTGGCTTTGGCCCCGGACACATAGTATATAAGGAAACAATCGCAGGACCTGTTGAAGGTGTAGGACACTACGAACCCCTAAGACATTATGCGGAGGTCCACCTTCTGCTTGAACCCGGAGAGCCCGGAAGCGGAATTGCAATTGACAGCGTATGCAGTACCGATGACCTTGCCCTTAACTGGCAGAGGCTCATTCAGACACATATCTTAGAGAAAAAACATCTCGGAGTCCTTACAGGGTCTGAGGTCACAGATATAAAGATAACCCTGCTTGCAGGAAGAGCCCATGAAAAGCACACCGAGGGCGGAGACTTCAGGCAAGCCACTTATCGTGCAATAAGACAGGGACTTATGCAGGCAAACAGCATCCTTCTTGAGCCGGTGTTTGACTATCGCATTGAACTTCCGCAGGAGTTTGTGGGAAGGGCACTCAGTGATATGCAGCGCATGAACGGTACGGTATCTTCCCCGGACATCGAGGGAGGGAAATCAGTCCTTACAGGAACTGTTCCGGCAGCATGCCTGGGGGATTACAGCACCACGCTTTCCTCCTACACAAGAGGCGAGGGCAGGATATTTACTACCTTAAGTGGTTATGCCCCTTGCCATAATACAGAAGAAGTCCTTGAGCAGCTAGGTTACGATCCGGAACTTGATATCGACAACTCCGCTGACTCAGTTTTCTGCATGCACGGAGCCGGAACTGTTATACCCTGGAGTGAAGTCAGAAATTACATGCATGTGGACTCGGGCTGGAGCCCTGACGGCAGTATTAAGAAGACCGATCTGTCTGACAGCATAGATATGGAAGCCCTTGAAAAGCTTCAGGCTCGTCTTAGAAAACAGGATAATGCCCCAAGGTCTTTTGACGAAATAGAAGAGCAGCTCCGCATGGAAGACAAGGAGTTAAAGGCAATATTCGAGCGGACCTACGGGTCTGTAAAGCCCAGATACGTAGAGACTAAGACCGAAGTCACTGCACTGACAGCCGAAGAAAAAGAAGCCAGAAGAGACCTTGAAGTCGAGAGACAAAAGCGTGAGAAATATGAAAATGTAAAGGGTGAAAACCTCGATGAATACAAGGAATATCTCCTGGTTGACGGATACAATATTATTTATGCATCGCCTGAAATGGCTTCTCTTGCCAGGGATGACCTGAAGGCTGCAAGAGATACCCTCATCGACACGTTGGTGAATTTCCAGGGCTTCAGGAGAGAGAAAGTGCTGCTTGTTTTCGACGCATACAAGGTTCCCGGCGGAAGGGAACATGTGGAAGAAAAGAGCGGACTGATGATTATTTATACAAAAGAAGCTGAGACTGCAGATCAATATATAGAAAAAGCTGCACATGAAATTGGGAAAAAATATAAGGTTACCGTCGCTACTTCCGATGCCATAGAACAGGTTATTGTCATGAGTGCAGGCGCCATAAGACTGTCTGCCAGGAACTTCCTTGAGGAGATAGAAAGGACCGAAAAGCTTATAAGAGAGAAACTCGATAACATATAAAATTATTATTAAATATCGAATATTTATAAGTATTTCCTTCCGGAAAGATATACAATGATTCTGTAGATTCGATTAATTATTCAGGAGGTAATCAGATGAAGCAGAAGAACGGTTCAGAATTTAAGGCGCCGCTGGGGCTCATGCTCATTGGCATTTCAGCAGTGCTTGTTCTTACAATGGTAATCAGCATATTTATTAACAGTTCGAAGATGACTTCGATTCAGGAAGATGATGAGAAGATTTACTATGACATGCTGTATACCATCAGTTCAACTCTGATCAATGCCGACAGAGATCTGTATCAGGCTATGCTTGCTGCAACTCAGAAACTGGCATACGATCAGTACATTGATGATGCTGCCAAGCAGGGATATATAGATGACTTTAACTCTAATGCCAAGCAGGCTCTTGATGGAGTAACTGAAGCAGCTTCTCTTGCAAGGAATGATGACTATCTCTTTAATCAGTTAAGGAATGACGACAACGATTCCTTTTCAGATATGAGTAATAATTTTACTGCTCAGTATAACAAGTGGCTTGCTTCTTATGATATATCAACCGGATCAGGTGATGTTGAGCAGTTTGTTAATGAGTTTAATGCAACAAGAGACTATATCAGCGATATGTCCGATATTGTTGAAGACTGGGCTAACCATGAGAAGGAAGAGAACAGGGAAGCAGTTCAGAGAGGCATCCTGATAAATGCCATTATCTTTATTATTATTGCTATAATTCTTCTCCTTGTAACCGTATTCATCATCATGGCTATTCTTAAGGCTCTTAAGAGAATGAGCAAGGACGTTGAGAGAATTTCAGGTGGTGACTTCGTAACAAAGATAAAAGCAGACAGTATGATCATCGAATTCCAGAACATCATGGATGGTCTGGAGTCCATGAGACATGAGCTCAGAAATGCTCTTGTTAAAGTCATTGACCATGCTGATACCGTTAATTCCAAGGCAGAACTAGCCAAGGACAGTATCACAAGTTCACAGAAGACAACTACAGACATCAGCTCTGCAGTTAACGATCTGGCTACAGGTGCAACAGCTATGGCAGAGGATGTTCAGAGCACATCTTCTATCACAGTTAACATGGGATCTTCCGTAGACAACGTTCTTGATTCCGCTAATTCCAACATGGAAAGAGGCCGTCAGGTTTACGAAGAATCCACCAAGGTTAAGGAGCAGCTCGAGCAGATCAAAGAGCAGGATCAGAAGAACGACGAGATGGCTACTCAGGTTGCAGACTCTGTAAACGAGACAGCAAACGTAGTTGCTCAGATCACACAGGCTGCTGAGTCCATTATCTCTATTGCAAGCCAGACAAACCTCCTTGCTCTCAATGCTTCAATTGAGGCTGCAAGAGCAGGCGAAGCAGGTAAGGGATTTGCGGTAGTTGCAGATAACATCAAGGATCTGGCAGGTGATACCAACAACCTTGCAGGTGAGATCACCAACATGCTTTCAACAATTACAGATTATTCTGCTAAGAATAAAGAGCTCACAGAGGCTATCAAGGGTGCCATCACCAATGAGACTGCAGCTCTTGAAGAGATGAGTGAATCCTTCAATCAGATGCTTGAACTCCTTCAGGAAACAGAGGAAGGCAACAAGCAGATCGTAGAGCTGGTTAACGCAATGAACTCCGACAAGGAGAACATCCTGAATTCCGTTGAGTCTCTTTCAAGTATTTCAGAGGAGAACGCAGCATCAACCCAGGAGACAAGCGCATCCCTTATGCAGCTTGATACCAACATGGAATCTGTTGTTGAGCAGGCACGTGACCTTCAGAAGATTGCAGAGGAGCTTACAGCTAACGTTAAGTACTTCAAGGTTGAGCTTCCTTCTGACGAGGCATAAAACTTTAAAACTGACGCAGGGGCAGACATTTAAATGTCTGCTCCTTTTTTATTGCAGTCATGTTAATATAAAAAAGATGGCTGCATTTTATGCAGCATGTGGGGGAGAAGCAATGAGGATAGTTATAGTAGAGGACGAAGTCCGCATCAGGGAGGGATTTTTTAAACTCCTTGGAAAACTTGGAGACGAATATGAAATAGTGGGAGAAGCTGAAAACGGAAGGGCAGGGCTTGAGATCTGTAGGGCCAAAAAGCCCGACCTTGTCATTACCGACGTGCAGATGCCGGAGATGGACGGCCTTCAAATGCTACAGGCCATCAGTGATGAGGGCCTTGACATTAAAGCCATCGTACTCAGCGCCTACTCGGAATTTGAATACGCAAGAACTGCAATGAAACTGGGGGTTACGGAGTATCTTTTAAAACCCCTTAATATATCTGACTTTTCAACAGCCCTCGAGAACATCAGACATCAGATGGAAGAGGATAAGAGAAAAAAGCCTGCTACGGTCGGAACGCTCGATCAGGTTATGCGCGATATAATCGGAGGGCGAATGTCCGCTGACGATGAGGCTTTTAACTATCTAAAGAAAAATTACGGAATAACCGCAGATCAGAAGTTCATAATCCTGTGTGACTACCTTGGGAATCAGTATGAAAACAGTGCAAAGAGAGAGCAAAAAGAGCTCTCGAATTCTCTTTCATTTTATGAGGGCATTAAGTACCTGATCCTTGACGTTGAATACAGGAAATCCCTGATTGTAATAGTCTATAAATATGAAAGCGCCGCTGATTTTGAGAGATGGATCCAGTACCAGCTGCTGCACAAGTTAGAGGGAAGCTCTGCCATGGGCTTTACCGAATGCACCTCCATTGGTGGCATCAGCCAGGGGATAAACGATCTATACCCATACATGGACTGGAATATCTCTTTTGAAAAAGACGTTCTGATATCCTACCCCAAGATAACCCAGGTGCAGACATCACTGTGCGTCTATCCGCAGGACCTTGAAGCAAGGATGAAGACAGCAATATGCGCATCGGATTTTCCTCAGCAGAAAAAGCTCATGGATGAATTCGAAGAAGGCTTCCATGACGGAAAGGTTTATGACCCGAGAGAGATCAAGGAGTGCTTTGTAAGATTTATCTGGTCTGTCATTGAGATTGCCAAGGACATCGGAAACAAAAAAGTAGCCGATCTTCAGCAGCAAAAGCTCCTGGACGGTATCATGAACGCCAAGCTCCGATCCGAACTTTCATCTGTATGCGCGGGTATTTTGAATATGCTGAAAGACAGTGAGGAGGCTTCCGATACGGAGACGCTTACTGTGCGTCGTGCTAAGAGCATGATCCATGAGTTCTACCACACAGGAATCACGCTTGATGAAATTGCTGACAGGCTCGGTATAACTCCGGAGTACTTAGGAACCCAGTTCCACAAGGAAACGGGCGAGACCTTCAGCACCTACATCAGAAACTATAGGATCAGCAAGGCAAAAGAGCTTTTGGTGGGCACTTCAATGAAGCTCAAGGAGATATCGGAAAGAGTCGGCTACTCCGATCCCAAGTACTTCAGCAAGGTCTTCAGAGACGTTACGGGCAAGCTCCCTGCCGAGTACAGAAAGTCCCTTAAGTGATAATAAAACCACATTAGAATATTCCACCTTTTTCAGATTTATCGTGTTTTGATATTTCTTTTGCCAAGGTATTATTTAGAAAAAGAGATATTGAAAAGGGGAAGAAGATGAAAAAAGTAAAGGAATTTTTCAGATATGAAAATGCAGGATTGTTGTTCATTCTTCCTGCATTTTTATATATGTTGATCTTTGTTGGGTATCCGATACTGAGTAACCTCGTTCTTAGTTTTCAGGACGTATCGGTAAAAAACCTTGTGCACGGCCAGAAGCATTTTGTGGGCTTTGCCAATTACCTTCAGATATTCGGGGATGAAGTATTCAGAAAGGCAATGGGGAACACCTTAAAGTTCACCATTTACTGCCTTATCTTCCAGTTCCTTATAGGATTCTTACTGGCTCTTTTGTTCAATAAGAACTTCACATTCGCAAAGACAGTCAGAGGACTCACCATGATACCCTGGATGATGCCAATGACGGTAACTGCGCTGATGTTCAAGTTCATGTTCTCCACAGACGTTGGAATCATCAACTATATCTTAAAATGCCTTCACCTGATACAGAACAATGTAGAGTGGCTGACAACTCCAAGGACAGCAATGATCGCGGTTGTTGCTGCAAATGTATGGATAGGTATTCCTTTTAACACAATCCTCCTTGCGACGGGTCTTACCACGATTCCTCAGGAGCTGTACGAGAGCGCCTCGGTTGACGGCGCAAACAGCTGGCAGCAGCTGATAAAGATAACTCTGCCGCTCCTTCGCCCAACCATTGAGTCGGTGCTGGTTCTTGGATTTATCTACACCTTCAAGGTATATGATCTTGTATACGTAATGACAGAAGGAGGACCGGTCAATTCGACACACCTTCTTTCCACCTATTCCTACAAGCTTTCCTTTGATCTGTTCCAGTACAGCAAAGGATCAACGGTTGCAAATGTATTGTTCCTGATACTGTTTCTTGTGGGACTCTTATATCTGAAGATCACTATGCAGGGGGAGGAAGACTGATGGACGAGAAGAAAATAACAGGAAAAAACAATGTGGTCTTATGTATCGTATCCGTTGTGATACTGGTGCTGCTTCTTTTCCCATTGTTCTGGACACTGATAACATCATTTAAGACAGAAAAAGAGATATTCATGATACCGCCAACATGGTATCCGCATGAGCTCAACACCAAGTCCTACGCAGCTCAGATTGAGAATGGCGACTTCAACATGTTCAAGTCATTCTTTAACAGTTTTGTTATTTCAACAGGCGCGATGTTGATAGCTGTAGTCCTTGCAGTTCCGGCATCCTATGCCATCGCAAGATATAAGTTTGTCGGAAGGAAAGCTATGCTCCTGGGCTTTTTGGTAACACAGATGCTGCCGGTATCAGTTCTTTTAACTCCTATGTTCATAATGTTTAGGAATATGAAGATCTACAATACCTGGTGGGCACCTGTCCTGGCAGATGCAACCATCGGAATCCCTTTCTCCGTCTTGATACTTAAAAACTATTTTGCATCGATACCAAAGGCCCTGGAGGAAGCTGCTTACATCGATGGCTGCACCAGGATGATGGCGTTTATGAAGATACTTGTTCCGGTTGCTAAGCCAGGTGTTATCGTGTGCGCGATATTCTCATTCCTTTACGCCTGGGGAGATCTGGCATACGGAATGACATTCATACTGGATCAGGAGAAAAGACCTATCACCGCCGGTATCTTTAATTTCATGGGCCAGTACGGAACCAAGTGGAGTTATCTGACTGCCTTTGCGATCGTGGCCATCATACCGGTCACGCTGATCTTTATCTTCATGCAGAACTATATAATAAGCGGAATGACAAACGGTGCCGTTAAGGGATAATTCTTGAAAGGTTAGCCCGCGGAATATATGATAATCAGAGGAGATATTATCCTCTGATTTTTCATTTTTGGGGTGGAGAAGAGTATGAAAAAAACGAGCCTGCGCAACAGACTGATCAGGGTCTTTATCTTGACGAGCATGCTCCCTATCATCATTCTGGGAGTCTTTTCCTATATAAGCATGTCGGTGACTCTTTCACGGAACACCGAGATGATGTCCAAGAGCAGCTTAAAGCAGCTGGATAACAATCTTAATATTTCCCTTGAAGCCTATGAGGATGTGCTCTACCAGCTCTACACCGATGACAACATGGTCAAGTGGGTGTTCGAGATTGACGAGGGTACCAATGAAGCTGTGGCGGTAAAACAGATGCGCCGTTTTATGAGTTCGCTCCTTTACACCAAGGACTACATCAGGGCGGTTTCGGTGATAACTCCCGGAGGAGAGCTGGTTACCTACGAGCAGATGACGCCTGCCACCTATAAAAGTTCCTGGCTTGATAATTTCAGCAAGACTCAGGAGGAACTCTATAAGGATATTGAACAGGACAACGGAGTTCACTTATATCCCACGGAGTTTGGAACCAACTTTGCCAAAAAAGATTACTACCTGTTTCACATGGCTCACAGGATCATTGATTACAAGTCCCTGACCAAGGACTGCGGAGTCGTTATCGTAAGTGTGGATGAGGATTTCCTTAAGGATATCTGCCTTAATTCCAGCGATGATACCAGGATATTTAACTTTATCGTTGATGATAAGGGACAGATTGTCACCTTCGGAGATGAGTCGGAAATTATTGGAAAGTCTGTGACGGACATGTCCGGGTCTGAGGAACAAAGAGTCTCCGACTACGATCTCTTTTTAAAGAAGAATTACCCTCAGCTGGCAAGAGAAGCGGCGGTGTTTGTGATGCATGATGAGAAGCTCTCCTGGGACGTTGTGAATGTAACAAGCCTCTCTGAGCTCACCCGTCTTCAGAGAAGGCAGCTGGTTTTGGTTGCTATCATCGGAGTTCTGGCGATGACTCTGGTTGTGCTTATGTCCACAGGTCTTTCTGCTAATCTTGTTAAGTCCGTCAACTACGTGACAGGAAGAATGAAGCAGGCAAGAAACGGAGATCTTTCGGTCCGTGCGGAAAAAGACAAAGCGATGCCGGCGGAGATTGAGACCATAGCAGATGCCTTTAACGACATGATGAAAAAACTGAACGTGGCTCTTACAAAACAGCAGGAAGCTCAAATTGCAGCGCTGGAAGCCCAGATAAATCCGCACTTTCTTTATAACACCCTGGATACCATTAACTGGATGGCTATCGATAAGGATGAGTATGACATAAGTAATGCTATAAGTGCGCTGGCCAATATTCTGCGATACGCCATTGTGAACAGCAACGGGGAAGTTACCATAAGAGATGAGATGGAATGGCTAAGGAAATACATTTATCTTCAGCAGTACAGGGTTAAGAACAGTTTTTCCTACAACGCTTTTGTGGAGCCTGATGCCCAGACGGCCATTGTGCACAAGCTCCTTTTGCAGCCCTTTATCGAGAATGCGATCAAGCATGGTTTTACTCCGGATCAGGAAGATGCAAGGCTTGGCGTCTATGTGGGCTGCAAAGATAATTTCCTTCAGATAACCATTGAGGATAACGGAAAAGGAATGGCTCCGGATATCATAGAGAAGATAAACAGCCGCGACTTTGAGACTCTGAAGGGCAATACAAACATCGGCATTAGTAACGTGGTTACAAGGCTTGAGATGTACTACGGCAATGAGGGGAAGATGAGAGCAGAGCCCGGCAGGGAAAAAGGAAGCCTTATTATTATCGAAATTCCCCTTAAGAAAAAAACAGATTAGAAAATTCATCCTTTTTAAGTTTTGTTGAGTTTTTTACTCCTTATTTATGGGAGATAATTCCATTGTAAGCAAAACTTATAATGTACCAAACAATAAGGAGGGACACATGAAAAAGAAGTTATTGGCTACAGTACTTAGCGCCGTAATGGTTATTTCCATGATGGCAGGCTGCGGAGCAGCACAGGCAGAGCAGTCGGGAGTTCAGGGAGCATCCAGAGAAACAGAGACCAAGACAGAAACAACAGCAAAAGAAGCAGATCCAATACCTGCATCCGATGAAGCTTCAGGTGATGTAACAATATGGTATTACTGGGAGACAGCAGGACATCAGGAAGCTCTTGATCACATCATTCAGGAGTTCAACAACCAGCAGTCAAACATCAAGGTTCAGGCTAAATACGTACCTTTTGCAGATTTCAAGAAACAGCTCTCCATCGGAGCTTCAGCAGGAGAACTTCCTGATATCGTAATCCTTGATAATCCGGATCACGCATCCTACGCTGCAATGGGAATCTTTGCAGATATCACAGACAGATTTGATGTAAGCAGCTACTATCCGGGACCTGTTAATTCCTGCACACTTGACGGAAAACTCTACGGTGTTCCATTCGGAAGTAACGACCTTGTTCTTTTCTACAACGAAGATATGCTTAAGGACGCAGGATGTGAAGTTCCAAAGACCTGGGATGAGCTCCTTGACGTAGCTAAGAAGACAACAAAGGGCAACGTTTACGGATTTGCACACTGCGCACTTCAGAACGAAGAGGGAACCTTCAACTTCCTTCCTTGGGTATGGTCAACAGGCCAGACATCTTATGAGATCAATTCCGAGGGCGGAATCAAGGCACTTGAGTTCGAAAAGAGTCTTGTTGAATCCGGAGCATTCCCTAAGGAAGCAATCAACTGGACACAGGGCGATACCATGAACCAGTTCATTTCAGGAAACCTTGCTATGATGATCAACGGAACATGGCAGATCCCTACAATGCGTCAGGAAGTGCCTGACCTTAACTGGAACGTTGCACCTATTCCTCAGGATAAGCAGCAGGCATCAGGACTTGGCGGTGAGAACTACGCAGTAATTGCAGGCGGCAACGAAGAAGCAGCTATCGCATTCCTTCAGTATGCAACCAGCGGAGATACATGTCTTTACATGATGGATCACATGGGATACATCTCATCAGATTCCAAGATCGCAGAGACACAGTTCAAGGGCGATGCAGTTTATCAGGTATTTGTAGATGAGATGAAGTATGCCAATGCAAGAGGACCTCTTCCTGAGTGGCCTGACATTTCAGATGCTATATCCCTTGCATTCAATAAGGTCATCACAGGTGAGAGTGCACCTGATGCTGCAGCAGCAGAAGCACAAGCAACCATTGATGGAATTCTGGGCAACTAAACCTATCCAAACCGTAATTTAAATGGATGAAAATGCTATATTTTATGCGGGCAGAGAGCTATCTCTGCCCGTACTTAATATAGTACAATTAAACAAAACGCTTCATACGAAGGGGGAAGAATGAATGAAGACCGTTGTAAACGATACATTCTGGAACAGGTATAAAGAGCTTGTAAGGACCGGAATGATACCGTATCAGTGGAAGGTATTAAACGACGATATTGATATCAAAATCGAGAAGGAAAGAAACGATGCATCGATCCCGAGTGAGAAGAGCCATGCCATCGAGAACTTTAAGATAGCTGCCGGAAGAACGAAGGGAGAGCACTATGGCTGGGTCTTCCAAGACAGCGACGTATATAAATGGCTCGAGGCAGCAGCCTACACACTTAAGAATCACTGGGATGATGATCTTAAAAAGATAACCGATGAAGTGGTGGACCTTATTGCAGATGCCCAGGAAAAGAGCGGATATCTGAACACCTACTTTACCATCATGGAGCCGGACCACAAGTACAAGCGTCTTGGAGAGAGCCATGAGCTCTACTGTGCAGGACATTTTATCGAGGCAGCAGTAGCTTACAATCAGGCAACGGGCAGTAAGAAGGCACTGGATATTGCAATTAAGCTCGCCGATCACATAGACGCATCCTTCGGACCTGAAGAAGGCAAGATCCATGGATGTGACGGACATGAGGAAGTTGAGATCGGACTCATGAGGCTATATCATCTCACCGGGGAAAAGAGATATTTGAAGCTCTCAGAGTACTTCCTGCTTCAAAGGGGACAGGACCCTGACTTTTTCAAAAGACAGTTCAGAGAAGATACAGGTAAGCCTGCAATCGGAGGTCTTTATAATGCACCTCTGACATACTTCCAGATTCACGCACCAATCCTTGAACAGGACAGCGCCGAGGGACATGCTGTAAGACTTGTCTATATGTGTACTGCTCTTGCAGATGTTGCTGCATCAACAGGCAATAAAGACCTTGAAGCAGTCTGCAGAAAGATCTGGAGAAATATAGTAGATAAAAGAATGTTTATCACGGGAGGAATCGGCTCTACGGTAAACGGGGAGTCTTTTACCCTGGACTATGACCTTCCCAACGATACCATGTACTGCGAAACCTGCGCATCAATAGGACTCATCTTCTTTGCAAGACAGATGCTGAGGCTCAGTGCAGACGGTGAGTTTGGTGATGTGATGGAAAGAGCTCTTTATAACACAGCTCTTGCAGGAATGGCATTGGATGGAAAACATTTCTTCTATGTTAATCCTCTGGAGGTTGTTCCGGAGAAGTCGGAAAAAGACCCGACAAAGAGCCATGTGAAAGTGGTGCGCCCCGACTGGCTTGGATGTGCATGCTGTCCGCCAAACCTTGCAAGACTCATCGCATCGGTTGAGGACTACATCTATTCAGACAAAGGAGACTCAGTCCTTATAAATCTGTTCATCAGATCAGAAATGGAGAAGGAATATGAAGGCGGGAAGCTGACAATTGATATTGATGCCGATTACCCGAGGGACGGAAAAATCTCTTTTGCCATAAATAATACAGGAAATAAGGCCATGAGAGTCGGCATAAGGATTCCGGGATGGTCTAAGGAAAACAGCGGCGAAGTTAACGGAGCAAAGGCTGATATAATTTCCGATAACGGCTACTGGTACATCGAGGCCGGAAGTGGAGAAACGCACGTAACACTTGAACTCGACATGACACCGAAGAGATGGTATGCAAACCCTCTTGTTTCCGAGGATGTTGATAAGGTAAGTATCGCAAGAGGACCTCAGGTGTTCTGTGCAGAAGGAGTAGATAACGGAGATAATCTGCACCTTCTCATGCTTCCTAAATCCGCTGCGCTTAAGTGCAGCTGGCAGGATGAACTTCTTGAGGGGGTAGAAGTTATAGAAGCTGACGGCCTTAGAACTGTAGCTGCAAGAGAAGGCGGACTTTATAGAACAACCAAGGCTGAAACGTCTGAGCCTGCAAAGATAAAGATGATACCGTATTACGCCTGGGCAAACAGGGGTCGCAACGAAATGCGTGTTTGGCTAAACGAGAAGGAGTAAGAGTATATGCTGAGGGTAGATGGCAACAGACTTATATATCACTATGATGCAGAGGAACTGTGGATCGAGAGCTGGGGGGAGAATGCTGTCAGAGTCCGTGCAACCAAGTATAAAGAGATGCCTGATAGCGACTGGGCTCTTTCGATACCACAAAAGGAATGCGGAGAAATAAAGCTGCTTGAGAACGGAGCGTCGCTTAAAAACGGAGCGCTTCATCTCACAATTTCAAACGGCGGCAAAATAGTCATCTGCAAGGAAGATGGCACCAGAGTCTTTGAGGAATACTGGAGAAACAGAAGAGATATAACGGATCCGAAGTGCAGCTCCATTGAGGTTGAGGGCAGAGAGTTTCAGCCTAATGTGGCGGGGGACTACCATGTGACAATGCGCTTTGAATCCCTTGACCCGGGGGAAAAGATCTACGGAATGGGGCAGTATCAGCAAAGAGAAATGGAGCTCAAGGGGTGTGACCTTGAGCTTGCTCACAGAAATTCTCAGGCAAGTGTTCCCTTTGCACTTTCATCATTGGGCTACGGAATATTGTGGAATAACCCTGCTGTGGGCAGGGCTGTCTTTGGCAAGAACATCATGAGCTTTGAGGCTTATGCTACCAAGTATATAGATTACTGGTTTGTAGTTGGAGATACCCCTGCCGAGATCGTAAATGCTTATGCGAAGGTTACGGGGACTGTGCCTGTTATGCCTGAGTACGGACTTGGTTTTTGGCAGTGCAAGTTAAGGTATCAGACTCAGGAAGAGCTTCTTGGTGTGGCGAGAAAGTATCACGAACTTGGAATTCCTCTTGATATGATCGTGTGTGATTTCTTCCATTGGCCAAAGCAGGGTGAGTGGAAGTTTGACAAGACCTACTGGCCGGAGCCTGAGGCCATGGTAAAAGAGCTAAAGGACATGGGCACAGAGCTCATGGTCTCCATATGGCCTACAGTGGACAGGGAGAGTGAGAACTTCGATGAAATGCTGGAGAAGGGATACCTGATCCGTACCGAGAGAGGCTTCAGGACAGGTCTCAATTTCATGGGTGCTACCATTCATTATGATGCAACCAATCCCGAGGCCAGGAAATATCTTTGGGATAAGGTAAAAAAGAACTATTACGACCTCGGAATAAAGACCTTCTGGCTTGATGAAGCCGAGCCTGAATACACGGTCTATGACTTCGATAACTACAGATACTTTTTGGGAACGGACCTGGAAGTAGGAAATATCTATCCTGTGGAATACGCAAGAACTTTCTACGAGGGAATGGAGAAAGAAGGCCAGGAGAATATCGTTAACCTGCTTCGCTGTGCCTGGGCAGGAAGCCAGAAATACGGTGCTTTAGTATGGTCAGGAGATATCGCTTCAAGCTTTGATACCATGAGAAACCAGCTCTCAGCAGGTCTTAACATGGGAATCGCAGGAATACCCTGGTGGACAACAGACATAGGAGGCTTCCATGGAGGAAATCCTGATGATCCTGAGTTCAGAGAGCTCTTTGCAAGATGGTTTGAGTGGGGAGCATTTCTTCCCGTTATGCGACTTCATGGTGACAGAGAACCCCGCCAGCCTCAGTATGGGCAGACGGGCGGAGCAGCATGCAGATCCGGGGCTCCCAACGAAATCTGGAGCTATGGTGAGGAAGTATTTGAGATCTGCAAAAAGTATATTGCGCTGCGTGAGTCCATGAGGGAATACATCAGAGGAATCATGCAGGAATCCCATGAAAAGGGTAGCCCGATCATGAGAACTCTCTTCTATGAATTCCCTGAGGATGAAACTGCCTGGAATGTAGAAGATGAGTACATGTTTGGAGATAAATATATGGTAGCACCCGTATTTGAATCCGGAGCAAGAAAAAGACAGGTATATCTTCCAAAGGGCTGCAGCTGGAAACGCATTGGCACTGACACGGCCATCGATGGCGGTCAGTTTATCACTGTAGATGCTCCTTTAGAAGACATGCCTGTCTATGAAAAAGTTCTTATTTGTTAATTCTTAAAATCTCTGTGTAAAGCAGAATAAGAGGTGCAACGCCCTTGGCTTCGTTCTCCACAACGGGCTCTGAGAAGTAGTACTCAAGAGATCCGTCTCTGTGCTGAGGACCGCCAAGGCCTGCCACCAGGCAGATGCCTCCAAGCTTTGGAGTTCCGTCCTCATTTCTTGAGAGGTAGGTGTTTGTAATGCCGTCAAATGCCTTCATGGCAATCTCTTCAAATCTCTTAGGAAGATATCCGAGTCTGACACCCTTTAAAAGTCCATAAGCTATAAGCGCTGTTCCTGAAGTCTCGAGGTAGTTTCGAGCGTCATCCTTTTTATCAACAACCTGATAGAACATTCCGCTCTCGTCCTGGAAAGGGATGAGGGAATCAGCAAGGTCTTTTAACATGGACTGAAGATAACGCTTCTCGTAGTACATGGACTCGTCCATTGCATCAGCGGTATCAACCAAAGCTACCGTGAACCATCCAAGGGCTCTTAGCCAGAAGTTGGGGCTAAGTCCTGTCTCCTTGTCGGCCCAGTACATTTCACGGCTTTCGTCGTATCCGTGGTAGTAAAGACCAGTCTTTGGATCCTTCATAAGAGCTTCTACATTCTTAAACTGCTTGAAGGAATCAAGACAGCCCTGCATCTTGTTGTAGCGCTTCTCGTATTCCATGTAGAAGGGTTGTGCCATGTACATGCCATCGAGCCACACCTGGTAAGGGTAGATGTTCTTGTGCCAGAAGTTACCTGCCTTGGTCCTTGGCATGGTATCCAGCTGACTTCTTGCGATATCCATGGCCTTTCTGTATTTCTCTTTTCCCGTAAGATCATAGAGTTTAAAGAGATTCTTGAAAGGATTGATATTGTCCAGATTGTATTCTTCGGTGGAGTAGGTCTTAACTGTGCCATCCTCCTGGACAAACCAGCCGATGAAGTTGTCTGCAAAATCGAGATACTTCTTGTCACCTGTCATCTCGTAGAGGGACAGTACAGCAGTGATCATGCAGCCGTCAATGTAGTTCCACTTGTTGGGCTTGCCACTGACGATTTTTTCAATGTTCCAAAAGGGATGCTCGGCGTCGGACTTCTCAAGGAGGTAGTCCACGTACTCATCCAGCATCTTAAAAGCTTCTTCCCTTGTCATAGTTTTCTCCCAATAAATTTGTCTTTTGCTATCAAAATGTAAGTGCTTACATTTTATCACATTAAGGAAAAATATGATATACTATTTTCTACGATTTTATTCGGTATAGAGGTGCTTATGAATAAGAAAAATGATCTGACAAAGAGAATGTTGGATTTTATCTACAGCGCGCCGACAGCTTATCATGTTGTGGATAATATCAGCAGAGATCTTTTAAAAAGAGGATTTACGGAGCTTTTTGAGGGCGATGCATGGAAACTCTCAGCAGGTGACTATTTTGTCCGCCGCGGAGATTCAGCAATAATCTCCTTCAGAATTCCGAAAAAGAGCTTTAAAGGCTTCCACATGATCGCAAGCCACTCTGACTCACCTTCATTCAAGATCAAGGAGAATCCAGAGATAAAGGCAGGAGCATACATTAAGCTCAACGTCGAAAAGTACGGCGGAATGCTGTGTGCTGAGTGGTTTGACAGACCACTTTCAGTTGCAGGAAGAGTGGTAGTTAATAACAAGGGCAAGGCAGAGACCAGGCTCGTCAACATAGACAGAGACCTTCTGATGCTTCCGGCGCTTGCTATCCACATGAACAGAGAAGCCAACGACGGAATGAAGTACAATGCCCAGAACGACATGCTGCCTATCTTCGGTGACGACAAGGCAGCCGAGAGCTTTTTTGCCCTGATCGCTATGGAAGCAGGGGTTAAGAAGAAAGAGGATATCCTGGGACACGACCTGTTTTTGTACAACAGAGTAAAGCCTACCTTCTGGGGAGCCAATGAGGAGTTCATCGGGGGCTCAAGGCTCGATGATCAGGAGTGCGTATTCTGCAGCTATGAAGGCTTTGTTAATTCCAAGGCAAAAGACTATGTGGCTATGCACTGCGTATTCGACAACGAAGAGGTTGGCAGCGGAACCAAGCAGGGAGCGGATTCAACCTTTCTTAAGGATACTCTTGAGAGGATCTGCGACGGACTTGGCAAGACAAGAGAGCAGTATCACATGGCTGTTGCAAACAGCTTCATGATATCAGCAGATAATGCCCACGCAGTTCATCCTAACTATATGGACAAGGCAGATCCTGTAAACAGGCCTGTCATGAACGAGGGAATTGTTATAAAGTACAACGCAAACCAGAAGTACACTACCGATGCGGTTTCTGCAGCAGAGTTCAAACTTTTGTGCAAAGAGGCTGATGTGCCTTACCAGACTTTCACAAACAGGTCTGATATGCCGGGAGGATCTACACTGGGCAACATTTCAACAGCGCAGGTTTCAGTAAATACCGTGGATATCGGTCTGGCACAGCTGGCTATGCATTCACCATATGAATCTGCAGGCAGCAGGGATCCTGAGTATCTTGCGGCAGTTTCAAAGGTCTTTTACAACAAGTAATTTAAGGGAGTTTTAAATGGGAATTTTTAGTATTTTCGGAAACAAGAAAAACGGGGAGGCTTCTGAGCAGGAAGCGGAGCAGGCACAGAGCCTAAAAAAGGCAAATGCCAAAGAGGAAGCCATCAAGGCTCATGAGGGTCTTGAGTGGCCTGTTATCGGTCGCATCAATCCTATAAATACCAAGGACAGTGAGGGTGAAAGGGCTGATGAGACCGTTTCATCTGAGAAAAAAGATGAGATCGGCGCCATGATCTATGAAGAGGAGATAGATCCCGAGTATGTTAAGGGATTATCCGGACAGGAGCTGTTATTTCTTTTGACTGCACTTGAAGTATTTAATAAGAAGGCTGCTCTTCCGGGATTTGAGAAGAATCACAGGCTTGTTTATAACGAAGTGCTCAGGAGAGTACGAGATGCTGAGTATCTCTTCGTTCTCTACGATCAGAGCACCGGCTATCCTTTCATTGAACAGGGATTTGCAAATGTTTATTTTGAGCAGGAACTTGCGGAAAAGGCAGCTGAGATCTTTAACAAACAGTTCAGAAAGGTTGCAGCAAGAAAGTGCCAGATAGAGGATCCCAATTACAAGGGCGGCGGTAAATTCGGCTTCTTTGATTATCTCTACTATATTGGAATAGAGAATCTGCTGGTGGATAACGGCGGTTATAGAGCAAGATTTAAGAGAAATGAGATCGTGGCTGCGCCCGGCGAGTGGAGCGGAGCAGAGAGAAGGCCTGAGCCTGTAAACTCAGCCCTCAACTTTGCCATGATCGATTTCCTTGAGGAAGTAAGATGGCCCGTTAAGTATGAAAAGAGAGACGACATCTTAAAGGCCAAGGAGATGAGGATGCTCTCTCTTATCAGAGGCGCTCAGCTCCTTGTTCCCACTCAGCATGAGGGACCTACGGAGGTTGATGAGAACGGCAGGATCAAGATCGGCAAGGACACCAAGCTCAAGTTCATGGTGGTCAAGACCAAGGATGATAAGCAGTTCCTTCCTGTATATACAGATCCTTTTGAGTTTGCAAAACAGGGTGTTACCAAGGACTGGAACGCCGGCGTGTTCAGATATCAGGATGTTATCCGCTTTATCCAGGATAGAGAGGGTCTTGTTATCAATCCTCTTGGCCAGAGCGTAGTTCTTACCAAGGACAGGATCATGGCCCTTGAGGTAGCAGGTAAACAGGCTGAAATGATGAGAGCCAAAAATCAGGCAGGACAGGTGGCAGCTGCATCAACAACTGATGCTGTATCAGCTGCAGTAAGCCAGGCGATGGCCGAAATGCGCAAGGAAGACAATCAATAATATGCTTGTTTGTGTGCGTATATTAGATTAAAATTGTAGTATAGTTCCGTCATCTGTTGATTTGAAATTTACATTTCAAGAAGGAGCGGCATAAATGCTAGATCGTTTAATCGGAGCAAGCCTTGTTGAACAGGGAATGATCACCAAGAGCCAGCTTGTGCAGGTTTACAAAAAACAGGAATCTGACAGAGCCAAGCTCGGTGTTATCGCGGTGTCTGAGAGGATGATGACCATAGCTCAGGCTGAGCAGGTCAACATGCTTCAGGCAACCATGGATAAGCGCTTTGGTGATATCGCTGTTGAGAAGGGATATCTTACGGAAACTCAGGTTCAGAGGCTTTTAGGACTCCAGGGCAATACATATCTGACCTTCCTTCAGTCTGTAGTGGATATGGGCATCCTGACAATGGAACAGCTTGAGAAGGTCGAGGCTGACTATCAGAGAGCCAACGGCTTTACTGAGACTGACATGGCAGTTCTAAAGAGCGGAGAGGTTGATAAAGCAGTTTCCATATTCCTTGACAATGCGGATCCTGTTTATAACGGAATGTTTGCTATGGGCCTTAAGAGCATGTACAGGTTGGTAGATAGCCATATATATGTAGGAAGAGCCTATACAGCCAGGGTAATAAACGATGAGGTTTTGGGCTACCAGAAGTTCCATGGCGACCAGCAGGCAGCAGTTGCAATTTCCGGTAAGTATGAAGATGTCAGGAAGATGGCTATCGCGTACACCAAGGAAGAATTTATCGAGACAAAGGAAGATGCCCTTGATGCAGTGTGCGAGCTTATTAACTGTATCAATGGTCTTTATGCGTCGGAGCAGAGCAGGAACGACTCCAAGATAGAGCTTGAACCACCTAATTTCTCTGTGAACTTTGCACAGGCCACCAGCGATGAGATGATCGTGATGCCTGTCTATATTGCGGGAGGAGAAATCAAATACATTATTGCAGTGTCTAAAGATATTTTGGTTGGATGAAATACAGGAGGCACGTAGATGAAGAACGTACTTATAGTAGATGATTCAAGAACTTCCAGAAGGATACTTAAAGACATTTTGGAGAGAGCCGGATATAATATTGTAGGTGAAGCTATAAACGGCAAGGAAGGTGTCGAATTCTATGCCAAGCTCCTGCCCGATATCGTAACTATGGATATCACAATGCCGGAGATGGACGGCATCGAGGCGCTTCGGCAGATAAAGAAGGATTTTCCCGATTCCAAGGTTGTCATGATAACAGCCGCAGGTCAGAAGGACAAGATGATGGAAGCTGTTAAGCTTGGCGCAACAGAGTTCGTTTCTAAGCCTTTTGTTGAGGAAACCGTAATAGAAGCTTTGGCGCACTGCGAGAAGTGATAAGGCAGAACATGAGAATATAAGCCGAGGGCTATGCTCTCGGCTAATTTTTTAATATGAAAGAAGGCAATATGAGCAGAAAGGTTTTGATAACCGGGGCATCCAGAGGAATCGGAAGGGAGATCGCAATCTCTTTTGCCAAAAACAAAGATAACCTGGTGCTGTGCTGTAAGAATAATATAGAAGATTTAAAGACCCTCGCTGTGGAGCTGACGGATACTTACGGGATCATGTGCAAGGCTGTGACCTGCGACGTGTCTGATTATAATGCGGTAAAAGAGCTCTATGACGAGGCAGGGGACGTTGATGTTATTGTTAACAACGCAGGAGTAGCGCATATAGGTCTTTTGACAGATATGGACATAGAGGACTGGAAAAGGGTTACAGGTACAAATCTGGACAGTCTCTTTTACACGACAAAGCTTTTTGCGCCGGGAATGGTGCGAGCCGGAAGCGGAAGGATAATAAATATCTCGTCGGTCTGGGGTGAGGCAGGAGCATCCTGTGAAGTCGCCTATTCAGCAAGTAAGGGCGGAGTCAATGCATTTACAAAGGCTCTGGCAAAAGAGCTTGCGCCCAGCGGAGTTTCGGTGAACGCAGTAGCCTGCGGAGTGATCGATACGGACATGAACAGAAATCACCTTACTGAGGAAGATCTTGATGCGTTATGCGAAGAAATTCCTGAGGGAAGAATGGGAGAAGCAAAAGAAGTTGCACAGCTTGTTCTCATGGTAAGCCAGGCTCCAAGCTACATGACGGGGCAGATTATTACAATTGACGGTGGATGGTTATAAAAAATACTTTACAAAATAAAATTATGTGATACAATTCAATTGTTCACAATCGAAATACAACTATTAACTATATAACAAGTATTCCCAAAGGAGGTAATACACTATGTATGATCTTATAATTATCGGTTCAGGCCCTGCAGGACTTTCAGCAGCTGTATATGCCAAGAGAGCAGGACTTAACATGCTTATCATTGAGAAGAACCCTGTCAGCGGCGGACAGATAATCGACACCTACGAGGTTGACAATTATCTTGGAATTCCAGGAGTAAACGGCTTTGATCTTGCCATGAAGTTCAGAGAGCATGCGGATAAGCTCGGCGCCGAGTTTGCAGATGCTTCTGTAACAGCTATTGAAACCGTAGATAAGGGATCAGATACAAAGGCACCTATATATAAGGTTGTAACAGATAACGGAGAGTTTGAGACACACACCATCATCCTTGCAACCGGAGCACACCACTCCAAGCTTGGAATTCCAGGCGAAGAGGAGTTCATAGGTAAGGGCGTTTCCTACTGCGCAACATGTGACGGTGCATTTTATAAGGATAAGATCACAGCAGTTAACGGCGGCGGTGATGTTGCTGTTGAGGATGCTATCTTCCTCTCAAGATTCTGCAAGAAGGTTTACCTTATTCATAGAAGAAATGAGCTCAGGGCAACCAAGATTCTTCAGGATGAGCTCTTTGCACTTCCTAACGTTGAGGTTATCTGGGACAGCGTTGTAAAAGAGATCAAGGGTCAGGATACAGTAACAGGACTTAATATAGAGAATGTTAAGGATCACTCACAGTCAGATATTACAATTGATGGAATATTTGTCGCAATAGGAATACATCCATCCACAGACCTTTTCTTAAACGTTGTAGAGTGCGACGAACAAGGATATGTAATTGCAGGTGAAGACGGTGCAACTTCCGCACCCGGCATATTTGTTGCAGGTGATTCAAGGAAGAAACGCTTAAGACAGATCGTTACTGCTGTAGCAGATGGAGCAAATGCCGTAACAAGCGTTCAGGACTTCATGGTAGGCAAGGAAAAGTGATAGTTTTCTTGACAAATCAGAAGATGTGGCGTATATTTTTAAAAGATGTAACAAATTCGTAACAATTTTGGAGGTTAGTTTTGAGAAAGCCATTTGTGCAGCTTACTGCTTTATCTATGGTAGCTGCAATGACATTTACAAACTTAAACATCACAGCATACGCTTCATCTAATAAAGTAACAAGTGTACTGCCACAGGCAGGTATTACATATGCTCTTGGAAGCAATCAGGTATCACTTTCAAATCTTCAGGAAACAGTAGAGACAGAGAAGGCAGAGGCAGAGGCTGCATCAAGTACCAGCAAGTCAGCTGCCACAACAGAAGCAATCAATTCCAGTGATACTGTAACCAATGTAACACCTCTTGCATCAACATTATCAGATAGGATTCTTTCAGATATCCAGAGCGCTACCGGCGCAGTTGTTAAGAGTGCCGGAACAGAAGAGGAGACCACGGATGAGAATTCCGAGGACGAGCTCTTTAAGACCCTTGTTATCGCCAAGGTTCACGATTATGTCAATGTTCGTGATCTTCCTTCAGAAGAGGACGGCGAGATTATCGGTAAGCTCTATGACAAGTCAGTTGGTACCTTCATCGAGGAGGACAACGGCTGGTACAAGATCAAGTCAGGATCAGTTGAAGGTTACGTTAAGGCAGAGTACTGTGTAACCGGTGATGATGCTGTAGATCTTGCCAAGGAAGTCGGAACCAGAATCGCTACTGTAACAACCACAACACTTAAGGTTAGAGGCGGAGCAAGCCTTGATGCCGAGGTGCTTGGTCTTGTTCCTATCGAGGATCAGCTCGTAGTTGAGGAAGAGCTCGACGGATGGGTTAAGGTTAGTATCGAGGAAGGTGACGGTTACGTATCAATGGATTACGTAACACTTTCCACAGAGTTCGTTAAGGCTGAGTCCAAGGCAGAAGAGGAAGCTCGTCTTGCCAAGGAGAGAGCAGCAAGAGAAGCAGCTACCAAGGCAGCTAAGGCGAACACAAAGAGTTCAAGCGAGTCAAGCGGATCAAAGAGTTACAATTCCGCAGGATCATATACAACAGCTACAAGTTCCATCGGTTCTGCAGTTGCTCAGTTTGCACAGCAGTTCGTAGGTAATCCTTATGTATACGGTGGAACATCACTTACAAACGGTGCTGACTGCTCAGGATTTGTAATGAGCGTATACCAGAACTTCGGTGTAAGTCTTCCTCATTCTTCCGGTGCCGACAGAAGCGTTGGTGCAGCGGTTGATGGACTTGCAAATGCACAGCCCGGTGATATCGTATGTTACTCAGGTCACGTTGCTATCTACATTGGTAACGGCCAGATCGTACATGCTTCTACAGCTAAGACAGGTATTAAGATCTCTAATGCAGATTACAGAACAATACTTGCTGTACGAAGGATCTTCTAAATAAGGATTAAAAGGCAGAAGCCAATGGCTTCTGTCTTTTTTATTTTCATTCCTCTCTTTTGTATTTCTCTCTTTTGCACAGAAATATAAATGTCAACATAGAAAGATAACTTTTTCTTTATAAAATTTTTAAAAGTTATCCACAATCTCGGGATAAAAAAGCGCGTTTTTTCGACTTATACACGAAGTTATCCACATTGTCCACAGAAAACGTTATCTAAAAGCTAATTTTGCACAATAGAAAGCAGTAGATATTTTTTGTGCATTTTGTACAAATGCGACTTCTTTAATTTGCTTATGTATGTGTATCAATGTTATAATGTTTTTAACACAAATATGTCCCGATTGGGCGAAGTAAAGGGGATGATTGCATGAAATTTACTATCGTTGGAAAGAACATTGATGTAACACCCGGATTAAAGGCAGCAGTTGAGGAAAAGATTGGAAAACTTGAGAAGTATTTCACTCCCGATACTAATGCGAATGTCACACTTAATGTGGACAAAGAGAGACATAAGATCGAAGTAACAATCCCTGTTAAGGGCAAGATCATCCGTGCAGAGCAGGTCAGCAATGACATGTATGTATCCATCGATCTTGTAGAGGAGGTAATCGAAAGACAACTTAAAAAGTATAAGAGCAAACTGGTTGACAAGCAGCAGGCTGAGGCCAGCAACTTCAAGAAAGAGTATATCGAGTCAGACTACATGGATGACGAGGATATCCGCATTGAGCGTATGAAGAAGTTCGATCCCAAGCCTATGTATGCTGAGGATGCCTGTGTACAGATGGAGCTTCTCGGACACAATTTCTTTGTATTTGTAAATGCCGAGACAGATCAGGTTAACGTAGTGTATAAGAGAAAAGGAAATACCTACGGACTTATAGAGCCTGAAGCTTGATATATTGCACATAGGATTCCGTTAATTAAATATCAATTCATAGATTTTTAATAAAATAGCTCCCACCCGGGAGCTATTTTTGTTGCATTTGACTAAGTGCTATGTTACAATGAATCTGTTCTGATAAAAATTTGTCAATCGATTTTAACGCAGGTTTTTGCAGAAGAAACTTAATAAAAACTGGGATCAGAGAGTCCCCAAAATGGAGGTAATACGTTATGGCACAGAAAGTAGTTATAGCTGGTGCAGTCAGAACTGCCATCGGCAAAATGGGTGGAGCCCTCAGCAATACTCCAGCAGCAGAACTTGGTTCAATCGTAATCAAGGAGGCACTTAATCGCGCAGGTGTTAAGCCTGAGATGGTTGATGAAGTACTTATGGGATGCGTTATCCAGGCAGGCCTTGGACAGAACGTAGCAAGACAGGCATCAATCAAGGCTGGTCTTCCTATTGAGACTCCTGCAGTAACACTTAACGTAGTATGCGGCTCTGGTCTTAACTGTGTAAATATGGCAGCTGACCTGATCAAGGCAGGCGAGGCTGATATCGTTGTAGCAGGTGGTATGGAGAACATGTCAATGGCTCCTTACGCACTTCCAAATGCACGTTTCGGATATCGTATGAACAACGGAACACTTGTTGATACCATGGTAAACGATGCTCTTACAGATGCTTTCAATCACTATCACATGATGATCACAGCAGAGAATATCTGCGACAGATGGAACCTTACAAGAGAAGAGCTCGATGAGTTCTCAGCTAATTCTCAGCAGAAGTGCGAGAAGGCTCAGGCTACAGGTGCATTCGATGATGAGATCGTTCCTGTTCCCGTTAAGGTTAAGAAGGAAATGGTTGAGTTCAAGGTAGACGAGGGACCTCGTGCCGGAACAACTGTTGAGACTCTTGCTAAGCTTAAATGCTGCTCAGGCAAGGAAGGCGGACTTGTAACAGCAGGTAACGCATCAGGTATCAACGATGGTGCAGCTGCAGTTGTTGTTATGAGCGAAGAGAAGGCTAAGGAACTTGGAATCAAGCCTATGGCTACATGGGTAGGCGGAGCTCTTGCAGGTGTTGAGCCTGAGATCATGGGTATCGGACCTGTTGCAGCTACAAGAAAGGCTCTTAAGAAGACAGAGCTTACACTTGATGACATCGATCTTATCGAGGCTAACGAGGCATTCGCAGCTCAGTCAGTTGCAGTTGCCAAGGACCTTGGATTTGATATGAGCAAGGTTAACGTAAACGGTGGAGCTATTGCTCTGGGACACCCTGTTGGAGCATCAGGCTGCCGTATCCTTGTAACACTTCTCTATGCAATGGCTAAGAGACCTGAGGCTAAGAAGGGTCTTGCTACACTTTGCATCGGTGGCGGAATGGGATGCGCTACTATCGTAGAGAAGTACGAAGGCTAATCATAAATAATTGTGAACATGGTCTGCGGGGCCCAAAAACCCTGCAGACTATTGTCACGTTTAAAAGGAGGCAAATAGAATGGGTTTTGTAAATTGCGAAGTAAAAGACAAAATTGCTGTAATTACAATCAACAGACCTGAGGCGCTCAACGCCCTGAACTCACAGGTTCTTGATGACCTCGAGGCAGCTTTTGACGGCCTTGATCTCGAGGTAGTAAGAGCTGTTGTTCTTACAGGTGCAGGCGAGAAGTCATTTGTTGCAGGTGCTGATATCGGAGAGATGAGCACTCTTTCAAAGGCAGAGGGAGAAGCTTTTGGCAAGAAGGGTAACGACATCTTCCGCAAGATCGAGCAGTTCCCTGTTCCTGTAATTGCTGCTATCAACGGTTTTGCACTTGGCGGTGGATGTGAGATCTCAATGAGCTGCGATATCCGTATCTGCTCAGAGAATGCTATGTTTGGTCAGCCTGAGGTTGGTCTTGGAATTACACCGGGATTTGGTGGAACACAGAGACTTGCTCGTCTTATCGGCGCAGGAATGGCTAAGCAGCTTATCTACACAGCTAAGAACATCAAGGCTGACGAGGCTTACAGAATTGGTCTTGTAAACGCTGTATATCCTCAGGAAGAGCTCCTTGCAGAGGCTGAGAAGATGGCAAGCAAGATTGCTGCTAACGCTCCTATCGCTGTAAGAGCATGCAAGAAAGCAATCAACGATGGTCTTCAGGTTAACATCGATGACGCTCTTGTAATCG
The DNA here is from genome assembly GCF_000424525.1 of Butyrivibrio sp. FCS006. Taxonomy (NCBI): domain Bacteria; kingdom Bacillati; phylum Bacillota; class Clostridia; order Lachnospirales; family Lachnospiraceae; genus Butyrivibrio; species Butyrivibrio sp. FCS006. The sequence continues at coordinate 595,759 of NZ_KE384203.1, read as the reverse complement.
AGGAGAAGCTCTTTGGTTCATGCTTCGAGTCATACGATCAGAGAGAGGGAATGGCTAACTTCCTTCGTAAGAAAGACGACCCGGCTAAGGTTAAGGTTGTAGATTTCCAGAATAAATAACTTCAATCAAAATAGAAAAATCAAATTAGGAGGAATTAGAAATGAAAGTTGCAGTAATTGGCGCAGGAACAATGGGCTCAGGTATTGCTCAGACATTTGCTCAGGCTCAGAGCGTAGAGAAGGTTTATCTTTGCGACATCAAGACTGAGTTTGCTGAGGGCGGATTTGCTAAGATCAAGAAGGGTCTTGATAAGCAGGTTGCTAAGGGAAAGAAGACTCAGGAAGAGGCAGATGCTATCACAGCTAAGATCCAGACAGGTCTTAACGACATCTGTGCAGATGCTGATCTCGTAGTTGAGGCAGCTCTTGAGGTTATGGATATTAAGAAGAATCTTTTTAAGGAGCTTCAGGACAACATCGTAAAGAACCCTGATTGCATCTTTGCTTCAAACACATCTTCACTTTCAATCACAGAGATTGGATCAGGCCTTGCAAAGCCTATCATCGGAATGCACTTCTTCAATCCTGCTCCTGTTATGAAGCTGGTTGAGGTTATCCAGGGTGCTAACACTCCTGATGACATGGTTGATAAGATCAAGAAGATTTCAGAGGATCTTGGAAAGACTCCTGTACAGGTTAACGAAGCAGCAGGCTTTGTTGTAAACAGAATCCTTGTTCCTATGATCAACGAGGGTATCTTTGTTTATTCAGAAGGCGTTTCAGATATCGCAGGTATCGACACAGCTATGAAGCTTGGATGCAACCATCCTATGGGACCCCTTGAGCTGGGCGATTACATCGGTCTTGATATCGTTCTTGCTATCATGGATGTTCTCTACTCAGAGACAGGTGATTCCAAGTATCGTGCTTGCCCTCTTCTTCGTAAGATGGTTCGTGGTAAGAAGCTCGGCGTTAAGACAGGAATCGGCTTCTACAACTATGCAGATGGAAACAAGGTTCCAACAGATAAGTAATAACTCATAAATAATAAATTTGGAGGTTTAAATCATGGATTTTCAGCTTGATCAGCAACATGAAATGGCGAGAGCTCTTTTTAAAGAGTTTGCAGAAAAAGAAGTAAAGCCAAACGCAATAGAGGTTGATGAGACAGAAGTATTCCCTATGGAGACCGTTAAGAAGATGCAGAAATACGGATTCATGGGCATCCCGATTCCTAAGCAGTACGGCGGACAGGGATGTGATCCTCTCACATACATCATGTGCGTAGAGGAGCTTGCAAAGGTTTGCGGAACTACAGCAGTTATCGTATCTGCTCACACATCACTTTGCTGCGATCCTATCATGACATACGGAACAGAGGAGCAGAAGCAGAAATACCTCGTTCCTCTTGCAAAGGGTGAGAAGCTCGGCGCATTCGGTCTTACAGAGCCTATGGCAGGAACAGACGCTCAGGGCGTTCAGACTAAGGCTGTTCTCACAGAAGACGGAAAAGAGTGGGTTCTTAACGGATCTAAGTGCTTCATCACAAACGGTGAGGTTGCAGATATCTACATCATCATCGCTTACACAGATATCGTTGAGGATAAGAGAGGCAGAAAGCAGAAGAAGTTCTCAGCATTCATCGTTGAGAAGGAAACACCCGGATTCACCTTTGGTACAAAGGAGAACAAGATGGGTATCCGCGGATCTTCTACTTACGAGCTTATTTTCCAGGATTGCCACATTCCTGCAGAGAACCTTCTTGGTGCTCGCGGAAAGGGCTTCCCTATCGCAATGCACACTCTTGATGGCGGACGTATCGGTATCGCTGCTCAGGCTCTTGGTATTGCAGAGGGCGCACTCGACAGAACAGTTGAGTATGTAAAAGAGAGAAAGCAGTTTGGTCGTGCTATTGGCCAGTTCCAGAACACACAGTTCCAGCTTGCTAACATGGCTACACAGTGTGAAGCAGCAAGACTCCTTGTTTATCAGGCTGCTGATGCAAAGAAGAATAAGGATGTTTACTCAGTAGAAGCTGCTAAGGCTAAGCTTTTCGCAGCAGAGGTAGCAATGGATGTAACCACAAAGGCTGTACAGCTTCACGGTGGATACGGCTACATCAGAGAGTACGAAGTAGAGAGAATGATGCGTGATGCTAAGATCACAGAGATCTACGAGGGTACATCTGAGGTTCAGAGAATGGTAATCTCTGGTGCATTACTTAAGTAAATCACATCTGATGAATAATAGAAGGAGACGATAAAATGAAAGTTGTAGTTTGCATTAAGCAGGTCCCTGATACAAAGGGCGGCGTTAAGTTCAAACCCGATGGAACATTGGATAGAGGTGCAATGCTTGCAATCATGAATCCTGATGACAAAGCAGGACTTGAGGCAGCACTTAGATTAAAAGATCAGTATGGCGCAGAGGTTACAGTTCTTACAATGGGACTTCCAAAGGCTGACGCTGTACTTAGAGAAGCTCTTGCTATGGGCGCAGATAAGGCAGTTCTTGTAACTGACAGAGTACTCGGCGGCGCTGATACATGGGCAACATCTTCAACTATCGCAGGCGCACTCAGAAACCTTGAGTATGATCTCATCATCACAGGCCGTCAGGCTATCGATGGAGATACAGCTCAGGTTGGACCTCAGATTTCTGAGCATCTTGGAATTCCTGTAATTTCTTATGCTGAGGAGATCAAGGTTGATGAGGCTGCTAAGACTGTTGAAGTTAAGAGACAGTTCGAAGACAGATACCACATCGTTAAGGCTAACATGCCTTGTCTTGTAACAGCTCTTTCAGAGCTCAACGAGCCAAGATACATGACACCGGGTGGAATATTCGATGCATTTGATCAGGAAGTTACCGTATGGGGCAGAGCTGATCTTAAGGATGTAGACGATTCTAACCTTGGACTTAAGGGTTCACCTACACAGATTGCAAAGGCTTCCGATAAGGTTAAGAAGGGTCAGGGCGAGAAGGTTGCTCCTGATTCAGCTGAGGAAGCAGTTGACTACATCGTAGGCAAGCTTAAGGAGAAACACGTAATCTTATAATTTTTGATTGAAAAGGAGAAGAGTCATGTCTTTAGAAGAATATAAAGGTGTATTTATCTTTGCTCAGCAGGTAGACGGCGAGCTTTCAGGCATCGCACTTGAGCTTCTGGGCAAAGCAAAGAGTCTTGCAGAAGACCTTGATGAGAAAAAAGTTACAGCAGTACTTCTTGGAAGCGATGTTAAGGGACTTACTGACAAGCTTGCAGAGTACGGTGCTGACAGAGTTATCGTAGTAGACGATCCTGAACTTAAGGATTACAGAACAGAGCCTTACACACACGCTCTTGCATCTGTTATCAAGGAGTTCAAGCCTGAGATCCTCCTTGTTGGTGCTACAGCCATCGGTCGTGACCTTGGCCCAAGAGTATCTTCAAGAGTACACACAGGACTTACAGCTGACTGTACACAGCTTGATATCGGAGACTTCCCTCTTGAGCCTGTAGAAGGCAGAGAGCAGAAGCACAAACAGCTCCTTATGACACGTCCTGCATTCGGTGGAAACACAATCGCTACCATCGCTTGCCCTGACTTCAGACCTCAGATGGCTACTGTACGTCCCGGCGTTATGCAGAAGATCGATCCTATCAAGGGTGCTAAGGCAGAGATCGTTGATTACAATCCCGGATTTGAGAAGAACGACTGCTACACAGAGATCGTTAAGATCGTTAAAGAGACATCAGCAGTTGCTGATATCCAGGCAGCTAAGATCCTTGTATCAGGTGGCCGTGGTGTTGGATCACCTGAGAACTTCAAGATTCTTGAAGAGCTCGCAGAGGTTGTTCACGGAACAGTTTCCTGCTCTCGTGCAGTTGTAGATTCAGGCTGGAAGCCCAAGGATCTTCAGGTTGGACAGACAGGTAAGACAGTTCGTCCTCAGCTTTACTTCGCAATCGGTATCTCCGGAGCCATCCAGCACGTAGCAGGTATGGAAGAGTCAGATATCATCATTGCTATCAACAAAGATGAGAACGCACCTATCTTTGACGTTGCTGACTACGGTATCGTAGGCGACCTCAACAAGGTAGTTCCTGCTCTTACAAAGAGACTTAAAGAAGAGCTCGCAGCAAAGGGCTGATAGTTGACATGAGATTTAAGGAGAGGCATCGGAGTAATCCGATGTCTCTTTTTTGCATAGGTGATAATTCTACGTTGTTTACAAGTTCTAGTGATTCTGTTATTATTTTTATTGTTCTTATGGGAATCAACCTGGTTCCTGTCAAAAGAGATATCGGTTCTGGTATCGCTATTTCACTGAAATGAAGTGTGTAAATAGGTTCTTGCCAAGTGTTTAAAGATCATTGGGAGGAAAAGTCACACATTTGGTAAATGATGCGGAATATATGCGAAGAAAATTGGTGTATTTCGCTTGTATTTAATACAACTTTAATAACACGTGCAAAAAGACATATAAACTATCGCTTGAAAGTAAGCAGACGCCATATATGTGTGAAAACATGAGCAAAAGCTCGTGTGATATAGGAGTCATCAGAAAAACAAGCGAAAAAGGAAGGAGTAGAATTGCTGAACAGCGACATATTAAATGAATTGAAAAGAGAAGAAAGACAAATAACATATCTTAAGGGTAAACTGACAGAAAATCTTGAGAATGCGCCGGAGGGAAGTCTTAGAGTAAATGGTACAACAGGCAGGAAAACTCAGTTTTATCAGTATATTTCAGAGAATCGTGAAAAGAATGCGGGTGGAATATATTTGGGGAAAGATAAATACGATGTGGCAAAAAAGCTTGCACAAAAGGGATATGACTCGAAAATGCTGGCGTGGGCGCAAAAAGCGGAATATAGGATTCAAAACCTGATCGATTGTTACGAACACAATACGCCTGAAATAATATATAATAATCTGAGTGACATCAAACGCGATTTGGTTGAACCATACTATGTTCCGGATGATGTTTTTCTAGATAACTGGCTCAATAAGTGGCATTGCGGAGGAAATACTTACGACAAAAAGGAGATTATTCTCACCGAGCGAGGTGAGCAGGTAAGATCCAAGTCTGAAAAAATAATTGCAGATAAGCTATATGCTGAGGGGATTCCTTATGTTTATGAGCCCGAGGTGATATTGACTGATGGTGAAAGGGTTTATCCGGACTTTGCGACTCTCAATGTCAGAACAAGAAAAGAATTCTTTTTGGAGCATTTTGGCAAGATGGATGAGCTTAGATATTGCAGAAGGAATATCCGGAAGATTGAAGAATACGCTCTGAGTGGATATACCTTAGGAGATGGGCTCCTTGCTACATTTGAAACTAACGGAAGTATTTTTGATGCCAGATATCTTGATCTATTGGTAAATCGATACCTGAAATAAATGTGAAAACATGCAATAAAAACACAGACGTGAAAGGAATTGTTAGATGAAGAGTATTTTAGATTACGAAACAGTATCACTTATCGATGAGGATGACGTTCTGGAGATCATTGACCAGACGCTGCTTCCCGGCAAGATTGAGATCATAAGACTTCATACGGCAAAAGAGATCTGGGATGCAATCTACCTGTTGCAGGTAAGAGGCGCACCGGCTATCGGAGTAAGTGCCGGTATGGGACTTTATCTTTTGATGAAGCATTCCAAGGCTCAAAGCTATGATGAGTTCATGAAGGAGCTTGATGAAAAGAGCGATTACCTGAATTCATCCCGTCCCACAGCAGTCAATCTGTCCTGGGCGCTTAAGCGCATGAAAGCTCACGTTGAAAAAGTCTACGCCAAAATGAGCCCTAGGGACGGAGTCAGTGGCTCATTTTCAGATGCTGTTCGTCCTAAGCTGATAGTCGAGATGCGTGATGAGTGCCAGCGTATCAAGCAGGAGGATATTGATGTTTGCCGCAGGATCGGTGAGTACGGCGTAACTCTTGTAAAGGACGGAGACGGTATTCTCACACACTGCAACGCAGGTCAGCTTTGCGCCTGCAAGTATGGAACAGCTACAGCGCCTATGTATCTTGCGCATGAAAAGGGCTACAACATCAAGGTGTACTGTGATGAGACAAGGCCTCTTTTACAGGGAGCAAGGCTTACTGCATTTGAGCTCCATTCTGCTGGAATTGATACGACTCTTTTGTGCGACAACATGTCTGCATCACTTATGAAGAGCGGTGCTGTAAACGTGATATTCACAGGTTGTGACAGGGTTGCTGCGAACGGCGATGCAGCCAACAAGATCGGAACCAGCATGGTTGCTCTTGCTGCAAAGAGATACGGTGTTCCTTTCTATATCTGCGCGCCTACATCTACAATCGATATCAACACTCCCACCGGAGCTGATATCAACATCGAGCAGAGAAAGCCTGAAGAAGTCACCGAGATGTGGTACAAAGAACGCATGGCGCCTGAAGGTATTAACGTTTACAATCCTGCATTTGATGTAACAGACAACGAGCTTATCGCAGGTATCGTAACTGAGTACGGTATACTTCATGCTCCATACGATGAGGCTATACGAAAGCTCTTTTCCGAAATCAAAAAATAATTACAGGTGGGTTAGAACATGGGACTTATAGGTGTTCCTATTTTGGGATATATCGATCTGACTACAGGTAAGCGCAGCGATACCAGAGCTTCTCTTAGCTATGTTGTAGCTGAAAAAGAATATGACAGAAAGACAGTATTTGGCCTCTTTGAAAAAGATAAAGCCTACAGGATAAAGGGGCTTGCAGCAAAGAAGCTCGATGAAGGACCTGAATATGTCAATAATCCACACAGGCTCGGTGGAATCTATATTCTTGAGCTTTTGGAAAAAGACATTAAGGATGAATATCTGGATAAGTTGCTGGCAGAATTTGACGAGCCTGTTATTATTACAGATATCCCGGATTAATAAATAAAATTTCATCCCCCCGGGGGGCTTGTACGCCTATGCACAGCCCAATATACTGTACTAGTGATATGAATAATTATTAGTACCGAGGGGGACAATCATATGCATATGGCAGACGCCTTAGTGGCACCGGCAGTTGCGGGAACAATGTATGTTTTATCAGCATCTGCAGCGACAGTATCAGTTAAAAAAGTAAGAGAAGAAAACGATCCAAAGAAGATTCCTGTAATGGGAGTTATGGGTGCATTTGTATTCGCAACCCAGATGCTCAACTTCACAATTCCGGGAACCGGCTCATCGGGACATCTGTGCGGTGGTATGATGCTTTCTGCACTTTTGGGACCTTACGCAGGTTTCCTTACCATGATAGGAGTACTTCTGGTTCAGTGCCTGTTATTTGCTGACGGAGGACTGCTTGCCCTGGGCTGTAATATATGGAATATGGCCTTTTACGGGTGCTTTATAGGGGCTCTCCTGATATGGAAGCCAATAATGAAGAAAGGAGCAAGCAGAGCTAAGATTGCGCTCGCATCTATCCTTGGATGCGTTCTTACCTTGCAGCTTGGTGCATTCTCTGTTACGCTGGAGACTCTTGCTTCGGGAGTTACAGAGCTTCCATTCTCTGTATTTCTTGCAACAATGCAGCCTATACATCTTGCGATCGGATTTGTTGAAGGCCTTATAACAGCAGCTGTACTTATATTTGTACATGAAGCAAGACCTGAGCTTTTATGGGGTGTTGGTGAGAGCACAGAAGTTAAAGAAGGAAAGCTCAGCTTTAAAAATACAATCATCGTAATAGCAATTTTGGCAGCTCTTGCAGGCGGAATCGTATCTTTATTCGCATCTGCATTCCCTGACGGCCTTGAGTGGTCAATGGAGCAGGTTGCAGGAACAACAGAGCTTGAGGCAGACGGCGGTGTTTATGACACAGCAGCAGGAATTCAGGATGCCACATCTCTTTTACCAGATTATGCATTTAAGGACAGCGAATCAGCAGCCGGTACAAGCTTCTCGGGTATTGTGGGATCATTGGTTGTAGTTGGCGTTATGGTTGGTGCAAGCTACGCATTCAGATTCTTTAAGAAGAAAGAGGAGCCTGATTCTGCCAGTGCTTGATATGGCAGAGGTTTTATGGAGTCTATTGAAAAACAGCTACATGAAATGAATAAACTTCAGAATCTGCAGCAGCGTTCTCATTGGATGAACAGGATTCATCCATTGGGAAAGCTGCTTGTTTGCGTTACATACATTTTGTTTGTAGCATCCTTTAACAAGTATGACTTATCAGGAATGATAATGATGGCAGTGTTCCCTGCCTTTGGATTTATTGCCGGAGAGTTGTCCCTTAAGGATGGACTCTACAGGATGAGGCTGATCCTTCCGCTGGTGTTGTTTGTGGGAATATTTAACCCCTTCTTCGACAGACAGGTGGTGGCGCAGATACCTCTTTTCCCCGGATTTAAAGTTACCGGCGGTATGATTTCCATGGTGACGCTGATGCTAAAGGGATTCTACAGCATACTCTCCGCATATATTTTAATTGCGACAACGTCGATTGAGCAGATCTGCTATGCGCTGCGCCTTTTGCATATTCCGAAGATAATAGTCATCGTTATTCTGCTTATCTACAGATACTTCGGCCTTATGGGCAATGAAGCGGACAGGATAACAACGGCATATATGCTCAGGGCTCCGAGGCAGAAGGGTATTAACTACAAAGCCTGGGGAACGCTGGTGGGACAGTGGCTTCTTCGCAGCATGGACAGGGCAGGAAATGTCTATGAGAGCATGGTGCTCAGAGGCTTCAAGGGTGATTTTAATGTGCAAAAGAGATCTCCAAAAGCCTTTGATCACATCTACCCCCTGGTTTGGATAGCTGCGTTTATTGTTATAAGATTTATTGTTTGATCTGGAAGGAAAAAGAGATGCATACCGGAATTAGCGGAGAACTGCTGAAAATAAAAGATTTGAGTTTTACCTATGAGGATGGGAATAAGGTTTTGGATGGTCTTAATCTCACAGCTCACGATGGCGAGAGCATAGGAATCGTCGGGGCTAACGGAATTGGGAAATCCACTCTGATGAAGCTGCTTGTGGGGCTGTACCTTAATTATGAGGGCGAGCTGGAAGTGGCAGGACATCCCGTAAACAAAAAGAATCTGAGCCATATCAGAGAACATGTCGGATATGTTTTCCAGGACTCTGACAGTCAGCTGTTTCTCTCAACTGTGGGAGAGGATGTTGCCTTCGGACCTCAGAACTACGGGCTTTCTGACGAAGAGGTGAAAAGACGTGTCGATGAGGCACTTGATAAGGTCCACATTTCTCACCTTAGGAATAAGCACAATTACAAGCTCTCGGGCGGTGAGAAAAAGCTTGCTGCCATAGCTACAATCCTTTCCATGGAGCCGGATATCATCATAATGGATGAACCGTCGATTGCATTGGACCCCAGGAACAGGCGAAATCTTATAGGGATATTAAATGAGATCAAGGCACTTAAGATAATCACATCCCATGACCTTGATTTCATAATGGATACCTGTTCGAGAGCTCTTTTACTAGATGAAGGACGCATTATTGCAGACGGCAGCGTAAAAGAGATTCTTACGGATAAAAAGCTGCTTGAAGAACATGGTTTGGAACTTCCGCTGAGTTTGACAAACAGATAGAGATATTGGGCGCAGGCACGTAAGCCGGCGCCTTTTTCTTTTCTGAAAATTATCTAAAATACGTTGAGGGGCATACTTTCAGGTGTTAAAATGTATATGTATGAGTGGCGCTAGCAGCACCAATTAAAACAAATGTACAAATATCATGGAGGAAAATTATAATGGCAAGAAAGGTAGTTTTAGCGGGAGCATGCAGAACAGCGATCGGAACCATGGGTGGAGCACTTTCAACAACACCTGCTCCGGCACTTGGAACAATTGTAATCAAGGAAGCACTTAAAAGAGCCGGTGTAAAGCCGGAACAGGTTGATGAAGTATATATGGGCTGCGTTATTCAGGCAGGACTCGGACAGAACCCGGCCAGACAGGCAGCTGTAAATGCAGGAATTCCCGTTGAAGTTCCTGCAACAACAATAAACGTTCTCTGCGGATCAGGTCTGCACTGCGTAAATCTCGCAGCCAAGCTCATCGGAATGGGTGATGCGGACATTATCGTGGCAGGTGGTATGGAGAACATGTCAATGGCTCCCTACCTTATGCAGCAGGGACGTTACGGATACCGTATGGGTTCCGGAGAACTTCAGGATGCGATGATCAAGGATGCGCTTACAGATGCTTTTGGCGGATATCACATGGGTATCACAGCTGAGAACATCGCAGAGCAGTGGCATCTTACAAGGGAGCAGCTCGATGAGTTTGCAGCATGGTCACAGAACAAGGCAGAGAAGGCCATTGCAGAGGGCAAATTCAAGGAAGAGATCGTTCCTGTAGAGATCAAGAAAAAGAAAGAGACCATCATCTTTGATACAGATGAGGGACCAAGAAAGGGCGTTACAGTAGAGGGCATTTCCCATCTTAAACCTGCTTTCAAGAAGGACGGCGGAGTTGTTACAGCAGCCAATTCGTCAGGCATCAACGACGCTGCTTCAGCAATCATCGTTATGAGTGAGGAGAAGGCAAAAGAGCTTGGAGTTAAGCCTCTTGGTACCTGGATCGCCGGAGAGCTTGCAGGCGTTGAGCCCAGAATCATGGGTATCGGACCTGTGGCAGCAACACAGAAAGTTATGAAGAAAGCCGGATATTCAATCGGTGATTTCGATCTTATAGAAGCAAACGAAGCTTTTGCAGCTCAGTCAGTAGCTGTACAGCATGACCTTGGATTCTCAAAAGACGTCCTTAACGTAAACGGAGGAGCTATTGCTCTTGGTCATCCCGTTGGATGCTCAGGAAACAGAATCCTGGTAACACTTCTTTACGAGATGCAAAGACGCGATGTTCACAAGGGACTTGCTACTCTTTGTGTCGGCGGTGGAATGGGATGCGCAGCTATAGTAGAACGTTGATGGAGGCCCTATGGCAGATCGTTCAATTCTTGTAGTTGATGATAACGAGATCAACAGAGGAATTCTCGGAGAGATCTTTAAAGACAAATATAATATCCTTGAGGCCGGCGACGGCCTCGAGGCTCTTAAGATAATGGAGGAGAATGAAGGAAAGCTCGCAGCAGTTCTCCTTGATATTGTCATGCCTGAGATGGACGGTTATCAGGTCCTTGAGGAGATGGGCAAAAGGGATAACTTAAATGATGTTATTCCTGTTCTGATGATCACAGCCGACACCTCTACAGAGGCAGAACGTGCAAGCTACCAGAAGGGTGCAGCGGATGTTATTCACAAACCCTTTGATCCTATCATCGTTGACAGGCGTGTCTCAAGAAATATTGAGCTCTATGACCACAAGAATAACTTAGAGAGCCAGATTGATGATCAGACCAGAGTCTTAAAGAAGCAGTTCATCTACCTGAAAAAGCAGGAAGAGAAGCTTAAAAACAGCAACGAAAAAGTCATAGACACCATTGCGACCATAGTAGAATTCAGAAGCATGGAGTCAAGTTATCATTTAAAGAGGATAAAGGGATTTGTCAGAATCCTTGCCCTCACAGCAATGAATAACTATCCGGAATTGGGACTGACACCTCACCTTGTAGATGTTATTACTCAAGCTTCGGCTATGCATGATATCGGTAAGATATCCGTTCCGGACTCAATCCTTCTTAAGCCCGGCAAGCTCACCAATGAGGAATTTGATCTGATGAAATCTCATACCACCCGTGGAAGTGAGATCATTGAGCTCTTAAAAGACGTTCAGGACAAAGAGTACTATGAAATGAGTCTGGATATCTGCAGACACCACCATGAGAGATATGATGGAAGAGGTTATCCTGACGGACTTAAAGGTGAAGAAAATTCTATTGGAGCTCAGCTTACAGCACTGTCGGATGTATATGATGCGCTGGTCAGCGATCGTGTTTACAAGGCAGCCTTCCCTATGGATAAGGCCTATGAGATGATCAAGGACGGAGAGTGCGGAGTGTTCAATGAAAAGCTCCTGGCCTGCTTTGAATTTGCAAGGCCGGATATGGAGAAACTGGTCCTTGAGACCAAGGCTGCAGAGGCAGCAGATAAGAATATGTAAATTTTCTTGACAAAGCCTGTCGGCATGAATATAATATTATTTGTTGCCGATATGGCTCATGTGCGTGTAGCTCAGCTGGATAGAGCGTCTGGCTACGGACCAGAAGGTCGTGGGTTCGAATCCTGTCACGCACACTCATAAAGCGATTACATCATTTGATGTGATCGCTTTTTTGTTGTCCGTTTTTATTCCCCGAAAAAGCCATGGAAACTGGAATTTATTAAAATAATCTAAAATGCTTTTAACTTTTTGATACCCTCATGAAAACGCTAACACTAAAAAATGCACAATTATTATCTTGAAATTTTGTTTATTAATTAGTCAATATGGTGAAAAAATCTTTCGTTTTCCCCTTGTTTTAGTCAAAGTGACTATGATAAGATAAGGTCACGTTCTGAAAATAATGTAAGCGTTTACATTATTAAAAAACTATAAACAGAGTTTTATGGGGAACAAACGGGAGGAACAATATGTCAAAAAAGAGAAGAAAGGGCGGAATCGGAGCGAAGTTTTTTGCTGCAGTTCTTACTGCTGCACTGACGTTTTCCAATGTTTCGATGGCTCTGCCCGGAGGAATGACACTGGCGGAGGAGGAGACTCTTTTGCAGGCGCAGACTTTCAGTGAGATTAAAGAGGAAGTTGACACTGAATCTGTGACAAAAGATGCTGAAGTCCAGGCAGCTTCTTCAGATTCTGCGACTACTGAGACTTCGGAAGTCGAAGTAAAGAAGGCAGACGCTGAAGCTTCTGAGAACGAAGCCCAGACAGATTCTGCTAATGAGGGATCTGTAGCAGTTGATGGAACTGAGGACCTTGTGGAAGTTAAATTTGAGCTTCAGGGAATCGCTGATGATGACCTTGAGAGCTTTAAGAAGGATGCTGTGATAAGCTGCATACCTGAGGATGGTTCTGAGACAAAGACAGTTTCATTCAATGATGACGGAAGCTATTCTGTTAAGGTGAAGAAATTTGTGACATATGCACTTGAACTTACAGGAGTGGATAATTACAAGCTTCTTACTCTTAACTTTGAACAGATGAATGTTGCAGATGATCAGGATCCTGTTGTTCTTAGTTTTGAAGCTGTTGCTACTGAGAATACAGGTAACGAAGTGTCTGAAGATACAACTGAAAATGACAGGAACTTTGATGCTGACAAGGCTGATGTATGGGATTTCGGCGCAGAAGATCTTGGCGATGATTATAACAACAGACTTGATGTTGACACTATAAATGGATTTTATGGTGATGTGGCTGCAGGTTCAACTGGAGTAAATATTGCTTCATTTTCTGTTGATGACGGCGATTTTGAGTTTAATGATGGTGGTTATCCTACAACCCACAGACTCAGGACAACTAATACCGAGCTGACCAGATATGATGCTAAGAGCCTCAAGGATGAGGATGGTAATGTATATGGCGGTTACATTTATTCAAATAAGGGCAGCACAGATGGCGTGTATGTTGCTCTTGAATGCGAAGCTGATGATACAATCACAGCTTTTGTTGCAAGTAACGGAACAGATTCCGAAGTACATTTCAGAAATGTTAATGATGCTTCTGATGACGCTTCTTATGTTCACACTCTTGGAAGCGGCACTGCTTCAAAGATGGTATTTTATCCATCAAGTGACGGTAAGTACAAGCTCTTTTCCGCAACAGAAAAGCTCGTACTTGCAAGGGTTATCCGCGAGCATGCACAGTACAGCACACTTACAGGTACTGTAAACGGATATAACGGAAAAGACACTTTAGAAGTTGTATTTACAAACAAGGCTAACGGAAATGTTGTTAAGGCAGACGTTTCTAATGGAGCATTTGTCGCAACACTTGCGGAAGGCTTTGAATATGAACTCTCTCTTGAGGGAGCAGATGATTATGCGATCGTTTCTCCCAAGACTGTATCAATCAGTGGTGATGAGAGCATTGATCTTGATCTTGTTGGCGTAGAGCTTGTAAATGTTTCGGGTAAACTTACAGGTATTGCAGCTGATGATGCTGAGAATTTCGTTGCAGCAGCAGAGTTTACTTTTAAGCCACAGGATGAGGATTCTGTATATGTACCTAAGATCAGCCTTCAGTCTGAGGGTTCAGATATCTACTATGACCTTAAGCTTCAGAGTGGCGTAACATACGATGTGGCTGTTGCTGATAGGGAAGATACCACTACAGAGAGTTTTGCAGCTGTAGAAGATTATGACCTCGTAACAAAAGAGCTTACTGTTTCAAAGGATAACAGCAACCTGAATATCGAGTTTGAAGCAAAGCCTGTTTACAAGGTTACAATTTCTCCTAAGGGAGCTACACTTGCTGATCTTGCGGATGCAACTTTTACATTCACAAGACTTGATGCAGAAAACGGATTTGAGCCTGACGGCTATGTATATGAGTTTACAGGAACTAACAATATTGCACTCAGAGACGGACAGTACGTTGTTGAAGTAACAGGCGCAGGAGCTTTTGTCCAGAAGCGTACAAGTGACCTTGTAGTTAACGGCTCTGATGTGGTAAAAGAGATTTCTTTTGCCTCAGACATTACTGAATGGAACTTCAGTGATGCAGCCTTTGCAGCCAAGTTTGCAAACGCTACATCAGGCACATACAACGGCCTTTCCTGGACAAACGGAAAATCACACAATGCGACTTACCTCTATTCAGGCGCGGGAACAATTTCTGTTCCTGTAAAGGGAGATTGCAAGATCCAGGTAACCGGCAATTATCAGTATTCTTATTATTTTGAAAATGAGAATGAGAGTTCTGTAAATGTTAAAACCGGATCCACAAGTCAAAATGATACATTTGAGTATGACTATAAGGGTGGCGAAGGCTCTTTTGACATAACAGTTCTTGGAACTTCTTATATAACCAAGATTGCTACTGTATATCAGACAGAGTACAAGTCAGAGCTAAAGGTTGGTGCATCAGATGATGCTGACTTTGCAACCATCGGCGAAGCTCTTGAAGCTGTAAGGCTCATGGACAGAGATGGCAAGAGAGTTACCATCAGCATTGAACCCGGCAACTATGAAGAGATGCTGGTTGTCGATGTTCCTAATGTGACTCTTAAGAATGCAAGCTCTGCACCCAGCATTGCTCTTACAGATCAGGGTGTTGGCATTGATCCTAACGCAGTTCGTATTACCTGGTACTACGGACATGGATACACATATTACAGTATGGGTAGTGACTGCAAGTACGATGAGGAACTGCTGGCAGTTAACAAGGCTAACGGATATGCTTCATTCGAAAATCCCGGATCAGGCACAACAGCAGGAAGCTACTGGAACGCTTCAGTTATAGTAAGTGCTGAAGGATTTGAGGCAGAAGGCATTATCTTCGAGAACTCTTTCAACCAGTATATGTCTGAGAAGGCAGCAGAGGACGTTATCGTTCCTCAGAGCGGTGCAAAAGAGGGATCTGTTGCCCGTTCATCTATGGCAGCAGGTGACGTGACCGTTCAGGACAAGAAGTACGTTGAGAGAGCTGCAGCTCTTGCTATGACAAGTTCTGCAAAAGAAGCTTTCTTTGATAACTGTGCATTCATCGGACGACAGGATACACTTTACGGCGCGGTAGGCACAACAGCAGGTTTCTATGACTGCGATGTATACGGCGGAACAGATTTTATCTTTGGTGGTATGACAGCAGTATTTGCTAAGTGCGACCTTGTTATGAACACCAGTGAAGACAAGAATGATGTTTCTTACATAACAGCAGCACAGCAGGGATCAGCATCAGCGCGTGGATACCTGATGTACAACTGTACTGTTAAGAGCACAGAGCCCGGTGTTAACACAGCATCCAAGTATGCTTCAAAGCCCGGATTCTTCGGAAGGCCTTGGGCAGCAAACACATCAGAAGTAGTATTCTTTGATACTGTTGTTGAGGCTACAAACTGGAAACTTGGTTCAGATGGCAAGACATATACATATGATGCAGACTCTACAGTTTCACTGATCCAGCCGGCAGGATGGAATGCATCTCTTACCGGAGAGTCAGCAAGAAATGTTGAGTACGGCACCTATGAAGTATCAGGCGAGAACAACGCGGTAGAGCGTGTTACATGGGCGCAGCAGCCTAAAGAAGCTGTTTGCGCAGATGGCACTGTGATCAGCACAGAAGCTTTCCTTGGAGATTTCAATCCATTTGAAGGAAAAGACATGACGATCACCTTCCCTGATGGATCAACAGGAGAGGTTCCTGTAGCAGAGGATGAGCCGGTTGCTTCCACAACTTCAAAGTTTGTGTTTGAGTCATCTGCTCTTACTGCTTTTGCAGCAGGTGCTAAGGCAGACGGAGAGACTGAGACAGCCGGAACCGAGGGTTATTTCACTCTTATCTACAGTGCAAAGAGTAAGGTTGATTCAAGTTCCAAGACATGGGAAGACGATTATACATCCGCTCAGAGGGTTAACTTTGGCGGAGTAGCATCTACCGAGAAGAATGCGGTTAAGTTTACAACATCCAATTCCGCAACTGTTAAGGTTTGGTGGGCATGCGGAGATGCCGGTCGCCAGATGACAATACTTAACGGATCCGGAGAGGCGGTTGCGACTACTGAAGAAGCAGCAGTTAAGAATGCACCATACATTTCAACACTTAAGGTTGATGCAGCCGGAACATACTTCCTTGGTGGTGTTGTCGGAAACAACTACATATTCAAGATTGAAGTAGAAGAAGATACGGTAGCAGAGCCTGTAGAATATGTAATTGAAGCATCTTCATTTGATACTTTTGCAGCAGGTGCAAAGGCTGATGGCGAGGAAGTAAAGGGTGGAACAGACGATTACTTCTCAGTTATCTTCAGCGCAAAGTCAAAGGTTGATACAAGCTCAAAGACCTGGGAAGATGGCTATGCTTCAGGTGTGAGATTTAATCTTGGTGGCAAGGCTACCACAGATATGAACTCTATAAAGTTCACCACTTCTTCAGAAGCTACAGTAGAAGTTTGGTGGGTAGAAGGCGGAGATGACAACCGCCAGATGGCAATCCTTAATTCAGCAGGAGAAACAGTTGCCATAACAGAGGGTACATATACCAAGAATTCTCCTTACTATTCGTCATTTAAGCTCTCTGACGCCGGAACTTATTACCTTGGCGGCGCTACAAACAACAACTACATTTTCAAGGTTAAGGTTACGGACGGAGCTCCTACAGAGGTAGTAAAGGCTGACTGGAGCAGCGTTGCAGCTCCTGTTATTGAGAGTGTTGCTCTTGATACAGAAGATGAGGGTAAGATAGTTATTACCGTTAAGGCGGTTATTGGCACAGACGGAGGAGATAAGCTTGAACTCGACTGCCTTGATTCAGATGATCAGATAGTTACAACACTTAGATCTTCAGCTGAAAAGGATGAGTTTGAATTTACGTTTGCTCCTACAAAATCAGGAGACTACCATTTTGTTGCAGCTCTTTTAAGAGATGATGAGGAGACAATAAAGACAAGCAATGATGAAAAGATCAGTTTTGTTTATCCTCTGACAGCTCCGGCATTTAAGAGTGTTGTCAATAAAGGAGAAGGCACGCTGCAGGTTAAGTTCTACTCTGTAGCAGAGGCAACAAGTTATACAATCGTTGCAACAAATAAGACAAACGCAGATAGTAAATCTTCAAGAGATACATACAAGCCAAGCGAGGTTGTGGATAACGTTAAGACTGAGTATTCATATACTTTTGTTGGACTTGATGTTGGTGATACCTATGAGATTTCACTTACTGCAACAAGAGACAGAGAAGAAGACGGAAAGGCAGTAACAGATACATCCAAGACAACAACCGTAGAGAAAGTTGTTACGGCAGAGTCTGAGCGTGAGTGGGTATTCTCAGCCTTTGGACAGGGCGTTTCTACAGGAAGCAACTGTGGATACACAGAAAATGAAGACGGAACAATAACTGTTTGGAATACAGGAAGTAAGGGCAAGCTGGTTCCTGCAAGTACAGACGGACTTTGCTACTACTATACATCAGTTCCTTCTGATATGAACTTTACCTTTACTGCAACAGCAACCATTGATTCCTGGACATTTACAAACGGACAGGAAGGCTTCGGTATCATGGCTGCAGACAGAGTCGGTGTAAACGGAGATAGCAGCGTATTCTGGAATAACTCCTACATGGCATCCGGAACAAAGGTTGAGTATTTCTATGACACTGAAAAGGGCGAAGCTACTGAAGATGACACAAAAGCTAAGATCACAATGAAAGATGGACTTGGCGCTCAGCAGAAAGTAGGTGTTACAAAAGAAAACCTCGCTCGCTTAGAGGCGAACGATACAGCAACTGTTACCGGAGAGTTCTCATCCAAGATGTATCCTCTCGAGAGCTCATGCGGTGCAAACGGAGCCGGAACATATAACCTCTTTGGAAATGCTACTGCAGCAGTTCCCGGAACAGTTGAGAATCCTCTTACAACAGTAAGGCTTCGTATTCAGAAGAACAATACAGGATACTTTGTAAGCTACCTTGATGGCAATGACAATGTTATTGCTACAAAGAAGTTCTATGATACAGAGGCTCTTTCAAATCTTGATGAGAACAATGTATATATCGGAGTATTTGCATCAAGAGCAGCGAAGGCAACCTTCAGTGATATTGAACTTGTGCTTACAGATCCTGCAGACGATGCTCCTGCAGAGGAGAGAGAAATTGAATATGTAGTACCGAGCTACAAGATAATCTCAGCTACATATTCAAATACAGCTAAATATGAGCTTCAGTACACAGGAAACGCTGACGGTGTACTTACAATTACCGATGCATCAGGAAAAGAGCTTGTAAGTGCCAAGGAAGTTAAGGAGAGCGAAGTTGTAAGCGTTACAACAAAGCTTGTTAAGGGCGATAACAAATTTACAATAAAGTTCATCCCTGACGAGTTCTTTAACCCTGAAAACGATGAGTACAAGAAACTTTCATCTTATGAGATGGCTGAGTTCACACACACTGTAAGATATGCAACCATCAATAGCGATGAAAAGGTTTATGTATCACAAAACGGTAAGTCAGATGCAAGAGGAACACAGGCTGACCCTGTAGATATCTATACAGCTGTTAAGTATGTACAGCCCGGTCAGACAATTTTCCTTGCAAGCGGAACTTATAATCTGACAAAGACAGTTACAATTGACAGAGGAATTGACGGAACACCTGATAAGCCAATCAATATGGTTACTGATGGCGGAAGAGCAATCTTCGACTTTGGAACAAAATGTGCAGGATTCATTCTTGCAGGTAATTACTGGTACATTAGTGGAATTGATTGCACCAAGTCAGCCAATGGACAAAAAGGTATTCAGGTATCCGGAAGTCATATTACTCTTAACAATATCCGTACATACGAGAACGGAAACACAGGTATCCAGGTAAGCAGATATCTCTCATCAGATAGCAGAGACCTCTGGCCTTCATACGACCTAATCCTCAACTGCACATCTTACAGCAATGCAGATGCAGGCTATGAGGATGCAGACGGATTTGCTGCCAAGCTTACATGTGGCGAAGGTATCGTATTTGATGGATGTATTGCCTACAACAACGCTGATGATGGTTGGGATCTCTTTGCAAAGGTAGAGACAGGCTCAATCGGTCAGGTTACAATCCAGAACTGCGTGGCATTTGATAACGGATATGGCGTTGACGGAACAAATGAAGGAAACGGTAACGGATTCAAGATGGGTGGTTCAAGCATTGCCGGCAACCACAAGCTCATTAACTCTGTTGCATGGTGCAACAAGGCTAAGGGTATTGATTCCAACTCAGGCCCTGATATTCAGGTTTACAACTCAACATCCTTCAACAACGGATCAAACAACGTGGCTCTTTATACAAACGACACAGCTAATACCAACTACTATGTGGACGGAGTAATGTCCTACAGGACAGAGAACACCGGAACAAGCGAGAACATCAAGCCTAAGGGAACACAGGATACAAACAACATCTATGGAACACTTAACTTCTTCTGGCAGGATGGAAAGTCCTCAAATAAGGACGGTCTTACTGTAACAGATGACTGGTTCGTATCACTTTCAGCACCTAAGGCTGATGCACAGAATCCTATTGCGGTTGCTGAGAGACTTAGGAATGCAGACGGTTCAATTGATCTTGGCGACTTCATGAAACTCTCCGAGACAGGTATTGCAGCCCTTGCAAGTGCAGGTCTTGATGCAAAAGACATTGTGGCTGACCTCGGCGGTGACTACGAAGCAATTCAGTATGAGAGAGACATTAACGGCTCATCTGAGGCTGCTGAGAAGGATAAAGAGAATCAGGAAGATGAAGAGCCGGGAAGCTCAAGCTCAGGTTCAGGAAGTTCTTCAGGATCAGGCAGCGGATCAAGCTCAGGAAGCGGATCTTCAAGTAGCTCAGGAAGCTCTTCAAGTGAGTCAGGCAGCAGTGATTCCGGCAGCAGTGATTCAGGAAGCTCAAGCAGCACCAGTGGATCAGGCAGCACCGGAAGCGCTTCAGGAAGTGGCTCAACATCCGGATCAACAACAGGTTCCACAACCGGTGGCTCAACAGGAACCGGCACAGGAACAACAACCGGTGGATCAACAGGAACAACAACTGGAGGATCAACAGGTACAGGAACAACAACCGGTGATTCATCAGAAAACGGTACAGGAACATCTACAGAGACAACAACCGGCGACAACACCGGAAATGCCGGAAATACAGACAATACCGGAAATACCGGTAGCGGAGACAACCAGACTGTAGATAACACCACAGGCGGTACTGATGGTCAGCAGACAATTACTGATGAACAGACTCCTACAACAGATACACCTGATTCACAGAATAAACCTGTATCACCTGTACTTCCAATCGCAGGGGCAGCAGTTCTTGTAATTGCAGCAGTTGCTATTGCCATCAAGACAGGATTTTTAGCAAAGCTCCTTGCAATCCTTCATATCATTAAGTAATGCGGTTTTGCATTTACTGCACACCTTTCATAATACTTTCAGAAACAGCCTCGGAATAACCCGTCCGGGGCTGTTTCGCTATACACAAAAGGTATGCTATAATCAGTTATTATGATGAAATTTGAACTGATAGCCCCATGCCATTTTGGCCTGGAGGCAGTACTTAAAAAAGAAATAATTGATCTGGGATACGATATCACAGAGGTTGCAGACGGCCGAGTTACCTTTGCAGGAGATCCGGACGCTGTTTGTCGTGCCAATATCGGTCTTAGGACAGCAGAGAGGATCCTTATCAAGGTTGGAAGTTTTCATGCTGAGAGCTTTGAGGAGCTGTTCCAGGGCACCAAGGCACTTCCATGGGAAGAGTTTATTCCAAAGAACGGAAGATTCTGGGTTAAGAAGGCAAGTAGTGTGAAGAGCAAGCTCTTTTCCCCATCAGATATACAGTCCATCATGAAGAAAGCTATGGTGGAGAGGATGAAGGGGAGCTATCACACAGACTGGTTTGATGAAAACGGAGACGACTTCCCGGTAAGGGTATTCCTTATGAAGGATGAGGTTACCGTGGCGCTTGATACCACCGGAGATTCTCTTCATAAGCGCGGCTACAGAAAGCTTGAATCCAAGGCGCCTATCGCTGAGAATCTGGCTGCGGCGCTTATTATGCTTACGCCTTGGAGAGGAGACAGGATACTGGTGGATCCTTTTTGCGGAAGTGGAACCATTCCGATCGAGGCTGCCATGATGGCTGCCAATATCGCTCCGGGCATGAACAGGAATTTCACAGCAGAGAGCTGGACACACATCATAGACAAGCAGAATTGGATTGATGTCAGAGACGAAGCAAGGGATGAAATCCTGACAGATGTAGAGACGGACATTCAGGGCTACGATATCGATCCTGAGATGATCGAGATTGCCAGAATAAATGCAAAAAAGGCCGGCGTGGAGAATATGATCCACTTCCAGGCCAGGGACATAGCAGATCTTAGCCACAGGAAGAAATACGGCTTTATCATCACTAATCCGCCCTACGGTGAGAGAATCGGTGACAACAAGCTGCTTCCTGAGCTGTACAAGACCATAGGAGAGAGATACAGAGCTCTTGATTCCTGGTCCATGTACCTGATCACAGGGTTTGAAACTGCTGAGAAGTACATCGGCAGAAAAGCGGATAAGAACAGAAAGATATACAACGGAATGCTAAAGACCTATTTTTATCAGTATATGGGTCCCAAACCTCCCAGGAGAAATACAGAGGCATGACTAACAAGGAAATGAAAAAAGTTGCCATCAAGGCATCGGTTTTTGCAATTGTCTCCATTTCTCTGATGCTCTACAGATCGGCGACCAAGCACATCATGATCACAGATGCCGCCGGAGTACAGCTTGAGAGGGGCAGTTCTGAAAATGCATATACACTTTTGGTTGATAAAAATGTTCCGCAGGGCAAAAGCGATGTCCTGATAATTCCTCTTCCAAAGAGCGTCAGCTCCGACAACATCGTGCTGGAAGACAGATATTTGGACCATCAGCTGAGGATCTATATCGACAGCAGAGAAGAGGGCTTTTATAAGGATAATGCCATCGTGACAGACCTTGATATCATTGAGGATGCTGTATGCGTTGCGCAGAACGACACGGGCAGCGTGTGTCTGGATTTTGACCTTGATAATCTGTATGCCAATGAAAGTACTTTGACGGAATCGAGTACCATTGAGGTTAAGTTTTTGAGGCCTTCTGAGAAGTATGACAGGATAGTCGCGGTAGATACAGACGAGGGCTTGTTGGAGACAGCTCTTTTGCTGAAAAACATTGCGTCCCGGGATCAGAACAATGATATTAAGTTCTACTACACAAGTCAGGCTGAGGAAGATGTAAGCATTGAACAGAGGATGGCGCTGGTCAAGGACTGCCAGGCGGACCTTTTGGTTGGGCTCTCCTTAGATGATTCGGGAAATGATGAAGGACTTACCTGTTATTATAATGACAGGTTTTTCTTAAGAAGACTTAACAATGCACAATTCGCTGATATAGTTGAGCGAAACTGCGCAGTGGAATTCGGCGCGCAAGCGTTTGGAGTTGTACCGGCCGGGGAAGATGAACTACTTTTGTCTTCAAGCATACCGTCGGCAAGGCTTAAGATCGGCATTGCTGCCACCGGCGATGAGGCGGAAGATCCTGCCGGTAAGACTGATATGAATAAGGTGGCTGAGGGCGTTTATAACGCCGTTTTAGAGGCTTTTGAGGTGATGGAATGAGAATTGTATTTGCAACAGGAAATAAGGACAAAATGAGGGAGATTCGCCAGATTTTAGGGGGTATAGATGCAGAGGTACTCTCCATGAAGGAGGCGGGAGTTTTCGAGGATGTTGTGGAAGATGGCAAGACCTTTTCCGAGAACGCCAGGATCAAGGCAGACGCCATTTATAAGCTCCTTCAGGAAAAAGAGCCTGAGCAGGCGGCGCAGACTGTGGTCCTCGCTGATGATTCGGGACTTGAGATAGACTATTTAAACGGTGAACCCGGAATTTACTCTGCAAGATATCTGGGGAAAGATACTCCGTACAGCGAGAAGAACAGGATAATCCTTGAGAGGCTCGATGGAGTAAAGGATGAGGACAGGAGCGCAAGATTCGTGTGCGCAATAGCAGCAACGCTTCCGGAGGGCAAAAAGCTCGATGCCCTTGGCAAGATGGAAGGAAGAATTGCTTACAGCATCGCCGGAGAGAACGGCTTTGGCTATGATCCTATTTTCTTTTTGCCGGAATATGGCAAGACAAGCGCAGAGATATCAGGTGAGGAAAAGAACGCCATAAGCCACAGGGGCAAGGCGCTCAGGGAGATAGAGGCTCTTCTTAGAAAAGAGCTTGAGAAATAAGTTGCGGTGGTAATTAATGCAGAAGATTTTGGTGGTGAGTGATACTCACGGACATGACAACAATTTTTATGATGTGCTGGATATAGAAGAGCCGGTGGATGGCATTATTCATTGTGGTGATTTTGAGGGCTCGGAGGGAAAATTTGCTCTTGCAGCAAACTGTCCTGTATACTTCGTCGCCGGAAACAATGACTTTTTTGCCAGTCTCAACAGGGAGATTGAGTTCGACCTAGGCGGGCATCACTGCTTTGCTACTCACGGCCATCATTATCTGGTTTCCATGGATCTGGAGAACATTAAATCCGAGGGGATTTCCAGGGGGGCTGACATGATATTTTTTGGCCACACTCACAAACCCGTTGCAAAATATGTGGACGGAGTTTACCTCTTTAATCCCGGAAGTTTATCCTATCCAAGGCAGGAAGGAAGGCGTCCAAGCTACCTTGTGATCACGCTAAAAGACAGTGGGGACGTGGCTTTCGAAATAAAATATCTTTAATTTAAAAATTGTGTTGACAACTAATTCCGTACCGTTATATAATAGCTATTGCGTTACGGCTTAAGATGTTAAGCTTGCAGAACGGGGTGTGGCTCAGCTTGGCTAGAGCACCTGCTTTGGGAGCAGGGGGTCGCAGGTTCGAATCCTGTCACCCCGAGTTGAGCAGAGCACTTGATGAGGTATTTTCGAATCTAGTGCGAGCCATGGGTGGACACTTGGCGAGGTTTTTTCGAGCCTAGTGTAGCATCCCAAGATAAGCCGTCAACTGAATACACACGCGGGTGTAGTTCAATGGTAGAACACCAGCCTTCCAAGCTGGATACGTGGGTTCGATTCCCATCACCCGCTCTCACCGAAAGGTGACAGCACATGTGTCCGTAGCTCAGCTGGATAGAGCAACGGCCTTCTAAGCCGTGGGTCGGGGGTTCGAATCCCTTCGGGCACATTTTTATATGGTGGCTATAGCGTAGTTGGTTAACGCGCCAGATTGTGGTTCTGGAGACCGAGGGTTCGAGTCCCTCTAGCCACCCTCAGTTCACAGTAGTTACTGCTGATAATGGGCCATCGCCAAGCGGTAAGGCACAGCACTTTGACTGCTGCATACGACGGTTCGAATCCGGCTGGCCCAGTTTCCTAGCTTTTTTGAGCCGCATTTTTGTTTATATGGGATACTAGCTCAGGTGGTAGAGCACTTGACTTTTAATCAAGTTGTCGGGGGTTCGAATCCCCCGTGTCTCATTCGATCCCTATTCTTTAGAGAGTAGGGATTTTGTTGTTTATGCGGATATGGCGGAATTGGCAGACGCGCTGGATTTAGGTTCCAGTGGGCGACCGTGCAGGTTCAAGTCCTGTTATCCGCACGAAAAAGGCGTTTCATGAATTATCATGAAGCGCCTTTTTTATTTTATTATTCAGATTCAAATAAAGGGATTATAGAACCTGCTTCCGTTTATGGCCGTAAGAGCGATAGAAGCCGCAAATAGGAGCGCACACACAATGATGCAGAAATAATCCAGCGGCTTAAATTTCTGGGCCATATACCAGGTTCTTTTCTTATTTTTACCAAAGCATCTCAGCTCCATGGCATTCGATATGATCTCGATCCTGTCCATACTGCTCAGAATAAGAGGAATAAGGATGGCGGAAGCTGATTTAAGGCGCTTTACCAGAGAAGCCTTTTTGCTGAGCTCAACGCCCCTTGCCTGTGAAGCCTGACTGATCTCGTGATACTGCTTCTGAATGTCAGGTATGTAGCGAAGAGCCAGTGCCACTGAGTAGGACACGGAGTAGCTGACTCCGATCTTATTCAGGGAAGCAGCGAATTCGCTGGGATTGGTGGTGCAGACAAACAAAAGCACAAAGGGGATTGTAGCAAAGTATTTAAGTATATAGTTGAGCTGGAAAAAGAGCTGCTCGGCTGTGGGTGCAAAGTGTCCCGAAAGTCCGAATAAATAAGTACAGGTGCCGTAAACAGTTGTGCCATGCTGAGGTGAGAACACATATACCAAAACGGTGTTCAGAACCAGAAATACAAGAGTAAACCACAGCATGAAGGATACGTCTTTTATCCCGATCTTACCGACAGGGAAAAGAGCTATTCCAAGAACTGCCAGCACCACAAGCAGCCTGGTGTCATAAGTTGTCATGGCAGCAAGGCTCCAGAGCAGCAGACACACAAGCTTCGTTGCGCCTGTAAGACCATGTATCGGAGATTCTTTTTCAATATAGTTAAAGAGATTATTCATGCTTTCTTACGTTCTTTCTCTCGTAATAAATAAAACTCTGGACAAAGCCGGTTCCGTCACTGATATCACAGCTTCCTGCAAGATGATAAAGGCTTGTCTCTTTAAGGCTTGCTCTGTCTACAATATCTTTGTCTGTCAGGACCTCGGCGCAGCTCATATCGGCAATTATACGTCCATCTGAAAAGACAATGCTCCTGTCCGCATATTCCAGCATAAGGTGCATGTCGTGAGTGATCATGACAATGGTGATGCCCCTGTCGTTGAGTCCCTTTAAGAACTCCATGATCTTGGTGTAATTTCTGTAATCCTGTCCGGCTGTGGGCTCGTCCAGGATCATCATGTCAGGCTCAAGGACAAGAATGGAGCAGATGGTAACTCTCTTTTTCTGACCATAGCTAAGGGCTGAAATCGGCCAGTTGCGCATCTTATAAAGTCCGCAGATGTCGAGAGCTTTTTCTACTCTTGTCTTAACTTCGTCCTCCGGAACGCCTCTGAGCCTAAGGCCCATGGCAACTTCATCGAAGATCATGACGTTGGAGATCATCTGATTGGGATTTTGCATTACGTAGCCCACGTGCTCGGCGCGCTCCTTTATGGAAAGAGTGGCAAAATCCAGACCGTCAAACATTATGGTGCCGTGGTCCTGGGTCTCCATACCGCAGATGACCTTGGAGAAGGTGGATTTTCCGGCTCCGTTTGTGCCTACGATGGCCACCATTTCTCCCTTGTTTATGCTGACGGATATATCGTCTAAGGTCCGCTTATTTGTCTTTTCATAGGTAAAAGACAAGTCGGATACCTCCAGCAGTTTATCGGAGGTGGAAGACTTCTCTTTTGCCTGATTCTGATTGAAAAAATCTCTCACCTTTTCCTTGTGATCGTCTGACAGAGTGAGTCCTGTCAGAGAAGAAGGGTGAATATCAGGGGATATCTCAATCCCAGCGTATTTGAGAGCGGTGAGATACAGAGGCTCCCTGACTCCGCAGTCTGCAAGGAGTTTGGAGGACAGAAGTTCATCCGGAGAAGTGTCGGAGACAATGCGCCCCTCATTCATCAGAACGACTCTGTCGATGGGCCTGTGGAGGACATCTTCTATACGGTGCTCGATGATGATGACGGCTGCTCCGGTTCTCTTTTGGAGATCGTCGATGAGCTCAATGGCCTGTTTGCCTGTCTTGGGGTCAAGGTTGGCAAGGGGCTCATCAAAGAGGAAAAGATCCACGTCACTGACCATTACACCGCCTACGGATACACGCTGTTTTTGTCCGCCGGAGAGCTCGAAGGGAGCATGCCTTAGGACTGCCTTAAGGTTTAGGATATCCGCAATCTCTTTTACCCTGTCCTTCATGGCGCCCTGTTCGATACAGTCGTTCTCAAGGGCAAAAGCCAGATCCTCGGCAACGGTCATGCCTACAAACTGTGCGTCGCTGTCCTGAAGTACCGTGCCCACGATGTGGGAGATATCAAACAGTGACATATCCCTTGACTCTTTGCCGTCGATAAGAAGAGATCCTGTGATCTCGCCTTTGTAGGAGAAGGGAATAAGGCCGTTTATCAGGTTTGCCATGGTGGACTTTCCGCAACCGGAAGGACCTGCGATGAGAACCTTTTCGCCTTTTTCAATCTTCAGATTAATATTATAGAGCGTAGGGTTTGCCTGCGCTCTATACTGAAATCCAAGTTCTTTAAATTCAATGATAGTCTTACTCAATTTTCTTCCTTTAAGCTACCCTTCTTCGGAATGGTCTTGGAATAAGCGATGCAAAGAAGTGTGCCTACGATAGCTGTTGTGATTATGTTGATGATAGCACCTGTAACACCCTGAAGGAATACCTTGTTTACAGGCTCCTGGAACATGAGAATATCAAGACATGGAGCAATGCCGATCCATGCAAGCGCATGAGAAATAGCCTGCGCTACGTTGAAGGTGATGATTCCCTTTACACCGAACTCGCCTTCGTCAACTTTGAGCTTGCTACTGAAGATTCCCATGAGGCAGCCAAATGCTGCGGAAGCGATAACCCAGCTCCACCATACGCCCCAGCCAAAGCTGAAGTCGATAAAGAAGTGTCCGATAAGTCCTGCAAGAGCACCTGCAAGAGGTCCGAATACAGCGGCGATGAATGCCAGAAGTCCGTACTGGATTGAAATGTTAGTGTTCGGCACCGGGCTTGGAATTGCAACAAATCTTCCGAGAACAAAGAAGAGAGCTGCGCCAATGGCAATTGCAACAATTGTTTTAACAGTGAATTTCCTCATACAATTTCCTCCTTGGTATCACAATATAAAATTATTATACAACAAAATGTTATTTACTTTTATAGGTATTTTCGTATAATAGGTTAGCGAGGAGTTAGAAATAGAAAAAAACATGAAGAATAACAACATTATCGAAGGACCCATTTGGAAGAACATGCTCTCGTATTTCTTTGCACTTCTTCTGGGGGCCTTTTTTCAACAGTTTTACAATACAATAGATGCGGTAATTGTCTCAAGGGCAGTAAGCAGCGATGCTCTGGGAGCTGTGGGCGGATCGGCGGCCATGATAGTCAATCTGTTCGTCGGCTTTTTTATGGGACTTTCCTCCGGCGCGGCGGTAGTAATTTCACAGTACTACGGCGCTGCCAGAAAAGAAGAGGTAGAGAAGGCGGTTCATACTTCAATCGCGCTGGCTATGGCAGGAGGGCTTGTGATCACCCTGATTGGCGTTTTGGCATCGCCCTGGATAATCAGGACCATGAACACACCAATCGAGCAGGAAGCGGCTTCTATCATCTATCTGCGGATATATTTCCTTGGTATGATGCCAAACCTTGTTTACAACATGGGCGCCGGAATACTGAGGGCGGTGGGAGACTCCAAGAGACCGCTTATAATCCTTATTATCAGTAGTTTCTTTAATATCATTCTGGATCTTTTGTTCGTCATAGGACTTGGATTTGGTAAAAGAGGTGACGTATACGGCGTTACGGGTGTGGCTGTTGCTACGATCTTAAGCCAGCTCATCAGTGCTGTTCTGGTCATGACAATGCTTGCAAGGAGCGAGGATTCCTACAGGCTTACCCTTACAAAGATCAGGTTTGACGGTCAGCTCCTTGGCAAGATAGTGCGGATTGGAATTCCTGCAGGGCTTCAGTCAACCATGTATACCCTTTCAAACATCCTTATCCAGGCGGCCATAAATGGCTTTGGAAAAGATGCAACCAGCGCCTGGGCAGCATATGGCAAGATCGACGTACTCTTCTGGATGACCATGAATTCTCTGGGAACTGCCGTGACAACCTTTGCCGGACAAAACTACGGTGTGGGACGCTATGACAGAGTCAGAAGATCTGCAAGAGAAGGGGCGCTTATAGCACTGATATTGACGATTCCGCTGAGCACTTTCCTGTGTGTATTCGGGGAGTTTATATTAAGGATATTTGTTAAGAATGAAGAGGTTATCAGGATCGGATTCCAGATGATAAAATTCCTGGCTCCGTTTTATGTGATTTATATCGGTGTTGAGATTTTCTCGGGAGTTCTAAGAGGGATGGGAGATGCTCTTTTCCCGATGATCATTACCATGAGTGGTGTATGCGTCCTCAGGGTTTTGTGGATACTGTTTGCGTTCCCAATGAACAGGACACTGGAGATGGTAGAGATGAGCTATCCCATCACGTGGGCTGTGACATCGCTGCTGTATCTGGTGTATTATAATATTTTTATTCGGAAACATAAGATTATCTAAGAAAAGTAAGTCAGGGGGACGGTTCGGTTTGGCGTGAGTCAGCGGGGACGTTTCAGTTTGACTCATTTTGATTCGCAAAATGAGTCAAACTGAAACGTCCCCGCTGACTCACGCCAAACTGAACCATCCCCAGTGACTCACTTCTCTGATTTCATAAAAAGACCAAGGGAATTGTTTCCCTTGGTCTTTATTTTAATTGCCTGCTGCTACGTTCTCCGGAACCTGGTCAACCACGGTCTCCTGAGCCGGCTGTTCCGCCGGAGCACCTTCGCCTGCTGCAGCAGCTGCTGCGGCAGCTGCGTCCTGGAGAAGTTGCCTCTCGCCCTGGATGATGCCTTCGATGCCCTCCTGCTGCATGTATTCGGGAGTGTGACGACACTGGTTTAGCACCATAACGGTTTCTCCGTTTTCATTGGTAGTAGTTGTATATGCCGAATTACCCGGCGTGTAGTTTACAAAGCCTGACTGAAGTGCCGGTGGAACTTCAGGTGTAAGTTCAAATACGCCCTGTGCCTTGAAAGGACACTGCTCTGTAGCAGGAAGTCCGTCGAGAGCACATATTGTTCCGCCGTAGTGTACATCGCAGCTCTCTGTTGGAACTGTACCTTCCTCAAAGTACTCGGAGATGAGAGTTCCGTCGCAAAGGCCTGCTATAGGCTGTTTTCCAGATCTTGCACAAACTGTGGCGGATACGATTCCGCTTGGAGTGGTGAATGAGGAATAAGGAAGGTCCTTGTGAACCTGCTCCATAACCTTTCTCCACATGGTCTTTGCAAGGTTCTTCTCTGCTGAAACAGTCATCTTGGCGTTGTTGTCATAACCTGCCCAGGTTGTTGCTGTGTAGTAGTTAGTGTAACCAGCAAACCAAACGTCGTTGTAGTCTGAGGTTGTACCTGTCTTACCTGCAATGGCTGTGGTTCCGAAGTTTACAGAACCACCGGTACCACTGGTGACAACGTCCTGCATTGCACTTGTCAGAAGGAAAGCGGTTGTCTCTTTTAAAACACGCTTTGATTCAGGCAAGGTATTATCTAAAATAACATTTCCGTCGTGATCAACAATCTTGGTGTAGAGCTTGGGCTTGATGTATACACCGCCGTTGGCGATAGAAGCATAAGCTGCATTCAGCTCAAAGTTCTTAACACCCTTGGTAAGTCCGCCCAGAGCCGTTGACTGCTGGATATCGGAGAAGATCTGTCCGTTGATCTCTTCTTTTTCTACAAGGGTCGTGAATCCGAAGTTCTTAAGGTAATCAAAACCAAGCTGAGGAGTGATGAGCGTAAGGGCTTCAACTGCGATTACGTTCATGGAATCCCTGATGGCTGATCTTACTGTGTTAAGGCCTCTGTAGGATGAACCCCACCAGTTTCTAACAAGCGTTCCGTTGGCGTAGGCAAACGGAGCATCATTAAATACTGTAGCAAGAGTAAGTCCTGCGCTGTCGATACCGGGAGCATAGGTTGAAAGAACCTTGTAGGTTGAACCCGGCTGACGGTAGGAGTCGGTAGCACGGTTGAGGGTACGGCTGGCAGTCTTTTGACCACGTCCGCCTACCATGGCTACGATATAACCTGTGGACTGTTCCTCAACAGTGATTGAAACCTGTGGCTGAGGAGTCAGGGTGATCTTCTCGCCCAGAACCTCGTCGCCTTCGTTCATGACTACGGACTTGTATTCCTCAATAGCAGCTTCTGCTGACTCATGGGAGTCATAGATCATGTTAAAAGAGCTCTTTTGCTGCTTAAAGTATGACTGGAACATCTCACTGCTGTGATTGGTCACGGTTCCGTCAGGAGCCTGTACTGAAAGCTCGTAAGCAAGAAGGTACTTGGTGCCTTCGGGGTAATTACTCTCATCCTGGAATACGGAATCACAGATTCTCTGGATGTCCGGATCCTGTGTCGAATAAATCTTAAGACCGCCACTGTAGAGAAGGGTGTAGGCCTGAGTCTCGTTGTAACCTGCTGCAATAAGATCATCGATAACGTCGTTGGTAAGAGCATCTACAAAGTAGGAGTTGATGGTGGAATCTCCGCCGGTCTCCTGGTTGACGTTCTGGATCCTTGAATAAACATCATCTGCCAAAGCTGTGTCATACTCAATCTGAGTGATGAACTTGTGCTTGAGCATGTTGTTAAGGACCTTGGTACGACGCTCGGCGTTCTTTTCGGGATGGGTGATGGGGTTAAACCTGCTCGGATTCTGAGTGATGGCAGCAATTACTGCGCACTCTGAAAGGTTAAGGTCTGAAACAGGCTTGTTGAAATATCTAAGTGATGCAGCCTGTACACCCAGTGTGTTCT
The DNA here is from genome assembly GCF_000424525.1 of Butyrivibrio sp. FCS006. Lineage (NCBI taxonomy): Bacteria > Bacillati > Bacillota > Clostridia > Lachnospirales > Lachnospiraceae > Butyrivibrio > Butyrivibrio sp. FCS006. The sequence goes on along the minus strand of NZ_KE384203.1, from coordinate 563,634 downwards.
GGCCAAGGTTGATGGTGTTCATGTAGTTGAGAAGGATATCCTCCTTGGACATTCTCTTCTCAAGCTGAACGGCCAGGTACTGCTCCTGAATCTTACGCTTTACACTCTGTAGAAATGTCTCGTCTGTCCATCCGGAGAATACGCTGTTCTTGAGCAGCTGCTGGGTAATGGTAGAAGCACCCTGTGAGAAATCACGGGTTGTGATACCTACATAACCTGCACGGATGATACCCTGGATATCAATACCGTTGTGCTCATAGAATCTCTCGTCCTCGATAGCAACAAAGGCCTTTGAGAGAAGTTCCGGAATCATGTCCCCTGTAACCGGGATACGGTTTGAATCCGTGGATACGAGCTTGGCAATCTGATTGCCGTCGGTGTCATAGACGAAGGTTGAAAAACCTCTCGGCGTAACATCAATATTTGAAATATCCGGAGCATTGTCTCTTATTCCGTTGAAAACACCGATTCCTGCACTTGATCCTATTATTACTACTCCAAGGATCAGCGCCAGCATAATATAAAAACCGAACAGACTGAATTTCTTTCCCCATTTGTCGGTACCGGAGTTCAGCGCTCTTGCCTGCTGCACGATACCTCTTTTACCATAGTTCATATACTTTCCTCGCATATTTTTAAAACTATTAAACCAATCTATTATACCACATACAAAAGAATCGGCAAAATTTTGGCCCCCGGGGACGGAGTCAGTGGTTCAAAATATGGTATACTCACTTATATGAGCAGAGAATCTTACAAAGTCATAACTAAAGACGGAGTCGGCGAGATCGTAGAGAAAAAGTCGCGTTTCATCGGCGCAGTTTACAACGTCGAAAGCACAGATGAAGCAGATGCCAAAATTGCGGAGATTTCCAAGAAGTACTGGGATGCGAGGCACAATTGCTACGCCTATGTAATAGGAGAGAACAGCGAGATCTCAAAGTGCAGCGATAACGGCGAACCTTCGGGAACAGCAGGAAAGCCTATACTTGAAGTCATAAACGGAGCAGGGATCACCAATGCCCTGATAATTGTCACAAGGTATTTCGGAGGAGTGCTCCTTGGAACTGGAGGCCTTGTCAGGGCCTACACTCAGGCAGCACAGGCGGCTCTTGCAGATGCTGAGGTGGGGGAAAAGGTCTTTTCCCAAAAGCTCACACTGACCGTTGGCTATAACATGATAAATAATGTCCAGTATTACCTTGGACAGAATAACATAGCTATCGCAGATTCAAGATATGAAGCGGATGTAAGCTTTGATATCTGCGTAAAAGAGTCGGACCTTGAGACCATAAAAAATGGCCTGACGCAAAAGTGCGAAGGCCAGATAAACATCACAGAAGGTGACAAGGGCTACTACATATTATAAAAGAAAAAAGCAAGAACCGAATTAACCGGTCCTTGCTTTTATTATTATCAGTTGTTCTTCTTAAAGCCTGCTCTCTTACGAAGTGTAGGATCAAGAATTCTCTTACGGATTCTGAGGCTTGTAGGTGTTACCTCAAGGAGCTCGTCGTTGTCGATGAACTCGATGCACTGCTCAAGGCTCATTACACGAGGTGGAACGAGACGAAGTGCTTCATCGGATGCAGATGTTCTTGTGTTTGTTAGGTGCTTGGTCTTGCAGACGTTAACCTCAACATCCTCGCTCTTTCCGCTGGTTCCGATGACCATTCCTGAATATACCTTGTCACCTGTCTTGATAAAGAGCTGTCCACGGTCCTGAGCATTGAAAAGACCATATGCAGTTGCTTCACCGTTCTCGAATGCGATAAGGGATCCTGTCTTACGATAGTTCATATCTCCCTTGTAAGGTGCATATCCGTCGAAGATTGTATTGATGATTCCGTTACCCTTTGTATCTGTCATGAACTCACCACGATATCCGATAAGTCCGCGGGAAGGAATGTTGAACTCGATTCTTGTGTAGCCACCGTTTCCGGCACCCATGTTTACAAGCTCACCCTTTCTCTCGCCGAGCTTCTGGATAACGCTTCCTGAGAACTCGTCGGGAACGTCGATGTAGCACTTCTCCATAGGCTCAAGCTTGTGGCCCTGCTCGTCTGTGTGGTAGATAACCTCGGCCTTACTTACTGCAAACTCAAAGCCTTCACGACGCATGGTCTCGATAAGAACTGAAAGGTGAAGCTCACCTCTTCCTGAAACCTTGAAGGTCTCTGTTGTATCTGTATCTTCAACTCTTAAGGATACGTCTGTGTTGAGCTCCTTGTAGAGTCTGTCACGAAGGTGACGGCTGGTTACGTACTTACCTTCCTGTCCTGCAAGAGGAGAGTCGTTAACAATGAAGTTCATTGAAATTGTAGGCTCTGAGATTTTCTGGAAAGGAATTGCAACCTGATTATCAACTGAGCAAAGTGTATCACCGATCTTAAGATCCTCGATACCTGAGATGGCAACGATGGAACCGATCTTGGCTTCCTGAACCTCAACTCTTCCAAGTCCGTCGTATTCATAGAGCTTACCGATCTTGGTCTTAACGCGGCGCTCAGGGTCGTGGTGGTTTACAACAACGACTTCCTGGTTAACCTTAACAACACCGTTGTCTACCTTACCTACACCGATACGTCCAACGTACTCGTTGTAGTCGATGGTGCTGATAAGTACCTGTGTGCTGGCCTCAGGATCGCCTACAGGAGCAGGAATGTAATTGATGATAGTATCGAGAAGAGGCTTCATATCTGTGCCTGCCTCATCAAGGCTAAGTGAAGATGTACCTGCCTTGGCTGATGCAAATACGAATGGGCAGTCGAGCTGCTTGTCATCAGCGCCAAGGTCCATGAGAAGCTCAAGAACCTCATCGATAACATCGTTAGGTCTTGCCTCGGGTCTGTCAATCTTGTTGATACATACGATAACGGGAAGTCCCAGTTCCATAGCCTTTCCAAGAACGAACTTGGTCTGTGGCATAGGACCTTCGAAAGCGTCAACTACAAGGATAACGCCGTTAACCATCTTAAGTACACGCTCAACCTCTCCGCCGAAATCAGCATGGCCGGGAGTGTCGATGATGTTGATCTTGATATCTTTGTATGTGATAGCTGTATTCTTAGACATGATGGTGATTCCACGCTCTTTTTCAATATCGCCGGAATCCATAACACGCTCAACAACCTCCTGGCCTTCACGGAAGATTCCGCTCTGACGAAGAAGTCCGTCTACAAGAGTTGTCTTACCATGGTCTACGTGAGCAATGATCGCTACGTTTCTTACATCATTTCTAGTCTGCTTCATAAATCTTTTGTCTCCTTAATATAGAAAAAACACATCCATTTCAAACTAAGGAATTATAGCACGCAAGTATTACATGTTCAACATAAAAATTTCACAGAAAACAAGGGCCTTTTGTGATAAAATTAAGCATGGTTGCGCAAAAAGTAACCAATTTGTGAAAGAAAAGGGGAAAAAATGAAGGCGAAATTTTCAACATATTTAAATGATATCGCGCCTAGTTTAAAAGACCTTATAGCAGAACTTGGAAAGAGTTATGACTATGTAAGCGTTCTTTCAACGGATTCCGTTGGCTTTAATGTCAGGGTTTCACAGCGCGTTAAGTCCGTGAGCGGATCGACACTTACCACTGAGAGAGGAAACGTCATCAGGGTCTACAAGGACGGCCTTTACAGCGAATACTCTTTTAACAGATTTGATCCTGACAGGGCAAAAGACATGGCGGCTGAAGTGAGGGGCGTTCTTGATGCCCAGCTGTCAGTCCTTGCGGCAACTAAGTCTGAAATCTACAACACTCCCAAGCTCGATGATGAGAAGCAGGAGCTCTATGTGGAGATGGAGACAGGCTCACTACCTGAGGAGACAGATATCTCAGCACTGGTTGACAAGCTCCAGAAATTCAGCGACGAAGGCGTAGCCCTTTCCGATGAAGTTATCGACTGCAACTGCGTGGCTCAGTCAACTCATATCTGCAAGATGTTCCTTACAGCTAATAAGGATCTTCGTCAGAGCTATGTTTATTCAGAAGGTGCAGCATTCATCATCGGAGCAAGAGATGGTAAGAGTGACCAGTCCTTCAGCGGAATCTCTGACAGGCTGGGACCTGAGATCTTTGACGGAATGGGAGAGGTGGTAAAAGAGAGCTTTAGAGGACTTAATGATACTCTGGGTGCCGACCATGTGATCCCCGGCGAGTACGAGATCATCACAACTCCCGAGATCTCCGGACTCATTGCCCATGAGGCTTTTGGCCACGGTGTTGAGATGGATATGTTTGTTAAAAAGAGAGCTCTCGGAGCAGAGTATTTAGGTAAGAGAGTCGGCTCAGACATTGTTACCATGCATGAGGGAGCAAAGTGCGTAAGAGACGTTACCAGCTATGCCTTTGATGATGAGGGAACTCCTGCAGGCGACGTTGTAGAGATCGACAAGGGTATCCTTAAGACCGGTGTTTGTGATGCACTCGCTGCCTTAAGGCTCGGAACAAAGCCCACAGGAAACGGCAAGAGAGAGAACTTCGAGCACAAAGTTTACACCAGAATGACCAACACTATGTTTGATTCCGGAACTTCAACCAAGGAAGAGATGATAAAGAGCGTTAAGAAGGGCTATCTTCTTGACGGAATGGATTCAGGTATGGAGGATCCCAAGCACTGGGGAATTCAGTGCATCGTGGCAAGAGGATACGAGATCATTGACGGTAAGCTCACAGGCAAGGTTGTTTCACCTGTTATCATGACCGGATATGTGCCCGATCTTCTAGGCTCAATTTCCATGGCAAGCACAGACTACGAATCCCATGGAAACGGCGCCTGCGGTAAAGGACACAAGGAATGGGTCAAGACCGTTGACGGAGGCCCGTATCTTAAAGCCGTAGCGAAACTTGGATAAAAGGGGAAACAGATAATGACAGATAGAATAATTGAACTTTTAAAAGCTCAGGGTGTTGACGGCTTTGAAGTTACAGATAAATGCACAAGCGCCTGGGAGTTTTACTTTATAAAGCATGAGCTGGACCAGAACAGAGTTCGTGATGTCGAGCATATCGATGTCACAGTTTACAGAAAGCTTGAGGATGGGAAATTCCTTGGAAGCGCAACTCAGGAGATATCACCCACAGCGTCTGAAGAGGAAGCTAAGAAGATAATAGCCGATCTCTACGAGAGAGCCCAATATGTTAAGAACCCATACTACGAGCTCAACAAAAAGAAGGTAGAGGGCGGCGGAGAGAAGTTTGACCCGGCACAGATGGCCAGGGACTTCATCGAAGCTATGCAGCAGATTCCGGAGACTTCCGGCGAGGACATCAACTCCTACGAGATCTTTGCAGAGAGCAACACAAGAAGATACGTAAACTCAGAGGGCGTTGATGTTACAGTCAGCTATCCCAGTTCGACGGTAGAAGTCGTTGTAAACGCAAGGAACGATAAGCACGAGATTGAGCTCTATCGCATGTATACTTCAGGAACCTGTGATAAGGACAATCTGGTAAAAGAGATCTCGAAGACCCTAAGCTTTGGTAAGGACAGACTTGTAACGGTTCCGACACCAGCACTGGATAAGGCAACAGTTCTTTTTACAACGGCTGATGCGGTAGAGATCTTCAAGTGGTTTGCCATGAAGATGCACGCAGCCTTTAAGTACCGCGGATACTCAGACTGGGAGAAGGGTAAGGCCATCTGCGAAAATGTAGAAGGTGATACTTTCACCATCAAGGCAGTAAAAGAGCTTCCCAACTCCTCATATAATGCACCTGTAGATTCTCAGGGCGCAGCGATACGTGACATGTATATCTTAAAGGAAAACGTTCCGGAGAACTTCTGGGGAGATGCTCAGTTCAGATACTACCTCGGCGTTACGGATTCCTTTATAGCAAGTAACTTCGCTGCTGAAGGCGGATCACTTTCAGAGAGCGAACTCAGGTGTGGCAACTACCTTGAGCCCGTTGAGTTCTCAGACTTCAGTGTGGACCCAATAACAGGAGACATCGCAGGAGAGATAAGGCTTGCTTACTGGCATGAGGGAGATAAGGTAACACCTGTAAGCGGAGGCTCTGTTTCCGGAACTCTCTCAGACCTTATAAAGAATGTAAGACTCTCAAAAGAGCTTAAGCAGTATGACACAACTCTTATTCCAAGTGCCGTAAAGATAGAAAACGTCACTGTTACAGGAGCTTAAGGCCGATCATTTAATGCTGACTTTATGGTAAAAAATGCCTATGTATTGACAGGTTATTGACCTGCGTTGTACTATTTAAAAAACACATAAGACATTAGATAGAGGTTGCATATTTAATGAGTAACTTCGCGGATGCTACAGGAGCAGGTGAAACGAAGTGGAAGGTAAATATGCCGAAAGGTTCAGTGACCTGTAATCTGAATGCTTGGGCATACAGTTAAGAGCTGTATGACTGTCATCGCAAGATGGGGCGCTATCAATAAGCTTAATCATTATGGCTATTTTTTGTTAGGCTTTTGGCGGCTCATCAGAATATCTGATGAGCCTTTCTTTATCTAATTTGTTCACAGAAGGAGGAAAATATGGCTATATTTAAGGGTGCTGGAGTTGCCATCGCGACTCCGTTCAAAGAAAATGGAGAGGTTAATTACGAGGAGTTCGAGAGACTGATCGAATTCCAGATCGCAAACGGAACAGATGCCATCATCGTCTGCGGAACAACAGGCGAGGCAGCAACCATGTCAGAAAAAGAGCACATGGAAGTAGTTAAGTTCTGTATCGACAAGGTGGCAAAGAGAATCCCTGTCATCGCCGGAACAGGTTCTAACTGCACAGAGACAGCAATCGAGCTTTCAAAGCTTGCAGAGGAGTACGGAGCAGATGGTGTTCTTCAGGTAACTCCATATTACAACAAGGCTACTCAGGGCGGACTTATTGCTCACTTCTCAGCCATTGCAGATGCTATAAATATTCCGATCATTCTTTACAACGTACCCAGCAGAACAGGATGCAACATCCTTCCCGAGACAGCTGTCAAGCTTGCAAAAGAGCACAAGAACATCGTCGGCATCAAGGATGCAACAGGAAATATTTCCCAGACCATCAAGATGATGCAGCTTGCAGAAGGCGCAATCGACCTCTATTCAGGTGATGACGACCAGATCGTTCCAATCATGTCAGTTGGTGGACTTGGCGTAATCTCAGTTCTTTCAAACGTTGCACCAAGACAGACACACGAGATCTGCCAGAAGTGCCTGGACGGCGATTTTGCTGCAGCTCGTGAGCTTCAGTTCAAGGCTTATCCTCTGGTAAAAGCTCTTTTCTCAGAAGTTAATCCTATCCCTGTTAAGTCAGCACTTAAGATGATCGGATTTAACGCAGGACCGCTTCGCCTTCCTCTCACAGAGATGGAACCACAGAATCAGGAAAAGCTTAAGGAAGAGATGATAAAGTTCGGTCTGGAGGTTAAGTGATGGTTAAAATGATAATGCACGGCTGTAACGGCCGTATGGGTCATGTGATCGTAGATCTCTGCAAGGAAGATCAGGATATTCAGGTAGTTGCAGGTGTAGATGCTTTTGGCGAGAATACTTACGATTTTCCTGTATTTAAGAGCCTTTCAGAGTGCAATATAGATGCAGATGTAATCGTTGATTTCTCCAATGCATCAGCAGTGGATGGACTTCTTGACTACTGCACAGATAAGGGGATTCCTGTAGTTCTCTGTTCAACAGGCCTTTCAGCTGAGCAGCTTGATAAGGTAAAAGAGGCTTCATCCAAGGTTGCAGTTCTTAAGTCAGCCAACATGTCTGTAGGTGTAAATGCACTTATAAAAGTGCTTAAGGAGGTTTCTCCTCTCTTTGCAGCAGCAGGCTTTGATATTGAGATCGTAGAGAAGCACCACAACCAGAAGCTTGATGCTCCTTCGGGAACAGCTATTGCTCTGGCTGATTCGATCAATGAGTCTTTGAACAATGAGTATGAATATGTTAACGATAGAAGCACAAGAAGAGAAAAACGCCCTGTAAAAGAGATTGGAATCTCTGCAGTCCGTGGCGGAACCATCGTTGGTGATCATGATGTTATCTTTGCCGGTCACGACGAGGTCGTAACGCTTTCTCACAGAGCATATTCAAGAGCTATCTTTGGAAAGGGTGCCATTCAGGCAGCCAAGTTCCTGGCAGGAAAGAGCGCAGGAATGTACGATATGAGCGATGTACTTCAGTGAGGTTTGTGATACATGAGATTCAGGCCCTGTATTGATATTCACAACGGCAAAGTTAAACAGATAGTCGGATCGAGCCTACAAGATGAAGGAGATAGTGCTTCTGAGAACTTCGTGTCTGCAAGAGGCGCTGATTACTACGCCAGAATGTACAAGGAACTGGGACTGTTTGGTGGCCATATCATTCTGCTTAATCCTCAGGGAAGTCCTTCCTATGAGATGACTAAAAAGCAGGGAATATCGGCACTTACAGCAACTCCCGGGCTATTACAGATTGGCGGAGGCATTACGGATGAAAATGCCTTAGAGTTTATAGAAGCCGGAGCTTCCCATGTAATAGTCACATCTTTTGTATTTAAAAATGGTCGTATCAACAAGACTAATCTTAAAAAGCTGGTTAAGGCAGTAGGAAAAGAGAGACTGGTTTTGGATCTCTCCTGTAAGAAAGTGGAAGATGATTACTTTGTAGTCACTGACAGATGGCAGAAGCTTACTGATGTTAAACTTGATGCAGCCACCATGGATGACCTTTCGGACTACTGCGATGAATTTCTTATCCATGCAGCAGATGTGGAAGGTAAACAGGAAGGCATAGAAGAAAACGTTGCCACAATCCTTGGACAATGGGCCAAAAAGCCTGTGACCTACGCGGGTGGTATAAAGAGCTGCAGTGATATAGAACTTTTGAAAAGGCTTGGAAACGGAAAGGTTGATGCCACGGTGGGAAGTGCGCTTGATATCTTCGGCGGAAGCCTTAAGATGAAAGAAGTAATAGAAGCTTGTAAATGAAATTTATAAGAAAACTCAAAAGAACCATCTGGTCTACACCAGATGGTTCTTATGATTAATCATTGTTACAATATTGCAAATTCAAAATAAATCTATTTTAGAATAAGGCACCTTGTAGTCTGATTAAATGCTTTAGTTACTCTGAATTAAAGCTTGTTTACGTTTACGGCCTGAGGTCCCTTTTCGCCCTGGATTACATCATACTCTACAGAAGCGCCCTCTTCGAGAGACTTGAAACCTTCCATGTTGAGTCCTGAATAATGTACGAATACATCATTTCCAGCCTCGTCAGAAATGAAGCCGTAACCCTTCTGGTTGTTGAACCACTTAACAGTACCTTTGTTCATCGTAATACCTCCAATAAAAATAAAAAAATAAAATGTTATGTTGTCTATGACAACATATTTACGATATCACATAAGTGGTCAAAAGTAAAGCAATTTCAGCCGAGAGAATGGAGCGATAGCAGGTCAGTGAAAGCCCTGTAATATCTAAAGTGTGTCTGGTTCCACAAAATAGTTTTTCCGACTGTGGAAATGATGAATATGCATTTTCTGTTATCTTTGTCGAAAAACCTGGTGTAAATTATGGAGTAAGTCTCTCTTTTAGTCAGGAATTCCTTGATGTTATGGGCAAAAGGCGGAAGCATTTCAAGGCGGTTTATAACAACGAAATCGTCGAGGGCAAAGTATTGTTCCAGCTCCGGACTATCTAATAGATTTATAACGAAGTCTGTTGCGACTTTGTCTGTTATAGCGTTACTTCCGGCGGAACATCTGTATTTAAAGGGTTCTCCAACAAACAGCATGACGTTTTGAAGATCAAAAGCCTCGGCAAATTCTGACATGTATTGTTCTACGGTGCTGTCCTTGTCATGAAGAGCCATGTTGAACATCTTGACGATGACATCGCCATAGGAGTTATCTCTTTCGTTGATCTTTCGGGTATTTTGTTGCTTCTGCCTTATTTCTTCCAGAGTTCCGTGTTTCTCAGGCGTGTATATGATATATCTGTTTCGGCCTTTTTCCTTGGCAAGATACAGACAGTGATCGGTAAGTTCAAACAGATCATCGTAGTTATCTGCGTCATTAGGGAAAACTGCTGCACCTATAGAAACAGAAAGAGGATTGTCTTTGTCGATTCCCTTATCCGGGAATGTGGAGGTGACTTTGTTTTTAATAGCCCTGAGTTTAGCCCTTAGCTCTTTTTCTGAAGAGATATCGTATAGAACAACAAGGAACTCATCGCCTCCGAATCGCCCTGAAATACCATCGGTGTCGATCTCGTTTGATATGATGCTGGCAGTTCTTTTGATGACTTCATCACCAAACTGATGGCCAAAGGTGTCGTTTACTGATTTGAAAAAGTCAATATCAATGATCGCAAGGGCAGTGCCTTCAAGCCTTCTGTCGTCAATCCTTTCTTTGGCGATCCTCAGGATATCACTTTTATCAAGAAGCCCGGTCATTGAATCGTGCTTGATGCTGTTTATCTTTACAGCTCCGCTGCTTCTTAAAAGCTGAATATGACCAACTACGCCATTGGTATCCTTGTCATAGAAAACAAAGGATTCATCCAGGACGGTATGTGTAACATCGGGATCATCATTTAAGAGGTTCCCTTTTACGGTGGTGGTACTTCTGCCAACACCTGATTTAACCTGAGTGATAAAGCCTTTTACACTGTCAATCTGTTCACCCTCTGCTCTGGAGAGAAGGATTTTTTCGAATTCTTCCGGAGAATAGAGCCTTGACTGGAAATCAGAAACTTCTGTATTGAAAACACTGATATTGTCCTCGCCCGGGGTATATACAAAGTAAACATCCTCGTACATATCCAGCTGAGCCTGGAATATATTTATGACTCTCATAAGAGAGCTGTGAGCATTTAAAAGGTCTGCAGCATTCACAATAGTAAGCCTTATGAAGTTTTCGTTTTCTTTTGCCGCCTTCATGTAGGTGTAATACATGGTATGATGGCAGATTATCTTACTGGGGTACCAGTTGCCGTCGCAGTTTTTGATGTTATTCTGATAGATTTCCATATCCTCCGCGGCTATCATTTCGTTCATGGGCTTAACTGCGTAGTTACCAAGCTGGTCGTAGATCCAAGCATCTGCTGAAACTATTCTCTGGTCTTTTTTTGAAATGACTATATCGTAAAAACTAACGTCCTTCATACGTCTTCCTCGTCAAGAAATGTAGGCGCTAACTATATACAACAATCAAATAAACATAATAACGCAAAATATTAATCTTATTATATAACAAATAATGACATGGAAAAAGCATATATGAGTCGGGCTTTACTTTAAAGTTTTAGCGTGATAAAATATTTAAGCATGAAAGCATTATTAACGGAATATAGTTAATAGCAAATCAGATCAGTTGGAGGGACAGAAATGAACAAAAAAATCAGAACAGATGCTGTTGATCACTTGTTTGATGCAATACTCTGCCTGCAAAATAAAGAGGAGTGCTACAGCTTCTTCGAGGATCTGTGTACAGTAAATGAGCTTTTATCGCTCTCACAGAGATTTGAAGTTGCTTCAATGCTCAGAGATAAGAAGACATACCTTGAGATAGCTGAGAAGACCGGAGCTTCTACAGCGACAATCAGTAGAGTAAACAGATCTCTTAACTACGGAGATGACGGTTACGAGCTGGTATTTACCAGAATGCAGGACTGAGAAAAACACTGATATACAGAGGCTGTGCAGAATGAGAAATCATTTTCACAGCCTCTTTTAAATTTATAATAACAGGTTCTCAAATTATAAATTGAGGTTTCGATTTTGATATTTTTTTAATTTCCGGTTGAGTAGAATTGAGACTATCAACAGGAGGGAAAAGGAAATGAAAAAGAAATTTTTAAGCCTATTGTTATCCACAGTTATGGCGGGAACAATTCTCGCCGGTTGCGGTTCTGATGAGGGGGTTACATCAGATTCCACACCAGCAGCAACAAATGCTGCCACAGAGAGTGGCGCAGGGGAGTCAGAGAGTAAGGAGATTGAAAAGATCACAATGTATCTTCCCACATCAGGAAAGACCGATGATATCGCAACTGTCCTTGAGAAGGTCAATGAGATCACTACCGAGAAGATCGGTGTTGAGCTTGACATCAAGACCTATGAGATGGGTCAGTGGTTCCAGCAGTACTCACTTTTCCTCAGCGGAACAGAGGATGTGGATGTCCTCGTCAACTACGGCGGATATCTCAACGCTGTTTCCCAGGGAGCTGCATATGATCTGACAGATCTTCTTCCCGAGTACGGACAGGACATCATCGCTGCGGAGGGAGAATTCCTTAAGGGCGGCCAGGTTGAAGGCGTTCAGTATGCGATTCCGATCTATGCTTCTTATGCATGGAACATGGGTATCATCTACCGCAAGGATGTGGTGGAGGAACTCGGACTTCAGGATATGGTTGCAAATGTTAAGACCCTTGAGGACTGGGGCGAAGTGCTTGCAGCTGTAAAGGAAGCAAAGCCTGACATGACACCTTTTGTAACAAACAACGGCAACCAGGCAGCAAACTTCAACTATGGAACATGGGACACTCTCGGCAATGTATACGGAGTCCTTATGGATGGCGGCAAGACCAAAGATGTAGTAGACCTCTTTGAGACAGATGAGTATGCAGGGCTCTGCAATGTGATGCACAGCTGGTATGTAAACGGCTACACCAACAAGGATATCCAGACACAGACAGATTCCTTCACAGCTCTTACCAAGAACGATGCAGCATTTTCAACTCTTGGTCAGACAGATTTCAACACACCGTTCTATCAGTCAACTACCTGCCAGAAGGACATTGATGTAGTAATGCTCGGTGATCCGGTATCAAGAACATACAACAACGTAACATATACGGTTATGTCCAACTCTGAGCACCCTGAGGCTGCAGTTAAGTTCCTGAACCTCTGGTTCACAGATCCCGAGCTCGGAACACTTATCAAGTACGGTATTGAGGGAGTTCACTATCAGCTCGATGAAAACGGTATGGGATGTTACCTTGAGGGACAGGATCCTTCATCCTGCACATATCACCTCGGAAGCGCGATCAACAATACAAACGCGATCCGCTGGACCGGAGAGAACCCTGATTATTCTGAGCTTCTTTTAGAGAGCAACAACAATTCTCCCAAGTCAGTAGCACTTGGATTCTCTTTCAACACAGAGAACGTAACAAACGAGATCACACAGCTCGACAACGTATGCAGCAAATACCAGATCGGACTTGAGTGCGGAGCACTTGATCCGGAGACTGACCTTCCCAAGTTCATTGATGAACTTAAGAGTGCAGGACTCGACACAGTGATTGCAGAGAAGCAGGCACAGCTCGACGCTTTCCTTGCACAGTAAGAAACAGCTGAACAGAATAAACTGAGATTTAAGGGCGCAGATTACAGTGAAAGCTGTGCTGTGCCCTTTTTTTACCCAAAAACAGGTGCTTTTTAGATAGTACAGATGAGGTTTGAAAATGAAACAGAAAAATATATGGAAACAAATTAGAAAATATCTTCCATTCTATATAATGGCACTGCCGGCGGTTGTGTACTTTTTTATCAACAACTACATTCCGATGGGAGGGCTGATACTGGCCTTTGAGAAATACACTGTCAAAGGCGGAATATTTGGCAGCAAAAAAGTGGGATTTGATAATTTCAAATTCCTGTTTAAGAGTTCTGATGCCTGGATCATGACGAGAAATACCCTTCTTTATAACCTGGTGTTCATAATTCTGGGGACGGTTCTTGCGATTGTAGTAGCCTACCTTCTCCATGAACTTAAGAGCAATATGTCCAGAAAGGTCTATCAGACGCTCATTCTTTTCCCAAGTCTTCTGTCCATAATCATCGTATCTTACTTGGTAAATGCGATCCTCGCGGGAGACACAGGCTACATCAACATGCATATATTAAAGCCCATGGGGCTTGAGCCGATAGCCTTTTACAGTGAAAAGAAATGGTGGCCGTTCTTTCTGACTTTCGTGCACTTGTGGCAGATCACAGGAACTAACTGTATTTTGTACCTCGCGAATATGTCGGCTATTGATCCCGGACTTTACGAGGCTGCAAGCCTTGACGGTGCAGGCAGATGGCATTGCTTTACAAAGATCACGATTCCCTGCCTGATACCGACTATCATTACACTTACAATTCTTGCAGTAGGCAAGATATTCAACTCGGATTTTGGTCTGTTCTATCAGGTGCCCCTTAATTCAGGCGCTATCGTAGATGTTACACAGACTATCGATACTTATGTTTACAGAGGACTTATGAACACAGCGAATATGGGAATGAGTGCAGCAGCGTGCTTCTATCAGTCGGTTGTGGGATTTGCCCTTGTTCTTATAACTAATGCTCTGGTTAAAAAGCTGAGCAAAGAAAACGCAATGTTCTGATTGGAGGCGCGAAATGGTTAAGAAAGATACAGGTTTTCAGATTTTAGCCCATGTGGTAATGATCATCATGGGAATACTGGTGGTATTTCCGCTTGCCCTTCTTGTTATGTCCTCAATCACTGCAGAAGCTGATATAATGAAGTATGGGTATTCGATATTCCCCAAAAATTTTGATTTTACATCGTACAAATATATATTTGGTGAGGGAAGTATTTTCCACTCATATTTTATAACTATAATTGTTACGCTTATCGGTACTTTGATCAGTGTTGTTATTACAACCATGATCTCATACACACTTACAGTACCCGGCCTTCCGGGAAAAGGACTGCTGAGTTTTTACGTCCTTTTCACAATGCTCTTTTCCGGAGGACTTGTTCCAAGTTATATGATGTGGACCAGTATGTTCCATGTTAAAAACACAATTGTTGCACTGATCGTTCCTTTTATGCTCTGTAATGCATTCCACATCATGATCACAAGAACTTATTTTGCCAACAATATTCCAAAAGAGATTCTTGAGAGCGCAAGAATTGACGGAATGACTGAGTTTGGGATATTCTTTAAGATTGTACTGCCCCTTAGTACACCCATCATTGCAACAATCGGATTTATGAAGGCTCTTATGTACTGGAATGACTGGAAGAACAGCCTTTATTTCATAACAGATAAAGAATTTGTCGGTATTCAGGCGCTGCTCAACAACATGCTCACAAACGTGCAGTACCTTTCCCAGTCAGCAGATGCATCAAGCGTAGCAATGGAGAGCAATATCCCCACACTTGGAATTCGTATGGCAGTTGCGGTTGTAGGTATGATACCTATGGCTGTTCTCTATCCGTTCTTCCAGAAGTACTATATGAAGGGACTTACAGTTGGAGCGGTAAAAGGCTGATTTAAGAGGAGACTACGGTGAGAAAGACATCACTGCAGAGATGGTTAAGAAAATACTGGCTTGTTACGACGATCCTTTTTGTGTCGATGTTTTTGATCCTGCACACTGTTCTTGTAAGGAATATTACACTTCGGACAGAGAACGGGATCAGAAACAGTATAACCATCTCGGCGGTTGGTATAGAGAACTCTCTTCAAATGGTTGACGGCTTTGTAAATGAAGCGCTATACAGCGATTCGACACAATCCACTTCGCAGCTATACTACTCCCTGAAAAACGAAAAAGATCCGCTCTCGCTCTTAAGCGCAAGATCAGCGGTCCTTAAGTCACTTCAAAGTATCTGGACCTGGTCGGCAATGATAGATTACATTATGCTTTATACCGACAGGGAAGATGAATTTAAATGGCTTGAGGTCGGAGGAGATCAAGACATAAAGGTCAGAAACCAGATCAAGCAGACTCTGTCAGACTATCTTGAAGACGGAAATATGTCAGGGATAAAAAGATATATGATCTGGCCCAGTGATTATGGCAATCAGATGCTCAGAGTCCTTAAGGTAAACGGAAGTTACCTGGTGGTCGGAGTTTCTCAAAGAGAGATACTAAACACGCTGGGGAGGGCTTCTTTCGATGAGGAGAGCATCTCTTTTGCTGCAGATGAAAACGGGAATATTATATTCTCGTCGGCGCCTTTGGACTGCACAATAAATTCGGAGAATGAGGGAAGATATATAACCGTTAACGGGAAAAGATATCTTCAGACCGGATACGTTTCGGGGCAGGGAAATTACTATTTTGGCTCGCTTACGTTAAGGGCGGATATATTAAAAGAAACGTTCACCTTTGATATGGTGTTCCTTATAGTTTCAATCTTAATAATGCTTCTCTTCCCTCTGTCCATAGTTCTTTTGCGGAAAAACATTGAAAAGCCCATCGAGACCATCTCGGATAAAATGAACGAGATATCAGAGGGAGATCTTGATGCCACGGTAGATGAGGAATTCTTTATAAAAGAGCTTGATGTTCTGGTGAGGGCTTTTAACCACATGAGCAGCAGGCTGGGGCAGCTTAAGATTGAGAAGTATGAGATGGAGCTTGAAGCACAGAAGGCTACAATGCAGTATCTTCAGCAGCAACTTAAGCCACACTTTTTTGCCAATGTTTTAAACATTATTTATTCGCTTGCAGAGCGCAAGGACTTTGAGACAATACAGAGATTATCAAAGGCTATAGTCAGTTACTCAAGGTATATGTTCCAGGATACAAGAGAACTGGTTGAGCTCAGCAGAGAGCTGGAGCAGCTTGGATACTACATGGAGATCCAGGAAATAAGGTATATGAAGCAAATCAGGATGGATATTGATATTCCTGATGAACTTTTAAGTGCGTTGGTGCCTCCTTTTATTATCCTGACCTTCGTTGAAAATGCCGTCAAATACGCATTTTCATCTCAGAAAAATTCTGTTATAGAAGTAAGAGCCAAAGCAGATGATGATAAGGAATACATGATGATCACAGTCCATGATAATGGAGCAGGATATCCTGATCATGTCCTTAATGCGGACCTTGAGGATGTAAGCGATGAGGGACATGTGGGCCTTACCAATATCATCAGAAGGCTTAGACTGATATATGCCGATAAGGCACAAATTGAACTTAAGAACGAAGATGGTGCATTTACCACCATCAGAATTCCGTGCATTACAATGAATGATAGTTTTGGGGATGATGACCTATGAAGAAATTTAACATCCTGTTGACAGATGACGAGGAACCGGCACTACTTGGCCTTGAAGAGGGCGTCAACTGGGAGAAACTGGACGTTGAAAAAATTTATAAGTGCCACAGCAAGGATACAGCAGTAAGAATGCTTAAGACTTATCCGATTGATATCCTGATAACCGATATTGAAATGCCAAACGGAAACGGCATTGAGCTGATCAGGTGGCTTAGGGAAAATAAGCCCGGAGTAAAGGCTGTGTTTTATACAGGGCATGCGGAATTTGCGTATGCTCAGGAGGCTCTGCGCCTCGGGGTAGAAGATTATCTTTTAAAACCTATTCCCTACGATGAGCTTGAGGAGATAATCTCCCGCATTGAGAAAAAGATCATTCTTGAGGAAAAATCTGTGGATTTCTCGGAACTTGCCGAGGATAGCGCGGTTGAATCACCTGAGAGCATTGTTGATACCGTTAAAAAGCTGATAGCTGAAAATCTCTCTGTGGGAAATCTACAGAGGGATGAACTTGCTGCCATGGTGCATGTCAGCAGCGGATATCTAGGAAGAATATTTAAGAAAGAAACCGGTCTGGCTATCAGTGACTACATAGTTAAAAAGAGAATTGCCGTTGCCAAGCAGCTTCTTTCAAAAACTTCGCTTTCGGTTACTGATGTGTCCAACAGAGTCGGATTTACCTACTCGTCATATTTTACCAAGACCTTCAAGGAACATACCGGAATGACACCACAGGAATTCAGGCAGCAGAACAAAATCTGATAAATGGGGAAATATATATGCTTGTTAAGACTAAATATGGAGAAATTGAGGGCATCCGTGAGAGAGGATGCATAGTTTATAAGGGAGTTCCTTATGCCAAGGCTCCCATCGGAGATTTAAGATTTAAAAAGCCTATAGAGCCTGATAAATGGCAGGGCGTATACAAGGCAGACCACTTCCGCGACAGGTCGTTGCAGGGACCTCAGAGAGGTGGTTTTTATTATAAGGAGTTTTACTCAAATCCTGAGTTTGATGTTCCGCAGAGTGAAGACAGCCTGTATTTGAATATATGGGTACCACAGAATGCAGATGCAGATTCAAAACTTCCTGTAGCTGTATATGTTCACGGAGGCGCTTTTCTTTCAGGTGCAGGCAGTAATCTTCCATTTGTCTGTGATAAACTTGTGCAGGAAAATGTTATCATAGTAACTTTAAACTACAGACTCGGAGCTCTGGGCTTTTTGTGTCACCCATATCTTGCTGTTAATGGAGAAAATGAAGCCGGCGGAAATTATGGACTTTGGGATCAGCTCATGGCTTTCAAATGGGTAAAAGAGAATATCGCATCTTTCGGAGGGGATCCGGATAAAATAACAGCTTTTGGACAGTCGGCAGGTGCGATGAGCCTTCAGGCGCTGGCTCTTTCGGGACGGCTTGAGGGACTTGTCAGTGGAATGATACTGCAGAGCGGAGGAGGTTATAAAAATCCTCTCGGGGAGCTTAGGACCCCTGATAAGGCAGCAGAGATCGCTGAGATGCTCTTTGAAGAGCTTGGAGCAGATGCCTCTGACAAAAGGAATGTGCTTGATAAGCTCATAAACACTCCCTCTGATGTTTTGATCGAGAAGATAGGTGCTACCATAGGCAGGAGTTTTCAGGAAAAGAAAGGAATGCCCTTTGTGCCTGTTTTGGACGGAGAACTTTTGACAGACAGTCTTGATAAGCTTACGGATGAGGGGCATTACCTAAAAATCCCATATATCCTTGGGTGCAACGGTGATGACATTACAACTGAGGGGAATGCGGAGAAAAGAGCTGATAACAATCCCATGCATCTTGCCAATATATCCTATGCAGGCAAAGTTTCGGACAATGGCGGAAAAGCTTATGTATACTATTTTGACCGTAAGATGCCCGGGGATGATGCAGGCTCTTTTCACTCGGCAGAGCTCTGGTATGTGTTTGGAAGCCTTGAATACTGCTGGAGACCTTTGGAAGAAAAAGACTATGCCCTGTCCCGGGAGATGATCACGTACTGGACCGACTTTATTAAGACAGGAGATCCCAATGCCTCAGGCAGGGAGGCCCTTTGGAACTGTTATGAAGAAGCAGACGGTTTTGTAAAGAAATTTGAGTGAGGTGGAAATTGAGAAGGATAATAGAATTTAATGAAAACTGGGAATTTTATAAAGGAGATATGGAGCCAATCGGATCAGAGAATGTCTCCTTTGAAAAGGTAAGCCTTCCTCATACCTATAATGCATTTGACGGACAGGATGGCGGCAATGATTATTATCAGGGAAGAGCATGGTACAGAAGAAAGTTTGCTTCGGACGATATACCTGAGGGATTTGGAGAAAATATTTATATCAGGTTTGGCGCAGCAAGCAAAAGAGCTGATGTGTATTTAAACGGCTCTCTTATCGGAAGCCATGACGGAGGATTTTCTGCATTTACATTAGATATGTCAGGTAAGATTAAGGATGGAGATAACGAGATTCTTGTAATGGTCGATAACAGTAAGGATCTTCCGATATATCCCATGTTTGCGGATTTTACTTTCTTTGGCGGACTCTACAGGGGTGTTCAGATAATCTGCTTTGACAACGGCGAGCACTTCAAAGTGGATGAATACGGCACAGATGCTCTTATGATCACTCCTTCTGAGGATACCGTTAAGGTCAGATTCATAGCCCTTGCCAAAGAGAAGACATGTACTGTTGCAATTTATGATGTGAACGGTGAGAATACTCAGAAAGTGGCAGAAAAGACCGTTAGCTGCAATGAGAGCGGACAACCGACAGAGGTAGAACTTACTGTTCCTTCTCCGCATCTGTGGAATGGCCTTTGTGATCCTCATCTTTATAAAGCAGTTGTCACAATGGACTTTGATGAAATCTCTTCTGATTTTGGCTTCAGGAGCTTTAATGTTGATGTTGAGAAAGGTTTTTTCCTCAATGGAAATTCATATCCCCTGAGAGGTGTGTGCAGACATCAGGACAGAGAAGATATGGGATGGGCCATCACTTCCAAAGAACATGACGAGGATATGGGGCTCATCAGGGAAATCGGAGCAAATACCGTAAGACTTGCGCATTATCAGCAGGCTCCGTATTTTTATGATCTCTGCGATAAAGAGGGACTGGTGGTATGGGCTGAGATTCCGTTCATAAGCGGATATGATAGCAGAAAAGAAGCTGATGAGAATCTTAGGAGCCAGCTAAAAGAGCTTATCGTGCAGAATTTTAATCACCCATCTATCTGTTTCTGGGGCGTTGCCAATGAGATCGGAATCGGCGGAGAAAACGAGGAGATGTACAGGATCCTGGCTGAGCTTAATGCTATTGCAAAAGAGATGGATCCTACACGACTTACCACCATCGCCAATGTAGGAATGACAAGCACTTCAAGTCCTCTTTTCCACAATACGGATATCGCGACATATAACGAGTACAAGGGATGGTACGAAGGTGGCCCTGATGATCACGGCATCTTTGCCGATGAAAAGCATGGTGAACTGAAAGATATTGCTCTTGGCATCAGTGAATATGGAGCAGAAGCAGTGATGAGCTGGCACAGTGCAGAACCCAAGGTCAAGGATTACACTGAGGAATACCAGGCCCTGGTGCATGAAAAGGCTATTGAAGCTTTTGGAAAAAGAGATTATCTTTGGGGCACATGGCTCTGGAATATGTTTGACTTTGCTGCGGACAACAGGGATGAAGGCGGATGCAAGGGCAGAAATAACAAGGGCCTTGTAACCTATGACAGGAAGGTAAAAAAGCAGGCATTCTATCTTTACAAGGCGCTTTGGACTAAGGAACCTTTCATCTATGTATGTGGAAAGAGGTTTACAAAACGCTATGAAGAGAAGGTGAGTGTCAAGGCATACAGTAACCTCAAGGAGCTTTCTCTTTTTGTGAA
The DNA here is from genome assembly GCF_000424525.1 of Butyrivibrio sp. FCS006. NCBI lineage: Bacteria > Bacillati > Bacillota > Clostridia > Lachnospirales > Lachnospiraceae > Butyrivibrio > Butyrivibrio sp. FCS006. The sequence goes on along the minus strand of NZ_KE384203.1, from coordinate 542,748 downwards.
CGGAGAATGCATGCAGACATTGAAGGGGGAGACATGCTTTGTATTTGAGCCTGTTGAGCTGTCTGGCGGAGCAAACACTGTTTTGGTAAGTGGAAATGGTCTTGAAGATAGTGCGATATTTGAGAAGGTGGAGAGCATTCCTTCAGAGTATGTTTACAAGGAGGAAAAGAACCTTTCAGAGGCAGTTACGCAGTGGTTTGCTTCAGTGACAAACGGTGCACAGGAGACTGCTGTAAAAGAATTGGTGGTCAATGAAGGATATCTTTCTGTATATGATCCTTTGGAAGAGGTTTACAGATATCCGGAGGGTTTTGACACAATTCAGGAACTGGTGGCAAAGCCCATGTCGCTTATAAATCCTTCCATGGCAGATCGCATGAAGACAGGAGGGGCTATGAGCTTCCACAGTATTTGGAATCATATATCCAAGATGTTCCCGGATGATCTGATCTATATGGTTAATGAAAGACTGAACAAAATTAAGAAAGAGGAGCCTTAAGGTTCCTCTTTTCTCTTATTTGTTTTCTTCTTTGTTTTCTTCTTTATTCTCTTCTTTGTTTTCGTCTTTCTTTTCTTCTGTGGTTTCTTCAGAAGACTTGTCGGCAACCGCGCGCTCTTTTGCAATTGCTGCAGAGCTCTTGTCGATGGATGTCATCTCGCAATTTCCGTGGAATACTGCGTTCTCATCAATGATGATTCCCTTGCAGGTAACATCGCCGATGACCTTACCGGTATCGCTGATCTCAACCTTGCCCTGAGGAGCGGATACATTACCTGTGATCTCGCCTGCAACATAGGCATTCATTGCTGAAACCGTTCCGGTGATCTTGCCTTCCTGACCCACGATGAGAGCACCACTAATGGTCACGTTGCCGTTTACTGTACCGTCGATTCTGGTTGAATCTTTGGTTGTAAGCGGACCGTCAAGGATTGCTCCGGGACCAATGATGGTTCCCACCTGTTCTAAAGCAGGATCTACACTGTTGTCTTTTTTGCTTCCAAACATGATATTTCCTCCGTTTGATATTCGGGCCATTACCCGTTGATTTCTGTTAGTTCTTCCGGGTTGATATATTGTTCATTCTGCTGTATCTGATAGCCGAGTGTTGTGTTGTCTTCAGATATAACGAAGATAATATCACCCTTATCTATGGCAGATCCTTCTGTGACAAGAGGATCGCCCATATTTCTGTAAATTGAGATATAACCGTTGCCGTGGTCGATGGTGACCATGTTACCGAACTTAACATCTGTGGTAACGGTCTGTACTGTTCCGGAGCCTGCTGCGATGACGCTGTTACCGGCAGCGGAATCAAATAGTACCAGCGGATTGCCTGTGGCTGTGTCCTTGTTGTCCTCGGTGATCTTGGTGACCTTGGTTTCGTTTGGATCATCCACTGCGGGAGTCATGGATGCAGTTCCTGTTAAAGGAAATCCTGTGGGAATTGCAAGTGTCTCGGCTTCTTCCGCTGAAATCTGCTCATCCTCAAGCCTTTGGTTGAGGGCTGCCGAAAGCTGCTGAACCTTGGTCTCGAGTTCTCCGTTTGAGGCCTCCAGGGTTGCGCTCTCAGTTGTCAGCTCATCAATCTGTGCCTTCTGTTCAAGTTCAATGGAACGAAGATGGTTTATGGTGATGGCAGAGTAGATTATATAACAGATAATAACCAGCGCTATACCAAAGGCTGTGTAAGCCAGCAGCTGCGTCCTGAAGTGGTTCAGATGGAGTCTCTTGGTACTGCCATCAGAGTCACCGGATATGACCATGAAGGTATAGTGTCTCTTATGTCTGTGTTTTCTGGGCTTTTTTTCTGTGCTCATATAAACCTCCGACTTAACACTTTATTTTAACACGTATGATAGGTTTTGCGCAACCAAAAAGCCCGAGCGCGTTAAACGCGCCTGGGCTCTCCGGTTTTGGTTTTAGTTGTATTTAAGAAGGTTATTATCCGAGAATAGCTTCTACAGTGTACTCCTTAACACCTTCCTCGTAAGGGATGATGTTGCCTTCAACTTCCTTGCCATTTACAGTGAGCTTGGAGATGCCCTTCTGAGCACCGTTCTGCTTAACAGAAATGTTGTAGGTTGCTCCGCGGAACTTTCTGGTGAGAGTAAAGTCACCGAAGTCCTCGGGTACACAAGGATTGATGGAAAGTCCCTTGTGAGTAGGGTAAACACCAAGGATGTACTGTGAGATGTTTACAAAGGTCCATGCAGCTGTACCTGTAAGCCAGCTGTTCTTGCCCTGTCCGTGGAACTTAGCGTCTCTTCCTGCAACCATCTGTGAATATACATAAGGCTCTGTGCAGTGGATATCACTGATCTCCTCAACGTATGCAGGACATGTCTTCTTGTAGATATCGAAAGCTCTGTTTCCGTGTCCGAGAACGGTCTCAGCGATTGAAACCCAAGGATTGTTGTGGCAGAAGATTCCGGCGTTCTCCTTGTATCCCGGTGGATATGAGCTGACTTCTCCGAGCTCTAAGTGGTACTTGGTATATGCAGGCTGAAGGATCATGATTCCGTACTTGGTATCAAGTCTCTCCTCAACGCTCTTAAGTGCCTTTTCAGCAAGACCTTCCTTAACACCGATTCCTGCAAGAACGCAGAAGCCCTGAGGCTCGATGTAGATCTGGCCCTCTTCGCACTCTTTTGATCCAACCTTGTTGGAGTTTGCATCGTAAGCACGAACGAACCACTCGCCGTCCCAGCCGGCTGTTGTTGCTGCATCGTAAACTTTCTTGATCTCAGCTCTTGCGCGCTCAGCCTCGGCTGTATCGCCCTTGAGCTCTGCAAGCTCTGCATACTCTTCACCGTACTTAACAAACATTCCGGCGATGAATACTGACTCTGCAACAGGTCCCTCGGAAGGTCCGAAGGTCTGGAAAGACTCACCCGGATGCTCTGAGAAGCAGTTGAGGTTCAGACAGTCGTTCCAGTCAGCACGTCCGATAAGTGGAAGACCATGAGGTCCCTTGTGTGTTGCTGTGAAATTGAATGAGCACTTAAGGTGTCCCATAAGGGTCTTGGCTACGCTCATATCATTATCGAAAGGAACCATTTCATCAAGGATTGAAAGGTCGCCTGTCTCTCTTATATATGCGCTTGTTCCGGCAATGAGCCACAGAGGATCGTCATTGAAGCCTGATCCGATATCTGAGTTACCCTTCTTGGTAAGTGGCTGATACTGGTGGTATGCGCTACCATCCTGGAACTGAGTAGAAGCGATATCAATGATACGCTGTCTTGCTCTGTCGGGAATAAGGTGAACGAATCCGAGAAGATCCTGGCAGGAATCTCTGAATCCCATTCCACGGCCGATACCTGACTCATAGTAGGAAGCAGATCTTGACATGTTGAATGTAACCATGCACTGATACTGATTCCAGATATTAACCATGCGGTCAACCTTCTCATTGTTGGAAGATACATGGTAGATTGAAAGGAGTTCGCTCCAGTATTTCTTAAGTTCTGCAAGAGCTGCATCTACAGCTGCCTCGTTGTTGTACTTGGCAAGCATTGCAACTGCCGGCTTCTTGTTGACAACAGAAGGAGCTTCCCACTTGTCATCCTCAGGATTCTCAATGTATCCGAGAGTGAATACGAAGGTCTTGGACTCGCCGGGCTTAAGAGATACGTTGATCTGATGAGCTGCGATAGGAGACCATCCGCTTGCCATGGAGTTTGTGCACTTGCCGGCTGCAACAGCATCAGGACTGTCAGGTCCGTTGTATGCTCCAAGGAAGTCGTCACGGCTTGTGTCAAATCCGTCAACCTTGGTGTTTACGCCGTAGATTGCGTAGTGATTACGACGCTCTCTGTACTCTGTCTTGTGATAGATAACACTTCCGCCGTCTGTGACCTCAACTTCACCGGTTGAAAGGTTTCTCTGGAAGTTCTTCATATCATCATCTGCGTTCCACAGACACCACTCTACATATGAAAAGAGGGTTATGTTGGCATCGCTGCTCTTCTTATTAGTAAGAGTTACCTTTGAAACCTCGCAGTTATCGTCCATCGGAACAAAGGTGAGAACCTTAGCCTCGATATCGTTCTTGGTTGAAACCCATGTGCTGTAGCCAAGACCGTGTCTGCACTCATAGCTGTCCAGAGTGGTCTTTACAGGCTGCCATCCGGGATTCCAAATGGTATCGCCGTCTTTAATAAAGAAGTACTTACCGTTGTTATCATAAGGAACGTTGTTGTAACGATACCTTGTAAGACGAAGGAGCTTGGCATCCTTATAGAATGTATATCCTCCGCAGGTATTGGAGATGAGTGAAAAGAACTCTTTGTTGCCCAGATAGTTGATCCATGGAAGTGGAGTCTTGGGCGTAGTTATTACGTATTCGAGAGCATTGTCGTCAAAATAACCGTACTTCATTGGTAACCTCCTGTTAACTTAAACGTTTTCGATAAAATTCTAGGTGTATTATATATGTAAATGTACATGATTTCAATACAAATTTCAACTTTTTTTAATCTGGTGCAAAGCGCATAAATACTAGGTTTACGTTTACTTATGCGTGTAAGTTTTTACAAAGCCGCATGGATAGTGCATTTGTTTCGAAAACGTTTAAAAGAAATATGAACAAATTATGGACAAACTTAGAAAAATATATGAAATGACGCTTACAAATTTGTAAAAGACTCACAAAAATATCAAAATTGCACAAAAACTAAAAAACTCAACTTGATTTTAGAGTAATTTCGTTGTATATTGAAACTACGAAAACGATTAAGTGAGAAACGTGAGATAAACAGATGGCTAGACGTATTGTTTCATTGAAAGACATATCGAAGGCCTGTGGAGTGTCAATAGCAACTGTTTCCAAAGCGCTTAACGATCACAGCGATATTAGTAAGGAAACGAAGGAAAGAGTAAGGGAGATAGCTGATAAGCTTGGGTATCACCCCAATGCAGCTGCTCAGGCACTTAAGACAAACAGGTCAAATAATATCGGAGTGCTCTTTGTAGACGAAGCCAACAGTGGACTTACCCACGACTACTTCTCACATGTGCTCGACAGCTTTAAGAAAAAGGCTGAGCAGGAAGGTTTCGATATTACCTTTATTAATGGAGACAGATCCAGAACCAACAAGATGAGTTATCTGTCCCATGCAATTTACAGAGGCTTCGACGGAGTGGTCATTGCCTGTGTAGAGTTTTCGGACCCGGAAGTGGATGAACTTATTAAGAGTAACATCCCGGTGGTCACAATAGACCACACTTTCTACAACAGAATAGCAATTGTCTCTGACAATATTAAGGGAATAAGAGATCTTGTTACTTATATATATGAACAGGGACATCGTAAGATAGCATACGTACACGGACTCGAGAACACAGCAGTTACTCAGTCACGACTCACAAGTTTTTACAATACTCTCCAGGATCTGGGAGTACCGGTAAGAGATGAGTACATGGTATCAAGCCCGTACAGAAATACAGAGAAAGCTTTTGAAGCTACTACCAAACTTTTGGAACTGCCTGATCCGCCAACATGCATTATGTATTCAGATGATTTTGCAGCCTTCGGCGGAATGAATGCCATAAGACAAAAGGGACTTAAGATTCCGGAGGATATATCCGTTGCAGGATACGATGGAATAGAGCTTGCAAGAAGAATAAGTCCTCTTATGACAACAATAGTTCAGGACACAGACAGGATAGGAAGAGTTGCAGCAAGCAAACTCATAGATCTTATCAATAATCCAAAGGGAACACTTATCGAACAGATAGTGGTAGAAGGAACCTTGGAAAAGGGCGAGTCAGTCGCCAATATTAACCCGGTTTAAAATGGCCATAGCCGTTTTAAATATAACTCAAAATTCTTTTAAGAGAAAAGGGAGGTAAAAGTAGTTATGAGAAAGAAAATACTTGGCGTATTACTTTCAACAACAATGGTAGCTGGTATGCTTTCAGCTTGCGGATCTGCAGCAGAAGCTCCTGCAGCTACTGAGACACCTGCAGCAACAGAGGCACCTGCAGCTGAGGCACCTGCAGCAGATGCAGCAGCAGAAGCACCTGCAGCTGATGCAGCAGCAGAGACACCTGCAGCTGATGAGGGCAAGGTTCTCAACATTTCAGCTTGGAACGAGGAGTTCAAGAGCCGTCTTACAGATCACTATCCTGGATATGAGGTAGTTGATGGAACAACAGGTAAGATCGGTGATGTAACAGTTAACTGGCTGATCACTCCTAACGAGGAGAACGCTTACCAGAACAGACTTGATGAGCTTCTTCTTGCACAGGATAGCGCTGCAGCAGATGACAAGGTTGACCTTTTCCTTGTAGAGGCTGACTATGCAGTTAAGTACACAGACACAGATTACACAATGCCTATTAAGGATCTTGGAATCACAGATGATGAGCTCAAGGATCAGTACACATACACACAGGATGTTGTTACAGATTCTAACGGCGTTCTTAAGGGAACATCATGGCAGGGCTGCCCTGGTGTTATGATCTACAACAGAGAGATCGCTAAGGAAGTATTCGGAACAGATGAGCCTGCAGAGATCCAGGCTAAGTTCTCAGATTGGGATAAGTTCTTCGAGTCAGCCGGTGAGCTTGACAAGGCTGGTTACGATGTAATCTCTTCAACAGCTGATACATTCCGTGTATATCAGAACAACGCTAAGCTTCCTTGGGTTAACGGAACACAGATCCAGGTTGATGACAACCTTAAGAAGTGGGTTGAGGATTCTAAGAAGCTTGCAGATGCTGGCTACTGCAACACATGGGGCCAGTGGGGTGAGGACTGGAACAAGGGATTCTATCCTGAAGGAAAGGTATTCGCTTACTTTGGACCAGCTTGGCTGATCGACTTCTGTATGGCAGCTGACGTAGATGGCTCAGTAGCTCACGATGGTGGCTGGGCAGCTACAGAGGGACCTCAGGGCTTCTACTGGGGCGGAACATGGATCTGTGCAGCAGCTGGAACAGATAACCCATCACTCGTTGCTGATATCATGAGAAAGATGACAATGGATCCTGCAGTTATGAAGGACATCGTTCTTAAGGACAATGACTTCGTAAACAACAGACCTGTTATGGAAGAGCTTGCAAACGATCCTTCTTACCAGAACGCAGTTCTTGGTGGACAGAACCCTCTTAAGATGTTCTGTGCAGGCGCTGACAACATCGACATGGCTAACCTTACAGCTTATGACCAGGGACTTCTTGGTGACTTCCAGACAGCTATGGGCGACTACATCAACGGCAACTATGCTACATATGATGAGGCTCTTGAGCAGTTCTACACACTTGCACTTCAGAGATATCCTGAGCTTACAAGATAATTTCTGCATAAGTGTCAGTATTTCAAAAATAAGTTGCCTGCCGGGTTATCCGGCAGGCAATTTCTTAAAAATCCAAGGGTAAAGAGTAAAATATTTGCGGAGGTAAGGGTATGGACAAAAATAAGTCCACTAAAGCCAATCATAACGTGGTTAAGTTTAACCGCTGGGGATATATTTTCCTTATACCATTCTTTGTTACATATATCATCTTCAGCCTTATTCCACTGTTTTCAACTATATATAACAGTTTCTTTGAGAACTATCGTTCCGGACTTAAGCAGATCGGACCTAACTTTGTTGGTGGTGCCAACTATGTTAACCTGCTTACCACACCGGAGATTTGGAAATACTTAGGTAACACACTCATCATGTGGGTTGGTGGTTTCATCCCACAGATCGTTATAGCTCTTTTACTGGCTTACTGGTTCTCAGATCCTTCACTCAGACTTAAAGGTCAGAGATTCTTTAAGACAGTTATCTACATGCCTAACCTGATCATGGCATCAGCGTTTTCAATGCTGTTCTTTGCATTGTTCTCAGACAGCGGCCCTGTAAACCAGATTCTTATGAGTCTCGGTGCTATAAAAGAGCCTTTCAAGTTCTTCCAGTTTGTGGGTGCTTCAAGAATTCTTGTTATGCTCATGAACTTCCTGATGTGGTTCGGTAATACAACCATCCTCCTTATGGCAGGAATGCTTGGTATCGACTCATCACTTTATGAAGCTGCTCAGGTTGACGGAGCTACAGCTTCACAGGTATTCTTCAAGATCACAATGCCTATTCTCCGTCCTATATTCATCTACGTGCTGATCACATCACTTATCGGTGGTCTGCAGATGTTCGATGTTCCTCAGATCTTGACAAACGGTCGTGGTAATCCTATGGATGCCCTCACCACAGTAATCATGCTCCTTAACAGATATCTTACAAGTAAGGACGTAGGCCGTGGTGGTGCTTTGTCAGTATTCTTGTTTGTTGTAACCGGTATTCTGAGCCTTGTAGTATTCAGAATAAACAGTTCAAAAGAAAAGAATTAAGGAGGAAATAGGGATGAATAACGAAACAACATTGAAACCCCATGGAGTCCCAATTGGAGTAAGAAGAACTATCGCTTACATAACACTTATATTCTTTTCGTTCCTCTGCCTCATTTGGTTCTACATTTTGCTTATTAACTCAACCAGATCACATTCAGAGATGACACTGGGATTCACAGTACTTCCCAGCACACATCTTCTTGATAACTGGTCAAGCCTTATAAACGGAACTATTCCTATTGCAAGAGGCTTTTTAAACAGTATTATCGTTTCAGTTTGCACAGCAGTACTTTGCACATACTTCTCAGCTATGACTGCATATGCTATCAATACATATCAGTTCAAGGGAAGAGCTGCTATTGCAACATTTATTCTGGCAATCATGATGATTCCCGGACAGGTTACCGCCCTTGGTTTCCTGCGTTTGATCGTAAGACTTGGAATGGACGACTCAATCGTACCTCTTATCATTCCTGCAATTGCATCACCTGTTACTTACTTCTATCTGAAGCAGTACATGGAGAGTAACCTGCCTCTGTCACTGGTTGAGGCTGCAAGAATTGATGGTTCAGGAGAGTTCAGAACATTCAATACAATCATAATGCCGCTTATTAAGCCGGCTATCAGTGTTCAGATGATCTTCGCATTTGTAGGAAGCTGGAATAACTACTTCACACCAGCCCTGATCCTTCACACTGATACTAAGAAGACACTTCCTGTTATGATTGCTCAGCTCCGTGGTGCTGACTGGCTCCGTTTCGATATGGGTCAGATCTACATCATGATAGCTGCATCCATCTTCCCGGTTATCGTTATCTACCTCCTTCTTTCAAGGTACATCGTAGGTGGCGTATCAGCCGGTGCAGTAAAGGGATGATAAATTAGCTATCCTCCTATTTTACTCTTTCCTTTTATAAGCGTTTTTGAAAAGCCATGGCGTTCCCCGACGTCATGGCTTTTCGCTTTGTGTAGGGGATACTCTCGCCGGAGGTCCTGTGGGCTGCCACAGCTAAATGGCTATCCTCCTCGCGGACTATTTTTGTCGGAATTCATGGCCTTCATAGAACGCTTTGCAACTTCTACGGATGATCCGTGGACAGAAGCTGCAAAGCGCCCTCTGAAGACTCATGAATTCACGAAAAAATACTACGCTGCGGGTATAGCTTTTTTGCTGCTGAAGCAGGCATGGGTTACGGCTAACGACATAATTGCCTGAAAGTTCAAAATTGTGAATAATAGTAGAACAATGGCTGGAAAAAGTGATAAACTAGTTTTGCAACTGTAAATAGCAAGTACTGTGAGGTTTTGATAAATGAAAGCTAACAGAGTTTTGACCGTTGTATTTTCATCTGCGTTTATTATTCTTTCCGCAGCTTTTTTACCTGCGCCTAATGCACAGGTTGTAAGAGCTGAGGAGGATACAACTATAGAGAGTGCTGTAGATACTCAGAAGGAGAATAAGGAAGATGAGCCGGAGTTATCTGAAGAGGAGCAGGCAGCAAAAGAGGCTGAAGCAAAGAGAAAAGCGCTTCAGAATGACCCTACTCATATACATCATTTTAAGTGGGTTGCGATCATGAATGAGAGTGAATCTGCTGAAGGTACTATTAATTACATGTGTCCTGAATGCGGTAAGATATGGTATTTCAGACCGATATCTGCCTACTATGCTTTCCAGGGGGATGTTGCAAGACGAATTGAGACTGCGCCTGAAAATGCGACAGTTAAGGTTAAGACATCTGTGTTTATAAATTTCAATAAACAGGTAATGCAGGCACTTGAAGAAAGACCTGACGTTTCGCTCTATGTAAGTTTTCTTGATGGGGAGTACAAGGGTAATCGTGTCAGCTTTGTGATTCCTGCGGGAGAGGATACTGTATCTCTTCTTGATGAGAATGGATATGCCGGATTTCTTTTCCTTGGCGGTAAGTATGGACTAACAATGGAAGTGCCGGTTGTGGTTGAGGCTGCAAAAGAAACTGACTCAGAAGAGGCTGCAACAAGCACGGAAGAGAAAATTGAAAGCACGGATGCTCAATAAATAAGATATAGCGAATATGATGTTTTGGGACCATGGCAAAGGCTGTGGTCCTATTTTTGTCATAATGTACAAAGAAAAATGTATAAACTTTGAATATTTATAAACATTTCTGCTTGCCTTTAAAACTTCACTGTGATAAAATCTTTCTCATGCAGACAAATGTCCGCGATACAAAAACACTTATGGAGACATAGCAGTGCAGCAGGATACAGGATACTATGTAATCAGAAAGCAGGCGGTACCTGAGGTTTTGCTCAAGGTGGTCGAGGCCAAGAAACTCCTTGAATCCGGGAAGGTCAAGACAGCCAGTGAGGCAGCTCAGCAACTTGGAATCAGCCGCAGCTCTTTTTACAAATATAAAGAAGATATATATGAGTTCCACGACAGCCTTCAGGGTACAACACTTACCCTGACATTCCAGATGAATGATGAGGTGGGACTTCTGTCATATGTGCTCAACCTCATAGCCGAGTTTGGAGCAAACATTCTTACCATACATCAGTCCATACCACTAAACGGTGTGGCATCTATTTCAATCACCATCCAGGTTTTACCTGAAACAAGAGATATCATGGAGATGATCTCCATCATGGAAAAGACTGAAGGCGTGCACAAGGTACATATTACCGGTCGAAGTGCTACGCTTACATAAGGAGGAAGATATGGCAAAGGTAGCAGTATTAGGGTACGGTACAGTAGGAAGCGGAGTAGTTGATGTTCTTGACAACAACGCAGCCGAAATCGAAAAAAGCGCAGGGGAAAAGCTTGAACTTAAGTACATTCTTGATCTTAGAGACTTCCCCGGTGATAAGCATGAGACACAGGTCGTTCACGACATCAACATCATTCTTGACGATCCTGAGATAGAAGTTATCTGTGAAACAATGGGCGGAATTGAGCCGGCATTCTCTTTTGAAAAGAGTGCTCTCGAGAGAGGAAAGAGTGTCTGCACCTCCAACAAGGAGCTGGTTGCAGCACGCGGACCTGAGCTTGTTGAGCTTGCCAGGAAGAACGGAGCAAGCTATCTGTTTGAGGCAAGCGTAGGCGGCGGAATTCCTCTTCTTAGAACCATCAATGATTCTCTTAAGCATGAGAAGATCGATTCCATCACAGGTATCTTAAACGGAACAACCAACTACATCCTCACCAAGATGGACAAAGAGGGTGCAGGATTTGCAACAGTCCTTAAGGCAGCACAGGATAAGGGCTATGCAGAAAAGAATCCTGAGGCCGATGTGGAAGGTTACGATGCATGCCGTAAGATAGCCATCCTCTCAAGCCTTATGAGTGGAAAACACGTTAATTATGAAGATATTTACACAGAGGGTATCTCCAAGATCAGCATCGAGGATTTTGCCTATGCAAGAACCCTTGGAATGGCGATCAAGCTCCTTGGAATGTGCAAGAAGAACGAGAACGGCTTCTTTACAATAGTTGCACCATTCCTCATCCCTTATGAGAATCCTCTTGCAAACGTAAACGGTGTATTCAATGCCATCAATGTTCACGGAAACATGGTTGGCGACGTTATGTTCTACGGAAGAGGCGCAGGCAAGAACGCTACAGCAAGTGCGGTAGTTGCCGATGTTATTGATATCATCAAACACAAGGGCAAGCACATCGACGTAAACTTAAATGCAGAGAAGGCAGTTCTTTCTCCTAAGGACAATGCAGTAAGAAAGTTCTTCGTAAGAGTTGCAGCTGAGTACAAAGAACAGGCCTTTGAGATCTTCGGACACGGTATCGAGGAAGTTACAGGCGATAACGTATATAACGAGTTTGCCTTCATTACAGATGATATTTCAGAAAAAGACTTTGATGAGAAGCTTTGGAAGTTTGACAGCGTTAAGGGTTACATCAGACTTTACTGATGAATAAATAACATAGAAGGAAGATGGAGCAATGAAAAAGGTTGTAAAATTTGGCGGAAGTTCACTGGCCAGTGCAGAGCAGTTTAAGAAGGTAGGTGACATCATTAAGTCCGATCCGGACAGAGTGTACGTAGTACCTTCAGCACCGGGCAAAAGAAATTCAAAGGACACTAAGGTAACTGATATGCTTTACAAGACCTACGCCCTGGCAGAGGCGGGCAAGGATTTTAGTAAGCAGCTTTCAGATATCAAGGCCCGCTACGATGAGATCATCAAGGGACTTAAATTAAAGCTGGATCTTTCAGGTGAGTTTAAGACCATTGAAAAGAACTTTAAGGCACAAGCGGGCAGTGACTATGCAGCCAGCAGAGGTGAGTACCTTAACGGAATCATTATGGCAGTATACCTTGGCTATGAGTTCGTTGACGCTGCTACCGTTATTTCTTTTGACAAAAACGGAGAATTCGATGCAGAGAAAACCAATAAGCTGATGGCCAAGAAACTGGAGAAGACTCCAAAGGCCGTTGTTCCCGGATTTTACGGCGCATATCCTGACGGAAGCATAAAGACCTTTTCAAGAGGCGGATCCGATATCACAGGATCCATCGTATCAAGAGCAACCAAGGCAGATGTATATGAGAACTGGACAGACGTTTCAGGATTCCTTGTTGCAGATCCCAGGATCATCGATAAGCCTCCGTACATTGAGACCATCACATACACAGAGCTCAGAGAGCTTGCATACATGGGTGCCGGCGTTCTTCACGAGGATGCGATCTTCCCCGTAAGAAAAGAGGGTATCCCGATCAATATCAGAAATACCAACCAGCCTGATGATCCCGGAACATGGATCGTTGAGTCAACAGCTAAAAAGTCCAAGTATGTCATCACCGGAATTGCCGGTAAGAAGGGCTTCTGCTGTGTAAACGTTCTTAAGGATCAGATGAACTCAGAGATCGGATTCGTAAGAAAAGTCCTTCAGGCTTTTGAAGATCAGAACATTTCCATCGAGCATGTTCCTTCTGGAATCGACACCATGACTGTATTCGTACAGCAGGACGAATTCATCGAGAAGGAGCAGGCAGTTGTATCAGAGATCCACAAGCTCGCTCATCCCGACATGCTTGAGATTGAGTCAGACCTTGCTCTTATCGCTGTTGTGGGACGTGGCATGAAGTCAACACGTGGAACTGCAGGAAGAATCTTCTCTGCACTTGCACATGCCAGCGTCAATGTCCGCATGATCGACCAGGGATCTTCAGAGCTTAACATCATTATTGGTGTTGAGAATAGGGATTTTGAGAAGGCGATTGAAGCTATTTACGATATATTTGTTTCAACAGCTCTTTGATAATAAAAGTGAGTCAGTGGGGACGTTTCAGTTTGACTCATTTTGCCAGGCAAAATGAGTCAAACTGAAACGTCCCCACTGACTCACTTTTTTACTTCATAAGATATTCAATAAATAATTTCGCGTTATCAATTCTCTGAGAGTTTACTGCAATACCAACAATCGGAGCTTCATCAGGAAAAGCCTCGCAGCTCTTAAGTGCTGCAGAGTTATCAAGAATGATTCCAACGGGAATCGGATCATCCATATCCTCTTTAGCAACCTTCTGGTAGGTGAAATCCTCTTCGTACTTTGCAGCCATCACTGCATATTTGTTGTTCTTATCATATTCACCTGAAGTGATGTAAGTTGTGTACTCATCTGAGTTCAGGTAATCAATGTATCCCTGATCCACGTAGAAAACTCTATCGCCAAAACTCTCAAGTTCACTCTCGCTGTATAAGGTTCTAAGATCAATAAATGTATCCTGTGAAGCGTAGCGACCGAAGGTGTTTTCATCTGCAACTATGGTATCAAGTTCGTGTGCTGCAAGCATTGCCATGAGCTTCTCACTGGTTGCAACAGAAGTAGTATCTACTATAGAAGACATGAAGTTTGATGATGTATCAACTATAACCGCGAATTCTTCTGTATCGATACCTGCATATTCTGCAAAACCATCCTGAAGAATGGTCTGCGTATCCATGCCATGGTTGTTGATAAACATGGAATATACTGCGTAAGGTTTGTTGTCCGTAACATCTCTTATGGTAATGATCACAAAGATCAAAACTACAATGGCTACAATAGTGTGTATCTTATAATATTCCCAAAAGTAATCCCAGTGGGCTTTAAAGCCCTGACCTTTAAGCTTTTTCTGTTGTTCTTTTATCTCATCACGTACTGACATGTAAATTTCCTCCTGAATTTCTTAGGACTCATTCGAGAATTTTACGTTTATTAAAGAAAACTGTCAAGTTAGCTATAAACAATAGTTTACAAATAAATAATACATTTTTTACGATAAAACAGATATAATAGAAATGATAGGTAAGAACGGTGAAAAACGCTTGAAAGATTGGGAAAAGTAAAGTAACATAATCGTTAAAATTGATATTTTTTAAGGAGGATGAGTTCTGTAATGGGTATCGATAACAATTATGTTGAGTGCCTGGTAGAGAGCAAAGCGTCACCAATGGTGAAGATTCTCAGCTTTTTATCTCTTGCTGTGGCAATTATTTTCTTTCTTTTATCAGTCATCAGTCCGTTAGGAATCATAGGTCTTATCCTGTGCATAGGTGCAGGAGTTTTGTATTATTTCCTTACTTTGAATGCAAATATCGAGTTTGAGTATCAGTACTGTGAGAGGGAGATCACAGTTGACAAGATCCTCAATAAGAGCAGACGTAAGAATGTAGCCAAGTACGACGTCAACAAGATTGAAGCTATGGCTCCGTCTCGTTCCTATCATCTCGATGAGTTTAAGAATAAAACCCTGAAGGTGGTTGATTTCTCCGCAAGACAGAAGGACCGCCAGCCTGATCCTACATATACCTTTATATATGATGGAAAAGAAAAGGTTATATTCGAACCAAATGCAGAATTTGTAACAGCTGTTAAAAACGTAGCACCTCGCAAGGTGTTTACTGACTGAAAAGAATAAGGGAGAGCGAGACAATGGGACAGATTATCGGCGAAGGAATTACTTTTGATGACGTACTTTTAGTACCGGCATATTCACAGGTTATACCTAATCAGGTAGATGTTAGCACATATCTTACCAAGAAGATCAAACTCAACATTCCTATGATGAGTGCAGGAATGGACACAGTTACAGAGCACAGAATGGCCATCGCCATGGCTAGACAGGGCGGTATCGGTATCATTCACAAGAACATGTCTATCGAGGCTCAGGCCGAGGAAGTAGACAAGGTTAAGAGATCAGAGAACGGCGTTATCACAGATCCCTTCTCACTTTCACCGGAGCACACACTGGCAGATGCCGATTCTCTCATGGCTAAGTTCAGAATTTCAGGTGTGCCTATCACAGAGGGCAAAAAGCTTGTAGGTATCATCACAAACCGTGACCTCAAGTTTGAAAAAGACTTCTCACAGAAGATAAAAGACGTAATGACCAGCGAAAACCTTGTTACAGCCAAGGAAGGCATTACACTTGAGGAAGCAAAGAGCATTCTTGCAAAGAGCAAGAAGGAGAAGCTTCCTATCGTAGATGATGACTACAATCTTGTAGGACTTATCACGATCAAGGATATTGAAAAGACCATCAAGTATCCTCTTTCAGCCAAGGACGACCACGGCCGTCTTCTCTGCGGAGCAGGTGTTGGTATTTCAGCTAACTGCCTGGACAGAGTAGCAGCCCTTGTTGATGCCAAGGTTGACGTTATTGTTCTTGATTCAGCACACGGACATTCAGAGAACGTTCTTAAATGTCTTCGCATGATAAAAGAGAAATTCCCTGATCTTCAGGTTATCGCAGGAAACTGCGCTACAGCAGCTGCAACAAAAGACCTTATCGAGGCAGGAGCAGATGCTGTTAAGGTAGGTATCGGACCCGGATCTATCTGCACAACACGTGTGGTTGCAGGTATCGGTGTTCCTCAGATCACTGCAGTTATGGACTGCTACGAAATGGCTAAGCAGTATGGTATTCCGATCATCGCTGACGGTGGTATCAAGTACTCTGGCGATATTACCAAGGCTATTGCAGCAGGAGCTAACATCGTAATGATGGGCTCAATGTTTGCAGGCTGTGACGAGGCTCCTGGAGACTTCGAGCTGTTCCAGGGAAGAAAATACAAGGTTTACCGTGGAATGGGATCCATCGCAGCTATGGAGAACGGCTCCAAGGATCGTTACTTCCAGGAAGATGCTAAAAAGCTTGTTCCCGAGGGCGTTGAAGGACGTGTTGCCTACAAGGGAACAGTTGAAGATACAGTATTCCAGCTCATGGGCGGACTTCGTTCAGGTATGGGATATTGCGGATGCGGTACAATCGAGGAACTTAAAGAGAACGGAAGATTTATCAAGATGACCTCCGCAGCTCTTCGTGAGTCACATCCACATGATATTCAGATCACAAAAGAGGCTCCTAACTATAGCGTTGACGACAAGTAATCACCGGCGCGAGAGCAGAACTACCTTATGTTAAAAATCTAAGTGCAAGGAGAGCTTGCATGCGCGACACAAAAGCACCAGCAGAACTTATGCAGGCACAAAGCAAGGGCTCTGGCTCTAAGGAGATGGGAGCTCTTGGTCAACTTGCGCCAAAAAACAGGCAGGAACTGCAGACCTGGCAGGATATGTTCTGTGAGATGGCAGGTGTCTATGTACAGTGTCTTGACGGGGATGGCGTTCCTATTACAGAGTTCTCCGGCAATTCACACGAGATTGATATAATTCAGAAATATGTAACCCCCATCAGGATCCACAACATCTGTATGAGGGTTTCCGAGAGCGACCTTGAGGATCAGGCTGTGGAGATCACAGAGATCCCCAATCTCAGGCTCGCTGCGGTAGCGGTTGGTGGTGCTGACAGGATTGAAGCTGTCTGGATAGTCTGCGGACTCTTTACAGATGCCCAGTATGATCAGAGCTTCTATCACTATCCACCTATTGACAATTTCCAGTATCAGATTTCCGAGAGCAAATTTTATAAGACACTCGATCTGTTAAGAGAGACCTTGGACATCCTCATCAAAGTTGAGGCATCAAGGTCTAAAGCTGTTGCAATAAGTGAGGAGAGCAAGGCTCAGGAAAAGGAGATGACAAGCTCCTTCCACAGAGCAGAGATCATGACAGAGATCGTATCTCTCCTTGACAGCGACGAGGGTATAGAGGAGGTAATGGCTCAGGTCCTTTCAAGGCTTTGCAGTTATCTCCAGATTAGTAATGCCTTTACCTGCAAGATCCATCACGGAACTCTCATGGACATCATCGTTCAGTGGACACAGCCCGGAGTTCCAAAGCTCTTTTCCAATACTACCGATCAGGAAGTCTGCTGGTTCCTTGGAAGGTCCAAGGCGATAGCTATATCCAGCGACACTCAGATGAACGCCGGTGAAAGAGAGCAGATTGACAACCTCGGCATCAAGGCTCTTGTGGCAATGCCCATCATGATTGGCGGAAACCCTGCCTTCTACGCGTGTCTTACCGAGAACAGGGAGAACAGAGTCTGGTCCATTGATGACATTAAGTTTATAAACGACTCCATAAGGATCCTTCAGAGTATCATAACCAAGAGACTGCAGACCAATTCGCTGGCAAGCTCTTTTGCCTCCTTAGAAGCGGTCCTTGATAACGTGGGAAGTTCAATCTACGTAAGAGATATAGGCACAGGAATCCTGCTCTTTGCCAACAGAAGTTTTAAAAAGAACTTTAGCAAGGAACTCACAGAGAACAGGCTGGTGGAACTCTTTGAAGGAAATATTCCCTCAAGAAGCCACAGCGGAAACTACGAAGTACATCACAGAGACAGAGAGAAGTGGTACGACGTCTACTACACAAGGATCAAGTGGGTGGACGGAAGACCTGTTTCACTTTGCGCTATTTACGATATCACTGAAAAGAAGCTGTACCAGAAACGTATGGAGCAGCAGGCATATACAGACTTTTTGACAGGCCTTTTCAACAGAATGTGCTGCGAAAAGGATCTGGCAAAATATGTGGATGAGGCAAGAACTACCGGCAAGACTGGAGCTCTTATGTACCTTGACCTTGACGACTTTAAGCATATAAACGACAGTTTGGGCCACCAGTACGGTGATACCCTTCTTCAGGATATCTCGAAAGCCATCAGCAGAATAGAAGGAATCACGAATTCCTGCTATCGTATGGGCGGAGATGAGTTTGTAATCATAGTTCCACCTGAGAGCTATCACAGGATGGACAAGATCGTTGAGGAGATAAAGAATGCCTTCGCAACGCCGTGGTATCTCAAGGACAGCGACTACTACTGCACCATGAGTATGGGTGTTGTTAAGTTCCCGGAGCACGGCGACAATGTATCCGAGCTTATCAGAAAATCAGATGTTGCCATGTACGAGGCCAAGAAGTCCGGCAAGAACAGGATCGCGGAGTACTCAGACAACATCGATTCCTCCAGCATCCATAGAATCGATCTCGAGAAGAACATGCACAAAGCCATCTCCAAGAAGGTTGATGAGTTTGAAGTTTTCTTCCAACCTGTCTTTTATAATGACAAGGCAAAGGGCAAAGGAAAGAAGAGCAAGATAAAGCACCTCGGAGCGGAGGCTCTTGTCAGATGGAACAGCGAGTCGCTTGGCTTCTTAAGCCCCGATGAATTCGTACCTCTTGCTGAGTATCTTGGACTTATCACTCCGATTGGCAACCACGTGCTCAAAAAAGCTTGCGAGTGCTGCAGGCAGTGGAACGAAACAGGAAACGGTGACTTTGCCATTAGCGTAAATGTCTCTGTTGTGCAGATCATGCAGAACGATATCCTGGATATCATAAAGAACTGCCTTGAGGAAAACAATCTAAAGCCTGAGAACCTGATCCTTGAGATCACAGAAAGGCTCGCAATAAACGACCTTGCAAGGACCAAGCAGACCATCCTTGATATAAAGGATATGGGAATAAGACTTGCCCTTGATGATTTCGGAACAGGCTATTCTGCTCTTTCCAGCATAAGAGCTCTGCCTTTTGACATAATCAAGGTTGACAGAGAGTTTGTAAAAAATTTAGAGAAGGATGAATACTCTAAGGCATTTGTCCGTTCAATGGTTGATATGGGAAAATCCATCGGCGCAGATATCTGCATCGAAGGTGTTGAGACCAAAGAGCAGATGGAGATCCTTGAGAGCATGGGCGTTACTTACATTCAGGGCTATTACTATGATAAGCCACTGCGCCGTGCAGCCTTTGAGGAAAAGTATGTGTATAACCGGTAGGTTTATGCTACAATAGAATGTAAACATTTTTATAGAAAGTTGGTTTAATAAAGTAAATGGCAGATGAAGTAATTACAAAAGTAAACGAAAATCCTGAGGAAGAAAGCGGCTCAGGCAGGCACTTTATAGAAAGAGCCATCGACAAGGATCTCGCGGAAGGCGTGTACGATCACGTAGTAACCCGTTTCCCGCCCGAGCCCAATGGCTTTTTGCACATCGGTCACGCCAAGAGTATACTTCTCAACTACGGAATGGCTAAGGAGTATAACGGCAAGTTCAACATGAGATTCGATGATACCAATCCTACCAAGGAGAAATCCGAGTTCATGGATGCCATCATCGAGGATGTTAAGTGGCTTGGTGCAGATTACGAGGACAGACTCTTTTATGCATCCGATTATTTTGATGAGATGTATGAAGACGCGGTCAAGCTCATCAAGAAGGGCAAGGCTTATATCTCAGAGCTCACAGCGGATGAAATCAGAGAATACAGAGGAACACTCACAGAGCCCGGCAAGAACGATCCCGGAAGAGACAGAAGCGTAGAAGAGAATCTTCGCCTCTTTGAAGAGATGAAGAGTGGCAAGGTTGCTGACGGAGCAATGACTCTTCGTGCCAAGATCGATATGGCATCACCTAACATCAACATGAGAGATCCTATCATCTATCGTGTTGCTCACATGTCACATGCAAGGTGCGGAGATAAGTGGTGCATCTATCCTATGTACGACTTTGCTCATCCTATCGAGGATGCCATCGAGGGTATCACACATTCACTCTGCACACTGGAGTTTGAGGATCACAGACCTCTTTACGACTGGGTTAAGACAGAGTGCGAATACAAGAATCCTCCACGTCAGATTGAGTTCGCTAAGATGTACCTCAACAACGTGGTTACAGGAAAAAGATATATCAAGAAGCTTGTAGAGGATGGAATTGTTGACGGATGGGACGATCCAAGACTTGTTACCATCGCATCACTCCGCAGAAGAGGCTTTACACCTGAGTCCATCAAGATGTTCGTTGATATGTGCGGAATCAGTAAGGCACAGGCAACAGCAGAGTATGCAATGCTTGAGTACTGCATCAGAGAGGACTTAAAGCTCAAGGCTAAGAGAATGCAGGCAGTTCTTGATCCTGTTAAGCTCATCATCGACAACTATCCTGAGGGCGAGACAGAGTACCTTGATATTGAGAACAACAAGGAAGTTCCTGAGATGGGAAGCCGTAAGATCCCATTCGGAAAAGAGCTTTGGATAGAGAGAGAAGACTTCATGGAGGAGCCTCCAAAGAAGTACTTCAGACTGTTCCCGGGCAACGAAGTAAGACTTATGAACGCTTACTTTGTTACATGTACAGGATTTGAGAAGGATGAGAATGGCAATATCACAGAGATCCACTGTACATATGATCCTGCAACCAAGGGCGGAGACAGCCCCGACGGCAGAAAGGTAAAGGGAACAATCCACTGGGTAGCTGCCAAGGAGGCAGTTAACGCAGAGGTAAGACTTTACGAGAATATCATTGATGAGGAGAAGGGCGTTTACAACGAGGAAGACGGATCTCTTAATTTAAACCCCAATTCCATCAAGGTCATTAAGAATGCTAAACTTGAGCCGGAGCTTGCAAACGCCAAGGCCTTTGAGAAATTCCAGTTTGTCAGAAACGGATTCTTCTGTGTGGATTGCAAGGACTCAAAAGAGGGAGCACCGGTATTTAACAGAATAGTTTCACTTAAGAGTTCATTCGTGCTACCTAAAAACTAACTTTTAAGGAGAGGTGTAGGTATGGGCATATTTTCCGGATTTGAAAAACTTGGGCTTGGCAATATCGAAGGAGAAGCGCTTTTTGAAGACCCCAGAAAGAAAGAGGTGGTAGTCAAAAAGGAAGAACCCAAGAAAAAACTTCAGCTGGTGAACGAAGAGGATTACCTCTTTGATAAAAAATATAAATGCCCGGTCTGTGATTCTGATTTTGAAGCAAGGACCGTAAGAACAGGTAAGGTCAAAATTAAGAACGTGGATATAGATCTTAGACCTGACTATGAGGAGCTTGATCAGAACAAATATGATGTAATTGCCTGCCCTGCTTGCGGATATGCTGCTCTTGGCAGATACTTCCCGAACCTCACCAAGTACCAGATTGATGACATCAGAGTTAAGATCTGTATGAACTATAAGCACGAGCCCTGCAAAGATCCTGTCTACACCTATGAGTATGCCAAGAGGCTCTACCAGCTATGCCTGGCAAACGCTGTGGTCAAGAAGGCCAAGAACAGTGAAAAGGCATATATCTGCTTGAAATCAGCCTGGGTTATCAGAGGAGAGACCCAGAGACTTGACCCTAACGATGACGATTACGAGACCAGGAAGGCAGAGAATGATGCTCAGGAAAAAGAGCTTCTGGTAAATGCCCTTAACGGTTTTGCAATGGCCAGACAGACAGAAGAATTCCCCATTGCAGGAATGGATGCCACAACACTTGACTATTTGATGGCTGCCCTGGCTGTTGAGACGGGCCAGAGGGATATGGCATCCAAGATGATAGGCGAGATTCTCACATCAAGGGTTGCAAACAGCAGGATTAAGGACAAGGCAAGAGTACTCAAGGAAATGCTGATGGAAAAAGAATAAATATAAGCAAAATAAAAATCCCTTACAGATCACTCTGTAAGGGATTTATTCATATTCATAATAATTATTTATCCTCGTCGTCGAAGAATTCTTCTGACTCTTCAGGATCCTCTTTAGCCTCAGCCTCAGCTTCTGGCTCTTTCTCGGGCTCTGCAGGAGCCTCTTCAGAATCGGAATCTGATGCGGACTTTGTGATATCAACATATTTACGTGAACCGAACTTTGAGTCTGAGCTTGTATCCTCGTCATCATCAAAGTCGTCGAAATCGTCGAAATCATCGTCATCAAAACTGTCTGCGATTTCCTCTTCTCTCTTGCTGAGATAGTAATATGCTCCGGCTGCAGCAGCTCCGGCAGCGGCACAGAATAAAACGAACTTACCGAATGCGTTGTTCTTGGACATTTTTAGCTCCCCTCCTATTTCAAACGGTTATTTAAATTTTAATACAATTTGTTTTTAAATAAAAGACCTGAGTATTAAAATTTGATAAATAACGAAAAATCGTTTGATGTGATTTTTTATAAATGGTAAACTAGTTTTAGACTGATTTAGTCAATTCGCTCGGAATGAGGATATTCCATGAACGACAGGTTTTGGGAGTTAAAAAAAGAAAAGCAGGACAGAATGATAAATTCAGCTCTAAAGGTCTTTTCCCAGTATGGCTACAAACACGCCAGCACGGATGAGATCGTAAAAGGAGCGGGGATCAGCAAAGGGCTTTTGTTCCACTACTTTGAGAGCAAGATAGGACTCTATGCCTTTTTGTATGACTATGCAACAAGGTTTGTGACACTGGAGCTAACAGCCAATGTGGAAAAGAGTGAGAACAGATATTTTGAGCTCTACAAGCAGATCCTGTCTGCCAAGGCAAATTCAATGTCCCAGTATCCTTTCATATTTCTTTTCCTGAACAAAGCAGATGAAGAAACTGATATCGAAGCCGTTTCGGTAATCAGTGAGAGACGCGAGAAATATCAGAGGATAATGCACGCCCTGAGGGAGAGGGCGGATATTACCACCTTTATACCGGGGATCGATTTCGAAAAAGTTGGGGTGATACTTGATTACACAATAGACGGACTTATACAAAAATCCGTACTATCAGAGAACTTTAGGGCTGACTTCTTTTTGGAGGAGGCCACAGAATATGTTGATATGATGCAGACTATGACATCATAAGAACAAGGAGGGTTATATGAGCAAGTTCTTAGTAGCAGGTGTTACACAGATTGAGACCATCGTAAGAGTTGATAAGATTCCTGTGAGCTATGCTCCTCTTACCAGTGCGACCGACTCCATTTTTACAGCCATGGGCGGAGATGCGTACAACGAATCCCTGGCGCTTAAGTGGCTTGGAGACGATGTTTGCTTCATGTCCATTGTGGGAAGAAATCAGGACCTTAGTCTGATAAATCCGCATGATCGCAAGATCACTCTTTCAACCCAGTACATAATCCCTCAGATGAAGGCTACACCTACTGAGGTTGTTCTCTATGACAAGGACAGAAAACAGCAGATCTTTGAAGATATCAAGGACCTTAGAGACAATGTTTATGATATGTCCATGGTGCCACCTATTGCAGAGGAATGCGATATGATGGTGCTTGCCAATGCCAATTTCTGCAGACCGTTTGCCAAGGTGGCTTCAGAGCACAATAAGCCGGTTGCAGTTAACATCAGAAACTATAATCCCGAGAAGGAGAAGTACAACACCGACTTCCTAAAACCCGCGAAGATTCTGTACTTTAGTGATGATACGCTGACCGAGGATCCGTACGAGTTCATCGACCGAATTTCCGGGACATACGGAACAGAGATCATCATTCTCGGACAGGGCAGTGAGGGACTTATTCTCTTTGATAAGACAAAAGACCTAAGGGTTCACTACAACACAGTTAAGACCAATGAGGTTGTAAATACCATAGGTGCAGGAAATGCGCTGTTTGCATGCTTCCTTCACTACTATATGGAGACAGGTGACAGTGTAAATGCCATCAAGAATGCACTTCTTTTTGCTTCCTACAAGATCGGATACATGGGAACTTCAAACGGATTCATGACACCTGATCAGCTCGATCAGTGGAGGAACCTCATTTGGGGCATCAAGAAAAGTGCTTTTGAGGAGAATCAGAATTAATAGAAATTTTCTTGATAAAGTTTCAAAAAATGTGGTAAAGTAGAGCTATGGAAACGTTACCGGTAACGGTAAAATTTCCGTAGCTCATTTAAACTAATTACAGGTTTTACGCAAAAGGAGAGGGTAGATATGGCAAAGGCAAACAGTAAATCAGGCAGAAAATGCGGAGTATTACTTCCTATTTTCTCGCTGTCTTCCGAGTACGGAATCGGTACTTTTTCTAAAGAGGCATATGAATTTGTGGATTTCCTTAAGGAGGCAGGACAGAGCTACTGGCAGATCCTTCCTTTAGGTCCCACAAGCTATGGCGATTCGCCGTATCAGTCTTTTTCAACATTTGCGGGAAATCCTTATTTTATCGATATAACTACACTTATTGAACAAGGTCTTTTGACAAAAAAAGATGCTGACAAGTGCGACTTCGGTGGATCTGAGGAGTACATCGACTATGAGAAGATGTACAAATCAAGATTTGTGCTGCTTAAGAAAGCCTACGAGAACATGGGTAAGGCTAAAAATGCAGACAAACTCAAAAAAGACTTTGAGACATTCAAGAAAAAACGCGACAATGACTGGCTTGCTGACTATTCTCTTTTCATGGCGCTCAAGAATGACTATGACGGAAGAGCATGGAATACCTGGGAGGAGGGAATACGCCTCAGGAAGCCTGCAGCTATGAAACAGGCCAAGGAGAAGTATGCAGGGGAGATTGACTTCTACTGCTTCCTTCAGTTCCTGTTTTCTGAGCAGTGGCTGGCTCTTAAGAAGTATGCCAACGACAACGGAATTGAGATCATTGGAGATATCCCGATCTATGTTGCTTTTGACAGTGCTGATACCTGGGCTAATCCGGAGCTTTTCCAGCTGGATAAAAAGAATACTCCCATTGATGTTGCCGGTTGTCCCCCCGATGCATTTTCTGCTACAGGCCAGCTCTGGGGAAATCCTCTTTATAAGTGGGACTACCATGAGAAGACAGGCTACAAGTGGTGGATGAAGAGAATTGCTCACTGCTACAAGCTTTACGATGTTGTAAGAATCGACCACTTCCGCGGATTTGATGAGTACTATGCAATTCCTTACGGCGATCCTAC
Source organism: Butyrivibrio sp. FCS006 (assembly GCF_000424525.1). Classification (NCBI taxonomy): domain Bacteria; kingdom Bacillati; phylum Bacillota; class Clostridia; order Lachnospirales; family Lachnospiraceae; genus Butyrivibrio; species Butyrivibrio sp. FCS006. Next base: position 517,372 of record NZ_KE384203.1, on the reverse strand, counting down.
AGCTGAGTTTGGTGAGTGGAGAAAGGGCCCCGGATACAAGCTCTTTGAAACCATGAAGAAAGAGCTCGGAGAGAAGAAGGTTATTGCTGAGGACCTCGGTTTCCTTACACCTTCAGTTATCAAGCTTGTTAAGAAGACAGGCTATCCCGGAATGAAGATCCTTCAGTTTGCTTTTGATTCAAGGGAAGAGAGCGATTATCTTCCTCACAACTATACCAATAACTGCATCGTTTATACCGGAACTCACGACAACGACACCACCAGAAGCTGGTTTGATAAGCTTCCCAGAGATGATAAGAAATTTGCCAAGGAATACCTTGGAATTAAGACAGGTAAGGATGCTGTATGGGCTACAATAAGAGCAAGCTTTGCAAGTGTGTCGGATACTGTTATAATTCCTATGCAGGATTATCTTGAACTCCCTGGTTATGCAAGGATCAATACTCCTTCAACCCTCGGTGGAAACTGGGTTTGGAGAATGAAGAAGGATGCGCTCTCACCTGAGCTTTGCGCTAAGATGCATGACTTTGCAAGGATTTACAGAAGACTTTCCAAATAATAAATTGGCAGGTTAATGTTTAATGTCAGAAATTACAATTGTAGAAATAGCCAGAAGATGCGGTGTTGGTGTCAGCACCGTATCAAGGGCTATAAATAATCATTCGGATATCAATCCCGAAACCAAAAAGAGAATAATGGAGGTTATCAGGGAAACCGGATACATCCCCAACAACAGTGCCAGGAACCTTAAGAGAACGGATGCAAAATGTATCGCAGTTCTTGTTAGGGGAATCACCAATCCTTTCTTTGCGCCTATGATTGAGGTGGTTGAGAAGGAAGTTGAGGAGAGAAAGTATGCTCTGGTAATGAGACACGTTGAATCCCACGAGGATGAGGTTGACGTGGCACTTGAGCTTGAGAAGGAAAAGCGTCTTCGCGGAATCATCTTTATGGGCGGAGCAGCCAAGCACTCAGCTGAGAAGATCAAGCAGCTCAGCGTCCCTGTTGTGTTTGCAACCATCGGATCCGATATCGCAGATGACCTCAGTAGAAACGAATACTCAACAGTCTCTGTTGATGACGAGAAGGAGAGCTTTAAGGTTGTTGAATATCTCATCGGTCTCGGTCACAAGAAGATTGCAATCCTGACTGAGGGAAGCGATACACCTTCAATTGTTAAGCTGCGTCTTAAGGGATATCTCGGCGCTCTTGAAAAGCACGGGATTAAGCCTGACGAGAAGCTCATCAGATATGTTGACCGAAGAATTTATACATTCAGTAACGGCTACGATACTACCAAGGCTCTTATTGAATCGGGAGAGAAATTTACTGCACTGTATTGTATTTCAGATGTGCTGGCAGTAGGAGCTCTAAGAGCTCTGGCAGATTCAGGAATCAAGGTCCCCGAGGATGTAAGCGTTGTCGGATACGATGGACAGGAGATCGCAGAGTACTGCGTACCGAGACTTACCACACTCAGGCAGCCTATGGTAGATATTTCCAAGGAAGCAATGAAGCTTCTGTTTAGTATCATCGACAAGGAATCCGGACACAAGCACATCGTGTTCCCGGGTGAGCTGATAATAGGTGAATCAACAAGGAAGATAAAGTGATGGATAAACTGGAATATGAAGGTTATATCGGAACCGTTAATTATGATGAGAAGTGCGACTATTATACTGGAGAGGTGAAGATAGACGATCGTATATACACCTATGAAGGTGATACTCTGGAGGAACTTCAGGAGGACTTCGAGGATATCATTGATTCCATTATCGCATTTGATGAGATGGATGATATAGATGAGGAAGAGGAATAATCGTAAGAGGTTTGGAAAACTTGCGATATATTGAATAGCAGCTGCCTTCCCCTGCCAAGGGGATTGTAGCATAAAACGCCGGGCCGTCAAGGACAAGCTAAAGTGCGCAAAAAGCAGCGCATCCTTGACCGCCCGGCGTTTTATGCATTTAGGTCACTAAGGGGGAAGGGAGGAAGGAGAAGGCAAAGGGGATTGGCTTTACCGAGCGCAGAGGCAGGAGCTAAGGTATCGCATTATAGAATGTGTTCCGACCTGAGTAATTCTTGTGCAAATTTAGCTCAGCGTGGAGGTGACCGGCGAGGTGTAGGCAGGGGAGAGCGCTGATTACGGGAAGCGTTACTGTCCAGGCGGAAAAATTGAAATTATACCGTAATGAAAAATGGGGTGATTGGGAAATGCTACTGTCCTGGAATAAAAATTGAATATATACCGTAATGAAAATCAGGCTGATCAATGAAGTACTACTGTCCCAGAGCAAAAACTTCAAAAATACCGTAATGAAAAACAGGTTGTTGCGAGAAGTCTTACTGTCCTGATGAAAAAATTGAAATTATACCGTAATGAAAAATGTAAGTCTTACTGTCCTAAAAGAAAAACTTGATAAATACCGTAAGGATAAGCAGATGTGAGCAATATACCTTACTGTCCTAAATCAAAAACTTCAAAAATACCGTAATGATGAGCTGAAATGTGTATGAAGCACTACTGTCCTAGAGAAAAAACTTAAAAAGGACAGTAAGGATGAACAGATGGAAGAAATAACCTTACTGTCCTGGAAGAAAAAATGCCAAAAAACAGTAACTGCGAGCGCATAGGTAAGCATGAGAGGACCGGAGATATCCAAACATGCCTTCCCCGCTTAGTGACCTGAATGTGGGAAATGCCATGGCGTCAAGAATGGGCGCTTTTTGCCCACTTGCTATGTTCTTGACGCCATGAAATTTCCTGCTACAATGCATAAATCACGGGGAAGGCACGTGAAATATACGCTGAGCTTATACAGGAAATATATCTCCAAACTTATGCCCAAATGTGATATACTACCTATGTTTTTGGAGGTAATGTATGAAAGAAGCATTGGATATTTTTCTTAAATATGTTCTACCGTTTCTGGTGGCATATTTCCTAAACATGTTCATAAATAAAGTCCTCAATAAGAAGACTCTTAGAGGCAAGCTCCATCTGATATTCTTAAAGGGTATCATTCTGGCGCTGATATGGGCTGTTGCTGCGCTGACAGCGCTGAGCGGAATTCCGGCATTCTCCAAGACCTGGGAGACGGCTGTTGCTTCATCCGGAATTGCGGCTGTTGTACTCGGTCTTGCTGCCCAGTCAACACTTGCAAATGTGTTTTCCGGAATAGCCCTTTCTGCATCCCACTCAAGACCTTTTGATATGGGAGACAGAATCAAGATAGACAACTATGATCCGGGATTCGTAGAGGATATCACATTAAGACACACTGTAATCAAGACCTATCAGAATGAGATCATCTACATCCCAAATTCAATTGTGGGTTCATCAACTATCGTAAATTACACGCAGGAGCAGTCTTTCTCCTATCCGATACGAGTTTCGGTAGCATATGGCACTGATATGCAAAAGGCCATGGATGTTATCGCAGATACTATCAAGAATCATCCAAAGCACTATGGCAAAAGACCTGTGGTACTTTGCAAGAGCTGCGATGACAGCGGAGTAACACTTCAGGCTCTGGTTGAGACAGAGGACTTCAGAGATAACCCAAGAACATGCTCTGAGTGCCTTGTGGAGATAATGAAGAGATTCAAGGAAGAAGGAATCGAGATTCCTTACAACAAACTTGTTCTTTTACAGGGAGAGGAATAATTCTCTCTTTACAAAAAGCAGTTTATCTGTTTATACTATTTTGTTTGATTAAAACTGTGATTATCTGGGAGGTGACATTACCGCATGGTTGCAGTTGGTAACTAATAATGCATTAATGGAGGAAACCAACAATGAGCAAAACAACCACCAAAACACTTTACATCGTGCATGCGGCAATTATCGCAGCCCTTTACGTTGTACTTACTGCTCTCGCAGCAGGCTTCGATCTGGCAAGCGGTGCTATTCAGGTCAGATTTTCGGAATGTCTTACAATCCTTCCGTATTTCACTCCCGCAGCTGTACCGGGTGTTGCAATCGGATGCCTTATTTCAAACATCTTCTTCGGTGGAGCGCTTCCTGATATTATCTTCGGAACACTTGCTACACTTATCGGAGCAGTAGGAACATATATGGTAAGAAAGAACAGATTCCTTTGCTCAGTTCCACCGGTAGTTTCAAATGCTGTCATCATTCCTTTCGTACTTAAGTATGCATACGGAATTCCCGGTGCTCTTTGGTACTTTGCGCTGACAGTTGGAGCAGGAGAGATCATTACCTGCGTATTCTTCGGACAGATCCTTATTTCAGCACTCAGCCCTTTCAGGGACAGAATTTTCGGAAACGGTGCAGAGTCTGTTAGGAAAAAGAAATAATAAAATTATAAGGGGTATGGTATGGGAAAGCTATATTTCAGGTATGGGGCTATGGGGAGCTCCAAGACCGCAAACGCTCTGATGGTCAGGTACAACTATATTGAGAAGGGACAGAACTGTATTCTTCTTAAGCCCGGCATCGAGAACAGGGACGGAGAGAAGAAGGTTAAGTCCAGAATGGGACTTGAGGCTGAATGTACCTTTGTTGAAGACTTCCTTGACGAGGTTGTAAACGAATGGTTCACCAAAAAGTCCGATGCCTGGAAGAAGCTGGACTGTGTCCTTGTGGATGAAGCTCAGTTCCTTACCGAGGAACAGGTTGATCTGCTGGCAGAGGTTGTGGACAGATATGATCTTCCGGTTATCTGCTATGGTCTTAGAACAGATTTTACAAGCCACTTATTTACCGGCTCCAAGCGTCTTATGGAAATCGCCAATTACATCGAGGAAGTTCCGACTGTATGCTGGTGCGGACGAAGAGCACATTTCAACGCAAGAGTATGCAATGGCAAGATTGTAAGGGACGGCGAGCAGATCATGATGGGAGGCAATGAATCCTATGTATCTGTCTGCAGAAGACATTTCCTTAGCGGAGAAGTTGACGGAGTTCGTGAAAGAGATATACTGGAATAAAAACAAGGACTATGAGCAGGGAGCCCATAGTCCTATATTTTTGCCCTTAAAGCGCAGCCATATCAAGCTGCTGAACAAGACCAACGCCTCCGCTTTCTCTGAGGAAGATTCCGGAGGATCTCATCATGGCTGCTGTAAGGAAGTTGGAATTGTAATGAGTGAATTCCGTCTCCGCATTGCCAAGATAAATTGCTCCTACATCCGATTCTTTTAAACTAAGAAGACTGTCTGTTCCATCTTCGTTTCTGATCCAGATGCTGAGCTTTTCGTAGATCTCATCATTTTCATCGATCCATCCGTTGCCGTCTTTGTCGTAGGCTGCAAGGTCAGTAAAGCCATTTCCGCTCTTTGTTCCAAATAGCTCGGACCCATTACCAATCTTGCCGTCGCCGTTCTTGTCATAGGCCAAGAAACCTGAGCCTTTTCCGAGATTGGATATCTTTTCCTCCTGTCCGTCACAGTCAAGATCAAAGTAGAAGGACTGGTCACTGATGTGAGTCACATCACTTCCAACGTTGATGACAAGAGGATCAATAAGACTTACGGCGCTTGCTACGCTCATGCCGGCATATTCGGTAAGGCGCCTGGACATTGAAAAGCTAACTCCGAAATCAATTGACCTTCCGTCCTCGGTCAGGGCTGTGCCTGTTCCGCTAAAGGTGGTCTCCTCCTGCTCTACGTGAGTCATGGAGACGGTTGTGACTTTGACGAAGGAATTCTCTGTCAGCATATTTGCAGTGTTTGACAGAGTGTGCTTAAAGCCTTTTGACTGATCATCGCCGCCAAACATCTGAAGAAGGCGAAGTATCCTGTCAAGAAGAGATGCCCGAAGTTCAGAGATCTGTTCTTCAAGGCTGCTCTCAAAGGTGCTCAGATACTCAGTCTTAGAAGGCTTAAAGGAAGTGTACGTCTCACTTCCAAGTGCAGTGGAGTCTGTACTTCCCACTGCATCGCCGCTCAGTTCAAGGCTGTCGAGTTTCTTTTCCTGATTCTGCAGACTCTCTAGGAAAGACCCTCTTGTCATGGTGCCACTTTGAACTGAGATGCTGTTCTCCTCAAAGTACTTGTTCGAGGAGACAAGGTGCACATTACTTTGCGCAATTTTCATGGTACCTCCTTTTGGATATGAAGGTGCCGTTTTGCCCCGAATGCTGCATCCTGAGCGCAAAATTTTACGACCTGTACACACAGATTGCGTCGGTGTAGTCACTTTTTGGGCGCAAAAAAGGACCTTCATATCGATGAAGTTGTAACTCATCCATGAAGATCCATGCTTTCCATAGCTGTCATTACATATATCGGATCGGGGCTCTCAATACCTTATAGAGATTTCAGAAGACTAAATATTCTGACAATAATTAAAAAGACATTTTGAAAAGAGCGTATATCTGCCCGCTTGATTTTGCATGGAGCAGTCCGTATAATTGACAGTGATTCTCGTGAAGGCACGAGTCATGTGGACATGTTTACATGTCCATATGACGACGCCCACGGGGTAACATACCTCGCTTTATGCGAAGGTATGTTACATGCACTGATAACTTTGATTTGCAACAAAAAAGTGGAGCAGATATGAGTTGGGAAGAGTACGTTAGAAAGGTTGTGCCATACACACCCGGCGAGCAGCCTAAGATTAAGAACATAATAAAGCTTAATACAAATGAAAATCCATATCCGCCATCACCTCTGGTGTATAAGGCCTATGAGGAGACTGAGCTTTCGGATTTCAGGAAATATCCTGATCCTACCTGCTCGGTACTGGTGGATTCCATTGCATCTTTTTATAATGTGAAAAAAGAGAATGTCTTTGTTGGAGTTGGCTCTGACGACGTACTGTCCATGGCTTTCCTCACATTCTTTAATTCGGATAAACCGATTCTTTTCCCGGATATAACCTATTCGTTTTATGACGTATGGGCAGATCTGTACAGGATTCCCTACAAGCAGATGCCTTTAAAAGATGATTTCACAATCGATCCTGCGGACTACTACGGTGAGAACGGCGGAGTGGTGATCGCCAATCCAAACGCGCCCACAGGAGTTAAGCTCCCGCTTGATGCCATAGAGGATATCATCAGCCATAACAGGGACGTGGTTGTCATCGTTGATGAGGCTTACGTTGACTTTGGCGCAGAGAGCGCACTTCCTCTTATAGATAAGTATGATAACCTTCTTGTTGTAAGAACTTATTCCAAATCAAGGTCACTGGCAGGGCTTCGTATAGGCTACGCCTTCGGATGCGAGAAGCTCATCAAATACCTTCTGGATGCCAAGTTCTCTTTTAACTCTTACACCATGAATATGCCCTCTCTATCACTTGGGGCAGCAGCCATGAATGACAGAGAGTACTTCGAAGAGACAACAGGCAAGGTCATTGCCACCAGGGAGCGCACCAAGGTTTTGTTAAAAGAGCTTGGATTTGAATTCGGGGATTCGGCTACAAACTTCATTTTTGCCCGTCACCCGGGGAAACCAGGTAAGGACATATTTGATTATCTGCGTTCACATGATATAATAGTGCGTCGCTTTGATAAGCCGAGCAGGATAAGTGAGTATCTTAGAATCTCCATTGGAACAGATGAGGAGATGGACAGGCTCATAGAGGTTTTAAAAGAGTATCTCGGCAAATAATTATATGAGGAGTTTTTTATGTTAGCATTTTTTAAAGAGTCACTGATTGGCCAGTATATTACAGTGTTCATCGTTTCAATGGTGCCACTTATCGAGCTCAGGGGAGCTATTCCCATTGCTCATGGTTTTAATTTAACTGATACAGGATTCAACCTGGTCCTTGGATACATTCTCATTGCGATAGGAAACATGATTCCTGTACCCCTTATCTATTTCTTCGCAAGGAAGGTCCTTGAGTGGGGAAAAGACAAGCCGGTTATCGGTAAGTTCTTCACCTTCTGCCTTGAAAAGGGAGAAAAGGGAGGACAGAAGCTCCAGGCAAAGGCAGGACAGGGATTATTTGTAGCGCTTATGCTTTTTGTAGGAATCCCTCTTCCGGGAACCGGAGCATGGACAGGTACACTTGCAGCCAGCATCCTGGATATGGATTTTAAGAAGACAGTAACTGCGGTTATCTGCGGAATTGCACTGGCAGCTGTGATCGTAAGTGTTGTTTCAGCACTTGGATTTGGAGCATATGTAGGAATTACAGGCTGATCACTGTAGCTTATGAGAGGGCAAGGCCCTTACAGGAGAATATAAATGGAAGCATATACAGATTTTGCAGCAGTATATGACACCTTTATGGATGAGACCCCATACGCAGTATGGGGTACTTTTGTTGCAGGACTAATTGAGAAGTATGGCATTTCGAAGCCTGTTAGGACAAGCACCGTTCAGGGAAAAGAGCTCTCGGAAGAATATGATACTGCTGAGGATTCCGAGCAGGCACTGGATGAAGAGAAGAACCTGATAGTAGAACTTGGCTGCGGAACAGGCTCTTTTACCCAAGAGCTCTATAAACTTGGCTATGACATAATGGGAATCGATTTATCGCCGGATATGCTAAATCTTGCCAGGATGAAGAGTGCCGAGGCGGGCTACAATATCATGTACCTGGAACAGGATATGAGGGAGCTTGATCTGTACTGCACGGCAGGAACCATAGTAAGTGTCTGCGACAGCATAAATTATGTACTTGAGGATCAGGAGGTCATAGATACCTTTAAGCTGGTGAATAACTTTCTGTATCCGGGCGGAGTATTTATCTTTGATTTCAACACGCTTCACAAGTACCGGGATGTGATCGGAGATACAACAATAGCCGAGAACAGAGAGGATTGCAGCTTCATCTGGGACAACTACTACCACGAGGAAGAACATGTAAATGAGTATGACCTTACAATCTTTGCAAGGTGCGATGAGAAGGATGAGGTCTTCAGACGATCGGTTGAGACGCATTTCCAGAGGGGCTACACACTGGAAGAAATGCGACAGTTCGTGGAAAAAGCGGGGCTTACGTTCATTGAGGCGATAGATGCAGATACCCACGAAAAGCCTGATGATAACAGTGAAAGAATCTATATAATAGCCAGAGAAAATGGAAAACGGATTTAAGGCAATTGCCTTGAATCCGTTATTTTTATGCCCCTTACACGGAACTGGAAGCGCTTACAAAAGTATCTGTTAACAAAATCTAAAGAAAAACAATGCGTCAACTGCGCGTTCTTAAACGATTTCGAAAAAATATTAACGAAGTATAAACGAACCCTTAAGCCTTGGTTAAATGACAAAATTTGAGTCAATTATGATGGTTTTTATGATTTTGGCGGTGCTATCCTAACACACAAGTTGGGAAAAACAAAAACAAAACAAGATTATTTACGAGGTGGAAAAAATGAAAAACAACAATGTAAAGTCACAGTTAATCAGGGTTGCAGCATTCGGCTTAAGTGCCAGCATGGCATCAACATCAATCACAGCTTTTGCTGCAGATGAAAATGAAATCGCTTACAACAATAATGACACTGAAGTGTTAGCAGATCAGAGTGAGATCACTACAGATGAGAGTAAAGCAGAAGAGACTGCAGAGCAGTACCAGGAGAAGACAGATGAGGTTGCTTCAAAGGTCGGCGATGTAAACGATGCAGTTGATGAGCTTGTCGATAACGGGTATGAAAAAGAGAACAGCAAGGTTGACGGATTCAGAAATGAGATAAATGAAGCTACTGATTCTATCACAGCAAGTGATAACAAGATTGCTCAGGATATCGAGACAATCGAAAATGTAAACGAAGAACTTAAGGAAGACCTGATTGAGGCCGGCGGAATCGTAGCAGAGGATCAGGAGATTGCTAAGCAGGCAGGCGATGATCTTGCAGCAAAGAGCGCTGATATCGATGCAGCTACAGAAGCAATTAAGAATGCATCAACAGTTGCAGGCGCAAATGCAGCATACAATAAAGTAGAAGGTCTTGCTAAGGAAGCTGAGACTTCTTATGAGGAAGCAGTTAAGAAGTCAGAAGAGCTCACAAAGCAGTTCGAGGAAGCTAAGCAGGCTGTAGAGGATGCTCGTGCAAGATATGAAGAGGCAGATGCTAAGGCTTCTGAGGATCTTGAGGCAGCAAGAGAAGAGCTTGCAAATGCTCAGAGAAACCTTGAGCTTTTAGAGACAGAGTCAAATGCTGCTATAGAGAATGCAAAAGAGGAGCTTGAGGCTGCAACAGAAGCTGCACAGAAGAAGGCAGATGCAGCTGAAGAGACTTATAAGAAGGCAGTAGAGGATCTTGAGCAGAAGAGAGAAGCTGTAGAGGATGCTCAGGATGAGCTTGAAGACAAAAAAGCTGATAAGGAAAAGGCTCTTGATAAGGTTGAAAAGATCAAGGAGAAGATCCGCAAGGCAGAGAAGAATAAAGTAAGCGATAAGAGAATGCAGGAGCTTAAGGAGCAGCTTGCTGAGGCAGAGGAGCTTCAAAAGGAGCTTGCCCAGCAGTATGACGAGGCAGAGGCAGAACTCGCTACTGCCACAAAGGCAAACAATGAGGCAAAGCAGGCAGCAAAAGAGGCATCTGATGCAGAAAAAGAAGCTTATGATAAGTATCAGGAGCTATCAGAACAAATAGCTGACGAGCAGTTCGAAGATACTAAGAAAATGGAAGCTGACCTTGAGCAGGCCAAAAAAGAAAATGAGCAGTCAAAGGCTGATCTTAAGAACGCCCAGGATAATGTTGATATGATTTCGCATAAAGCTGATGCTTTATGGCAAAGAATGTGGCATATGAGAAGGGAATCCGGCCTTAAAAGGTATGCTGATAAGAAGAAGTATCAGGTGCTTATGAAGGAACATCAGGATCTCCTGAATGCTAAGGATTATTGGGAAGGCATTGTTCTTACAGAGGAGCAGAATGTTGCAGATACAGACGCAGAGGTAAAAAGACTTACCGATGACCTTGCTGAAATCTCAGGAGCTGTAAGTAAGGCAAACGAGATTATTGCTGATTATGAGTCAAAGAGTGATGCTCTTACAAAAGCAAATGATAAAGTAAAAGAGGCTAAAAAGGTATACGATGATGCTAAGACCAAAGCATCAGATGCAGAAAAAGCAGTAAAGAAAAATCAGAAAAAGATTGATGATCTTAAAAAGAAGATAGAGAAAGAAAAAAGCGAATCTGAGAAGCTTGAAAAAGAACTTAAGGCTGCAGAGAAGGAACTTGCTAAAGCTCAGAAGGAAGTAGATAAAGCCAAGAAAGCAGAAAAGAAAGCAGCCAAGGCAAAGGATGACGCTGCTGATTATGCAAGAGAGACTAAGAAGGCAGCACTTGAGGCAGCAAAGACAGCTAATGAAGAGATAAAGAAAGCCCAGGAGGCTTATGCAAAAGAGGAAGCAGCTTACCAGGATCTTATCGATGCAGCAACAGATGCAAAGGCAAAGGTAGCTGAGGCTCAGGCTGTAGTTGATGAGCTTGAGAAGTCAATCGCTGATCTTGAGAGAAAGATCACTATCGGCGGTGAAGATACAAGCATGGATCTGTTCGTTATGAAGACACTTGAGGATAATCTCAATATTGCAAACGAGGATCTTCAGAACAAGAAGCAGATTCTTGATGTTATCAACAAGAAAGTAGCAGATGCTAAGACTGCAAGAGACAAGAAGGTTGCTGACCTTACACCTAAGGGAGACGGAAGTTCAGACCAGGGCGGAAACAATGACGGAGATAATGGATCTTCAACAATTACCCCTGTTGTAGTTAGAACTACTACAGCAGCTCCTGCAGCAAATGATGCACAGGCAGCAGTACTCGGCGCAAAGAAGAGCACAAAGACATCAAAGACCGCCAAGGCTGCATCTGTAACAGATACAGAGACAGAGCAGGTTAAGGCAGAAAATACAAATACAAATGACCAGGCAGTAGTTGGAGATATGGCTTCATCTGAGGAGAAGAAGTCTGATACAGTTACAGTTATTGCTGAGGAAGAGACAGCTAAGGCTGATACAATTCCTGAGCAGAAGAAGGCATCATTCCCATGGTTTGTACTTGTGATCCTTGCAGCGCTTGGTATCACAACTGAGGAGATTATCAGAAGAAAGAGCGTTAAGGCAAACAATAACGCAAGTGATAATGCCAACCAGTAAATAATCTTATATACACGGAAAAAGACAGGCTTAAAAACCTGTCTTTTTCTGCGTTTATCAAAAAGAATTATTATCAGATCTCAATTGTTCCTTCAAATACAGTAGTTCCTGGGCCTTCCATGATCACAGGACTGCTTCCGTCTCCGTTCCAGGTGCAGGTTACGATTCCGCCAAGTACATGTACATTAACAGTGTTGTCTGTAAGACCGTTTAAGATGCAGGCAACGGTTGTTGCACAGCATCCTGTTCCGCAGGCAAGGGTTTCGCCTGTTCCTCTCTCCCAGACTCTCATGTGAACATTGCCCCTGTCATCTATCTTCACAAATTCGGTGTTTGTACGATTTGGGAAGAATGGGTGATTCTCAAATTCGGGTCCGAACTTCTCAATCTCAAAACCTGCAAGATCATAGTCGTCAGGAAGTATTACAACCGCATGGGGATTGCCCATGGATACACAGGTAATTTCCCAGTCTCTTCCGGCAGCAGTGATAGGTGCTTTAAAACATATATCCGAAGGGATGTTTGAAAGCCCGTTAGTGCCAAGCTTATCACCTCCTGCAGATACGGTAACAGGAACCTGCGGAGCACTGAGGATCGGAGCTCCCATGTCTACCTTTACCTTGGTGACAAGGTCATTGTCATCAACTGTCAGGTCGATATATTTCTTTTTCCCTGCACTTACTATGGTGAGGCTCTTCTTGTCAGTCAGGCGATGGTCGTAAACGAACTTCGCTACGCATCTTATGCCGTTTCCGCACATCTCGGATCTTGAGCCGTCTGCATTGTACATCTCCATCTCAAAATCCACATCCGGGTCATCTACGGGATTTATAAAAATAAGTCCGTCTGAGCCGATCCCGAAGTGACGGTCTGAAACCTTTACGGCCAGTTCCGATTTCTGATCCTGAGGAACAAGCTCTTTTGCCCCGTCAATATAAACGTAGTCGTTGCCACAACCGTGCATCTTGGTAAAATTGATCTTCATAAACTCCTCCGCATTTATTTATTAAGTATAGGTCTTGCGATGTGAACGTTAAAGAACTCGATGAGTGGGCCCATGAAAAAGGCAGTGATGATGGTTCCGATTCCTGCGATTGTCGGAATCTGTCCGATGCTGCCACCGGCCATAAGGAACAGCACGCAGCCAAGGATTACGCATACGATATCGGTGATGATCCTGACATACTGGAATTTTCCCTTTTTCCAGGTGTTGACTATTATAAGGGCGACAGCGTCATAGGTGGATACACCGAGGTCAGCAGTCATGTAAAAGGCAGAGCCGAAGCAGATGATGACAACTCCGATGACAAGGTCTGCCATGAAGGACTGGAATGGATCAACGCCAAGGGCTGCAATCTTGAATATTCCGACGCTGATGGCGCAGATGATAACACCAAACAGAGTCATGGCTGTTCTCTTTGGGAGCTTGTCTATGCTTTTTATGCTCTGCCAGATTTTGTTCATATGCGTAAGTCTCTCCAATCTATGCATAATTATTAAATATATAATAAATGCTGAGTGTTCTGCTGTCTATGCGATAGTTGCCATATTTTGCCTAATATATTAAAATAGATTGAATGTATGTAGAGTTACTGCATACATTAATTTTTTTGTTGAGAATTATTTAGAAACAGGAGAAACAACTATGGCATTATTAAAACAGTGGCGCGATATGGCTTATTCTGAGACTGCCAACAAGGGCGATCTTCAGAGACTTTGGACAGATTATTTTCAGAAGGAAAAAGACATCTATGCTCAGCTTTTAAAGAATCCCGACGAGGTAGTTAAGGGAACAGTAAAAGAGCTTGCTGAGAAGTTTGGCATTGATGTTATGACTATGACAGGCTTCCTTGACGGAATCAACGACAGCCTTAAGGAGCAGAATCCTATCGAGGAGATGGAAGAGGATACAGAGGTTAACCTCGGCTTTGAGAAGGAGCTCCTTTACAAGAACATGGTAAATGCCGGAGCAGACTGGCTTTACAACCTTCCTGAGTGGGAGGAGATCTTTGATGAGGATAAGAGAAAAGAGCTCTACAAGGAAGAGAAGGCTTCTCATACCATCAGAAAAGAGAACAAAGTATATCCTAATGATCCATGCCCTTGCGGAAGTGGCAAGAAGTACAAGAAGTGCCACGGCAGAGCTTGATCATTTGATATAAATAATAAACATGTGGCTGTACCCGGTAGGTATAGCAGGAAAGGGAAAACAATGACAAAAGAAGAGTTTAAAGAAGTTTACCGCCACTCGTTGGCACACATCCTCGCCAAGGCTGTTATTGAGCTCTATGGCAAGGAAGTTCAGTATGCGATCGGACCACAGATCGATGACGGATGCTACTATGATTTCGTGCTTCCAAAGGCTGTGACCCAGGATGATTTCAAGACCATCGAGGACAAGATGAGAGAGATCATCAAGAGAAGAGAGGACTGGACACGCAAGGAAGTTACAAGAGCCGAGGCTCTTGAGATTTTCAAGGATCAGAAGTTCAAGACAGAGCTGATAAATGATCTTCCGGAGGATGAAACTCTTACAGTTTACTATACAGGTGAGGATTTCGTAGACCTCTGCAGAGGACCTCACGTAGACAATTCACAGGAACTTATGAATGTTTCCTACCAGCTTAAGAGCATTTCAGGCGCTTACTGGAGAGGAGACGAGAAGAGAGACCAGCTCTCAAGAATTTATGTATATGCTTTCCAGACCAAGGATGAGCTCAAGCAGCACATCAAGATGATCCAGGAAGCAATGGAGAGAGATCACAAGAAGATCGGTGCTCAGCTTGATCTTTTCATGTTCGATGAGACAGCTCCCGGAATGCCTTACTGGCTTCCTAGAGGATGGAAGATGTATCAGGCACTCCTTAAGTACTCAAGAGAGGTACAGGAGAGACATGGTTACACTGAGATTGCTGCTCCTCTTATCAACAACAAGAAGCTCTGGCTCATCAGCGGACACTGGGCTCACTATGTAAACAACATGTTCATGGTTCCCGGTCTTGAGGGAATGGTTAAGGCTGACGCAGATATCCCTGAGGTTTATGAGAACTACAGAGATGCGGATGAGACACCTAAGCCTGTTAAGATCGTTGCAGGATCAATGATCTACAACCGTGAGCTTGAGGACACAATGGCTGCTAAGCCCATGAACTGTCCTAACGCTATGATGACCTACAGAAGAACCAATCACTCCTACAAGGAGCTCCCTATCAGATACAGTGAGTACGATGTACTTCACCGTAAGGAGAAGAGCGGACAGATGAACGGTCTTTTCCGTGTTCAGGAGTTCAGACAGGATGATGACCATACATTCGTAATGGAGTCACAGATCAAGGAAGAGATTGCAGACGTTATTGCAATCGCTGACGAGATCTACTCAACATTTGGTGTAACCTACAGAGCAGAGTTCTCAACAAGACCTGAGGACTTCATGGGGGACATCGAGGTTTGGAACAGAGCAGAAGCTGCCCTTAAGGAAATCCTTGACGAGAAGTACGGCGAGGGCGGATACGAGATCAACGAGGGAGACGGTGCGTTCTACGGACCTAAGATCGACCTCCAGATCAAGGATGCTCTTGGAAGAGAGTGGCAGTGCGGAACTGTACAGCTTGACTTCCAGCTTCCTCACAACTTCGGACTTACATACCAGGCACAGGATGGTTCAATGCAGATGCCTGTCGTTATCCACAGAGCTATCTACGGATCACTTGAGAGATTCATTGGTATCATCATCGAGAACTTCAAGGGTGTATTCCCATTCTGGCTCAGCCCATATCAGGTAGGTATCGTTCCTATCAGAGTTGAGCATAACGAGTATGCCAAGAAAGTTGAGAAGGCTCTCATGGATGCTGGAATCCGCGTAGAGGCTGACTACTCCGACAACAACATGAAGGAGAAGATCAAGAAGTACAAGAACTACAAGGATCCATACATCATCGTTGTAGGTGACAAGGAAGCTGCTGAGAACACTGTATCAATCAACGTTCGCGGCTCCAACAAGCAGATCCAGAACGTTCCTCTTGATGAGCTTGTTAAGATGTGCACCAAGATGAACAATGAGCATTCACTGGAACTTATTGATTCCTACGAGGCATAATATCTAAGTATTATTCAGGCACAGCACTTTTGTGTTGTGCCTGTTGTTTTATGAGGTTAGAAATGAAAAAAAGGACTAAGATAACAGCGATGCAGCATCTGGGGATTATTTTCTTTGCTGCAGCGATCTATTGTCTGATCAGATCCATAACTTTATCTCTTACCACAGACATCTGGTATGACGAGCTCTTTACCATGGAGTTTGCAACAAGGCCCGTAAAAGAGCTGATAAGCCTTACGGCCAGAGACGTACATCCGCCTTTTTACTACATGATTGTAAGGCTTTTTATTCTTTTGTGTGAGAGCCTTGGGATTACAGGCGATGGCGCTATGCTTGGGGCAGAGTCCGTTGCCAAGCTCGTGTCTGTGCTTCCGTTCTTTATCCTTATGATCTACGGGGCTACGACCATCAGAAAGCGCTTCGGTATTCTTCCGGCAGGGTTATTTTCTTTTGCCATAATAACCATGCCCCAGATGCCCGAGTACACCACGGAGATCCGCATGTACAGCTGGGCTATGCTGTTTGTGACCATGGCTCTGCTTCATGGCCTAAGTCTCCTCGACAGCATAATGGGCAGAGGAAGAGAAGGGTGGAACATTTTAGATGGTCTCATGCTGTGGCTTAGCACCACTGCTGCAGCCTACACTCATTACTATGCTGCTTTTGCCATAGGGATAATCTATGGAATTCTGATAGTCTGGATGCTGGTCTATTATATGCGCGTTGCGAAGAAGAAGACCGAAGGAAAGATCGGCCTCAAGGCTGCAGCTACTCTGATCGTTGCCTTTAACCTGACCATCGCTTCCTACATTCCCTGGGTATCGGTTGTGCTGAGACAGGTAGGCGCGGTAAAAGCAAACTACTGGATACAGCCGGTCGGCATCAGGAGTTTTGGCAGCGCGATCAAGCACCTCTTTAAGGGCTATTTTACAAACGATCTGCTGGCAGTTGTGATAGCGGTTTTATTATTTGTTCTGGTGGCATTTTTACTGGTAAGGACCGTGCTCAGAACCATCAGGGAAAAAGAGATAACGGATGCATATACACTTTTCGCTTTTTCAGTACTTCCTTTAGTTGTCTTGACCGGACTTATTGCGTCAATCCTTATAAGACCTGTGTTTGTGAACAGATATATGCTCCCTGCATATGGGTGCTTCTGGCTCGCAATTTCTGTCATGGCTTCTGTAGAGATTGACAGAGTCTATAAAAGAGAAAAGGGGCAGCTTGTAGGGAAGATCGCCGGAGTTTTGCTTGCAGTACTTATGATCATCGTGGGAGCGGTAGACTACAAGGCCTTTATCGGCAATGAAGAATACCGTATGGTCAACATCGAGAAGACTTTCGATATGCTTGATAGCATAAACAGTGATACAATAGTCATCAGTAATTTCGAACACGTTCAGGGGCTTTTGTCCTATTACCTGAATAAGAAAGAAGGCAATTACAAGGTTTATCTCTACCAAGCAGAACCTGAAGCTCTGATAAAAGAGACGGTTCCGGGACTTGAGACAATTGAGGATCCTATTGATATTGCCAACTATCTGGACGCCGGAAAAGAAGTTTTGTTTTTGGGAAGCTTTAATTCCAGAGAGGATATTTTGAAGGATTGGAATGAGCAGTATCAGATCACTTCTGAAAATGAGGGAAGCTACCTCATGGAGAGATACTGGTTTGACGTGTTCAGACTCAGCAGATAACTGATATTCGGAGATATTATGAAAAAGAGATTTCTTGGCCTGTTTATGGCTCTTGCCATGACTGTTATGGCAATGCTTAGTATAAATACTGTAAATGCATATGCAGAAGAAGACCTTAAGGAAGCTACATGCTGCAGCTTTGTTGTTCCGCTTCAGTTTGAACCATCAAGTGAAAAAGGTCTTTTCATAAATAAGGAACACCCTATGGAATCATCAACCATTCAGTACAGCGTATACTACAACGGACTGGATGTGGTGCTCACAAACAGGGAGAAAGCTGCCCTTGCTGAGCACAATGAACCCAAGGTGACCGATAAATCTACTGAACTTACAAAAGATATCTATCAGGAGACCATCGCTGCTGCTTATAACAGTGAATATGGTGAAGATGTGGGATATTCCGTCAGCTCTTTTGACAAGATAACTATTGACGGCTATCCGGGTTACAAGATAGAAGCAAGTTTTCAGGCTGCGGATCAGGAGAAGATCTATCAGACTGTATATATGCTTTTATCTAAGTACAGGACCTTCACCGTCACTTTTCAGAGAGCGGAGGATGATGAGTGTCAGGACGCATTTTCAGAGTGTCAGTCCACTATTCATGTACAATAAAACGTTAAGTATGATATCATTATTGTAAGAAGTTATGTCGTTTTGCACCCGGGAAATTACAGGATATGTTTGACAAGCTTACAGAACTGATATCAAATGGCGAGTACAATGAGGCCTTATATGAGTTTCAGGAGGAGTTTTTTCATATCGATGAGAGAACTCCCGATGAGGCTGCCAAATTGTGCATTCTGGAAGCTTCTTTGTGGGAGGTATTAAGCGACAGCCAGGCTGAGTTTGATGCCATCGCAAGGGGGCTTTCTTACAATCCCGGAGACTACGAGCTCTTTTACATGCTGGGGCTCTATTATCTTAATCTGAATATCGATCAGGCATATCTTTGTATGGAGATGGCGGCCTTTTACTGCGACGATGAGGCGGACAGGGAGGTTATCCTTGATACACTGTCGGACCTTAAGTGTACGCCCTCTGTGAGAGTTCGAAATACCAGCATCATGATCCTTTCTTACAACGATCTGGAGATCATGAAGGACTGCATTAAGTCCGTTGAGGATTTCTGCCCCACAGGAACCTATGAAATTGTGGTGGTGGACAATGCATCAACACAGGAAGGCGTAAGAGAGTATCTCAGGGAGAAAAGAGATAGTGCCGATTACCCGTTTATTCTGATAGAGAACGAAGAAAACGTGGGATTTCCCAAGGGCTGCAATATCGGAGCTGCAGCTTGTAACAAGGACAATGACATTTTCTTTTTAAATAACGATGCAGTGCTCATGCAGAACTCTCTGTTTTTCTTAAGGATGGGACTTTATGACAGCAGAGATGTCGGAGCTTGCAGTGCTTTTTCCAACAGCGCTTCCCTGCAGGAGATTGACGCTAATGACCTTTGGGATGAAAGACCTCCCTATAAAGAGGCTGTGGAGATCTTCAGGAAGTATGCCAGAAAGAACGGTGTTCCTAAACATCTCCCGTATATAAAGAGATTTCGCCTCACGGGATTTGCGCTTTTGTTATCCAGAGATGCAGTAGGCAGCATTGCAGCTGACGGACAGGTATTTGACGAAGCATTTTCACCTGCTTATTTTGAGGATGACGATCTTGGAATCCGCCTTGCAAGAGCCGGATTTAACCAGTATCTTTGCAAGAACAGCTTTATCTACCACAACGGCGGAAACGGCTCTTTTGGCGCATCTAAGGGAATGGAAGAAGGCAGGCAGAGATTTATCGATAAGTGGGGCTTTGATATCTGGGGATATTCGCTGCCGTGGTTCGAGGCTGCAGATGCAGTGATAGAGCTGGCAAAAGAGAGAAAGGGTTATCTTAAGGTTTTGGATTTTACCTGTGGTTTTGGTGCCACAGCTTCATACATAAAGAGTCAGTGCCCCGGCGTTTTTGTTGCCGGTGTCTGCAGGACTTCCTTTGAAGCAGGTATCGCAAGGTATATGACTGATGATGTTGTTTACGGTGAACTAAATACCGTAAGACTTCCCTGGAAGAGCCATTCCTTTGACGTGGTTCTGGCCGAGACCTTGTTTGTGAACAAGGCAAGGATTGGCGAGATGCTGAGGGAAGGCGGGATACATATAGGCAATGATCAGGAGGATGAAAAGTGATCTGTCCAAAATGCAAAAAGGCGTTGCCACAAAACATGAATATGAACATCAGATTCTGTCCGCTCTGCGGAGAGGAACTTTTTGCGCAGGGAAAGAGCTATATAATTGAGGTCCAGTGCGTAGGTCAGAGGGAGAGTGAAGATGCTCTTATGATGGTATTTGTTGATGACCGCCAGATGTATGAGGTCAAGGCAGGTGAGAGCATTTATATTGCTTTGGACGCGGGCTTTCATTCACTTAAGTTCAGACAGAAGATCAGAAGTAAGACCATATCACTTCCCGTTAACAGTGACTATGTGATAAGACCGTACTTTAACAGCCTCTCAGGCCTTATAGAGACCAATGTTCAGCAGGTTAAGATTTCAGATGCAGAGCATGGCGGAAAGGGACGTGCCGGGATAATGATCACAAAGCCTGTGATGGAATCCACAGATGGGAAGAAGACCTTTGACGTCATGCTGGGAGATGACGATCCGGAGTATGAATTTAATGCCACCAGCGGCTTTAAAGAGGGGGTTCTGAGGCTCTTTTCCGAGAGATGTGAATTCAGTCCTGAGGATAAGTTCAAAAAAGAGGTTCTTCAGTATAAAGAAATAGTGTCAATTAGGCGTAAAATGGGCTCTTTAGACATAGAATGTGCAGGAAATGTGCATAAAGTTTATAGTATTCCGAAAGATATCTACAATGAGGTTATGGCATTTTTGACCAATAGAATCAGCGAAGTTCAGGAAACACAATAACTTAGGCTACATGGGCTTACCAAAAAACAAACATAATAGTGTGTAATATAGCAAACAAACAGCCTTTTGTGCTGTTTGTTTTTTCGTTTACATTTAGAAAATTTATCATTTCAGAATGGATGTGGCATTGACGCGTAGACGTTAAAAAGTCTTTTATTGTATCAACGAATTGTGAAAAAAGTGTGAACACTTTCGTAAATTCTTGTGGCAGATGGCAATTTCGTTAAAATGCCAAAAATCAGTGGGTAAACTGTATAAAAATTTATGGGAAAATTCCCCTAAAAAGTGAATGACGAAAAAACGTCTATGTGTTATTCTATTGATTGCAAAAAGAAAGAGATTTCGCAAGAAAAAAATATCATAGGAGGTAGCGACATGACAAAGGCTGAAATTCTTAAAAGAGAAATTCTTTCACAGTATAAAAGTGTTAGACAGTTTGCAATAGATATGTCTATTCCATACAGTACACTTGTAACAGCATTAGATAGGGGGATTGAGGGGATGGCTTACGGAACAGTGATCAAAATGTGTGATCGTCTGAATCTGAATCCGGTTGACTTCTCAACACTTGAGCAGGGCACAGACCTTGGCAAGAAGATCGTCGAGAACCGTGTAATGCAGCAGTATGTGAAGCTCAACAAGGCAGGAAGAAAGAAGATCCTGGACATGATGGGGGATTTCTCACAGCTTGACAAGTATCAGGCAGAGTGAGCTGAGAGAACCTGGTGAGGTACTTTCGAGCCTGGTTCGAACGTCTTACGGTGAGCGCCAGCGAGGCGTAAGTTCCTTATTGAAACAAATGAGACTCTTTGGCATAATAGTCAAGGAGTCTTTTTCATTTTGGAGGAATTTTTATGCATTATGATTATCTGGTAGTAGGCGCAGGATTGTTTGGAGCTGTCTTTGCAAGACAGATGAAGGACAAGGGCAGAAAGGTCCTTGTGATAGATAGAAGAGGACACATCGGCGGAAATGTTTACACCGAGAACAGAATGGGCATCAATGTTCACAAGTACGGTGCGCATATCTTCCACACTTCTGACAAGGAAGTCTGGGACTATGTAAATGATTTTGCTGAGTTCAACAACTATATCAACAGCCCTGTGGCGGTTTATAAGGATGAGCTCTACAACCTTCCCTTTAACATGAATACCTTCAGCAAGATGTGGGGCATCAGGACTCCCGATGAGGCAAAAGAGATAATAAATGCCCAGGCAGAGAAAGAGAAGGAGCGCATAAAGAGCGAGAAAGGTACAACTGAGTTTGAGGCAGAAAACCTTGAAGAACAGGCTCTTAGCCTTGCAGGACGTGACATCTACGAAAAGCTAGTAAAGGGCTACACCGAGAAGCAGTGGGGAAGAGACTGCAAGGAACTTCCGGCATTTATCATCAAACGTCTCCCCATGAGATTTATCTATGACAACAACTACTTCAATGACCGCTACCAGGGAATCCCGATCGGGGGCTACACAGCTCTGGTGGACAGAATCCTTGACGGAATAGAGGTTAAGACAAATACAGACTATTACAAATTCATGAAGCTTGAAGACGGACTTCCTGTTAAGCCGTTTACTTCCTGTGAGGGAGATAGCTTTGACAAGATCGTCTTCACAGGCATGATAGATGAATTCTTTGGCTACAAGCTCGGAACTCTTGAGTACAGGTCTCTTAAGTTTGAGACAGAAGACCTTCCCGAGGTTGACAACTATCAGGGCAATGCGGTTGTAAACTACACCGAGAGGCAGGTTCCGTTTACAAGAATAATCGAGCACAAGCACTTTGAGTACGGAACAGGTAAGGGAACTATTATCACAAGAGAGTATCCTGCCGACTGGAAGCACGGCGATGAGCCTTACTATCCAATGAACGATGCCAAGAACAACGAACTCTATGCTAAGTATAAAGAGCTTGCTGATGACTTCAGTGATGTTTACTTCGGCGGAAGACTTGGACAGTACAAGTACTACAACATGGATCAGATAATCCGTGAAGCTCTGGATATGAGCAGATCAGTCTGAGAAAAAGGTAAATAAAAAAGCCCCCGGGTCTTTAAGACCCGGGGACTTTTTGCTGCAGTAACGTTCACCTGCAGCTATATTATTTCAAGTCTTCCCCTCTGCAGCGGGGAGACTTAAGCGCTGCCTCCAGCGCTTAACAATAATTGTTGAACATCATACCGGAATACTCACTGGTTATGTACGGCGATGAGTAATCACGGTTATCGGGATTTCTGTAGTTAACAACCGGCCTGTCTACGTACTTCATAGGGTCAACCGATATGTCTTTTGTCTTCTCTATCAGAGCATCCGCGAATCTGTTGATAGGCTCTAAGGATTCCATATTGCTGCTTCCCGATACTGCCTGTTTGAGCAGCTCGTCGTCTATCGAAAGAGAGCCGTTACCCTCGAGCTTAACGCCTATATCTTCAACGTTACTCAGGTGCTGCTGCGCTATGCCTATGACTTCGGCACGGAGCTTTGATCCCTTGAATTTATCATCGGATATTCCCGTAGCGTCTTCGATAAAGTTGTTGTAATTATCTATCAGCGATACCACGTGCTGCATCAGGGCTTCGTTGTCCTTCTTGATACCTACGTGGATGGGACTTCCGCGCTCAGTGAGCTCGTGAAGCGTTATATCAAATTTACCGCCGACGGTGAAGTGATTGGATACTGAAACTTTTTCTTCGCCGTTTAGCGTAAAGTGTGCGTTCTTAGCCGGTTCCGCGACTTTATCAAGTCCAAGGAAATCAACCGAGCCCTTCGCCAGACCACTTTCTGATTCGTAGATCTCGAACTGGCTGAGCTGTCCGGGCTTTAGACCCGTGTGGCTTGACTGTATCTCAAGTGCCGATCGGTTACCATCTTCTATGATGCTGGCGCTAAGTCCGATGTTTGCCTTATTGACCAGGGTCTCTAATTTCTTTTGCACATCTATGTTGGTGTCGGTGTTGTAAATGCTGAACTGGAATTCAAACTCCTGCCCGTTTATCCTGACATCAAATGCGTAATTGTCAGGCTTAAGACCGGTGGAATCCTTCGGGATAAGATGTCCTCTGTTTACCTGGCTGCTTGCCATCTGCGTGGCTTCTATGTCAAAACCGATGGCTCCGATATCCTGTTCCGGAGTCTTGCCGATATAGTTTGCGGAAACCTTATCTTCATCGGTGGTATAGGCCGAAGAGTGATTGAGAGAAGATTTATCCTCATGATCACTAAGCCTCTTGATACTTCCCTGAAGCTGTCTTGCTTTTTCTTTTATATCAATCGCATCGTTTCTCGATACGTCATCATCTGTAAGTAGATAAAGAGGGGACTTCTTGTTGATTTTTGCAATCGACTTATACACATCCCTAAGCTCATCTTTACGATGCGCGTCGGCCTGTGTAACATCTTTAGACACGTAGTCTTGTATGAAGTGGTTGTAAGCACCACTTAAAGAAATGCCTGCCATAATGCCCCTCCTTTCTTCCTTGATATACGTACGAGTCCTTCACTCTACCAATCCTTTGGTATCTGTCGCACGAGGGCATATTTAGCCACGTTTAGTTACCCTTATCATACTAAAAGCAAGTCAAATGTCAACAATAATGAAGAAGATTTCATACGATTTTATAGAAAGTTAATAATTAATATATTATTATGAGATAAGTGAAATTTTAGAGCAGGTGGAACAAAGTAATGTTTTGGATCGTGATTATTGCGCTTCTTCTTGTTTCTGCAAGAATGGCGAGAGTATATAAAGAGAATATCTTGGATACACTGGCAGTCTCTTTTGCCGGACTTCTGATGATTATGTATCTTCTGGCTTTCTTCAGAGGGCTGAAGGCCATAGCTTTCGTATCTGCGATAGCCATAGTTTATGTGCTGGTCCGCATGATGATCGACAGCCGCAGGAGTAAGTTTCCTATGGTAAAAGAGCTTTCGGAGTACGGCAAACTCCTGGCAGATCCCGGAGTTATCTGCGCCGGCGCAGTAACTGCCTTTGTGGGCTTCATGACAAGGCAGCAGGTGTTTACCTGGTGGGATGACATAAATTACTGGTCATCTGATGCCAAGCAGCTCTTTTTCCTAAATGGCTTTCCCGGTAAGTACGGAAATGTCTCGCCGGAGTTCGGTGACTATCCGCCCATTCCTTCTCTGGCCAAGTGGCTGTTTTTGCAGCTGGGAGGAAAAGAGTATACGGAGAGCCTTCAGTTTCTCGGATACTTTGCGCTGTGTCTGATATTTCTTTTGCCAATGCTGGCTCGTGCTGAGGCTGCCATAGAAGCTGCAGATATGAAGAGCCGGTACAAGGCGCTTCTTAAGGTGTTTGCATTTGCATGCACTGCGCTGTTCCCCGGAGTGTTCAACGGAATCATATACTACGGAACACCTGCGGATATAGTAATGGCCATTGTATATGGGGCTTTGCTTCTTTCAATATATGATCAGGCCGGACATGGCAAAGGCTTTTATTATATAAGGATAGGTCTTTTTACGGCAGTACTTCTTTTGACTAAATCCGTTGGAATTGAGTGGGCGCTGTTTGTACTGATTTTCTATGTTTTAATGGCGAACAAAGATAAGCTCATGTGGCTGTCGGTATTGTTTGCCGGAGCATCCTACGGAAGCTGGCTCTTGTTCTGTCTCATAAACAGAAGGGTTGCCAAACTCACGGGAGCGGGCATCAGAATGGCTACTTCCGGAACCTATACAGCCCCGGACAACACCTTTGATAAGATGAGGTACTTTGCCGAAGGCTTCATGTTCCAGCCGATGCATTCGGATTATAATCAGACCATTGACCTTTCTACGGGAGCAGCGGTGCTTATTATCTTTGGCGTGATCATCGGGATGTATTTACTCTCCCTTCTTGGAAAGAGTGAGATAAGGAAGATAGCTCTTTTCACCCTTATAACAGGAATCCTGGCTTACGGAATCGTGTTCATGGCTCACATATCGCTGTTCCAGACAGAGGATCAGTATCTGGATGCCTACGCCATGGGAATATCCATAGCAAGATACTGCGCACCCTTTACTTTGGGAAGCATCTATTTCCTTGTGGGGGTTGCTTTTAACAGACTAAGGGCTAAGAGCGGGAAGAAGCAGTTTGCCATATTTGGTATTGCTTGCGCACTCTTTGTTCTGCTGTGTGC
Source organism: Butyrivibrio sp. FCS006 (assembly GCF_000424525.1). NCBI lineage: Bacteria > Bacillati > Bacillota > Clostridia > Lachnospirales > Lachnospiraceae > Butyrivibrio > Butyrivibrio sp. FCS006. The sequence continues at coordinate 491,482 of NZ_KE384203.1, read as the reverse complement.
CGACTACAGCGGAATAGCGAAGTACCTCTGGGGATATAAAGCTCAGATTGCCGATAATGTTGCTTATAATTCCGACATGGTAGGAGAGGATGGGAAAGAGCTTGTAGAAGCAGTCTCCGATAAGGCATACTGGGGAAAGAGAGTTTTGGTCTTCAGGGATGGACATGAGTACTACTGGGTTCACAATACTTATATAAGTAAAGAAGCATCTCCGACGGCTATGGTATATGATGTATTTTTGACAGAAGAGGATACGTCAGATACTATAAGGCAGAAGATGCTGCAAAGCCACGTTTCATATTTTTATGTTGAAGATAAAGATAATGCGGCTTATGACCTGTTTTCAGAACTTGTTCCGGGTGGAGAGTTCGAGCCGGGTGTAGTATATGAAATTGAAGGAGCAGGTAATTGATGGGAAAGATCATACCCATTGTTATACCGGCATATGAGCCGGATGATAAACTGATAGGTCTTATGGACAACCTTGTATCAGCAGGGTTTTCTCCTATTGTGGTAGTTAACGACGGATCCGATAGAGAGACCTATGGACGCATATTTGATGAAGTAAAAAATAGAGGCGCCATTGTTCTTGAACATGAGGTCAACAGAGGAAAAGGCAGGGCCCTTAAGACAGCCTTTGAATACTGCCTGAATGAGTTTGAGGATATGCTGGGCGTTATCACTGCAGATTCTGACGGACAGCATACAGCACCTGATATAAAGAAGTGCATGGATGCGCTGACACAGGATCCGAAGAGCCTGGTACTCGGCGTGCGCAATTTTGATGAGTCCGGAATTCCTGCCAGATCGGTGTTTGGAAACAAGACCACCAGCAGGGTTATGAAGCTGCTTACAGGTCTGAGCATAAGCGATACACAGACAGGGCTGCGGGGAATATCTTCGGAGTTTATGAAATATCTTTTGACAGAAAAAGGCGACAGGTTTGAGTTTGAGACAAATATGCTGCTGGCCACAAAGAGCCTTGGCATTAAGATCGTAGAGGTTCCTATTTCTACTATATATTTAGAAGAAAACAAATCCAGTCACTTTAATCCGATCGTGGATTCAGTAAGGATCTATGCGATCTTTTTCAAGTTCCTGTTCTCGTCACTCTCATCAAGCGTTGTGGATATTGCGCTGTTTACAATATTCTGCGGAATGATGCGTGGCAGGTCTTTGCCTTTTGACTATATTATGCTGGCAACCATAATGGCCAGAGTGATTTCTGCTGTCTATAATTTCCTTATTAACTATAAGGTTGTTTTTAAGAGCAGAACTAACGGACTGTGGGCTGCGGTCAAGTATGCCATCCTGGCAGTATGCATAATGCTTTTAAGCGGAGCGCTGGTAAGTTTCTTCCATGGACTTATTCCTGCATCACCGGAGTTTGTTGTAAAAATTCCTGTGGACTGCGTACTGTTTTTGGTGAGCTTTTTATGCCAGAGAGAAATAGTGTATAAATAACAATAAAAATGTGTTGACGCGGAGAAATGTCTATGTTATATTAGACAAGCGACAAGAGATTTATGTCTTTTTTTTATGCGCAAAATTAGACAATTTATAAACGCGCGGAGGTGGAATAATGCGTACAAGAATCACATTAGCATGCACAGATTGCAAGAATCGTAACTACGACACAACTAAGGATAAGAAGACACATCCCGATCGTGTTGAAATGAAGAAGTATTGCCCTTTCTGCAAGAAGCATACTTTACATAAGGAAACAAAGTAATTTCATCCTTGAATAGGAGGGAGACTACGATATGGAACAGTCCAAGATCGGTACTTTTTTTAAGGGTGTAAAGGCAGAGTTTGCAAGGATCATATGGCCTACAAGGGATGATGTTATCAAGCAGACAACAGCAGTAGTTGTTGTTTCAGTCATTGCCTGTGCTCTGATTGCTTTACTCGATTATGCTTTTGAATATGGAATGAATTTTATTACATCCGTTTTCTAATCAGAAGGAGATAATATGTCAGAAGAAATGGAAAAGAGTCTCGAGCAAGTAGCAGAGGATTCTGTCGAAGTGGTATCTGATGAGGTATTATCAGATGCTGAGGTTTCAGAAGGTCAGATGGCAGAAGCTGAGAGCGCTACTGAGAACGAGAATGCTCACTGGTATGTTGTTCATACATATTCCGGATATGAGAACAAGGTTAAGGCTAACCTTGAGAAGACCATAGAGAACAGACATCTTCAGAGTCAGATCCTTGAGGTAAGAGTACCTCTTCAGGATGTTGTAGAGGTCAAGAATGGCGCTCGCAAGAACGTTCAGAGAAAGATGTTCCCCGGATATGTCCTTGTTAACATGGATATGAACGACGAGACATGGTATGTTGTCCGTAATACACGTGGCGTTACAGGTTTCGTAGGACCGGGATCCAAGCCCGTTCCACTTACAGATGCTGAGATCAAGAACCTTGGAATCAATACCAAGAACACTATCGCCGTTGACTTCGGTGTTGGCGATGAGATCGCAGTTATTGCCGGTGTTTGGAAGGATACTGCCGGAGTTGTTCAGAGAATGGATTTCGGTAAGCAGACAGCTACAATCAATGTTGATCTGTTTGGCCGTGAGACACCTGTAGAGATCAGCTTTGCAGAAGTAAGGAAAATCGATTCATAATGGTATTTAGGCGCTGAGCGCTTGAATATATAGTTACAATCCACTGAGTGGGAGCAGACCCGCCGTGCATTCGCACGTAGCTACATCGCGAGGATCCTGCGCCGACCACATATTTTCAGGAGGTGCCAGAATGGCAAAGAAAGTCGAAGGATATATTAAGTTACAGATCCAGGCTGGTAAAGCAACACCAGCACCACCAGTTGGACCAGCTCTTGGTCAGCATGGTGTAAACATCGTTGAATTCACAAAGCAGTTCAACGCACAGACAGCAGATAAGGGTGACGTTATCATCCCTGTTGTTATCACAGTTTATGCAGACAGAAGTTTCACATTCATCACAAAGACTCCACCTGCAGCAGTTCTTCTTAAGAAGGCAGCTAAGATCCAGAAGGGATCAGGAGTTCCTAACAAGACAAAGGTTGCAACCGTTTCTAAGGAAGATGTTAGAAAGATTGCAGAGACCAAGATGCCTGACCTTAATGCAGTTGACATTGAGGGCGCTATGAGCATGATCGCTGGAACAGCTCGCAGCATGGGAATCGTAGTAGAAGACTGATGGAGGATGAGAGATGAAACACGGAAAGAAATACGTAGAAGCTGCTAAGCTTGTTGACAAGACTCAGCAGTATGAAGCTGCAGAAGCTATCTCTCTTGTTAAGAAGACAGCTACTGCAAAGTTTGATGAGACAGTAGAAGCTCACATCAGAACAGGTTGTGATTCACGTCACGCTGATCAGCAGATCAGAGGAGCTGTAGTTCTTCCTAACGGAACAGGTAAGGAAGTAAAGGTTCTTGTTTTCGCTAAGGGAACAAAGCTTGACGAGGCACAGGCTGCTGGTGCAGACCACGTTGGTGGCGAGGAGCTTATTCCTAAGATCCAGAACGAAGGATGGCTTGATTTCGACGTTGTAGTTGCAACACCTGACATGATGGGCGTTGTAGGACGTCTTGGTAAGGTACTTGGACCTAAGGGTCTTATGCCTAACCCTAAGGCTGGTACAGTTACAATGGACGTAGCTAAGGCTATCGCTGATATCAAGGCTGGTAAGATTGAGTACAGACTTGACAAGGCTAACATCATCCACGTTCCTGTAGGAAAGGCATCTTTCACAGAGGAGCAGCTTGAGCAGAACTTCAACGCTCTTATGGATGCTATCACAAAGGCTAGACCTTCATCTGTTAAGGGTCAGTACCTCAAGAGCATTACTCTTGCAACAACAATGGGCCCTGGCGTAAAGGTTGTATCTAACAGATATTAATCCTTTCGCAGCATAAAACATGTGAAATGGCGGACTACCGATTCGGTGGTCCGCTTTTTTGTGTGTATAGACTTTGAATGCCACAATATGTTGTGGTATAATGCTCTTATGAGAAAAGGGTTTTATGATCAGGACAGCTGGACTGACAAGATTAATATAAAAGATTTTCTTAAAAAGCCACAGACAGTGGCTTTCTTATTGACTTTTTCTACGATCCTGGTAGTCGGAATACCTGCGCTTTTGATCTTTGGTAATTTCAAGTATTCAAATGAAAAGTATCAGAAAGGTCTTTTTGCAACCAAGTGGGAAGCAATCCCTGAGGCAGGAAGAGCTGAGAATGCTGCAATCACAGATGAGGAATCTGCCAAGAGAGCTGCGATCATATATGAAGGGGATGAAGACTACACACATGTTATAGGTACAGCGGATCCGGAAACAGTAACCATCGGCTTTGCCGGAGACATTCTTTTTGATCCTAACTATGCAGTGGGTGATGCTTTCAGGAGAGCCGGTAATACGGCAGAAGGAGTTGTTGGGCAGAGTCTTCTTGAGAAGATGCGCGGCGTTGACATCATGATGGTCAACAACGAGTTTCCATATTCTAATGGTGGATCACCTACTGAGGGCAAGACTTATACCTTCAGGGCTGCACCGGAGACATCTGCAATACTCGGAACAATGGGCGTTGATATTGTGGGACTGGCCAATAACCATGCATATGACTACGGTGAGCAGGCTTTCCTTGATACCATGGCTACCTTGTCAAATGCGGGAATCGTATATTCGGGAGCAGGCAATAACATAGATGAGGCATCTCATCCGGTCTACTATATAACAAGTAACGGAATGAAGATTGCAATCATAAGTGCCACTCAGATTGAGAGAAACGACTATCCGGACACCAAACCGGCAACTGAGGATTCTGCCGGAGTATTCAGATGCATGAACGATGCTCTTTTACTGGAGAGGATACGTGAGGCTAGAGAAAAGAGTGCCTATGTTATAGTGTTCATTCACTGGGGAACCGAGAGTACAAGTGAGATTGATTATCTCCAGAGGGATCAGGCAAAAGAGATTGCTGATGCCGGAGCCAACCTGATCATCGGTTCGCATCCGCATGTACTTCAGAAGATTGATTATGTTGACGGTGTTCCTGTTGTTTACAGTATGGGCAATTACATCTTTAACTCCAAGACGCTTGATTCCTGTATGATAATCACAACACTGCATAAAGACGGAGCAGTTAACCTGCAGTTTGTTCCTGCACTGCAGAGCGGATGTACGGTTACTGAAGCTACAGGTTCAGAGCATGACAGGATCATAAATGAGATGGCTGCCATGTCACCCGGGATACATATAGATTACAATGGTTATATCAGTCCCAAATAAATACGATAAAATGCTTGACATTATTGTTCTTTTATGATATTTTATTCAAGGTCGTCAAAAAGACGCCATGCCGAAGACAGCAGGTGTTCCGCATGAATACTATGTGGAACGTAAAGTGTAAACGCCTGCCGAGGAAAAGTTTAATTCAGACTTTTTGCCTCTCGATGTCTTCGAGAGGTTTTTTCGGCGGTAAATTCTATAAGGAGGTAAAAAAATGGCAAAGGTTGAATTGAAGCAGCCTGTAGTAAATGAGATCTCTGAGAAGATCAAAGACGCTCAGGCAGTCGTACTTGTAGATCACCGCGGACTTACTGTTGCGCAGGACACAGAGCTTCGTAAGAAGCTTCGTGAAGAAGGCGTAACATACAAGGTGTACAAGAACACAATGATGAACTTCGCTTTCCAGGGAACTGATTTCGAGCAGCTCAAGGATCTTCTTAACGGACCTTCAGCAATGGCTGTATCAGAGTCAGATCCAGCAGCACCTGCTCGTGTACTCTATGAGTTTGCTAAGAAGGCAAAGGCTCTTGAGATTAAGGGTGGTGTAATCGAAGGAAAGTTCTATGATGCAGCAGCTATGTCTGAGATCGCAGCTATTCCTTCAAAGGAAGTTCTTCTTTCAAGATTGCTTGGTTCTATGCAGTCACCTATCGCAAACTTCGCTCGCGTTATCAATCAGATCGCAGAGAAAGGTGGCGAGGCAGCTCCTGCAGAGGAAGCAGCACCTGCTCCTGCAGAAGAGGCAGCTCCTGCTGAGACAGCAGAGGCACCTGCAGCAGAGGCTCCAGCAGCTGAAGCAGCAGAAGCACCTGCAGCAGAGTAATTTACTCGTTGCAGTAAACTGAAATTATTTATTGAAAATTACAAATTATATGGAGGAAAATATAATGGCAAAGTTAACAACAGCAGAATTTATCGATGCTATCAAAGAGCTTACAGTTCTCGAGCTTAACGATCTTGTAAAGGCTTGCGAGGAAGAGTTTGGCGTATCTGCAGCAGCAGGCGTTGTAGTTGCAGCAGCAGGAGCTGGCGCAGCAGCAGCTGGTGAGGAGAAGACAGAGTTCAACGTAGAGCTTACAGAGGTTGGACCTAACAAGGTTAAGGTTATCAAGGTTGTTCGTGAGCTTACAGGTCTTGGACTTAAGGAAGCAAAGGATCTCGTTGATGGAGCTCCTAAGATGGTTAAGGAGAACGCTTCTAAGGCAGAGGCTGATGACATCAAGGCTAAGCTTGAGGCTGAGGGTGCAAAGGTTACTCTTAAGTAATTCGGGCTATATTCTAAGATGTATCAGGGACGGATTTTTAATCCGTCCCTTTTTTGTTGCAAAAAGTTCTTGACATCATTTTCTGCTAGACGTATAATGGACAATGCACTATTGTGGTGAAGTGGGTCTTTTTGCGCATTTTTTTAGTGCGCTTATTAAGGTGACTCATTTAATCACTTAAAATATTAAAGAACGGGGTGAATGTCAATGGAAAAAAACAGATTACATCCTACCGGCTCTGGTAAAAACTTACGAATGAGTTTCCAGCGCCAGAAGGAAGTCCTGGAGATGCCTAACCTGATCGAAGTTCAGAAGAACTCTTATCAGTGGTTCCTCGACGAAGGCTTAAAGGAAGTCTTCGACGATATTTCTCCTATTGAGGACTACAGTGGGAAGCTCAGTCTGGAATTTGTCGATTTTAAGCTTTGCGAGGATGAAATCGATAAGAACAAGAACACTATCGAGAAGTGTAAAGAGCGAGACGCTACATTCGCAGCTCCATTGAAGGTTAAAGTTCGTCTTCACAACAAGGAGAAGGACGAGATCACAGAGCATGAGATTTTCATGGGTGACCTGCCTCTCATGACAGCTACCGGAACTTTCGTTATCAACGGTGCTGAGCGTGTTATTGTCAGCCAGCTCGTACGTTCACCCGGTATCTATTACGATATTACATACGATAAGATCGGAAAAGAGCTCATGGCTTGCACAGTTATTCCTAACAGAGGTGCATGGCTTGAGTATGAGACCGATCCTAACGATGTCTTCTATGCAAGAGTAGACAGAACAAGAAAGGTTCCTGTAACCGTTCTTATCAGAGCGCTTGGAATCGGAACAAACGAGGAGATTCTTGAACTCTTTGGCGATGAGCCCAAGATTCAGGGAAGTTTCTCCAAGGATTCTTCAACCGATTACCAGAGTGGTCTTCTTGAGCTGTACAGAAAAATCCGTCCCGGCGAGCCTCTTTCAGTAGAGAGCGCTGAGAGCCTTATCACAGCAATGTTCTTCGATCCAAGAAGATATGACCTTGCTAAGGTAGGAAGATATAAGTTCAATAAGAAGCTTCACTTCAAGAACCGTATCAACGGACATGTTCTCGCTGAGGACGTTGTTGATGAGACAACAGGCGAGATGATCGCTGCTGCAGGCACAAAGGTTGACCGTGCCCTTGCAACTGAGATCCAGGATGCGGCTATTCCTTATGTAATCCTTCAGGAAGAGGAGAGAAACGTTAAGGTTCTTTCTAATATGATGGTAGACATCACACACTTCATCGAGTGTGATCCTGAGCAGCTCGGAATTACTGAGAACGTTTACTATCCTGTTCTTAAGGAAATCCTTGAGGAGTACACAGTTAAGAATGATCCTGAGGGTCTTGCTGAGACCATCAAGAAGCGTGTACACGAGCTTATTCCTAAGCACATCACTAAGGAAGATATTATTGCTTCCATTAACTATAATATTCATCTTGAGTATGGAATCGGTAACGATGATGACATCGACCACCTGGGCAACAGACGTATCCGCTGCGTAGGTGAGCTTTTACAGAATCAGTATCGTATCGGTCTTTCAAGACTTGAGAGAGTTGTTCGTGAGAGAATGACAACACATGACACTGAGGAGATCTCACCTCAGACTCTTATCAACATCAAGCCTGTACAGGCTGCTGTAAAAGAGTTCTTTGGTTCATCACAGCTGTCTCAGTTCATGGATCAGAACAACCCTCTTGGTGAGCTGACTCACAAGAGACGTCTTTCAGCTTTGGGACCTGGCGGTCTTTCAAGAGACAGAGCCGGATTCGAGGTTCGAGACGTTCACTATACACACTATGGACGTATGTGCCCTATCGAGACACCTGAAGGTCCTAACATCGGTCTTATCAACTCACTTGCAAGCTATGCAAGAGTTAACGACTACGGATTTGTTGAGGCACCTTATCGTAAGGTAGATATGTCAGATCCTGAGAATCCAAGAGTAACAGATGAGGTTGAGTACCTTACTGCTGACGAAGAGGATAACTACCATGTAGCTCAGGCGAACACACCTCTTGATGAGGAAGGACACTTCAAGAAGAAGACTGTATCAGGAAGATATAAGGATGAGACTTCTGAGTATCCTAAGACAATGTTCGAGTACATGGACGTATCACCTCGTATGGTATTCTCAGTTGCTACAGCACTTATCCCGTTCCTTGAGAACGACGATGCTAACCGTGCGCTGATGGGATCAAACATGCAGCGTCAGGCAGTACCTCTTTTAACAACAGAGGCTCCTGCGGTTGGAACAGGTATGGAGAGAAAGGCAGCAGTTGACTCAGGCGTTTGCGTTGTTGCAAGAAAGGCCGGAACTGTTGATTTCGTAGACAGTAAGCTCATCCAGATGACTTACGATGACGGTGAGAAGGAAGAGTTCCACCTCATTAAGTTCCAGAGATCAAACCAGAGTAACTGCTACAATCAGAGACCTATCGTCTTCAAGGGCGACCATGTTGAGGCCGGTCAGGTTATCGCTGATGGTCCTTCAACATCACAGGGAGAACTTGGTCTTGGTAAGAACCCTCTCATCGGATTCATGACTTGGGAAGGTTACAACTACGAGGATGCTGTTCTTCTTTCAGAGAGACTTGTAAGAGACGATGTATTTACATCTGTACATATTGAAGAGTACGAGGCAGAGGCCCGTGAGACTAAGCTCGGACCGGAAGAGATCACACGTGACGTTCCCGGTGTAGGTGATGATGCCCTTAAGGATCTTGATGATCGTGGTATCATTCGTATCGGTGCTGAGGTTCGTGCCGGTGATATCCTTGTTGGTAAGGTTACTCCTAAGGGAGAGACAGAGCTTACAGCTGAGGAGAGACTCCTTCGTGCTATCTTCGGTGAGAAGGCAAGAGAAGTAAGGGATACATCCCTTAAGGTTCCTCACGGTGAGTACGGTATCGTAGTTGATGCCAAGGTATTCACAAGAGAGAACGGTGATGAGCTTTCACCCGGTGTAAACCAGGCAGTCAGAATCTATATCGCACAGAAGAGAAAGATCTCTGTAGGTGATAAGATGGCCGGTCGTCACGGTAACAAGGGTGTCGTTTCAAGAGTTCTTCCTATAGAGGATATGCCATATCTTCCTAACGGCAGACCACTTGATATCGTGCTTAATCCTCTGGGCGTTCCTTCCCGTATGAATATCGGACAGGTCCTGGAGATTCACCTTTCACTTGCTGCCAAGGCACTTGGATTTAACATCGCAACACCTATTTTCGACGGTGCAAACGAGATAGATATTCAGGATACTCTTGAGCTTGCTAACGATTACGTTAACAGCACATGGGAAGAGTTCGAAGCTAAATACAAAGATCTTGTAGATCCTGAGATCATGCAGTATCTGTCAGATAACAGAGATCACAGAGAGCTTTGGAAGGGCGTTCCGATCAGATCAGACGGAAAGGTACAGCTTCGCGACGGTAGAACCGGACAGAAGTTTGACAGCCCTACAACAATCGGACACATGCATTACCTTAAGCTCCACCACCTCGTTGACGATAAGATCCACGCTCGTTCAACAGGTCCTTACTCACTGGTAACACAGCAGCCTTTGGGTGGAAAAGCTCAGTTCGGTGGACAGCGTTTCGGAGAGATGGAAGTTTGGGCACTTGAGGCTTACGGTGCAGCTTATACACTTCAGGAAATCCTTACAGTTAAGTCTGACGATGTTATCGGTCGTGTTAAGACTTACGAAGCAATCATCAAGGGAGACAACATCCCTGAGCCAGGCGTGCCTGAGTCATTCAAGGTTCTTTTGAAAGAGCTCCAGTCACTTGGTCTGGATATCAAGGTTCTTCGCGAGGACAATACTGAGGTAGAGATCATGGAGAGCGTTGATTACACAGATTCTGATTACCGCTACGAGATTGAAGGCGATACATCAGGACGCGATTACAAGCAGGAGTCATTTGAAGCTAACGGCTTTACAAAACAGAGTTTCAACGATGAAGGCGAACTCGAAGATGAGCAGGTAGATGATTTTGATTCTGATGAGTCATTTGAGGACGCTGAAGAGTCTTTTGACGAGTAATTGATTAACCGGTAATTAACGACTACTTACAGAAAAGAGGTTAACGAATGTCTGATTCAACTATGAATAAAGCAATAAATGAAGCTTCAAGTGGTAGACCATCACAGCAGCAGACTTATCAGCCTATGACCTTTGATTCAATCAAGATTGGCCTTGCATCTCCTGAGAAGATCAGGAGCTGGGCCCACAAGGTTGATGAGGAGAACAGAGGTGAGGTAACAAAGCCTGAGACCATCAACTACAGAACACTTAAGCCTGAGAAGGACGGTCTGTTCTGCGAAAGAATCTTTGGACCAACCAAGGATTGGGAGTGCCACTGCGGTAAGTATAAAAAGATTAGATATAAGGGCGTTGTCTGCGACAGATGTGGTGTTGAGATCACAAAGAGCAGCGTACGTCGTGAGAGAATGGGATACATTGAGCTCGCAGCTCCTGTATCACACATTTGGTACTTCAAGGGAATTCCCAGCAGAATGGGACTTATCCTTGACCTGTCACCCCGTGTACTTGAGAAGGTTCTTTACTTCGCTTCCTATATAGTACTTGATCCAGGTGATACAACACTGGAGTACAAGCAGGTTCTCTCAGAGAAAGAGTTCCAGGATGCAAGAGAAGAGTTCGGCAGCAAGTTCCGTGCAGGAATGGGTGCTGAGTCCATTAAAGAACTTCTTCAGGCTATCGACCTTGAGGCTGAGTACAAAGAGCTCAAGGAAGGCCTTGATACATCAAGCGGACAGAAGAGAGCAAGAATCATCAAGAGACTGGAAGTTGTAGAAGCTTTCAGAGAGTCAGGTAATGACCCTGCATGGATGATCATGGATTGCATCCCTGTAATTCCACCGGATCTTCGTCCTATGGTACAGCTTGACGGTGGACGTTTTGCTACATCAGATCTTAACGATCTTTACAGAAGAATTATCAACAGAAATAATCGACTTAAGAGACTTCTTGATCTCGGTGCTCCTGACATCATCGTTCGTAACGAGAAGAGAATGCTTCAGGAAGCTGTTGATGCACTTATCGATAACGGTAGAAGAGGAAGACCTGTTACCGGACCCGGAAACAGAGCTCTTAAGTCTCTTTCAGACATGCTCAAAGGTAAGAGCGGACGTTTCCGTCAGAACCTTCTTGGTAAGCGTGTTGACTATTCAGGACGTTCCGTTATCGTTGTAGGACCTGAACTTAAGATTTATCAGTGTGGTCTTCCTAAGGAAATGGCTATCGAGCTGTTCAAGCCTTTCGTTATGAAGGAGCTTGTATCCAGAGGAATTTCACAGAATATCAAGAATGCCAAGAAGCTTGTAGAGCGTCTTGATGAGCAGGTTTGGGACGTTCTTGAGGATGTTATCAAAGAGCACCCTGTAATGCTTAACCGTGCTCCCACACTTCACAGACTTGGTATTCAGGCATTTGAGCCAATTCTTGTAGAAGGTAAGGCTATTAAGCTTCATCCTCTTGCATGTACACCTTTCAACGCCGACTTCGACGGTGATCAGATGGCTGTTCACCTTCCGTTGTCAGTAGAGGCTCAGGCTGAGTGCAGATTCCTTATGCTCTCACCTAACAACTTACTTAAGCCTTCAGACGGTGGCCCTGTAAACGTACCTACACAGGATATGGTACTTGGTATTTACTACCTTACACAGGAGAGACCCGGAGCCCTTGGTGAGGGTAAGTGCTTCAAGAGTGTTGACGAAGCTATCCTTGCTTACGAAAACGGATATATCACACTTCAGACTAAGATCAAGATCAGAATGGAGAAGGTTAACGCCGAAGGCGAGACTGTATCCGGTCTTGTAGAGTCTACACTTGGAAGATTCCTGTTCAATGAGATCATTCCTCAGGATCTTGGATATGTAGACAGAAGTGTACCTGAGAATTACCTTAAGCTTGAAGTTGACTTCATGGTTGGTAAGAAACAGCTTAAGCAGATCGTTACCAAGATGATCAATACTCACGGAACATTTGCTACTGCTGAGGTTCTTGATAACATCAAGGCTACAGGTTACCACTACTCAACACGTGCTGCCATGACAGTTTCTATCGCTGATATGACAGTGCCTGAGCAGAAGCAGCAGCTTCTTGATGAAGCACAGGCTACAGTTGATGCTATCGCAGCTAACTACCGCAGAGGTCTTATTACAGACGAGGAGCGTTACAGCGAAGTTGTTAATACATGGATGGACACAGATAAGAAGCTCACAGAGGAGCTGCTTGCAGGTCTTGATAAGTACAACAACATCTACATGATGGCTGACTCCGGTGCCCGTGGTAGTAACCAGCAGATCAAGCAGCTGGCAGGTATGCGTGGACTTATGGCTGATACAACAGGACGTACAATCGAACTTCCTATCAAGTCAAACTTCCGTGAAGGACTTGACGTTCTGGAGTACTTCATGTCAGCTCACGGTGCTCGTAAGGGACTTTCTGATACAGCTCTTCGTACAGCCGATTCAGGATACCTTACACGTCGAATGGTTGACGTATCACAGGAACTTATCATTCGTGAGGTTGATTGCTGTGAAGGCAAGGAAGTAATTCCCGGCATGACAGTTAAGGCCTTCGTTGATGGAAAAGAAACAATCGAGCCACTTGAGGACAGAATCACAGGAAGATATGCATGTGAGACCATCAAGGACAAGGACGGAAACGTAATTGTTAAGAAGAATCACATGATCACTCCTTCTCGTGCAGCTAAGATCCTTTCAGTTGGCGTTAACAGTAAGGGCGGCCCGGTAGAGGCAGTTAAGATCAGAACAATCCTTACATGCCGTTCACACAACGGTATCTGTGCTAAGTGCTACGGCGCTAACATGGCAACAGGTGAGGCTGTTCAGGTCGGTGAGGCAGTAGGTATCATCGCTGCTCAGTCAATCGGTGAGCCCGGTACACAGCTTACAATGAGAACCTTCCACACCGGTGGTGTTGCCGGTGGTGATATCACACAGGGTCTTCCCCGTGTAGAGGAGCTTTTCGAGGCAAGAAAACCTAAGGGACTTGCTATTATCTCAGAGCTTGACGGACATGTTGAGATCAGAGATACAAAGAAGAAGCGTGAGGTTGTCGTAACTAACGACGAGACAGGTGAGTCAAAGGCTTACCTCATCCCTTACGGATCACGTATTAAGGTTCTTGATGATACAAACATCGAGGCCGGTGATGAACTCACAGAAGGTTCAGTAAATCCTCATGATCTTCTCAAGATCAAGGGAATCCGTGCAGTACAGGATTATCTCCTCAGAGAAGTTCAGAGAGTATATCGTCTTCAGGGTGTTGATATCTGCGACAAGCACATCGAGGTTATTGTTCGTCAGATGCTCAAGAAGGTAAGAATCGATGAGAGCGGAGATACAGATTTCCTTCCCGGAACTCTTGTAGATGTTCTTGATTTCGAGGACAGCAACGAGGCTCTTATCTCAGAAGGCAAAAAGCCTGCTGAAGGAAAACAGGTAATCCTCGGAATTACCAAGGCAGCTCTTGCTACCAACTCATTCCTCTCAGCTGCTTCCTTCCAGGAGACAACCAAGGTTCTTACAGATGCAGCTATCAAGGGTAAGGTTGATCCACTTATCGGACTTAAAGAGAACGTTATCATCGGTAAGCTGATTCCTGCCGGAACCGGAATGAAGAGATACAGAAGCACAGCACTTAATACTGATGCAAACTTCAAGGATCCCGAGAAGCTCATTCTCAAGAAGAGAAGAAGAGATTTCGATGATGACAGACTTGAAGGCGCTAAGGTTGTTGATGATGCTGATGATATGGATGATTCCGATATCGAGGAGTAATCCGAGGTTGTCATAAAAATTTTAGTTGACAACAAAAATAAAGAAATATATAATTCATAATTGCGTGTATTGACAAAGGGGTAATTATGCCCCTTTGTCTTATGCATATATCAAAATAGGAGGTAAAAAGAATGCCAACATTTAACCAGTTAGTTAGAAAGGGTCGTCAGACATCTGTTAAGAAGTCTACTGCTCCTGCTCTTCAGAAGGGCTTCAACTCTCTTCACAAGAAGGCAACAGCAACAGCTTCTCCTCAGAAGCGTGGTGTCTGCACAGCTGTTAAGACAGCTACACCTAAGAAGCCTAACTCTGCTCTGAGAAAAATCGCCAGAGTACGTCTTTCTAACGGTATCGAGGTTACAAGCTACATTCCTGGTGAGGGACACAACCTTCAGGAGCACAGCGTTGTTCTCATCCGTGGCGGAAGAGTAAAGGATCTGCCTGGTACAAGGTATCACATCATCAGAGGTACTCTTGATACAGCAGGCGTAGCCGACAGAAAACAGGCTCGTTCTAAGTATGGCGCTAAGAGACCTAAAGCAGCCAAGAAGTAATTTAACAACAGATCTAATTTTTTAAAGTGTTGGTGTTCTATTCTATATAAAGAAGTAAGATACCGCACGTACACTAAATTAGTGAGTACCGATGATTGTAGTAAGCAGTGATTTATTACTATCATTGCAATTCTAAAGGAGGGAAGAACCGTGCCGCGTAAAGGACATATTGTAAAACGTGACGTATTAGCGGATCCTTTATACGATAACAAGGTTGTAACCAAGCTTGTCAACACAGTTATGCTTGATGGCAAGAAGGGCGTTGCCCAGAAGATCGTATACGGAGCATTCGCACAGGTAGAGGAGAAGGCTGGAAAGCCTGCTCTTGAAGTATTCGAGGGAGCCATGAACAACATCATGCCTGCTCTCGAGGTAAAAGCTAGACGTATTGGTGGTGCTACATACCAGGTTCCTATCGAGGTTAGACCAGATAGACGTCAGGCTCTTGCTCTTCGTTGGCTTGTTAATTTCTCACGTGCTAGAGGCGAGAAGACAATGGTTGACAGACTCGCTTCAGAGATTATGGATGCATACAACAATACTGGTGCAGCTGTAAAGAGAAAAGAAGACATGCACAAGATGGCAGAAGCAAACAAGGCATTCTCACACTACAGATTCTAATCTTTATCTGAATGTGAGTTGACTATGGTTTAATTATTATAGGAGGAAATACCTTTGGCTGATAGACAATACCCATTGGAGAGAACTAGGAACATCGGTATCATGGCTCATATTGATGCTGGTAAGACTACTCTTACAGAGCGTATTCTTTACTATACCGGTGTTAACTACAAGATTGGTGAGACCTACGAAGGTACTGCTACCATGGACTGGATGGAACAGGAGCAGGAGCGTGGTATCACAATCACATCTGCAGCTACAACTTGCCACTGGACACTTCAGGAGAACGGTAAGGCTAAGCCAGGTGCTTTAGAGCATCGTATCAATATCATTGATACTCCTGGTCACGTAGACTTCACTGTTGAGGTTGAGCGTTCACTTCGTGTACTTGATGGTGCAGTTGGAGTATTTAGTGCTAAGGAAGGCGTTGAGCCTCAGTCTGAGAACGTATGGAGACAGGCTGATGGATTTAATGTTCCTCGTATGGCATTCATCAACAAGATGGATATCATCGGCGCTAACTATTACGGAGCTGTTGAGCAGATCCGTAACAGACTTAAGAAAAATGCTATTATGATTGAAATCCCTATCGGAGCTGAGGATCAGTTCCAGGGAATTATCGATCTTTTCGAGATGCAGGCTTACATTTACAACGATGATAAGGGCGAGGATGTTACTATTGGTGAGATCCCTGCTGAACTCAAGGATGACGCTGAGCTTTATCACGGCGAACTCGTTGAGAAGATCTGCGATCTTGATGAAGACCTTATGATGCAGTACCTTGAGGGTGAGGAGCCTTCAGTTGCTGATCTTAAGGCAGCACTTCGTAAGGCAACTTGCGAGTGTAAGGCTTTCCCTGTTTGCTGTGGTTCAGCTCACAGAAACAGAGGTATCCAGAAGCTTATTGATGCTGTTATCGAGTTCATGCCTTCACCTCTTGATATCCCTGCTTGTAAGGGTACAGATATGGAAGGTAATGAGATCGAGGTTGAGTCAACAGATGATGGCCCATTCGCAGCTCTTGCATTCAAGATTGTCAGCGATCCTTTCGTAGGAAAGCTTGCATTCTTCCGTGTATACCGTGGAACAGCTAATTCAGGTTCTTACGTACTTAACAGTACTAAGGACAGCAAGGAGCGTCTTGGACGTATCCTTCAGATGCATGCTAACAAGAGATCAGACCTTGATAAGGTATATTCAGGTGATATCGCTGCTGCTGTTGGTCTTAAGAACACAGTAACAGGTGATACTCTCTGTGATGAGAAGAACCCTGTTATCCTTGAGTCAATGGAGTTCCCTGATCCCGTTATCGAGCTTGCTATCGAGCCTAAGACTAAGGCTGGTCAGCAGAAGCTTGATGAGGCTCTTATGAAGCTTGCTGAAGAGGATCCTACATTCAGAGCTCATACAAATCCTGAGACAGGTCAGACAATCATCGCTGGTATGGGTGAGCTTCACCTTGATATCATCGTTGACAGACTTCTTAGAGAGTATAAGGTTGAGGCTAACGTTGGTGCACCTCAGGTTGCTTACAGAGAGGCCCTTACAAAGGCTGTAGACGTTGAGTCTAAGTATGCTAAGCAGTCCGGTGGACGTGGTCAGTACGGACACTGTAAGGTTCGTTTCGAGCCTATGGATGCTAACGGCGATAACCTTTACCAGTTTGATAGCGAAGTTGTTGGTGGTGCTATTCCTAAGGAATTCATCCAGCCAATCAGCGAAGGTATCGAAGAGGCTATGAAGGCCGGAACACTTGGTGGATATCCTGTTGTTGGTGTACATGCTACAGTTTACGACGGATCATACCACGAGGTAGACTCATCTGAGATGGCATTCCACATTGCCGGATCTATGGCATTCAAGGATGCTATGCAGAAGGGAGCACCTGTTCTTCTTGAGCCTATCATGAAGGTTGAGGTTACTATGCCTGAGGAGTACATGGGAGATGTTATCGGTGACGTTAACTCTCGTCGTGGACAGGTTGAAGGTATGGATGATCTTGGCGGCGGAAAGATCGTAAGAGCACATGTGCCTCTTGCTGAGATGTTCGGCTATGCTACAGACCTTCGTTCAAGAACTCAGGGACGTGGTAACTACTCAATGTTCTTCGAGAAGTATGCTCCGGTTCCTAAGAATGTTCAGGATAAAGTTCTTTCAAATAAGGGCAACTGATCATTAAATTAATAGAAAAGTCCCGTGAAATCATAGTTAACGCTTGATTTCACGGCAAACTTTTAATATAATCGATATAGTCGGTTAAATTATGTATGAAAATGTTTATTAACAACATTTCACCTTAAGGAGGATATTTAAAAATGGCAAAAGCTAAGTTTGACAGAAGTAAGCCACACGTAAACATTGGTACAATCGGACACGTTGACCATGGTAAGACAACTCTTACAGCAGCTATCACAACTGTTCTTGCTGACAGAGGATTTTCACCTGCTGTTGCATTTGATCAGATCGATAAGGCTCCAGAAGAGAAAGAGCGTGGAATCACAATTAACTCTGCTCACATCGAGTACGAGACAGCTAACAGACACTACGCTCACGTTGACTGCCCTGGCCACGCTGACTACGTTAAGAACATGATCACAGGTGCAGCTCAGATGGATGGTTCTATCCTCGTTGTTGCTGCTACTGACGGTGTTATGGCACAGACTAAGGAGCACGTTCTTCTTGCTCGTCAGGTTGGTGTTCCTTACATCATCGTATTCATGAACAAGTGCGATATGGTTGACGATCCTGAGCTTCTTGATCTCGTAGAGATGGAGATCAGAGACCTTCTTACAGAGTATGAGTTCCCTGGAGATGACACACCTATCATCCGTGGTTCAGCTCTTAAGGCTCTTGAGGATCCTAAGTCTGAGTGGGGCGACAAGGTTATGGAGCTTATGGATACAGTTGATTCATACATTCCTGAACCTACTCGTGAGACAGATAAGCCTTTCCTTATGCCTGTTGAGGACGTATTCACAATCACAGGACGTGGAACAGTTGCTACAGGTAGAGTAGAGAGAGGTCACCTTAACCTCAACGACGAAATCGAAATCGTTGGTATTAAGGAAGAGACATCTAAGTCTGTATGTACTGGTATCGAGATGTTCAGAAAGACTATGGACTACTGCGAGGCTGGTGACAACGTAGGACTTCTTCTCCGTGGTGTT
This sequence comes from Butyrivibrio sp. FCS006, assembly GCF_000424525.1. Classification (NCBI taxonomy): domain Bacteria; kingdom Bacillati; phylum Bacillota; class Clostridia; order Lachnospirales; family Lachnospiraceae; genus Butyrivibrio; species Butyrivibrio sp. FCS006. The sequence goes on along the minus strand of NZ_KE384203.1, from coordinate 472,741 downwards.
GACCGTGATGGTATCCAGAGAGGTCAGGTTGTAACAAAGCCTGGCACAGTAACATGCCACACAAAGTTCACTGCTGAGGTTTACGTTCTTACTAAGGACGAGGGTGGCCGTCATACACCTTTCTTCACAAACTACAGACCTCAGTTCTACTTCAGAACAACTGACGTTACAGGTGTCTGCAACCTCCCTGATGGTGTTGAGATGTGCATGCCTGGTGACCACGTAACAATGTCTATCGAGCTTATTCACCCTATCGCTATGGAGCAGGGTCTTAAGTTCGCTATCCGTGAGGGTGGACGTACAGTTGGATCAGGTAAGGTTGCTACAATCGTTGAGTAATTCTTATCAGATTGCATGATCACTGAATTTATAAAGAGCTTCAAGCCTTGTGCTTGGAGCTCTTTTTTGTTTGCGTAAAGGTATCGAAATATTTAGTACCGTTGCCATGAAAGCTATATTTTGATCTAAAAGTGAAAAAGTGACTAAGGAATCTCTTTTTCATGTTCTTAGACACTATTTACCCCTCATTTATCCTAGTTCTTAGAGTTACAAGTGACTATGATGTGTTTATATCATTTTCTTAGTCACTTTTTCCATTGAGAATTGTAAGAAAAAGGACAAAAATGTTGACTAAATCACATCCAAATACCTATTTGAGTCATTTTCAAGAAAAATGCAGGGATAAGGGTGATAATGCAAACCACTTTCTGCATGGATATAATGATAGATGAGATTTTGTAAAACCGTATCTTAATTTCCGAGCTATAATCTTGTTCTAATTATGATATGATTTAAGCATGTGTCTGAGGGAGACATGAGTGAAATTTGTTGGGGGATAACCGTATGCTAAGAATTGAAAAGATAAATGGTAAAAATGTTTGGGATATATTAAAACTATCTGTTAATGATGAGCAGAGAGAATTTGTCGCTGCTAATGATGTCAGTATTATTGAGGCTTATACGACTATCACCAATAATGGTTACGCTTATCCTTTTGGTATTTATGATGACGATACTCCAGTGGGTTTCGTTATGATTGGATATGACAAAGATGACTATTGGGATGATGCACCAGCAATTGCAGACAACAACTATAATCTTTGGCGTCTTATGATAGACAAGAAATATCAGCAAAAGGGTTATGGCAGAAAAGCAATAGAACTTGCTCTTGAATTCATAAAGACATTTCCTTGTGGCAGGGCAGAATATTGCTGGTTATCATATGAACCGGACAATAAAGTGGCAAAAGCTCTTTATGAGTCTTTTGGATTTATAGAGACTGGGGATATGGATGGAGAAGAAATAATTGCTGCTTTGAAATTGTAGAATGCGGAGAGTTTTAGAAAAAACGGTGGTATCGACTAAATGAGAATTGTGCAATAGTCACACATGGTTTCTTCATGTATACCTTGATCAAGGTGATGAAAAAGCAGGGATTTAAGGCAGATAGCGAACATGTTAGTTACAAGAACGGAGAGAAAATTATATTAACACGAGAATAGTAGAAGATTTTGGGGGCAAATCATGACGATAAAATATAGACAAGCGGTCAAAGAAGACGCAGAGCTGTTGGTTAATATATATAATGCTTCATTTTATGATGATTATGTCTTTTATGGGGAGTGCCCTGCTTATGGACAGACAAAAGAACATATGGAACAATCTTTTGAGAATTTTACGAAATACCTCATTTTAGGTGATAATACTCCAATCGGGGCGCTTTCTTTCAAAAACGAAGGAGATGGACGATACTACCTTGGCTGCCTGTGTGTTATACCGGAATATCAAGGAATGGGAATAGGAACAGAGGCATTCAAGTACATGTTATCTGTCTGCTCTGATTGGAAAGAGATCACCTTAGTTACACCTGCAGACAAGCGCCAGAATGTTAAGTTCTACACTGAGAAATGTGGGTTCAGTTTAGGGGAAAAAAGGATGGATGGGAACGTAGAGATTGTAACCTTTTATATGAATCGATGAACCCGTTGGAAGATATGATAATAAGGCAGTAATAGAAAGTTATGATCTGGGCACTATTTTTGGTATGGTGTCCATTTTCTTTTATCTAAATCGTATTATAGGTAGAAGGTCTTCTAAAAGAAACTGAAAGCGAGATTATTCATACATGGATGAACACTTCTTTATTAGTTCAGGTAGCGATGTACGCGAGACTTATTATGTGAGCAGCGTGGATTTTGAGCTTGATGGAATCACATATATTCTGATGGGCTTTGACCTTGATATGACAGCAGATGAACTGTTTGGAATGGCAGAAGAAATGTTCGCTGCAAAATGAGCCACTGACTCCGTCCCCGGGGTTCAAAAAATGAGCCCTTGACTCCGTCCCCAGGGATCATTAATCTTGTATAGGGGGATTAATGGTTAAGGAGTGGTGTTATGAAAACAAGGATTGTTGGAATAGTTCTTTTGGGCATGCTTACTCTATCTGCATGCTCTTCTCAAAATGAGGCAATATCGGAACAGAATATAGAGGATCAGGCAGCGGTAGATACAAGCGAAGAGACTGATGAAGAAACGCAGCAGAAGATGCATGAGAATCAGCTGCTTTATAAGTTTATCGGTCTGGCTGAGGATACATTTCCGGAGAAAATCCAGAGGGCGCTTTACTGGAAGGACAGAGAGTGCAGCGAGACTTTGATGGGGACTGTGATGGTTCCAATCCTGGATGAGAACGGAATGCAGGATATGAACTGGTTTTGCGATGATATATGCGAGTGGATGGAGATATGTCTGTCGGAGATTCCGTATGATGAAGCTCCGTGGCTGTACAAGGAGATCATCATAAGCATGTATCCTTCAGAAGTGTCTTTTGACCCGTCTCCATATATCAGCGGAGGGTATGACAGAGAGGCTCTGTATGAAGGACTGTACAGCTTTCTGGATGAGAAACTGAATGCTACAGATTATCAGGTTATGATACCTGCAGATTATGAGAAGCTTGCATTTGAGGATGACGGCAGCGGAGAGGGGTACGAGGACTATGAAGCGGAGTGCTCCTATACAAGCGAAGATGGAATTACATATGGAATGATACCTGTCGACAGGGCAGCAGGAAGCAGTTACTACGTGCTTACAGCCAAGAGAGACAGCGACGGAAAGGTTGTGCTGGTCAATGACGATCCCTACTGCGGAAGCGGCGGAGCAGCGAGCTGGATTGAGTTTATTGATGATACCAATCTTGGATTTTCATGCCTTACCTATAACGGAGGAGATGACGCTCTTCTCTACAGAACGGCGGACGGAGGAAGGTCTTTTACCCAGATAAATTACCCTTCAGCCAAGGTCAAACTGGCAGATGGAAGCATCTATAACCCATTCACAATTCCTGAAAAGGTCTGGAAAGATGGCGAGGATCTCTATATGCTGGTGGGGCAGAGCCAATATTCTGGGGATTATTATAACGAGGAGCTTGAAAAGCACCCATCGGGGCTTTACGTATCTCATGATGATGGGATTAGTTTTGAATATATTGGTGAGCAGTAAAATCAGAGAACACTAATCTACGGAAAATAGAGTATAATTATTCTATGGATGCAAACATAGAATATGCGATTCTATATCTTGAACTGAATCTGTTTTCTCTGATACTGATATGGATCATCCTTCACAAAACGCGGGGACTATCCAAGATGGTGGCTCAGAGAAATTTTGTCATGTCCATCATATCGGAGATGGTTTTCTTCATTTCGGACACCTGGTCTCAAATGGTGCTTAATCATGTTATTCCGGGCGATGGAAGGATTCTTGTTGCCTGTAAGACTGTCTATTTTTTCGCTACATCAAGCATGTGCTTCTTTTGGTTTCTATATTTTGAACTTATCCGTGATACAAGTTTTGCCAAGGATATGAGAAGGGTCAGGCAGTCAGCAATACTCATGTGGCTCATGGGTATTTTGCTCTTGGGCAATCTTTTTGGCAAATATCTGTTTTATTTTGGTGATGACGGAACATATCACAGAGGACCACTGTTTATTCTTACTTATGTATTGTCATATTCATACATTGCCCTGGCATGGATCAGGATCATTCTAAACATCATCAGAAAAGACACTAAGCAGGATAAAAAAGTACTGATCCGGCTACTTCTTTTTCCGGTTGCGCCGGGTGTGGCTGGAATCATACAGTTTATCTATCCCAGATTACCTGTAGCCTGCGTGGCTATGTCTCTGGCGACGCTTGTGCTGTATCTTATATGGGTTGATGAGCTGATTTCACTTGATCCGCTCACCGGTCTCAATAACAGGAAACAGCTTAATCTTTCCTTTGAGCAGCTAAAGAGGGGCAAGGGCGAGCAGGAAAAGATATATCTCCTTTTGGTAGATGCTAATCATTTCAAACACATCAACGACACCTATGGACATCTGCAGGGAGACAACGCTCTTAAACTGATTGCTAAGGCACTGCGCGAAGGCTGCAAGCACTCAGGGCGTCGGGCTATCATTGCAAGGTATGGCGGTGATGAATTTGTTGTTTTGGCCTCTTCAGAAGGTGGTGCGACAAACGAGGAGCTAAAGAACAACATAAATGCAAGGCTTGCGGAACTTGCAGAGGAGGAAAAGCTTCCATTTGACCTGACAATCAGCATAGGTATTGCTGACCTGGATGATGATGATTCGTTAAAAGACCTGATTGAGAAGGCCGACGCTGCTATGTATGATGAGAAAAAGAAAGGATTATGATCATGCGACTTACAGAAAAATTTCTGTAAGTCGTATTTTTTTGCAGACTTTTATGTGCGTGATTCGTTATATTATATGAGGAGAGCGAAATAAAGGAAAAAAAGATGGGGAAAACAGATTCTAAGGAAAAGTTAATAGAGCTGATGAGCACGTACAAGAATCTTGTTTTCTCTGTATGTCTTAAGCTGACCGGTGATTATTTTGCCGCGGAGGATATCACGCAGGAAACCTTTATTTCGGCCTATGAACATATAAATGAGTTCGATGGTTCTTCAGAAAAGGCCTGGCTGTGCAGGATTGCAAGCAACAAGTGCATCGACTACTTAAGGGCAGCTGAGAGACGGGCTGTGGCGACTCCAAATGATGAGCTGCCACAAACTCAAGGGTCAGGACGGGACGGACCATTGGAACAGTTCGTTGCAGCAGACATCATGGAGGCTTTCAGAAACAGCTGCGATGGACTTTCGGAACCATACAGGACGCCGGTTAAGCTCCATTTTGAAGAGGGCCTTACGGCAAAAGAAATCTCGATTCGAATCGGGGTACCACTTAAGACTGTACAGTCGCATATCTACAGAGCGCGAGAAATGCTAAAGAAAACTATAAGGAAGGAGGACCTACTTGCATGAGCGATAAAGATAAGATAATACCCTATCTAAGCGATGATGAGCTGAGCAAACTGATCATGGATGTAGAGGGAAAAGAGCTTGTTCAGGCACCGGCAGGTATCGAGAGAAAAGTTATATCTTTCGTAGAGCACAAGAAGCGCAGGAAAACAGTAGAGTTCAGTACATACTGCTTGCGTGTCGCATTTGCGGTAGCTGCAGCAATTGCCATTGTCTGCATAGTTCCTTTCATTCCTGAAACAAAGGTGGGCATTCCGTCAAGAGAGGAAGCTGTCTTAACAAGAAATGTAGTATCAAGAGAAGAAGTCCTATCAAGCAGACCTGCCCCTACCAAAGAAGAGGTTTTACAGAAAAACTCTAATACAGGTCATTTGGAAGAAACAGAAGCTTTTATACAGTCGCATATTAAAAACTGGTTTGAGTAAAGTTGGAGGTATATACAATGAAACAGAAAAAGAAGAACAGATTTTTTACATTTTTATTTTCATTCCTGCCCGGAGCAGCAGAGATGTACATGGGATTCATGAAAAACGGCTTTAGCCTGATGCTGTTTTTCCTGTTGCCCTTCGCACTGGTCGTTATTTATGGAGGTCTTGATTTCCTGATGCCAATCTGCGCAGTAATGTGGTTCTATGGATTCTTCCATGCAAGAAATTATGCGGGTATGGATGATATGACCTTTGATGCAATGACAGACAAATATATCTGGGAAGAGTTCTCAGACCTTAACTTCAGTAAGGTTTCAGGTAAGACTGCTAAGAAATGGATCGCAGCAGCTCTCATCGTGATCGGCGCAGCCCTAATCTGGGATTATTTCTCCGGTATACTGTATCGTCTGATCCCTGAAGGATACTGGGATGATATCTATCCTGCACTTAGCAATATTCCTCAGGTGGTAATCTCTATCCTTATGGTTATTGTAGGTATCAGGATGGTAGTAGGTAAGAAAAAAGAGCTGGATACCACATCTGATGCAGATGTAAAGCCTATTGCAGATATTGCTCAGATAGAGGATAAGAGCCTTAATTCAAAGGAGGCGTGATATGGAGATTGTAAGAACCCATAGAGTGGGATCCATAACCACCGGATTTGCGTTTATTGCATTCGGAGTTATGTTTATACTTCACTTGTTCTTAAGCGTAATAAGCTATGATGTGATATTTAAGCTGTGGCCTTTGATTCTTATAGGGCTTGGCGTTGAAGTACTGGCATCAAATCTTAAACCCGAAAGTGTTGTCTATGATAAGGCAGCCATAGTTCTTATGTTTTTCCTGGCGTTCTTTGCAATGTGCATGGCCGGAGCGGATCTGATGTTTCAGCATTTTACATTCAGCCAGATGTTTTAAGTAAATTGGATATAGAGTCAGTGAGTCAGTGGGGACGTTTCTCACTGACTCTTTTTTATTTTTTGAAAATAGTGCTTGACACATAATACTATGTGACATATAGTATTGTGTAACAGGAGGTAATGCGATGGAAAATCAAATGAAGCGAGGACTTTTGGATGTATGTGTTCTGGCTGCCATCAAGAGTGAAGACTCCTACGGATATCAGATAGTCAAGGATATGAGTTCATACGTAGAGATATCGGAGTCAACTCTTTACCCTATACTTCGACGCCTGGAGAATCAGCAGCTCTTAACGGTCAGATCGGCTGAGCATAACGGAAGGCTAAGGAAGTATTACCACATAACGGATGCAGGACTTTCCAGACTTAAGGCATTTGAGGAAGAGTGGAAGGAACTGATGAAGATCTATGAATTTGTGACGAGGGAGGATGCGCATGAATAAGATAGAGTTTGTAAATCAGCTCTCCGCAGGGCTGATGGGGCTTTCACAGGAAGATATCAAGAGATCTGTGGACTTTTATACAGAGATGATCGATGACCGCATAGAAGACGGAATGCCTGAAGAGGAAGCGGTTGCGGCACTTGGAAGTATAGAAGAGATAAGAGGCAAGATCCTTGAAGAGATTCCGATAACAAGGATTGTAAAAGAGAAGATCACACCGAAGAGATCATTCAAAGCATGGGAGATCATTCTGCTGATCTTGGGATCGCCGGTTTGGCTTCCGCTGCTTCTATCATTTATTGTTGTTTGTCTGGTGCTGTATCTGTGCTTCTGGATAATAATTCTTTCTCTTTATGTGATAGATCTTTCGGTATTCGTAAGCGGAATTGCAGGAGTTATCGGAGCTATTATTCAGACAGGAGGCGTACCGGTAATGACATTCTTTATCGGATGCGGAATGGCGCTGATTGGACTTGGGATTTTGCTGTTCTTTGGATTTAATCAGGTGACAAGAGGAATGCTGTTTTTGAGCAAGAAAATGGCGGTTGGTATAAAGAAGATGTTTGTAGGAGGTAAATCTGATGAGAGTTGAGAAGAAGATGGCGATAATTGTAGCATCAATGCTGCTTATTACAGGACTTGTAATGGCTGCTGCATCATTCAGAGCAGCTGCTGGAGATATTAAGGAATCTGTTATACATAATCAGTACGAAGCAGTAACTAAAGACATTACAGAGAATTTTGAGAATATTGATATAGATTTAGGTGATCAGAATCTTGAGTTCAAAAAGTCCGATAACAACAAGTCTTATCTTATCTGTGGCGAGAACGACAATGTCAAGTTCAATGTTTCTGTAAGTGGCAAGACTTTGAAGATTGAAGAAAAATTTGATAGTCGTGTTATGAATCTCGATGGGCTCTTTTCAGTTAACGATTTCACCTCACAGCTTTATCTTCCTGAGGATGAATACCAGAACCTTAAGATCCACATCGGAAGCGGAGACATCAAGATGGAGGATGCATTTACTTTCCGGGATGTTAACGTAGCAATGGGAAGCGGAGATGGATATATCTTCAAGGTTAAGGCAGATGAGATAAATGCAAAGCTTGGCAGCGGACAGCTTTGGCTTGCGGAATCAAGATGTAAATCAGCTAATATCACTGTAGGAAGTGGAGATATTTCCGTAGAAAATCTTGAATGCTCCAGAGACTTTTTTGCAAAATCCAGCAGCGGCAAACTGTTCCTGACAGATGTGATCGCTTCAGCATCCATGGAAGCTTCTACAGGAAGCGGTGATATTTTCTTAAAGAGGTGTGACAGTCTTGGAATGAACTTCAAGACAGGAAGCGGAGATATTACAGGATCTGTTAAGACAGCCAAATCCTTTGATGCTAAGGCCGGCAGCGGTGATGTGAATGTACCGGGTGATGGAAACGGCGGAAATTGTGTGATCAGAACCGGGTCCGGAGATATTGATATAGTAGTTGAAAACTGAAAATGAACCCTGGGGACGGAGTCAGCAGCTCATTTTTGGACCCTGGGGACGGAGTCAAGGGCTCATTTTTCAAAAAAGAATCGCACCAATACTGCGTTTTCCTTCTAGAAAAATGAGCCCTTGACTCCGTCCCCAGGGATCAAAAGTGAGCCCTTGACTCCGTCCCCAGGGTTCATTTATGCTTTCTTTGCCAGTTTGCCCTTTGCCAAAATTGCCAGGTGCTGAGTCGCTCTTGACATTGCAGTGTACAGGCAGTGATCGCCGATCTCATCGCTTGGATAGTTTTCTTCATCAGCATCTGCCAGGATCACGTGGTCGAACTCCAGTCCCTTGGCAAGAGCAAGTTCAATAAGGAAAGCTCCGCTCTCCGGAAGAGCATCCTGAAGAGTTATTTCAGATGGCGCATCTTTTCCGAGAGCAGAAATGATCTTTTCGATGTTAAGAGGATTTCTGCAGATAACAGCAGTAAGCCCCTTCATCTCTGAATATTCTTTTATAAGCTTTTTAAGCTCTGCATAGTACTCTTTGTCAGTACCAAAGGCCTTGCTAAAGGTCTTTTCCCCGGGACGTTTTACTGAGGATACCAGCATTTTCTTGGCATCCGGGAGAATTGCTGCAAACTTGTCCGTGATCTCGGGCGAGCATCTGTAGCTGGTCATAAGAGGCAGCAGGGCAAAAGACTTATTCTCATTTTTCGCAAATTCTTCAATAGCGTCAAAGGTCAGTGTCCCCCTGCGGATTGACTGGAACTCATCTCCCAGCAGCATGAAGCGCGCATTCGGATAATATTTGAAAAGAACCTGAAGCTGAGCCATGGTGTAGTCCTGAATCTCATCAACCATTACATAGCGCATATTTTTATCGCAGATGCCGGTCAGGAGAATCTTGGTGTAAAGCCACTCGGCAGCAGTTATGTCATCTCTCTTAAGAATCCTCTGGGCTACATGCTTAACATTTACCCAGCTGCAATGCCTGATGTTGCTGAGTGCTCCGCCGAAGTCGTTCTCAATAAGGTTTTCCTCGGCCTTCTCGGATCCCGGAGCGCTCTCTGACTCTTCACCGCTATTATTATCCATGTTGCGAAGAGAGTTCTTGGCTCTCTGCTCAAGCTCATCCGATGCAATCTGAATAAGACGAACTCCCATAGGGAACTGGTTGAAGCGCCTTACAACGGAGAGAATATCGCTCTTTGACAGAACGAGCTTTTCTTTCTGCTTAACATCAAAGAAATCATCTTCCTCAGGCACAAGGCTCAGCAGCCCATCCTTTATCTTCTGGAGGCTGTCTGTATCGGTGTAATCCTGTGAGGTGTCGCCACAAGGCACATGGAGCCTCATCAGGAACTCCTGCCAGGTCACGGTTACGGGATTGCTCTCGCCAAGGTCCGGAAGTACGTTGTCGATATAATCCCTGAATACGGGATTGAGTGTCATGAGGCACACCTGGTCCGGGCGCAGGGTATTTCTCTTTTGGTAAAAGAGATATGCAATACGCTGGAGAAGTACGGAAGTCTTGCCACTTCCTGCGATGCCGTCAACAAGAAGAACCGGAACATCCGGGTATCTGATGATGGTGTTCTGCTCCTTCTGAATGGTAGCGGTTATAGCCTGCATCTTGTCGGATCTGGTCTCTGAAAGAGATGCAAGAAGCATCGGGTCTTCAATTGCAACCTGAGTATCAAAATAGGCATTCAGCTTGTTCTTGGTAAGGTCAAACTGCCTGCGGAGCTTAAGGTCCACAGGAATCTCCCTGTCATCCACGGTGTAGTGGGTGTGACCGTTTTCCTGATTGTAGTAAACTTCCGCGATTGGAGATCTCCAGTCGATTATCATTTGTTGATAGCGATTCTCGGAGATGGAAGCTCTGCCGATGTAGTAGCTCTCAGGTTCTTCTGACGGATCGAACTGAAGGGTGACCTTAGCAAAATAAGGTGACTCCAGAAGTTTGGTTATGGTACGCAGACGCTTTCCCAGAGAATTGACCTCTACATTGTAGGAGTCGATATATCTGTTCCAGACTTCAATCTCGCCCAAAGTCTCAAAGGCTGTCTCGTCATCTGCGTAGTCGAAACGGAGGTTGTCGCGGATATCGTTCTTTTCCTCCATAGCCTTCTCATCCAGGGATACGATCTTGTCTTCTAAGTCTTTTCTCATATCCAGGAGCTTGTTATATGTATTGGTTAAGTGCTCTTGTTCCAATTTGAGTTCTTCTTTATTCATAAATTACCTGCCTTGTAAATTCAAAACAAACCTTAGGTTGTCTTTTCAGTATAACATAGATTGGCAAGACATGGGGGAGTCAGTGGGGACGGTTCAGTGTGAGTCAGTGGGGACGTTTCAGTTTGACTCATTTTGTTTCACAAAATGAGTCAAACTGAAACGTCCCCACTGACTCACACTGAACCGTCCCCATTGACTCCCCCATGTCCAATTTTGGCATTGAACAAAAAACAAGCCAAAATGGGGCATTTAATTTTTGCCTGGATTTTCTAAACTATAGTCAGAAGTAGAAAGGGAGGAAATTATGAGATACGGACACTTTGATGAAGCAAACAATGAGTACGTCATTGAAAGAGTTGACCTTCCCACATCCTGGACTAACTACCTGGGAGTGGAGGATATGTGCGCTGTTGTCAACCATACAGCCGGCGGATATCTCTTTTACAAGTCACCTGAGTACCACAGGATCACAAGGTTTAGAGGCAATGCGATTCCCATGGACAGGCCCGGTGACTACATCTACATAAGAGATAATGAGGACGGCGATTACTTCAGCATCTCCTGGCAGCCGGTTGGTAAGCCACTTGATCAGGCAAAGTACACCACCCGTCACGGCATGAGCGTAACCACCTACGAGTGCGAGTACAAAGGCCTTAAGGCAAGCGAGAAACTCAGTATTCCCATAGGAGACAATGCTCTTATCTGGGATGTTGTAATTACTAATCAGAGCGATAAGGAAAGAGATCTCTCTGTCTTTTCCTATGCAGAATTTTCGTATCATCATGTTCCCATAGATAATCAGAATTTCCAGATGAGCCTTTACTGCGCAGGCAGCGAGTACAAGGAAGGTACCATCCTCTATGACCTCTTTTACGAGGAGGGGTATCAGTACTTTACTTCAAACTTTGAGCCCGACGGCTTTGAGTGCCTAAGGGATGAGTTCATCGGAATCTACAACACTGAGACCAACCCAAAAGCGGTCGAGAGGGGGAGTCTTACCGGTTCATTTGAGAAGGGAGGCAACCATTGTGCTTCTCTTCAAAAGAACTTAAGGCTAAAGCCAGATGAATCGGTAAGGCTGATCTATTTCCTCGGAGAGGGCGGATATGCTGAAGCAGACGCTATCAGGGAAAAGTACAAAGACCCTGCAAAACTCGACGCAGCTTACGAAGGCCTTAAGAACTTCTGGCTGGATAAGCAGAGACGCTTTGCGGTAAAGAGTCCTGAGAAGGGTGTGGATGTCATGATCAACACCTGGACCTTATATCAGGCAGAGATAAATGTAATGTTTTCAAGGTTTGCTTCCTTCATCGAGGTGGGCGGAAGAACAGGTCTTGGCTATCGTGATACAGCTCAGGATGCCATGACAGTAATCGCTTCAAACCCGGAAGGCTGCAAGAAGAGAATAATTGAACTTCTTCGCGCTCTTACAAGCAGCGGATACGGAATCCACCTCTTTGAGCCCCGCTGGTTCCTGCCTGAAGAAGAAAAAGAAAAGAAGAAAAAACCCTTCAAGTCTCCCACCGTTATACCCGAGCCAGAGGGTGCATCCAAGGTCCACGGACTTGCGGATGCATGCTCTGACGACGCACTCTGGCTGGTTCCTTCAATAGTTGAGTACGTCAAGGAGACGGGAGATTTTGAGTTCCTCAGTAAAGAGTACGGATACGCCGACGGCGGAACGGGCAGCGTATACGAGCACATGAAGAAGATAGTTCTTTTCTCCCTTAAGGAAGTTGGCGATAACGGAATCTGTAAAGGACTTCGCGCTGACTGGAACGACTGTCTTAACCTTGGCGGCGGAGAGAGTGCGCTGGTTTCATTCCTTCTCTTTAGGGCGCTCATCTGCCTTGAGGAGACGGCTATATATACAGGTGACCTTGCTTTTGCAAAAGAGCTCTCAGAGAAGATCGAAGGTCTCAAAAAAAGCCTCAATGACACCCTCTGGGATGGCGACTGGTACCTGCGCGGCTTTACGAAGTCCGGAAGAAAGATCGGAACCAAGGATAACAAGGAGGGTCAGATCCATCTTGAATCCAACGCCTGGGCAGTGCTCTCCGGCGCAGCAGATGATGATAAGGCAAAAAGAGCTCTCGACTCAATCCACTATAAGCTGGCAACACCTTACGGAATCATGCTCAACGCACCGGTTTACACGGAGCCCGACGATGAGGTAGGATTTGTCACCAGGGTTTACCCGGGACTTAAGGAGAACGGAAGTATCTTTTCCCATCCAAATCCATGGGTATGGTCAGCTGAGTGCAGAATGGGCAACGGCGAGAGAGCCTTTGAATATTACAAGAGCCTGTGCCCGTATTATCAGAACGACAGCATAGAGAAGAGATGGGCAGAGCCATATTCTTACTGTCAGTTCATTTCCGGCAAGGACCATACAACCTACGGAAGGGCACATCACCCGTTTATGACAGGCAGCGGCGGATGGGCATACTTCGCAATGACACACTATATGCTTGGCATAAGGCCGGGATTTGATGAGCTTGTCGTTGACCCGTGCATACCGAAGAGCTGGGATGGCTTTGAGGTTTCAAGAGTCTTCAGAGGTGCAACATACAACATCAGTGTCATCAATTCCGATCACGTAGAAAAAGGTGTAAAGAAGATCTATATCGATGGCAGAGAGGCGTCAAAGATTCCTGTATTTGGCATCGGCGAAGAGCACGCAGTGGATATAGTAATGGGACTAAAGGGGGAAGAGAGATGATCAAATTCGGAACAGGCGGATGGAGAGCTGTCATAGGTGACGGCTTTACCAAGGAGAATGTTCAGATCCTGGCAAGTGCCATGGCAGCCAAGATGAAAGATGAGAACGTGGCGGATAAGGGAATCGTACTTGGTTACGACAGAAGGTTTTTATCAAAAGAGGCTATGCAGTGGGCAGGAGTCGTGTTCGCAGCAGCAGGAATAAAGGCCAGCCTTATCAATAAGTCAAGCCCGACACCTCTTGTTATGTTCTATGTTATGAAGCATGATCTTCCCTATGGAATGATGATAACAGCCAGCCACAATCCGGCTATTTACAACGGCATCAAGCTCTTTACCGCAGGCGGAAGAGATGCAGATGAAGAGCAGACAAGGCAGGTCGAGGAGTATATCGATAAGGTGACTCTCCCTGTTCTTTCCATGGAATATGAGGATGCCAAGGCAGCAGGCCTTATTGAAGAGTTCTATCCTATCAACGAATACATCGACAACATCCTGGACAGGATCGATGTGGAAGCGGTTAAGAAGGCATCCCTCAGAGTTGCGCTTGACCCTATGTACGGCGTAAGTGAGACAGCAATCAAGACCATACTCCTTACAGCGAGATGCGAGATGGAGACCATTCACGGCCGTCACGATACGCTCTTTGGAGGCAAGCTCCCTGCGCCTAATGAGGCAGCCATGAGCCCTCTAAAGACCTGCGTTATCGACAACAGGTGCGACATAGGAATCGCAACAGACGGAGACGCCGACAGGATCGGTGTTGTTGACGACAAGGGAAGATATCTTTCTCCCAATGATATCCTGGTTCTTCTGTATTACTATCTGGTGAAGTACAGACACGAGAGCGGACCGGTTGTGAGGAACCTCTGCACAACTCACATGCTCGACAGGATCGCAGAGAAGTTCGGGGAAAAGAGCTATGAAGTCCCTGTAGGTTTTAAGCACATCTCGGCCAAGATCACCGAGACTGATGCCCTCATAGGAGGCGAGTCCTCAGGCGGACTTACAGTAAGAGGACATATCAACGGAAAAGACGGCGTATATGCAGCTGCACTTCTTGTTGAGATGCTTGCAGTTACAGGCAAGAAGATATCTGAAATGTACGACGATATTCAGGAAGAATTCGGGCGTTTTTACATGCTTGAAGAGAACTTCTCCTTCAGGGCTGAGAAAAAGCCTGAGTACCAGAAGCTCCTCATGGAGGACAAGGTGGTTCCGACCTTCGAGTGTGAGGTGGAGAGGACTTCCTATCTTGATGGCTGTAAGGTATACTTTAAGAATGGGGGATGGATCTGTGTAAGATTCTCAGGTACAGAACCGCTTCTTAGAATTTTCTGCGAGATGCCGGATAAGGCACTGGCAGAGAAGGCAAGTGACGCTTACAAAAATCTGTTGGGGCTTAGTGACTGATGAAAAGAAAGAATTCTCTTAAATGGCAGATGCTTAGAATGCTGGCACTGGGATGGTTTGTGCCTCTTACTGCCATTGTTGTGGCTTTTCTTGTTGTGGTTTCCGGAAGGATCGACAGGCAGAGCCAGAGACTTATAACAACATCTATGGAAAAGGCGGCGGATATCAGTATCCTCCGCCTTTTGGACTGCATTGATTCATCCAAGGATGCATCATATCTTTCCTATATAGGTGACTACTGGGCAGAGTATCAGGAGAGCGGAGATTCCGGAAAGCTCTACAACCAGGTCACCACTTTTTTGTCTGCGCATTATAAGTATGATCCGAGCTTTGACATAACGGTCCTGATGTTTACCGATGAGCCGGGAACTCTTTACTACACGGGTAATACCACGGGAAGAGGAAGTGTATCCAGGTTCAGGTTCTTTAAGGATGAGGTGCAGGAAAAAGCTCTTTCCATATCAGAAGACCTTGATACCAGGACAGAGTTTTTTGCTATGAACGGACACGTATATATGATCAGAAACCTCATCGGAAGAGGGTTTAAGAGATATGCTGTCCTTGTTATGGAGATCAATCCACAGGAGGTATTCGAGAGTTTAAAGAGCGTCTGGGAGTATCGGGGAATGGAAATCTCTTTTAAGGATGAAGTACTTTACAGCGAGGGAAACTACAGCGCATCATCTGACGTTGTAACCTGCACCAGAAAGAGCGTAGACGGCGAGTTTACCTTTTCCGTATCCTACGACGGAACTGCTGTGGGACTTGAGAAAAGACCTATCAACATAACCTTCATGATACTGATAGTATTTTTGGTTCCGCTGATCCTATTGCTTTTCTACTTCTTTAACAGAAGGATCAACAGGCCGATCATCACTCTTACCGAGGCTTCCAAGAAAATCGCCGAGGGCGAATACGGAGAAGTGGTGGCTCAGCCAAAGGGCCAGAGCGGCGAGATTGCAGACCTTACAAAGAACTTCAACAAGATGAGCATCAAGCTGGGAGAACAGTTCAACAAGATCTTCGTTGAGGAGATCGCACTTAGAGATGCCAACATCCACGCCCTTCAGTCCCAGATAAATCCGCACTTCCTTAATAACACTCTGGAGATCATCAACTGGGAAGCAAGGATGAACGGACAGGAGAAGGTATCAAGCATGATCGAAGCGCTCTCTGTAATGATGAGCGCAACCATGGACAGAAACAGGCAGTCACTGATCGCGCTGTCTGAGGAACTTGAGTATGTAAATGCCTATATCTACATAATTAAGTGCAGATATCAGGACAGGTTCATCTACGAAGAACACATTGATAAAGCTCTTTTACATGTAAAGGTTCCAAGGCTCATCATTCAGCCTGTCATTGAAAATGCAGTAGAGTACAGCTACTCGGAGGACGGCGTAAGGAGAGTCAGGATGGAGATAGAAGGCACCTGCGAGGGCGAGAAGGTGGATATGAAGATCCGCATAATAAACCCGGGTGTTCCAAGTGATGATGATTTCGCCAAGATAAAAGAGCTTTTGACGGACGATATGGACATCAAGCCCCTTGAAGAGCGTTCCACCAGGATCGGTATCCGCAATGTCCACAGGAGACTAAAGATGCTCTACGGCTCTGAAAGTAGGCTATCTATTGAAACAGACGGAAACGGAAACACTATCAGCACTATTTTTGTCAAAAATTGACAATTTCAGCAATCCGAATAAAGCTATAGCACTGCTATCCTATAATCAGAAAAAACGTAACACATGCGCATAAGGGTATGCGCAGAAGGGAGAGAAAGTATGAAACTTAAAAATCTGACAGCAGTGCTCATGACAGCAGTTATGACTATTGGTATGGTCGGCTGCGGAAGCACAGCACCCGAGGCACCGGCAGCAGAGGCTCCTGCAGCAGAAGCTCCTGCAGCAGAAGCACCAGCAGCAGAGGCAGAGGCACCGGCTGAG
The DNA here is from genome assembly GCF_000424525.1 of Butyrivibrio sp. FCS006. Lineage (NCBI taxonomy): Bacteria > Bacillati > Bacillota > Clostridia > Lachnospirales > Lachnospiraceae > Butyrivibrio > Butyrivibrio sp. FCS006. The sequence goes on along the minus strand of NZ_KE384203.1, from coordinate 455,829 downwards.
ACTACTGAGCCTTCAGGCCCGGTTGAGATCACTGTAACTACTACCTTTGCAGGTGAGGATTCCAATGCACAGAATTACAAGAATGCTGTTGCAGACTGGGAAGCGGCTACAGGAAACACAGTAAGTGATACTTCAGCAACTTCAGATGAGACCTTCAAGACAAGGATCATCACAGACTTTGAGACAGGTTCAGAGCCTGACGTTCTGTTCTTCTTCAACGGAGCAGATGCAAATGATTTCGTTAATGCAGGCAAGGTTGTTTCAATCGATGACATCAGAGCAGAGTTCCCTGAGTATGCATCAAACATGAACGACGACCTCATCGCAGCATCTCCTGCAGATGGCAAAAAGTACGCAGTTCCTGTAAACGGATACTGGGAAGCAATGTTCGTAAACACAGAAGTTCTTGACGCTGCAGGCGTAGCAATGCCCGGCGCAGACTATACATGGGATCAGTTCCTTGAGGACTGCCAGAAGATCAAGGATGCAGGATATGCTCCTATCGCAGCAGCTCTTGGAAACATTCCTCATTACTGGTGGGAGTTTGCAATCTTCAATCAGCAGACACCTGACAACCATCTTGACATCCCCGGCGCAGCAGATGATACAACAGGCGCTCAGTGGGTAGCAGGACTTGAGGATATCAAGGACCTTTATGAGAAAGGCTTCTTCCCTGATAACACTCTTTCAGCAACAGATGATGAGACTTTCGCTATGTTCACAGACGGCAAGGCAGCATTCCTTCTCGACGGTTCATGGAAGGTTGGCGGTATTGTTGGTTCATGCCAGTCAGATCCTGAGGATCCAAGCACAATCGACGCTGATAAGCTCAGCCACTTTGATGTAACTTACTTCCCCGGAAAGGGTAACAGAAAGACCACAGATATGATCGGCGGACTTTCAATGGGTTACTACATCACAACCAAGGCTTGGGAAGATCCCGACAAGAAGGCAGCAGCAGTCAGCTTTGTTGAGCACATGACAAGTGATGAGGTGGTTCCTTTATTCGCACAGCACACAGCTTCAGCTCTTAAGAATGCTCCAGCTGTTGACGAGACACAGTTCAATGCACTTCAGGTTAAGGCTATGGCTATGATGAGTGGTGTTACATCTCTTACAGGCGCTGTACAGGATCTGTTCAACGGTGACTGCAGAGTATCAACATTCGATGGAATGCCTGACATCGTAGTAGGCAACGTTTCTGCAGCAGATGCAGTTCAGGAAGGTATTGATGTCTACAAAGACACATTAGAGTAATTTAGAACTTTATTTCCTTTGAATCCTGTTTCGGCCGGCAATACAATAAGTATTCGCCGGTCGAAACTATAAGAGGGGTTACTTATGTCTAACATATACAAGAGTAAAAAGTATGTCTTTCTATTTCTTGCGCCTGCGTTTCTGTTCATGATCATCTATCTTTACTATCCGTTTTTTGTAAACATATACGGCAGCTTTCGCGGCATCAAGAATCTCGGAACATTCGGAACAAAATGGAATACACCGTGGTATGAAAACTATGTGAAGCTAGTGACGGATCCTGTTGTCAGAACTTCACTGAAAAATACATTTATAATGATCATCGCCACAATCGTGGGACAGGTAGGAATAGCTCTTTTACTGGCTATTCTTGTTGATAATATCGAGAGAGGAACTCAGTTCTTCAGGACTGTTTACTTCTTCCCCATCGTTATTTCCGCTACCGCACTGGGACTTCTCTTTAACCTTATCTTTCTCTATGACAAGGGTATGCTTAACCAGTTCCTTGAGCTCTTTGGACGGACTGAGCTGATAGACTGGAAGGGCGAGAAGCTGGCCATCATGACCATGATGATCCCTGTTGTGTGGCAGTATGTAGGTTTTTATTTTGTAATACTTCAGACCGGACTTAACAACATCTCTCAGGAACTCTATGAGTCGGCTGCCATTGACGGCGCTACAAGATTTCAGAGAGTGTGGTATATATCGCTTCCGCTTCTTAGAAATGTTCTGTGTACATGTCTTACCCTGGGAGTTACCGGAGCCCTTAAGGTATTCGATCTTCCTTGGACAATGTTCCCCAAGGGAATGCCACTTAAGGAGACCTTCCTTACCGGTACCTACATGTACTATCAGACCATGGAGGCCAAGAACGTTGACTATGGTGCAACCCTTGCGGTTCTTATCGTTGTGCTGGGAGTAGTGCTCTCAAGACTGACAAGGCTGGTATTTAAAGAAAGCGAGGACTTCTGATATGAAAAGAAATAAAGTCGGGCTCGCATGTCTTTATATCCTTCTTAGCGCGTGGGCTCTAACAACCATATATCCTCTGTTCTGGGTTTTGGAAAACTCCTTTAAGGCCAAGGACAAGATCCTTGCAAAGAGCTTTGCTCTGCCGGTAGGTGACCTGTTTACACTTGCTAACTACAAAAGAGCTTTTGACAGACTTGATATCGGACACGCCTATATGAACAGTATATTCATTTCCGGCTGTGTTACCGTAGGAGTTATGATCCTTGCAGGTCTTGCATCTTTTGCTCTTGTAAGATTTGATTTTAAGTTAAAAAAGCTTATGCATACCCTGGTAATTGCAGCAATGATGTTCCCGGTATTCTCCACCATCATTCCTGTGTACACCATGGAATCAAGCTGGCACATAACCAATACATCAAGCTGGATACTCAACATGGTATCCGTTATACTGCCACAGATTGCAGGTAATATGAGCTTTGCTATAATAGTGCTCATGGGATATGTACAGTCTCTGCCTCTGGAACTTGAGGAAGCAGCACACCTTGAAGGCTGCTCAATTCCTCAGATCTTCTTCAGGATCGTGGTTCCTCTTGGCAAGCCGTCATTTGTGACCGTAGCAATATTCTCATTCCTCTGGAGTTACAACGATCTGTTTACTCAGATGTTCTTCCTTAGAAGACCCGAGATGCAGGCCATCACAAGGCTTCTTAATGAGCTGACCTCCAAAGAGGGAACCAACTACGGACTGATGGCGTCAGCTGTTACGCTGGTTATCATTCCCGTTATTGTAGTGTATATCTTCCTGCAAAAGTATATAATTAAAGGGATGACAGCAGGTGCCGTAAAGGGTTGAGTATGTATAAAGTACTTATTGTTGATGATGAGCCCGTTATCGCAGAGGGCCTTAAGAAAATAGTTGACTGGGAGAAATACAACTGCGTTGTAGCAGGTACTGCCTCCTCAGGTAAAGAGGGGCTTGCCATGGTAGAAAAGTGCCAGCCGGATATTCTTTTTACTGATATAAGAATGCCCGGAATGGACGGTCTTACCATGCTGGCAGCTCTGCGCTCTGAGCACAAGAATCTTCAGGTGATAATACTTACCGGGTATCGCGACTTTGACTACGCAAGAGAAGCTCTAAACCTTGGCGTATTCAGATATCTGGTCAAGCCCTCCAAGATGAAAGAGCTAGATGAAGCCATGGAGAGTCTCTCAGAGAGACTTGCCGGCGCTTCAGCTTCGGAACAGGAGTCCACTGCGGACGACAATACAACAGCTAACAACTTTATCGTCAAGCAGGCCATCAGCTACATTGAGCAGCACTATAAAGAAAAACTCACGCTAACTGATGTTGCCGAGAAGGTTTACGTCAGCCACTGGCATTTGAGCAAACTCCTTAACAGTACCGGCAAGAGCTTTTCCGATGTTCTCAACGAGATCAGGATCGAGAATGCAAAAGAGCTCATGGAGGATTCATCACTTCATATAGCCGATATTTCCGACAGAGTGGGCTTTGCCGATACAGCTCATTTCTCAAGGGTATTCAAGAAATACACCGGAATGAGTGCCAATGAATACAGAAACAAATTTTTGAGGTGAAAAGCAGGAATGAAGATTACAGGTGCAAGTGTTTTTGGAGAAGACAGAAATTTTCATGAAAAAGACCTCTATGTAAAAGACGGGCTTATTGCAGATGGCCCTACTGATGGCGAGGAAGTGATTGATGCCACCGGGTGCGCAGCTATTCCCGGACTCATAGACATCCATTTTCACGGAGCAATGGGAGAGGATGTATGCGACGGAAACGCAGAGGCTTTCGAAAAGATTGCTGAATATGAGGTATCACGCGGCGTTACAGCCATATGCCCCGCTACGTTGACACTCCCTGTCGAAGACCTAAAGCACGTGCTATCTCTGGGAGCAGAGTTTGCTGCTAAGGGAAACGATAAGCTATCTGATCTTGTGGGCTTTAACATGGAAGGACCTTTTATAAGCCCTGTTAAAAAAGGCGCACAGAATGCAGAGTTTATAAAGAAGTGCGATCCTGCCATTGTGGATGAGTTTTACGAGGCGTCGAAAGGTCTTTTGAAAATAATAGGACTTGCGCCTGAGGAAAACCCTGACTTTGAGAAATACATTGAAGCAGTAAAGGACAAGGTTATTATATCTCTTGCACACACGGCTTCGGATTATGAGACAGCCATGAAGGCTTTCGGAGCCGGTGCATGTCACGCAGTTCATCTATACAACGCCATGACGGGAATGAGCCACAGAGAGCCCGGAGTTGTAGGTGCGGTGTTTGATTCAAAGCATGTTACGGCAGAGCTTATCTGCGACGGCATTCATATTCATCCGGCAGCAGTGAGGGCAACCTTTGAGATGATGGGACCGGATAGGATGATCCTTATAAGTGACAGTATGAGATCCACCGGAATGCCTGATGGAGAGTACGATCTGGGCGGACTTCCTGCCATAAAGAAGGGCAGAGAAGTAAGGCTTAAGGACGGAGGAGCCATCGCAGGATCGGGAACAGATCTTATGGACTGCCTGAGGACTGTGGTGCTGGATATGGGGCTTCCACTGGAAGTGGCCGTGGCAGCAGCTACCGTTAATCCTGCAAAGCGCATCGGAATCTATGATAAATACGGAAGTTTAGAGCCCGGTAAGTTGGCGGATATAGTTCTTTTGAATAAAAAAGATCTCTCAATTAATACAATTTTTAGAAAAGGATCACCCATCGGGTGATCTTTTTTATGCTAAAATATCATTTGACGACAAAAAAAGTACAATTCTCGACAAGTTTATGATTTGAAATTTATTTTCATGATATGCTTAAAATGAAAAAAAGGAATTTCATTTATGAAGCCAAGGGGGCATTTTCATGGAAAAGAGAATATATGATGAGAACGGTCTTTTGGTCGTAAAGGAAAACTATTGCTGTGAACACTTTGAACCGGATGACGGGGCGCTGGTTCCTATGAAAGAGTGTTGGTGTTGTAAGTGGTCAAACTTTAGAACAGAGAATAGAAACGGTACTAGTGAAACCTTAAGTGTCTGCAATTATGTGGGTAATACCAACGTAGCAGTTAGTAAATAGGGGAATCCTTTATGGAACGAGGGGATAAGAGTATATTACAAGTAAATATGTTTGGTGGGCTTGCGATTAATTATGAGGGTAAGAACATATCAATCGGCAAGAACAAGACAGCGAAGTATGTTCAGTTATTGGAGATCGTGTGGCTTAGCGGAGATGCCGGCATTCAGAAGGAACAGCTGACCAGCATCCTTTATGATAGAGAAGAGCAGTCAAACCTTAGCAACAGCTTCAATAACCTCATATATCAGCTTCACAAGCAGATCAAGAAGTCAGGTCTTCCGGATCACGATTATGTGGTCAACAAAGACGGAATCTTCTTTGCTGATGATGCGATAGAGATTGATTCCGATGTCCTCAGGTTTGTTCATTATATAGAAGAAGCCAGAGCGACAGACGATGAAGCTGAGATGATCTCTTTATACAGAGCAGCCTTTGACGAATACAAGTCAGAAGTGCTTCCGGAGCTTGCGACGCAGGAATGGCTCATAATCAAGAGCGTTCAGTATCAGAAGATGTATGCTGAGGCAGTTGTTGCCCTGGGTTCATACTATGAGAAGAAAAAAGATTTTGAAACCATGCATCGCATCTACAAGAAAGCTGCTGAACTTTATCCTGATGACGAGTGGCAGATCGGTGAGATCAATGCACTTATCGGAATGGATGCTTTCAAGGAAGCCTACGCTGTATATGATGAGACTGTAAGGTATTATACTGACGAGCTGGGAGTTACTCCAAGTAATGACCTTCTTGAGTGTTATGACAAGATGAGTCGTCAGATTACCAATACACCCGGCAAGATCCTTCAGATCAGAGATGGAATTCTGGAGCACCGCGGTGCTGTTGCCGGCGATGATGACGGAGCTTACGATTGCTCATACCCGAGCTTTATCGATGCTTATCATATTCTTAGTCGTAACATGGAGAGAAGCGGACAGTCAGTTTATATGATGCTTCTTAATATAGTAGACTACGAAGGCAAGAGGATTACCAACGCAGCCAAGCTTGAGACAAGGGCTAAGCTTTTGCAGGAAGCAATAGCGCTTACCCTTAGACAGGGCGATACCTTCTGCAAGTACTCGGCATCACAGTACTTACTTCTTCTGGTTGGAACCAACAAGGAGAGTTGCAAGACTGTATACAGAAGGCTGCTTAACAAGTTTAAGCTTATAGCAGGTCCAAGGACAGAGCTTGAGTATAGCGTTGTATCTTTGGCAGATCTGCCGGACAGACTGGCAGAGGCCAAGTAAACAATAGAAATATTGTGGTTTTTTATGAGGAGAAAATTCCGCGTGGCTTTTAGTCATGCGGTTTTTTCTTGAATTCTTAATAGTTCGTTCACATATAACCCGGCGGATTATTGTATAATTCATATTAGTGAAATACCAGAAAGGAAGTGGATGAAGTGACGGTAGATCACCAGAATAGCGGAGATTTAAAATATAAGCCTATACCCGGAAGCGCAGATCCTTTAGACGACGAAGTCACACAGATCGATATAGAGAAACTCCTCAGGAAAAGAGATCTTACAGATGATTTCAAGATCCTTATGATGAAGTACGACTGTGCGCTTACAGAAGTAAGGACAAGACTTGGAATACTCAACAAAGAGCTCTCCCTGAGAAATAAAAGAAACCCCTTTGAGTCCATCAAGATGAGACTCAAGACTCCGGTAAGTATCTTTTACAAGCTGGAGAATAAGGGTGCTGATTTCAACATCGAGAATATCAATAAGTACCTGTCGGATATTGCAGGAATCAGGGTTATCTGTTCCTTTGTAGATGACATCTATATGCTGGCCGACTGCCTTGAGAGACAGGATGATATCAGGATCCTTCAGCGCAAGGATTATATTGAGACTCCCAAGGATACAGGATACAGAAGTCTTCACCTTATCATTGAAGTTCCTATTTACCTCACAGAAGAGAAGGAATACATGAAGGTAGAGGTTCAGTTCAGAACAATAGCAATGGACTTCTGGGCAAGCCTTGAACATGAGATGAAGTATAAAAAAGACATCGAGAACGCCGAGGTCATAACCGAGGATCTTAAGTTCAGTGCAGACCTGATCAATCAGATCGATATGCGAATGCAGCAGATCAGAGATAAGATTGATGAGTCAAAGTAGTATAGAGTTTGTTCTATATAATAATGAAGGATGCGTGAGAAGTTCACGCATCCTTTTGTTATGGATCAGTTTATCTTGCTGTCCATCTTCCGCTGGCTCCGCAGGGGAGGATAAGACCATTGCTCTTTACAGGAAGGCCGATTTCTTCTGCCTCAACTTCACCCTTATGGATTGGATCAAGGACAGTGTGAAGCATATAGGAAAGAACTGCCGGCTGAAGCCCTGTTGTATATGAATTAATAAGGAAGAAGAGCGGATTGTCGGAAAGAAGCTGGGATGAGAGTTTGATAAAAGGGAATACGCTGCTCTCAATCTTCCATATCTCACCCTTTGGCCCTCTTCCATAGGAAGGAGGATCCATGATGATGGCATCGTACTTATTGCCTCTTCTTATTTCTCTTTCCACAAACTTGGTGCAGTCGTCCACCAGATATCTGATGGGTGCTTCTGCCAAACCTGATGAAGCTGCGTTCTCTTTTGCCCAGGCAACCATACCCTTGGAGGCATCAACGTGTGTAACGCTGGCGCCGGCCTTGGCAGCTGATACTGTGGCTCCTCCGGTGTAAGCAAAGAGGTTGAGAACCTTGATTGGACGATCTGCCTTCTTTATTAATGAAGAGAACCAATCCCAGTTGGCTGCCTGTTCAGGGAAAAGACCTGTGTGCTTGAAACTGAAGGGCTTTAAATTAAAAGTAAGATTTCTGTAGGTTATTGACCACTCCTCGGGAAGGTTATGAAACTCCCATTCACCGCCGCCCTTGTTGCTGCGGTGATAATGGCCGTTGGGTTTCTTCCAGCCGATATGTCTTTTGTCCGTATTCCAGATTACCTGGGGGTCGGGACGAACCAGAAAATAATCACCCCATCGCTCAAGCTTCTCACCTGTTGAGGTATCTATGACTTCATAGTCTTTCCAATTGTCTGCTATCCACATATTTTTTCTCCATAGAATAGTTCTTTTCTTTATTAAATATGATATACTAAATCGATTTTTGTGACAAATGCACGAAACATAATACATCTATATATGGTCAGAGGCTATACGGATAGGGTAATAGGTTAAAATACATCAAGAAAAACCGCTATAAAAGGCTGATTTTGTATTAAAAGTGATTAATTTTCAAAAACTTGTTGCATATGCACAAAAAATGTTTTATACTAACAAACGCTGTGACATGATAGCTATGAAGCGTGAGGTTGCTGCTTATCCAGTTGAGCAGGTTTTCCGTGGAGCGAATGTCTAGAGGCCGGAATAATGGCCAAACAAACTGACGACAAGTCACTGTACAGACAATTGTAAGTCTGCCTACTAACCCAAAGGCAGAAACGACGTGTAGATAGTTCCAAGGCCTTACTTTGTGATAAGGGTCAGGACACACACGGGAGAGTGTACAGTCACCGCTTGTCGTACTTAGATCAAAAAGTGCGAAAAGGAGGCGACTTTTTTTATGGCAAATCAGGTAATGAGAATTACTCTTAAGGCTTATGATCATCAGCTTGTTGATGCATCAGCCAAGAAGATCATCGAGACAGTCAAGAAGAACGGATCTCAGGTTAGTGGACCAGTGCCTCTTCCTACTAAGAAGGAAGTTGTTACAATCCTCAGAGCGGTTCACAAGTATAAGGATTCCAGAGAGCAGTTCGAGCAGAGAACTCACAAGAGACTTATCGATATCATCACACCTACATCAAAGACAGTTGAGGCTCTTCAGAGACTCGAGATGCCTGCAGGTGTAAACATCAACATCAAGATGAAATAATTCATCTTTGATAATAGAAACAATCAATTCACCTCTACTAGTATGATGCGAGACGCATGATGCCGTGAAAAACTGGAGAATTGTCAATCGTTGCAGACAATTAAAGCGACATTGCGAATGAAGTAAGCATCCGCTGTAGACGTAATAAGGAGGTAAAAAACATGAAGAAGGCTATTTTAGCTACTAAGGTCGGAATGACCCAGATCTTCAAAGAAGATGGTTCACTGGTTCCTGTAACTGTTCTTCAGGCAGGACCATGCGTAGTAACACAGATCAAGACAGTTGAGAACGATGGTTACAGCGCTGTTCAGGTTGGATTTGTTGACAAGAAAGAAAAGGTTGTTAACAAGGACAAGAACGGAAGCAAGACAATCTACCACCGTCACGGAGCAACAAAGGCTGAGCAGGGACATTTCAAGAAGGCTGGAGTTTCTTGCAAGAGATATGTAAGAGAGTTCAAGTTCGAGAATGCTGCTGATTATGCACTTGGTGCTGAGATCAAGGCTGATATCTTCGCAGAAGGCGACAAGATTGATGCAACAGCTGTTTCAAAGGGAAAAGGATTCCAGGGTGCTATTAAGAAGAACGGTCAGCACAGAGGACCTATGGCACACGGTTCCAAGTTCCACCGTCATCAGGGTTCTAATGGTTCCAGTTCAGATCCCAGCCGCGTATTTAAGGGCAAGGGAATGCCTGGTCACATGGGCAGCGTAAAGGTAACAGTTCAGAATCTTGAGGTTGTAAGAGTAGATGCAGACAAGAATCTTATTCTTGTAAAGGGCGCTATTCCTGGACCTAAGAAGGGACTTGTTGCTATCAAGGAAACCGTAAAGGCTGAAAATTAATTAAGCGCGAAAGGAGGACCATACAGATGGCTAATGTATCTGTTTACAATATGGAAGGCAAAGAAGTTGGCAAGATCGATTTAAACGATGCTATCTTCGGAGTTGAAGTAAATGAACATCTCGTACACATGGCAGTTCTTCAGCAGCTCGCTGACAAGCGCCAGGGTACACAGAAAGCAAAGACACGTTCTGAAGTTTCCGGAGGCGGAAGAAAGCCTTGGAGACAGAAGGGAACAGGTCACGCAAGACAGGGATCTATCAGAGCTCCTCAGTGGAAGGGCGGCGGAGTTGTATTCGCTCCAGTTCCAAGAGATTACTCTTTCAAGATGAACAAGAAGGAGAAGAGAGCTGCACTTAAGTCTGCACTTACAGACAAGGCTCAGAACAACAACCTTATCGTAGTTGACGAGCTTAAGTTCGATGAGATCAAGACTAAGAAGTTTGCAGAGGTTATGAACAACCTCAAGGCTACACGTAAGGCACTTGTAGTACTTGCTGACAACGATCAGAACGTAGTACTTTCAGCAAGAAACCTTGCAGAGGCAAACACAACACTTACAAACACACTTAATGTTTATGATATCGTAAACGCAAGAACACTCGTCCTTACAAAGGATGCAGTAGCAAAGATAGAGGAGGTGTATTGCTAATGGCAGCATTACAGTATTATGACGTAATCCTTAAGCCTGTTCTTACAGAGAAGAGTATGAACGCAATGGCAGATAAGAAGTACACTTTCCTTGTTAATCCTGAAGCTAACAAGACACAGATCAAGGAAGCTGTAGAGAAGATGTTCGAGGGAACAAAGGTTAAGAAGGTTAACACCCTCAACGCTGACGGCAAGATGAAGAGACGTGGCATGACAATTGGTTTCACAGCTAAGACTAAGAAAGCAATCGTTCAGCTCACAGAGGACAGCAAGGACATCGAGATCTTCCAGGGACTCTAATTTAAGAACTGATGAATATACGTGCGAATCCAATTTGAGTCCGGGATTCAGCGCACAGCGCCGGGCACGTGATAAAAACAAAAGGAGAAATAATCATGGGAATTAAGAAATACGGCCCATATACCCCATCCAGAAGAAACATGACTGGATCTGATTTTTCAGAGATCACAAAGAGCACTCCTGAGAAGTCACTCATTGTTTCAAAGAACAGCAAAGCTGGTCGTAACAATCAGGGTAAGATCACAGTAAGACATCGTGGATGCGGCGGCAGAGTTAAGTACAGAATCGTTGATTTCAAGAGAAACAAGGACGATATGCCTGCAAAGGTTATCGGAATTGAGTATGATCCTAACAGATCAGCAAATATCGCACTTATCCAGTACGAGGATGGCACAAAGGCTTATATCCTTGCACCTAACGGATTAACAGATGGCATGACAGTTATGAACGGTGCTAACGCAGAGATCCGTGTTGGTAACTGCCTCCCACTTTCACAGATTCCTGTCGGTGAAAACGTACACAACATCGAGCTTTATCCTGGAAAGGGCGGCCAGATGGTTCGTTCAGCAGGAAACGCTGCACAGCTCATGGCTAAAGAAGGTAAGTACGCAACACTTCGTCTTCCTTCAGGCGAGATGAGAATGGTTCCTATCGAGTGCAGAGCAACAATCGGTGTTGTAGGAAATGGTGATCACAACCTTATCAACTATGGTAAAGCCGGACGTATTCGTCACATGGGCATCCGTCCTACAGTTCGTGGTTCTGTTATGAACCCTAACGACCATCCACACGGTGGTGGAGAAGGAAGAGCTCCTATCGGACGTTCTGGCCCTAGCACACCTTGGGGTAAGCCAGCTCTTGGTTATAAGACACGTAAGGCTAAGAAGGCTTCCAACAAGCTCATCGTAAGAAGAAGAAACGGTAAAGCCATCAAATAAGGAGGAATAAAATGTCTAGATCACTTAAAAAGGGACCTTTTGCAGACGCAAGCCTGCTTAAGAAGATAGATGCTATGAACGCAGAGGGCCAGAAGCAGATTATCAAGACTTGGTCACGTCGTTCTACAATTTTCCCGTCTTTTGTTGGACACACTATCGCTGTTCATGACGGAAGAAAGCATATTCCTGTATATGTTACTGAAGATATGGTTGGACACAAGCTCGGTGAGTTCGTTCCTACCAGAACCTTCAAAGGACATGCTGGAAATTCTCCCGTTGAGAGAAAGAGCAGCATAAACTAATTAGTTATTCAATGAAAGGAGGTCTACTAACGTGGAAAAGGAAATTAAGCATAGATCACAAATTAAAAGAGCAAGAAATCGTGACAATAGAGAGACAAGACCTTTTGCTAAGTTATCTTACGCAAGAATACCAGTTCAGAAGGCATGCTTCGTAATGGACGCTATCAGAGGAAAGGATGTTGAGACTGCACTTGCAATCCTTGCATACAATCCAAGATATGCATCAAGCGTTATCTACAAGCTCCTTAACAGCGCTGTAGCAAACGCTGAGAACAACAAGGGTATGAACAGAGCTAATCTCTATGTTGCTGAGTGTACAGCAAGCAACGGCCCTATCATGAAGAGAATTCAGCCTAGAGCACAGGGCAGAGCTTACAGAATCAACAAGAGAATGAGTCATCTGACTGTTGTATTGGACGAGAGATAATTGAAAGGAGAACCAAGTAATGGGACAGAAAGTTAATCCTCATGGCCTCAGAGTTGGTGTTATCGCTGACTGGGATTCAAAGTGGTATGCTGAGTCATCAGATTTCGCTAACAATCTGGTTGAAGATTACAATATCAGAAAATTTCTGAAGAAGAAGTTATATGCTGCCGGTGTTTCTAAGATTGAGATCGAGAGAGCATCAGACAGAGTAAAGGTTATCGTATACACAGCTAAGCCCGGTGTTGTAATCGGTAAGGGCGGTGCTGAGATCGAAGTAACAAAGAAGGAGCTTTCAAAGCTCACAGACAAGAAAGTTCTTGTTGACATCAAAGAGATCAAGAAGCCTGATAAGGATGCACAGCTTGTTGCAGAGAACATTGCACAGCAGCTTGAGAACCGTGTATCTTTCAGAAGAGCTATGAAGTCTTGCATGAGCAGAACAATGAAGACAGATGCCCTTGGTATCAAGGCTTGCTGCTCAGGACGTCTTGGTGGCGCAGATATCGCTCGTTCAGAGTTCTACAGCGAGGGAACAATTCCTCTTCAGACACTCAGAGCAGATATCGACTATGGTTTTGCTGAGGCTGACACAACTTACGGAAAAGTTGGTGTTAAGGTATGGATCTACAAGGGTGAAGTACTTAAGTCAAAGGCAGTTGAGAATTCAGATAAGGAAGGGAGCGATAAATAATGTTAATGCCAAAGAGAGTTAAGCACCGCAAGCAGTTCCGCGGTTCAATGGCTCATAAAATCACTCGTGGTAACACAATCACTTATGGTGAGTACGGAATTGTTGCGCTTGAGCCTTGCTGGATCAATTCAAACCAGATCGAGGCAGCCCGTGTAGCTATGACACGTTTCATCAAGCGTGGTGGTCAGGTATGGATCAAGATTTTCCCTGACAAGCCAATCACTTTAAAGCCTCTTGGAACACGTATGGGTTCCGGTAAGGGTGCAACTGATAGATGGGTAGCTGTTGTTAAGCCTGGTCGTGTAATGTTCGAAATCGGTGGAGTTGCCGAGGCCGATGCGAGAGAAGCTCTTCGTCTTGCGACACACAAGCTTCCTTGCAAATGCAAGATCGTTTCAAAGGCTGATTTGGAAGGCGGTGTATCTAAATGAAGACAAATAAGTATGTAGAAGAGCTTCTGGCTAAGTCATCAGAAGAGCTCCAGACAGAGCTTGTAACAGCTAAGAAGGAACTTTTCAATCTGAAATTCCAGAACGCTACAAACCAGCTGGATAATACAGCAAGAATTAAAGAAGTAAGAAGAAATATTGCAAGAATCCAGACTGTAATCACACAGAATGCTAAGGCTGCTAACTAAGCCGGTGTTAGCCTAAATCTAAAAGGAGAAATTGATCGTGGAAAGAAATTTAAGAAAAACGCGTGTTGGTAAAGTAACAAGCGATAAGATGGACAAGACCATCACAGTTTCCATTGAGGACCATGTTAAGCACCCTCTTTACAAGAAGATCGTAAAGAGAACCTATAAGCTTAAGGCTCATGACGAGAACAACGAGTGCCGTATCGGTGACACAGTTAAGGTCATGGAGACAAAGCCAATCTCCAAGGATAAGAGATGGAGACTTGTATCCATTATTGAACGTGCAAAGTAATTCGAAAAAAGGAGAAATATCATGATTCAGCAGGAAAGTAGACTTAGAGTCGCTGATAACACAGGTGCTAAAGAGCTTCTTACAATCCGTGTTATGGGTGGATCTACAAGAAGATATGCGAGAATCGGCGACACAATCGTAGCTTCTGTTAAAGAAGCAACACCCGGCGGAGTTGTAAAGAAGGGTGATGTTGTAAAGGCTGTTGTCGTTCGTACTGTTAAAGAGACACGTCGTAAGGACGGTTCCTACATCAGATTTGATGAGAACGCTGCTGTTGTTATCAATGAAGATGGTACGCCTAAGGGAACACGTATTTTTGGACCAGTAGCTAGAGAGCTTCGTGAGAAGAAGTTCATGAAGATTCTTTCTCTTGCTCCTGAAGTATTATAAGGAGGCGCCTAGATGTCAACAAGTAAGATCAAGAAGGGCGATACTGTAAGAGTAATCGCTGGAAAAGAGCTCGGCAAGGAAGGCAAGGTTCTTTCTGTTGATGCTAAGAACGGAAGGGTAGTCGTTGAGGGCCTTAACAAGGCTACAATACACGAGAAGCCTTCAGCAAAGAATCCTAATGGCGGAGTGGTAGAAAGAGAAGCTGCTCTTGATATCTCAAACGTTGTTTATCTTCATAAGGGACAGCCTACCAAGATCGGATTCAAGGTTGAGAAGGACGAGAATGGTAAGGTTGTAAAGAAGAATCGTGTTGCTAAGAAGACTGGCGACATCATCGACTGATAAGGAAAGGAGGTAAATTACGTTGAGTAGATATAAGGATTTATACAAGAATGAGATCGTTGATGCTATGACAAAGAAGTTCGGTTACAAGAATGTAATGGAAGTTCCAAAGCTCGACAAGATCGTTATCAATATGGGTGTTGGAGAAGCAAAGGAGAATGCTAAGCTTCTTGAGAACGCTGCAAATGATATGACCATTATTTCCGGTCAGAAGCCTGTTATCACAAAGGCTAAGAAGTCAATCGCTAACTTCAAGTTAAGAGAGGGTATGCCTATCGGATGCAAGGTAACTCTTCGTGGTGATAAGATGTACGATTTCCTTGATCGTCTCGTAAACCTTGCACTTCCTCGTGTACGTGACTTCAGAGGAATCAATCCTAACTCTTTCGACGGAAGAGGTAACTATGCTCTTGGTATCAAGGAGCAGCTCATCTTCCCTGAGATCGAGTATGACAAGATTGATAAGACAAGAGGTATGGATATCATTTTCACAACAACTGCTAAGACAGACGAAGAGGCTAGAGAGCTTCTTACACTGTTCAATATGCCTTTTGCAAAGTAATTAAGGAGGAAATAAGACACAATGGCTAAATTATCCATGAAGTTGAAACAGCAGATGAAACCAAAGTTCTCTACACGTGCTTATAACCGTTGTAAGATCTGCGGTCGTCCTCATGCTTATCTTAGAAAGTACGGAATCTGCAGAATTTGCTTCCGTGAGCTTGCATATAAGGGCGAGATTCCTGGTGTAAGAAAAGCATCTTGGTAAGCTGCGTTCCGCAGCACTTATTGTGACTCTGGGATGGGAGTCACGTATATTAAAAATAGTATTACTCTTTGTGAAATGAGAAACACATAAGCGCGCATTGCGGCTTCGTGTCTCTGCTCAATTCGGGGAGTAGTAAGGCGAAGCAAAAATAATTAAGGAGGCAAATTTAAAATGGCAATGAACGATCCTATTGCAGATATGCTTACAAGAATTCGTAACGCAAATACTGCAAAGCATGACACAGTTGATGTTCCTTCTTCAAAGATGAAGCTTGCAATTGCAAACATTCTTCTTGAGGAGGGTTATATTAAGAAGCTTGATGTTGTTGAAGATGGCGCTTTCAAGAATCTTCACATCACTCTTAAGTACGGTGCTGACAGAAACGATAAGGTTATCACAGGTCTTAAGAGAATCTCAAAGCCTGGTCTTCGTGTATACGCAGGCAAGGATGAGCTTCCCAGAGTATTAGGTGGTCTTGGTATTGCAATCATTTCTACAAACCAGGGCGTTGTAACTGATAAAAAGGCAAGAGAGCTCCAGGTTGGCGGCGAAGTTCTTGCATTCATTTGGTAAATTGGAGGTACGGGCATGTCACGAATTGGAAAAATGCCAATCGCAGTTCCTGCTGGTGTAACAGTAGAAGTTGCAGAAAATAATAAGGTGACTGTAAAGGGACCTAAGGGAACCCTTACAAGAGTATTCCCTGCAGAGATTTCTTTCGAGCAGGAGAATGGACAGATCGAGGTTAAGAGACCAGACGATCAGAAGAAGACTAGAGCATTACATGGTCTTTCAAGAAGCCTTCTCAACAACATGGTTGTTGGTGTAACAGATGGTTTCGAGAAGAAGCTTGAGGTTAACGGTGTAGGTTACAGAGCTGCTAAAAACGGCAAGACACTCTCTCTGACACTTGGTTATTCACACCCTGTAGAGCTTGTTGATCCTGAAGGAGTTGAGACAGTTGTAGAGGGACAGACAATCACAGTTAAGGGAATTGACAAAGAGGCGGTTGGCCAGCACGCTGCTATCATCAGAGAAAAGAGAGCTCCAGAGCCTTATAAGGGCAAGGGAATCAAGTATGCTGATGAAGTTATCAGACGTAAAGTTGGTAAGACCGGTAAGAAATAATTAAGAAGGAGAGTGCACAATGGTTAGTAAGGAATCAAGATCAAAAGTACGTGCTAAAAAGCACATGAGAATCCGTAATCGTTTCAGCGGCAGTGCTGAGAGACCTAGACTCGCAGTATTCAGAAGCAATAACCACGTATATGCTCAGGTTATTGATGACGTAAATGGCACAACACTTGTATCTGCTTCAACTCTTGAAAAGGATATCAAGGCTGAGCTCAAGAATACAGACGACATCGAAGCAGCAACAAAGATCGGAGATGTTGTAGCAAAGAGAGCATTAGAGAAGGGTATCAAGGCCGTAGTTTTTGATAGAGGCGGTTATATCTATCATGGTAAGGTTAAGGCTCTTGCTGATGCAGCCAGAGAAGCTGGCCTGGAATTCTAAGAAGGGAGAAGTTTACAAATGAAGCGTAATATCGTTGATGCAAGTCAGCTGGAATTAACAGATAAAGTTGTAACCATCAAGCGTGTTACAAAGGTTGTTAAAGGTGGACGTAACATGAAGTTCACAGCCCTTGTAGTTGTTGGTGACAACAACGGACACGTTGGTGTTGGTCTGGGTAAGTCAACAGAAATCCCGGATGCTATCCGTAAGGGTAAGGAAGATGCTACTAAGAACCTTATTACTGTTCCTCTTGATGAGAACAACAGTATCACACATGATTTCATCGGTAAGTTCGGCTCAGCTGAAGTTTTACTGAAGAGATCACCTGAAGGTACCGGTATCATCGCTGGTGGTCCTGCTCGTTCTGTATGTGAGCTTGCAGGTATCAGAAACATCAGAACAAAGTCACTTGGTTCAAACAACAAGCAGAATGTTGTTTATGCTACAATCAATGGTCTTGCTCAGTTAAAGACACCTGAAGAGGTAGCAGCAAAGCGCGGTAAGTCTGTAGCAGAAGTTACTGCATAATAGGAGGAAAAATCAATGGCAAGCGAGAAGAAACTTAAGATCACATTGGTTAAGTCCACAATTGGCGCTGTACCTAAGCAGGTAGCAACAGTAAAATCAATGGGATTTAAGAAGCTTAACAGCAGTGTTGAGCTGCCTGACAACTCTGCAACAAGAGGTCAGATCCAGCAGATCAGACACCTTGTTAAGGTTGAAGAGATCTAATTAACATTACAATCATCCGAAACCGTATCACGATAGCGCGAGTGGCCTATGGCTGCGTATAGCGCTTGGGGTTTCGGCATTAATAAGGAGGAATATCATGGAATTATCCAACTTAAGACCCGCTGAGGGTTCTGTACAGAGCGATAATTTTAGAAGAGGCCGTGGTCATGGTTCAGGAAACGGCAAGACTGCCGGTAAGGGACACAAGGGTCAGAAGGCTCGTTCTGGAGCACCAAGACCTGGTTTCGAAGGTGGTCAGATGCCTCTGTTCAGAAGACTTCCTAAGAGAGGCTTCAAGAACATCAATCACAAGAATATCGTAGGAATCAACGTATGTGCTCTTGACGTATTTGAGGATGGTGCAGTTGTTGATGTACAGGCACTCAAGGATCAGGGTATAATCAAGAAAGAACTTGATGGCGTTAAGATTCTTGGAAACGGCGAGATTACTAAGAAGCTCACGGTTAAGGCTAATGCTTTCAGTGCAGTAGCTAAGCAGAAGATCGAGGCACTTGGTGGAACAACAGAGGTGATCTAATGTTTAAATCCCTAATGAATGCATTAAAGGTCAAAGAAATAAGAATGAAGATTCTTTTTACTTTCTTAATGCTCTGCGTAATCAGACTCGGATCAGCTATTCCCGTACCGGGAATGAACACAGCTGTTTTCCGTAACTGGTTTTCCGGACTTACAGAGAGTGACGCTTTTGGCTTTATGGATCGATTCACCGGTGGATCATTTGAGAACATGTCAATCCTGGCACTCAATATCACACCGTACATCACATCTTCCATTATCATTCAGCTTCTCACAATTGCTATTCCTAAGTTTGAGGAGTGGCAGAGAGACGGAGAGGACGGAAGAAAGAAACTTACAGCGCTTACAAGATACATCACTATCGCATTAGCGCTTATCGAGTCCATCGCAATGGCAATTGGTTTCTACAGGAACACAGGATTCCTCACAGAGCAGAATCCATTCCTCGTAGTTCAGATTGTAGCAGCTCTTACAGCTGGTAGTGCATTCCTGATGTGGGTTGGTGAGAGAATCACCGAGAATGGGGTTGGAAACGGAATTTCTATTGTCCTGACTATTAACATTCTTTCAAGAATGCCGTCAGACATCAGCTCATTATTTGAGCAGTTCGTAAGTGGAAAGCCTATTGCTAGGGGAGTAGTTTCAGCAATTATTATTTTAGCTGTTATTGTTGCAATGGTAGTATTGGTTGTTCTTCTTAACGGCGCTGAGCGCAGGATTCCTGTACAGTATGCCAAGAAGATCCAGGGTAGAAAGACCTATGGCGGACAGCGTTCAGAGATTCCTCTGAAAGTTAACACTGCAGGTGTTATGCCTATCATCTTTGCAATGTCACTCTTCCAGTTCCCAATCATTATCAGCCAGCTGGCTGGTTATCAGGGATCAGGTACCTGGGGTAAGATTCTTGCTTACCTTAACCAGAGTAACTGGTGCAATCCAAACCATTGGAATTATTCAATCGGACTTTTGGTTTATATTTTATTACTTATCTTCTTCGCGTATTTCTATACATCAATTACCTTCAATCCTATTGAGATTGCAGATAATATGAAGAAGCAGGGCGGATTTATACCCGGAATCAGACCCGGTAAGCCTACAAGTGACTACCTTACAGGTATTCTCAATTACATCATTTTCATTGGAGCATGCGGACTGACAATAATCGGTGTACTTCCAATCTTCTTTAATGGTGTATTTGGTGCAAGTGTTTCATTCGGAGGAACATCACTTATCATCGTAGTAAGTGTTATCCTTGAGACAATCAAGCAGATTGAATCACAGATGCTTGTTCGTAATTACAAAGGTTTCCTGGAAGATTAAGCTATGGTACAATAATAAGAGGCGTCAAGGTCTGCATAGTGCAGGTCTTGAAACCTCTTATCTTAATTTTTGAGAAGGGTGAATGAATATGAAAATTATTATGTTAGGTGCACCTGGTGCAGGAAAAGGAACACAGGCTAAGATGATCGCGGAGAAGTTTAACATTCCGCATATCTCAACAGGAGATATCTTCAGAGCCAACATCAAAAACGGTACTGAGCTTGGCAAAAAGGCCAAGGAGTACATGGACAAAGGACAGCTTGTTCCGGATGAGCTCACAGTTGAGATCCTTCTGGACAGAGTAGCTGCAGACGATTGCAAGAACGGATACGTTCTTGACGGATTCCCACGTACAATCCCACAGGCAGATGTTCTTGACAAAGAGCTTACAAAGCTCGGCGATAAGGTTGATTTCGCAATCAACGTTGATGTTCCCGATGAGAATATCGTTCGCAGAATGTCAGGCAGAAGAGCATGCCTTAAGTGTGGTGCAACCTATCATATTGAGCACATTCCTCCAAAGCAGGAGGGAATTTGCGATAAATGTGGAAGCGAGCTTGTTCAGAGAGACGATGATAAGCCTGAGACAGTTCAGAACAGATTATCAGTTTATCATGAGCAGACTCAGCCTCTTATCGACTACTACAACAAGAAGAATATCTTGAAGTCAGTAGACGGAACAAAGGACATGCAGGAAGTATTCAGTGATATTGTAAATATCTTAAACGCATAAGAATATGGCTATTACGATCAAAACTGATGAAGAAATAGAACTTATGCGACAGTCAGGGCATCTTTTAGCAAAGGTTCATGATGAACTACATGCTGCTCTAAGACCCGGAATCTCTACCTTTGAGCTGGATGAGATCGGCGAGAAGGCTATCCGTGCACTTGGTGGAATACCAAACTGCAAAGACTATGAGGGATTTCCTGCCTCTGTTTGCATATCTGTGAATGACGAGGTTGTTCACGGAATACCAAGTAAAGATAGGATCCTTAAGGAGGGCGACATAGTCACCTTCGATACAGGACTTATATATAAAGGCTTTCATTCTGACGCAGCAAGAACATGGGGCGTCGGCAAGATCAGTGACGAAGCTCAAAATCTTATTGATGTGGCCAGGGACAGCTTTTTTGAAGGAATCAAAAAGGCCAGAGCAGGACACAGACTACATGAGATATCAAGAGCGGTTGACAATTACGTTACAACTCACGGATATGGTGTTGTCAGAGAGCTCACAGGCCATGGAATAGGCAAAAGCCTCCATGAAGACCCGATAGTGCCGAACTACAAGAAGTTCTGGCCTGGGCCTAAGCTTAAAAAGGGCATGACAATTTGCGTAGAACCCATGATAACTCTCGGTGAGAGATATGTAGGCTGGTTAGATGACGAATGGACGGTGGTTACCGTTGACGGTAAGCTCTCTGCCCATTATGAAAATACTATAGCCATCACGGATGGTGAACCAGAGATACTGACTATCATTTGACAGTAAGGATTTAAGGAGGATAAAGATGTCAAAGGCTGATGTAATTGAAATTGAAGGAAAGGTTATTGAGAAGTTGCCCAACACAATGTTCCAGGTTGAGCTTGAGAACGGACACGTTGTTCTTGCTCATATCAGCGGCAAACTCAGACAGAACTTCATCAGAATTTTGCCCGGTGACAAGGTGACACTTGAACTGTCACCATACGATCTTACAAAGGGCAGAATTATTTGGAGAGATAAATAATCAGATTGTTTAAACCGGAGTGTATAGCACTCCGGTTTTGTGTTATACTGATGAATTGAAAGGTTTACACAATTTCAGATTGGAGGAGAATATGGGAGAAAAAAGACAGGCTATTTATGATGCCACAACATTGGGGAAACCGAAAATGGCGGTTTTAGGTTTGCAGCATATGTTTGCTATGTTTGGAGCAACCATTCTGGTTCCTATTTTGGTCAACGGCTATTTTAACGGTGAGGGACTTTCAGTCCAGGTAACACTATTCTTTGCAGGACTTGGTACACTTCTGTTTCATCTTTGTTCTAAATTCAAGGTTCCGGCTTTTCTGGGATCATCATTCGCATTTCTCGGCGGCTTTGCCACAATAGCAAATCTTAATACAGGAAAATATGCAAACATGACATACGGAGAAAAGCTCCCTTATGCATGTGGCGGTATTGTTGTCGCAGGACTTCTTTATCTTGTCCTTGCGCTTATTTTCAGACTGGTTGGTGTAAAAAAGGTTATGCACTACCTTCCACCTGTTGTTACAGGACCGATCATTATCTGTATCGGACTTTCACTTGCACCTTCTGCAATCGGAAATGCTTCAGCTAACTGGATTCTTGCAATCATCGCATTTTTGGTTGTAATCATCTTTAATATCTGGGGTAAGGGAATGTGGAAGATCATTCCTATCCTTATGGGCGTAGTAATTTCTTATCTGGTTGCGGTTATTTTCCAGGCTTTTGGAATGACCAATGCTGACGGATCAGCAATCATTGATTATGCACCTATTGCTACAGCTGCATGGGTTGGACTTCCTAAGTTTGTAATCGCTAAATTTGATGTTACAGCAATCCTTGTTATGGCACCTATTGCAATTGCAACCATGATGGAACATGTTGGTGACATCTCAGCAATTTCTGCTACAACATCCAAGAATTTCATAGAAGATCCCGGTCTTAACAGAACACTTCTTGGTGACGGACTTGCAACTGCACTTGCAGGAATGTTTGGCGGACCTGCAAATACAACCTATGGTGAGAACACAGGTGTCCTTGAGCTTTCTAAAGTATATGATCCTAAGGTAGTAAGAATTGCTGCTGTTTATGCAATCATCGTCAGCTTCATTCCTAAGATTGCCGATATCATCGGAACAATGCCAACAGCTATCATCGGCGGAATAAGCTTTGTATTATACGGAATGATCTCAGCTATCGGTGTCAGAAATGTAGTTGAGAACAAGGTAGATTTCACTAAGTCAAGAAACCTTATTGTTGCTGCAGTAATCCTTGTATCAGGTCTTGGATTTACAGATGGCCTCACATTTACAATCGGAAGCACATCAATAACACTTACTTCACTGGCTATCGCAGCTCTTCTCGGAATCATCTTAAATGCTGTTCTTCCGGGTAATGATTACAATTTCGGTGATAATCATAAGGGTGATATCAACAGAGGTGTTAGCTTTAACAATATAGAAGAGGAAAATAACGAAAAATAATCGATTTTTTGTAAAAAACCTGTTGCGTATTGAATTTGTTTGTGTTATATTATAAGTCGGTCTTTTTGTGAGAAGGGCATATTATGCCCTTTTCAAGGCATTTTATCCATGCGTAAGAAAGGAGTAACAATGAAAGTTAGGTCTTCTGTTAAGCCTATGTGCGAGAAGTGCAAGGTTATCAAGAGAAAGGGCGTTATCAGAGTTATCTGTGACAACCCTAAGCACAAACAGAGACAGGGTTAATTCGAGCCAATTCGGATTACTTTTTGATACCAATATAGAACATGCTGATCTATAGCGTATTGGAAAGATCGGACCCGTTTCTGTCCGATTGGGCGTAGCTTAAAAGCCCCAATCAAACAAGTAACTATTTTTATCATTATTATTTATTTTTATGGAGGATTTTTAAATGGCTCGTATTGCAGGTGTTGATTTACCTAGAGATAAGCGAGTAGAGATCGGTTTGACATACATCTACGGTATCGGTAGAACAAGCTCAAACAAGATTCTTGAAGCAGCAAAAGTAAATCCGGACACACGTGTTCGTGATCTTACAGACGATGAAGTTAAGAGAATTGCCGAGGTTATCGGTAATGACTACGAAGTAGAAGGTGACCTTAGAAGAGAAGTTGCCATGAACATCAAGAGACTCACTGAGATCGGATGTTACAGAGGCGTACGTCACAGAAGAGGACTTCCTTGCCGTGGTCAGAGAACTAAGACAAATGCAAGAACAAGAAAAGGACCAAAGAGAACAATCGCTAACAAGAAGAAATAATCTTCATTAGCCTTTGAATATGAACCCGGGCATGGCGAGTTCAGAACAGTAACAAAAAACAAAGATTTATAGGAAGAAAGTAGGTTAGTTTAAAATGGCAAATCAGAAATCATCAGCAGCAAAGAAATCAGCTGCTAAGAAACGTGTCAAGAAAAACGTTGAACACGGACAGGCACACATTCAGTCATCTTTCAATAACACAATCGTTACATTGACAGATGCTGCAGGAAACGCTCTTAGCTGGGCAAGTGCCGGTGGTCTGGGATTTAAGGGTTCAAGGAAATCTACTCCTTATGCTGCACAGGTAGCTGCAGAGACAGCAACTAAGGCTGCACTTATTCACGGCCTTAAGACTGTTGATGTATTCGTTAAGGGACCAGGATCAGGAAGAGAAGCTGCAATCAGAGCTCTTGCTGCAAGCGGCCTTACAGTTACATCTATCACAGACGTAACACCTGTACCACATAACGGATGCAGACCACCTAAGCGTCGTAGAGTATAATCATACTCATTGTTTGCGGGTTACATGTGCAAATATAGATTATATTTTTGACAATTAACTCGTTGGACGAAGGTGCGAATTAAGTTTTAAAGCATTGTAAACAACATCAGATGAAGACATCATCTGAGAAAAAGAAAGGAGCCAAAAATGGCAGTAAACAGAGTTCCCGTTTTAAAGAGATGCAGATCTCTTGATCTTGATCCAACATTCCTTGGATATGACAAGAAGTCAAAGAGAACATCAGCTAGAGCTGGTAAGAAGATGAGTGAGTACGGACTTCAGCTTCGTGAGAAGCAGAAGGCTAAGTTCATTTATGGAGTACTTGAGAAGCCTTTCAGAAACTACTATGACAGGGCTGATAGAATGAAGGGTCAGACAGGTTCAAACCTTATGACAATTCTTGAGACAAGACTTGATAACGTAGTTTTCAGAATGGGATTTGCAAGAACAAGAAGAGAAGCAAGACAGGTTGTTCTTCACAAGTTCATCACTGTAAATGGCAAGGTTATCAACATCCCTTCATACCTCATCAAGGCTGGTGATGTTATCGAAGTAAAAGAGGCTGCAAAGAATATCCAGAGATTTAAGGATATCTCAGAGATCACAGCAGGCAGACTTGTTCCTGAGTGGATCGATGTTAACAAAGAGAGCCTTCAGGGCACAATCAAGGAGCTTCCTTCAAGAGAAGCTATTGACGTTCCTGTAGATGAAATGCTTATCGTCGAGTTGTACTCTAAATAATAATTGCTTAGCAATTCATTATTATTATAAAATGTTAACAAACCACATAAGGAGGGTATATCAGTGTTTGATTTTGAAAGACCAAATATTGAAGTTGCTGAAATCTCAGATGATAAGAAGTATGGTAAATTCGTAGTCGAGCCTCTTGAGAGAGGTTACGGTATTACACTGGGCAATTCCCTTCGTAGGATTATGCTCTCTTCATTACCAGGAGCAGCAGTAAGTCAGGTCAAAATCGAAGGCGTATTACATGAGTTCAGTTCTATTCCCGGAGTTAAGGAAGATGTAACTGAAATCATCATGAACATCAAGAACCTTTCAATCAAGAACAGTTCTGATACAAACGAGCCAAAGACTGCATACATTGAGTTCAATGGTGAGGGCGTTGTAAAGGCTTCTGATATTCAGGTTGACCAGGATATCGAGATCATGAATCCTGATCAGGTTATCGCCACACTTTCCGGTAAGGATGCTAAGCTCTACATGGAGCTCACCATCACAAAGGGAAGAGGATATGTAAGCTCTGACAAGAATAAGACCGGTGATCTTCCTATCGGTGTGATCGCTATCGATTCTATCTATACTCCTGTTGAGAGAGTAAATGTAACTGTAGAGAACACTCGTGTAGGTCAGGTTACAGACTTTGACAAACTTACACTTGATGTTCACACGGATGGAACACTTGGTCCCGACGAGGCTGTAAGCCTTGCAGCTAAGGTTCTCAGTGAGCACTTAAGCCTGTTCATTGATCTTTCCGAGAATGCTAAGACCGCTGAGGTTATGGTAGAGAAGGAAGACGATGAGAAGGGCAAAGTTCTCGAAATGTCAATTGATGAACTTGAGCTTTCAGTTCGTTCATTCAACTGCCTTAAGAGAGCAGGCATCAATACCGTTCAGGAGCTTGCTAACAAGACTTCAGACGATATGATGAAGGTTCGTAATCTTGGACGTAAGTCACTTGAGGAGGTTCTTGCTAAGCTTGATGAGCTCGGACTTTCACTCAGACAGGACGGCGAATAATTTTGTTATATGATTTCCGCTGAAGGTAAATCCGATGCGTACTGAGGTGGATTCTCATAATGGATCATTAACAGCATCTAAGGAGTAAGACCGATGTGCATCCTTTGATGTACCACAGCAGGGGGAACCCTGCAAATGAGAAAGGAAGTAATTTAAGATGGCAATGTACAGAAAGCTTGGAAAAGCAACAAAACCTAGGAGAGCACTTCTTCGTAACCAGGTAACAGCACTTCTTTACAATGGTAAGATCATTACCACAGAGGCAAGAGCTAAGGAAATCAAGAAGATCGTAGAGCCTATGATCACTCTTGCAGCTAAGGAGAAGGACAACTTCGAGACAGTTACTGTTGAAGCTAAGGTTCCTGAGAAGGACAAAGATGGCAAGAGAGTAAAAGAAGTTGTAGATGGCAAGAAGGTTACAAAGTATACAACTGTTAAGAAGGAAATCAAGAAGGATCTTCCTTCACGTATGCATGCAAGACGTCAGCTCCTTAAGACTCTTTACCCTGTAACTGAGGTTCCTACTGAGAAGGCAGGAAGAAAGAAAAACACTAAGGAAGTTGATCTCGTAGCTAAGCTTTTCGATGAGTATGGCCCTAAGTACGCTGGACGTAAGGGTGGTTATACAAGAATCGTTAAGATCGGCCAGAGAAAAGGCGATGCAGCTATGATGGTTGTTCTTGAGCTCGTTTGATAACAAGCCACTTAAAAGGGATACGGCAATAGCCGCATCCCTTTTTTATTTCTTTTTATTTTTTCTCGAAGTGCTGATAGTCTTTCGAATTATTCCAGTCTCCGCCCCATTTAAAGCCATGCTCCTTAAATAGCTTATAAGCCAGATCGTTTTCATCAATCTTGTACGGGAATGAAGCTGATCTGTCTGCATAGGCCTCACTGCCTGCAGGTGATACATTTGTTGTGCCATCCTTGTTATAGGTGATATAAGGATTGTAGAAAGGATTTATGTCTATTGCACGTCCATAAGCATGGTTTGAAAGTCTTGTGGTTCCTTCAACCACTCTGTAGTTGAAACAGGAGGTATTATTTGCCAGCATGGATGCTGTGTCATCTCCTCCGTATTCATCCACCAGCTTTACACTTTCCAATTGATAATTGTTTGAATATAATTCGTAGAAAATCTCTACCATATCCTGGGCGAGAGCTTTATTACATATCAGCTCGCCTTTCTGAGTCTCTCCGTTAAAATCTACATACATAAGGCCGACATACCTAAGCTCATCAAGTGGTACCGTGCAGTCAACTGGATAGGATATTCCTGAGATACGCTTGAATACTTCATTGGTGATTGGCTCATAGTAAAATCCATCCATGTAGGTGATCCTCTCGGGTGACGGTTCAGGTTCCGGTTCGGGTTCAGGCTCTGGCTCTTCGACGATTTTAGGCTCAGGCTCCGCCTCTTCGATAACTTCCGGCTCTTTTGCTGGTACAGATTCCGCCTCTTTTACAGGCTCAGGCTCCGGTTCAGGCTCCTTAACTTCTTCTATAGTTGATGAAACAGCAGCTGCTTCCGGATTCTTTTTTGCATAGTCGGAAAGAGTTTCGCCTCTAGCAAGAAACCTTGCTCCAATGGCGGCAATGATGATAACTCCTGCCAGAAGTGCCAGTTCTTTTAAGTACTTGATGTTCATGTTGTTTGATAACCTCAGCTGTTATATTTTTCATGGTCCAGTAGACCTTCGTTACTTGCGACAATTACCGCAGTAGCCATGTCTCCTGTAGTATTGGACATTGTATCGGCCATGTCAAGAATAGGATTGATGGCTATGATAAGGCCCAGCGCTTCGATTGGAATATTAAGCGATTCTGCTACAACGCCCAGGCAGATGAATGCACATCCGGGAACACCGGGAGCTCCAAGAGAGAGCATTATTATGGTGAATGTGAGGGAAATAAGCGAAGGCAGGTCAACAACGATGCCATAGGCTTTTGCCAAAAACAGACCGATTATGGTCAGGTAAAGACATACACCATCCATGTTAATGGTTGCTCCGAGAGGAATGGAGAAATTTGCAACCTTCGGTGATACGCCCAGTTTCTCGGTGCAGATTCTCATGTTTGTCGGCATGGCTGCAGAGCTGGAGGACAAAGTTAAGCTGGTAAAGATTCCCTCCTTGTCGTTCTTGAAAAACTTAAGAGGATTGAGCCTGCCGATAATAAGGATCAGAAGCCCGTATATGCACATCATGCAAAGAATAGCACCGGTGTGCGTCAGCGTGACGCTGAGTATTGAAAGAAGCGAATCTCCTCCAAGCCTTATTACGAGAAGTGATATTGAAACAAAAGCTGCAAGCGGAATAAATCTGGTTATCAGAGTTGTTATGGTTAAAAACAGTGTGTTAAGGGCATCAAAAAGCTCTTTTAACATAGAAGAGTACTTGCCTACCATTCCGACAGAGATTCCGCAGAGCATAGCCAGGAAGATCAGTTGAAGGGTATCGGATTCAAGGAACGGAGACAGGAAGTTGGAAGGCACTATATTCATAAGCGTTGACATTATGGATGTGTCCACGGAAGTGTCCACGCTTACTGCCTGAGTGGCAATTCCGGAACTTAAAGCGAAGCCGAATTCTCCGGGCTGTACCAGGTGAAAGATACCGATGCCCAAAAGAACAGCGATGACCGTGGTCAGAAGATACATGGATATGACACGGCTGCCTATCTTGCCTACTTCCGAGAGATTTGTAAACTGTGAGAAGCAGGAGACAATGGAGAAAAATACCACCGGAGCGATGATGATCCTTATGGCATGCATGAATACGGTCTTGATGGGCTCTAATACGTAGGTACAGAGCGTGGTGTTAACGGATTCGGGGAAAAGAAATTTCGCAATAAATCCAAATGCAAGACCAAGGAAAAGTGCATAAATAGCGGAGTTGTTGAGCTTTTGCTCCGACTGACCGGCAACTATCCTGACATGGTTAATGTTGTTTTTGTTTCTGTATTTGAAATTTTCGCCGAAGGAGCGTAGAAGGACGGCGCGGATGGCACTGACGCTGGCATCTTCGCTTAGGTCATCTTCATCGGAATAGGGAGAAAATTCTTCGCCCTTCATGGACATGTTCACGCTGGTTTCGCCAAAGAATTGTCTGACCTGGATCTTTAGATCGGTATTGGCAGGAGCGTGCTTTAGAAGGTCTGCTATTATCTCCTCGGAGATAAGTAAGGTTTTTTGAATGAATTTTTTGCCGACAGGCATCTGAATCAGGCTGCTTTCAATAAAGCCCATTACGTCAGACATAAAGGTGCAACTGCCTGAATTATAAAAAGCTGACGTGTTTCTGATCTTTTTCATTAAACCGCAGGTCCTTTCCGTTTAGTCCGTGATCGCAATCACATATAAAAATTATATCATGCAAAAAGCGCTTAAAGTTGTATTATCCCTTGAAATCTAGTAAAATTAGCACTGTTATGAAGAAGATGATTCGCACAGACAAACTGGTATTTGAATATATAAGGCGCGACGAGGAAGGCAACGTTGAGGGCATCACAAGAGCAATTGACGATGTCAATCTTTCTGTGGAGCCCGGGCAGTTTATTGCCATTTTGGGGCACAACGGCTCAGGAAAGTCAACGCTTGCCAAGCATTTCAATGCACTGCTCTACCCGACAGAGGGTGAGGTCTATGTGGATGGAATGCTGACTGAGGATGATGAGCACCTTTGGGATGTCAGACAGGAAGCGGGAATGATATTCCAGAATCCGGACAACCAGATCATCGGCCAGATCGTTGAAGAGGATGTTGGCTTTGGACCTGAGAACATGGGCGTTCCCACAGAGGAAATCTGGGAGAGAGTGGATGAGAGCTTAAAGGCTGTCCGTATGGACAAGTTCAGAAAGTCATCTCCGAACCACTTATCCGGTGGTCAGAAGCAGAGAGTATCCATCGCCGGCGTCATTGCCATGCACCCTAAGTGTATTATCATGGATGAGCCCACGGCCATGCTTGATCCCAACGGCAGAAAGGAAGTAATAAGAGCTGCCAGGGGACTCAACCAGGTAGAGGGCATCACGGTTATTCTTATAACTCACTACATGGAAGAGGTTGTGGATGCGGACAAGGTCTTTGTCATGGACAAGGGCAAGGTTGTCATGGAAGGAACTCCAAGGGAGATTTTTGCTCAGGTGGACAAGCTAAAGGCACTTAAACTGGGCGTTCCGCAGGTCACACTCCTTGCACATGAACTAAGAAAGAGCGGAGTTCCGCTCCCTAATCCTATCCTTACGAGAAAAGAGCTTGTGGAGGCATTAAAAGCATGTCGATAATGCTAAATCATGTCAATTACATATATGACGAAGACACTGCCATGGCCAGCGCAGCTCTTATAGATGTTTCGCTGAAGATCCCGGATGGCCAGTTCATCGGACTTATCGGACACACAGGGTCAGGTAAGTCAACGCTGATACAGCATATGAACGGTCTTGTTAAGCCTTCAAGCGGTCAGGTTTTCTTTAACAATGAAGACATCAATGACAAGGACTACGACAAGAAAAAGCTAAGAGCCAAGGTGGGACTGGTCTTCCAGTATCCGGAGCATCAGCTCTTTGAATCAGACTGCTTTAAGGATGTGTGCTTTGGTCCTAAGAACCTGGGACTTCCCCAGAAGGAAGTTGAGCTGAGGGCTTATGAGGCGCTGAAACAGGTGGGCTTTGATGATGACTATTTCTATCAGTCCCCCTTTGATCTGTCGGGAGGACAAAAGAGAAGAGTTGCTATCGCAGGTGTTCTGGCCATGAAGCCACAGATCCTTATTCTTGATGAACCCACAGCCGGCCTTGATCCCAAGGGGCGTGAAGATATACTCAACCTGATATCGGACCTCCATAAGACCATGGGCATCACCATTATCCTGGTAAGCCACAGTATGGAGGATGTTGCGGATTACGTTGAGAGGATCATCGTAATGAACAAGGGCAGGGTTGCATTTGACGCGGAGCCCAGAGAGGTCTTTTCCCATTATAAAGAACTAGAGGAGATCGGACTTGCTGCGCCTCAGGTGACCTACTGCATGCAGGAACTGAAGGCTGCGGGCTTTGATGTAAGTACCGATATAACAACCCTGGAAGAAGCAAAAAAAGAGATTTTAAAGGCGCTTGGTAAATAATGCTTAGAGATATTACGCTGGGACAATATTATAGGACGGAATCGGTGATCCACTCCCTTGACCCTAGAGTTAAGATCGTGGGAACCTTCTCCTTTATTATTTCCCTGTTTCTGGTGAAAAATTTCATAGGATATGTCATTGCGGCACTTTTTTTGTGCGTGTGCATAAAGCTTTCAAATGTACCTCCAAAATTCATTTTTAGGGGCATGAGAGCGATCTTTTTCCTGCTGCTCATAACTATGGTGTTCAACCTGTTTTTGACGCCGGGAGAGCCTCTGGTGAGCTTTTGGAAGATTAAGATCACGAAAGAGGGAATAAGGCTTGCGATCATGATGGGAGTAAGGCTTGTGTTCCTCATCACCGGATCGTCGCTGATGACGCTGACAACAACGCCCAACTACCTTACGGACGGCCTTGAGGACCTCCTTAAGCCTCTTAAGAAGATCAGGGTTCCGGTCCACGAGATTTCTATGATGATGTCTATTGCCCTCAGATTCATCCCAATCCTCATGGAGGAAACGGACAAGATCATGAAGGCGCAGATGGCAAGAGGAGCGGATTTCGAGAGCGGATCTATCATGAACAGGGCAAAGAGCCTGGTTCCGCTACTGGTACCACTGTTTATTTCGGCCTTCAGAAGAGCCAACGACCTTGCAATGGCCATGGAAGCCAGGTGCTATCGAGGCGGAGAGGGCAGGACCAAGATGAAGCCTCTTGTTTATAAGAGGATTGATATCATCGCACTTGCTGTGATCTTCGGATATGTAGTCTGCTGCTTGGTTTTTGGCAGGATCCTTTTTAGATAACTTTGGAAAAAGAGCTGATGAGCGAAAAAAGACGCGTCATGCTGGTGGTGTCCTACGACGGAACAGCCTACAACGGCTGGGCGCTTCAGACCAGCACACACAATACAATTGAAGAGATGCTTAACCGTGCCATACACGGCCTTACGGGCGAGGAAGTACAGGTGATAGGCGCCAGCAGAACTGATGCAGGAGTCCACGCCTATGGGAACATAGCTGTTTTTGATACTGCCAGTTCCATTCCGGGAGAGAAATTCTCTTTTGCCCTGAATCACATACTTCCGGACGACATACGAGTGGTGGAGTCAAGAAATGTTGCTGCAGACTTTCATCCAAGGCACTGCGATACCGAGAAGACCTATGAGTACCGCGTTCTCAACACCCGGTTTGAGATTCCGGTGAAAAGACATTACACCTATCATTTCAGTATGCCTCTAGATGTGGAGGTGATGCAGGAAGCGGGGAATTACCTGGTGGGAGAGCACGATTTTACGAGCTTTTGCAACGTTCAGTCCCAGGCGCTTTCCCATGTGCGCACCATTAAGGAGGTCAAGGTAAGGCGCGATGGCGACGAGGTCATCATATCGGTGACGGGTAACGGATTCCTCTACAACATGGTGAGGATCATTGCCGGGACACTTCTGCAGATCGGAAGGGGCAAGGGTAAGCCTTCGGATATAGCAGATATGCTTAATGCAAAAGACAGATCGGCAGCAGGACCTACAGCTCCTCCTCAGGGTCTTTTCCTGATGGAGTACAAGTTCCTGGATGGAATCCCGGGGCCTTTGGAAGATTCAAATAATTGTTGACAAATAATGGCAAATAGTCATATAATATCTTACTGTGTGACGTAGTATAACTATGTCCTCATTTAAGCTAAGTGGCATATTGATGTCCCGGTAAGCCTCAATATGTTCATATACTGCACAATCAGGTGAAGGGTTGCGCAGAGGAGTAACAAATTTTAAGTAATTGTTCTAATCTGGTAATGGAGGAAACACAATGAAAACATTTATGCCTAGTGCAACTACAGTAGAGAGAAAGTGGTATGTAGTTGATGCTACTGATATGACACTTGGACGTCTTGCTTCTAACGTTGCAAACGTACTTAGAGGTAAGAACAAGCCTATTTACACACCAAACATCGACACAGGTGATTTCGTAATCGTAATCAATGCTGATAAGATCAAAGTATCAGGTAAGAAGCTTGATCAGAAGATGTATTGGCACCACACAGATTATGTTGGACATCACAAGGAGTTCTCACTTCGTCAGATGCTTGAGACACACCCTGAGAGAGTTGTTGAGCACGCTGTTAAGGGAATGCTTCCTAAGGGATCTCTTGGAAGAGATATGTACAGCAAGCTCCATGTATATGCAGGTGCTGAGCACCCACACGCAGCTCAGAAGCCTGAAGTATTAACATTTTAATCGGGTAGTCGAAAGGAGAATCTAAAATGGCAAAGTCAGCTAATTACTACGGAACAGGTAGAAGAAAAAAGTCAATCGCTAGAGTATACCTTGTATCCGGAAATGGAAATATAACAATCAACAAGAGACCTATCGATGAGTATTTTGGTCTTGAGACTCTTAAGGTTATCGTTCGTCAGCCTCTCGTAGCTACAGAGACAACAGACAAGTTTGACGTTGTTGTAACTGTTAAGGGTGGCGGAACAACAGGCCAGGCTGGTGCTATCAGACACGGCATTTCAAGAGCTCTTCTTCAGGCTGATTCAGATGAGTACAGACCTGTTCTTAAGAAGGCCGGATACCTTACAAGAGATCCTCGTATGAAGGAGAGAAAGAAATACGGTCTCAAGAAGGCTCGTAGAGCTCCTCAGTTCTCAAAGAGATAATCATCTGCTATGGCAGATTACAGAAGACTCGGTACATTGTACCGGGTCTTTTTGTGTAAGTGAAAAATGGTCCCTAACCCCCGTCCCCAGGGACCATTAAATATTTATAAAATCCCTTTTTATTTAACGGTTTTACGGTTATTATTAATATATTCAGGAGGATTATAAAAAGGGATGTATTATTCAGCAGTCGCATTGCTTGCGCTGACAATAAATGTGATCTTGAATCGAAAATCCATAATGAATATATTTGCAAAGACTGATGCACAGGATGCAGAACAGCAGGTGAAAGTGCGCTACAGTCATTTTTTGCATGCAATAAACTTATATTATCTGGTAGAGATAGCCTGGGGTATTCTCTATGAGAATCACAATAATCCCAAGCTGTTTACAATTATCTATATAAACACGGTCTTTTATTTCATTTTTATGCTTCTTACTATGCTGGCATGGGCGCGCTACATCGTTGCATATCTTGAAAGTGACGATATCAGGGCCGAGATTATGACCGGCGGAGCGTGGTTTGCGTTCATAGCCGGGCTGATCTGTCTGATGTTCAATCGGTTTTATCATTTTATCTTTTCCTATAGTGATGATCATGAGTATATTCCGGAATCCGGAAGGCATATCATATATATTTTTTTACTTGTCTTTTATTTGGGAATTGCTATCAGGATGTTCATTGTTTCATGGAAATCTTCAGGACGCCAAAGCGTCAGGTACAGGGCAGTGGCTTATACCAGTGTCGCATTTGGCGTTTTTATGTTCCTGCAGATTCTGGCTTCATTCTATCCTCTATATGTCATTGGGCTTTTGATTGGAACTTGTGTAGTGCATTCTTATGTGGAAGCGGGCGAGAAACAGGAAAAAGAGATCCAGGATAAAATCGCGACAGTAATGGCTGAAGATTATATCGCCATCTATTATATCAACGTAAATAACGGAGAATATCTTGAATACGCCGGAAGGCAGAAAGAGTTTATGAACATGCCTTCATCCGGAAAAGACTTCTTTGCTGCATTCAAGGCAAACATTGAGCAAAATGCTTTTGGCGAGGATAAAGGGGCTGCTGAAAGCTCTTTTACCAAAGAAACTATGATTGCAAATCTTGAGGGTAGACGTTCATTTTCCTGCAAATACAGGTTTATGGTAGGGGAAGAGCCGAGATTCTTCCTCGTTACTTATATGCGCGCAGGTAATGATAAGGAGCACATTATCTTTTACGAAAAAGACATTGAGGATGAACTAAGGGCTGAGAAGAAACGTAAGGAAAGTCAGAAAAAGACCATTACATTTACGCAGATTGCTGAGAGCCTGGCGTCCAACTATGATGAGATCTATTATGTGGATATTGCAACCTCATCCTATGTCGGCTATGAGTCCAACAATATCTATGGCCAATTGGAGATCAGCAATTCGGGAGAGGATTTCTATGCTGAATCTATGTCCAATATTCCTCAGATCATTCATAAACAGGACCGTGACATGCTGATCGAATTCATGGATAAGGACAATATGATCTCTGCTATGGAGAGCCATAAGGTCCGCAGTATCGATTACCGTCTTATGGTGAACGGAAGATCTCGGTATACCAGGATGACTGTACGTAAGAGCAGCGATGGAACGCACTTTATCATAGGTGTCGAGAATATTGATGATGAGATCAAAAAAGAAAAGCAGCATATGAAGGCTCTGAAAACTGAAAAAGAGCTTGCAAGACGCGACGAACTTACCGGTACCAAGAACAAGACGGCATATAAAGAACTTGAAGAATCAGTGCAGAGCAATATTGAAAACGGCATGGACTATCTGCCGTTTGCGCTCATTGTATGTGATGCAAACAACTTAAAA
Organism: Butyrivibrio sp. FCS006; assembly: GCF_000424525.1. NCBI lineage: Bacteria > Bacillati > Bacillota > Clostridia > Lachnospirales > Lachnospiraceae > Butyrivibrio > Butyrivibrio sp. FCS006. The sequence continues at coordinate 420,040 of NZ_KE384203.1, read as the reverse complement.
GAGATAAATGATACTCAGGGGCATGTTGTGGGCGATGAATATATCAAGGAATCTGCAAAGCTCTTGTGCAATATATTTAAGCACAGCCCTGTATTCAGGATCGGCGGAGACGAATTTGTAGTGTTCCTTAGAGGTGATGATTACGACAAGAAGCAGGAGCTTATGGATAAGCTAAGGAACCAGGTCCTTAAGAACAAAGAAAGTGGCACCGGGGCGGTTCTTGCTTCAGGCATTGCTGAGTACGAACCGGAGAAAGACAGTCTTGTTTCCGAGATCTTAGACCGTGCCGACAGGGCAATGTATGAGAACAAACAGAAGCTGAAAGCTTAGTATTGGAGTAAACATGCATGGATAAAAAGCCATTTATCTCTCTTAAAGTAAGAATTTCCATAGGCGTTGTTTCTGTGTGCCTTTTACTTGGGTTTTTGGCAGTTCTTTTGATGAACAGGATTGCAAGAGATATTGTTGATGAAGAGTACACCGATGATGCCGAGAGGATATCGAGAGCAGCTGTGAGCGCCCTTGACGTAGGCGATGTCAAAGAGCTTACAGATATTGTAATGGGCATTTATGAAGATGCCGGAGAAGTTGTACCCAGTACTGAGTGGGGGTCAGAAGCCTGGAATAAGTACATGTCAAACTTTGAAGGCGTAGAAAGTCTTCCGGTATTTGGAAAACTAAGAAAGCAGCTCAGAGTATATCAGGAAATATTTGATGTCGAGTGCATATATATCATGCAGTTTAATAAAGCCGGTGATCATGCCATATACATAATAGATGCGGCTTACGAAAATGTATGTCCTCCCGGTGTTGTTGATTCATTTGTGGAAGGCTTCTGGCCGGATTCAACAGGACGTGCCATTCCCACTACCATAACCAATGAGGAAAGGTATGGCTGGCTTGTTACGGCAGCTACGCCTGTTATGCTCGATGATGAAGTAGTTGCTTTTCTTTGCGTTGATATTTCTATGAATGAGATCAAGGCAAACGAGAGGGATTATGTTTTTATGACAGGTATTGCCATGGCCCTCTTTACTTTGATGGTTCTGGTATTCTCCCTGATATATATAAACAGGAATATTTTCGGCCCTGTGGCGCTTCTGTCGGACACGGCCAAAAACTACTGCTCAGAAAGCGGTGAGATCATCCACCATGAGTTTGAGAAGCTGTCTGTCAGGAACAACGATGAGATTTCGGACCTTCTTCTGTCCATGAAGCAGATGGAGGCAGACATGAATGCCAATATCACGGCTCTTATGGATACCAAGGTGGCGCTAAAGGCGACCGAGGAAAAAGCCAGTACCATGGAGGCATTGGCGGTCAAGGATACCCTCACCGGTATTTGGAACAGACTGGCCTACGAAGATGAAATAAAAAAGCTCAACAAGGATATTCGTGAGGGCTTTACCGAGTTTGGAATTGCAATGATAGATCTTAATGATCTTAAGAAGATAAATGATACTTATGGCCACGAAAACGGCAATATCGCCATCAAGAGCTTAAGCGCCATTATCTGCGATGTGTTCAAGCGCTCGAGGGTGTTTAGGATCGGCGGGGATGAGTTTGTGGTCATCTTAAAGAAAAAGGACTTCAGGAACATTGATAAGCGCATGGACGACTTTAATGACAGGCTTGTGAAGATCGCGGCGGACAATCTGCTGATGCCCTGGGAAAAGGTATCTGCGGCGATCGGCTACGCCATGTTTGACGATGATGAAGATGTGATCGCCGAAGATGTTTTCAAAAAGGCCGACAAAGCAATGTACGAGAGAAAGGCGGCTATGAAAGCAGGGCTGACCCTATAGCGTTCTTTCTGTATTCGTTCGGCGTTATGCGTTCTCTTTTCTTAAAGCAGTAGCAGAAGGCACTCTCGTCTATAAAGCCGCAGGAGAGGGCAATCTCCGAGATGGTCATGTTAGAATTGGACAAATTGTATTTAGCCGCAGAGATGCGTGTTGATAAAAGAAACTGGTGTGGTGTCACGCCGGTTTCTTTTTTGTATTTTCTGTTGAAGTGGTAGGGCGATAATCCTGCCATATCTGCCATTTCCTCAAGAGTTATCTTCTTGCTGAAATTCTCTGTGAGATAGGTGGTGACTTTCTTTATTCCATCTTCATCTGCAGCATCTTTTGAAGAAGGGCTGACTGATAACTCCAGCAGCAGATTCCCTATCATAATGCTCATCTGAGCTTCGCTAAGAGACAGGTGCTTCTCCATACCATCAATGAGATCTGAAAGAATGGAGCGGGCGGATTTAAAGTTTGAAAGAGCTATGATATTGCCCCGTTCTCTGACCAGATATTCGTAGTAGCCTCCTGCAAGCTTTCCATCAAAGTGGAGCCAGAGAGTTCTGCATCCGGTGCTTGTTCTATAAGCATGGTGATTGTAGCAGTTGAGCAAAATGGCATCACCTTTGGATGCTGTGACATATTTTCCATCCAGCAATATTTCCATGGTTCCGTTTTCTATCAGGATGATGAGATAGCTGTCATAGCGCTTTCTTTCCAGCGAATAATCCGGCAGATATTCGAATGCTCCAATGACTGTCGGATACAGGAAAAGAGCCTTCGCAGAAGCAGTGGGCGTATATATGAAATACTGAGAATCCTTTGCGATATTTTCTTCTGTTGTGAACATGATGAGCCTCCGGGGATGCATAGCAATTTCTTTATATTATAGAGCAAGTTTATCAATTGAGAAAGTCCCCCTATTATCTTATGCTCAAGATAGATATTAGCTATTACAGCAACTTACCAAAGGGAGAGTGACATGGATACAGTAAAGATATGGGAAGAAAAGCTTAAGATTCCAACCTACGAGATCGGAGAAGCGGACATAAATCCGATGTTCCTCGAAAAGAGAGTATATCAGGGCAGCAGTGGCAAGATATACCCTTATCCTGCGACCTCTAAGATCAGTCGCCAGAAGAAGAACAAGGCATGGAACGTTGTCTTTTTGGAGAACAGATACCTAAAAGTCATGGTAATGCCTGAACTCGGAGGCAGGATCCAGAGAGCACTCGATAAGACTAACGGGTATGACTTTGTCTATTATAACCATGTTATAAAGCCGGCGCTTGTGGGACTTACAGGCCCCTGGATCTCAGGCGGTATAGAGTTTAACTGGCCTCAGCATCACAGACCAACCACATACATGAAGGTTGAGCACAAGATACGTGAGAATGAGGATGGCTCAAAGAGCCTGCTCCTTGGCGATGTTGACAGGATGTACGGAACAAGGGTCATCACGACAATAACTTTATATCCGGACAAGGCATACATTGAAATCGAGGGCCAGCTCTACAACAGAACGCCTCTTCCTCAAACATTCCTCTGGTGGGCCAATCCTGCAGTTTCCGTTAATGACAACACCCAGTCTGTTTTCCCGCCGGATGTCCATTCGGTCTACGACCATGGTAAAAGAGCTGTCTCAAGATTTCCAATCGCAACCGGCACATACTACAAGCACGACTACAGCGCCGGTGTTGATATTTCAAGATATAAAAACATTCCCGTGCCGACTTCCTACATGGCAGAGCATTCCGACTATGACTTCGTTGGTGGATACGACTATGGCAAAGAAGCAGGTCTTTTGCATGTGGCAGATCACCACATATCGCCGGGCAAGAAGCAGTGGACCTGGGGATGCGGTGATTTCGGAAAGGCCTGGGACAGGAACCTTACGGATGAAGATGGCCCGTACATTGAGCTGATGACCGGCATGTACTGTGACAACCAGCCTGACTTTGCGTGGCTTATGCCTTTTGAGGAAAAGAAATTCAAGCAGTACTTCATGCCCTACAAGAAGGTCGGATACGTCAAGAATGCCAGCACTGATGCGGCGGTAAATCTTGAGGTTACGGACAAAGAAATAAAGGCCTGCGTTTATGCTACAGGAGAGCTTTCAGGCGCGCAGGTAGTCATAACAAGCGATGGAAAAGAGATATTGAGCGAGACGGCGGATATCACTCCGGAGAAGGTTTTTGAGAGAAACATTCCAGTAGCCGGTGCTGATAAGTACAAGGTCAGGATCGCAGTGCTCCATGAGGGAAAAGAGCTTGTTTCCTATCAGGAAAAAGACTGCGGAATTCCAAAGCTTGCTGAGCCTGCCAAGGCTGCGAAAGCGCCTGAGGATATCCTTAGTAATGAGGAGCTGTATCTGACGGGACTTCACATCGAGCAGTACAGACATGCTACCTGGCTTCCTGATGATTACTATCTGGAGGGATTAAAGAGGGATGATGGAGACATCCGTATAAATAACGCGTACGGAATGCTGCTTCTTAGAAGGGGAGAGTTTGCCAAGGCAGAAGGGTATTTCAGAAGAGCGATAGAAAGGCTGACCCTTCTTAATCCAAATCCCTATGATAGTGAGGCATACTACGACCTGGGGCTGAGTCTGTTTTATCAGGATAAATTTGATGAGGCCTATGATGCCTTCTACAAGGCAACCTGGACCAGTGCCCAGCAGGAGATGGCTTTCTACTATCTCTCTGTGATCGCCTGCAGGAGAAAAGCCTATGAAGAGGCGCTTTCGTTTGCAGAAAAGAGCCTTATAAAGAACAGCGAAAACATCAAGGCAAGAGGTTTAAAGGCAGCGCTTTTGGTGGCGCTTGGAAGAAATGATGAAGCGCGGGAGTACCTGGAAGAGAATCTCAGGGTGGATGCTTTTGACTTTGTGTCGAGATGTCTTTTGACAAAAACTGGCGATGGCTATGGCGAGGAGAAGATAACCGGGGACATAGAAAATTTCCTGCAGACAGCGAGGGACTTTGCGGAGTATGGCATGTATGATGCAGCGGTGGAAGTGCTGGATTCATGCCCTGTAGAGAGTCCTCTTAAGTTCTATTACAAGGCGTTTTATCTTGATAAACAGGGTGAGGCCGAGGCAGCAAAGAAGGCGCTCAGAGATGCGGAATGTGCTGACTTCAGGTACTGTTTCCCCAATAAGCTCGAGGACCTTAAGGTGCTGGAAAAGTGCATAGAACTGAATCCTGATGGCGCTAAGGCCTATTATTACCTTGGGTGTCTGTACTACGACAAGCTGGGGTATGAGAAGGCTGTTAAGCTCTGGGAGAAGTCAAAAGAGCTTGATGATACCTTCCCGACTGTGTTTAGAAACCTGTCAATTGCGTATTATAATAAGTGTGGTAATAAGGACAGGGCAAAACAGTGCATGGAGAGAGCGTTTGACCTTGACAGGAGCGATGCGAGAGTGTTCCTGGAGCTTGATCAGCTCTATGCAAGACTGGGAGTGGCGCCGAAAGAGAGGCTTTCAAAGTTTGAGGAGAATCTTGAGATTGTTAAGGCGAGAGATGACCTGTACACGGAGTATGTGACTCTTCTTAACATCTGTGGCAGGTATGATGATGCTCATCAGAAGATAACGAGCCGCGATTTCCAGACCTGGGAAGGAGCCGAGGGCAAGATCACTTCGCAGTTTAAGATATCTCTTTTCATGATGGCGAAGGATGCCCTTGATAAAGGAGATGCCAAAGGCGCTGCAAAGCTCATAGAAGAAGCACTGTCCTACCCTGAGAATCTTGGCGAGGGAAGGCTTGAGGGAACCAAGGACAACAACCTTTATTATCTGTTGGGCAAGTGCTACAAGGCGCTTGGAGATGAGGCTGGGGCAAAAGAGTGTTTTGAGAAATCAACGCTTGGCGAGTCAGAGCCTGCGGGAATGATGTATTACTACGATCAGCCTGCGGACATGATCCTGTTTCAGGGTCTTGGCTTTAAAGAGCTTGGTGATGAGATGTCTGCCAATGCCAGGTTCTACAGGCTTTTGGACTTTGGCGAACACCATGTAAACGATAAATTTGTAATGGATTATTTTGCAGTTTCCATGCCGGATATGTCAGTGTTTGATGCGGATATGGATGTTAAGAATAAGGTGCACTGCTACTATCTTATGGGACTTGCAAATATGGGAATAGGTGACGGAAAAAGAGCTGCCGGGTGGTTTGAGAAAGCTCTTTTACTTGATAAGAATCATCAGCTTGCAGCGCTGTATCTGGGGCTGTGTAAGTGACGGAGATCTGTGATGAGAGAATTTAAAAGTCTTGCCGGAAGGTGGGATGTGCGCCTTAAGGATGGTGGCACATACAGTGCGATCCTTCCGGGGACGCTGGATACAAATGAAATAGGACATGAGGATAAGCTGACGGGCAAGCTCCATCAGGGCGAAGACTATGTGGAGAATAAGGCGCTCATGGCGGAAGATGTGATCGCCACAAGGCTTACCAGGAAGCACACCTATGAGGGAAAGGCCTGCTTTTCGCGGACGTGGGAAGATGATGTGACAAGTGGGAAAAGGTACTTTCTTAAGGCCGAGAGGGCAAGAGTGCTGGGACTTCGTGTGGATGGAAAAGAAGTTCCTGCGTTGTCGGGAAGTCTTTCTACGCCTTATGTGTTTGAGGTTACGGATGTTCTTCATAAAGAGGCGCTGATAGAGCTTGTTTCGGATAACAGCTATGAGGGGCTTCCAAGGGATAACATTGTCTATTCTTCGGCTGCAACGGATGAGACCCAGACCAACTGGAACGGGATCATTGGTGAGTTTGGGATAGAGGTTTTAGAGCAGAATTTCATTGAAAGTGTCAGAGTGTATCCGAGAAAGGAAGAAGGCGCAGGCAAGTGGCTTTTGGATGTGCAGGTTACTGCGGACTTTGCGGATGCATTTGATGGGGAGCTGGCGCTTGATTTTGAGGAGCTGGGGATAACAAAGGAGCTGGAAGTTTCCTGCAAGGTGGGCAGGAGCTCTTTTGAAACGCAGATAAGCGTAGAGGTTCCCGATGAGCTGCTCTGGGATGAACTTTGTGGAAATGTTATTCACGTCAGGGCAAGGCTTTTGGAGGATGAGTTTGTAACTGCCTTTGGCGTCAGGAGCTTTGAAGATATTGATGGTCACCTGTGCCTTAACGGCCGCAGGATCTTCCTGCGGAGCGAAGCAAACTGCGCGGTATTTCCTGAGACCGGCCATCCGCCTATGGACAGAGAGTCCTGGAAAGAGATAATAAAGACCTACATTGGCTATGGAGTAAACTGCTTAAGGTTTCATTCGCATTGCCCGCCGGAGGCTGCTTTTTATGCGGCTGATGAGCTGGGTGTGCTGATGCAGCCGGAGCTTTCCCACTGGAATCCAAAGGATGCGTTTTCATCTCCTTTGGCAGCAGCTTATTATGAAAAAGAGCTTGGGGAGATACTTAAGGTTTACGCCAATCATCCATCCTTTGTGATGCTTACATTTGGCAACGAATTGCAGGCAAAAGAAGATGGAATGAAGGTGGCATATAGGCTCCTTGATCTGTGCCATGAGATAGATAAAACCAGGCTCTTTGCCTTTTCTTCCAATGCTTTTTACGGGGAGAAGGGGGCTGATGAGCAGAGCGATTTTTATACTTCGAGCTCGTTTGGGGATGCTCCCATGAGGGCGACTTTTGCCGGTATGAAGGGATATCTGAACAACGACTATCCTGATGCAAAACACGACTACGCAGATACGGTAAAAGAGATCAGGAGAAGTTACAGGAAACCTGTATTTAGCTTTGAAGTGGGGCAGTATGAGGTTCTGCCTGATTTTGGAGAAATCGAGGATTTCCGCGGAGTTACTGCGCCGGGGAACCTTGAACTTATAAAGAAAAAAGTGGAGGAGAAAGGGCTTCTTGATGGTTGGAAGAGACGCGTTGAAGCAACAGGTGAGCTTTCGCTTCTTAGTTATCGTGAGGAGATCGAAGCAGCTCTTAGGACTGAAGGGTACAGCGGAATTTCGCTGCTGGGACTTCAGGACTTTCCAGGGCAGGGTACAGCTCTTGTCGGAATGATGAACTCTCACCTTAAGCCCAAGCCCTACAGCTTCGCTGCGCCGGAGAGATTTAGGAGTTTCTTTAAAGAGGCGCTTCCTCTGGTGCTTCTTGATAAGTACACTTACGTTGATGGCGATAGTCTGAAAGCGGTAGTTAGGTTTGCTAACTACTCTAAGGGAGATATTTCAGGACGGCTTATTGTAAGGATTTCAGAAGGGGAGAAAGCTCTTTTGACAAAAGAGTTTGATGAAGCAACCTGCAGACAGGGAGAGCTTGGTGAGGTTGGAAAAATTGAGACTGAGCTGATGCTTACTGATCCGGAGAAAAGTGCAGAGATTACTGTTTATGTGTCTTTGGCAGGATACGATAACTCTTACAAGATTTACGTCTACACGAGAGAGAGTCAGAAACCTGAGAAACCGGACTGCGTCTACGAGTGCAGGACTTTGGATGATAAGGCAAAAGAGGTTTTGGAAGATGGCGGAATTGTTTTCCTTGCGCCGGATTCCACAAGGCAGGCGCTTCCTGAATCTATCAAGGCCACCTTTACAACGGACTTCTGGTCAGTGGGAACCTTCAGCTCTCAGGAAGGAAGCATGGGGCTTTTGATAGATGATGAGCATCCTTTGTTCAAGAATTATCCGACAAAGTTTTACCCGGGCTATCAGTGGTTTGTGCAAAGCTCGCAGAGAGCTCTTTTGCTCCCGGGGGGTGTAAAGAGCATAGTTACCGTGATGGACAGCTATGCATACCTTCGTAACATGGGAATGCTTGTGGAGTACAGATATGGGAAAGGCAGGTTATTTGTTTCATCCATGGGATTGCATAATCTGCTTGATTACCCCGAGTGCAGAGCTCTTTTGACATCAATATACAGATACCTTGCGTCGGATGAATTTGATCCACAGCAGGAGATGTGAGAAAGAGGGTGAGTCAGTGGGGACGTTTCAGTTTGACTCAAAATGAGTCAAACTGAAACGTCCCCGCTGACTCATTTGTTGACAGGGTCGCCATGCTATAAAAATATTTTAATCTTGCCGCACATTTTATATGATTAATTCGTTATACATTACAGAGGGGAGGAAAAGACGAAGTCCATGGATATTGAAGAACAGTACGACAAAATTTTTCGCTTCTGCTATTACAGAGTTCACAATACAGATACTGCGCAGGATCTGACTCAGGAGACGTTTCTTCGCTTCATGAACAGCAGCTATGAAGAGCGCGGCGAGCAGTTACGTTTTCTTTACACAATAGCCAGAAACCTCTGTATTGATGAAAGCAGGAAAGCCCAAATGGAGGAGCTTCCCGAGGATTATTCCGGCGATGGGGATGAAACCGAGGATCTGATCAGAAAGATAGATGTAAATGCGGCCCTTGATAAAATGCCGGAAGAGGACAGAGAACTTCTCATCTTAAGATATATGAACGAGGTACCTCTTTCAGATATCTGCAAGATAATGGGCATTTCAAGATTCGCCCTCTACAGGAAGTTGAATTCAGTAAAAAGAGATTTCATAAAGCTGATGGAAGGAGGTAATCTCCATGAGTAAAAACATAAAAAGAATGATGACTGATGCAGCGCCAAAGCCTGACCTTGCAAAGAAAGATGCATTTATACGTGAGTTTGGGAAAAAGAGCAGGAGGGAACTTGGCATCTTTGACATCATAAAAAGCCAGATTTCATATATCAGAATGCCGGTGTGGATCGCATCATTTGCAGCGCTGTTTGTTGCAATCTTTGGGATAGCTTCAAACAGGGAAACAGTCTTTATTGTGGCTGCGATAATGCCCTTTGTATCTGCGATTGCGGTATTTGATTCCATGCGCTCAAGAATGTACGGAATGGATGAGCTTGAGGGAGCAACAAGGATCTCCGGAAGGGGAATACTCTTTGCGAGACTCGTCTGCATTGGAACTGTGCATATAGCTCTTTTACTCGCATCATCAGTAGTTGTGGGCAGGAACAGCGGATACGGATTTGCCATGACCGGCGCCATCATTACCATACCATATCTGATATCTTCCATAGCATGCATGATTCTGGAGAGAACGGAAATTGGGAGAAGGAATGCGTTTGGATGCATTCTGGTTTCAGCTGTGACGGCATTTATGATACTTGCAATCAAAGATGAGAAAGTTTTCTTTGCGCAGAATTACAGATGGATATGGTTTGTCGTGCTTGCTGTTTTTGCCATACTTGAGTGCATCGAGATTAAAAAGACATTTCGTTTGGAGGAGTATCAATGGAACTGAAAATTGATCGCTTAACTAAGCAATATAAAAACAAGATTGCGGTGGACAGAGTTTCTTTATCTCTGACCAAGGGAGTTACGGGGCTGCTGGGGGCCAATGGCGCAGGAAAGACCACGCTTATGAGGATGATCTGCGGAATTCTGGTACCGACGAGCGGGGATATCACTTATGATGGTATGCCGGTTTCCGAGGAAAAGTACCGCGACGTGCTGGGGTATCTGCCTCAGGATTTCGGATATTATCCGGAATTTAGCGGAAGGGATTTCCTTATGTATTTCTCTGCGCTTAAGGGACTTGATAAAAAGGCTGCCAAGGTAAGATGTGCGGAACTGCTTGAAATTGTTGGGCTTTCCGATGTGGCTTCCAAAAAGATAAAGACATATTCCGGTGGTATGAAGCAGCGCATCGGGATTGCGCAGGCGCTCATAAACAGACCTGAAGTACTGATTCTGGACGAGCCCACAGCCGGCCTTGATCCCAAGGAGAGAGTGCGATTTCGTAACCTCATTGAGGAGATTGGAAAGGAGAGTATAGTTCTTTTGTCCACGCACATCGTATCTGACATTGAGCACATTGCTGATAAGGTCATCATGATGAGATCCGGCCAGATCATCTGGCAGGGACCGTGGGGAGAGGAAGACGGAAGTTTGGAGGACTTCTACCTGAAGGAGTTCGGAGAGGAGACATGATGGGGAAAAGAGCTTTATTTGGTACGCTTTTCTTTTACGAGATAAAAAAGATATTGAAAAACAGGTTTACTATTGTTCTGCTGATTGTAATGACTGTCTATTCGTTCATGCAGGGAGTGTTCCAGGCTGAACAGATGGGCGATTATGCCGATAGGACCAGAGAGCTGAAGATGGCTATTGACGGCCGGGAGATTGATGATTCGCTTCTTGCGGAGCTCTATGATGCAGCCGATGAATACGGAGTCTTTTGGAATGAGATCAACTGCACTTATGAGGCGCTCTGCGACTGGGTTAGGAAGATTGTGGATTACGGAAGGCCCATTGCTGACTATGATGCGGATGCGATTTATCAGATCAGGCAGGACACTATCTATGAGGGTATGGAGCTGTGTGCTCTTACGGATGGCGAGAGGCAGTACTGGGAAGAGCAGGAAGCAAAGGTTTCCAAGCCGCTCGTGTGGCACTCTTTTGAGGAGATGTATGGGCTGTTTGATATTGTTCAGGCGACGCCACTCATTATGCTGTTTGTGATAACTCTTTTGCTGAGCCAGATCTTTGCAGGTGAGGTAAAAGACAAAACGGATCCGCTTCTGCGCTGTACCAGGGGCGGATGGGGCGTAACCTATGTTGCCAAGATATCGGCAGCAGTCGTAAGTATCTTTTTGCTGACAGTTTTATTTGGCGGAATTTCTGTTGCTACAAGTCTGGCCCTGTGGGGGAACAATGGCTGGGATGCCATGGTGCAGAACCTTATGCCTCTGACTTCTACACCTATGACTATGGGAGGATTCTTTGGAAGACAGGTTCTGGTGGCTTTTGCAGCTTGTCTGTTTTTGACAGTCGCAACCTGCTTTTTGTCAGAGTGCCTGAATAATCCGGTTGTTGTCATGGGGGCAGTCTTTGGCGGATTTCTTCTGATCCTTGCCGGTGCAAGGCAGATACCGATGGTCATTCGTCCTCTATCCCAGTTTCTGTACCTGCTTTCACCAATTGATATGGCATCTCCAAACGTGCTGTATGAATTCAGGCTTGTAGGATTTGGAGGGCACTACCTGACAGCCCTTCAGTTCGCACCGATACTGTATCTGGTGATATCTGTAGTGGCGGTAGTAGTTGGATATTTTATTTACTTGAGAAGAAATAAGGTGTGAGTCAATGGGGACGTTTCAGTTTGACTCATTGATTCCACGGAGTGCATTTTCGAAAATTATGTGATATCATTTTCGCGTAGAAAAAGTTTTGTTTCTAATCGGGGAAAATGGGGTATGAAAAATAGGAAGTGGACTATGCGCCGGGCCGTTATTGGGCTGGTTATAGGTTGTACGCTTTTTGCAATCGTTGCACAGACGGTTGTTTTTGAGGTGATCTCCAGGCAGCAGATAAGGAGAGAATCTCTTCTCAACAATGACGAGACGCTTCAGCGGATTGAGGCGGAGCTCGATTCTTACATTCATGGCAATATCGTCAAAATGCAGACCATATATACCGAGACGGATATGGTCTATGCCATGAGGCATTCCCAGAAAAACAAAAAAAGACTTCTTGATTATTATTTTACTGCGTGGCATTTGTCTGAGCGCAGGTTCGATTCTGATGACCAGCTTCTTGCCATGTATATCTATGACAATGATGATACCCTGGTCAGTTCCTGGAGAAAGCAGCCCTACAATTATCCCCATGATCTTTATAACGCAGAGCAGTACGTAAACGTGGTTCACCTAAAGAACTATCTCCGCTCTGATGATTATTCAGTCCTGTTATCCGGCTACCACAATGAAGCTGCGGACACAGACGTTATCAGGTTTGTGCTAAAACTCCACACCTATGACGGAGACAGGGCACAGTTCGGCTATCTTATCTGTGATTACAGCACCCAGAACATAGCAAATATCATGAGCAAGTACATCTCTTCAAGAGATGTTTATGTCTGGCTACAGCCCCAGGGGGATTCGCCCATCACACAGGTTGGTAACACCACAAAGGAGGAGAGCAAGCTCTTTTCCGATCTCACCAAAATAGTGGCGACTTCATCAGATTCTTTTCCGGAATTTGATGACGAGTACGGCTCTTTTTACTTAAACAGCAGACAGTCGGAGAAGTACAATCTCCACCTTATCATGCTAACGCCACAGTCCCTGATGATGCACACCCAGAGCGCTCTTGCAAGAATGCTTATCGTTATCGCGGTGTTTATCATTCTGGTAACGCTCCTGTTTGGAGCCGCCATTTCAGGATACATCTACCGCCCGGTGGAGCAGCTCTCCAACACCATCATCAAGATCAAAAACGGCGAGACAGACCTCAGGGCCAAGACAGATGGCTGGAGCGAAGAGCTCAAGGTCATGGGCGATGAGTTCAACGAGATGCTTGATCAGATAGGACGCATGGTGCAGGATGAGTATGAGGCCAAGGTCCTGATGGAGCGCACCCAGTACAAGGTCCTTCAGGCCCAGATAAATCCGCACTTCCTCTATAACACCTTAGATACCATGAGCGGAATCGCAGCGTCACAGGACTGCACACTGGTCAGTGGCCTTTGCCAGTCCCTGTCTGCGATATTCAGATACAGCCTTGATATCTCCGACACTCAGTCAACATTGCAGCAGGAGATGGCCCACGTCAGGAACTACCTCTACGTAATGGATGTTAGAAACGGTAATACCATTAAGTACAACTATCAGATCGACTCGGATACACTTGATGACAACATCCCGAGGATCACGCTGCAGCCTATCGTTGAGAATGCGCTTCAGCATGGCCTTCGCAACACACGCAGGAAGGATAAAGAGCTGACGATTTCCGCGACGCACAAAGATGGGCTCTTACAGATAACCATTGAAGACAACGGCGCAGGCATGGATGCTGAGGCCATGAACGAGCAGCTTGCAAAAGCTGATATCGGAAGAATAGAAATGGGGCGTTCCATCGGTGTAATGAACGTAAACGCCAGAGTAAAAAGCGTTTACGGAGAGGGCTTTGGCATTCACTACGAAAGCAATCCCGATAGCGGAACGAAGGCAGTCATTGTGCTGCCCATTGTAAAAGAGGAGGCAAAGGATGAACGCGAAGTACAAGGTTTTGTCAGCTGATGACGAACTGTGGAGTCGTGAAAATATAAGACGAATGCTGTCCTGGGAGGATTACTCAATCGACTTTCTTGAGCCTGCCTGCGACGGCGAAGAAGTCCTTGAGAGGATTCCAAAAGAGAAACCGGACATTGTCATAACGGACATCAACATGCCCTTCCTTGGCGGCCTAGAGCTGCTTGATAAAATCCACCATGACTATCCGGACATCATAACTCTGGCAGTAAGCGGCTATGATGACTTCCAGAAGGTAAAGGGTGTTTTCATGTCAGGCGGAATTGACTATCTCTTAAAGCCCGTCGGAAGGGAACAGCTGGCCCACTCTCTGAGTAAGGCACTTAAGACCCTTGAAGAGCGCGAGATCCAAAAGGCAGAAAAAGAGGACAATATCCTGCGTGATAACTACGTCTCCTCTTTCCTTGAAGACGACGAGTTCTCATCTCTATTAAACGGTAAGCTCTTCAGACCCGGCAAGGAATCCCATGTGCCCAGTACAAAGGTCTTTTCCGAAATATCAACGATACTGGTGAAGTTCCACGACGTAGAGGTCCTCAAGCAGAACTACCAAAAGGATGTCCTTAAGATGTCCTACGACATGAAGAGGCGCTTAAGGGACCTGATAGATGCCGAGAAATCGATTGTCTTTAACTATACCGACAAGGTCAACGAATTCTTAATCGAGCTCAATGCAACGCCTGCAAGGCTTAAGTTTATCGCAGACAGAATACTTGAGGCTTTCCCGGTAGAGAGTCAGGGACCGGTCACGATCGTGATCCACGACCAGGCCAGCTCACTTGATGACATTGCTACCGTCTATCGCGAGATGATAGCAGAGCTGGTGACAAGGCCTTTTGGAAGGCAGCACAGCATAATAACCTGCAGCCCAAGCGGCAAGAAGCAGAAGGTTAACGAGCGCTTTACCGACAGGGTGGAAGCCCAGATCACAAGCAGCCTTAATGCCAGAGATATCAAGCAGGCCAAAAACATCATCATGGAGAGCGCGGGACTTGGCAGGTGCGACAGCGCAGGCTGGAGCCTTTTGGAGGTGACACAGTTCACCACAAGGGCCATCAACGCCATAGCGGACTGTGACAAAAATGCAGACAGCCGCAGTTACGAGGAGGTTCAGGATGCCATAGCCTATGGCCTTCGGACCCTGAGCAAAGACATCATCATGGAGAACATTGACCTGGCGCTGGAAATTGCACAGGGCACGGAGACAACAGAGACTACATCCATCAATAATCAGGTGGAGAGCGTTCATGAATACATCAGCGAGCACTTCGCAGAGCATTTATCGCTATCAGACCTGGCCGAGCAGTTCTTTGTGGAGGCCAGCTATTTGTCCCGCAAGTTCTCGCAGAAATACGGCGAGACCATTACGGCCTATATAACCGGGTGCAGGATGGATAGGGCAAAAGAGCTGATGAAGGAGCCACAAAATAAGCTCGAGGTAATCTCTTTTACCGTAGGATATGATGACTACAACTATTTCAGCCGCGTATTCAGGCGCTTTGAGGGCACAAGTCCCAGCGAGTTCAGAAAAAATGTCGCAGGCATAGAAGATTGACAATTTTGTATTTTTTCAAAAAAGTGATAGTAAGATTTTCTAAAATGTGCTAATTGTCAAAAAACTTAATTGATAAAATAGCTTCGTAAACAGGAATGGGGAAAAACTGTTTACGAAGCTTTTTTTGTTCAAAGGGAGGAGTATCACGGTGTTCAACCATAGAAAAATCACACCTTTCATAACTACATTTGCCTTATCGGCTCTGCTACTGTTTAGCGGCTGTGGAGCCGATGGTAAGGCAGCTATCGACACAACAGATGGCGTGACCAATATCCTTGACTACGTAAGTGTTGACTTCGACGGCAAGAACGGAGAAGGGACTGCTTTTGTAAACGTAGACTACGACGGCATCGAGACCGAGATGGTAGGAGGTGAAGAGAAGATAAAGGAGCTAAGCGATGTTGAAGATCTTGCAGAGCTCACCAAGTACATTAACGCTGTTTCATCAATCTCTTTTACCATTGACAAGAATAAAGAGCTCTCCAACGGCGATCAGGTCATAGTCACAGTCACGTATGACAGCAGCGCTGCAGAGGCAGCAGGAGTAGTGTTCGGGGAACAGAAGAACAAGATATATGTGGTGAAAGGTCTTAAGAATTAAGGTTCCAAATTCGGCCCGCGGATGGCTCGGACCGGTAAAAATACTTACTTTCAAATATACAAAGGAGGGTTACAAAGACTATGAAAAAGAGAATCAAAAGGTTGGGATCACTGCTGATGGCAGGCGTTCTGGCAGCATCACTTGTTACAGGTTGCGGAAGCGCTGCAGGTACAGCATCTTCAGGATCAGCTTCGGGGGGCGGATCTGACAAGATCAAGATCGGTGTTTCAATTTGGAGTTCCACAGACGTTCTTGGAAGCCAGTGCAAAAAGATCGTTGACAAGGCAGCTAAGGCTAACGGCGTTGAGGTTCAGTATGTTGACCAGGCACACGTTTCAGAGCAGGTTACAGCATCAGTTGAGCAGCTCTGCGCAGCAGGATGCCAGGGTATCATCATTTGTAACTCAGCTGATTCCGAGATGACATCAGCAATCAATACCTGTACAGAGCATGGCGTTTACATCGCACAGTTCTTCCGTATCATTTCTCAGGAGAACAGCCCTGAGGTTTACAAGACAGCTTGCAACTCCAAGTACTATGTTGGTGCAGTTCATGAGGACGAAGTAACAAACGGTTACACACTTGTTAATCTCCTTCTTGAGAACGGCGACAGAAACGTTGGACTTGAGGCTTGGACAGTTGGTGATGCTACATTCCAGCTCAGATGGAAGGGCTATCTGCAGGCAATCGATGAGTGGAATGCTTCACATGCAGATGATCCTGCAACAATCACAGAGCCTGTTTACGCTAACACATCTTCAGAAGAAGGTGCTGCAGCAGCTATGTCTTTATACAACTCAAATCCCGGAATGGACGCTCTTATCGTAGCAGGCGGCGGTGGAGATCCTCTTGTAGGTTCAATCGGTGCTTACGCAAATGAAGGCCTCACAGGCAAGATCGACGTTGTATCAACAGACTTCCTTGATGACCTTGCAGATCAGCTTAAGTCAGGCGGAATGTTTGCTGAGTCAGGCGGACACTTCTGCGATCCACTGTTTGCATTCTATCTCGTACTTAACGCAGTTAAGGGTAATTATGTAAAGGAGGAAGGCACATTTGGTTATGAGATCCTGTTCCCGTATCTCTACGTATCATCGCCCGATGATTACGCGAACTATGAGAAGTACTTCGTAAATGACGATCCTTATACAGACGAAGAGCTCGTTGAGATGGCAAGTTACAGCTTCGAAGATCTGAATAAGGCAGCTTCTAATCTTTCTATCAACGACGTTATTTCACGTCACAGCAACTAATAGTTAATTTGCAGCCGTATCCTCCGCCATCCGGAGGGTACGGTTTATGTAAAAGAAATATCTCTTTTCATAAATCAAAAGCACCCTTAGGGAGGAGTGTATGAGTAACTTTAAAAAATTCAGGCAGAGCCACTGGTACGGACTGGTGATGCTGGCCGTTATCACCTTTGTTTTCTGGGCGTTCTTCAAGATCCTTGCGCCACAGACCTTCGGTGATTTTAATAAACTTCAGACTTATCTAAAGACAGCTCTCTACTATGCGGTAGGCGGCTGTGGTCTTTATTTTATCTGCGTAATGGGACCCTTTGATATGAGCGTTGGCGCAAACATCGTACTTTCATCGGTGCTTGCCGTAAATATGAGCGAACGTTTCGGATATGCAGGACTTCTTATAGCGCCTCTTATAAGCGGCACTTTGGTTGGCCTGCTGAACGGACTTGTATATATAAAGCTTAAGATTTCATCACTTATCGTAACCGCCGGACTTTCTCTGGTTTACGAGGCTCTTTCAATTTTTGCAACCAACGGAAAAGAGGCTATCCTCTCCCCAAGTTACAGGGCATTTGGTGATTATCCCGGAAACCTGATCCTGGCGCTCCTCGCGTTCTTTTTCTGCGGATTCATTCTTAAATACACCAAGATCGGAACCTATACCTATGCCATCGGCTCCAACGAAGTTGTAGCCGGAAACATGGGTGTTAACGTTGATAAATACAAGGTTGTTGCATTTGTCCTTTGCGGATTCTTTGTAGGTATCGAGTCAATCCTGACCATCTCCTATGGAACATCCATGACCAGTGCATCAAACCTTGCTTCCATGAGCCGAAACTTCCCACCTCTTATGGGAACGTTCTTTGGCCTTGCTTTTAAAAAGTACGGACATCCTGTCATCGCAATTGTTGTGGGCGAATTCATAATCCAGCTCCTGTTCCAGGGGTTCGTCGCTCTTGGCGCGCCTACAACAGTGCAGAATATCGTAACAGGTATCGTGCTGCTTGCAATCGTAACCATGACCATCAAGCCCGTTAAAGGCGCAGTTGTTAAGTAAGGAGGAGAGATATGAGCGAGGTTATACTTCATGCCGAGAAGATCGACAAGAGCTTCGTTGGCACACATGCCATAGATCATGTCACTCTGGACTTTTACAAGGGTGAGATCCATGCGCTGATCGGAGAGAACGGATCCGGTAAATCCACGTTTACATCGTGCCTTACGGGAATTTACCACAAGGATTCCGGAACGTTTACTCTTTTGGGAAAAGAGGTTAATGCAAAAAATCAGGTTGACGGAAACTATCAGGGTGTTGCCATCATCGTTCAGGAGACAGGCACACTTTCAGGTCTTACCGTTGCCGAGAATATATTCCTCGGAAAAGAGGATGAGTTCACAAAGTTCCATGTAAAGAACACCAAGGCCATGAACAAAAAGGCCCAGGAGCTTTTAAACTCCTACGGTTTTGATTACATCAAGGCTACCGACATCATAGACAAATATAACTTCGAGGACAGAAAGCTCATCGAGATCGTAAAGGCAACATACTTTAAGCCCCAGGTCCTCATCGTTGATGAGACCACCACTGCACTTGGCGAGAAGGGCAGAAAAGAGCTTTTCAAAGTTATGAAGGATGTCAAAGACGACGGAAGATGTGTCATCTTCATATCCCATGACCTCGATGAAGTTCTTGAACAGTCTGATAACGTAAGCGTCCTCAGAGACGGAGAATATATCGATACGGTAAAGAGCAGCGATGTGACTACCGATGACCTCAAAAAGTTAATGGTAGGTCGTGAGATGAGTGGAAATTACTATCGCGCAGATTATGGGGAACCGATTTCTGATGAGGTTGTTCTGCGGGGGGAACACCTTACGGTTCCCGGCGAGATCGAGGACTTTTCCATAGAGCTGCATAAGGGCGAGATCATCGGAATAGGAGGCCTTTCGGAGTGCGGAATGCACGAGGTTGGAAAAGCTCTTTTCGGAGCATCCTATGACAGAGAAGGCACCGTTACCACTGCTGACGGCACACAGATAAAAGACATTAAGACAGCCATTGATCACAGCATAGCCTATGCTTCAAAGGACAGATCCACAGAGTCGCTGGTAATCAACGACACCATTCAGGATAACATCACGCTTCCATCCCTTGAGGACATCAAGAGAAATCACATTCTTCATGCCAAGGATGAGAGGGAATTTGCAGAGAAATATGCAAGACAGATGAGTACCAAGATGGTTGGCGTTCACCAGTTTATGTCAGCTCTTTCCGGAGGAAACAAGCAGAAGGTTGTCCTTGCAAGATGGATTGGTAAGAACTCGGATATCATTATTCTGGATTCACCGACAAGAGGAATTGATATCAGGGTTAAAGCTGATATCTACCAGATGATGGACAAGATGAGAAAGAGCGGAAAGTCCATTATCATGATCTCCGAGGAAATCTCAGAGCTTCTTGGAATGGCTGACAGGATCATCATCATGAAAGACGGTCGTCAGAATGGTGAATTTTTAAGGCATGAAGGTCTTAAGGATACAGACCTTATTGCGAAGATGGTTTAAGGGGGGAGGCCGGTTATGGATACAGAGAAAAAAGTAAAATTATCACTGATGAATCAGCCTCTTTTCAGGACGGTAATGCCATTTGCAGGATTCATCTTTATTGTAGTTTTGTTTGCAATCTTAACAGGGGGTCAGCTCTACACCCCGGGTAACTTAAAGCTTTTGCTGTCACAGTCCTATGTGCTTCTTATAGCATGCGTTGGCGTATTCATGGTAATGACAATGGGAGGCCTTGATTTCTCACAGGGCTCAATGCTGGGTGTTTGCTCCGTTGTGATATGTTTTTTGTCAAACGTAAACATTGTGTTGGCGGTATTATGCGGAGTACTGACGGGCGGACTTATCGGAATTGTAAACGGATTCTTTAACGTAAAGAGAAAGATCACATCCTTCATCGTTACTATCTGTAACATGTATCTGCTTCGCGGAATGGTTGCCTATGCTACCACAAAGAGCCCGGTTTACGGTGTTTCCAATATCACATCTTACAACACCATGGGTTTTAACCTGACATTTACTATTGTGATTCTGCTGGTGGCATTTGCAGTGTTCAGATACACAGGCCTTGGAAACAGACTTAAGGCAATCGGCGCAGGCGAGACTGCAGCCCGTTTTGCAGGTGTTAGAGTTGAAAAGACAAAGATGCTGATCTACATGGCAGCAGGCATGATCACAGGTCTTGCAGCATTCATCAACAGTATCAAGGTTGGTTCTGTTACATCGACAGCAGGAAACCAGCTTGAAACACAGATCATGATCGCGCTGGTACTTGGCGGAATGCCGGTCAATGGCGGTGCTAAGGTAAGGTTCTACAACATTATTCTTGGCGCGCTGACATACAAGATCCTTACAGCAGGACTTGTTATGCTGGGAATCGAGCCAAAGACCCAGCAGCTTATTATGGGTATTGTGTTCCTTGTGATGGTTGCAGTATTTGCAGACAGGGAAACAGGAATGATTGTAAAATAATTTGAAAATTAAGCTGGGGGCGAATGGTCCCTGGGGAATGGTCCCCAGGGACCATTTTGTGATATCATTTTTAGGGGAGGGTTACATATTATGGGACAAACTGATGAAAAAAGTATGATTGCCAGGGCCAGCGGCCTTAAGACGCAGGAGTATATCTGCTACGCATTGGGAGATGCAGGAGGATGTCTGGTGTTTGGACTTGTTACGTCGATTCTTCAGACGTATTACACGGATGTCCTGATTTTAAGTCCGTTCTTTATCATGGTGATGTTTGTGCTTACCAGGGTATGGGACGCTGTAAATGACCCTATTATGGGCAGAATTTGTGATACAGCACCTGTTTCAAAGCATGGAAGATACAGGGTGTGGTTTCTGAGGGTGGCATTTCCTCTGGCCATCGCTTCAATCCTTCTTTTTCTTAAATTCGACGGTTTCGGAACACCGGGTGATAATCTTCCTGCATATATTTATGCAACCATCACATATGTGGCGTGGGGTATGATCTACACTATGCTTCAGATTCCCTATGGCTCTCTTGCCACAGTTATTACCCTTGATGTAAAAGAAAGATCCAAGCTCTCTGTCTTCAGAGCAGTAGGTTCAGCACTGGGCAGCATGCCTGTCATGGTGCTTTCAATGCTCTGCTTTTCCACGGATAAGGCTACGGGAAAGTCTATTGTAAAGTATGATGTTCTTCTGACAGGCGTCATTGTCATGTCTGTGCTGTCTGTGATCTCGCTTCTTCTGGCATTTGCAGGTACAAAAGAAAGAGTAAAAACAGAGCCACAAAAGCATGAAAAAGGTGCTGCGTCAAAGGCCCTTAAGCTTATATTCAGGAACAAGGCCATGCTTTCTATTTCCGTTGTTGCAATGTTGCTCCTTGCAGGACAGATGTTCACTCAGAGCTATTATATTTATCTGATCAGATACTACTTCGGAAAGGGCGGAATCTTTGTATCCCTGCCAACCATTTTGACCTATATCCCAATGGCAATACTTATGCTTTTTACCCCAAAGCTTGCAAGGAAGTTTGGTAAAAAAGAGATTACCTCCGTTGGTATGATCATAGCTGCTGCAGCAAATTTCCTGATGTTTTTCTTGAAATTCCTGGATCCGGGAGCGGCCCTCATGCCTTTTATGGTTTTGTGTCTTATCTCCGGATTTGGTCTTAATCTCTTTGTGCTTCAGCTCTGGGCTATGGCGGGGGATGCCATAGATGAGATTGAAGTCAGCACCGGAAGTAAGGACAACGGTACTGCATATGCCTTCTTAAATTTCTTTAGAAAACTAGGTCAGGTTATTTCGGCGATAGCTGTAAATGCAGCCTTACTTGCAATGGGATATTATGACACTGCAAGCACTCTGGAATTTGTCTTTTCCGAAGGACAGCTTGATCTGATGTATGTTCTTGCAACCCTTATTCCGGCGGTAATGTTTGCGCTGATGGCAATTGCTTTGCTTTTCTGGTATCCACTCTCCAAGGAGAAGGTTGGTGAGCTTCAGAACCGGAAGGAAGACTATTTAAAGGGACAGGTCAGATGAGTAAATACATCGAAATAGACACAGATCTCGGTAGGATCCGGGGAAATGAAAGAGAAGAGTGTCTTGAGTTTTTGGGAATAAAATATGCTAAGGCCAAGAGATTTGAGTACGCAAAGCAGGTAGAGGGTTGGGATGGCACATACGATGCCACAGCTTTTGGAGATGCATGTTCCCAGTACAGGACCTACTTTCCGCATCTGGATGTTCCTGAGCGGAGATTCTATCACAGGGAATTCCGTGAAGGACTCGATTTTACCTACAGCGAGGACTGCTTAAATCTAAATATCTATGCACCCAAGAATGCACATAATGCACCGGTGCTGGTCTTTATACACGGAGGCGGATTTAATTCCATGGCCAACAGCGAGGGATATCTGGATGGCGAAGCCTATGCAAAGAGAGGGCTGATCCTTGTGTGCGTTAACTACCGCGTGGGTGTTTTCGGATATATGACACACAGGCAGATTCAGGATGAGTTTGGAAGAGATGGGAATTTTGGACTTGATGATATATTGGTTTCACTTAAATGGGTAAAGAGTCATATAGGCTCTTTTGGCGGAGACCCTGGTTGCATAACTGCCATGGGACAAAGCGCAGGTGCGATTTCATTGCAGTATCTTTGTCTGTCAGAGAAGGCTAAAGATCTTTTTGAACGAGCAATTATGATCTCAGGAGCAGGTCTTTTCCCAAAGATGGGACGACCGAAGGCATCTGCAGACACCCGTGGCTACTGGGAAGAAGTGATAAAACTCTCCGGTGCGACAAACTTTGATGAGTTTAAAGAGCTTGATGATAAGGCGGTTCTTGGTGCAGTTGAAGAGATTAAGAAAGTCCGAAAAGATAATACCGTCAACACACAGCCTGTTATTGACGGATATCTTCTGACGGAAAGCGTGGAAAAACTGATAGAAAAGCCACTTAAGCTTGATTACATGGCGGGAACTACAAGTAATGATATGTACAATGTTGTTTTGTATAACATGGCACGGAAGTTTATGGGAAAGGCCGGCGGATATCGCTACTATTTTGACATCGATGCCCCCGGCGATGACAATGGAGCATTTCATTCATCAGATTTAAGATACCTGTTCGGAACTCTTGAAAAGAGCTTTAGGCCATATGATGACAAGGATATGGAAATATCAGTTCTTATGATGGATTACATTGCAGATTTTGTGAAAACCGGAAATCCCAATGCTTCAGGGCGTCCTGTATGGAAGAGGGGAAAGAGTTGTCTTGTTATCTCAAAAAAAGGAATAAAGATGAAACGTCCGGACCCTGTAAAGCTGATAGTAAATACCTTCAGAGGAGACCCAAAATGAAATATGACCACAGATTTACTCTTAAAACCCGGGAGGAATCCACATTCCTTTTCAAGGAATCAGATATAAATGCAAGGCTTGATTTTTTCAAGGACATGGTCCGGGTGGCAATCTATAAAGACGGTACAAGGTTTTTTAACACCTTCTCAGTATGCCCGGATGGGGAGATGCCCTATGAGGGAAGGGATAAGTTATCTTGCAAAGGCCTTGCAGGTGAAAAAACACAGATGACTGAAGACGATGGTGGCTGGACATTCACCTTTGGCAGTCACAGGCTCTTTGTCCAAAAAAAGAATTTTCTGATCACCCATTACGAAGGCGGGGAAGCTCTGTTCAAGGACAGGGAATACATGGCATATAACCTTGAAGGCGAGCTGGGAAGAGGAGCCTGTCATTATCTTTCAAGACAGGAGGATGAGTACATCTTCGGGCTTGGAGATAAGTCAGGGGATGTCAACAAAAACGGAAGATGCTTTAAGCTGGGAACCACAGATTCCATGGGATTTGATGCAAGGTCATCGGACCCTTTGTATAAGCATGTTCCGTTCTATATCTGCAGGAATTCTGCAGGTTCATACGGGATTTACTATGACACATATTCTGACGGTGAGTTTAACTTTGGAAGAGAGCATGACAACTATTACTCACCCTTTAAGTCCTTCAGATGTGAGGAAGAGTATCTTGTCTATTATGTCTTTTACGGAAGCGTACCTGAGATACTTAGGAGTTTTGTCCGCTTGTCCGGAGGTACATTCCTTCCTCCGAAGTGGACGCTTAAATATTGCGGAAGTACAATGGCGTATACAGATGCCGATAATGCCGGAGAGCAGCTCGAGGGCTTCCTTGCGCTCTGCGAGAAATACGGCATTTCCCCCGGAGGCTTCTATCTGTCCAGTGGCTATACTCAGATTGGCGACAAGCGATATGTCTTTCATTGGAACACGGATAAGATCCCTTCGCCCGAGGGGCTTAGCAGGACCTTCAGGGATAAGGGTGTTGAGTTTCTGCCCAACATAAAGCCGTGCTTTTTGGATGATCACCCAATGTATGAGATGATCGCTGAGAACGGATGGTTTTTGAAAAACGGTGACGGGTCTCCTGCAAAGTTCCCTTTCTGGGGAGGAATGGGAAGTTATCTGGACTTTACCAATGAAAATGCGGCGAAGTTCTGGACAGAGTGCGTAAAAAAAGAACTGGCAGATAAGGGCTATTACAGCACCTGGAATGACAATAACGAGTATGATGTTCCTGATGAGGACGTATATGCCGATGGCTTTGGCAGGCCCATCAGAGCCAAGCTGATAAAGCCTTTGTTTTCATACCTGATGACAAGAGCAAGTCTAGAAGCGGCACCCGATATATCAAATAAGACAGCCGTATCAAGGTGCGGAATTGTTGGAACTTCAAGGATTGCATCCACCTGGACAGGAGATAACAGAACCAGCTTCGAGGATTTCAGATTTAACCATAAGATGGCAATGAACATGAGCCTTTCCGGCATCTACAACTTTGGTCAGGACATAGGCGGATTTGCCGGTCCCAAACCCTCCAAGGAGCTGTTCCTCAGATGGATCCAGTACGGAATCTTTACACCCAGGTTTGTGCTGCACTCCTGGAATACAGACGGAACTTCGAACATGCCCTGGCTGTATGAAGATGAGGTAGAGACTGTAAAGCGCCTCTTTGACCTGAGGGAAGCTCTCATACCATATCTTTACAGGCAGATGGAGATATCAGTTTCTGAGTGCACTCCGATAATATACCCAGTCTTTTTAGAAGATTCCGATTACGACCCTGAGAGCGATGTCTTTTTCTTTGGAAGAGATGTACTTGCATGCCCTGTGTTTGATGAGGGAGCTTCATCTGTTACCGTGACACTGCCGGGAGGTGAGTGGTGCCTGGTAAAAGAGCTTTCGGACAAGGGAGAAGTTCTTTTGGAATATAAAGGCGGTGATACTGTAGAGGTAGCCTGTACGATCAGGGATATCCCGGTGTTCTTTGTAAGAAAGGGAGCACAGGTTTTTGATAAGTGATATAATACGTGAATATGACGAAAGAAATAGAACTAATAAGAAGTAAACGAAAAACAATTTGCATAGAGATCACACCTGATGCACGAGTAATAGTCCGCGCTCCGAAGTACGCTTCAGTCAGTGAGATCAACCGCCTCATAGGAGAGAAGGCCGACTGGATCGATAAGCATTTGCGCAAGATGCAGGAGAAGCAAAAAGAGAGAGCAGAAGCGCCACAGCCAGAGCTGACCAAACAGGAGATAAAGCTCCTTACAACAAAGGCTAAGCGCATCATCCCTCAGAGAGTAAGGTATTACGCAAATCTAATGGGAGTGGAGTATGGACGGATAACCATAAGGATGCAAAAGAGCCGCTGGGGAAGCTGCTCAGGTAAGGGCAATCTTAATTTCAACTGCCTGCTGATGCGCACCCCGGATGAGATCATCGACTACGTGGTAGTGCACGAGCTCTGTCATTTAAAAGAGATGAACCATTCCCCCAGATTCTGGGCGGAGGTCGAAAAGATCTTTCCCGATTACAAGGAGAGAAGAAAGTGGCTCAAGGACCACGGCAATGAAATAACCACAGGTTGATGAAATAATCAGAGGCTGATGAAATAATCAGAGGTTGATGGAATATCAACAGGATAAAAAAAGGATGCAATGGCTGATCCGGGAGCTTGCTCTCAATCGGCCTGTTGCATCCTTATTTGTTGAACATGTATTTTTTATGTCTCAGCGTTAGTAAAGTAAGTAGTTGCCACAAAAAAATAGGCTATGTTCTTAAATTCGTTCCTTGGATTTGGCAATGAACAGAAATAGGCAAAAGATAGACTAAAGTTGAAATCGGTTTTTGATCCTGAGAGATGGATTTTCATGTGGTACATAAACCTCATTTTGGCTCTTTTAGAAAAGAAACATTCTTCTTTTAGAGTTTCTTAACAATGTTTATGAACTTAACAGAAATTAGGCCTGTTTTGTAATGTTTTTGTAATGCAAAAGGGAGTAGAATTTTATATGTGGTTTGAAACTTGCATTGCAAACGGAATTGCAATGTGTAATAGGTTAAGGAGCATGAAAACCGGTTAGGCTCCTGACCCAATGAAAAGGAGGTCTTTTATAATGAACTTAAAGTACAGATCAGTTTTAGCATTAGGAATGAGTGCTGCTATGATGATGCAGGCACCTATTGTTGCTTTTGCAGTGGACGCAGGGAACGTGCCTACAGATCAGTCCGGAAGTCAGGATACAACATCTACTACTACAATAACAGCAGGTGTTGAGACAAAAGATAATGGATTTGAAGTATATGGCATGGAGGGGGGTACAAAGATCAATTCTACATGCGGTCAAGGCTATCTGACATATCAAGGTGAAGCACCCGAGAGTGGAAGTTCAGGGAATACAATAGATGGTGATAACGCTTTTCAATTTGATACCGCCTACCCAAGTACAGGCAATATTCAGACTAAGATTTCTCATGCTGAAAGTGGTGATGAGGTCAAGATTACATATACTGTAACTAATAATTCAGGCACTGCAGTTAATGGGTTTAAAGTAGGATCAGCTGCTGACGCAAAAATAAATGGTAATGATGCTGCTCAGATAGGTTTCCTTAATGAAGGTGCCGGAATCTATATGCTGGATGATAGAACCGGCAAAGCATTTACTTTGTTACCTGCTGAAGAACAGTCGTTTGATGGTATTTGGTATGGCGATTATTCTGGATATCGCTCTCATGTTTTTGATAACAAAGATAAAAGCGATGCTGAAATGCAGAATAAAGACAGTGCGCTCGCATATTCATGGACTGTGAATTTAGGCACAGAGGATACAAATAAAACAGTAACAAGAACAGCTGTATTTAAAATCGGAAATATTGAGCTTAATCAGATTTCTTATGATCCCAACACAGGTGAAGGTGTTATAGCGGGCACAACAGTTGTAAATGGTTCAACAAAGAAAGTTGTTGTAAAGACTAATAATGGCGAAATGATAAAAGAAGGCTATAATTTCGCAGGATGGGGACTCTCATCTGATGCGGCAGCTGCCAGCTATCACGGCGGTGAAGAAATAGATTTGGGTATGTTAGGTAAAGATCTCAGACTCTATGCATTATGGCAGCTTATTAAAGCACAAGATCCTGATGTAACTATAGAAGAAGTTGAAGAGATGATTCAGGTTGAGGAGACAATCAGAGAAGCTGAGCCCCCTGTTAGCACAGAAGGAATTAACATCATCTCAACATCAGCAGGTAATGCACTTCCTACAACAGAGCTTGGAAATGCTGTAGCTGAAACAAAGACTGTAAGTTTGGAATTATCCAAGGTTACTCCTGAGCAGTATGTAGAAGTTATCAGAAATACTGTACAGTCTGTTCCTATGCAGGGTGTAGCAGTTATTGAGACAAATGAAGTAGCAACCTTTGACAGACATATTATCGAAGCAATGGCTGAGCGCCCTGACGTTTCATACACCATCGTATTCAAGGATGCCGGTGTTAAAAAGAAAGTAGTCATCCCTGCAGGCTTTGATGTATTATCTCTCCTTGATGAGAATGGCTACTGCGGATTCTTAAGACTTGCAGCAATGCTTGGCTTCACAATTATTGAATGATCTAGGGCAAACCTGTTCATACTTCATATAGCATCTACCTCAAGACTAGCTCACATGCATCAGCATGTGGGCTGGTTGAGGTTGTATAAAAGGGCAAATGAAACCAAGGTAAAATGAGTCAAAATGAAACATCCCCGATGACTCAAAATGAGTCAAAGTGAAACGTCCCCGGTGACTCACCGAAAGGCTGAACAGGAGCCTTCCACAATCAAAAACAGCTCCTGCCATAGCAGGAGCTGTTTGATTCATCCTATATTTACCAAATCCAATCAAGTCCAATTCAAATCAATCAAAGATTCTTGATCATTTCATCCCTTACGCTGTCATAGTGAGGACCAACGATACCGAAGTCCTTCTCCTTGTAAACCCAGAGGGCTCTGCCGATGCCGTATTTCTCGAAGGCATCGTGGATGTCCTTTATCCAGTTGATGGTTGAAGGATTAGCAGGAGCCTGGTCAATTACGCCGTACTCTCCGCAGTAGAGAGGAGCGTTGTTTTTAGTGGCAGCTTCTACAGCAGGCTCGAAGAGTTCTGCAAAGTAGTCAGCACCCATCTCCTTAACCTTCATCTGAAGGATTGCTCCTGCCCAGTCAGGGTCGAGGCCTTTGCTCTTTTCTGAGTACTCGGCTGTGGTTGCAGGATATTCAACCGTAATGTCTTTTGGCATATTGTCCATCCACCATGCTCTCTGATGTGTGAAGATCATGGGCTCGTAGCAGTGGAAGTTGTAAACTACGTGGTCATCCTTGGGAGGATTAAGGAAAGGTACGCTGCGAACGTTGTTGTAGCAAACACCGCCAACAACTACGTATGTATCAGGCGCATTCTTTCTGATAGTATCGATTGCCTTGTCAGCAATTGCGTTCCACTCGTCCTTGATATCAGGAGAGATAACCTCGTTCAAAAGCTCGAAGGCAACATCCTTCTGGCCTGCATATCTCTTGGAGATGCGATCCCACATCTGATAGAATCTCTTCTGAAGATCTTCGTTGTGAAAGAAGATCTCTTTGTCTCCGTTAACCTCAAGCGGATCGAATGTGTATCCGTATGTATTGTGCATGTCGATGAGGATATTGAGGCCAAACTCTCTGCACCACTTGATGCAGTTATCAACATAAGCATAGCCATCCTCGAGCATATCACCGTCTTCGCTCTCAATGACAATGTAGTCGATTGGGAGACGAACGTGATCACAGCCCCAACTTGCGATTCTCTCGATATCTTCTCTTCCGATGAAAGTATCGTAGTGCTGCTTTGTCTTTTCATCTGCCTGAGAGAGCCATCCTCCCAGGTTTACTCCCTTTTGGTAACCTTCGAATTTTCTCATAGACGTTTTCCCCTTATCTATATTGTGTAAATTTTCATTACGATCTAGTAACTGATCAATTCACTTCAATCCTAGCACGAAAACGTTTAAGTTGCACGTGAATTTTTGTGAAATTTTTATTAGCTTTTATTCTGTTTTCTGAACTGTAGAGGAGTCATGCCAAACTCCTTTTTAAAGCTGGCTGTCATGTTGCCGGGATAGGAAAATCCGCACTCCAGCGAGATATCCATCACTGACATATCTGTCGACAGAAGGAGATTCTGCACATGTTTTAATCTCGTAAGACACAGATACTCTGAGAAGGGCTTCCCCAGCTGGGCGCAAAAGAGCTTTGAGAAGTATGTCACGGAGTACCCGGAAACAGCAGCCACATCCTCGATCTTTAAACTCTTTTTATAGTTCTTTTCCACAAAATATACCGCTTCCATGATGGGCTCGGACAGCGCTTTGTTGTGGAGCACAGTCTTTTCCCGGGCGCTGCGCCCCTTGTCGTTTATCATAAGCAGAAGAGCATAGAAGAGGTGCTTCACCTTTAGCTGCGCAACACGCTCATCCTCGGGATTGTCGCATTTATTCAGGTGATCGTAGGCATCAAGAAGAGTCCTTGCAAGGGAAAAGAGCTCTTTCCTGTCCTCGTCATCAAACTCCTTTGGGAACTGCGCATAGAGATTATCGAGAAACTGAGCACCCAGGCTTTCCGTAAGCTCTTTTACATAATCAGGCGAAAACTTGATGAGGTAATTCTCGTAATAATCGGAAGATCCTGGGATTGTGCGATGATAGGCGTAGGGCGGCATTCCGTTGATAAAGCCCGCATGGAGCATGAAGGTCTTGGTAGGCGTTATGACCTTTCTGTCGCCGTGGATGATAAAACCCAGGGAATAGTGGTCAGAAGCCACTTCCATGGACGTCATCTCAAAGTCGGATGAGAGCATGCGGTATATGATTGTGAACTGTTTGCCCCGGGGCAGCGGAAGTGCCATAAAAGTGTCCTCCATGATAGTTTTACTTATTTGCTGTGACATTAATCATAGCATCAAAATGACATGATTTCATTATTTTTGACAGCATAAGGGAATAAAAACATAAGAAAATTATTAGATTATGAAGCACAATAGAGGCATGAAAACGAAGAAGATTGATATGACAAAAGGCAGCATAATACAGAATGTGATCCTGTTTGCGATTCCCATCGTCCTCGGAAACATTCTGCAGCAGCTGTATACAACGGTAGATACGCTGATAGTTGGGCAATATTGCGGTGATAAAGCCCTGGCGGCTGTGGGGACGAGCTCCCAGCCAGTGGAGGTTTTACTGTGCGTCTTTCTTGGAATCGGCACAGGCGCATCCATTCTTGTTTCGCAGCGGATCGGCGCAGGAGATGATAAGCGGGTAAAAGACATCGCTGAGGCCTCCGCTTCACTGGTCTATATGAGCGGAATTCCGATCGCGATACTGGGCTTTCTGCTGGCGCCGGCTATTCTACGGTTCATGGGCGTTCCGGAGGATGTAGAAGCAGCGGCCCTTATGTACACAAGAGTCGTGTTCCTTGGCGCTCTTGGAAATATCGGATACAACATGAATGCGGGAATCCTGCGAGGTCTTGGAGACAGCGTGGCTTCATTGTGGTTTTTGGTGGTTTCCTGTGTGACCAATATAATTCTTGATCTTTTGTTCGTTGCAAGGCTTTCAATGGATGTTCAGGGAGCGGCGCTTGCTACCGGAATTTCCATGTTTGTTTCCTGGATTGTAAGTGTCTTTTACATAAAAAAGAAATTTCCTGAGCTTTCATTTAGTTTCCTCCCAAGGGCTTTGAATATGCAGGAAATGAAGCAGATACTTACAATAGGTGTTCCCATCGGCCTCAACAACTCGCTGTTTTCCTTCGGGCATATGGCGATGCAGACTCTGGTGAATGCGCAAGGGTACCGGTTCATGGCCGGAGCTTCAGTGGCAGGGCGAATCACGGGTATCACCAATGTCGCCATTACTGCTGTATCTTCAGCAGCGTCCACTTTCTCCGGACAGAACTTCGGTGCTGAGAACTACGACAGATTAAGAGAAGGGTACATAAAAATACCGGCCCTGAACGGAATTGCAACACTGGCTCTTGGTCTCATGTTCATTTCCTTCAGAATGCCGATACTTGGATTTTTTACTCAGGATAAAACTGTGCTTATGTACGCCGGAAGATACGTGGTCGCTGTGCTTTTGTCCCAGTGGTGCTACGCGGTGTTTAACTGTATTTCAAACATCGTAAACGGCGTGGGATTTGTAAAGTACACGACTCTCATTAACCTCATGATGCTCTGGGCAGTCAGGATTCCCTGCGCGTATATCATAAACAGATTCTTTGACGGAACCTACATCATGCTGTGCTTCCCGGTATCCTTTGCTTTTGGAATGCTCTGCATGATCGGTTACTATGTCTTTTCCCCGAATTGGAAAAGGATCATTTCAAAAGGCGATTCGAATAAAGGTTTTGGTACTCCTTTGGGGACATACCGTACTCCTTACGGAAGGCTTTGAAAAAACTTGAATAATCTCTGAAACCAAAGCGCTCGTAGGCTGCTGTGATGCTCTCACCACCGGTGATTGCATTACGGCACTCCGAAAGGCGCTTTTTTATTATGTACTGATGGAGAGATACTCCTAAGGTGTCCTTGAACAGATGGGAGATGTAGTACTTGCTTACGTAGAACTGGCCTGCGATGTCATCAAGAGAGAGGGTGTCCTCAAGGTTACTCTCAACGTAGGAGAGAATGTTCTGGAAAAGAGAGAGCTCCTCCGATCCGCTTTCCTTGTGATCCTCGTCGTAGATGACTCTGTTGATGGTAAGGATCAGATCGCACAGGCACAGGTGTCGCGCAGCATCGGACCCGTATCGCTCGCTGGATATCTCCTCGAGAAGTCGCAGAAACTTGGACTCCACCTGGTGAAACTCCGCCGGCGGAAGGTGGTAGATGTATTTGTGAAAGGCCTCAGCCTTCTGAATCAGATACATGTAGTCCACGGACTCGTCCATGAGGCTCTGACAGCACTGTTTGCTGATCCAGAAAACAAACCTTCTGTAATTCTGGGAAGGATCGTTCATGAGAGCGTGATGCATGATTCCGGGAGGGACTATCATAAGGTCGCCCTGGGACATCTTGTGGCGCTCCACTTTGTCTTTTCCCGAGAAGATCTCCATGGTGATGTCCCCCTCGATGAAAAGGTAGCACTCGTAGTAGTTGTGGGCATGGGGACTCAAGGTCTTAAAGTCCCTGTCGGAGTAGTAAAAGACCTCGAAATCTGAGGATACCATGTATTGTCTTGAATTAAAGGATGAACGCAGTTTGTTTTTCATGCCATGATTGTACAACAACTTTTGCAAAGTTGGCAACAAGTAATTCTATTCTAAGTTTTCGACAGGAAGTTTATGCTAGGACCATAGAAACAAACGCTAAGTATTATTGTTTTTTATAGAAAAGGAGATTACGGATTATGGAAATGACACTTCGCTGGTACGGCAAGGAATTCGACACTGTTAAGCTTTGGCAGATCAGACAGATCCCCGGAGTTAAGGGAGTTATCACAACCCTCTACAACAAGCAGGCCGGAGAACTCTGGACACAGGATGAGATAAAGGCCCTTAAGGCAGATGTTGCTGCAGAGGATATGAAGATCTCAGGTATCGAGTCAGTCAATGTTTCAGATGCCATCAAGGCTGCAACCAAGGACAGAGACGAGCACATCGACAACTATATCAAGACTCTTGAGAACCTCGGTAAGGAAGACATCCACATGGTCTGCTACAACTTCATGCCTGTCTTCGACTGGACCAGAACAGAGCTTGCAAGGAAAAGAGCTGACGGCTCAACCGTACTTGCTTACACCCAGGAAGCAGTAGATGCCATCAATCCTGAGAAGATGTTTGAGTCAATTTCAGGTGAGATGAACGGCACTGTAATGCCCGGCTGGGAGCCTGAGAGAATGGCTCATGTAAAAGAGCTTTTTGAGCTTTACAGCGGAATCGATGAGGATAAGCTCTTTGAAAATATTGTTTATTTCCTTAAGGCAATCATGCCTGTCTGCAATAAATATGACATCAAGATGGCTATCCATCCCGATGATCCTGCATGGTCAGTATTCGGACTTCCAAGGATCATCAACAATGAGAAGAACATCTTAAAGCTTATGAAGGCAGTAGATGATGTACACAACGGTGTAACCTTCTGCTCAGGTTCATACGGAACCAGCCTTGAGAACGACCTTCCTCACATGATCAGAGCACTTGAGGGCAGGATCCACTTCGCACACGTAAGAAACCTCAAGTTCATCTCACCTACAAACTTTGAGGAGGCAGCTCACCTCTCATCAGATGGAACCTTCGATATGTACGAGATCGTTAAGGCTCTTTACGAGACAGGCTTTGACGGACCTATCCGTCCCGACCACGGAAGAATGATCTGGGGCGAAGTAGCAATGCCGGGTTACGGCCTCTACGACAGAGCCCTTGGTGCAACCTACATCAATGGCCTTTGGGAAGCTGTTGAAAAATCACATGAGAGAGGGGTTTGATCAATATGAAGCTGAATAAGGAATCAATTAAGAATAGTGAATGGAAAGAGAAGGGTTATTTTGTTCCTTCTTATGACAGAGAGAAGATGATAGCAAAGACTGTTGCTGAGCCTAAGTGGGTACACTTTGGTGCGGGCAATATTTTCAGAGCTTTTCAGGCTAATCTTTCTCAGAGAATGCTTGAGGAGGGCTTTGATGATACAGGTCTTACTGTAGTAGAGGGATTTGATTATGAGATCATTGAGAAGATGTACAGACCTCATGACAATCTTTCAATCCTGGTTACTCTCAAGGCTGACGGCAATGTTGAGAAGTCTGTTATTGCAAGTATTGCTGAGTCCTGCATTCTTGATTCTGCAAGAGCTGATGAGTTTGGAAGACTGAAGGAGATCTTTACAACTGATTCACTTCAGATGGCTACATTTACTATTACAGAGAAGGGCTATAGCCTTGTAAATGCTGCAGGTGAGACACTTCCTGCTGTTAAGGAAGATTTTGAGAACGGACCTGAGGCTCCAAAGAGCTATATCGGTAAGGTTGCATCTCTTTTGTATGCAAGATACAAAGCAGGCGAGAAGAAGATTGCAATGGTAAGCACAGATAACTGCTCACATAACGGAGACAAGTTATATGCAGCCGTTAGCTCTTTTGCCAAGGAATGGGTGCTTGCAGGCAAGGCAGATCCGGGATTTGAGGCATATATCGACGATGAGGACAAGGTAAGCTTCCCTTGGTCAATGATCGACAAGATCACACCAAGACCCGACGACTCAGTCAACGAGATCCTTAAAAAGGACGGCGTTGAGGAGCTTGAGCCCGTGGTTACTTCCATGAAGACCTGGGTTGCGCCTTTCGTAAATGCTGAGGAGAGCGAATATCTGGTTATCGAGGACAAGTTCCCTAACGGAAGACCTGCGCTTGAGAAGGTTGGCGTTATCTTTACCGAGAAGGAGACTGTTGATAAGGTTGAGAGAATGAAGGTTTGCACATGCCTTAATCCTCTTCACACAGCACTTGCTATTTACGGATGCGTTCTTGGATTTACCAAGATTTCAGACGAGATGAAGGATGAGAACCTCGTTAAGCTGGTCAAGGAAATCGGCTATGTTGAAGGTCTTCCTGTTGTTACAGACCCCGGTGTTATCAGCCCTAAGGAGTTCATCGATACAGTTGTTAATGTGAGAATCCCTAACGTGTTCATGCCTGATACACCACAGCGTATCGCCTGCGATACTTCACAAAAGCTCCCTATCAGATTTGGTGAGACAATCAAGGCTTATGCTGTTTCAGATACACTTGATGTCAATAACCTCAAGCTCATTCCACTGGTTCACGCAGGATGGCTGCGCTACCTCATGGGTGTTAATGATGAGGGCGCTTCATTTGAGCCAAGTCCTGATCCGATGCTTGAGAAGGCTCAGAGCTATGTTAAGGATATTGCTCTTGGTGAGAGCGACAGAAATAAGGTAAAGGCAGCAGTTCTGCCACTTCTTAAGGATGCTACCATTTTCGGAGTTGATCTTGAGGAGATTGGTCTCTCAGATAGAGTTATTGATTACTTTATGGAGCTCATCGCCTGCACAGGTGCTGTAAGAAAGACCCTTCAGAAATACTGCTGATAAACTTGAATTTACTGAATCATCAATGTAAAATAGTGAAGTATGAAAATTCAGTAAATGGAGGGAAAAAAGATGAAGATTTGTGCTAATTGCGGAACTCAGGTTCCTGATGATGCAGTATTTTGCAATAATTGTGGAAGTGCTTTGACAGACAGTGCGCCTGCTCCTACACCTGCTCCTGAAGCCGGTCAGGCAGCTCCTACACCTGCTCCTGTTCCTACACCTGCTCCACAGCCCGGATTCCAGCCTCAGCAGGGCTTCCAGCCACAGCCTGGATTCCAGCCACAGCCCGGATTCCAGCAGTACCAGAAGTTTGATCCAAGCGATCACACAGCAGAGTTTGATGCTAAGGATATCGCAGACAACAAGTTGTTTGCAGCTCTTCCTTACTTCTTCTCATGCCTTGTTGGTATTCTTGCAGGAATCTATGTAAAGGATTCAGAGTTCATCAAGTTCCACACCAAGGTAAACATCCAGTATGACATTGCAGGAATTCTTGCTCTGTTGTTCTTCATTGTTCCTATCGTAGGTTGGATCGTTGGTGGCGTTTTGGAGATCATTATCCTTGTATGCAGAATCATCTCTATCGTATATGTATTCCAGGGCAAGGCTAAGGACGCTCCACTTGTTGGATCAATCGGATTCCTAAAGTTTGGAAAGTAATTAAAGATGGGACTGCGAAGTGTAACGCTTCGCAGTCTTTTTTGTTCCTGCTGATGCGTGTCGCTGTGCCGATTGCTAATGTGCGTAAAAACACGTAATTCTTATGACTTTCTTAAGATTTGCGATAGATTTTCTTAAGATTGCAGCAAACCTATTTACAAGTATTTTTTTAGATGATATTGTGGCCTAGGTGAAACGGAGAACATAGTTCTGCTCCTTTCGGAGCAATCACTTCAGGATTTTGCATCTGGGGTTTCCAGGCAGGATCCGTGGCATGCAGCGTGTCGAATTCGCTGTTTCTTTGCCGGGTGATATCTTCAAACAATAAACATGTAGGAACCATCTTTGGGTGCGTTTGCTGCAATTTCTGCAGCGTTCTTTTACTTGCCTTTTTTGTGGGCTTTTGGCGACCCGGACGTGATTTTATTAGAGTCATGTGCCGGGGGATGTGGCGCCATGGCTGCGTGGGATGAGGTTCTGTGCCGGGTTCCGGGATAAGTGTCTTCTGGTTCCTACATGTTTGTTGGAATTTCTTTTTGAAGGATGTTTTATGGCCTTTTTACCTGTTTTGCGGACTGAAGTTGTGCACAGGCGCATCTTGGGCCGACATATTTCACTGATACGATTCACTTTTTAGAGAGTGTGTCGGACTAGAAGTTCACTCCATTTAAATCAAGCCGACAGAATCAAGCTGAAAATGTCTTTTGCAAATAAGAAATCGGACTGCTTCATGACGAGCAGAAATACAGTCCGATACAGTTCGCGTGTCATATCGGACTAATACAAACTCATTAGTTATATGGGCCGACAAAGCAATGAATCGATCAAGTATTATACCTGATTACTGCGGACTGATTTCATTCTAATCTCTTCTTAGTCCTACAAATCCACAAATATGAAATAAATAAATCCCAAATACCAAAGGAGCAAAAATAATTGAATCACGAATACATACAAGCTTTGCAAAATAGAAAACAAGAGCTCTCGAAGGCACTCAAATGTGCCGAAGCAGATTTAAAGCATGCGCCTGAGGGCAGGATCAGGGCATCCCAAAACGGTAATGGATTTCAGCAGTTTTATCATGTTACGAACGAGACCGGCTTTAGCGGGAAGTACATGAATGCAAAGAGCAAACCTCTTGTATCAGCTCTGATTCAAAAGGAATACGATGGAGTTTTTTTGCAAAGAGGCAGGAAAGAAATTGAGCTAATCGATAATTTGATTGAATTCCTGAGCAAAGAGCTAGCTGAAAAGTCTGAGGAAGAATTACATAAAAGCAAAAGAAAGTATATTTCCCCTTATATACTTGATGAAAAATCCTACGCCGAATCATGGCAAAACGAATCATTTATAGCCAGCACCTACAAACCCGAGGAAAAGATATATCCAACCAATAAGGGTGATATGGTCCGCTCAAAATCAGAAGAACTGTTGGCGGATATGTATTACGACTTGGGGATTCCATACAGATATGAGTGTAAGCTGGTTTTAAAGGATGGCAGAGCCAAGTATCCTGATTTTACTTTGCTTGATGTAAAGAGGCGAAGAGTGATTTATCACGAGCATTTGGGAGTTCTGGAAGATGATGAATATAGAGCCAAAAATTTGATCAAACTTAATGATTACAGCAAGAGCGGAATCTATTTTGGCAAGAATTTGCTCATGACGTTTGAAACGGAGTATTGCCCTCTTAATATCAAGTACATTAGGGAAAATGTTATGGAGATGTTTGTGCTATAATACCACCATGAACGTAAATTCTTCACTCGATTTCCTTAATATGATAAAGACACCCTCGACTAGTCCGAGGACCAAGGCTACTCAGCCGGCGCCGGAGCCAAAGCCAACTGCTGAAACAAAGACAGTTGCTGCGTCAAAACCAGTATCAGCACCTTTCGTGCCTGATTCATCAAAAGACATGATCGCGGTCATCGACACAGAGACCAACTGGCGTGACGAAGTCATGTCCCTGGGCGTAGCGCTTGCAGATGCCGAGACGTTTGCCTTACTTGGTAAAAGATATTACATCTTTAATCCTGAGTGCCGCGTAGGCGGAATGTTTTCCGGAGTTATGTACAAGACAGACGCAAAAGCCATCACTTGTACAAGAGATGAGGCTATGGCAGACATTGGCCAATTTCTGATGGATAGTGGCATCAGCAGGATATTTGCCTATAATGCCAAGTTCGATCTGGGCCATCTTCCTGAACTCTGCGGTTTTGAATGGTTTGACATCATGAGGATAGCAGCTTATCGTCAGTACAACAAATTTATTCCCGAGACTGCACCTTGCTGCAAAACCGGACGCCTTAAGACTAACTACGGCGTTGAGCCCATAATGCACATGCTAACAGGCAATGGCGGGTATCGCGAGACTCACAACGCAGTAAATGACGCCTGCGATGAGCTTAAGATAGTGGAACTTCTTGCACTTCCACTTGATGTGTATGAGTGCGCGAGAATATGATTTGGAGCATAGATTTTGCATAACACAAAATCTATGCTTTTTTTATGACAAATCACAATATATGGGATATAATTAAAATAGTGTAATGTTGTTTGCGAAAAATAGTACAACAACCCTAATGTTATTAGGTCTAAATGCCGATATAACTAGTGGGCACGGATGCCGTTATGGATTTCCTCAGGATGAGATCAGAACCTACAAGGGGGTTATGATATGGCAAAAACAGCTGCGCTTCGCCAAGAAGCTCTGCAGAATATCACCGGACGAAAGATCATTGAGCTCAATTA
Source organism: Butyrivibrio sp. FCS006 (assembly GCF_000424525.1). NCBI lineage: Bacteria > Bacillati > Bacillota > Clostridia > Lachnospirales > Lachnospiraceae > Butyrivibrio > Butyrivibrio sp. FCS006. The sequence continues at coordinate 380,839 of NZ_KE384203.1, read as the reverse complement.
TCAGGAAATCTATGACCATAAGCCCAACATCTATAAATGGATCAAAAGAGCTTTTGACGTAATTGCTGCGTCAATCGCCCTTATCTTACTTTCTCCAATATTTTTAATCACAGCCTTGGCAATCATAATGGAAGACGGAGGCCCTGTGTTCTTTACCCAGCAAAGAGCCGGTCAAAACATGAAGAGTTTCAAAATCTATAAATTCAGAAGCATGTACAGAAACGCAGAATCTCAGTTTGAGCGCATGCAGGCTCAGAATGAGCAGACCGGTCATGCTTTCAAGATCAAAAATGACCCTCGTATCACTCATGTTGGAAGATTCATCAGAAGATACTCAATAGATGAGCTTCCTCAATTATTCAACATCATTAAAGGTGACATGAGTATTGTCGGACCCAGACCTATTCTTTATCATCAGATGGAAGAGTGCAACGGCTTTGAAAAACAGCGACTCATCGTAAAGCCCGGTCTTACCTGCTATTGGCAGGTGTGTGGCAGAGCCAAGATCAAATGGGATAAATGGGTTGAGTTAGATCTTCAGTACATTGAAGACATGAGTATTGCAAAAGACATTGAGCTGATCCTGAGAACTTTCCCAGCTGTATTTGGTAAGGATGGAGCATACTAATAACTAATAAAATAACATATGATGTAAAGCGTAGATATGATACAAAATCTACGCTTTTTTCTATGACAAAGTACTAGATATAGATTATAATATTACTATCTAATGTATTATTGGACATAATACTTTTTGCTGGAGAAAACTTGTGAAAGAGCAATTGTTTAAAATAATATATTTCTTTGCAGAGAAGGGAAAGCATTCAGGCGTTAAAAGAGTTTCATTAAGAGCAAAACTATTCCCGATATACAGATTTGTATGCAAAATCTTATATAGATGCTTTGGGTACCTATATCTATATCATGTAGAAATACCAGTTACTCAGAGGTGCAATCTGCGTTGTAAGCACTGTGTGTTTATGATGCCGTATTTTGAGAAACCTGTGGATTTTAGTATCGATAAAACCATTCAATACATGAAATGTCTGTTGGATTGTATTGATGCTGTTCAAATTCTTAGAATCTTAGGCGGAGAACCATTCCTTTATCGAGACTTGGGAGCTGTTGTGGAAGAAGCTATAAATTCAACAAAAGTAAGAACTGTTGAGATTGTGACGAATGGAACAATTATCCCTCCCAGTGAAATGCTTGAATTATTAAAGAATCCCAAACTGAAGATTCAAATCAGTGATTATGGAAAATTGTCAAGAAATAGGGATCAAATAAAAGCGCTTTGTGATAAACATGGAATTAACTGTGTAATACGCGGATCAGATGAGAAGAATTGGTTTGATGCCGGTAATCTCCATTTCAGAGGAAGAAATAGCAAGGATTTAAAAAAGCAGTTTAAAAGATGCGGAGAAATCTGTAGAAATCTGCATGATGGGAAGTTGTATTTCTGCCCCAGAGCTGCATTTGGGACAAAGCTTGGAATTCCTGATGTTGAAAGTGATTATGTTGACTTTACTAAAGAAAAAGAAAGAAAACAGCTTAGAAATGAAATATATAATCTGAATCAAAGAAGATTTATTTTAGCTTGTAACTACTGTAATGAAGGAACAGATGAATATGTTCCTATTCCTGTTGCGGAACAGTTGGAAGGAAAGAAAGCAAATCATGAAGAGAATTCTACTACTAGGTAATTGCCATTTTACTATTGTAAGATTTAGAAAAGAATTAATTATCAAGTTGGTAGAATTAGGATATGATGTCTGGATCTCATTTCCGAATTTTTCGCAGGGAGAGAAGGAAAGTGGAGAAGATGCAGCCAAGAGATTGGGGTGTAATTTTCTGGAGTTTAAAATGCTCAGAAGAAGTGCCACAGTTCTTAAAGAGCTTAATACCATTAACGAGTGTCGAAGACTGATAAAGGAGATTTCCCCTGATGTTATCCTTACATATACCATAAAACCCAATATTTACGGTGGCTTAGTGGCGCATAGATTTGGAATCCCTTATTTTATGAATGTAACTGGTTTGGGATCTGGATTTAACAAGGGTGATGCGCTATCAAAAATCCTGATTAAGCTCATGAAATTCTGTATGAATCGAGCTGAGAATGTCTTTTTCCAAAACGAGGAAAACATAGATTTCTTTAAATCCGCTGGCTATACGAAGAATAATTATGAATTGATTCCGGGCTCCGGAGTTAATCTTGAGGAGTTTAAGCCTTTACCATATAAGAAAGAGGGATTCTACTTTTTATATCTCGCAAGAGTGATGAAGGAAAAGGGAATAGATGAATTTCTTGCACTAGCTAATGATTTCAAAGATAATCACAGTGTGGAATTCCATGTGTGCGGAGATATGGAAGAGGATTATGATGAGATAATACGCGATTATGCAGCAAGATCAATAATTCAGTACCATGGAACAGTAGAGAATGTTGTTGATTATCTTGCCATGGCAAGCGCAGTAATACATCCATCCTATTATAACGAAGGCATAAGTAATACTTTGTTAGAGGCTGCAGCTTCAGCAAGACCAATAATCACTACAAACCATCCTGGATGCAGAGAGGTTGTTATTGATGGAAAAACAGGATTTCTGTTTGAAAAGCAGAATATAGAGGATTTACGAAAAAAGGTTAAGAAATTTATTTTGTTATCAGTGGATGAGCGTAAAAACATGGGTATAGAAGGAAGACGATTGGTTGAAGAAAAATACAATCGAAAACAAGTTGTGGATAAGTATTTAGAGTACATATCAATATGAATATTAAAAAAATTATAAAAAGCAGAGAAGATAGAAATGCACTGATGATAATGCTTAAGCCGATACCAGATAAGAGCTTTCTTAAGTTAATGTTCTGGCTTAGGATGGGTAAGCAACTTGATTTAGATAACCCTAAAACATTCAATGAAAAATTGCAGTGGCTTAAGATAAATGATAGGAATCCAGTATATATAAAAATGGTAGACAAATATGAAGCAAAAAGTTATTTTGCTTCAGTTATTGGATCTGAGCATATAATCCCAAACTATGGTGTATGGGAGAGTTTTGAAGATATAGATTTTAATATGTTGCCGCAAAGTTTTGTGTTAAAGTGCACACATGATTCAGGAAGTGTTATTATTTGCCGTGATAAAAATGCTTTTGACTATGAAGAGGCACGCAAAAAGATTACAAGATCATTAAAACAGAATTATTTTTGGGTAGGAAGAGAGTGGCCGTATCGATACATTAAGCCAAGAATAATCGCAGAAGAGTTGTTAAGCGATAGCACCGGAATTATTGATTATAAGTTTTATTGTTTTAATGGAAATCCCCAGTTCTTATACATTTCTAGAGGACTTGATAATCATGAAACTGCTGAAATTGATTATTTAAAGTTGGACTGGACTAGGGAATCATTTAGCAGGAACGATTATAGAAGGTTTAGTATTCTGCCAGATAAGCCACAAAATCTTGATGAAATGATTGAGATTTCAAAGAAAATTGCGAAAGGAAAAAGGTTTGTCAGAGTAGACCTCTATAATATTACGGGGAAAATATACTTTAGTGAGATTACTTTTTTTCCAGGAAGTGGATTCACAAGGTTTGATCCAGAGAAAAGTGACTTGTTATTAGGAGAAGCTATGCATCTATAGCACTGATTTTCTGATCCGTACAGGGGTAACATTTGTTGAAAGGAATTTCTGCTAAAGTGAATGAATTGGTTTCTGTTATTGTTCCAGTATTTAATGTTGAAAAGTTTGTTGGCAACTGTATTGATAGCATATTGGGGCAAACATATACAAATTTTGAATTGATTTTAATTGATGATGGCTCCACTGATTTAAGTGGAGTAATATGTGATGATTATGCCAAAAAAGATAACAGAATTAGTGTGATTCATCAGAAGAATAAAGGTTTGTCAGAAACAAGAAATGTTGGGATTAGAGAATCAAAAGGGGCTTATATACAATTTGTTGATAGTGATGATTGGATTTCCAAAGATGCGTTGTCAAGCGCATTAAGAGATATAAAGAAATACGATGCTGACATTTTATGCTTTCGTGCATTGTATGTCTATGCTGATAAAATAAGGCATACGAAGAAAGTGAACTATCGAGTTAAAGTGCTGAACAGAGAAGAAGCTTTGAGTGTGCTGTATTTTCCACAGTTGGTTGATGTGATAACGTGGAATAAATTCATGAAAAGAGAAGTCCTTGAAGGAATTATATATCCTAAAGGCAGATTATATGAGGATATGTATACTACATATAAGATAATAGCTAACGCAGATAGAATTGTTTGCGTAAGCGATGAATACTATTATTACAGGAAAAATCCTGAATCTATTGGGAATAGGAAATTCTCTTCCAAGACATATGAATTGTCAAATGCAGCAAAAGAGTGTTTTGACTATTGCAACTTGGTGCCTGGTACAGATAAAAATGCATTAAAAGTTGGACTATGGAAATGGCAAATAGTGGTTGCCAATATTATGGCTAAATCAAATGAAAATGACGCAACATATATTAAAAGAACTCAAAAGGATATAGACATTTTAGAAGTTATGCAATGTAGGCATTTACCAATAATTAACAAAATACAGATGCTAATATTTAAATACAACTATTCTGTTTATCAGTTTTTGTATATGCAATATTTTAGTACGCGGAGAATGTGATTTGAAAAAAGTTATGTTTGTGATCGAAAAACTGAGTGGAGGTGGGGCAGAGAGAGTTACGTCTCTTCTAGCTGGTGAGATGAGCACTTTAGATGGCTATGATACTTACATTTGTGAATTTATTCAGGGAAATGATGAGTATCAAATACCTGATAGTGTTAAGAAGTATTCAAAGAATTATGTATTAGAAAATAAATGGATTGAGTGCCTGAATCAGTTTTTATTCCTGCGAAGAATAATTAGAAAAGTTAAACCGGATTATGTTATATCGTTAGGAATGTTTTCTACATGTATTTTGTTAGCTATGGTTCATAAAAGCTCGAAATTTAAGCTGGTTTTGTCTGAACGCAGTGATCCTACTCGTATTCCACGAAAAAAGATTTTTCGTATGTTGCGAAATTGGGCTTATTTTAATGCTGATGGACTAGTGCTTCAAACACAATATGTTAAGTCTCTGCTTCCTCAGAATTGCGTTAATAAGGCAACCGTTATTCCTAATCCGGTTATCGTCAACAATGCTAATAAAAATATCAAAAAAGAAAAAGTAATCATTAACTGTAGTAGGCTTATAGAATGTAAGAATTTAAGATTGCTAATTGATGCATTTTCAGAGGTGCATAAAAGGAAGAAAGAATTTGAATTGCATATTTTGGGAGAAGGAAAACTAAGAGAAGAGCTACTTGATTTTGCTAAGTCAAAAGGAGTTGGAAATGAGGTGAAAATATACCCTTTTAACAACAATGTGTCAGATGAAATTAACCGTTCTAGTATATATGTCTCTACTTCAAATTTTGAAGGTATGTCTAATTCGGTACTAGAAGCTCTTTCAATGGGAGTTCCCACAATTGTAACTGATTGTCCAGTTCATTCTATGAGAGATATTATCATTAATAATGTAAGTGGGATTTTTGTTCCGGTAAATTCTAAAAATGAATTAGTAAATGCTATGCTGAACGTTTTAGATGATGAAAAGTTCGCGAAGAATCTTGGTGATAATGGAAGAAAAATTGTTGAAAAGCTCAATTTGAAAAATATAACTGAAAGTTGGGTCAAGTATTTACAGGAGATATAATTGCGGAGGTTTTATGGCAGTTTATTTTTTTACATTTACAGGCGCCATACTATTCATGCATCTTGCTGAAATAACTGATAACAAGAAAAAGAGGGCTTTCTGTTTGGTGGGTTCGGCAATAATTCTTATTATTATTGCTGCTATGAGGAGTAGCACGGTTGGACATGATATTCGATATTACCAAACGAAGCTATTACTGCTTTCTCATTCAAGTGAATCATTCAGTGAATTTATGTCTGTATGCATAAGGAGAGGAACAGAGCCTTTGTATTGCATAGTGGCTTACATTGGCGGAAAAATGGGAAAAACTTTTTTTTGGACATTTCTATTGAATGAGGCACTTATCATATTTTTCACATATGCTTCTATATGGAATTTTAGAAATATTGCGTCTCCTACATTAACTCTTTCTTGTTTTTTATTCTTTTACTATTTGAGAGGTTACAGCCAGACCAGACAGTTTATAGCAATTGCAGTAGTTATGTTTGCTGTGTCGTTGATTGTAAAGGGTAATAGACTTGTTCCTTTTCTGCTTGTACCGATTGCGATGGGATTTCATTCTTCAGCTATAATAGGATTTGCGTTGTTGTTTGGATATTTGGTTTTGAATGGAGTATTTAGTAAGATTTTCCTTTTTATATTTACAATTGGAGGTATATCTTTGTTGTTTTTTTATAAGCCAATCTTTGCTTGGGCTTTAAGGTTTCTTCCTGTAAGAGCGGAGAAATATCTAAAAATTCTGTTCAGTAACTCAAAAGTAGAAGACATGGGATATGTAGGAATTGTGTATTGGTCATTGGCAATTTTAATTATGCTGATACCCGTTTTTGTTTTGCATATTAACGACAAAACAATATATTATTTTATGCTGATAATGATGATTTTAGGTTTATGCGGATCATTCATACAAAATGTTGCTGGAGCAGTTCAAAGAATTTTTCTTTATGCCAATGTATTTATTATAATTGTGATACCACAGATACCTCGCTTTTTAGCAATAAAGGGTAGAAAAAGTTATTTTTTTCATATAATTGCGTATGCTTTGATGGTAACATTCTGGGTTGTTGTATTTGTGAGAGGAAATTCGGGCGAAGTTTTTCCCTATGTTTTTGCAAGTTCGTGATTAGTGATAAAAGACAATAATATGAAGGTGTAAATGAAAACTAGACAACAAAGAAAAATTGCAATTATTGTTACATGGTTTGGATTGCTACCCCCCTACTTCAGTTTGTGGTTGAAAAGTGCAGAGTATAACTATAATGTCGACTTTCTGATTTTTAGTGATCAGGAAATACAGCCATCTTCTGCAAATATACATTTATTTAAGACTACGATTGAAGAAACTCTAGAATTATTCGAATTAAAACTTAATAGAAAGATAAATATTAATAATAGCTACAAGTTTTGTGATTGCAGACCATTTTTCGGTATTACGTATTCTGATTATTTAACAGATTATGAGTTTTGGGGATACTGTGATGTTGATTTGGTTTTTGGTGACATATTGTCTTTTTTAACGGATGAGATTCTTGCAAAATATGATCGTTTTTTTCCATATGGTCATTTAAGCATATTTCGAAATTGTGAGAGAATGAATCACTTATATGATATGCCTGGCGGAATATATAGCTATGATGAGATCTTTATGGGGAAAGCAAAAACAACGCCAGAAGAGCATTTTGGAATTAATAGGATATGCGAAAAAAACAATGTTAGATGGTATACTGAGGTGGTTTTCGCAGATTTCTCAACAAGATTTGAAAACAGACTTGAGGTTGTGCATGGACAAGACAATTATGATGAACAAGTTTTCTTATTTGAAAAAGGTGCTGCATATAGATTATTTGTTATTGATGGGGAGATAAATAGACAAGATTATCTTTATATACATTGGCAAAAGAGAAAGCCTATCATAGTTGAGACAAAAAACGCAGGAGTAAATGAGAAAGTAATTATTACTTCGGAAAAGCTAATTTGTGTTCCCAGTGACAATATACTGGATCAAAGTGCAATAAGGATGTTTAATCCACCACTTGACAAAAAACAACGTAGAAACGCTGTAAGGAAATACTATATAAAGAAAGCAAAGCAGTTCATGGCAGCGGACTCGGCAACAAAGCTGATATGGATGAGGCAGAAGCTGTTTGGATTCTTTACCACCAAAAGCTATCTATAGTTTTAGAAGAGAAAACATGAAAAAAAAAGTCTTTTATAACAGTATTACATCTGTAATAAATCAGATACTTACACTTATCTGTGGATTTATTCTTCCAAGGATTATTCTTGAAAGATATGGGTCCGAGACAAATGGATTGTTAAATTCAATTACTAGTTTTTTTGCATTTGTTTCCTTTATGGATTTTGGGGTAGGAGCAGTCGTTCAATCGTCCTTGTATAAACCATTGGCTAATGGTAATTATGATGACGTTAGTGTTATATTGGCATCAGCTTCTAAATTTTTCGAAAAAATTGCTTTTGTAATATTGGCATATACGGTTCTTTTGATTATTGCATTTCCAACTTTTACTCACAATTCTTTTGGATTTTTCTTTTCTGGTACGCTAATACTGTCTATAAGTGTTAGTTATTTTTTCCAGTTTTACATTGGCGCAGTTGATCGATTGCTACTTTTTTCGGATCAAAAAGGATATATTACTTTTTTATCTCATTCTGTATCAGTTGTTCTTAGTACTATCATGGGAGTTCTAATTATTAACCATGGTGGAAGCATTCAATTAGTGAAATTATCAGCATCCTTAGTGTTTTTGGCTAGAGTTGCGATTGTCCGACTTTATATTAGTCAACATTATCAGGTAAATAGAAAAGCGGAATATATTACTGAACCATTGCAGCAAAAGTGGAATGGATTTGCACAACATTTATCTAGTGTAGTGTTGGATAGTACAGATACGATAGTACTCACGCTTTTTGCTACGTTATCAGATGTATCAATATATGCAATTTACTATTTGGTCATAAATGCTATTAAGCAGTTTTTGTATTCGTTAACGGTTGGGGTTCAGGCAGCACTCGGAGAATTAATTGCAAAGGATAAGGATAAAGAACTTAAATTATTATTTAAGCAACTTGAGTGGGTAGCCCACAATTTAGGTGTTTTTTTCTTCGGGTGTTCTGCTATATTGATAGCAGGATTTGTTGATGTATATACGCAGAATGTATCAGATGCGAATTATCATCTACCACTATTTGCACTATGTATCTCATTAACAGGTGTATTATATTCAGTGAGATTGCCATATAATCATTTACTACTTGCATCTGGACATTTTAAGCAGACACAGCATTATTATGTAATAGCAGTAGTAATTAATCTTGCTTTATCAGTGGCAGCTGTGAACAAATTTGGATTGATTGGAGTAACAATTGGAACTATTATTGCGCTTTTGTATCATACATGTTGTATTTTGAACTATGATATAAAACATATAGTTGATTGGGGGATTAAGTCATCTATAAGATTGATAGTAATGGATGTATTTGAACTGCTGTTGGGAGTTATGCTTACTAGTAGATACATTGATGATGTGAATTGCACAATTTATGATTGGTTAATAAAAGCGTGCTTGGTTTCTGTAATTTGGCTATTGATAATTGTGACATTTAATTGCATTTTCTTTAGAAGTGAAGCAAAAGCTTTTTTAAAAACGATTACACAAAAACGTGCTATACATTTTAATCGTTGAAACATGTAACTCGTATAGAAATTATTTGTATAAATGTTCTAAAACAACTATGGTTATGCAAAGTGTTATTTGTTTGGTATTTTTGATAGAGCGATAAAATTTTGAAATAGACTGACTAATGGTGTAACTATGAAGAAAGACGACAAAACCAATGTAATGCGAGTCCTGGACTCCAAGAAAATAGAATACAAGAGCCATTCCTATGAGCCGGATGCCACCATGTCCGGTGAGGAGATCGCAGCAATCCTCGGTGAGGATGCGGACAAGGTCTTTAAGACTCTGGTGACGCAGGCCAAGAGCGGAGCGTACTATGTTTTCGTTGTTCCGGTGAAGGCTGAGCTGGATCTTAAGAAAGCTGCTCAGGCAGCAGGCGAGAAGGCGATTGCTATGATCAAGCAAAAAGATCTTTTGCCTCTTACAGGATACGTGCATGGCGGATGTTCTCCCGTTGGCATGAAGAAGCAGTTCCCTACATTTGTGCATGAAACAGCACAGGCACTTGACCACATCTTTGTAAGTGCAGGGAAAGTCGGCTTTCAGGTTGAACTTACACCATCAGATCTGCAGTCAGTGGTAGGCTATAAGTATGCTGATGTGGTGAAGGCTGACGCATAATAAAGGACATAAAACAGGTAATCAGGGCTGGCGCATGTCGGCCCTTTTGTTAAATACAGGAGATTGTATGGACTACAACATCAACATCAATGGAATAGATGTACACGCAAGCTACAGCGAGAACTCCATAGAGACCATCTATAAGCCCTTGCTGCTCAAGCTTTCAAACATGCGCAAAGCCAAGAACGATACGCTTCTGGTAATGCTTGCTGCGCCACCCGGAGCAGGCAAGAGCACCCTGGCGAGCTTTCTTGAGTATTTGGCAAAAGACATCATTCCGAAATTCAAGGTACAGGCCATCGGGATGGACGGATTCCATCGCAGACAGGAATATCTGATAGAACATACAACAACCGTAGATGGTGCAGAAGTCAGGATGGTAGATGTAAAAGGTTGCCCTGAGACCTTCGACCTGGACAAGTTAAAAGCGAGCATAGAAGGTGCGTTGGTAGGCACAAAGAAAGCATGGCCGACCTATGACAGACATCTTCACAATCCTGTAGAAGATGCCATAAAGCTTGACGCTGACATACTGCTCCTTGAGGGCAACTATCTTCTTCTAGATGCTCCCGGCTGGGACGAGCTATCAAGCCTTGCAGACTACACAATCAAGATCACGGCAGACCCTGAAATGCTTAGAACACGCCTAATCGACCGCAAGGAAAAAAGTGGCAACAGCCGTGAAAAAGCCGAGCAGTTTGTAGACTTCAGCGATATGCGAAACGTTAGGCTCTGCCTGGAACACTCCAAGAAAGCTGATCTGGAACTATTCCTGAAATCAGATAATAACTATGTTGCACAGGGAAACACATGAGCATCGAGGAGAGCATCGGATAGAGCATTTTAATGCCTGATTTGATGGAGGCTACTGTCCTGTGACAAATTTGTCCCAAGGACAGTAGTGAATTACACTTCATTTAATGCGGAGCTACTGTCTCTTGATTAAATTGTTATAAGGACAGTTAAAAAAAGCGTTCTTTTCGTGTGCTATGACATGCAAAGAGCTGATTTAGAGCAAAAATTAACTGTCTCAAGAAAGTTTTGCTCCCCGGACAGTAGTGCCTCCTTAAATACATTGATCATGGCTACTGTCCCTGAATAAATATTTGCATCAGACAGTAAGAACCTACGAAAAGCAATGCCAGTGCAACTGCCAAGACAAATGCCAAGACAAATGCAAGCGCAACTGCCAAGACAAATATCAATACACCAATACACAAATACACATACCAAATCTAAATCTATAAACAAAAACTCTTTTTACAACAGCGATAACAGAGTAAAATAATAGAGCAGAGCATAACAAAAAAGTGCTAACTATAAGACATTAACTAAAACAGCAAAACACGGAGGAAATTAAAATGACTATAGACAACAACTGCGGATACTGCGTAGGAGGAGAGCCTCTCGCAAAGTTCGGAATCAAGATCTGTGACCTCGAAGTGAGCCAGCTCATTCTGTTCAAGGAGCAGAGCCACCTTGGAAGATGCATAGTAGCTTACAAAGACCACGTAAGTGAGATTGTTGATATCTCAGATGATGAGCGAAATGCTTTCTTTGCAGATGTTAACAGAGCAGCCAAGGCTATCCACAAAGCCTTCAATCCTGACAAGGTAAATTACGGCGCATATGGCGATACAGGCTGCCATCTTCACATGCACCTTGTACCGAAGTACAAGGACGGCTTTGAGTGGGGCGGAGTATTCGAGATGAACCCACAGCAGAAGTTCCTCACAGATGCAGAGTATGAGGAACTCATACAGAAAATTAAGGATAATCTTTAAAAAGCAATGAAGAACAAGTTCCAAATGAAAAAGAATCAACAAAGACGAAGCACAACATCGGCCGGAGTACCGGCTATAAAGCCCGTCCTGGCATCAGCGCTGATTGCCCTTGCTCTTACAGGCTGCAGCTTGGTTCCACAGGATATGCTCGCCGAGCAGGCGTCAGATACTGCACAGAGTCTGGTGGACCAGGTCATCGACGAGTCAAAAGACAAGATAGAAGAAGCAACTAAAGAAGCTGCAAAAGAAGCAGCAAAACAGGTAGCAGAAAACACCAAGGATTTAGCCGAGGACCTTGCACAGCAGGCAAAGGACAGAGCCAAGGAAGCTGCCAAGAAAGCCATGGATGAAGCCGGCAATTATAACGTCACTCAAGAAGATATTTCATCGGCATTATCATCCATACAGTCAGGCCTTCTGACATCCGCTGAAGACATTGCCCTAACATCACAGGACGATCAGGGCAAGAACTACACGTTTACTTACGACAACAAAGAGTACATAGCAATCCATACCACGGATCATTGGAAGATCAAGAACTCCTACGATATTAACATCGAGGCTGACATGTATATCATTTGTCAGGCCCTCATCGACCTGCACCAGATCCATGGAAAAGACATGGTGAGCTACCGTACAGCAGATGATATGGTATACGAGTGGGAAGTCCACAATCTGGCTTACGCCATGATCTCCGATGACGACCCAATGAAGTCGCACGTTCGTGACGTAGACTTTGATCCCCAGGACCAGGGCTGCAGTTATGAAGAGATTTATTACAACCATATAGGCAAAGAGTTCGACCTAAGGCAGTTCCTCGGCGGCTGAGCAGGTAGAACAGGGCGAACGCAAGTGAGCCTGAACAATGTCGCAGAACCCGGGAGATCCACATGACCTACACTGAAGTAGTACAGGCCAACTTCATATCCCGCCCAAATCGCTTCATCGCTCAAGTAGAGCTTGATGGCAAAAAGATTACCGTTCACGTCAAGAACACCGGCAGATGCAGAGAACTTCTGCTCCCCGGCAGCACAGTATATCTTGAGAAAGCTCAGAATCCCGAGCGCAAGACGCCTTATGACCTGATTGCAGTCGAACATGATGGCAAGATCATAAACATCGACTCCCAGGCACCTAACAAGGTGGTAAAAGAGTATCTGGAGCGCCTTGGAGAATATGACCTGGTAAAACCTGAGCACAAATACGGCGACTCCCGAATAGACTTTTACATGGAGAAAGGCCCGGACAAATATCTCATGGAAGTTAAGGGCTGTACGCTCTTTAGAAATGGAATAGGCCTTTTCCCTGATGCACCAACCGAGCGCGGAGCAAGGCACCTTCGCGAACTTATGCAAGCGCAGGAAGAAGGATACAAAGCAATCATTGCTTTCGTAATTCAGGGCGAGGGCATTGACCATGTTGAGCCCAACACCGAGACAGACCCTGAATTTGCCAAGGCCTTTTATGAGGCGATAAGCGCAGGAGTTCAGGTCTTAAATCTTAAATGCAAAGTCACACCGGACACTTTAAATATAGTTTGATATCCGGAAGGAGATTTCTTATGAAGAACATAACACTGGGACGTACAGGCATAACAGTACCACAGAACGGCTTTGGAGCACTTCCTATCCAGAGAATTCCTCTGGAGGATGCAGTCAGGATCCTCAGAAAGGCCTATAATGGCGGAATGAGATTCTTTGACACAGCAAGAGCCTACACCGACAGCGAGGAGAAGGTTGGCGCAGCATTTGGCGACGGATATGTAAAGAGAGACGAGATTGTGATCGCCACCAAGACCACAGCCAAGACACCTGAAGAATTCTGGCAGCAGCTGGACATTTCATTAAACAACCTAAAGACCGATTACATCGACATCTACCAGTTCCATCTCATGGGACAGTGCTGGAAGCCAGGCGATGGCACAGGCATGTATGAGTGCATGTTAAGGGCCAAGGAGCAGGGTAAGATCCGTCACATCGGTGGAACAGCCCATAAGATCGGCATTGCAAAAGAGCTGATAGAATCCGGACTCTATGAGACTGTCCAATATCCTTTCAGTTACCTGGCAACTGACCAGGAGGCCGACCTCATTAAGATGTGCAACGATAATAACGTTGGCTTCATCTGCATGAAGGGTCTCGCAGGCGGACTTATCACTAATTCCAAGGCAGCAATGGCCTACATCAGTCAGTTTGACGGAGCAGTTCCAATCTGGGGTATCCAGAAGGAAAAAGAGCTTGATGAGTGGCTCTCATATATGGACAACACTCCTGAGCTTGATGATGAGCTGAAGGCCTTCATCGAATCAGAGAGAAAAGACCTTATGGGAGACTTCTGCAGAGGCTGTGGCTACTGCATGCCATGTACCGTGGGCATTCAGATAAATCAGTGTAACCGTATGTCGCTGATGCTTCGCCGTGCACCCAGTGAGAGCTGGCTTTCTGATCACTGGCAGGCAGAGATGAATAAGATTGAGGAGTGCATTGGCTGCGGAGCATGTCTTTCCAAGTGCCCGTACGAGCTTGAGATACCGACTCTTCTTAGAAAGAACCTTGAGGACTACCGTGAAGTTCTGGCAGGCAATCGCCGCGTAAACTAATCACACAGGAGGCCCAACCTATGAAGACATACAAAGCAGAACCTTTCGGACTTGGAAAATATCTTTTGGGCGAGTCACCGTTCTACGATCCAAGAACAAAGTGCCGCTCCTTTGTAGACATTATCGCAGGCAAGCTCTACATTATAGAAACCGGTGGCCTTATGAAGCAGGCAGACTTTGGCCAGAAGATCGGAGCAGCAGTTCCTTCGGAGAAGGCCGGCTCCTATCTGGTTGCAGCTGCCGATGGACTCTATGTTTATGACGGAAAAGAGATTTCTCTAAACCGCAGTTTAAAAGACATCTATGAAACTTACCATCGCTCCAACGACGCCAAGGCAGATCCGGCAGGAAGGCTCTGGTTTGGCTCAATGGCAGAGGGCGAGGGGATAGAGCCCTCAGGCGATCTTTACAGAAATGAACACGGACGAGTTGCTCTTATGCAGCCTGATACCATCATTGCCAACGGAATGGCATGGAGCGCCGACAGGACCAAATTTTACTTTGCTGATTCCGAATACCATGCAGTCTTCGTATATGACTATGACTTAGAGACAGGAAATATCGCAAATCGCACGGAGTTGATCCACATTGACGACGGAGTGCCCGACGGAATGTGCATCGACAGTGAGGATAACCTCTGGATCGCAGTCTGGGGAGGAAGACGCATAGAAAAGAGAAGCTCAAAGACCGGCGAACTTCTTGCACTTGTAGAAGTTCCTGCAGAGCACGTATCTTCCTGCTGCTTCTTTGGAGATAACTTAGATGAACTCTTTATCACAACCAGCGGAAACGAGCTCTCCGGAGACTACGACGGGTGCCTGTTTACCTGCAAGGTAGATGAGAAGGGCCTTGCTCCTGATTACGCCATGATCTGACAAAAGACGCAGCAATAAATATTAGAAATACGAGTATACACATGATAGAAAACATTACACAGACACGTCCCACCAGAGCAGTTCTGGTGGGACTTAATACAGGAATAAGTTCATCCGACTTTGACAGGTCCATGGATGAGTTAAAAGAGCTTGTGAAAGCAATCGACATTGAGACAGCCCTGACGGTTACTCAGTCCCTGCCATCTCCCGATCGCAGCACCTACATAGGAAGCGGTAAAGTAGAAGAGATTGCAGCTTCTCTTGATATGTTCGACATCGACCTTGTGGTTGTCGGAGGAGTTCTTTCTCCGATGCAGGCAAGAAACCTTGAAAAGGCGCTGGACACAGAGGTTATCGACAGGACGGGACTTATACTTCAGATTTTTGCCAGAAGAGCCAAAACCCGTGAAGCCTGTCTTCAGGTTGAGTTTGCACAGCTCCAGTACATGCTTCCGAGACTTGCACACATGAGAACATCTCTTTCCCGTCAGGGAGGCGGAAGCGGAAGACTGTCCAACAAGGGTTCCGGTGAGAAACAGCTTGAGCTGGACAGAAGACGCATTGAACACCGCATGGCAGAGCTGAGGCGCGATCTTGAAGGAATCAAAAAAGAGCGAGACACCCAAAGGGCAGAAGAATGCGCTCGGGACTTCCCGAGGTTGCACTTGTCGGTTACACCAACGCGGGCAAATCAACAATACTGAACGGACTCATTGACCTCTACGGCGTTTCCGGAACAGAAGATAAGCAGGTTTTTGAGAAAGATATGCTCTTTGCAACCCTGGATACATCCGTAAGAAAGATTGAGCCGAAGGACCACAGACCATTTCTTTTAACGGATACGGTAGGATTTATCAGCGAGCTTCCCCATGACCTGGTCAAGGCATTTCGTTCAACCATCGAGGAAGCCAAGTTTGCAGACCTTCTTTTGGAAGTCATAGATTTCTCAGATCCTGAGTACAGGCATCACATGGAGGTCACCCAGCAGACTCTTCAGGAGATAGGAGCAGGAGAAATCCCGGTTATCTATGTCTTTAACAAATCAGACATCCTTCAGGATGAGCAGATAGAAAGCGGAAGCCTTCCGATTGAGTTTCCGCGCACAGGTGCTGACAGAGTCTATATCTCGGCCAAGGACAAGGACAGTCTCGATGCGCTGATCGAGGTTATCGACAAAAAGTTTGCCGAGGGCGAGACAGAAGTAGAGATGCTTCTTCCATATAAAGAAGGTGCTATCCTTGGAGAGCTTAACAGCCGCGGCGTTGTAAAGTCCTCCGAATATCAGGAAGACGGCGTTCTTGTGAAAGCTCTTTTAACCGCAAAAGACATCTCGAAATACGAGAAATACTTGACGTGATTTGGGAAACTCCCTATTTCGACATTGTAATCCAAGACGTTATATGGTAGATTTATGACGTTTGAAATTACAATTGTTTTGTTAGGAAGTGGGAGTTAAAAATGAATTTTAAGAATCATCCAAAGGTAAGAAAGGCACGCAGGGGGAAAGTCGCATGCCTTATCGTAGGAGTAGTAATGCTGCTTGCAGCAGTTGCATGCTTCTTTGTGAGGGAGAACATCAGGGTAGACAGGAGATTTGATAAGGTCGCTTTTGCCCAGGCTTACAACGATGAGCTGCTCGATGAAGATATCTATGTTTATATAGATATAACAGAGGAGCCCTATGGCATCGGAAGCTACGGAGAGGCGCGCCAGTTCTACTATGTAGCTGATGGTTATGATCTTTATATCATCGAGTGCAGCGAGAGCGAGTATAACGAGATAACACAGCAGGTCAAAGAAAACGGCAGCTATGAGTGCATAGGTACCATTTCCAAGCTTGATGAGGAAGTTATCGATCTGGCAATCGAGGTATATAACGAAGACGAAGATGATCCTGAAGAGATCATAAACAGAGAAGACTTCGACTGGTACTTCCAGGATGTGGCGCTTTCCGTGCACGATATCACACATGCTGAGGGACTCCTTCTCTTTGCAACACTGATGCTTATAGTGTTCGGACTTATCACCTTGATTGCAGGTATCATCGAGCTTTCAAGATTCAGCAGTGCATTCGGACGTATGTCAGAGATGGATGGGCAGCTCATTACAGCTGAGCTTGACAGCCCTCAGACCGTTTATGTCAAGCAGGCGCATACATATCTTACACCAAGATTTATCGTAAGCCTTGGAAGCCGTTGCGCTGTTATTCCTTACGCAAATATTTTCTGGACATACAAGTTTACACAGAGATACAATTTCATTCCGATCTATTCAAATATCCAGGTATTTACCAGCGATTTCAGAACGCTTGGCATTGCTGAGATGAGTCTTTTCACACCTAAGAAGAAACAGGCTGAAATGACGATCTTCAATGCTATCCAGTACTACAATCCACAGGTACGCTTCGGATATACAGCAGAGAACAGCAATTATTTCAATGCACTTAGATTTCAGCAGGCTAACAGCAATTACGCAAACAACAATGCCGGTTAAACTATCAACTTATCTGAAAAATACATATGGTGAGAAGATCTACAGACTCTCATTATCCTCAGGCTGCAGCTGCCCAAACAGGGACGGCCGGATAGGATATGGGGGCTGCAGTTTCTGCTCGGAGGGTGGCTCCGGTGAATTTGCACAGGGTCCCGGTTTCATCAGAGATCAGGACCATAGCTCATCACCGGAGTTTTTTGATATTGATGCGCAGATAGAGAGGGCCAAGGAGCTGATTCGAGGTAAGACAGATGCCCGGCACTTTATCGCATACTTCCAGTCATACACCAACACCTACGGTGATGTGAACCGGCTAAAAGAGCTCTACAAAAGGGCCATCAGCCGCGAGGATATAGTGGCGCTTTCCCTCGGAACAAGGCCGGATTGTCTGGGACCTGAAGTTATGGATATGTTAAAAGAGCTTTCGGCTATAAAACCTGTATGGATAGAGCTAGGGCTTCAGACTATTCATGAGAAAACGGCAACAAGAATGCGCAGGGGTTATGAGCTTTCTGTGTTTGAGGATGCTTACAGGCGTCTGAAAGAGGCGGGAATAACGGTTGTCGTTCACGTGATATTCGGACTTCCCGGTGAGAGCAAAGAAGATATGCTGGATACGATTCGCTTCCTGGCGGGCCTTGAGCCGGCGCTTGACGGCATCAAGATACAGAATCTCCAGATCCTCAAAGGGGCTGACATGTATGGGGAATACATGAATAGCATAGAAAGTGGAGATGGAGAATTTCACATTATGTCCATGGAGGAGTATACTGATGTTGTGGCTAAGGCAATAGCTCTTTTACCGAAAGAGACTGTGGTGCACAGGATGACCGGTGACGGACCGAGAAAGCTTCTTGTAGAGCCACTGTGGAGCCTGGATAAAAAGCGGGTTCTGAACATGCTTACGGCCAAGACGAAAGGTCTTTTGACATAAAAAATGAGGGGTAGGGGGTTACAAAGCAAATGATTTTGGTTTGTATTGTTATAGTCTTGATCATACTGTTTCTTGGCTTGTGTTGGTGGATGGCAGGCTACGTGATGACAGGGCAGAGGCAGACTCTGGAGGAAGCCTTTGACTGGCAGAAGGATCACTACGACACATCATTTTACGATCCCTTGGAGAAGACAGAATATACTATTGAGGGGCATGATGGCTACGTTCTTCATGCGCTTTTTTTAAAGAACCCTTCACCTTCTGATAAATACATGATCATTTCCCATGGCTATACGGATAACCGGAACGGGGATATCAAGTACGTTAAGATGTACCTGGATTATGGCTTTAACTGCGTCCTCTACGACCTTCGTGGTCACGGTAAGAATGCTCCTACCTGCACTACATACGGTATTTATGAGGCAAAAGACCTGTGTAAGGTAATTGAGGATACCAGAAAACGCTACGATAATATCGCTGTTCTTGGTATTCATGGTGAGTCTTTGGGAGCTGCAACTTCCATAACAGCGCTGAAATATAAACCTGAAATTGATTTTGTTGTGGCAGATTGCGGATTTTCTGATATTGAGAACGTCCTTAGAGGTGCCTACAAGAGCAGAAAGTTACCGGAATGGCTTTTCAATGTAGCAGACCTCGGCGCTCGCATGAGATTTCACCTGTCACTTAAAGACATGAGACCCATCGATTCTCTGCCGGACAATACTTTGCCAATTATCTTTATCCATGGTGCAGAAGATGATTTTATTCTTCCGAAGAACTCTGAAGATATGAAGAAGGCAACTGCCGGATATGCAGAAATTTACATGATTCCCGGGGCAGGACATGCGGAATCAATAATCGTGGGGCCTGATGCCTACAGGGAGCATATAGGGAATTTTCTTGAAAAAGTATTGCGGTAAATTATGAAAAAAATGTAAAAAATTTATAAAAAAATTTTGTCGCGTGGTTAGTGGGTTTGATAAACGAGTTCTCGTGAAACCTGCATAAATACTGGGGTTAACAGAGATTTTTTGTTAACGGTTTTTGGTTGACATAACACGTGCTATATTGGTACGATTGCTCTACTCGCAACTTTATTTGGTGGGGACCAGATAAAAAATGAAATTTTGTTGAAGGGAGAGATATGTTATGAAACGCGCGACCAGGGGATTTTTGTCCTTTGCATCAGCATTTCTGATTGTGTTCTCTACATTCGGAAATGCTTTTTTAGTTGCAGAGGCCAGCGAGCCCACAGCTATTGAAGAGACTGTGACAGTTGTCGATAGCGCCGCAGAAGTTGACGGCGATGTAAAGGCAGCTACAGTCGGCGCTTCAAAGGAAGAGACAGTTACTGAGAAAGTAGCTGAGGAGACAGAGGAAATTAAGGAGGAGGCAGACACTGAGACTGTTATTGAGACTGTCGAAGAAACAGATGCGCAGAAGAGTGTTGACCTCACAGTTACTGCGTCTGAAGAAGACGGCTATGTAACTTTGTCTTGTGGTGTAGATGGGGCAACCATCCTTTACACATTTAACGAAGACGGTTCTAATGGCTTTAAGGAATACACGGACAAGATCAAGCTTGATACTTCAAATGACACTGTGATCATTGCCCGTGCCAGCTACAAGTCTGAGGACGGAGTGTCCTACGATGGAGAGAAGGCTAAGTTTGAGTTCAAGGCTGCTCAGGCAGATGAAGAGACGGCTATTGAGAGCAAGGCTGCAGTGAGCCTTATGAAAGCTTCTTCTTTTGCCGGTAAAACAGCAACTCTTTCTACAGAGCTCAAGGATGGTGATCAGGTTATCATTGCCATTGAAGGCTATACAATGGACAGATCATTCAATGCCATCCAGATTGCACCAAATGATAATAATGAAGTTACCATTGGTGAAAATGATTTAGTGCTTACCGTTAGCAAAACAGAAGACACAAATGACCTTTGGTTTGAGAATGGCGGTGAATATCTGGCTGCTGAAGCAGATACTAACACTCTTTTGTGGACAGAGAAGAGCGAAGCCACCGCAAAGTGGGTGCTTGATGGCAATGTGATCGCAAACAGTACATCAAAGACCAATACTAATAAACCTTATTGCCTGGGACTCAAGAAGAATGATCACTCAGTTTTCAAAGCATATGCAAAGGGAAGCGGATCAGCTTTACAGTCAGCAGTTTTCTATGTTCTCGGATCAACAACTTCTGAAGAAATAAAGGCCGGAACTAAGATTGAAAACATTACTGATTATGATAAAGAGTTTGCTCTTGTTTTTGGCGATACAACTGACAGCATCAAGGCACTCTCATCAACAGCTTCTGCTGCAGACAAGAATGGCAACACCAAGCTTGAAGGAGTAGAAGTTAAGTTTAATAATGATGGGCAGCTTGTATACACAAACAAAGATGCTGCTCCTGCAGCGCTCAAGGCAGTTAAGGCTGATGAGGGTGATCAGTACTACATCACAACAGATATTGCAGATGGTGATACAACAAAAACCAGGTACCTCACAACTTTAAAGGAAGGTAATTCTTTCACATTCGAAGACCAGCCAAACGATTTTAGTCTCTGGTTCTTTGAAGTATCTGAAGATGGCACATTCCAGATAAAGAGCGTAAATGGCGAATTCGTTAAGGATGGAAAAACATCTCCTGAGTATGTCGAGTACTACAAAGATCTTTTCACTGTTTATAGCTTGAAGGATGGCGCTGATAAGGCACCATACACATTCAGCGCATATACTATGCCTGAATTTGAAGAAATCGAGACTCCTGTAGAAGAGGAGAAGCTTGGAGTTAAAGTTACTGATGTTAACAAGCTTTTTGGCGGAGCAGAGTTCTCTCTTGTATACAATAATGAAAAAGTTCTTTCTTCCACAGCATCAGGTAAAATTCTTGCAGCCGTTGATGCGACATTTAATGCGGAAGAGAGTCTTGTCTATGCAGATAATTACGCTACATTAAAGCTTGAGAAATCTGATGTGGAGAATCAGTTCTACATTGTTTCTAATGCAAAATATCTCACATGTCCGGCGACAGGAAAAGGACTTTCATTTGCTGATGCTAAAGATGATTACAGCCTTTGGACAATTGAGGATCAGGGAGAAGGAGCACTCTATATCAAGAATGTCAAGGCTGCTTATAATAACAGTGCTCAGTTTGTAGAATTCTATAACGGCTTCTCAACATTTGGCTTTAACGAGAGTAATAAGAACATTTACACATTTACAGCTTATGCATTCACAGATGGTGAGCCTGTAGTAGAGGAGAAGGGCGGAGTAAAGTTTACTGACCTTACAAAGCTCTATGACGGAGAAGAATTTGTTCTTACCTTCAATAATGAAAAAGCTCTTTCAACAACAGCTAATGGACAGAAATTAGAGGGTGAGGACGTTAAACTTAATGAAGAAGGACGCCTTACATACACTGACGAGAGTGCAGCAATTGCTACGCTTAAGCTTGTTAAGGGTGAAGTTGAAGGACAATACTACGTCGTTTCTGAAACAAAAGATGGCGAGAGCGTTACAACCAAATATCTTACATCCGGAGCAACCGGAAGCAGCCTTACATTTGAGACTGAGAAGAATGAATACAGTCTTTGGGCTTTTGAGTCTGAAGAAAATGGTTCATTCATGCTGAAGAATGTAAACGCTGTTTATAAGGAAAAACCTCAGTATGTAGAGTTCTTTAAAGATCTGTTTACAGTTTATGGCTATACATCAGGTGGAGCAAAGGATAATTACTTATTTACAGCATATACATATCCTGAACTTGAGAAGGCTCAGACAGAAGAGCTGGAAAACACAGTGGCTAAGCTTCTTACAAGAGAACTGTACGATGGCGATCAGGTAGTTGTTTACTATCCTGCAGGCAAGAAGCTCATGACTTCTGAGGCAACCACAAATGGCAAGTTAAAAGAGGTGGCAGCTGAACCTGCAGAAGATGGAACACTTGAGACAAAAGGCTTAAATGCCGCTGTTTTAACTGTTGCACTTGATGATAACGGATACTATTACTTCACAACTGCTGATGGTAAGTATCTTACAGGTACAGTTGAAGAGAAGGAAGTAGACGGCAAAAAGAAGACATATGCAAATCTTATACTTGCAGATGAAAAAACAGATAACAGCCTTTGGATTGAAGAGGCTGCCAGCGAAGCCGGAAAGTATTACTTAAAGAATGCGTTTGCCAAGAGTGGTTCATATATTGAAGCTCTTGAGTATTATAGCGGATTTTCACTGTATGGATTTAAAGAGGATAAAGCTTTTGAGTTCAGCTTCTATGCTCTTAAAGAGGGCGAGAAGGTCGTAAGCTTTGAGTACGACAAGGATACATCTCTTACAGTAGCTCAGTGGGCAGGTAATGCTCATTATGATGAAACTGATAATTCAGATAAGTATATCAATGGTGACCTTTATGCTACCAACGATATGCTTGATACTAACGCTAAGTTCACAGCAGTAGTAAACGGAAGCATTTCCAAGCCATGGACATCAGCTAAGAGTACTACAACCGGTTCAACAAACTACTACATGGGTTCAACCGGAGTAGTAGCCGAGTCTGACTACATGGAGTTTTCATTCCCTTCAGCCGGCTATGGCAACATGAGTCTGGCGTTTAGAATGCGAGCATCCAATACCGGAGCCGGAGCATTCCAGCTTCAGTACTCAACTGACGGAGAGAATTTCAGTAATTTAAAGAAGGGTACTTACTCATATAAGTACACAGCATATAAGACGACAGATAAGGTAGATGAAGATGGAAAGGCTATTTCTGAGCCTTTCGAAGTAAGCGGATCAGGTGATATCACAGACGGAATTGCTAAGACATCACTTGCACCAACTTACTATGTGACATTTACTTTTGAGATTCCTAACGCAGCAGCAAACGCTGAGAACCTTCAGATCAGACTTGTACCTACAGGCGGACTTAGTGCCAAGGGTGACAAAGCTCCTGCAAAAGGCGGCGTTATCCGTGTTGACAGCGTTGAGGTAACAGGTAACCCTGTAGTGGATTCTTCCGTAACAGCTTATGTTAAGGCAGATCCTGCATCAGGTGAGGTTCCTGTAGGACAAGAGATTACACTTTCATCAGATACTGAGGGAGCAGAGATTTACTACTCAGTAAACGGCGAAGAGTTTGCTAAGTATGACGACGAGACTAAGGTAGTTCTTAATGAGCTTCCTGCAACAATCAGAGCTTATGCAACAAAGGAAGGCCTTACAAAGAGTATTACAGTAAATTATCAGTATACTCAGGCACAGGTAGCAACAGTTAAGGCTTCTCCAAACGGCGGCGCAGTATTTGAAGGCCAGTTCGTTTCATTCAAGACTGCTACAGAAGGCGCACATATTCTTTACAGATTCAAGACTGCTGAAGAGGTTGCAGAGGATGAAAAGGCTGAGAAATCAGATAAGACCGATGACGCAGCAGGAACAGATAAGACAACTACAGAAACAACAGAAACAACAGAGGCTACAACAGGAGCAACAGAGGCAACAACAGAAACTACTACAGAGGTAGTTGAGGAAGAGCAGCATGATGACTGGATCGAGTACTCAGGATCCATCAAGCTCGAGAATCTTCCTTGCGAGATGCAGGTAAAGGCTGTACTTGAAGGCTATAAGGAAAGCCCGGTAACAAATCTTAAGTTTACTAAGAAACTTAATGCTAAGTACAACATCTACTTTGGACAGATCCATGCACATACCAGTATTTCAGACGGTGCCGGAACACTTGATGATGCACTTAAGCATGCATCAAACGTAGATAACCTTGATTACATCGTTATCACTGACCACAGTAACTCAATTGATAACGAGTCAAAGTCAAAGATTACCGAGAATGTTGATACTTCTGAAAACGATGAGTGGACATATGCTCACAACCTTGTTAAGCAGTACACAACAGATGATTTTACAGCTGCTTATGGTTATGAGATGACCTGGAGTAACGGTCTTGGACATATGAACACTTACAACACTCCCGGATTCCAGAGCCGTACACAGACAGCGTACTCTACATACTCAACAGCACTTGAGAATTACTATGCAGCTCTTAGAACGGTTCCTGATTCTATCAGCCAGTTCAACCACCCCGGAACAACCTTTGGTGATTTCCAGGATTTCTCTTACTATACAGAAGAGAACGATGCTCTTATCACAATGATCGAGGTTGGTAACGGTGAAGGAACAATCGGATCTTCCGGTTACTTCCCATCATACGAGTACTACACACGTGCTCTTGATAAGGGATGGCATGTAGCTCCTACAAACAACCAGGATAACCACAAGGGTAAGTGGGGAGATGCAAATACAGCACGTACTGTAATGCTTGCTGATACAAATGATGAGACAGCTATCTATGATGCGATGAGAAATTATCGTATCTATGCTACAGAGGATAACGATCTTTCCATCTATTACACACTTGATGGTAATATCATGGGAACAATCCTTGAAAAGGATGCTGTAGGAGATGAACTTAACCTTGAGGCAGATATCGTTGATCCTACAGATTCTTCTATCGGTAAGGTTGAAGTTATCGTAAACGGTGGTCAGTCCATCGCTCAGCAGACAGTAGCAGAAAGTGAAGCAACAGTTAAATTTACTGTTCCTTCTGCTTACTCATACTACTATCTGAAGATCACAGAGAATGACGGTGATATCGCTGTAACAGCTCCTGTATGGGTCGGTAATGTTGAGGCTTGTGGTATTAACCGTACATACACAAGTAAGGTTCTTGCAGTAGCAGGAGAATCTCTTGATGTTAACGTAGAGCTTTACAACAACGAAGAAAAAGATCTTGTGATCGACAGCATTGAGATTCAGCTCAGTGATGTTGATGCCAACAAGACAGACGTTGTAAATGTTACCGGAGAGGAAGCAGGCATAACAGCCGTTGCTCCTAATGGTACAGCAACATACAAGACAGATTTTGTATATGATACTCCGGGACAGGTAACCTATGAGGTTACAGTAAATGCAACACTTAACGGTGTTCCTAAGATATATACAGATAAGCTTACTTTAAGCTATGTAGTACCTGAGATGGTTACAGATGTTCTCATCGACGGCACACACTATAATGACTATGTGACCGGCTACTATGGCGGAAACATGTCATCCTTCATCAAGATCTGTGCTCAGAAGAACATCAGAGCTCAGGTAGTAACAAGCAAGATCACACCTGAGATGCTGAAAGCATGCTCACTTCTTGTTCTTGCAGCACCTGCCAAGAAGACAGGAACAGCAGGCGCAGGAGACTACACCGTTTCTCACTACGAAGATGACTTCCTTACAATGGTTAAGGATTACGTAGCTGGTGGCGGATCAGTTATCGTATGTGGTCTTGCGGATTATTCAGACACGACAGACGGCCAGACTGTTACAGAGCAGAACAAGCTTCTCGAAGCTATCGGAGCAACAATCCGCATGGGCTCAGATGAGGTTTGTGATGATACAAACAACGGTGGTCAGGTATACAGAATGTATCCTACTACCTACAACGTAGACGAGGCAGCAGGATTGTTCGCAGGCCTTCGTGATGGCCAGAAGTACAGCCAGTACTCAGGCTGCTCAGTAGATATTTCAAATGCTACAGAGACAGATTTTGTAGATGCAGCTAAATGGATTGTAAAGGGATTTGACACAACCTTCTCCGTTGACTGTAAAGATGCTTCAGGTAACTCTAATCCGGGAGATGCTGGTAACGGCGTAAAGGGTATCAAGAACGACAACGAAGGCAACGTAACTTTCCTCGCAACCCAGCACACCAAGGCAGGCGGAGATATTTACGTAGCCGGTGGAGTATTTGTTTCTGATTTTGAAGTAAAGGCAGAGATTGATAATGCAGATTCTCTTCCTTACACGAACTACACAATCATCAACAACATCCTTGATGGTGTTACTGTAGAGCTTCCTACATCAACAATTGCACAGGCTCGTGCAGGTCAGATGAACGAAGTATTCGCAGTTGAAGGTTATGTAACCAGCGGAACATCTAACCCTGATACAACCTTCTTTGATACAATCTACATCCAGGATGAGACAGCAGGTATTGATATCTTCCCTTATGCAACAGCAGGTCTTGAGATTGGTACCAAGGTACGTATCACAGGTTTTGTTGCACAGTACCAGGGAGATATGGAGCTCAAGGTTATCTCTTCCAAGATCCTTGATGACGAGCCTTATGTATGGGAGCCTAAGGTAGTTGATACCAAGACAGCTATGGATTATGCAGCTCTTGGTGGATCACTCCTTAAGACAACCGGTAAGGTTACAAGAGTAGCAGTCGGAGCAGACGGCAACATCGAAGAGTTCTGGCTTGCAGATGATACAGGAGTAGAGGCAGCAATCTTCATCGATGGTTATATCAAGTCAGGTACAACAGGAGATGAGGGTAAGGCAGCACTTAACGACTTCGTTAAGGTTGGCGCTGAAGTTACAGCAGCAGGTGTTCTCTACATGCATCCTGAAGGAGACTCAGATGTTTCAGTTCCTGTATTCAGAGTTCGCAACTGCGATGACATTGAGCTTGTAAAAGCAGCTCCTGAAACTGAGTCAGGTTCAGGAAGCGAGTCAGGTTCAGGAAGCGGATCAGGATCAGGAAGCAGCTCAGGTTCAGAGAGCGGTTCAGGATCTGGTTCCTCAGACAACGGCGGAAACAGTGGTTCAGATTCATCTAACCAGACACCTGTTCAGAGAGTTCTTGGAGCTATTAAGCAGGCTGTTGAATCAGTAGTTAATACTGTTGCAGAAAGAGTCAACAACTTTGTTGGCAGAATCTTCGGAAGAAGTAACAAGAACAATACTACAGAGACTACAACAGGCACATCTGAAGGTGAAGTAGTCGGAAGTGTTACCGGAGATAATGATCAGCAGGCAGCAGTAGAGACACCTGAGCAGAGCACTGATAGCCAGCAGGCTATAGTAGAGACAGGTGACGACAAAACTGCTACAATTGTTGAGGAGGCAACACCTACAACAGATAAGCCTGAATCAAAGGCTAAAAAGGCAGCCAAGGCTGCAGCAGCAACAGTAGTTGTTGCTTCAGGACTTGGACTTGCTGCAATCGGACTCAGAAGGTTGTTATTACTGTTACATGTTATTAAATAATTTGGATAAAAAAAGAACAATTAAAAATATCTTCGTGATCATAGCTTTTTCATTGGTACTTATTTTCGCGCTTGTGCTTGCTAACAAGGACAAGCCGGAATATACCACAACAAGGGATACCGGAGTTGAGTATGAAAATGCCAAGGTCCTGGCGGTTACTGAGGACAACTCAGTGATCGACCGGGACAACGAAGATGTCCTAAGAGGGAGCACTGAGCTAAAGGTAGAGATACTCACCGGTAGGTACAAAGGCGATATCTGCTTTGTTACCAACTATTTCAGTGCTCTTTATAATGTTGATGTAAAGGCCGGAGATACCGTATGTGTCCGCATAGATACAACAGGAGATGGCATTTACAATTGCAGCATTTATAACTACAACAGGGTACCTTTGGTGATTGCCCTTGTAGTCATCTTTTTCCTGAGTCTTGCTATAATTGGCGGACTTCAGGGAATAAAGGCATTTGCAGGTCTTGTTTACACGGTCCTTTGCATCTTTGGTATTCTGCTTCCTCTTACTCTTAAAGGTGTAGAGCCAATACCGCTCACCTGTGCGATCATCTTTTTCACCAGCGTGGTATGTTTCTACCTTATCGGAGGAATCAGCAGGAAGACCATAGCAGCGGCTCTTGGGTGCTTTTCGGGAGTCCTTATCGCAGCACTGCTTGCGCAGGTGGCAGCGAACATTGGCGGAATCTCCACCTTCCAGATGGACGAGGCAGAAGCACTGCTCCTACTTAAGAGCACAACTGCCATTAAGCTTAGAGGTCTTTTCACCAGTGGAATACTGATAGCGGCCATGGGCGCAGTAATGGATATCGCGATGTCTATTGCGTCAGCTCTCGAGGAGGTTCATAATATTAATCCTGAGAGGGATGCAAAAGAGCTGTTCAAATCCGGCATGAATATCGGCCGGGATGCCATGGGAACCATGGCAAATACGCTGGTTTTGGCATACGTGGGAAGTGCGCTGAATATGTGCGTACTTATTTACTCCTACGGAGTTGGCCTGAGGCAGCTTCTTAATACGGATTTTGTGGCGATTGAGATCATCAGAGCAATTGCCGGAAGCGTGGGAATCATTTGTGCTGTTCCCTGCGTTTCGATCATCGCAGCCCTCCTATACACTCGTAAGAAATAAGGATAGGTGGAGCTTATTGAAAACATCAAATAGAACAAATTTATGGACATATATGCCGGTGGTGGTACTCTCTGCAGTTTTTTGCTGTGTTCTGTGGGGAAGTGCTTCACCGGCTATTAAAATTGCATACGAACTCTTCAGGATAGACGCGTCTGACACGCCCTCGCGCCTCATGCTCTCGGGAGCAAGATTTGTGCTGGCAGGGGTCATGGTCATAATCTTCGGATCCTTCATAAGCAGGGAAGCTCTTATTCCGAAAAAGACATCCTGGAAGTATATAATAATTCTCTCCCTGTTCCAGACCATCGGCCAGTACTACTTTTTCTTCATGTCCCTGGCCAACACATCGGGAGTCAGAGGATCCATCATCAACGCATCAGGTAATTTCCTGGCGCCTCTCATTGCCATGTTCATACTTCGCTTAGAAGCCCCTGCAGCCAAGAAACTGATAGGCTGCGCCGTGGGATTTGCGGGGATAATCCTGTTCTTTGGAGGAATATCATCCCTGACAGAGGGCGGAATAACCTTTGCCGGAGAAGGTGCTATGCTGTGTGCAGCCCTGTTTTATGCAATCTCCGGGTGCTGTATCAAGATCTTTTCCAAGTATGAAAATCCTGTAATCCTCAGCGGTTATCAGTTCTTTATAGGTGGCCATGTACTGTTCTTTGTGGGACTTATCATGGGCGGAAGCCTTGTGTTCTACAGCGCAGGATGTTATCTTAATCTGATATACATGGGATTTATCTCAGCCGGCGCATACACACTCTGGGGAATACTTCTTAAGTACAATCCCGTCAGCCGCGTATCGGTGCTTGGCTTTATCAATCCAATAATGGGAGTTCTTCTGTCAGCTCTTTTCCTGGGAGAGGGAAATGAAGCGTTCTCGGCAGGAAGCATACTCTCGCTGTTACTCGTATCGCTGGGAATATTCCTGGTCAACTATAAGTTTGAGAAGAAATCATGACAACATTTGAAACCGGAAACAGAGAAGAAGCAATTAGATATAAATTCACACTGAAGGAGTGCTTTTTTGGCGATTCTGCCTTCTATAGAAGAGTAGCAATGGTCGTGGTTCCCATGATCGTTCAGAACACCCTAAGTAACATCGTGGGACTGCTCGATAACGTAATGGTAGGGCGCCTTGGACCACTGCAGATTCCGTCCGTAGCTGTGGTCAATCAGCTCCTTTTTGTCTTTTACCTGTGCATTTGGGGGTCACTGGCCGGCGCGGGTATCTTTAGCACGCAGTTTTTCGGCAAAGGAGATATGGACGGTGTTCGCTATGCCATCAGGTTCAAGCTCCTTACTGCCATTACCATATTTACCGTTGCCATTGCGATCCTGTACTTTAACGGACCGGCTCTGATCCTTGATTATATTGCAAAAGACACTACGGATGCAGCCAGGGCTGAGACTCTTGGGTACGCACTTTCGTATCTCCACATAATGCTGATAGGCCTTGTGCCTTTTTCTCTTACACAGGTTTACGCCAGCGCCATGAGAGAGTCGGGAAAGACAACGCTGCCTATGGTGGCCAGTATGGTAGCCATGGTTGTGAACTTCCTGTGCAATATTGTTTTGATCTTTGGTTATCTGGGATTTCCAAGACTTGAAGTAAGAGGTGCGGCTGTAGCAACAGTAATTTCAAGATTTGTAGAATTTGCCATTGTTGTGATAGGCGCGCACAGAAGGGGCACGTCTTATACCTTCTTTAAGGGGCTCTACAACGGATTTAAGATTCCGATAAGTCTTATATGGCCCATCCTGTCCAGGACTTTGCCACTGTTTTTGAATGAGTTCTTGTGGTCTTTTGCTCAGGCCAGACTCCTTCAGGCTTATTCGGTAAGAGGCCTTGCGGTTGTATCCGCCATGACCATCAGCAGTACAATATCTCAGATATTCAACGAGGTCTTTTTATCAATCGGAAACTCTACGGGAATCATAGTTGGACAGGAGCTTGGTGCTGACAGGCTGGTTTCAGCCAGAAGAAGTGCCTGGAGAATGGCGGCTCTTAGTTTTATGAGTACTATTGTTATGGGTTCGCTCCTAGCGCTTGCTGCGCCTTTTATTCCTCAGGTGTATAATACCACGCCCGAGACAAAAGCGCTGGCAACCAGATTTATCCTGGTTTTGGCATGCTGTATGCCGATACATTCCTATGCAAACGTTTCTTACTTCACGCTGAGGTCAGGTGGCAAGACGCTGATCACATTTATCTTTGACAGCTGCTTTGCATGGCTTGTTTCAGTACCGGCATCCTTTATTCTTAGCAGATATACAAATCTCCCGGCAATTTACATATTTATCATCGTAAACAGCCTGGAGATCATTAAGTGCATTATTGGATTCTGTCTGGTAAAGAGTGGTATCTGGGTGAGAAACATTGTAAAAGAAGATTAGGGCATTACGTACTTTGACATGATCTCCGTAAGCTCTTTTACCTCTTCTTCGGAGAGATTGTCCTTGGCGTATTCCATAAGCCCGTTTGCATCTCCGCTGTTTACATAGGACTGAACCTCGGATACGGAGTCGATGCTAACGTTGTTTGCTATGATCTCTGTAACTGTATCCTTGTCCTCTTCTGACATTGATTCGTAGATCTCTTTTGTCTTGCCCGTTGCGTTCTCGGCGTAGGTATCAAGTGCCTCGCTGACGATCGCCTTGGTTATGGGATTGGCTGTGCTGGTCTTGGTGGTAGTGGCCTGTTCCTGTGTGGCCTTAACGTCTTTCATGATTGAATTTCTGCCCACGAGGAAGATCACTCCGATCAGGAGAACTACAAAAAGTGTTATTCCAAAAGCCTTAGCTGCTTTCATTGTTTTAGTGTCCTTTCATAAATGCTTAAAGTTCTTTTTAGGTAATGCCTATACAATAATAATGCGCATAACAATTGATGTCAAAGGAGAATTAACATGCGGATTAGAAAGATGATAGGCCTGTTTATGGCTCTTATGCTGCTGGCAGGATGCGGCAGAAATACAGAAAACGTAGAGACTCAGACGGATCAGACTGCGTCTGTATCAACCGGACCTTCTGTCACCATAACCGGATTTTCGGCAGAGACTGACGAAGCTTATGATGCCTTTGTCATTGTTGGAGAGAATCACGTAACTGTCATAGATACGGGGCTTGATGAGAATGGAGAGGAACTTGTCTCCTTCATGAAAGAGCAGGGTATCACCAAGGTTGATAACCTCATAATCACCCACTTCGACAAGGATCATGTAGGCGGAGCGGATCATGTGATAAATGCCTTTGATATAGGCACTATCTACACTACTTATAAGTCAAAAGACTCTGATCAGATCGATAATTATCTCGCTGCCCTCAGTTCTAAGGGACTTACCGAAACTTTGGTTACAGACGAGATCTCTTTTGAAATGGACGGAGTCTCTTACGATATCTATCCCCCTCAGAGCACAGCCTATGAGAAGGATCCAAGCAACAATTCTTCTCTTGTGATAATGGTAAGCTGTGGCGATAACAACATGCTCTTTGCGGGAGATGCGGAAAAAGACCGCATAAACGAGCTTCTTGAGATGGAAGATATTCAGGCAGAGATCTTAAAGGTTCCGCACCACGGCAGGTACGAGAAGAACATGGCAGCTCTGGTTGAAAAGGTATCCCCGGAGTATGCCATCATTACCTCCGGAACAATTGAACCTGAGGATGCGGAAGTTATGCAGATTCTTGAGGCTGCAGGTGTAACAACTTACCTCAATCGCGAGGGCAATATTACTATAACCATGTCACCCGACAACATCTCCATAACACAATAGTGCCAAAGTCATTTAATGGGTATGGCAAAATCGGAGCAAAAATAGTAGAATTGTAGTGTTATGGACTTGTTTCAGTATATGCGCGAAAACAATATGGAAAAAGAATCTCCGCTTGCCGCAAGGATGCGCCCAAGGACCCTTGATGAGGTGGTTGGGCAGCAGCACATCATTGCTAAGGACAAGCTTCTTTATCGTGCAATTTCAGCAGACAAACTCAGTTCAATAATATTCTACGGACCTCCCGGAACGGGCAAGACCACACTGGCCAAGGTTATCGCAAACTCAACCAAGGCGGAGTTTACTCAGATAAACGCCACGGTTGCAGGCAAGAAGGACATGGAAGATGTCATTAACAAAGCCAAGGATAACCAGGGAATGTATGGGAAGAAGACGATTCTTTTCATAGACGAGATCCATAGATTCAATAAGTCTCAGCAGGATTATCTGCTTCCTTTTGTTGAGGACGGAACCGTTGTGCTCATCGGCGCAACCACGGAGAATCCGTACTTTGAGGTCAACGGGGCTCTTATATCAAGGTCAATCATATTTGAGCTTAAGCCGCTTACCAGCGATGATATCAAGGTGCTACTTAACAGGGCAGTCACAGATACAGAGCGTGGAATGGGCTCTTACAAGGCTGTGCTTGAGCCCGATGCTGCAGAGTTTCTTGCAGATATAGCTGACGGCGATGCAAGACATGCCTTAAATGCCATAGAACTGGGCATCCTCACAACTCAGAGAAGTGAGGACGGTCTTATCCATATCACCAGGGAAGTGGCTTCAGAGTGCATCCAGAAAAAGGTCGCCAGATATGACAAGGACGGAGATAACCACTATGACACCATCTCCGCATTCATAAAGAGTATGAGAGGATCGGACCCGGATGCAGCGGTGTATTATCTTGCACGTATGCTCAATGCCGGCGAGGACCCCAAGTTTATAGCAAGGCGTATTATGATATGCGCCTCTGAGGATGTGGGAAATGCAGACCCACAGGCACTTCAGGTGGCAGTTGCTGCTTCTCTTGCAGTTGAGAGAGTAGGAATGCCGGAAGGCCGGATCCCTCTTGCACAGGCAGTTACTTATGTTGCTACGGCTCCCAAGAGCAATGCAGCATATCTTTCGATAGACGAAGCTATGCAGACCGTCAGGGAAACAGGAAATCTTCCTATCCCTCCGCATCTTCAGGATGCTCATTATAAGTCTGCAGGTAAGCTCGGCCACGGCATCGGATATAAGTATGCCCACGACTATCCCGACCACTATGTGGAGCAGCAGTACAAGCCCTATGAGCTTAATGGAAAAGAGTTCTACAATCCTACAGGTAACGGGTATGAGCTGAAGATCAGAGACCACATGAAGAGACTTAAGAACAGGGATAAAGGCGAAGATAGCAATAAATAATACAAAAAACTCAAGGAATTTTTTGCATTAATGGAAAACAAGAAGCGCAAAAGAAGAACGGGCAAGAAGGCCCGAAGAAATAGAATAATCGTTATCCTCTCAGGGGTACTTGCAGTATTTGCTGTTGTACTGGTTGGAGCCATGATGGGATGGCTTTTTATCGGTGGAGGAAAGAGCCCTGAGCAGGAGCAGGCCGGGCAGGAAGAGATTTTCGAGGCTTCCCTTGTAATGGAGGAAGAAAAGAACGAAGAGTTTATTAATGAGTCAACAATCGATGCCATTGTCAAAGGCGGACATACGGTGTCGGAAGCTCTTTTGCAAAGACCTGCCACAGTTGAGATGACCGCGGAAAACACTGCGGAGTTTGCCAAGATTGAGAGCTGCAACATTGTAAGCTCCGGCAAAGTTGAGATATCAGTAACTTCTGAGGGAATCCCAAAGAGTGACGACAAGTATTACTACTTGTTTGAAGAAGCAACCTATGATGACGGAATTGTAGAGGGAAGTGAGCCCATTGCCAAGGTATATAAGAGCGATGACACTTCTTTTAGTGTGGACCTCAACAAGGGTGCGGCTAATTCAAGGCTCTTTTCCAAGTTCCAGGTTGCAGTCAAGATGAACGACAGCTACGTCTCCATCAGCCACGCCAAGTACATCACCAATCCCGGTGCCTGTGCAGGCTACAGCTATGGCGGAATGCAGCACAAGTCCATCAAGGGACTTCTTCCCGACCCACTGAGGATCGGAGAGCTGGCTGATCTTGGATGTGAATATGCAGCATACAATATTCCGCTTAGGAATATCCTGGTGACTTCCGGTGGAATTCCTTATTCTTATGGCGGAGTGACTTATCACTTCAATGCACAGATCATAAACGACTACGACAATCTCTTTAAGCGACTCAATGGCATGGGTATTGATGTTGCAGCCATTATCCTCAATAATGCCAGCACTTCAGCGTTTCCTGAGATCACTCATCCCAGCGCCAGGAGCGGATCCTCAGCGCCTTACTACATGTTCAATGCAACCAATGAGAGCGGAGTTAAGGCTCTGGCTGCCATCGGAAGCTTCCTTGCTAACAGGTACTCAGGCTCAGGTCACGGCAATGTCAGCATGTGGATCATTGCCAACGAGGTCAATGCCAGAAAAGAGTACAATTACATGAGTTATACTGACGTTGGCACCTATACGGCTGCTTTTACCAGGGCTTTCAGGGTGTTCTACAACGCAATTAAGAGTCAGAACAGCGCAGCTAAGGTTTATATACCTATCGACCAACGCTGGACCTATAATACCGAGAAGACCGGAGACTATGACGCAAAGGACGTTCTTGATATATTCGCTGCATCATTGTCTGATTACGGAAACATTGACTGGGGCCTTGCTGCCCATCCGTACTCATTCCCTAACGGGAACACGGCATTCTGGAACTCATCCAAGTACGTTAACCATTCAGACACCACACCATGTATAACCATGGACAACATAGAAGTTCTTACCAATTATATGAAGAGGCCGGAGATGCTTGATTCATCAGGCAATGTAAGGAGCATCATCTTAAGCGAGATCGGCTATTCATCTACTTCGGGACAGGCACTTCAGGCAGCAGCATTCGCTTACGCCTACACCAAGATGGAAAAGAACGGCTACATCGACGCACTTATGCTCTCAAGACAGACCGATGCCGGCGATGAGATCGCGGCCCTTGGCCTTGCCCTTGGTCTTCAGACCACCGGCGGAGGCAAGAAGCAGATCTGGAATGTCTTCAAATATATTGATACAGATAAACGAAACGAGGTCGTTTCTTTTGCCTATGATATAGTGGGCACGACCTTCTAGAACAGTTTTGAAAGGGGAGCATTATTATGACAAACGCAGAAAAAGCACTTAAACTTCACGAAGAGTGGCAGGGAAAACTGGAGACTACTTCCAAGTCCAAGGTTAATTCCAAGGAGGATCTGGCCCTGGCCTATACTCCGGGAGTTGCTGAGCCTTGTAAGCTGATAGCTGAGGATAAAGAGCTGGCTTACAAATACACCATTAAGTCCAATACCATTGCAGTTGTTTCTGATGGAAGCGCTGTTCTTGGCCTGGGCAATATCGGACCATACGCAGCAATGCCCGTTATGGAAGGAAAAGCAGTTCTTTTTAAAGAGTTTGGCGGCGTTAATGCTGTTCCCATCTGCCTTGACACTCAGGACACAGAGGAAATCATCAAGGCAGTTAAATACCTTGCTCCCGGCTTTGGCGGAATCAATCTGGAGGATATTTCAGCTCCCAGATGCTTTGAAATCGAGGAGAGGTTAAAAGAGATGCTGGACATCCCGGTATTTCACGATGACCAGCACGGTACAGCCATCATTGTGCTTGCAGGAATCATAAACGGCCTTAAGGTTGTCGGCAAGAAAAAGGAAGACTGCAAGGTTATCGTAAATGGCGCAGGAAGCGCTGGTATTGCTATAACTAAGCTCCTTCTCAGATATGGCTTTAAGAATGTAACCATGTGCGATAAGTCCGGAATCCTTCATAAGGAGTCAGAGGACCTTAACTGGATGCAGAAGAAGATGATGGATGTGACAAATCCGGATCAGATCAAGGGATCTCTGGCAGATGCTCTTGTAGGAGCTGACATCTTTGTTGGCGTTTCAGCACCGGGCATTGTAACCAAAGAGATGGCTCAGCAGATGAACAAGGATGCCATCATGTTCGCTATGGCAAACCCGGTTCCCGAGATCATGCCTGACCTTGCAAAAGAGGCAGGAGTTCGCGTTATCGGTACAGGAAGAAGTGACTTCCCTAACCAGGTAAATAACGTTCTTGTATTCCCGGGAATCTTCAAGGGAGCACTTGAGGCAAGAGCAAGGCAGATCACAGAGGAGATGAAGCTTGCAGCAGCAACAGCCATCGCAGGACTTGTTCCTGATGATGAACTTAGCGATGAGAACATCCTTCCTGCAGCTTTTGATCCAAGAGTAGCTGATGTTGTCAGCGCAGCAGTAAAGGCACATGTAGTAGATTGATTGGAGTTTTAAATTGAGTTCGCAGTATTTGACGTTATACAAGATGATAGTTCTGTACATGCTAAAGAGGTGCGATGTCACCCTTAGCAAGTCCCAGATCTACGATTTTATTCTGGAAAAAGAGTATACGACCTTCCTTACTTTGCAGGAAGTATTCAGTGAACTGGCTTCTTCAAACCTCATAACCGAAAAGACCATGGCCAACAGGACCTACCTCGAGATAACAGATGAAGGGTCCCAGACCCTGGAGTTTTTCGGAAACAGGATAAATCCTGCCATCAAAGAGCAGATTGATGATTACCTTAAGGAAAACAGCATGAAGCTCAGAAACGATTCCTCAATCCTCGGCGATTACAGGAAAGTAGGAGAGAATGAATACACAGTGCAGCTCCTTGCCAAGGAAAACGGACAGAATCTTATTGATATAAGAGTTCCGGTTCCCACGGAAGAAATTGCCCAGCATATGATCGATAACTGGCAGGAGAAGAACACAGAGATCTATCAATATCTCTTTTCACAGCTTATGTCATGAGTCACCGGGGACGTTTCACTTTGACTCATTGCATACAATGAGTCAAGAGTCAGGGGGACGGTTCTCTTGACTTCCTGTCTTCATGACTCGCGGCTTAGGAATTATATGCCTTAGCAAATGAATATCAATGGCCTTTCGCGGCATATCCTCGCAAAAAGCGTGCTGCGGTATTCCACGGTGCCATTGACATTCATTTGCTAAGGCATTTTTTGTCACTAAGCGGGTCATGAAGGAAAGTGTGATTCCGGGAGTTTCTATCCTGCGTCACAGTCATGTGTTGTAGGGAAATATAACCAGCGAATGATTTGCTCTGCATGACTAAGGATTCAATGATTTTGTTCAAAAACTCTTTGTTTGCTGTGTTTTCTATACACTGCGAGGAGTTTACTTGATATATATAGAAAAGAAATTTGCACAAAAACTTTGGAAGCCTTTATTTCTATACCTTTTACTTATTTTTGATCATATATATAGAAAGCTATTCGGGCCCGTAAACAGATTTCTATACCTAAAGGCATGTTACAAAGCTATATATAGAAATAGCAAGAAACAAAGTTTTTGATCCTCTACATTTTCAATATCCCGACCCCGATTTTATTCATATGTATAGAAAATCCTCAGATTAAAGATTTTGCCACTTGTTATGCTAGCCTCCCTAGCGCAAATCCTTTCTCAGAGCTGGCTTTTATGCTTGTTTTTCATGCCCCGGCAGCAATAATCTGGCTGATTGCCACAGATTTAAGCCAGGAAGAGATCCTTGTGCTTGCTTTTTTCATGTCCCGGAAGCAATAACCTAGATGTTTGCCACAGATTCAAGCCAGGAGGAGCCCCTTGTGCTTGCATTTTTCATGTCCCGGAAGCAATAACCTAGATGTTTGCCACAGATTCAAGCTGGGAGGAGCCCCTTGTGCTCGATTTTTTCATGTCCCGGTAGATATAACCTGGGTATTTGCCACAGATTCAAGCCAGGAGGAGTCTCTTTTGTCTGAATTTGTCATGTCCCAAAGCCGGGAGCTTCCACTTCTGCTACAACCCTCGGGCAGTGGGGCATAGATAGCCATGGCAGGAAGTCAAAAGAACCGTCCCCCTGACTCGTTTCGGGAGTCAAAGAGAACCGTCCCCATTGACTCAAAATAAAAACACCGCGCCTCCGCTCAAGTGAACCGAAACGCGATGTAATTACTGTAGCTACACTTGTTTTATAACATATTATTGTTGTCTTTTCAATGTTCCGGTAGGTAAGTGGTAGGTTTTTGGTTTTGGTAGGTAAAAAAGGGGGAAATTGAATAGGGCAAAGAAAAACCCTCAAGGCCAGGTATTTTCTGGCTTTGAGGGCTGTTTACGATCGAGCTGCTGACGAGAATCGAACTCGTGACCTCCGCACTACCAATGCGACGCACTACCGACTGTGCTACAACAGCTTGCTTGCCTTTTCGGCAATCGCAAAGACTATTATAACGGGATGTGAAGTCGATGTCAATTGCAAAATAAAATTAAGCCTGAGTTATTACTGACATGTAGTAGGAGTACAAACTTCTGTATGTATCATTGTTGTAATGCAGGCCATCAGCGGTTGAGAAACCTGTCTGAGTGAGGTATGTGTAGCCGTCAAGCCACTGAACCCTCGGGTCAAGCTCTGACTGAAGTCTTGCGTTGAAGTTCTCAATCTGAGCATTTGAAACGCTGCTGCAGTTTCCAACCGGAGTTACGGCTGCGTAGTAGACTGTGATACCTGCTTCTGTCCAGGCGTCGATGTTGCTGTTGACGAGCTGTATATACTTGCTTGCATTTGCCAGGTCATTGACACCGAAGTTGATGATCATTGTGGTGCCTGTTCCTGCATAGCTTGGAATCTCTGAAAGGGCTGTGTTCTTGAACCAGCTGTAACCTTCACCAATCTTGGCTATGTAAGCTTTGTCTGTGGAGCCAACGGCCTTCTGCATCTGAACGGTTCTTGAATCACCGACGAATACCAGGGGCGTTCCGGGAAGCTCTGTGACCATGTAGTCACCTATAATAAAGGCGGTGGTGTCACCAAAGGCAACTTCGTACCAGCCGTTGTCGGTCTCGCCTGTAACCTGGGTCTCAGAACCCCATCTGAGCTTGCCAATCTTGTCGTAGTCGGTTCCTGCTCCGCTTCTCACATTAACCGTGTCACTGGTGTACATTGTGACAGGGGCTTCATACTCGGTTACGGTAAAAACTGTTCTCTCCAGAGTAGCGCTTGTCTCCTGAGTAGTAACATTAAAAGTCTCGGTAGACAGATCTGCATTTGATGCGATCACCTGCTCTGCTGCGTCATCGATTGAGCTTGCAACAGCAGCGGTAAGTTCCTGACCTGATATATCAGCAGGAACAGCGTCTATCTTTGATCTGTCGGAAAAAGCAGCAAGACATCCCAGTACTGAAAAAGATGCTGCAAATGCAGAAAGCAATATTAAGTTCTTTATATTAATACGTTTGTTCTTCATCGGTAGAAATTTTACATCTGCCTTAAAAATATGTCAAATTTCTGTAATTTGACTAACAGAATGTGAAAACATATAATTACTCTATATGCACATAAAACCTAAGAAAGGAACGAAACTTATGAGAGTAGTAATTCAGGACAATTACGAAAAGATGTGCGTTTGGGCAGCAAATTATATCAAGATGCGTGTTGGGGAACACAACAATGGACCGGAGAAGGATCGTCCGTTTGTACTTGGACTTCCTACAGGATCCAGCCCAATCGGGGTTTACAAGGAACTGGTAAGAATGAATAAGGCAGGAGAGATCTCTTTTGCCAACGTAGTTACATTTAATATGGATGAGTACTTAGGGCTTCCTCGTGAGCACGACCAGTCCTACTGGTATTTCATGCATGACAATCTCTTCAATCACCTCGTGGACATGAAGCCTGAGAATATCAATATTCTTAACGGCATGACTGATGATCCGGTAAAAGAGTGTGAAGAGTACGAGAAGAAGATCGCATCCTACGGCGGTATCGACCTGTTTATGGGTGGTATCGGTGTAGATGGCCATATTGCTTTTAACGAGCCATATACAAGCCTTACATCACGTACAGGAGTAAGAGATCTTACCTCTGATACAAGAATCGTAAACTCAAGATTCTTTGGAAACAATCCTGAGGCAGTACCTGCACAGGCTCTCTCTGTTGGTGTTGGAACAGTAACAGATTCCAAGGAAGTTCTTATTCTTATAAACGGTCATAACAAAGCAAGAGCACTTGCAGCAACCGTAGAGGGTGCTGTCAGCTCAAAGTGGACCTGCAGTGCACTTCAGATGCATAACGGTGCTATCATAGCCTGCGATGAGCCGGCTTGTGGGGAACTTACTGTAGATACTTACAAGTATTTCCTCGATATAGAGAAGAAAGAGAGGCTGTAATCATGTACACTATTACAGATCTGTATGATCTCGATCATACACTTGCCGCAGACTATCTGCGTCAGTTCACTTATCCCTGGGAGGCTTTAAAGGGTATCAAGGATTTCATCCTTGAACTTGGACCAAAGCTCGGAGATGAGTATACAGAGGTTAAGGAGAATGTCTGGGTGCACAAGAGCGCTACCGTATTTGAGAGCGCATACCTTGGAAG
The DNA here is from genome assembly GCF_000424525.1 of Butyrivibrio sp. FCS006. Lineage (NCBI taxonomy): Bacteria > Bacillati > Bacillota > Clostridia > Lachnospirales > Lachnospiraceae > Butyrivibrio > Butyrivibrio sp. FCS006. The sequence goes on along the minus strand of NZ_KE384203.1, from coordinate 339,500 downwards.
TCCATGTATCATCGGACCCAATACTGAGGTTAGACACGGCGCATTTATCAGAGGATCAGCCCTTGTAGGTGCTGACTGCGTAGTAGGAAACAGCGTTGAGCTCAAGAACGTTATCCTCTTTGATCACGTTCAGACTCCTCACTACAACTATGTGGGTGACAGTATCCTCGGATACTACTCACACATGGGCGCAGGCTCCATCACTTCCAATGTAAAGAGTGACAAGAATCTCGTTGTTGTTCACAACGGAACTGAGAATATCGAGACAGGCATGAAGAAGTTCGGTGCTATGCTGGGTGACCACGTTGAGGTCGGCTGCAATTCAGTCTGCAACCCCGGTACCGTGATTGGCCGTAATTCCAACGTTTATCCGACTTCCTGCGTAAGGGGAGTTGTTCCTGAGAATTCTATTTATAAGAACAGTGGAGAAATCATCCACAAGGAGGACAGATAATGGGTAAATATTTCGGAACAGACGGCTTCAGAGGTGAGGCTAACAAGAACCTGACCTTTGAGCATGCAGTACAGATCGGTAGATATCTTGGCTGGTACTATGGTGCTAACCATGGCAAGAAGGCTAAGGTTGTTATCGGAAAAGACACAAGAAGAAGCAGCTACATGTTTGAGTACGCTCTTTGTACAGGTCTTATGGCCAGCGGAGCAGATGCTTATATCATGCACGTTACAACAACTCCTTCAGTTGCTTACATCACAAGAGTTGATGATTTTGACTGCGGTATCATGATCAGCGCATCTCACAATCCATTCTATGACAACGGTATCAAGCTCTTTAACGGCAACGGTGAGAAGATGGACGAAGAAACAATCCTTCGCGTTGAGGATTATATCGACGGCAAGATTGAGATCCCTGTTGCAGAAAGAGCAGATATCGGAAGAACAGTTGACTACGTTGCAGGTAGAAACCGCTATGTAGGATACCTTATTTCCAACTCTAAGTTCAGCTTCAAGGATAAGAAGGTCGGACTTGACTGCGCTAACGGTGCTTCATGGCAGGTTGCTAAGGCTGTATTTGATGCACTTGGTGCCAAGACTTATGTTATAAACAATGAGCCTGACGGCCTTAACATCAATACAGATTGCGGATCAACTCATATCGAGCATCTGCAGAAGTTTGTTGTTGAGAAGGGCCTTGATGTCGGATTTGCTTTTGACGGCGATGCTGACAGATGCCTTGCTGTAGATGAGAACGGAAATGTTATCACAGGTGATCACATCATCTACATCTACGGCCTTTACCTCAAGGAGAGAGGCGCTCTTGCTAATAACAAGGTTGTTACAACAGTAATGAGTAACTTTGGCCTTTACAAGGCTCTTGATAAGGTTGGTATCGAGTACGAGAAGACCAAGGTTGGTGACAAGTACGTTTACGAGAACATGGTAACTTATGGTCACCGCGTAGGTGGAGAGCAGTCAGGACACATCATCTTCACCAAGTATGCAACCACCGGAGACGGGATTTTAACATCTCTTAAGCTCATGGAGGTTATGCTTGCAAAAGAGAAGCCTCTTAGTGCTCTTGCAGCTCCTGTTGTTTTCTATCCTCAGGTTCTTAAGAATGTAAGAGTAAAGAGTAAGCCCGATGCACAGAACGACCCTGATGTACAGAATGCAGTTGATGAAGTTGCAAAGGCCCTCGGCGATACAGGACGTATCCTTGTAAGAGAGTCAGGTACAGAGCCTGTTATTCGTGTAATGGTTGAGGCAGAGAGCGATGAAATCTGCGAAAAATATGTGGATCAGGTAATTGATGTGATCCAGAAGAAAGGTCATTTGGAGTAAATTTATATGTGTGGAATAGTAGGATATATAGGCCATAAGCAGGCAGGACCAATTCTGCTTGATGGACTTTCAAAACTTGAGTACAGAGGATATGATTCTGCCGGAATCGCAGTAAGAAACGGTGCAGATCAGGCAGTAGTCGTAAAGGCTGTAGGTAAACTGGAGAATCTCTCCAATAAAACTAACGGAGGATATGCACTTTCAGGTGAGTGTGGTATCGGTCATACCAGATGGGCTACCCACGGTGCACCAAGCCTTATCAATGCACATCCCCATGTGAGCGGAAACTGCACAGGATCAGGTTCCGGAGAAGTAGAATCTGAGGTTGTAGGTGTTCACAACGGTATTATCGAGAATTTCCAGGAACTCAAGGAAAAGCTCATCAGACATAATTACAAGTTCTATTCAGATACTGATACTGAGGTTCTGATCAAGCTTGTGGACTACTACTACAAGAAATATAAGGTAGGCCCCATCGATGCTATCGCTAAGACTTTGGTGAGAGTACGTGGTTCCTACGCCCTTGAAGTTATGTTCAAGGATTATCCGGGTGAGATCTATGTCGCAAGACAGCAGTCACCTATGATCATCGGTGTTAAGGACGATGAGTCCTTTATCGCTTCCGACGTACCTGCCATCCTTAAGTATACAAGAGATGTTTATTACATCGATAACATGGAAATGGCACGTATCAGAGCCGGTGAGGTTACATTCTTTAACCTTGACGGTGATGAGGTTGAGAAGGACGTTACAACAGTAACCTTCTCTGCAGAAGCTGCTGAAAAGGGTGGATTTGAGCACTTCATGATGAAGGAGATCCACGAGCAGCCCAAGGCAGTTGCTGATACCATCGGCAAGTACGTAACAGACGGTAAGATCGATCTCTCCGAGGTTGGAATTACCGATGAAGAGGCAAAAGAGATTTCTCAGATCTATGTCATTGCCTGCGGATCCGCATGGCACGTTGGCATGGAGATGCAGTATATCATCGAGGAGCTTGCAGGAATTCCTGTAAGAGTTGAGCTTGCATCAGAGTTCAGATATCGTAAGATGCCTCTTGATAAGAACGCTCTGGCAGTTGTTATCTCCCAGTCAGGAGAGACAGCTGATTCACTGGCAGCCCTTCGTCTTGCCAAGGAGAGCGGAATTAAGACTCTTGCTATTGTAAACGTAGTTGGATCATCCATCGCAAGAGAGGCAGACCATGTAATGTATACCCTTGCAGGCCCTGAGATCTCAGTTGCCACAACCAAGGCATACAGCTGTCAGCTTATCTGCGGATATCTCCTTACATTAAAGCTCGCTGAAGTAAGAGAAACTTTGGATGGCGATGATAAGCTTGCATATTATATAAAAGAAATCCAGAGCATCCCTGCCAAGATCGAGAAGATCCTTGACGAGAAAGATCGTATCCAGTGGTTCTCCGCAAAGTACGCAAATGCTCACGATATCTTCTTTATCGGAAGAGGTATAGACTATGCGATTTCACTTGAGGGAAGCCTTAAGATGAAAGAGATCAGCTATATTCATTCAGAGGCATACGCAGCAGGAGAGCTTAAGCACGGAACCATCTCTCTTATCGAGGACGGAACTCTTGTTATCGGTGTTCTCACACAGCCATCACTTCTTGAGAAGACAATCTCCAACATGGCTGAGTGCAAGAGCCGTGGCGCATACCTTATGGGACTTACAACCTACGGAAGATACAACATTGAGGATCAGGTAGACTTTACTGTTTATATTCCTAAGGTTGATGAACACTTTGTGGGAAGTTTGGCGATCATTCCTTTGCAGCTCCTTGGTTACTACACCAGCGTTGCTAAGGGACTTGATGTTGATAAGCCAAGGAATCTGGCAAAGAGTGTAACTGTAGAGTAAAAATAAGCCAGGGGACGGGTCTAAGTCAGGGGGACGGTTCTCTTGACTCCTCTTGAGGAGTCAAGAGAACCGTCCCCCTGACTTAGACCCGTCCCCATTTGACTCTTTATTATTACTTCAGCACCACAAAACTCTGTGGCTGCATATGCAGCGAAGCATCCTTAATCTCAGTTTCTCCAATCTCGAATACCTTAGTCGTATTCTTGGGAAGAGTGGCTGAGGTCTTTTTATCTGAAGGATTTATAGCAACTATCAGATCCCCTCTCTTATACACAAACGGGAACTCATCCGCTTCCGCATAAATGATCTCAAACTCTGAATCTGCCTGAAGGTCTTTATACTCGTGGCGGAGCTTAGTAAGAGCCTTTACTGTGTTTAAGAGCGATGAAGGGTCTTTTTCCTGAGACTCTACTGTCGGAGCATCATCTGATGGGTCAACCGGGAGATAGAGCTTGTCGGCAGGGGCAGTAGAGAAGCCCTTGTTCTTGCCTTCGCTCCACTGCATGGGAGTTCTGGTACCTGTCCTGGTATAACCGCCCTCCTTGGTTGGAAGCTCAAAATATCTCATACCAATTTCATCGCCGTAGTAGATAAACGGAACACCGGGAAGTGTCAGGAACATCGCATACGCGATCTTAAGCTCGTCCATGCCAAGAGTCCTGCGTGGCCTTGGAGTGTCGTGGTTGCAGGTGATAAAGCTAATATAGCCGTCCTTTCTGGTGGCATCGTACTTGGGCAGATAGTCGTTTAAGAACCTCATGATATCGCCGTGGCTGTCCTTTTTAAGGAAGCTCTTATCGCCGCCATCGGTCTCATAGTCGCGAAGAAGAGTGTTGTAGCCGTTTCCGCGGTGATCGAGGTAGAAATCTGCATGGAAGCCGTACTTAAGGGCCTGCTTGGGATTACTCCACTCGGAGATGATGGCTGCCTCGGGATATTCATTATCCAGCATTTCTCTGATGTTCTTCCAGATGGCGCCGGTTGCGGACTTGTTCTCGTCATCGTCCTTAACCAGAGAATCAGCCATATCAACTCTAAAGCCATCGCATCCCTTATCAAGCCAGAAGCGCATAACATCCTTCATGGCTTCCCTTGTGGCGATACATGCCGGATCATCGGGAGCCTTCTGCCAGCTTTCGGTTCTTTTAGCAAAGCCGTAGTTAAGGGCAGGCTGGCACTTAAAGAAGTTGAGCATATAGCAGCCGTTTCTGTCAGCCTCTCCGCCTATATAAGGGTGTCCTGCGATTCCTTCGATCCAGCCGTTTGTCCAGATGTATCTGTCAGAGAATTCGTTTCTTTCAGCCTTTTTGCTCTCCAAAAACCACTCATGCTCCTCGGAGGTGTGTCCGGGAACAAGGTCAAGCAGCACGTGTATGCCCTTTTCGTGGGCAATCTTAAAGAGATTGTAGAGATCCTCATTGCTTCCGTATCTCTCTGCAACCTTCTTATAGTCGCGAACATCATAGCCTGCATCTTTGAAAGGAGAATCGTAGCAGGGGTTGATCCAAAGGGCATTACAGCCGAGCTCTTTTACATAATCGAGCTTTTCAATGATACCGTTAAAATCTCCGATTCCGTCTCCGTTTGTATCCTTAAAGGACTGAGGATAAATCTCATAAAATATTGCATCTTTTAACCAGCCGGGCATAGGAATACCTCCCCAAATTTTCTAAATTTTGATATATTATTATTAACAATAACACATAAAAGTTTTTCTTGCCAGAATATTCGGAAACGTTTCCGGTAAATGTGGGGAGATTCTGCTATGGTTGCAAAATATATCTATGCCAGTACTGAAATCCTTAGCGCAGTGCTTTCTTTCGTCGCTGCTGTTTATCTGTTTTTAACCAGTTCTTACATCAAAAAACAATACAGAGCTCTCGGGTCCATTGAGCTTTTGGTTGGTATTCTTCTGCTTTGTGATGGTGTTGCATGGTATATAAACGGGACCCCGGGCAAGAGTGCTTATTATTTAAATATTTTTGGCAATTTCATGACTTTTTCTCTGATAGCGATTCTTCCTGTCCTGTACTGCCTGTATATTGTTCAGTCCATGAGTGATGAGGGAAGGGGCAAGGGCCTTTTGCGCGGGATTGTTGCTATTTCGACAGCAACGCTCCTGTTTCATGTTATCTCCTACTTTAACAAATTCATATATTGGATAGATCCCATGACAAATCTGTACTCCAGAGGCCCCGGCTTTACCATCTGGTCAGTTTTGTTTTTTATACCTGTCCTTATTTCCGTAGTGTACGTTATTACTCACAGGCATCTTTTCAACAAAAGAAGGTTTACAGTAATAGTCATCTTTGCCGCCATTCCGACACTTACGGCCATAGTAAATCTTTTTATAGGAATGTCTCTTTCAAACTATGCAATCTGCGTCTGTGTGCTGATCATGTTCATGCAGGCTTTGCAGGACAATGTTCTGACCATGATCGAGCAGAGAGATAAGATCAAAAGACAGGATGACGAGCTGGAAGATATGAGACAGAGAATAGCGCTTTCTCAGATAAAGCCTCATTTCCTCTACAATACGCTGAATTCGATCTATGTTCTGTGCGATGTTGATAAGGATAAGGCCAAGTATGTGGTCAACAATCTTGCGGATTACCTTCGCCAGAGCATCGGTTCTATCGAGAGTAAAGAACCTATTCCTTTTGAAAAAGAGCTTGAGCACACCAAGGTTTATCTCGACATCGAAAAGGTCAGATTCGATGGAAGGTTCGATGTGGAATACAGGATAAATGCCACAAACTTCACCATACCGGCACTTACCGTCCAGCCCATGGCTGAAAATGCCATAAAGCACGGACTTTGCAAAAAGAAGAACGGAGAAAAAGGGCTTCTTATCATCTCGTCCGATGACTGCGGAGATTATTTCAGGGTTTGCATAGAAGACAACGGAGCAGGCTTTGATGTAGACGAATACAATAAAATGGACAAGCTTTCCGGTGAACACATCGGCCTTCGCAACGTCAGAGACAGGATAAAGATCATGGAAAATGCCGACATGCTCATAAACTCTGAAATCGGAAAAGGAACTAAAATTGAGATCAGAATTCCCAAAAATTGACTTGAAATTTTGGCCTCAAAAGTGTATGTTATATGTGTCTGTACAACTGGCGGATAAGTGGGTAACCACATGGGAGTACAGATAATAATTTTGAACAGTCGACCGCCTGGGCAACCGCTTTTAGCGCTATGCTCAGGCGGTTTTTTGTGTAGAGCACTTGGTGAGGTATTGTCGAGCCTAGTGCGAACCAGTCACGTGCACTTAACGAGGTATTTTCGAGTTTAGTGCAGCGGGACAAGGAGAAGGAGGACAAATGTTTAATCTCAAAGAAGAACTTAGCAGCACTACCTATCCGGGAAGGGGCATCATCCTTGGAACATCCGAGGATGGCAAGTATGCAGTTTGCGCATACTTCATCATGGGAAGAAGCGAGAACTCAAGAAACAGAGTATTCGTAGAGGATGGAGACGGAATCCGCACCCAGGCTTTCGATGAGTCCAAGATGGAGGACCCAAGCCTTATCATCTATGCACCTGTTCGTGTTCGCGGAACATCCACCATCGTTACAAACGGTGATCAGACAGATACAATTTATGAGCTTATGCAGGCAGGACAGAGCTTTGAGGAGTCACTCAGAACAAGAGAGTTCGAGCCCGATGCGCCTAACTACACACCCAGAATTTCAGGCATCATGAACGTTAAGGGCGGAAAATATGACTTTGCTCTCTCAATCCTTAAGAGCAACCACGGCGATCCTTCATCATGTCAGAGATTTACTTACACATACGAGAATCCCAAGGCAGGAGAGGGATACTTTATCCACACTTACCAGGGCGATGGCAATCCGCTTCCAAGCTTTGAGGGAGAGCCTACACAGGTAAATATCTCAGGCGACATCAACAAGTTCACAGATGATGTTTGGACAGCGCTTAACGCAGATAACAAGGTATCTCTTTTCACAAGATATATCGATATCGCAACAGGAGCAAAAGAGACAAGGATCTACAACAAGAACTTCAAGAAGGAGGAGAAATAATATGAACGAGATTCAGTTAAAATACGGATGCAACCCTAACCAGAAGCCTTCACGTGTATATATGGAAAACGGCGCAGACCTTCCAATTGAGGTACTTAACGGCCGTCCCGGCTACATCAACCTCCTTGATGCATTAAATGGCTGGCAGCTTGTTTCTGAGCTTAAAAAGGCAACAGGACTTCCTGCAGCTACATCTTTCAAGCATGTATCACCTGCCGGCGCAGCAGTAGGAACACCTCTTACAGATATCGAGAAGAAGATCTACTGGGTAGAGGATCTTGGTGAGCTCAGCCCTCTTGCAAACGCTTACGCAAGAGCACGTGGCGCAGACAGAATGTCATCCTTTGGTGATTTCATTTCTCTTTCAGATGAGTGCGATGCTGATACAGCTCGTCTTGTTAAAAGAGAAGTTTCCGACGGTATCATTGCTCCCGGCTATACAGACGAGGCTCTTGAGATCTTAAAGGCTAAGAAGGGCGGAAATTACGCAGTTATCAAGGTTGATCCAAGTTATGTTCCCGAGGATATTGAGAAGAAGCAGGTTTTCGGTATCACCTTCGAGCAGGGTCACAACTTCATTGAGATAGACAACAAGATGTTTGAGAACATCGTTACAGATAACAAGGACCTTCCTGAGGCAGCACTCATCGACCTCAAGATCGCTCTTATCACCCTTAAGTACACACAGTCAAACTCTGTTTGCTATGTAAAGGGCGGAGCAGCCATCGGTATCGGAGCAGGACAGCAGTCCAGAATCCACTGCACAAGACTTGCAGGAAACAAGGCAGATAACTGGTTCCTTCGTCAGGCACCTCAGGTTCTGAACCTTCCTTTCCTTGATTCTATCAAGCGCCCTGACAGAGACAACGCCATCGACCTCTACATCGGTGAGGACTACATGGACGTACTTGCAGACGGCAAGTGGCAGAACATCTTCAAGGAGCAGCCACCTGTATTCACAGCTGAGGAAAAGAGAGCCTGGCTGAATAAAAATACAGATGTAGCTCTTGGCTCAGATGCGTTTTTCCCATTTGGAGATAACATCGAGAGAGCATTCAGAAGCGGTGTTAAATATGTTGCTCAGCCCGGAGGTTCAGTAAGAGACGACAATGTAATAGAAGCTGCTAACAGCCACGACATGGTTATGGCATTCACAGGCCTTCGTCTTTTCCATCACTAATATTTATAAATGTGTTAAAAATGGATTAAATAAACTTAAAAAACATGATTATATGCGCGCAATAACGTACAATTTATATGTACACCCCTTGGTTTATTTTGTGAAAAGAAAGGATGCGCGCTATGAAAAAACTTTATAGTTTATCGCTGGCGCTGGTGATCATGCTCACTTGCATATTGTCAGGCTGCGGACAAAATAAAGAGATAGAAGCAGATACCACTGAAAGTGTCAGCTCTATCTCTTTATTAAATATCAAGAGTGAGGTCACAAGCCAATTGGAGGCCCTTGCTCAGCTATATGAGAAGGATACGGGGGTAAAGGTCAATATAATGACTGTGCAGAGTGGTGTTGATGCGCAGGCTACCCTCAAAGGATATTATTTGTCAGATCAGATGCCTGATATCATAGCTTGCGAGTCTTCGGGATTTGGAAACTGGGAAGGCCTTCTCGTAGATATGAGCGATCAGGCGTGGGCATCAAGAACCGATGCTGCTTATAAAGATTCGACATACGGAACTTTAGGATTTCCATATACAACAGAGGCTATTGGACTTGCTTATAATAAAGACATTCTTACAAAAGCCGGTGTAGATCCGGCTTCAATAACAGGTCCTGACGCCATGAAAAAAGCCTTTGAGACTATCGATGCTAAAAAAGAACAGCTTGGTCTTAAGGCGGTGATCGGCTATTCTGCTGAGCCGGAAAATCTTGGATGGTCAGCAGGTAACCACCTGACAGGAGCTTATATCGATTCGGGCCTTTCAAGATCGGATACTACCTATATTGACCTGATGTCTAATGGCGGCGGTGTGGATGAAAATCGTCTTACGCACTATGCAGAGATGATAGGTCTTTTCAATGAGTACTCAGATCCGAATCTTCTTGTAAGCGGAACATATGATGATCAGGTGGCCGGGTTTGCTGCTGGTAAATATGCATTTGTTACTCAGGGTTCCTGGATAGGTGCAACTCTTTCAGGTTCAGATGACTATGCTAAGGCAGGAAGCTTTGAAGTGGGTATGGTGCCATATGCATTTGAAGATGGGATGGATACAATTCTTACAAGCGCACCCAACTGGTGGGCGGTACCAAAGGAAGGCAATGTTGATGCGGCTTTGGCGTTCCTTCAGTGGTGCTCTGAGGATAGCGCACAGCAGATACTGGTTGAACAAGCCGGTTTCGTAAGTCCCTTTGTAGACTGTAAATATGTGGCTTCCGATCCGTTTGCTCCTGTAATTTCAAGTTACATTTCATCGGGAAAGACCTCCAGCTGGCATTGGATGGAAATGACTGAGGGTCTGGGGCAGAAGGGATTGTCGTTTGTGTATCAGAAATTTGCAAAGGGTGAACTTGATGTATCCGGCTTTGTAAAAGAGTTCAAGAAAGTTGCCACAGAATGGTATTCGAAATTATAAGGAGGGGAGCATGAGAGAAGAAAAAATCAAAGTGAAAAAAATCAATTCTATTATGTTCCAGATAGCAGTTGCAAATGTGGCCATTTTGATCGCTTTTGTCATTGTAATGTCCTTTGTCATGTCATCAATGGATACCTCTACAAGCAGCAGTATCTCAATGTTTAAAACCATGATGACACTTACACAGCATGAAGCTATGCTTAAGAACGACGTCATGTCTTTGTATGACCAGACAACCGGTTATGTGGCTGCCTCTGCTGATGAGACCAAACAGGCATTACTGCCGCAGATAAATGCTGTTAAGGCTACCATTGAAGAAGATATATCTGCACTGGAAAATGACTTCCAGGCAATTGGGAATGAAAAGGCAATTGCCCAGATGAGTGAGATCAGAGGGCAATATCAGAGAATGAGTAAGTTTATAGATTCTTCCATGACTAAGTGTGATTCGGGAGACAAGGATTCTGCTTATTCCATTCTTTTTGATAAAGCCGAGATTCAAAAGGTTGCTATTTTCCACTCCACAAATATTCTTGATGAGGCAATAAATGAGTCTGCATCAGCTACGACTCAGAAGATGCAGGCACTGTTTAATTCCGGACAGGTGACGGCTGCCATCGGCATTATTGTAATTATAGCGCTGATCATTTTCAGCTTCCTTATCAGCTACAAGAATATTGTTAAAAAGATCAGAAGCATCTCGGATGAAGTTAATGTCATTATTTCAAACATTGAAGAAGGCAGAGGTGATCTTACAGCCAGGATAAAGACTAAAGCCAAATCAGAGCTTTTGTATATAACTACGGGTGTCAACCACTTTATAGAGACTCTCCAGGGAATCATGAAAGATGTAAAGGACGGATCGATAGTTCTGACAGAATCTTCGGAGGAAGTGGTGTCACAGCTTCGTGTCGCAGATGATAACGTGACCAATACTTCAGCTGCTCTCGAAGAGCTTTCCGCAAGCATGGAAACCGTATCAGGTAACGTTTCGCATATCAATGAATCAGTTGAGAGCGTTAAGAATGCTGCACAGGAAATTGCTGATCAGGCAACGGAAGGTACCAGGACAGCGGGGGATATCAAGGCTGAGGCCGATGAACTTAAGGCCAGAGTGATCAAGAAAAAGGCAGAAGCAGGAGAACAGGTGGAAAACCTCTCCGCAACGCTTATGGAATCGGTGCATGAGTCTGAAAAGGTTGCGCAGATCAATGAGCTTACAAAGGTTATCCTTGATATTGCAGGCCAGACAAATCTACTTGCACTCAATGCTTCAATTGAGGCTGCAAGAGCCGGGGAGGCAGGAAAGGGATTCTCGGTAGTGGCAACCGAAATCAGTGCTCTTGCCGATAACAGCAGGCAGACAGCCGGAAATATCCAGGTTATCAGTAACGAAGTTACCGAAGCGGTTAATAATCTGGCCAAGAATGCTCAGGCTGTACTTGATTACATCAACGGTCAGGTTATAAGTGACTATGATGAATTTGTTGCTACAGGAGAAAAGTACGAGCATACAGCGGATATTATGGAAGAAATGCTTGGAAGCTTCAATAACAAGGCTGAAAACCTTAATGATATAATGACTGAGATGGTTGAGTCTGTTCAGCTCATCAGTACTTCCGTTGTGGAGAGTTCGCAAGCAATTTCGCAGTCGGCTGAGAGCTCTCAGGAAATTGTAGGTGGTATCAAGAAGATTACAGAAGCTATTGATAAGAATAATGAGGTTACAGAGCAGCTTAGCGATACTACGCAGAAATTCGTAACGCTTTAACCTGCAGAAGAAACATAAAAGCTCTCATTGGAGTGATTCCGATGGGAGCTTTTTATTTGTTTATATTAAGTTCTGGTCGTAGATGGCTCTTTGACCGCCTACGTATTTGGGCCTGTGGCGTGCGCATATTATAGGTGCTTCGCCAATCTTGCGAAGTGATATTCTCATGGGAACTGCAACTGCGTGCATGTGCATACCTATCATTGTTCCGCCTATGTCTATTCCTGCATCGGCCCTGCCACCGATGTCCTCTACTAGTACCGGATCATCGAATCTCTCATAGCATACGGTTCCGAAGGCTCCGCCTGCGTGATTGGGCTGGGGTATTGCATTTACCTGCTCAAATCCGTATTTGTCCATACAGGCTCTTTCTACTACAAGAGCTCTGTTTAAGTGCTCACAGCACTGAGCTGCTGCAAATATGCCTCTGTCCTTGAGAACAGGGATGATACCGTCAAATACTGCATTTGCGGAATCGAGGTTTGTGGCTGTGCCGATCTGATCTCCGAGGATCTCGCTGGAGGAACAGCCGATTACAAAAATGGAGCCCTCACGTAGCCTGGCGCTCTCTAAAATCTCTGTTATTGCCTGCCTTGCCTGGGCCTTTACTTCTGAATAATTCATTTAAATCGCCTGCCTTTGATCATGTTCTATAGTTAAGCAAGTTCCATCTTCTTAAAGATCTTAAGAAGACCTGCCTTGTAGCACAGAAGAAGTGAACCGATAACGCCGATGAGGGCCTGAGCGATCTCGTAAGGGAGCTTCATCATGGCGTATTCAAATGTGCTGTAAACAAAGGTCTTGCCTAGCGTATACCCAACTACCATTATAACAGCACCCACCAGAGTAGCAACAAGGGATTTGGCAAAAGACTCTTTTCCCTTATGAACCATATAGGAAATGGTAGCTGCCTGAAGTCCGTGCACAACCAGTGAAACAAACATCGGAAGAGGGTAGAAGATCATATCTCCAAGGAATGATCCAACACCACCGACTATGAAAGCTGCCAGAGGATCAAGAAGGATGGATGCTGTGCATATGATAAGATCGCACAGATACAGATGCCCTCCCGGAACTGTAATGCCAAAGCTTGACATTGCAATGTTAAGAGCCATAAATATGGCGGTCACGGTCAGCCATCTGACCTTGTTCACCTCTTTTAGCGTTACTTTTTCTGAAACTGTCTTCCCCATGATGATTTTTCCTCCCGGATAGTAGTATTTTTCCGTCTTGACTAACAAACTTCAATCAATATATCATCAAACTGATAGTATTAAAAATATCAAAAACAGATTATTTTATATAACCAGATTTCAGGAGAAATTATGGAAAAGGAAAAACGCTATCTGAGAATCTATGAACAGGTTAAGGAAGATATCATAAAAGGTACGTATCCTGTGGGTACGAAGCTCCCTTCAAAGCGCGTAATGGCTGATGCCATGGGTATGAGCGTCATTACCGTTGAACATGCCTATGAGCTTCTCTCGGATGAAGGGTACATTGTTCCAAAGCAGAAGAGCGGATACTATGTCTCTTTTGATGACAGCGACATATATACAGGGGTGGAAAGTGCTGCGCCATTTATGCCAAGACGACGCGAGGCGGCATCGGAACAAAGTGTTAGCAATGAGCCCGTTTTTTCGTACTCAATTTATGCTAAAACAGTAAGGAAGGTTCTCACAGAGTTTGAGGAGTATCTGATGCAGAAATCTCCCAAGAATGGGATGTTTGAGCTTAGAAGTGCCATTGCCTGGTATCTTCTGCGCTCCAGGAGGCTTAAGGTCTCTCCTGACCAGATAATAATAGGCGCAGGAGCGGAGTACCTCTACGGCCTTATTGTCCAGACCTTCGGAAGGGATGTGCTCTACGGCGTCGAGAGCCCATCCTATCAGAAGATTGCCAAGGTTTACTCGGCAGGCGGAGCAAGGCTTAAGATGCTGCGGCTTGGAAACGACGGGATAGAGAGCGATGAGCTCTGGAACAGCAATGTGAAGATACTTCATATAACCCCTTACAGGAGCTTCCCTAGCGGAGTTACGGCATCTGCTTCCAAGAAGAGAGAGTACCTCAGATGGAGCAGGAAGAATGGAGGATACATCATAGAAGATGACTTTGAGTCAGAGTTTACTCCCAGCCGTAAACCTGAAGAAACCATATTTTCCCTGGATGAGGAGGGGAGAGTTATCTACGTCAACACCTTTACCAGGACTATTGGGAGCTATGCAAGGTGTGCATATATGGTGCTACCGGAGAATCTGATCGGCGAGTTTGCTGATAAGACCGGGTTTTACGAGTGTCCTGTGCCGACACTTGACCAGCTTGTCATTGCCAGTCTTATCGACAGCGGAGACTTTGAAAGACACATTAACAAAGTGAGGAGATATAACCGTAATAAATGATTTGAAGTACAGAAATATGCTATAATTGAATAATAAGTCGCATACACATGCCAAAGGTGATCAATGGAAAAGTACGATAATATCGATGAGCTCACCGGGCTCTATAATCTGAACGGAATCTTAAGTCACTTGCAGGGCCATGAAACAAGAGCTGCTGAAGGCAGCATTGTTATCATTTATTTGAATGTTATGAATTTCAAATCCTTCAACCAGAGATACGGATTTGTTGGAGGTAATGAATTCCTAAGAGGTCTTGCAGGGGAGATAAAAGGTCTTTTCCCCGAGGAACTGATTGCCAGAACGGCAGGTGATCAGTTTATTATTCTTGCAAATTCCCTTGATGAAAAAGAAATAACGGACAGGCTTACCATGCTATCAGAAGCATCTGCAAGGCATGATAAGGGTCTTCGCCTTCATATCAAGGCCGGAATCTATCAGCAGACAGGAGATGAGACCGATCCGGTTATAATGATCGACAGAGCTAAGACTGCCTGTGACGATATCATCAGGGTCTATGACAAGAGCATAAACTTCTATGACGAGGCTCTTAGCAAGAAGAATGAGCTAAGGCAATATGTTATTGATAACTTTGAGAGTGCATTTAAGAACAGATATTTCAAGGTTTATTACCAGAAGGAAGTCAGAGCATTAACAGGCAAGGTCTGCGGGTATGAAGCCCTGGCCAGATGGCAGGATCCTGTTATGGGAATAATTTCGCCTCTGATTTTCATTGAGGTCTTAGAGGACGTCCATCTGATACACAAGCTTGATCTGTGCATCATTGATATGGTTTGTAAGGATTTGAGGGATGATATCGACAGCGGATATGCTGTTGAACCTGTTTCTGTAAACCTCTCCCAGCTTGATTTTGAGCTGTGTGACATCATGGCAGAGATTGACAAGTGCAGGGCTAAATATGACATTCCGGTTGAACTTCTGCATATCGAGGTCACTGAGAGTGCTCTCACTACCGGTGAGAATTTCCTTGATCAGCAGATCAAGAAGTTCAGGCAGGCCGGATATGAGATCTGGATGGACGACTTTGGCTCAGGCTACAGCTCTTTGAACAATCTTAAGACCTTTGATATAGATGTACTCAAGATCGATATGGATTTTCTGCGCACCTTTGATACCAATAAAAAGACACAGGTTATCCTTGCCATGATCGTAAATATGGCCAAGGAGCTTGGAATCCATACACTGGCTGAGGGCGTTGAGACTAAAGAGCAGTACGAGTTTTTGCGCAGAATAGGCTGTGAAAAGCTGCAAGGATACTTATTTGGCAAGCCTACGCCTGTAGATGATTTTGACAGAGCGGTGGACTGCAGCTTAGATGTGTGCGAGGACTTTTCTCTTACACCCTACTATGACAGGATCGGAGAGGTCAATTTCCTTGGAAATACGCCACTTAGAGACAAGAGCTTTGAGGTATTTAATAACCTGCCTCTTGCTATTATTGAGCTTCAGGATGATATAGCACAGTGTATCTATGCCAATAGAGCGTATCTTGATTACCTGAGTTCACTCGGCTTTGCGTCTTTATCAGAAGCAAACAGTGTATACGGAACTACAAATCACCCGGATATTGTTGAGTATACAGCATGCTTAAAGCGTGCACAGGCAAGCCCGGACCACAGGGCATATGCTGATATAGTAACTAATGGCAACACCGTCAATCACAAGGTAAGATTCCTGTTCGACAGCGGAGATCGTCAGGCTTTTGCCGTTGTGTCAAGAAATACCTCTATTCATGAGGAAAGTGACACGGCAGAGAGTCTTCGTGTTGCCATGGCACACGTATTTAACCAGTACTTCAGGGTTGATTTTTTTGATGAGGACGGCACTGTTGACAATATCTTCCTGAACGCAGATCAGAAGTCGGTTTCTGATTATACAAGAGATACCAAAGAGGCAGTAAGACTGTACTCTGAAATGTATATATATCCTGAGGACAAGGAACGTTTCAAGAAATTTTACGATATTACTACAGTCCGTGAAAGGATAGAAAACACAAAAAGTGCATATGTTGTTGATTATTATCGCTCTGCAACACCGGGGGATAACGGAAGAATGCAGATGTACATGATACTTCCGTTTTATTATAATGGCAAATGGAAGTTTATTTCTCTCTGCAGATATGCGGATGAGATCAGGGATGATGCATTAAAATGATTGGATGAAAGTTTATGTTAAGGTTTTGTTTTGGGGCATCCGGCGCGGGGAAGAGCACCGGATTATACAGAGAAATAATAGAAAGAAGCAATAAGGAGCCGGGTACTGATTTTCTTATCATTGTGCCGGACCAGTTCACGATGCAGACTCAGAAGGATGTAGTTAAACTGCATCCCGACAGGGCTATCATGAACATAGATGTACTGAGCTTTGGCAGACTCTCCCACAGAGTTTTCGAGGAGACGGGCCATGGCTCTTTTTCTGTGCTCGATGATGTGGGTAAGAGCCTGGTGCTGAGGCATGTTTCGGATATGCTTGGCGACAAGCTGCCTATAATCGGCAGGAATATGCATAAGAGCGGATATCTGGACGAGGTCAAGTCCACAATTTCCGAGTTTATGATGTACGGAATAGATGACAAGGCACTGTCCGTTCTTGAGGAAAAGAGCCTTAAAAAGGGCGCATTAAATGCCAAGCTTAAGGACCTCAGGCTCCTCTATCGGAGCTTCCTTGAATACATAGACGGAAGGTTTATCACTGCAGAGGAAACCCTTGATATTCTGTGCAAGGCACTTCCTGAGTCTGCCCTCATCAAGGACAGCGTCATTGTCTTTGACGGCTTTACCGGCTTTACACCAATTCAGTACAGGGTGATCAAAGAGCTTTTGTCCCTGTGCAGTGAAGTTGTCTTTTCCGTGACCATAAGTCCGGACGAGGACCCTTATGCAGATGATTATAAGGAGCAGGAACTCTTTATGCTGAGCAAAAAGACCGTTCGCGATCTTGAAAGGCTTGAATTTGAAGTGCAGAAGGAGAAAGGCTCCAATATACCTGATTTTGAGACATATAGGAAACTTAGACACAGTGAAGTGACAGATATCTTTTACCGCGAGGAGCCTGTGGCAAGGCTTAAGAATAATGCACCACTGGCATTTCTTGAGAAAGCTCTTTTCCGCTATAATCCCGAGAAATTTGCCGGGGATAACAACTCCATATTCCTGTATCAGACCACGACGCCTTCTGAAGAGATACGTCAGACTATGATCAAGATTGCCGATCTTGTGAGGAATGAGAACTATGCGTACAGGGATATTGCGCTTGTGTGCGGATCGCTTGATACTTACGGGGATATTATCACAAGGCAGGCTCAGAAGTTTGGAATTCCGGTTTATGTGGATACAAACGTCTCGCTGATGCTCAATCCCTTTATTGAATATATAACCAGTGCCCTGAATATCGTCATTTCAGGATACAGGTATGAGGACGTTTTCCATTACATGAGAAGTGGTATGACCGGATTTGATGCCGGGGATACTGATCTTTTGGAGAACTATGTACGCGCTCTTGGAATTAAGGGCAGGAAGCAGTGGGAAGACAGGTTCCTTCGCAGAATGCCAAGGAAGTTTAAATCAAGAAAGAAGGACCTTGAACAGAAGGACCAGATGCTCCTTGAGAAGCTCGACTTAATGAGGGAGAAGATAAGCAGCGACCTAAAGCCGTTATTCGATGCAAAGGGCGGAACGGTAAAGGAGATCACTGATGCCCTTATAAGTGTCGTAGAGGCCGGAAATTTAAAAGAAAAGCTTGAGGAGTACAGAAATACCTTTGAGGAAAAAGGAGACCTGAAAAAGGCCAAAGAATACGATCAGATATATACAAGGGTAATGCTGCTTCTGGAGCAGATGAATGCTCTTATAGGTGATGAGAAGCTTGACATGGCTGAGTACAAGGATGTACTAAGCGCAGGTTTTGGTGAGATATCAGTTGGTACGATACCACAGGACGTTGACAGGATCATTGTCGGAGATATTGAGAGGACAAGACTTAAAGAGGTTCGCATCCTGTTCTTCGTGGGAGTCAACGACGGCAATATCCCGTCAAACGCAGGAAGCGGTGGAATTCTGTCTGACATAGACAGGCAGTTCTTACAGGATCTTGGCACGGATATTGAGTTTGCACCATCGCCAAGGCAGCAGATGTATATTCAAAGGCTCTACCTGTATATGAACCTGACTAAGCCTACGGATAAGCTGTTTTTGTCCTTTGCCGAGCTTGGTAATGACGGAAAGAGCTTGAGGCAGGCATATCTTATTCCTAAGCTCAGACAGATGTTTGAGAACCTTGAAATAGAAAGGCCAATGGAGAATGGTTTTGAAGCTCAGATGGTCAGCATAGATGACGGAATGGATGCTTATTCCGATCTTGTCAGGGAATATGCTTCAGGAAGACTATCAAGCCTGCAGGAGAGGGAGATGTTTACCCTGAGGAAGGTGCTGTCTGAGAACAAGGACAACAAACTCGTTGAGAAGCTGACTGAGGCTGCGTTTATTCACTATGAGTCTGTACCTATTGCCAAGGCTGTGGCTCTTGCTCTTTATGGTGCAACCCTGGAGAACAGTGTCAGCAGGCTTGAGAAGTATGCAAGCTGCGCCTACGCACACTTTTTGCAGTATGGACTTACTTTAAATGACAGGCAGGAGTACAGTTTCGAGGCTTCTGACCTTGGAAATGTGTACCATCAGGTACTTGAGAAGTATACCGGAGAAATAATAACAAAAGGTATTGATTGGAGAGAGCTCTCCAAGGAAAAATCTGATGAAATATTAAATCGTGCTTTAACAGAATGCGTAGATGCGTACGGCGATACCATTTTAAGGAGCAGCGCCAAGAATCAGCACATGATAGAGCGCATCAAAAAGATCCTTACAAGAACCGTAGATACGCTTAAATACCAGATTACAAGCAGTTTGTTCAATCCTGCATATGTTGAGATGAGTTTTCAGGAGGCCGGAAGCCTTGATGAAATTAATGTGGCTCTTTCAGAAGATGAAAAGAAAAACATAACAGAGAAAATGAAACTTAAGGGAAAGATTGACCGAGTTGATCTATGCAACGAAGGCGATCAGATCTATGTGAAGGTAATGGACTTTAAGTCCAGCGAGCACAAGTTTAACCTGGCTTACCTGTACTACGGCCTTCAGCTTCAGCTTGTTATGTATATGAATGTTGCAGCTGCATGTGAGAGGAAAAAACATCCGGGCAAGGATATTATTCCTGCAGCAATCTTGTACTATCACGTGGAAGACCCCATGATTGAGGGAAAAGCGGATACAGTAACAGATGATATCAATAAAGAGATAATTTCAGAGCTGAAAATGACCGGACTGGTTAATGATAATACAGACATTATCAGGAAGCTGGATACCGGCTTTGCAACTAAGTCTGACATCATTCCGGTGGAACTTAAAAAGGACGGAACTCCAAGTGCAAGATCTCAGACAGCAAGTTCAGATGAGTATGAAGCTATCTCGGGCTTTGTTAACAAGAAGGTCAAGGAGTTTGGAAGGAATATCTTAAACGGTGATATTTCCGTCAATCCTTATGGGGACAGCAAAATGCAG
Source organism: Butyrivibrio sp. FCS006 (assembly GCF_000424525.1). Taxonomy (NCBI): domain Bacteria; kingdom Bacillati; phylum Bacillota; class Clostridia; order Lachnospirales; family Lachnospiraceae; genus Butyrivibrio; species Butyrivibrio sp. FCS006. Next base: position 319,432 of record NZ_KE384203.1, on the reverse strand, counting down.
TCCTGTACTTACTGCGATTACAAGCATATCTGCGGATTTGATGAGCGCATAAGCGGATACAAAAAGAGAAAGCTTGATATAACTTCAGACGAAGCGATGATGCGCATAATGAATGGGAATTAAGATTTATGGGAGTGGAATTTACAAAAGAACAACAGGCAGTCATAGACGCAAGAGACTGCAACATACTGGTATCAGCAGCAGCCGGATCGGGTAAGACGGCTGTACTTGTTGAGCGCATCATCGGCATGGTCCTTGCCGGCCTTGATGTTGATCATCTTCTGGTGGTTACCTTCACCAAGGCAGCAGCTGCCCAGATGAAGGAGAAGATCACCGCAGCCATACAGGAGAAGCTGGCACAAGACCCTGACAACGAGCATCTGCAGAAGCAGGAGACGCTGATACATAACGCCCAGATAACAACAATTGACTCTTTCTGCCAATATGTTATAAGGAACAACTTTAACACCATTGGGCTTGATCCGTCTTTTAGAGTTGCGGATGAGGGAGAGCTTAAGCTCTTACAGGAAGAAGTCATGAGCAGCATGATAGAGGAGGAATATGAGGCTGCTAAACAGGCCTCGGACAGCGACTTCATATTTTTCATGGATTATTTCAGTCAGGGCAGCAGAGATGAAAGGGCCGTGGAGTTTATTAATGATCTCTTTAAGTTTTCTGTCAGTTGCGCATGGCCTGAAGAATGGATCAGGGAGAGGGCGTCTGATTACGAACTTTCAGACGAAGCCTTCGACGAACTTCCCTGGGTAAAAGAGTGCATGCGTTATGCAAAGAGTACCCTTAAGGAATGTGCCGATAAGATAGACAGAGCCTACAGGATGTGCCTAGAGCCCGACGGACCATACATGTACGGAGATCAGCTTGAAACTGAAAATGACAGTATTTATGCAGCTTTGCGATATGATACCTACGATGCCCTGTTTGACGGCCTTCGCGGGATTTCATTCGATAGATTGTCGACAAAAAGGGACCCTTCGGTGAATGCCGATAAGAGGGAGTTAGCTAAGGACCTTCGCGGAGATGTTAAAGACAGAATAGGGAAGCTCATCACAGATTACTTTGCCCTTCCTTCCGAGGCGGTTCTTGCAAACATGCAGCTGTGTGACAGGGCAGTCAAGGAACTGTGCAGGCTTACCCTGGAATTTAAATCCAGATTTGATGAACTTAAAAGAGAGAGGCAGATCATAGATTTCTCCGATATGGAGCACTTTGCCCTGCAGATTTTGGTGGATCCGGATACCAAAGAGCCCACTCAGGTCGCACTAGAGTACAGGGACTACTACAAAGAGGTCCTTATCGATGAGTACCAGGATTCAAACAATGTCCAGGAGATGATCCTTAAGGCAATTTCCGGAGAAGAGGCAGCTGGTAGCGAGAGGTTCATGGTTGGAGATGTCAAGCAGAGCATCTACAAGTTCAGACTTGCAAGACCTGAGATCTTCATGGAGAAATTCAGAAGCTACGACCGCGATGAAAAAGCCTCTGACAGGAGGATCGATCTTCACAAGAACTTCAGAAGCAGAAGCGAAGTTCTTGATATAACCAACTATATCTTTAAGAGGCTGATGGCAGGAGACCTTGGCGGCGTTGAGTACGATGAAGATGCCAGACTGGTTCGCGGAAGGGATTTCGAGGAGCCAGACTTTGACGTAACACCTGAGATGATCTTTATCGACGGAGCAGACACCCTTGATGAAGATTCGCCGGACGAAGAGGGCATCGGGGATATGTCTTCCAAGGAGAAGGAAGCTCTTTTCATAGCCGAGAGAATCAATAAGCTAAGAGAAGAGAACAGTGCTCTTATGTTCAAGGACATAGTGATCCTTTTAAGAGCTCCTTCGGGATGGGATGAAACCTTTAAGGATGTCCTGGAAGGTCAGGGAATTCCCACATATATCGATTCCAAGAGCGGATATCTGGATGCCTCGGAAGTGGCTATTTTGCTGGATTCCCTCAGCGTTATTGACAATCCCAGACAGGATGTGCCATTGACGGCTGTCATGCACTCATCCATTGGCGGTTTTAGTGATGAGGAGCTTGCTCTTATTCGCATAGCTATGAATAAAAGCGAAGAGCAGTTAAGGGGAGAAACGATATATGATGGCCTTATCAGTGACCTTGAGCTTTCAGATGGCCTCTCGGCCAAGGTGAAGGCGTTTACTGATACTCTTGAAGAGTACAGGCGTATGTCAACTTACACGCCTGTTCATGACCTTTTGCAGATCATAATTGATGATACGGATTACGAACAGATAGTTACTGCTATGCCCGGCGGAACCCAGAGAAGAGCCAATGTTGAGATGCTTCTTAACAAGGCAGCAGACTTTGAGAAGACCAGCTTTAGGGGGCTCTTCCACTTTGTCCGCTACATAGAGCACATCAAGGTTGTTCAGGTGGACTACGGCGAGGCGGGAACCATTGACGAGAACTCGGATGTCGTGCGCATCATGAGCATACACAAGAGTAAGGGACTGGAGTTCCCGGTTGTCTTTGTGGCAGGCCTTAGTAAGGATTTTGACAAAAGAGATACCTATGGCGATCTCATAATCGACATGGATCTGGGCATAGGTGTAAAGAGCATAAATACTGACCTTCGCGTTAAGTACGATACATTAAAGCGCAGGATCATAGCCGGCAAGATAGGAACCGATAACCTTGGGGAGGAGATAAGAGTACTCTACGTTGCCCTTACAAGAGCCAAGGAGAAGCTCATCATGACCTCCTACGTCAAGAATCTTGCAGGAACTCTGGAATCACAGCTAAAAGACTTATCTGTGCTGGGAGCTGCAGATGAGGCGCTTCCATATTCCATGAGAGTAGGCGCGGGCAATTATCTCTCCATGGTACTCCCATCTCTCATGCTTCATCCTTCCATGGGAGGACTTCTTGATAAGTATGAGCTGCCAAGACAGGACTATGATGCGCTTTTGGAAGGCGCCTGTGAAGCGCCGGTGCTTAAGATTAGTTCTGTGGGAGATAAGGACCTTCTTGACGGCATAAGGGCCGGAGCTTTTAAGGCAACTATGCGCAGACAGGCTCTGGAAAATGGCGGAAACATTGATGAGGAGCTCCTTGAGAGTCTTAAGGCGAAATTCTTTGCAAAGTACCCTCACGCTGATCTGAAAGGTCTTTTCACCAAGACTACGGTATCTGAGCTCAAGAAGAAGGCCATGGTGGATGAGGATGAGTTTGGGGTGGTTCCTGCTCCGTATGCTGCAGATGAGGAGCCTAAGGGCACTCTTACCGGCGCAGAGCGAGGAAGTGCCTACCACAGGGTCATGGAGCTTCTGGATAGTGATGCATTTGCAGACACATCTGCAGAGGGCCTTGGAGACTGGATTGCGATAGCGGCTCAGAAAGGCCTGATACCTGATGAGTACCGTGAGGTGGTAAAACCTGAGGACATAAGAACATATCTTTTAACGGACCTTGGAGCTCGCATGGGAGCTGCATTTGGCAGAGGCGAGCTCATGCGTGAGAAGCCTTTCATGATGGGGATTTCGGCAAAAGAGCTTGATCCGGGATTTCCGGAAGATGAGATGGTGCTGGTTCAGGGAATTGTGGATGCCTGGTTTATAGAGAATGGCGAGATAGTGCTTCTTGACTACAAGACCGATAAGGTCAGGGATGGCAAGGCACTGGTGGACAGATATGCTGTGCAGCTTGAACTCTACAAGAGGGCTCTGGAAGCCGCCACAAGAAAAAAGGTAAAGGAAGTATATATCTACTCCTTTACCCTTGAAAGCGTCATAAGGCTGGATTAAAGCAGAGTATAGACCAAGGCAAAAGCATTGGCTGCAATGTGCACCACCAGAGGGATGCTCAAAGTCCTATGCCTGTAATAGCTGTAGGTTATGATAAGCCCCATCAAAAAGCCGTATAGGGCCTGTACGGGGTGAAGATGATAAATGCCAAACAGAGCTGCTGTCAGGATAATTACGATGGCAGCTCTTTTTATGTGTCTGTTTAGAAAGTTAAAGAGAAAATATCTGAACAGTATCTCTTCCACCAATGGAGTGGCAAAGCAGTACACCATGATCAGTATGGCAGTCTCGCTTGATATGCTGAAAAGGCGCCTCTCCGGGCCCTGAAAGGACTCAAGGCTTGTAAGACCCATGGCATTAAATATAAGGGTCAGCACAAGGGCTGAAAGAGCGCCGATAAGAGCCCATATGGCATGGAGTTTTATTTGATTTAAAGTAAATGCTCTGTTATTCATAAAAAGCTATTGACAATCCTTGGGCATAATAGTTTAATTGACTTGAATTAAAAATAAACCGCTAGGGGAGCTATGCTGAGAGTGCTCGTGCGATGCACGACTAACCCTTATCACCTGACCCGGATAATACCGGCGTAGGGAAGCAACGATAACTCATAGACGTCAGAGTACATTATACTGTGCTTTTAATGTTTATGGAATATCAACGTCAGGAAACCTCCCAAGATAACGGTCATATAAAGGGAGGATTTTTTTATGAGTTTATTTCTTGAAAAGGTCGTTGAAGACGGCTACACATCTTACAACATCACAACAGGCGGATACATCCTGGTGGTGGTTCTTGCAATCCTTGCGTTTTTGGGTATCAGCTACTTTATAAATGCCGATGGCAAAGGAAAGCTCAGCGTTAAGCAGCTCACAGTATCAGCTCTTTGCCTTGCCCTTGCATTTGTTTTGTCAAACGTTAAGCTCTTTAAGCTTCCAATGGGCGGATCAGTTACAGTATTCAGCATGTTCTTTATCACATATATCGGATATCTCTACGGACCCAGAGTAAGCCTTGCATCAGCATTTGCTTACGGACTTCTTCAGATGATCGTTGATCCTTATATCATCAGTGTTCCACAGCTTCTGTGCGACTATGTGCTTGCTTTCACAGCTCTCGGTCTTGCAGGATTCTTCCACAACACTAAGTTTGGAATGTACAAGGGATACCTGGTTGGTGTATTCGGAAGATTCGTATTTGCAGTGCTCTCCGGAGTTGTATTCTTTGCAGACTATACACCTGAGGGAATGTCACCGATTGGCTATTCAGTAGCTTATAACGGAAGCTACCTTGCAGCTGAGGCAGTTCTCACAATTGTAGTTCTCTGCATTCCTGCAGTAAGAGTTGCTCTCAACAGAATCAAAAATGAGGCTCTTGAAAAGGGCGTAGTAAAAACTGCTCAGGCAGTATAAGGAAGTCAGGGAGTGAGTCAGTGGGGACGTTTCAGGAGTCAGAGGGACGGTTCTCTTGACTTCTTTTGCGATGCTAAAGAAGTCAAGAGAACCGTCCCTCTGACTCCTGAAACGTCCCCACTGACTCACTCCCTGACATAAAAAAGCCCGGCACATCGAAAGTGCCGGGCTATATTTATATTACAGTATCTGAATTCCGTTCCTGGTAGCCTCTTCAACCATATCCTCAGGCCAGATAGAGCACTGAACCTCTCCGATATGAGCTTTTCTTAAGAAGAACATACAAATTCTTGACTGACCGATTCCACCGCCGATGGTGTAAGGCAGCTCTTTGTCCAAAATTGCTTTCTGGAAAGGAAGCTCTGCTCGTTCGGTGCATCCTGCCTTCTCAAGCTGGCTCTTGAGTGACTCCTCATCAACTCTGATTCCCATACTTGAAAGCTCAAGAGCAATGTCAAGAACAGGGTAGTAAACGATGATGTCAGCATTAAGTGCCCAGTCGTCATAGTCCGGAGCTCTTCCGTCATGCTTATCACCTGAAGCAAGCTCATCACCGATCTGCATTATGCATACAGCACCCTTGGCTTTGGAAATGAAGTACTCACGCTCCTTGGGAGTGTTGTCCGGGAACATGTCCTCAAGCTCCTGGGTTGTGATAAAGAAGATATCCTCGGGAAGGATCTCCTCGATGTAGTCATACTGAATGGACATGAACTTCTCGGTCTTTCTGAGAACCTTGTAAACGTTCTTAACGGTTTCCTTGAGGAAATCAAGGTTTCTGTCCTCTTTATTTATAACCTTTTCCCAGTCCCACTGGTCAACGAAGATTGAGTGGATATTGTCAGGGATCTCATCACGTCTTACAGCGTTCATATCTGTGTAGAGACCTTCGCCAACATTGAATCCGTACTTCTTAAGGGCATATCTCTTCCATTTAGCAAGAGAGTGCACGATCTCAGCCGGACGCTCATTCTCATTGAGAATATCAAAGGCTACAGGGCGCTCAACGCCATTAAGATTGTCGTTAAGTCCTGACTCGGGAGTTACAAACAGGGGCGCTGTTACACGCTGAAGATTGAGCCTTGTTGCGAGCATTCCCTGAAAAAAGTCCTTGACGGTCTTGATTCCAACCTGTGTGTCGTGAAGATCAAGAGCTGATTTGTAGTTCTTTGGGATCTTAAGGTTTTCCATCTTATTTATTCCTCTTCAAATTTTAATTTCTTCCTACAATTTAATAACTTTTAGCGTATTAATGCAAGAAAAAGTTGTTATCCGGGTTCTGTTTTTCAACAACATTTTTTTCAAAAACAATTCACAAAATGGTCACAGACTTCTATTTACAAACCAATCTTAAAAATATAATATATTTTGAAGTTCGAAAACGATTTCGAAACTTAAAGTTTGTATTATGTTTTATGGTAGTAAGGAGTGATGTTTTATGTTAGGAGAATTGATTAAAAAGCACATTATGCTTAAGCCTGCTCAGGTTAAAGATTTTGTGGATGCTGCAACGAAGTGTGATTTTGATGTGGACATCTACTACAACAGATATGTTGTTGACGCTAAGTCAATCCTGGGCGTATTTGGTCTTGATCTTACACAGCCTCTTACAGTGGAGTACAGAGGTTACAACAAGAACTTCGAGACATTTCTTAACGCCATGGCTGTTTGATAAGGCTTGCATTAGTTAAATAGGGAAATAGGAGGAGGCTCTCTATGGTATAATCTTTGAGTGAAATACCATAGGGAGCTTTTTTTATGGAAATCAGAATATCAGTCAGGGGCCTTGTGGAATTTATTTTAAGGTCCGGTGACATAGACAATAGAATACATCAGGCAAGTGCAGATGCCATGCAGGAAGGCGGAAGGATCCACCGTATGATCCAGAAGAGCATGGGGCCTGATTACCACGCCGAGGAGCCTCTTTTATATAAAAAGAGCTATGAAAACTATGATCTGATCGTGGAGGGCCGTGCTGACGGAATCCTGGATAAGTATATGGATCAGCCTGTGAGCGCGCTGGAGATGGGACAGAGTTCTTTCCTGCCTACAGAGCGCTATGCACCCATGATCGACGAGATAAAGGGCACCTACAGGGAACTTGCCAAGATGAAGGAGCCTGTATCAGTGCATCTGGCTCAGGCCAAGTGCTACGCAGCCATGTATCTTCTTGACCGTCACTATCCGGAAGTTGACGTCAGGATGACTTATTGCAACATGGACACAGAGGAGAAAAAGTTCTTCGACTTCACCTTCACATATGCCGAGATAACACAGTGGTTCTCAGGCCTTATCGAGATGTACAGGAAATGGGCAGATTTTGAGTGTGATTGGGGGCTTGAGCGCACCATGTCCATAAAGGCCGTAAACTTCCCATTCACCTACAGAGAAGGACAAAAAGACCTTGCAGCTGCGGTTTACAGAACCATTGTCCACAAGAAAAAGCTGTTTTTGGAGGCGCCTACAGGCACGGGTAAGACCATTTCCACCGTATTTCCCACGGTAAAGGCCATGGGGGAGGGGAAGGTCTCCAAGATCTTCTACCTGACAGCCAAGACCATAACAAGAACTGTGGCCGAAGAGGCCTTTAATATCATGCGCTCATCTCAGGGCCTTAAGTTCAAGACCGTGACCATAACAGCAAGAGATAAGATCTGCTTTATCGATGAAGCCACAAGGAACTGTAATCCCGTGGCATGTCCCTACGCCAAGGGGCACTATGACCGCATCAACGATGCCATATTTGATATGCTCACACATGAGGATAACTTTGACAGGGACACCATCACAGAGTATGCCAAAAAGCACGAAGTATGCCCCTTTGAGATGTCTCTGGACATGAGCCTTTGGAGCGATGCCATAATCTGCGACTACAACTATGTATTCGATCCTTTTGTATATTTAAGGCGCTTCTTTGCTGACGGAATAAGGCACGACTATGCCTTTTTGGTGGATGAGACCCACAACCTTCTTGAGAGAGGAAGGGAGATGTACAGTGCCGTCCTTCGGAAAGAGAGCTTTTTGGACCTCAAGAACAAAATCAAAGACTATCACCCAAGAATCGTATCAGCCCTTACCAAGTGCAACAGTGCTCTTTTGGAACTGAAAAGAGAGTGCGACGAGATGAAGGTATATGGCTCAATCGAGAGATTTATTCAGCCGTTGGACAGACTATCCGCGGTCATGAACGAATACCTTGAAGATCACTCAGAAGGGCCCTTTAGGGATGAAATACTGCAGTTTTACTTTGATATATCAAGATTTCTTACAATATATGACCTCTTGGATGACCACTATACAATCTACGGAGAATATGCAGAGGACGGAAGTTTTCTGCTTAGACTTGCGTGCATAGATCCGTCCAGGAATCTCTCTGCCTGCATGAGCAGAGGAGTATCCTCAATACTCTTTTCCGCAACACTTCTGCCAATTCAGTATTACAAGGGACTTCTTGGCGGAGATGACAAGGACTTCGAGATTTATGCCAAGTCCATATTTGATCCTTCAAGACTTGGAATATTCATCGGCTCTGATGTGACCAGCAGATATTCCAAGAGAAGCGATGATATGTATTACAAAGTTGCTAATTACATCCACAGCGTTGTAAGTGCCAGAAGCGGAAACTATCTGATATTCTTCCCCTCGCACCAGTTCCTTGAGGAGGTTTATATCGCTTATGAGGATAATTTCTATGATCCCGATTCGACAGATATTCTTGTGCAAAAGAGCTATATGACCGAGGAAGCCAGAGAAGACTTCCTGGGAAGATTCTCTGAGGGCAATAGCCTTGATCTCTCTGAGATAATCCATATGGACATGGAGGTCGTAGAGGACAAAAACGTCCTTGGCTTTTGTGTGATGGGTGGAATCTTCAGTGAGGGTATCGATCTTAAGTATGACAGCCTCATAGGCGTTATAGTTGTTGGAACGGGAATCCCCATGGTATGCAATGAGAGAGAAGTCATAAGAAATTACTTTGATCAAAAGGGCCTTGATGGCTTTGATTACGCCTACAAGTATCCGGGAATGAATAAGGTCCTTCAGGCAGCCGGAAGAGTAATAAGGACCAGCGAGGACGTTGGCGTTGTTGCGCTCCTTGATGACAGGTTCCTTCAGGCTACTTATAAGGCTCTTTTCCCGAGAGAATGGAGAGGATATAAGACGGTTTCGACCACTTCGGTCAATAGCGAGATTTCCCGCTTCTGGAGAGGATTTGAAGCGGATTTAGACCCTCAAAAAACTACAAAATCATAAAAAATCGGAAATTAAGTTTACATAAATCAGAAATCAATAAATTTATGTAAACCATAATTTTAGCCCTTTTGTCCCAAGATGTGAAAAAATACACTAAATTATCAGATAAATGATACAAAAGACATAGATAAATGACACCAGAGTCATGTGGATAACTCTGTGGAAATTGGGGATTATTGTGAAAATAGTTTTCAAAATACCGCATAAATAGGCATTCTAAATCGGCTGATAAAATAACCCCAGCCGGGGGTATAAATCAGGTGTATGACCAGAATGGTCAATACATATATGTAAACCAATAAAAATAATGACATAAGTGTCAATAAAAACGCTACAACCCAGTATTTATGGGCGCTTCAGCAATGGAAATAACTTTCTTGATAGTGCTAAAGAGTTGTTGTAAAATAAATTCTAATATGTCGTAAGAAGGAGGAGCAGAGTATGAAGATACAGGACTATGGTCAGGATGTAGTTCTTCTTAATGAAGAGATGCTTTCCGAAAGAGCCAAAATGTCTGGTAACCTTATAGGTGCATGCAACAAGCTTCTCAAACGTGCCAAGGAAATTGATAATATAAATCTTCTGGGCTACAGCTACTATTATGTGGCTGATGCTTATTATCTTTTAAGTACTGACTATCGTAAGTTCAATACCAATCTTCTCAAGGCAATCGAATACCTTCAGACATGCGGAGACAATGAGCATCTGGCCAGATGCTACAACCTCCTTGGTATTGATGCGCTCAATCACGGCAATCCCGAGCTTGCTCTTGATTTCTTCCTGAGCGGTCTTAAGTATTGTGAGGCCATCGACAAGAACAGCAGTATTCCGGGATTTCTTAAGTTCAACATCGGACAGATCTATTACGACAACGGTGAGATCAAGCAGGCGCTTGGTTATATCCGCTCTGCTTACAGAGATATTCGCAAGAACAAGAAGGACAGTCTCTATTACAGAAACCTTCTTTACTGTTACTGCTTCCAGGCAGACTGTTACATCATTCTGGACAAAAAAGATTCAGTCGAGAAGTGCCTTCAGGGCATAGAGCAGCTTGAACAGGCCGACGGTGTTAACCTTGATCTGTTTCAGGATCTTCCGGTACTTGATATCAAGATGCGTGGATATCACTATCTCGGTGAGATGGAACTCTACGAGAAGTATTCAGATATGCTCTCTTACCAGCTCCAGAACAACAAGTTCCCGCTTGACAGTATGGAAGACATTTACGTGGTCTGCAGATTCTTTATGAAAGTGGGCAGATACGGAGAGGTCAAGAGGATAATTAAGAACTCGGAGCGAAGCCTTAAAGAGCTCAATATTCCAAACCTTGCAAAAGGGCATGCCAAGCTCAGAATAGAGTTTTACGAGAAGATGAAAGAGACTAAAGAGAAGAATCAGGCTCTTTTGGATTATTACAACGCATCCCTCGAGCAGGAAAAAGAGAGTATCGTCAACTACAAGTTCTTTATGAATATAAGGAACAGACTCTCTTCCATAGAAAAAGAAAATATCATGCTGATAAAGCAGGCTGAGACCGATCCGCTTACAGGACTTGGCAACAGATACGGTCTTAATAAGTACGCTGATAAGGCGTTTGAGGAAGCCTACGCAGGTCAGTATTCACTGGCAGTGGAAATTCTGGACGTGGACAACTTCAAGCTATACAATGATACCTATGGTCATCAGGTGGGTGATCTGTGTCTTAAGAAGATATCTGAGATCATAAGCAACCTCTGCACTGTGAGAAAGACTGTACATGCTTACAGATACGGCGGTGATGAGTTTGTTTTGATATATGAAAATATGAATGACGAAGAGATAATGGAATGTGCCACATCCCTTCGTGATCAGGTGGCATCCCTTAAGTTTGACAACAGACGCTATCCGTCGGGACCTGTCGTCACCATCTCCCAAGGCATAAGGAACTCGGTACCGGGCGAGACCAACAAGCTTTGGGATTACATGTATGCTGCCGACAACGCGCTGTATGATGTCAAGGAACACAAAAAGGGAGAGGTTGTCCTGCTCCATAAGGCAATAATTTCTCAGAAGTCACTTGACGAAGCACAGCACAGCTGATTATTATTATTTTTTACCATAGATGAGGAGAATATAATGAAGAAAGAACTCGAAAAAACCTATAATCCCAGGGAAATAGAGGATCGCCTCTATCAGAAATGGGAGGAAAAGAAATATTTCCACGCTGAGGTAGATAAGACTAAAAAGCCTTTTACCATCGTAATTCCACCGCCAAATATCACAGGTAAGCTCCACATGGGCCACGCCTTTGACCAGACTCTGCAGGACATTCTTATCAGATGGAAGAGAATGCAGGGATACAACGCACTCTGGCAGCCCGGAACAGACCATGCCAGCATTGCTACTGAGGTTCGTATCACTGACGAGCTCAAGAAGCAGGGCATCGACAAGAGAGAGCTCGGCAGGGAGAAATTCCTTGAGAAGGCATGGGAGTGGAAGAAAGAGTACGGCGGAACCATCGTATCCCAGCTCAAAAAGCTCGGCTCTTCCTGCGACTGGGACAGAGAGCGCTTTACCATGGACGAGGGCTGCAATGAGGCGGTTACCGAAGTCTTTGTTAAGATGCATGAGAAAGGCTACATATATAAAGGAAGCAGAATCGTAAACTGGTGTCCTATATGTAAGACTTCTATTTCCGATGCAGAGGTTGAGTACGAAGAGCAGGCCGGACATCTCTGGCACATCAAGTACCCTCTTATCGAGGATGACGGATCAGTATCTACAACCAAATTTATCGAGTTTGCAACCACAAGACCTGAGACAATGCTTGGTGATACTGCTGTAGCAGTTAATCCCGATGATGACAGATATAAAGATTTCAAAGGCAAGAAGGTTCTTCTTCCTATAGTTAACAGAGAGCTTCCTATTGTTGAGGACTCTTATGTAGATATGGAGTTCGGAACAGGTGTAGTTAAGATCACTCCTGCTCACGACCCTAACGACTTTGAGGTTGGAAAGCGCCATAACCTTCCTGAGATCAACGTCCTTAACGACGATGCTACGATCAATGCAAACGGTGGCAAGTTTGAGGGTATGGACCGTTATGAGTGCAGAGATGCAATTGTAAAAGAGCTTGATGAGATGGGGCTCCTTGTTAAGATTGAGGACTATTCTCACAACGTTGGAACTCACGATCGTTGCCACACCACAGTAGAGCCTATGATCAAGGCTCAGTGGTTCGTAAAGATGGATGAGCTTATTAAGCCTGCTGTAAAGGCAGTTAAAGAGGGCGAGATCAAGCTTATTCCTCCGAGAATGGACAAGATCTACTACAACTGGACAGACAATATCAGAGACTGGTGTATTTCAAGACAGCTCTGGTGGGGACACAGAATCCCCGCATACTACTGCGATAAGTGCGGAGAAGTTATTGTATCAAAAGAGGCACCTAAGGTTTGCCCTAAGTGTGGATGCGAGCACTTTACTCAGGATCCCGATACTCTTGATACATGGTTCTCATCAGCACTCTGGCCTTTCGAGACTCTTGGATGGCCACATGAGACTGAGGACCTTAAGTACTTCTTCCCTACAGACGTACTTGTAACAGGTTACGATATCATTTTCTTCTGGGTTATCAGAATGATCTTCTCAAGCTACGAGCATATGGGAACCTACCCATTTAAGACAGTTCTTTTCCACGGTCTTATCAGGGACTCCCAGGGAAGAAAGATGAGTAAATCCCTTGGAAACGGTATTGATCCTCTTGAGGTTATTGATAACTACGGCGCAGATGCACTTCGTCTTACTATCGTTACAGGTAATGCGCCGGGTAACGATATGCGTTTCTACAACGAGAGAGTAGAGAACAGCCGTAACTTTGCTAACAAGGTTTGGAATGCTTCCAGATTTATCATGATGAACATGAAGGAGGATGCTCCTTCTGCTATTCACCAGCCAATGCCTGCAGGTCTTGAGCCTGTTGATCACTGGATCCTCTCTAAGCTCAACAAGGCTGTAAAAGAGGTTACCGAGAACATGGAGAAGTTTGAGCTGGGTATCGCAGTCCAGAAGGTTTATGACTTTATCTGGGATGAGTTCTGCGACTGGTACATTGAGATGGTTAAGCCTCGTCTTTACAACTCAGACAATGAGGCATCTCATGAGGCAGCTCTTTGGACACTTCAGACCGTACTTATAAATGCACTTAAGCTCCTTCACCCATACATGCCATTCGTTACAGAGGAGATCTTCTGCACTCTTCAGGATGAGGAAGAATCCATCATGGTTTCAGACTGGCCTGTATATAAGGACGAGTGGAATTTTGCAGCTGATGAGAAGGCTATCGAGACCATTAAGGAGGCAGTTCGCGGAATCCGTAACGTACGTACACAGATGAACGTAGCTCCTTCAAGAAAGGCCAAGGTATTTGTTGTAAGTGATAACAAGGAAGTTCTTGATATCTTTACAACAGGTAAGCTCTTCTTCGAGGCACTTGCCTATGCATCAGAGTCTGTTTGCCAGTCCGGCAAGGACGGTATTGCTGATGACGCAGTATCTGTAGTACTTGCAGATGCTACTGTATATATTCCTTTCTCAGATCTTGTAGATATCTCTGCAGAAATAGAGCGTCTTACCAAGGAGCAGAAAAAGCTCGAGGGTGAGCTTAAGAGATCCCAGAACATGCTCAGCAATGAGAAGTTCCTCTCAAAGGCTCCTGCTGAGAAGATCGCTGAGGAGAAAGAGAAGCAGCAGAAATATCAGCAGACATACGATCAGATAACAGAAAGACTTGCTCAGCTTTCAAAGTGATTGGCGGCAAGTAGGTTACATATGAACGATTTGCTACTGGCGCAGATCGGAGAGCTCCTTGAGAGAGCCGATAACAACGCCAAGATTACAATTTCAGAGTGTGACAGGTTTTTAAATCAGATTCCGAGCTTTAGCGATAAGCACACCATAGAAGACACCAAGAGTTTTCTTGAATATTTGGGAAATCCGGAGCAGAACATTCAGATCATCCACGTTGCGGGAACCAACGGAAAGGGATCGGTATGCAATTACCTCTCTTCCGTGCTGACCAAAGCGGATTATACCGTCGGAATGTTTACGTCTCCCCATCTGGTGGCTGTCAATGAGCGCTTTGCCATTGATGGTAAGCCCATTTCAGAGGGTGTCTTTGTGGAAGTCTTTATTGAGACTCTGCGAAGGATCATGGAGTTTGACAAGGAGGGATATTTCCCCACCTATTTTGAATTCCTGTTCTTTATGGCAATGATACTTTATGATGTTTACCCCGTTGACTATCTCATACTTGAGACTGGACTTGGGGGAAGACTCGATGCCACAAACGCAGTAGATAACCCTATTCTTACAGTCATAACCGAGATTGGGTTCGATCACATGCAGTATCTTGGCACAACTATAGAGGAGATCGCTGCTGAGAAGGCAGGTATCATAAAGCGCGGAGTTCCCGTAGTCTTTTTTGACAAAAGACCTGAGAGCACCGGCGTGATCAAAAGAAAAGCCCTGGAACTTGATTCAAGAGCCATCGCAGTAGAACCTAAAAACATTGAAAACGTAGATATCACAAGGGATGAGAGCGGCAACAAATACATTGCTTTTTCATATAATTCCCTTTATGATAAATATGCTGATTTAAAGCTCTCCACAGAGGCTAAATATCAGACGCAGAACGCAGCTGTGGCTGTTACCTGCTTAGAGGTTCTCAGAGATAAGGGAGCTAATATTTCCGAACTGGATATCAGGGAGGGACTTCTTACATCTAAGTGGGATTGCAGGATGGAAGAGATGAGACCCGGCATATATGTGGACGGAGCTCACAACCTCGACGGAATCGAGGCTTTCCTCGATAGCGTGGAGGACATAGGCTGTGATGGCCGCAAGATGCTGCTTTTTGGCATCGTAGGCGACAAGCAGTACAAGGATATAATATATGAGATCCTTAAGAGAGGTCTTTTTGATTCCATATATGTGGCGACTCTTGAAACAAGCAGGACAGTATCCACATCAGACCTTAAGATTGCCTTTGAGGACTGCAAGGATGAGCTGGGCATTATCGGCCTGCCCATCAAGTATTACAGCAACGTGAGGGATGCTGTAACAGATGTAATAGCTATGAGAAAATCCGGTGACTATGTATTTGCCGCAGGTTCGCTTTACCTGGCAGGACAGATAAAGTCAGTCATCTGATTGTGTATTTTAGAGGGAAAAGTAATGCTAAATTTTGACGAAGAGCTTAAAAAGTTCAGACCCAGCCTCGAGATCGAGGATGCAGAGGAGATAATCTACAACCAGGATATCGATGATATGTCCGATGTTTTGGTCAAGCTCCTGAAAGATGCAAAAGTAGAAGCAGATACTGCAAAGAGGTCTAAGTAATAATGGCAACCACCAAGAAAAAGCTCGAAAGTTTGTCTAACCGATATTACAACGAGGGACTTGAAAAGGCCACAGTAAGAGATATGACAGGAGCTGTGGAGTCACTTCGCCAGAGTCTTAAGCTCAACAAGAACAACATTGATGCAAGAAACCTTTTAGGTCTTGTCTACTATGAGACCGGTGAGGCTGTACCTGCCCTTTCCGAGTGGGTAATCAGCAAGAACCTTCAGCCTGAGGATAACCTGGCCGACAGCTACATGGATATGGTCAGAAGTAATCCCGGTCAGTTCGATAATATCAATCAGACCATCAAGAAATTTAATATAGCGCTCAATTACTGCAATCAGGACAGCCTTGATCTTGCAGTGATCCAGCTTAAGAAGGTGCTTTCATTAAATCCCGGATTTATAAAAGCGCATCTTTTGCTTGCGCTTTTATACTTAAAGAACGGAAACTTTGACAGAGCCAAGATCGAGGCTCAGAAGGCACTTAAGCTCGATACAGGTAATCTTATGGCCAAGCGCTACCTCAAGGAAGCCGATTCAATGCTGCTTCCGGGTGAGAGTGGCAAGCTCGTATCTGACGTGGCTTCCTCTGAGAGCGATGATGTGATCAGATACAACAGTGGCAATGAGATGATCATTCAGCCTGTCAAGAAATCTGCTATCGCAAGAAGTAATTCCATTTGGGGAATCCTTCTTGGAATAGTACTGGGAGTTGCAGTAGCATGCTTCCTTATACTTCCTCAGCGCATTCAGAGCATCAATACCAAGAACCAGGAAAAGATTGCTCAGATCAGCGAGGAGTCAGATTCAAAGTCAGCACAGATAGTAGCTTATGAGCAGCAGATCGCATCTCTTCAGGAAGAGATCGACAAGCTCGGAGCTACCGTTACAGAATATGAAGGCGTGGATTCAACATCTGCAGCCATGAATTCGCTTATGAAGGCAGTTAACATCTACATGGAGGACTCACAGGACTACGAGGGTATGGCAGAAGCCCTTGCCAGCATAGACCTTGATGTCATCAGCTCGGATGTGTCTTCGGAATTTACTTCACTCTACGATTATCTGATGTCCCAGGTTGGGCCTCAGCTTGCAAAGTCCTATTACAATACAGGCTATGAAGCATATAAGAGTGAGGACTACGAGACAGCAATTGCCAACCTCTCGAAGGCTTATCAGTACGACAACACCAACGTCAACACATTGTATTATCTGGGAAATGCTTACAATGACAGTGGTGATATTAATAAGGCCAAAGAGGTCTTTGATGCTGTGGTTACAAATTTCCCGGACACAAAGAGCGCTGCAGCAGCTGAAACTAAGCTTGCGGAGATAAACAACTCAAATGGTTAATTTTTCTGACCTTAATTTTATATTCAGGTTTTTACCTGTATTTTTGGTGGCTTTTTATCTTACACCGGTTAGATTCAGAACATGGACTCTTCTTTTTGGGAGTCTTTTGTTTTATGCGGTGGGAGACCTTAGGATGTTCCCTGCCCTTTTAGCGGCAGTAGTAGTAAACTTCCTCTTTGCCAAGGCACAGTTTGGAGAAAAGAGTAAGTCTCTTTTATTCTTCGTTCTTGCAATAGACGCAGGAATGCTCATAGAATTCAAGATCCTTGGTCAGTATGTGGACAAGTCTCTTTTGCCTATTGGCATCAGTTTCTACATCTTCAAAATGATCAGCTATCAGATGGATGTATATAGGGGCAAAGTAGAAAAAGACGCATCATTTGTCGATGTTGCGGCTTATTTTTGCATGTTCCCACAGGTGGTATCGGGTCCTATCATGAGGTTTGACAAGTACCTTGAGAATACTGCCCTTAGGGAAAAGACATCTTTAAGTCAGATAGCAGAGTCCATAGAGGACGGACTTCGCTTCTTTGTAGCAGGTCTTGCAATGAAGGTTCTTCTGGCCGACCATCTGGCCATGCTCTGGAAGGATATCGGAACCATAGGCTATGAGAGTATTTCAACGCCTCTGGCCTGGCTTGGAGCCGTTACCTATTCACTTGAGCTCTACTTTGATTTCTGGGGATATTCGCTTATGGCAGCAGGAATCGGCGTAATGATCGGATTTCCCTTTATCACAAACTTTGACCACCCTTACGGAAGTGGCAGTGTATCAGAATTCTACAGAAGATGGCATGCAACCCTTGGATCCTGGTTCAGGGATTATATCTACATTCCTCTGGGCGGCAGCAGAAAGGGAGAAGCAAGGACAGTCTTTAACCTCCTGGTTGTCTGGCTCGTTACCGGTTTCTGGCATGGAATAACCTTAAACTTTATCATCTGGGGACTTTCGCTATGCTTTCTTATCATCTGCGAGAGGCTCTTTGTGCTTAAGAGATTTCCTGCGCCTCTTTCAAAGTTTGTTGGCAAAGTGAATGTACTTATTCTCATTCCGCTTACCTGGGTAGTATTCGCTATATCTGATTTCGACATGCTTGGAATATACTTTTCAAGGCTGTTTCCCTTTACAGGTTCGGGAATAGCGGTAAATCAGGGCGACTTTTTGAAAAATATCGGTATTTACTGGACTGTTCTGCTTCCATCGCTCCTTCTGCTGATTCCGAAAGTCTATGACTTTTGGGTAAATCGCAGGAACAGATGGATATTTAACATCCTATGGTTAATCCTGTTCTGGGCATGTATCTACAGCCTTGCAGGAGCAGCAGGCAATCCGTTTATGTATTTTAAGTTCTGATGAAAGGCAAATGATTTGAAGATCCTGAAGAAATGCCCGATCCTTGTGGGGATTGTGGTCATTACAATTGCATTATCGATAGTGTCGCTGATTTTCAAGGACACTGTATATGCCGGATATGCCGATAAGTATGAGTCCGGTGATATACCTCTTATGGCTCTGGCACTTAAGGGTGCGACAGATGAGATTTTTCCATGGAGCAGCACTGAGGAGGAAGCTCTTTTACCTGAGGATACACAAGGTCCTGATGAGGGAAAAGAGCTTACTGAAGAGGAGAGTGAACAGGAAGGAAGCGAAGAACCTTTAGAGGTTGTTGATATCTCCGGAAATGACATCTCAGGAAATGATATCTCAGGAAACGATGTTTCGGGAAATTCTGAGGATATTACCTACGAGTTTACCGAGGTTGATGATGATTACTTCACAGATGCAGTATTTATAGGCGATTCCAGGACCGTTGGACTTTCAGAGTACTGTGAGCCACTGGATACACGTGCAACCTTCTATGCCAAGGTATCCCTGACCATCTATGATGTGTTCAAGAAGGAGTACATCAAGACTGATGACGGCAAGATTGGACTCGAACAGGCCCTTACAGAGAATCAGTACGGCAAGGTCTATATCATGCTGGGACTTAACGAGATCGGAACCGGTGACAACGAGTATTTCAAGAATGCCTATGCCGAGGTGATAAATAGGATCAGAGAACTTCAGCCGGATGCAATAATCTACATTCAGGGCATTATGCACGTTGCTGCTGCAAAGAGTAGGGTCGACAAGAACTTCAACAATGAAAAGATCAATTCAAGAAACGCATCACTTGCGGAGCTTGCAGACAATAAGACCATCTTTTTCATAGATATGAACGAGTCGGTGGATGATGAGGAAGGAAACCTTGATTCAACGCTTTCTTCAGATGATGTTCACTTAAAAGCTTCAGCTTATGAAAGATGGCATGAGTTTTTACTTCATAATGCTATAGTGAGGTGATAAAATGGCTAGAGAGATGGTTTTTAAAATGGAGCGACCGGGACTGTTAAACGAGGGAGATCATGTAACGGTAACGGAGGGAGTGCTTCCAAGTAACTATTACTACACCATCGACCCGTCTCTTGCAATGAGCGGCAATTTCCCGTTCCGTGAGAGGATGCTCGAGAGAGAAGGCGTAGTGACCAAGGTAGAAGAAAACGCCAGAGGATTCTATGTTACAGCTGTTTTTGGTGAGCAGAGCACTTAGCGAGGTATTTTCGAGCTTAGTGCGAGCCATGGGTGAACACCTGGCGAGGTATTTTCGAGCCTGGTGAGAATCCCAGAGCAGAGCACTTAAATAAAAGGAGGAGAAATCATGGAATACATTTCAACAGACAAGGCACCACAGGCAATCGGCCCTTATTCACAGGCCATCAAGGCAGGAGATTTTCTCTATGCATCAGGACAGATTCCGATCAATCCTGAGGATGGAGAGATCGATACAACAACTATTGCTGATCAGGCTGACAGAGTCTGCAGAAATATCGGTGAGATCCTTCACGCAGCAGGCACAGACTATGAGCACGTTGTAAAGACAACCTGCTTCCTTGCTGAGATGAGCGATTTTGCAGCATTCAACGCTGTTTACGAGAGATACTTTACAGGAAAGCCTGCAAGAAGCTGCGTAGCAGTTAAACAGCTTCCGAGAAACGTTCTTTGCGAAGTTGAGGTTGTTGCATACCTTAAGTAATAACCTGGCGATATACATGGGGGAATCAATTTGAGATATCATATTATTGCCTGCACGGCGCTTGCAGCGGTACTTTTGACCGGATGCGGAAGCCTAAACGGCAGACACAATATTGATTCGGGATTTAGCTATATCGAGAGCCATGAGTATCAGAGCGCTCTGGAGAGCTTTGATGCGGCTGAGAAGGGTGAGGAGGATAAATGCCTTATTTACAGGGGAAGAGGCATTGCATACCTTAACAGGGGAGAGTACGACAAAGCTATTGAGAATCTTCTTGCTTCTCTTGCTGCAGATGAGGGAATAGTTGATGATATGGACTTTGATACCAACTATTACCTGGCAGAAGCCTATTTAAACACCAAGGACTATAACAAGGCAAAAGAGGTGTATGACGCCATTTTGTCTCTTAGAAGTAATGACAGCAACGCCTATTACCTAAGAGGCACAGCAGAACTGGCTTCAGGCAACCACGATGCCGGATACTCGGATTTTACCAAGGCTATAGCACTTAATTCCCGAGATTATTCAATGATCATAATGATTTATAAGGCACTTGATGAGTATGGCTATACCGATGAGGCTACAGCTATTCTTCAGACTGCCATAGACAACGGCAGGGAGTTTATGTCCAATTTCGAAAAGGGACAGATTTCCTACTACCTGGGGAACAATGCAGAGGCCCAGAGCTATTTAGAGGCTGCCAACAACGAGAGGAACCAGGAAAAAGAGCCTGTTGTCATTCTTCTTGGTCAGACCGGAGAAAAACAGGGCGATTATAACTATGCCATCAGTGTTTACAGGAACTACTTAAGCGAAGAGCCTGACAGCGCTCTTGTTTACAATCAGCTGGGTATGTGTCAGATCAGGCAGGGGGATTATTCGTCTGCTGTTTCTTCCTTTGAAGCCGGACTTGCCCTTGATGACAAGAATCTCAATCAGGCGCTTATGCTCAATGAGATCACTGCCTATGAATACAGCGGTGATTTTGATGTGGCGCAGAGCATGATGGAGACCTATCTTGCCAAGTACCCTGATGATCAGGAAGCCATAAGAGAAAATATATTCCTATCCACAAGATGATGTATAAGCCATGCAATTTTGCATGGCTTTTTGTGTTCGTTAAATTGACAAAAAAATATCAATATGTTATCATATACTAGTGTCCGTAAACGGGCACGGGGATTACAAAATTTTTTCAGGAGGGTATGTAAAAAATGGCAAAAACAGCAATTATCACAGGCGGCTCCAGGGGTATTGGAGAAGGAATGGCACTTAAGCTTGGAGAGCTTGGGTACAACGTAGTTATCAACTACAGAAGTGAGTCTTCAAAGACTCTTTCAGACAATCTTGCAGCTAAGATTTCTGAGCAGTATGGAGTAGAGACTTTAGTAGTTAGAGCTGACGTTAGTAAGTATGAGGATTGCGAAGCACTTGTAAAGGCTGCAGTAGATAAGTTCGGTGAGAATATCGACGTTCTTGTAAACAACGCAGGCATCACAAATAACTGTAACTGGATCGACATCAAGAGAGAGCAGTATGAGAACGTTATCAATACAAACCTTATGAGCTTCCTTCACATGACACACCTTGTTCTTCCTCACATGATCAACCACTCAAGCAAGGACAACCAGTGCTGCATCGTTAACACATCTTCAGTCGGAGGACTTACAGGTGTTATCAATCAGGCAGACTACTGCGCATCCAAGTCAGGTATCATCGGTCTTACAAGAGCTCTTGCTCTTGAGTTCGCAGGAAGAGGCGTTAGAGTAAATGCTATCGCTCCCGGAATGATCATGACGGATATGCTCCGCGGCGTTAACCAGGATGAGCTCAATGCTCTTGCAGCAACTATTCCGGAAGGATTCATCGGTGACGTTTCAGATATCGCAGGCGCTCTTGGATATCTCCTTACAGCACCTTACGTAACAGGACAGGTTATCTCACCTAACGGTGGATTCGTTCTTCAGTAATTAAATATCAGGCATATAATAAAACCCTACAGACTCATGATAGTCTGTAGGGCTTTTTTATTTAGTCTTATTCTTTTTGGGCTTGTCTGTGTGGGCTCTTATTATGCCCCTAACGGTTTCTGCAAGGTGGGGCTTAAGCTCTTCAAGGCTTACGGGATCGCTGTACATTATGGAGCTGTAGCCGGTTGAACCAACAAGTTCAATTATCATAAAGAGCATGACCTCCGGGTCCTTAAGGTTTAGTCCCGACTCTGCGATCATATTCTCATAAACTTTGGTAAAGTCCACGTCTTCATCACTCATAGGGGTGATGAGAGCTCTTTTAAACACTGCCCAGGACAAATCCTTGTAGATGAAGGATAAAAGTCCCTTGTTGGCAGCAAGTTCATCAAGGACATGGTCCATTATAAAGATGATACGCTCTTCAAAGTCTGTTATGCCCGATTCCTGAAGGGCATTGTAGGCCTGCATAAAGAGCTGCGAGGACTTGTGGGCGATGAGCCTGTTCCTTATATCATATTTGTCTTTAAAATAAAGATAGAAGGTTCCCTTGGCAACCTCTGCCTTATTCACTATGTCGGAGATAGAAGTCTTGTTGATGCCCTGAGATGTAAAGAGCTCAAAGGAGGCATTTAGAAGGTTTTCCATCTTCAGTTTCTTGTTTAGATCTGCTTTTCCCATTTGTTCACTTCCCTTTTAAACATATTATAGCATAGCGTCAAAGCGCTCGTTTCCATTTATTTCAAATGAAAATTATTAAAATGAAATAAAATTATGACTAATGGTCAAAAATATTATTGACCAGTGGTCATTTATGTGATATACCATAATACAGAAAGTGACCATCGGTCAATAATTATTTTTAATAAAAGAGGAGTGAGTGTTATGAATAAGCTTTCAAAACTGATTGTAAAGCTGAGATATGTAATCCTGATCGCAGCTGTAGCACTTCTGATTCCATCAGCAATCGGTTACTTTAACACAAGAGTCAATTACGATATCCTGACATATCTGCCCAAGGATATTGAGACCATGAAGGGCCAGGATATTCTTCTTGACCAGTTCGGGACAGGCTCTTTTGTCTTATATGTAGCTGAGGGCATGGAAGAGAAAGATGTTGCAGCTCTGAAAACTAAAATAGAGAATGTGGACCATGTAGCCAATGTACTCTGGTACGATTCCTTCATGGATCTGAGCGTACCAATGGAGATGCTTCCAAGTAAGGTCTATGAAGCCTTCAACTCAGACACAGCAACGATGATGTTTGTAATATTTGATTCCGGAACATCTGAGGACTGCACCATGGATGCCATTGAGGAGATCAGAAGGATTTCCAACAAGCAGTGCTTCATGAGCGGAATGAGCGCCATCGTTACAGATACCAAGAACCTGGCCATGAAGGAAACACCTATTTATGTGGGTATCGCAGTTCTTCTGGCAGTCATAGTTCTTTCACTGACAATGGATTCCTACCTGATTCCGCTGTTCTTCCTTCTTAGTATAGGAATGGCAATCGTCTACAACATGGGAACGAATATATTTAAGGGAGAGATTTCTTTTATTACCCAGTCACTTAGTGCAGTACTTCAGCTGGGAGTTACCCTTGATTATTCAATCTTCCTCTGGCACAGCTATCAGGAAGAACTGGAAAAGACATCTGACAAGAACGAAGCCATGGCAGCAGCAATTTCAGCCACCTTCCAGTCAGTTATCGGAAGTTCAATAACAACAGTCGCAGGCTTTGTTGCTCTTTGCTTTATGAGCTTCACACTGGGAATTGACCTGGGCGTTGTAATGGCTAAGGGCGTTATCTTTGGTGTAATCGGATGTGTAACAATCCTTCCTAGTATGATCCTTATATTTGACGGCCTTATTGAGAAGACAAAACATAAGCCTTTGATGCCTGAGTTTGAAAAGCTGCCCAAGTTTATTGCAAAGCATTATCTTGCATTCTTTGCAATCTTCCTGGCACTGATCTTCCCGGCACTTTACGGAAACAACCATACAAAGGTTTACTACGACCTGACTCAGACACTTCCTGACAGCCTTGAGAGTGTTCAGGGAGCAAACAAGGTCGATGAGAACTTTGATATGAACTCCGCATATATGCTCCTTGTTGATAAGAACTTGGATACAGCATCCATGAACGAGATGATATCCGAGCTTGAAAATACAGACGGAATTCTTTCCGTTCTCGGTGAAGATTCCGTTGTGGGACCTGCTTTCCCAAGAGAGTTCATTCCTGAGGATCTTTTGGATGATCTTCAGAGTGAAGAGTGGAAGATGATTCTTTTAACAACTGATTACAAGATCGCTTCCGATGAGATCAATGCTCAGATCGCAAAAGTAGACCAGATTGTAAAGAGCTATGATCCAAAGGCCATGGTAGTTGGTGAAGCGCCTTGTACCAAGGATCTGATCAACATAACAGACCACGACTTCCAGGTTGTAAACATCGTTTCCATCGGTCTTGTGTTCCTGATCATCGCCTTCGTGCTTAAGTCAGTATCACTGCCGTTTATCCTGGTAGCAGTTATTGAGTTTGCAATCTTTGTAAATATGGGTCTTCCATACTACACAAATACAACGATACCTTTCATCTCTTCAGTAGTTATCGGAACCATTCAGCTTGGTGCAACTGTTGACTACGCGATCCTGATGACAACAAGGTACTTAAATGAGAGAAACTCGGGCCATGATAAGAAGGAAGCTACTCTGATAGCTCTTTCAACCAGCATGAAGTCAGTCATAGTAAGTGCACTGAGCTTCTTTGCAGCAACCTTCGGTGTTGGACTTATCTCCAGTATCGATATGATCGGATCTCTGTGCATGCTTATGGCAAGAGGCGCCATTATCAGTATGTTTACCGTACTTCTGGTTCTGCCGGCTATGTACATGTTATTCGACGGACTCATCATGAAGACAACATTCGGACTTGGAACAGATGATAAAGAACATCATCACATTACAGAAATGTTCCACAGACATAAAGTAGCTTGATTTAGGAGGAGAATAACCATGATCAGAAAGAATTTAATCAAATCATTATCAGTAGTTATGGCAACAATGCTGGCTGTTATGACAGTGGCTTGTGGCCAGGCTACCACAGATACACAGACAGTGGCAGCAGTAGAAGAGAGCGCTGAGGAAGCTGCTCTTGAAGATAGCATTGTAAAGAACTCAGTGGTTACAGGAACTGAGTCAGATGCAGGCAAGGTTGAGACAGTCTACGTAACAGCAGATGCCAACGGCGCTGTAAATGATGTCATCGTAAGCGAGTGGCTCAAGAACGCTACAGCTTCTTCAGAGATTGCTGATTCAACAGAACTTAAGAATATCGTCAATGTTAAGGGTGATGAGACCTTCAAGGATAACGGCGACGGAACACTTACCTGGGATGCAGAAGGGTCAGACATTTTCTATCAGGGAACAACAGACAAAGAGCTTCCTGTAAACATGAAGATCACATATACACTTGACGGAAAAGAGATTTCTCCCGAGGAACTTGCCGGAAAGAGCGGAAGAGTAACAATCCGTTTCGAGTATGAAAACAACGCCAAACAGACAGTAAATGTTGACGGAAAAGACATCGAGGTCTACACACCATTTGCAATGGTATCCGGAATGATGCTTGATGCCGACAAGTTCACAAATGTTGAGATCTCAAATGGTAAGGTTATTTCAGAAGGTGGCAACTACGTTGTTATGGGTGTTGCACTCCCCGGACTTAAGGAGAGTCTTGATATCTCTGAAGATAAGTGGGACAAGCTTGATGATGCAGATGAGATAAAAGAGAAGCTTTCAAACTCCTTCGAGATCACAGCAGATACATCTGATTTCGAGCTTGGTATGACCATTACTATGGCAAGCTCAGATATTCTCTCGGATTTCGGACTCACTGATATTACAGGTTCTGATAAGATCGCTGATTTAAAGAGCGATATGGGAGACCTTAATGACGGTGGAAACAAGCTGGTTGACGGAGCACAGGCTCTTATGGACGGCGCAGTAGAGCTTAAGGATGGAACAGGTAAGTTCTATGATGGAACAACGCAGCTCTATGATGGAACAGGCAAGCTCTATGACGGAGCAGGAACACTCTCTGACGGAACAGGTAAGCTCTACGAAGGAACAGTAACACTTCGCGACGGAGCAGGCACACTTGCAAGCGGAACAGCTACACTCAGAGATGGTATCTCTGCTTATACAAACGGTGTTTCACAGGTTAATGACGGTGCTGTAGCTCTTTCAAAGGGGGTTAATACAGCAAAACAGGGATCAGAGGCACTTAAGGCCGGAGCAGGAGCGCTTGCAGAAGGCGCTACAAAGATGAATGAAAAGGTAGGCGGTATTGGACAGCTTCTTCCTGCTTACAAGACCAAGATCAACGGACTTACACAGGCAATGAATGCTAATGTTACAGCTCTTACAGCAAAGAGAGCTAAGCTTGTTAAGACTCAGAACTTCCTTGCAACAGGAGAGGGTTGGGATGCAGACGTTGCTGAGATGATGGCTCTGATGGCAAAGCATGAGGTATCTGAAGCAGAGGCTAAAGAGCTCGTACTTGGTGCACAGGCAACTCTGGCAGCAGCTGCTGAGAAGACACCGGAGCTTCCTGCTCCGCCTACTCAGGATGAATCTGCAACAGATCAGGCTGGTCAGACAAGCCAGGGTGGAAATACTGCTCAGACAGGGGCAAGCACAGATACTACTGAGACTACTGAAACAGGCAGTGTAGATACACCGGATAACTTCGATGAACTTGTACAGGAAGTTGAGACAGATACAATTACTGAGGATGATAAAGAGCCTGAGGTTACAGAGCCGGTTGTAACAGAGCCTACCGAGACAACACCTGTGACTATCGATGATGAGGAGACACCTAAGGCAGCAGAGCCTGTTACAACTACACTTGATCTTACTAATGTAGAGCCTACAGGTGATGATACAGTAGTTACAACTTCTCTGGATTCAGAGTCAGATGGAGAAATGAGTGCAGCTCAATATGAGGCACTTATTGCTGAACTTCAGGGACAGCTTGATCAGGCAGTACAGGCTGCTCAGACAGCACAGGCAGCGGCTGAGGAGTACGGAGCTAAGGCTAAGGCAGCAGCAGATGGAATGCAGTCATATTATGATGCAGCTAAGCAGTACAGAGATCGTATTGTTACCCTTAAGGCTGGCGTTGGAGCAGTTTCACAGTATGAGCAGCTTGTAGGAGCTACAGATGCTGCAATTAAGGCAATTGATGAGACACTTGCAAGTCTTGGAAATATCGGTCTTGATCCTCAGGAACTGGCAGGCATCATTACAACAGTAGAGACTAAGGCCGGTGATCTTATGAATGGCACAGCAGCTCTTGAAAGCGGTGCAAAGCAGGTATATGGCGGAGTAGCTCAGCTTGATGGTGGCCTTCAGGAGATCAGCGCAGGTGCTGATAAGCTTGCAGCAGGAACAGGTACTCTTGTTTCAAAGAACGGCGAACTTAATGATGGTGCAAACAAGCTTGCTGACGGAGCAAACAAGCTCAGCGATGGAACAGTAGAACTCAACGATGGCGCAGGACAGTTAAACAGCGGAGCTAAGGAGCTCTTAAAGGGCGCAGGCGATCTTAATGATGGTGCAAAAGAGCTTAATGACGGCGCTAAGCAGCTTGATGACGGCGTTGTAACACTTGAGGATGGTATGCAGCAGCTCCTTGATGGTGTGATCAAGCTTGATGAAGAAGGAATCAAGAGACTTTACGAGGCATTCGACGGTGACCTTTCAGATTTCGCTGACAGAATGAGCGCTATCCAGGAAGCCGGCAGCAATTACAACAGCTTCGGCGGATCAAGCGAAGAGGAGAACAGCAGCGTTAAGTTCATCTTCAAGACTGACAGCATAAAGAGTCTTTAAGGCAATCAAAAAATAAACACCAGCTCGTGATGAGCTGGTGTTTATTTTTGATCAATTTGTTATGGAGTTATACCATTATCCTCTAATAACTTGCGAAGGCGGTCAACTTCAGAAGTCAGAGATTTAATTTCTGCTTCTTGGGTTTTAAGCTTCTTATCCTTATAAGCCTGGCTGCGAAGAAAATCTTCACGTTCCCTTGCAACTTTCAGGATATTTCTGTCTGTGTTTGAGAGATACATTGATTCAACAGTAGAAGTCATATAAGGGTTATCTTGTGCTACCATCTTAAGATCCTCCCATGTCTTTGCTTTGAAAAGACGTACCCACTTATCGATACCGCAGGCGATGTCTTCCTTTGTTGCGAGTTCTTCATGCATTAATTCTATCACAATCAGATTGAACCTGTCAGTATATAGGTATCCATCTTTTTCATTGCGCATCTGGTATCTTGCACAGAATTCAGGGTGGTCCTCAAAGAGAGAAAAACCAAGAAACCCAACCTGATATGTGGGTTGTACATTATCGTAATCATCGCCATGATCCAGGTTGTCAAACTCTCGACACAGATATGCAAGTGAACGATGCTTCCAGTTACCCTGGTTTCGTAGCTGCATCTCAAGATTTATAGTTTGGGAATTGTTTATTAATAGCAATATGTCCATGCGATATTCTTTATCGGTTATTCTCTGACCGGGCTTTATTTCATTTGAGATGGCGATGTCCTCGATAGTTTCAGGATCCAGATGTAGTACAGAAGCTATTAGCCCTTTTAAAGCATACTTGTTCTCCTGAAAGACAATGCGGAACATGTAGTCGTTTGTCATACCCACAGCAACTGGCCCGGTAGCAGTTAAATAGTTCATGGTTGTTACAGTGTTTTCTATATTTGATTGTTTCATTAAATTACCTTTCGTATTACTGTTTTTCATATCTTCTTGCAAGGAGTGTTGGATAAATGGCGGAAAACCGCCACGACAGCAATTAGCTGTGATATGTTGGCAAGGAAGAATATCCTCACGACAGGAGATATTATAAAAGCAAATTCTTAAGATTTACCGTCGAAAAATCTTAAGATTTACGATAGAATTCTTAAGATTTTTTGTAGACATAAAAATAAATTAAAAAACTTTATATTTGCTCTTGCCAGGATTCAATATAGATGCTACAATAGCTTTCGTGGTTCGCGTTAAGAAAGCCACATAAGCTGAATAGGGGAATCATACAATGGCTAGTATCACGGTCTCCAAAACCGTTCATGCGGGTTCGAATCCTGCTTCCCCTGCTCTTTATAAAAGGCTGAAATCTAGATGGTTTCAGCCTTTTGTTGTATTATTCTTTGCATAGGTATTTGTTGGAAGGAGAAGCGCTCACATGGTTTATGAGAATGTACTTGATGCAGTCGGGAATACTCCGCTGGTTAAGCTTGGAAGGATGGCAGGAGAGGACAGCGCCGAGATACTGGTTAAGTTTGAGGGAACCAATATCGGCGGATCCATCAAGACCAGAACTGCTCTTAACATGATATTAGAGGCTGAGAAACAGGGCCTTATACATGAGGATACAATAATTGTTGAGCCTACCAGTGGCAATCAGGGAATCGGCCTTGCGCTGGTTGGTGCAGTCAGAGGATATAAGACCATCATTATCATGCCCGACTCTGTAAGCGAGGAGAGAAGAAAGCTCATTAAACATTACGGCGCTGAGGTTGTTCTTATCCATGACGACGGTGATATAGGTAAATGCATAGACGAGTGCCTAAGGACTGCTCTTAAGATGCGCGATGAGAATCCAAAGGTCTTTGTACCTCAGCAGTTTGAAAATCCCAACAATACCCTGGCACACAAGAACGGTACAGCTCTTGAGATCCTTGAGCAGGCAGACAGACCTATCCACGGCTTCTGCTCAGGAATCGGCACCGGTGGAACCCTCACAGGTATCGGAGAAGTGTTAAAAGAGAAATACCCGGATATCGAGATCTGGGCTGCCGAGCCTGAAAACGCTGCAATCCTTGCAGGCGGAAACATCGGAACCCATATGCAGATGGGTATCGGCGACGGCATTATTCCCGATATCTTAAATCAGTCAATTATCGATCACATCTGTGTTGTGACTGATGATGAAGCCATCAATACATCCAAGGACCTGGCAAGACTTGAGGGATTTATGTGCGGAATATCCAGCGGAACCAATGTGGCAGCAGCCCTGAAGCTGGCTAAAAAGCTTGGCCCCGGAAAGACAGTAGTGACCGTTCTTCCTGATACAGCAGAAAGATATTTCTCTACACCACTATTTGATGATTAATTAAAAATCTTTATTGCTTTAATGCAGTGCAGTATGATATACTATCTCAAAACAAAGGCGTTTCGATTCATTTCGTGCGCCTTTTTGCTTTATCGTGGCTTTAGGAGGAGATGTATATGGGCAATTTACTAAGTAACGTTGAGAACGTCAACAATGCTGTAAACGGTTTTGTCTGGGGACTTCCCATGCTGATTCTGCTTGTGGGAACCGGAATCCTTATGACAATTCTTACAAAGGTATTCCAGATCTCACATTTTAAACACTGGATCAGGAGTACTATCGGTGGAATCTTCAAGGATAAGCATGTCACAGCCCACACAGGCAAAGATGACACGCAGATCTCTCAGTTCCAGAGTCTTTGTACCGCGCTTGCAGCAACCATCGGAACAGGTAATATCGCGGGTGTTGCAGCGGCTATTCTTTCAGGTGGTCCCGGAGCGATCTTCTGGATGTGGATCGTAGCATTCTTCGGAATGATGACCAACTTCTCTGAAAATGTTCTTGGTATTTACTATAGAAGAAGGAACGAGCGCAACGAGTGGTGCGGAGGCGCCATGTACTACCTTAAGTACGGCCTTGGCTCCAAGAAGGGCTTTGGCCATATCGGTGCAGCTCTGGCAGTAATGTTCAGCTTATTCTGCGTAATAGCTTCATTTGGTATCGGCAACATGAGCCAGATCAACTCAATTGCGGTCAACATGAATTCTGCCTTTGGAATTCCACATGTCTTCACAGGTGCACTCCTTATGGCTCTGGCAGGCCTCGTTATCGTAGGTGGTCTTAAAAGAATCGCATCCGTAACCGAGAGACTGGTGCCTTTCATGGCAGTTATCTATCTGGTCTGCACAATCGTTATCATTGTTCTCAACTTTGATAAGGCAGGTGCTGTATTTGCATCAATAATCAAGGGTGCCTTCGGTATGAGAGCAGTTGGCGGCGGAATCGTAGGAAGCGGAGTTGCTTATGCTATGCAGTGGGGAATGAAGCGTGGCGTATTCTCAAACGAAGCAGGTCTTGGATCTTCCGTTATGGTTCACTCCTCTTCAAACGTAAGAGAACCTGTAGTTCAGGGAATGTGGGGAATCTTCGAGGTATTTGCAGACACCATCATCGTATGCTCACTTACAGCTTTCGCCGTTCTTTCCAGCGGACTTGTTAATCTCGATACAGGTGAAGTTATTTCTGATGCAGTATCAACAGCTCTTGTTGCAGAAGCATTCTCAACAGTATACGGTCGTGCCGGAGCAGCATTTATCGCCATTGCGATCCTGTTCTTTGCTTTCTCAACTGTACTTGGCTGGAGCCAGTACGGAAGCAAGGCTTTTGAGTATCTCTTTGGTACTAGGTCAGCCAAGATCTATCAGCTGATATTCGTAATCTTCATCATGGTTGGTGCAACTATGGACCTTACACTTGCCTGGGATCTTTCGGATACCTTCAACGGAATGATGGCTATTCCAAACCTTATAGGTGTTCTTGCACTTTCGGGAACAGTAATGAAGATAACACAGAACTATGTGGACAGAAAAATAAAAGGAAAGCACGTTAAACCCATGCTTTCCGCAGTAGATGAGATTCAGGAGCTTCACGAAGAAGAACTCAAAATGGCTTCAGGAGAGTGAAATCTTCGCACTCTGAACAGATAGTTATCTGATAATCATCGATTTCATAAGGTATCAAATTTAGCGCCTCACAGTCGCACGCGGCTGATGAGGCCTTTATTTTGCCGTTTTCAAGCCTCAATAAAATGGTCTTCGGTCCAAGAGAGATTCCTTTTCCGGTGTGCTTCATTATACTCTCTTTTATGGTCCAGAGCCTCGTGTAGACTTTGTCCATGTCACTTTCACTCATCGCCAGCTCTTTTGCCAGTTCCTGATCCTGTGGCATAAATACGTAATTGATAAGGCTCTCCCTAAAGTGCTTGACCTTCTCAACATCCACGCCAATCTCCTTATCTGAAATGCCAAGGCAGACCATCTCACCAGAGTGGGATATGTTGAAAAAGACATCTCCACGCCCCTTAATGCGTGGCTTTCCATTCTCTGAGAGCTCTATCTCATAATCATCAAAACCACAATCTTTCATAGCTTTGTCCAAAAGCATTCCTGCTCCGAGAGATAACAGCTTAGAGCGATGAGGCTTCAGGGCGTCGACTTTTCTCTTCCTGAAATCAGGCATCTTATCATACCAGAGATCAAACTGCGTCTGATCCTCAAGTATATCTATATTCATAATGTATAATGTATTTTCTATCTTCATAATACACATATTATAACATGAAGGAAAAACGTTGAAACAAAAGTCCCACTCGGTGGCCGGTCAGCCTTATATGCACAATATTTTGCGATTTGTAAACCATGGAGGAAAGACCAAGTAATCTCAAGTGTCCCACACGCAGAGATTGCTGCCCTGGGCTTTACGGAGTGCTCGGTTTAAATGAGCAAAAATTGTGCATATAAGGCTGACCGGCCACCGAGCGGGACTTTTGCCACTGTGTTCCCCTTGCTATACCTCTGCCATAAAAAGACACAAATAGTGTATAATAATTCGTAACAGAGACAGGAGAGGTTACGGATGATAAATCTTGCAATCGTAGAGGATGAGGATTCCTATGCTGAGCAGCTTATCGAGTTTGTGAATAAGTATCAGCAGGAGAGCGGTAATTATTTCAAGATCACCAGGTTTAAGGACGGAGATGAGATAACAAACGGCTATAAGAGTCAGTTTGATATCATTCTCATGGACATAGAGATGAAGCTCATGGATGGCATGACGGCGGCAGAGGAGATCAGAAAGCTTGATCAGAACGTGGTCATCATGTTTATCACCAACATGACTAACTATGCCATAAGAGGGTATCAGGTTGACGCCCTTGACTATGTCCTTAAGCCCGTGAGTTACTTTGCCTTTTCGCAGAAGCTCGACAGAGCCCTTGGCAGGGTCAAAAAAGAGGATTCCAACATCATTTCCATAGAGATGTCATCCGGAGTAAAAAAGCTTGATATCGACAATATCTTTTATATAGAGAGCCAGGGGCACAACTTGAATTTCTACACCGGAGCCGGTGAGTTTACCATAAGAGCCAAGCTCTCGGACTTTGAGCAGCAGCTTGCACCCTACAATTTCTTCAGGAGCAACAAGGGGTATCTGGTGAACCTAAAGTATGTGGACGGTGTTGAGAAGGGTGCGTGCATCATAGCAGGCAAGCAGCTCCTTATCAGCCGCGCCAGGAAAAACGACTTCATGGCGGCACTGACGGATTACATGGCAGGATCATAATATGGAAAATTATTATCAGGATATACCAAGACTATACACAGCCATAGCAGAGTGGCTGGCCTGTTTTATATATTGCCTTGTCCTTAAGCGCAAGGTGAGCAGGAACAAATTTATATTGATTTCAGTAATTGCACTTATTGTGCAGTCTCTTTTTCTTGTATATACAAAAGACCTTCCGCTGTTCATGTGGGTTCCCTGCATGCTGATGGCTGTGTTTTTTATGTTCGTATTCATGTACAGCGTCTGTGAGGACACGGTAAATGTCATTGGATATTACTGTGCAAGGGCGTTTCTTCTGGCGGAGCTGGCTGCATCGCTGGAGTGGCAGCTGGCATGTTTTTTTGCAAAGCTCAATGACTCGCAGATACTTCAGATCATCATCCTCGTTGCTGTGTATGCCTTTGTATTTATCTGGGCTCTCCACATGGAGAAGAGCATTACGAGGGGAATCTTCCAGCTGGAGATAAACACCCACGAACTGTTTGCAGCAGTGATCATTGCAGCTGCTATCTTTGCTTTCAGTAATCTTAGCTTCATTTTTTCAAATACTCCGTTTTCAGCAGGTGTTGCTGCGGATGTGTTCTACATAAGGACTCTTGTTGACGTCGCGGGAATCATGATTCTTTACGTTTATCAGAGCCGTATCTGTGAGCTTCTTGCGGAAAAAGAGCTGAGTAACATCCACTCAATGTTAAAGGTCCAATACGATAAGTACAGAAACTACCAGACCACCTTTGACATGATCAACGTCAAGTACCATGACCTTAAGCATCAGATTGCGGGGCTTCGCGCAGAGATGAGCGATGAACAGCGTCAGAAGTGGATTGATGACATGGAGCAGGAGCTTGAGTCCTACAGCCCTGAGCTTGAGACCGGAAACAGCGTTCTGGATACGCTGATCGCAGGTAAGATGATGAACTGCAGGGCAAATAACATCAAGGTGACCTGTGTTGCAGATGGCAATATCCTGGATTTTATGCACGTGGCAGATATTTGTACGATATTCGGAAATGCCCTTGATAACGCCATTGAGAGCGTGTCGCTCATAGAAGATCCGGAAAAGAGACTCATTCATTTGTCAGTGTCTACGAAGAAGAATTTTGTTATAATACAGATAAATAACTATTGTGAAAATCAGATAAAGATCAAGAATGGTTACCCTGTTACAACAAAAGCCGATAAAACAAGTCACGGTTTTGGGTTAAAGAGTATACGATATACTGTCGATAAATATCATGGAACTGTCACTTTTGACGTAAACAAGAATTGGTTTGAGCTTAAAATACTAATACCTCGCGGAGGCACTTTATGAATATAGGAGCTGTAGGCACATCGGATTTTATGGGTTTTGTTCTGCTCGTTTCTCTTCTTATCAGCAGCAGAATCAGAAGATCCGATGACAAACATCCGGAATTCAGGATATATACCGTAATAGCTATTCTTACCATGGTGGCCTGTGTCGTTGACTTTATTTCTTTTTATGTGGATGGAATAAACAAACCCGGCATGAGGCTGGTCAATATTCTGACCAATACGTTTTGTTTTGCGGCGAATCCTCTTTTTGTTGCTTCCTGGTGTCTTTATGAGGATCTTAAGCTATACCGTTCCATGACCAGGGTAAAAAGAATTTATACCTATGCCTTTATACCGGCAGTAATAATGGTTATTATAGCGCTTGTCAATATGTTTGTGCCCATCATCTTCAGGATTGATGAGCAGAATGTTTACAGCAGGCTTCCCTTTAGTTATGTGTACTATATTGTAGATATCGGATATGTTCTTTTCAGTATATTTATTTACAAGGGCTATGAGAGAAGATACGGAAAGATCAGGTTTTTCCCTCTTTATCTTATGATCGGTCCAATAGTTTTGGGCTGTGCCATTCAGGTGGTTATTTACGGAGTATCACTGATGTGGATATCCACAGCTGTCGGACTTACAGCAATCTATATGTCCATTCAGAACGAGTTTTCATATCTTGATAAGCTTACAGGTCTTTACAACAGAGCTTATCTTGATTATTTGCTTGAGACCAGCACAAGGGAGAAAAACAACCTTGGCGGAATCATGATCGATGTGGACTATTTTAAACAGATCAATGATACCTACGGACATTCCTATGGTGATGAGGCACTTATAGATGTGGCAAGAATCCTTACTTTCGGAAAGCCTGACAAGGCAGTTGCTCTGCGATTTGCCGGAGATGAGTTTATAATTCTTATCAAGGGAGTCTCGGAGAAACAGCTTCAGAGCATTATCACCAGCATCAGGGACGAGTTAAAACTTTTCAATGAAACTGAGGAGAGAAGATATAAGCTCTCATTATCTCTTGGGGGCAGCATTTATGAGCCGGCTCACGACTCCATCGATAACTTCCTAAAGCGCATGGATGACGCCATGTATGAGGAAAAGAAGGAAAAACATTCCAGATAATTTAATTACCGTTCATGACAAAAATCGTACCGTTTGTGACAAAAACGGCACGATTTTTTTTGCGTGCTAGGATAAAGTCATGAGAAAGGAGTAAGATCGTGAAACATCAGGACATTATCTCAAAAATGACAATAGAAGAGAAGGCAGCTTTCCTTAGCGGAAAGGGCGAGTGGGAGACAAGAGATTTTGAAAGAGTAGGAATTCCTTCAATCTTTTGTTCAGACGGACCTCACGGTATCAGAAAGCAGGCCGGAGCGGGAGACCATCTTGGACTTAACGAGTCACTTCCTGCCACATGCTTCCCTACAGCAGCCACAATTGCAAACAGCTGGGACGAGGACCTGGGCGAAACCCTTGGTGATGCGCTGGGAGAAGAGGCTATGGCACTGGGCGTGAACATCCTTTTGGGACCCGGTCTTAATATAAAGAGAAGTCCTCTCTGCGGAAGGAACTTCGAATATTTCTCAGAGGATCCGTACCTTGCAGGCAAGATGGCAGCTTCCTATGTTAGAGGAATCCAGTCACAGGGCGTATATGCCTGCCCCAAGCACTTTGCGGTAAATTCACAGGAGCTTCGCCGAATGGCCATGAACTCCGTTGTGGATGAAAGAACCTTAAGAGAGATATACCTTACAGGCTTTGAAATAGCAGTTAAAGAGGGCGGCGCTAAGACGATCATGTCGGCCTACAACGAGGTCAACGGCACCTACGCCAATGAGAATAAACATCTGTTAAAAGAGATCCTCAGAGATGAGTGGGGATTTGACGGAATCGTGATCACCGACTGGGGCGCAAGTAATGACCACGCACTCGGAGTTGCAGCAGGTTCAAACCTTGAGATGCCAAATCCGGGTCTTGACTCAGCAAGAGAGCTTATCGAAGCAGTAAGTTCCGGCAAGATTTCGGAAAAAGACCTTGATGAGAGAGTGGATGAACTCATGGATGCAGTTATTACTCTAACTGCAAATGCAAAAAGCAGAAAAGAAGATTTTGATAAGAATGCACATCACGGTATTGCCAGAAGGGCAGCAGCTGAGAGCGCAATACTGTTAAAGAATGAAGACAGTATTCTTCCTCTTAAGAAGGGTGCTAAGGTTGCAATAATCGGTGACTTCGCCTTTGTTCCAAGATATCAGGGAGCAGGATCTTCCCTTGTTAATCCAACTAGGGTTGAGACTATATCAGAGATGGTAAAAGGCTATGACCTCCAGGTTGTGGGCATGAGCCGCGGATATTCAAGGAACGGAGAAGAGGATGCACAGACAAAGAAGGAAGCACTGGATCTTGCTTCAAGAGCTGACATAGTTCTTTTCTTCTTTGGACTTAATGAAAACTCAGAGTCTGAGGGAATGGACAGAACTCATATGAGAATTCCTCAGAATCAGATAAATCTGCTTCAGGAACTTGGACAGGTTAATTCAAACCTGGTAGGTGTTATCAGCGCAGGCTCAGCAATCGAGATGCCCTGGCACCACTACTTCAAGGCCCTTCTCCACTGTTACCTTAACGGACAGGCAGGAGCAGGAGCTACACTGGACATCCTTACAGGAGCGGTCAATCCTTCCGGTAAGCTCTCAGAGACAATACCGAGAAGACATGAGGATACACCTGCTTACCGCTACTACCCAAGTCAGGAGAGAAACTCAGAGTACAGAGAAAGTCTCTATGTGGGATACAGATACTATGACACAGCAGATGTTCCTGTGCTTTATCCATTTGGGTTCGGACTCTCATACACGAGCTTCTTATATACAGACATTACAGCAGATGAAAGCGGAGTGTCTTTTACCTTAACAAACACAGGTGATAAGGACGGAGCAGAAGTAGCACAGCTCTATGTATCCCTTCCGGACGGAAAGGTCTTCAGACCTGCAAAAGAGCTAAAGGGCTTTAAGAAAGTTTATTTGAAAGCCGGTGAAAGTCAGAAGGTCACAATCTCTTTTGACGATAAATCATTCCGCTATTACAACGTAAAGACCGGTAAATGGGAAGTTGAAGGCGGAAAGTACAGGGTGATGATTGGAAGCAGCAGCGCAGATATCAGAGCGTGTGCTGATGTTGAGATCAAAGGAACTACACAGGATTTCTCTTATGCAAAAGAGAAGATGGCTTCCTACTACACAGGTAAGATTGAGAATGTTAAGGACTCAGAATTTGAGGAGCTTCTTGGAAGACCGATACCTGATGGAAAGTGGAGTGGAGAGCTCACAAGGAACGATGCTCTGTGCCAGATGTATTACGCAAAGAGCGGACTTGCGAGATTTGCTTATGGGCGCCTTACAGCCATGAAGAAAAAGGCTGACGAAAAAGGTATCCCGGATCTGAACACTCTTTTCATCTATAACATGCCTTTCAGGGCCATGGCCAAGATGACGGGCGGAGCCGTTAGCATGGAGATGGTGGACGGAATCGTAAATCTTGTGAACGGCCACTTCTTCAAGGGACTTGGAGCCGTAATAGGCGGATACTTTAGAAACAGCAAGAAGAACAAAGCCTATGAGGCAAAGATGAAAAAGTGAGGGGATTAAAGAAATGAAATTTTGGAATGATTTTGCTACAAAGCATCCTGCCGTAGCCAAGTGGGTAAGAGAGGGCGGACTCTTCGTTATCGTAAGTAACGCCATCACAGTATTTAAGTACCTGCTGCTAACGTTCCTGCCGGCTGCATTTGCCTTTCTTGGAGATCGCAGCTTTGGCTGGCCGGGAATTCCGCTGACACTCTTCGGAGAGACTTTCCAGTGGAACATCCTGGGATACGACCAGGCTCATGGCGGACTTGCT
Source organism: Butyrivibrio sp. FCS006 (assembly GCF_000424525.1). Classification (NCBI taxonomy): domain Bacteria; kingdom Bacillati; phylum Bacillota; class Clostridia; order Lachnospirales; family Lachnospiraceae; genus Butyrivibrio; species Butyrivibrio sp. FCS006. The sequence continues at coordinate 280,512 of NZ_KE384203.1, read as the reverse complement.
TACTTCACAGCTTACATGATCGCAATGATCATCGGCGAGTGTATAAATTTCCCGATCCAGAAGCTTTTCGTGTTTAGAAATCACGACAAGCCGGGAAAGCAGATTGCATGGTATGTGCTGGCATTCATCGTTATCACCTGCATAGTAAATTCCATCAACTGCATCTGGGTAGCTGTTGCAGGAAAGTTCGTTCCTGCATGGGTTTACAACATCGGAACTACGGTTTTAAACGGCGGAGTGTCAATGGTGGTATTCTTCTTTGTTAACAAGATAATATTCCCTGAGACACCAAAGAGCGCCGAGTAAAATAACAAGTTTTTTTAATGGGAAGGAGAAAAAGAATATGTTACAAATCAACATTGCGGACGTCATTGCAGTACTTAACACAATGATCCCACAGCTGGTGATTATCGGTGTGGTACTTGTCGCAGCAATCATCTGCACGATCGCAGCAATCAAGATCAAGAAGCCTTTGAAGGGCTTCGTAAGAAAGCAGGCATGGCTTGTATTTCTTTTGACACTGGTACTTGTTGTTACCAATATCTTACTTGTACCTATGTATTCTATGGTAAACATGGCAATGGGCGGCGGAAAGATTTCCGAGGAGTCCTCTGAGCAGGCAAAAGAGCTCTGCACACAGATCGCAGAGGAGGGAATAGTTCTTTTAAAGAATGATTCCGCAGCACTTCCTCTTGCATCAGGAACAAAGGTAAATGTATTCGGATGGTCTTCAACCAATCCTATCTACGGCGGAACTGGTTCAGGAGCGCTCTCAGCAGCATATCCTACAGTTGATTTCCTTCAGGGACTTACTGATGCAGGAATCGAGTACAACCAGGAACTCGTAGACTTCTACAAGGGCTGGAGAGATTCAAGACCTTCAGTTGGAATGATGGGTCAGGACTGGACAATTCCGGAGCCTACAATTGATGAGTACGGGGACCTCTTTACATCAGCAAAAGACTATTCTGACACAGCAATCTTCTTCATCGCCCGTTCAGGTGGTGAAGGCGCCGATCTTCCTGTAAGCTACGACGGCGTTGACACATATAACTTTGATCCAAACAGCTGGTTCGGAGGAACAGGAACACGTTACTCAGAGCAGGCTGATGACCTTGATGCAAACAAGTCATACCTTGAGCTCTCAAACAGAGAGAAGGCTCTTCTTGACAAGGTTACATCAGATTACAGCAAGGTTATCGTTATTGTAAACTCAGCTAACGCTATGGAGCTTGGCTTTGTAAATGACTATTCACAGATCAAGTCAGTTATCTATTGCCCAGGCACAGGTCAGACAGGTTTTGACGGACTTGGCGAGATCCTTGCAGGTCAGGTTAATCCTTCAGGTAAGACAGCAGATACATTCGTTGCTGACCTTCATGCAACACCTACAGCTAACAACTTTGGCGACTTTGATTACACAAACATGACAGAATTCGGATATGAGAACATGTTCGCTGAGGGCGGAATGGCTTATCCTACATTCGTTAACTACGTAGAGGGTATCTATGTTGGATACAGATTCTACGAGACAGCTTTTGCTGAGGCAGAGGCAGGCAACATGGAGTTTGATTATGACAGCGCTGTTGTATATCCTTTCGGATACGGCCTTTCATACACAACCTTCACTCAGGAGATGGGTCCTGTAAACAACGACGGCAAGACAGTTTCTTTTGACGTAACAGTTACAAACACAGGTAGCGTTGCAGGTAAGGACGTAGTTGAAGTTTACTACAATCCTCCTTATACAAACGGCGGAATTGAGAAGTCAGCTGCAAACCTTATTGCATTTGAGAAGACAGACCTCCTTGAGGCAGGAGCTTCTCAGACTGTAAATATCTCTTTTGCCCTTGAAGATATGGCTTCCTATGACACTTATGGTGAGGGATGCTACGTACTTGAGGCAGGAGACTACGAGATCTCAATCAACACAGATGCTCACAACAAGATCGCAAGTGAGAACGTAACAGTAGATACAAAGGTTGTTTACGACGAGTCAAACAAGCGTGAGTCTGACTTCGTTGCAGCAACAAACCAGTTCGGATTTGCTGAGGGAGATTCATTTACATATCTCTCAAGAGCAGACGGATTTGCAAATTATGATGAGGCTACTGCAGCACCTGCAACTACTGAGATGTCAGATGCTTACAAGGCTACATACTTTAACGAGACAAACTATGATCCTACTGCATACAACAACGATGCAGATGTAATGCCTACAACAGGTGCTAAGAACGGAGTTAAGCTTGCTGACCTCCGCGGCGTAGATTATGATGATGCTAAGTGGGATTCACTGCTTGATGAGCTCACCGTATCAGAGATGAACACCCTTATCGCTCTCGGCGGATATGAGACATCAGCAGTTGATTCTATAGACAAAGTCATGACTTATGACTGTGATGGACCTGCTTCCATCAACAACAACTTCACAGGCCAGGGTTCAATCGGATTCCCTGCAGCAGTAATGATTGCTTGCACATGGAATAAGGATCTTGCCTATGCATTCGGTGATTCAATCGGACAGATGGCTGATGAAATGGATGTTTCAGGATGGTATGCACCTGCTACCAACACACACAGAAGTGCTTTTGCCGGACGTAACTTCGAGTACTACTCAGAGGACGGTGTTCTTGCAGGCTGGATGTGCGCTAAGGCAGTAGACGGAGCAAGAGCTCACGGTGTTTACTCATACGTTAAGCACTTTGCAACCAATGATCAGGAGACCAACAGAACAGGCTTCCTTTGCACATGGCTCAACGAGCAGTCACTTCGTGAAGTTTACCTTAAGTCCTTCGAGATCGCATTCAAGAAGGCAAACCCTGCAGCAACCATGGTAGCTTTCAACAACATCGGAACAGTTCCCGCTGAGGCTTGCTCAGAGCTCCTTAACACAGTACTTCGTGGCGAGTGGGGCTTTAGAGGTCTTGCAGAGACTGACTACTTCGGTGGCTACGGTTACCAGGATTCAGACAGAATGATCAGAAACGGCTGCGACCTGATGCTGGCTACATACGAGACACCTCAGTCAACAGTTACAGATCAGACTTCTGCTACATCAGTTATTGCCATGAGACAGGCTTCCAAGAACATTCTCTACACTGTTGTTAACAGCCGCGCTTATGACAAGAACATCAGCACAGGACTTCCTACATGGGTTAAGATCCTCTATGCTGTAGATGCACTTCTTCTTGCTCTGATTGCATTCCTTGAGTACAAGGCAATCAAGAAGTACCTTGCTAAGAAGAAAGAGATGGCTTCTGAGAGCGTAAGCGCTGAGGTATAAAACAAAGATAATTATTTCAGAACTCCCCGGTATAAGCCGGGGAGTTTTTTGAGTCACCGGGGACGTTTCAGATTGACTCATTTTGAGTCACCGGGGACGTTTCA
>NZ_KE384203.1:0-277090 GCF_000424525.1 Butyrivibrio sp. FCS006 | reverse complement strand
TTTTGAGTCACCGGGGACGTTTCAGATTGACTCATTTTGAGTCACCGGGGACGTTTCACTTTGACTCACAAAATGAGTCAAGGGCACGGGTTATGCAGAGACTATGGCGATTGTCTTGAATTGTCGAGGGATGCATCACAAAGAATCTGTGGTCTGCTGGTTGTGATGCTGAAGAAATTTTATTCATCTAATTTTCTACATATATGAGAAAAAGTGCCTGATGGGTATAGAAAAAATTTGTGTTGAAAAGGATGATTGAGCCTATTTTTCTATATATATGCACAAAAGTGAGGTGTGGGCGTAGAAATTGGTGAGACCTGATTTTAAATTTTCTATATATATGATAAAAACTTGGCTGTGGGCGTAGAAAATTTGGCACCCAAAAACTTTTGGAGGCAAAATCTTTCTATATATAGCCGAAAAAGTGCCTGATGGGTATAGAAAATGTGAAGATATGTTGGAAGAGAACCGTCCCCACTGACTCAAAATGAGTCAAAGTGAAACGTCCCCAGTGACTCAAAGTGAGTCAAAGTGAAACGTCCCCAGTGACTCACACCCGGTGACTCATGGATTTTACCTGGGGTGGATATTTGGTTATAATGTGGTAGAGGAGGAAAGTGTATTATGAAAAGACGTGTACTTTCGATGCTATTATCTATGACCATGCTGTGCACTGCATGCGGAGCAGCAGGAAACAGCACTAATGAGCAGTCTGGGGGGCAGGATCAGGTGGCGCAGGAAGCAAGTGAGGATGCGGACGGCGCAGCGCAGGCTGATACATCTGCTGATACCCAGCAGAGCGATGCTTCAAGCACTGCAGCAATCGGTAAACTTCCATCCCTTCTTGGAGATGAGGAGGAGATATATTATGATGAGGCTCTGGTTCCAAGTGTGGAGCCATATACAATCGCTCCGGATTTTTCAAATGTAACTTATCATCCGGACTATGCATATCTGTTTGAACCTCAGTACAAATCTGAGTGGAACGATCCGACGCTCCTTAGGGATGCGCTTGTAAAGAACGGCTTTGCCATAAAGAATCAGAGCGGAGCTGATGAATTCTACGAGATTTATGAGGACAATCGTTATTTCTTTTTCCCAAACTTTGTAACAGTGGATTCTCTGATGCATACTTATCACCTGTACTTTGCACATCTGATGAAGAACACGGAGAAAGACTATCTTGCTGACAAGCTTAAAGAGCTCAGCACCCAGATGCTTTCAAAGAGCACAGAGCAGTACAATACCTTAAAGGGCACAAAGTGGGAGAGCGCAGCACTTAGGAACTTAGAGCTCTTTTACGTAGGAGCATACCTTCAGGATGAGACTGTAGCTGCTCCTGTAGATGACGCGGATTTCGCAGCCGCAGTCAAAGCTGAGATTGACAAGATAAACGGCGCCGAGGCTATTGATGACTGCGTTGTTTCTGGGCTTAAGGAGGACTACACCCAGTACAAGCCAAGGGGCTACTACGAAGGCGATGAGCAGCTTGAGAAATACTTTAAGGCCATGATGTGGTACGGACGCATCCCTATGGCGCTTGATGACGAAGATATGGTCAGAAGCGCATGCCTTATAAGTAGCGCCCTTGCAAGCGATGATGAGGCCTGGAAGAACATTTACTCAGTTACATCCTTCTTTGCCGGTGCTTCTGACGATCCAGGATACGACCAGTTCTCAGCTGCGATCGAGCAGTGCTACGGCTCAGTGCCTGATGTAGCGACCCTTTCTTCAGACGATACGGCCTTTGCAAAGGTCTTTTTGGCAGCAAAAGAGCTTGATCCTCCGGCAGTGAATTCAGTTCCCGTCATGGAAGGTGATGATCCCGTGATCCCATCTTTCCGTTTCATGGGCCAGAGATTTACTGTGGATGCAGCAATCATGCAAAAGCTCATTTTCAGTGCGGTAAAAGAAAACTCAAACGGCGACAGGAGATATCTGCCTGATACCCTGGATACCGCTGCAGCTCTCGGCTCCGACCAGGCTGTTGCAATCCTGAAAGAGCAGGGTGCATATGAATATGAGAATTACGAGAAGAATATGAACACTGCCACCGAGCACTTTAACAACGAAGATCCCAAGATCTGGAACAGCAGCCTGTATGCAGGCTGGCTGAACACCTTAAGACCTCTGTTTGAGTCCAAGGGCGAGGGCTATCCTATGTTCATGCAGAGTGCAGAGTGGGATAAAAGAAATCTCGAGTGCTTTGCAGGTTCATTTGCAGAGCTCAAGCACGACACCATCCTTTACTCAAAGTCAGTAATGGCTGAGATGGGCGGCGGATACGACACTCCACCGGATGACAGAGGATATGTTGATCCTGAACCCAAGATCTACAGCAGATTTATCTTCCTTTCAAACAACACCTTGAAGGGTCTTGCTAACCTTGGAATGCTCAGTGAGAGAGATGAGGATAACCTTAACCGTCTCTCAGAGATCGCCCAGAGGCTCCTTGAGATTTCAGAAAAAGAGCTGAAGGCTGAGTCCCTCACAGATGATGACTACGAGTGGATAAGAAACTACGGCGGATATATCGAGCACTTCTGGAATGAGGTAAATAACCCAGATGATACTCAGGAGCAGGTTTATCCCGAGAACGTGCCATGTCCTGTTATTGCTGATATCGCAACTGATCCCAACGGAAGCATCCTTGAAGTCGGAACAGGCTACGCCCAGACCATGTACGTGGTATTTCCTATCGACGGCGAACTTCACGTTGGAAGCGGAAGTGTTTACAGCTTCTACCAGTTTGAAGCACCTATGTCCGACAGAATGACTGACACTGAGTGGCGCCAGATCCTAAAGGGCGGATATGTCGATGATAACTGGGAATGGGTTGAAACAGAGCCTGCACCGGACCAGCCTGAGTGGACTCAGAGCTACAGAGTAGGGGAATGATGGAGAGGCCGGCATCTGCTAAAAACCGGAAAAAGATATTGTGGCTGCTACTGCTCATCGGAGCAGTGGCGGCCTTTTGCTGTTTATTTGCTCTAAATTATATCCCGGGCGGCTTTACATGGCAGGAGAAGAGGTTAGAGCTAGCCGGACAAAAGACCCTTCTGCTTTCGGGAAAAGAGCTGACTCTGACCGCAGCAGATGGCAGAATCCTCTATAAGTCCGATGATGGCTACAAAGTCCAGGACGCCTTTGTAACTGACCTTGACGGAGACGGTGATGAGGAGTTGATAGCTCTTTTGTGGAAAAGAGGCAGATTCGGCCCGGCAAGACCTTACTGGATCACATCTGATGAAAAGAGCTACAGCCAGCACATCTTCATCTATGATATAAATAAAGATGGAAGCGTTACCCAGAAGTGGTGCGCATCTGACATTGGCCCTGTGGTTGTCAGGATGAAGGTCATGGAGAAGAACAGCGCTTTTCTCCTGACGGAGGATGTTAACGACAAAGCCTGCCTTTGGAGCTGGCAGTCCTTTGGCCTTAAGAACATGGATAACACAGTGAGCTTTGCCTGCTTTGGTGATAATATAATCCATGAGGATATATATCTTTACGGCGAGAGCGTAGCAGGCGGCAATTACGACTTTTTGTACAAGCCTTTTGAAAAAGACATTAATGAAGCTGATGTTTCTGTGATCCAGCTTGAAACCATGCTGGTGGACAAGGCATCTGCTGTTGGAGGTTATCCGTCCTTCGGGACTCCTATTGGTGTCGGAAGAGCCATAGCCGATGCGGGTTTTGATGTGGCAACCTGTGCAAACAACCACAGCATGGACCGTGGGCTGTATGGTATAGATGTGACGGTAGGTTTTTTGCAGCAAAATAACATTACCTGTGTTGGGCTGCACAGCGCCTACGATTCTGATAACAGGGCGTATAAGATAATTACCAGAAACGGCATGAATATTGCGTTGTTCGGATATACTTATGGTATCAACGAGCAGGGGAATGAGAATGATTTCTCGTTCCTGCTCAATAACTTTCCGGAGGGAGAGGAGCAGGAAAAAGAGTTTGTAGAAGAGCTTAAGAGTGCAAGGGACGAAGCGGACTTCGTCATTGTATTTGCCCATTGGGGACTGGAGTATGAGAAGGAGCCTAATGACTATCAGAAGCACATGGCACAGCTCATGGCTGAGGGCGGCGTCGATGTGGTGGTGGGTTCTCACCCTCACGTAGTGCAACCTGTAGAGACAGTGAAAAGACCTGACGGCGGAAACATGCTTGTTTACTACAGCCTTGGCAATTTCAGAGCAGGTCAGGCATTTAGCGAGGATACTAAAACCGGAGCGGAAGCTCTTTTTACAATTGAGCACTGCTATGACGGGGTAAGACTTGCCGGTTATGAGATAAAAGAGATTGACGCATATTGGAAGGATGCTTTGAATAATTAGAGTTAAGTGGAGGAGTTTGAGATGTCTTTTAACAAAAAAGTGATATCCCTGGGGCTTACTGCAGTTCTTGCGGCGGTGGTTGTAGCTGCCGGCGTGACGGGCGGAAATATTGGGTTGAAAGGCGCCGAGGAACAGGCAGATGTGCAAAGTGCTGAGAGCGTGGCGCAGAGTGCAGAGGGGACTGCGAATGTGCTGCCTGTGAATGTGATTGACGACAAGTACAGGACCACTTATGAGGTCTTTGTGTATTCCTTTAGCGACAGCGACGGAGATGGCGTCGGAGATATCAGAGGGCTTATCGATAAGCTTGACTATATCGGAGATGGGGACCCGGAAACCGATACGGACCTTGGCTGCAACGAGATATGGCTCATGCCCATTTCGCCATCGTCCACCTATCATAAATATGATGTGACGGATTATAAGGACATCGACCCGGAGTATGGCACGATGGAGGACTTTGATGAGCTTATAAAGGCCTGCCACGACAGGGGAATCCGGGTTATCATCGATCAGGTTTATAACCATTCATCGGTTGAGCATCCCTGGTTTAAAGATGCGGCGGAGTTTTTGAAAGATCACCCCGGAATCACGTTTGAGAATGGCGATTACAGCGCTTCATTCTACATAGACTGCCCAAAGCTCTCCTACTACAACTTTGCAAACGAGCAGCTTGCAGGCTATGAGCCTCTTCCGGGAACGGAGTATTTCTATGAGGCCAGATTCTGGTCGGGAATGCCGGATCTTAATCTGGACAGTGATGCGGTTCGAAGAGAAATCGCAGATATCACGGGCTTCTGGCTGGAGCACGGTGTAGATGGCTTCAGGCTTGATGCTGTGACCTACTACTACACGGGAAATGACTCTGCAAATATAGATTTTATGACATGGCTCAATGATACGGTGAAGTCTGTAAATCCCGATGCCTACATCGTTGCGGAGGCATGGACCAATTCTGCAACATATCACAAGTACTATGCCAGCGGGATCGACAGTTTCTTTGACTTTGATTATGCGGGAAGTGAGGGCGTAATCGCAGGTGTGGCAAGGGGTACAGCTCCGGCGTCGAGGTATGGAGAAGCTCTTGAGAGCACCCAGAAAGCACTTGAAGAAAACGGACCAGGAACGGCCATTGATGCACCTTTCTTTGTAAATCACGACATGGCAAGAAGTGCCGGCTACTTCACGGGAAAAGGCTCTGAGGACAAGCTAAAGCTCTCCTGGGGACTTAACCTTCTGATGCCGGGTAATGCATTCATTTACTACGGTGAAGAGCTCGGAATGAAGGGTTCGGGTAAGGACGAGAATAAGAGAGCACCCATGTACTGGACAGAAGACTCCGGTGCAGAGGGCATGTGCAAGGGTCCCAAGGCCATGGACTACTTTAAGATGAAATATCCGGCAGCAGATGAGCAGTACGACGATCCTGCCTCCATCTACAACTATGTAAAGGCAGCCATCAAGGCGCGCAACACCTTCCCAGCAATCGCAAGGGGAGAGACAGAAGTGGTTAAGGAGTTGTCCGATGCGGACATCTGCGCCTTTGTCAGAGCATGCAAGGCAGATGATGGCGGAAACTACGATGCTGAGAGACTGTTTGTTGTCATCAATTCATCAGATGAAGCAAAGACTATAGATTTATCAAGTGTTACCGATGCTATTGAAGCTTCAGATATGCCTGTATCCGGAGCTGACATCGCTTCAAACGGAATCGCATATCAGCTAAACACGGGCGAAGAGTGGAGCTCACTTGAGAATACCACCCTGACCATGGCACCCTACGGCATCATTATAATCAGATTCTAAGGACGAAAATGAGTCACTGGGGACGTTTCACTTTGACTCAAAATGAGTCAAAGTGAAACGTCCCCAGTGACTCATTTATGCAACATTTTTCTATTGCTATGTGTTATAAAGATGAAGAGAAATCTTGAACGGTGAAAGGTTTTTGTACGGGTAACAAAAATGATAAACAATGATAGATCTAAAATATTATGCTGGACATCTCTGATCTGCTGGATATTAGGGCATATCACTTTATTTTTGGTAGACAGACTTGAAGCAACATTGCAAAGCCCCTATTCTGATTATGTAGTACCGGTGATGGGAATGCTTCTCGTTGCAGGTATCATTCTTGTGATAGTAGCCAGAGTTAAATCTCCTAAGAATAAATTTGCAAAAACACTATTTATTATATATGTGGTAGAAGTAGTAATAATCATTACGCTGATCATTCTTTTCTTGGTAGCGTGCGAACTCTCATTTAGATCCTGCGAGAGTAATTTTATCGGATGTCTTGAGATGGGGTAAATATATGTATGCCGCAATGATTGGTTTATCTATAGTGCTTGGGCTCGGGGCATATGCTCTGTCTCTTAAGAAAAAGAGTGTTCCTGCAAACATTATTTTTTATTCTGTAATTCTGGAATTGGTCATTTCCATTTATTTGGCGCTTATGACAACTTATGTTTTATCCGGTGCAAACGGTTATGGACTGACAAGCTCCGGTGGAGCTGCAGGAATGCTGATTGGTGTATTTATAATGTCCAAAATAACCCCACAGTATGGGAAAAGCTTTTTTGACTCGTGTGTCCTTTCTCTTCCGCTAATGTATGGTATTGGAAAGATAGGATGCGCATTTGCCGGATGCTGTGGTGGAATCGACTATACCGGGCCACTTCATATAGGGTCGGAAAGAGGAGATGTTTTTCCGATTCAGGCATTGGAAGCTATCGCGTTTTTGAGCATATATGCTATTTCTTTATTCTTGTATTTGAAAGATCGTTTTAACTCACTGCATGCTGCAATAGCATATAGTTTTGCGAAGATTCTTTTGGATTTTCTCAGAGAAGCGCATGAGACCAAGCTTATCACTGCTAATCAGATAATGTGCTTAGGGATTGTACTGGCATTGTTACTGGTAAGTGGATTTGAAAAGAGGAGAGCATTTAGTAATGAATAATGAAACGCCATTTGAAGAAAAAACGCTCTGCGTGATATCGTTGCTAAGCTGGATTGCAGGAAATGCCCCTCGCAGATGAAAAGGATTAGAAATGATAACAGATAATTACATCTTTGACCTATATGGCACGCTGATAGATATACACACCGACGAACAGGCACCTGAGCTCTGGGAGGCAGTGTGTGATTATATTGCAAAAGAGCTGCCACAGTACATAACAGCATCAAACAAAGCTATACTCACAGACCCTGCAAAACTCAAAGAGGTCTTTTTCGAAATGGACAGACAGGAGCGCGTAGCACTGGGTAAGCGCCTTGGCACAGAGCACCCTGAGATCCGTATCGAGTGGGTCTGGGAGAGACTGCTTTCAGACAAGCCTGAAGACAGGGTAAGACCAAAGGCTGAGTACGTTCCGCTTCCCATCTACGACTTCGAAGATGCAGATGAAACCGTAGCTCCGATGCATCTGGTAAGACTTGGTAATTTCTTTCGCCGCACATCCAGAGATGTCTTCAGACTCTACCCAGACACCCTGAAGATGTTGCAATCCCTAAAGCGCAAAGGCAAGAAGATCTTCCTCCTCTCCAACGCACAGCGCATCTTCACCAGGGAGGAAATCCTTGAGCTGGGCATAGCGGAACTCTTTGACGACCTGTTCATGTCCTCGGACAAACTCATCATGAAGCCCGATACAAAATACATGCAGATGCTCCTTGATAAACACAACCTCGATAAGGCAAAATGTGTTATGATAGGAAACGAAATCGGCAGTGATATAAAGATTGCCGACGATATGGGAATGGAGAGTATCCTGGTAACAGACGGGGATTTCAGTAAGATATTATGAAGTACTTTTTGATGTATATTAAGCAGACCCTGAGGTTTGTTTTAAAGCCGCTGTCCTTTGTGCCTGCCATCATCATGATGCTGTTGATATACAGCTTCTCGGCGCAGGAAGGGGACCAGAGCTCGCAGCTCAGTTACGAAGTGGGAGTGAGGGTCTTGACGATTGCCAATGAGACTCTGGACAGGGGCTGGAGCGAAGAACGAATTGAACAGCTGTCCGAAAAGGGACAGTTCTATATTAGAAAAACAGCGCACTTTACGGAGTATTTTCTCCTGGCTGTATCGGTTGCATTTCCCCTTTATGTATATGGGGTCAGGGGATTGTGGCTTTTGTTTTCGGCAGGAATTTTCTGCGTGGGTTACGCCTGTCTTGATGAATATCACCAATCCTTTGTGGCGGGAAGGAGCCCTGGAAAGCGTGATATTTTCATCGACAGCATGGGCGTTTTCTTTGGGATAATAGTTACGAGAATAATTGGTTGGACCGGCAGGATGACCATCTTCAGGCCGCTTTCAAACCATAAAAATGAAAAAGGGTGATACGGGGTTATGTTAAAGGTATTTTTGGCGGAGGACGAGTTCGTTGTCCGCGAGGGGATTAAAAACAATGTGGACTGGAAAGCCCACGGTTACGAATTCTGCGGAGAAGCAGGCGATGGGGAGCTTGCTTATTCCATGATCCAGACTCTAAGGCCTGATATCGTCATCACGGATATCAAGATGCCATTCATGGACGGCCTCACACTCAGCAAGATGGTCAGGGCCGCTTTCCCAAACATAGAAATAGTACTGCTCACAGGCTATGAGGATTTCGAGTACGCCAAGGAAGCCATCAAGATCGGCGTTTGCTCTTATCTCTCCAAGCCTATTAGTGGTGAGAATCTGTTAAAAGAGATTGATGCAGTAGCAGCTAAGATCGAAGAAAAGACAAAAGAGCGCGAGATCGCAAAACGTTACGAAGAAGATATGAAGGAGCGCACAGAGCTCGATAAGCATGAGTTTTTCGAAAATCTTGTAACGGGTGAGAAAGACCTTCCGTATCTTCTTAACAGGGCAAAAGAGCTATCGCTGAACATCACAGCTCTCAGGTACAATGTACTCATCTTAAGGATCCGTTCCATCAAGCACGGGACAGATGAGTATTCAGGCAGTGTGATTGGTGTATCCGACAAGCTGGTTGATATAGTATCAGCCAACAAGGCCCTTTTATTTGATCTTAACCTTGATGGCAAGGCAATCCTATTTAAAGGTGATTCCGACGAAGAGATTACTCAGAACATCGACAACGCCATTGCGCAGATGAAAGAGCTCTTTTCCTCATATCCGCACATCAGATATTTCGGAGGTGTAGGTCAGGTGGTCGAGAGAATTTCGGACATCCCAAGCTCTTTTACCTGGGCAAACAGAGCCTACGCTCACCAGTACCTGACAAGCGAAAGCGACTTCCTCTTCGGCTCAGAAGAGGGACTTCAATCCCAGAGAGACGATGTCATCCTCTCGGAGATCGACCCAAGACACATCGACAGAAGACTTGTTAAGGAGTTCCTCAGGATGGGAGATGAGTCCGAGACTGAGTTCTTTTTGGATGAGTTTTTCAAGGGCATGGGCAAGAACGCAATTCGCTCAACCATGCTAAGACAGTACATTTCCATGGACATCTATTTCACGGTGTCTGACTTTGTCATGAACGAACTGGGACTTTCCAAGGAAGAAGTGGATGCCCAGGTTCCGCAGTCAGACATGCTTTCCGATGAAAAGACAACCTACGATTACCTTGTCGGTATCCTCAAAAAGGCCATCGCTCTTAGAAAGCGCAGCTCGCAGAGTCACTACCGCGAGGTCATTGGCGAGGTTATTTCTTATATTGACCAGCACTACAGCGACGAGGAGCTTTCTCTTAATACGCTGGCTGCACACGTTAATTTCTCGCCCAATCATTTGAGCGCGGTATTCAGGCAGGAGATGGGCCAGACCTTCATCAAGTACCTCACGGATTTCCGTCTTGATAAGGCAAAAGAGCTGCTTCTTTCCACTTCAAGAAAGAGCAACGAGATAGGGGCTATGGTGGGTTACAAGGATCCGCATTATTTCTCCTATCTGTTCAAAAAGACTACGGGCATGACCACAACCCAGTACAGGGGAAAAGGACGCATGGAGGATGAGGAATGAGTACTTCTGCAAAGGAAGGCCGTACCAGGAATAAATCCCGTCTGGCCACTCAGATCCGAATATCATATCTGCTACTTCTTTTGCCCAATATCGTGTTCATGGTCTTTGCTTTCTACAACCTCTGGAAGCTGAGCGTGCGCTACGACGACATGCTCAATTCCGTTGTGGTGGCATCGGAGTTTTCCCTGGATTTCAAAAATGACTTCGACTATGAGACATATCTTTTGATAGTGGGTAACGTTGCCCCTGCGGATTCCAAGATTCCGCAGCTTCTTTCTGATGCCCGCGGAGTTGTTGACAGCCTGAAGGATGTTACGGATACGCCGGATAACAGAAAGAGGCTTCAGAGTGCGGACAAGTATCTCAACAACCTTCAGGGCTACATTGACAACATCACAGAGAACCTAAATTATGACGACCGGTATGAGGCAAACATGCTGATCTGGGAGAACGACGTTCAGATAGTAACAGCTCTTTTACAGGAGACTATCAATGAGTACATCTACTACGAGAACCGTCAGATTCAGATAGCTCAGGCCCAGAACCGTCAGTTCTACTTAAATACCATCAAGGTTTCCGTGGGCATATTTGCCTTTATCGCAGTGGCTATCATCGTCGTTTCCATCGTAGGACCGCTGTGGATCACGCGCCCCATCGAGGAGCAGGTTACAAGGGAGCAGAAGCAGCTTCGTAAGGCTGAGTTTGAACTTCTTCAGGCCCAGATTAATCCTCACTTTTTGTACAACACATTGGATGCCATTGTATGGTCTGCTGAGGCCGGAAATCAGAAGCAGGTTGTTAAGATGGTCGGCTCTCTTTCCGAGTTCTTCAGGTCTTCTCTTAATAAGGGAAAAGAGCTTGTAAGAGTGCGTGAGGAATTATCCCACGCCAGAAGCTATCTTGAGATCCAGCAGATAAGATATCAGGATATCTTAAGCTATGAGATTGAGGTTCCTGAGGAACTGTTTGAGTATGAAATCCCCAAGATTACCGTTCAGCCTATTGTTGAGAATGCTCTTTATCACGGCATCAAGAACAGAAGGGGCGGAGGTAAGATCACCATAACCGGAGAGGAAGGCGATAATGATTACAGGATCATTGTCACCGACGACGGAATCGGCATGGATAGTGAGCGCCTTGCTCAGATAACAGAAGGCCTGTCCGGCAAGAATCCCGGGGATGTCAAAATTTACGGACTGTATAACGTAAATGAGCGCATAAAGCTCTTTTACGGGGAAGAATACGGTATCAGTATCGAGTCGGAATATGACAAGGGCACCAGAGTTGTGATCCGTCTGCCGAAAAAATCAACCGAAATCGTAGAAAATTGAAACTGAATAAAAAATGAATAAAATATTCAACTCTTTTTCTTTGTTTATTTAATGGGAATTTTATGGTTTTTCTCTAGAATTGTAGTTAGTAAGGAATGGTCCTTACACATACATCCATTCTAGGAGGAAAAATTATGATGAAGAAAGTATTGGCAGTTCTTATGGCATCTGCAATGACCTTAGGTCTTGTAGCATGTGGCGGCGCAGCACCTGCAAGCTCAGGCTCAGCTCCTGCAGCATCAGGCGGAAAGATCAAAGTTGGTATCATCAACAACGATCCTAACGAGTCAGGTTATCGTACAGCTAATGACGCTGACCTTAAGGCTAAATTTACAGAGGCTAACGGCTACGAAGCATCATTTGCTTACAGCTTAAAGAACGACGAGCAGATCCAGTACGCTCAGAACTTTATCCAGGACGAAGTTGATTACCTTCTTCTTTCAGCAGCTGATACAGCAGGCTGGGATTCAGTTCTTAAAGATGCACAGGCAGCAGGCGTAAAGGTTATCCTTTTCGACCGTACAATCGATGCTGATCCTTCACTTTATGAGGCTTCTATCGTTTCCGATATGGCTAAAGAGGGACAGACAGCTGTTGACTGGCTCGCCGGACAGAACCTTTCAGAGTACAACGTAATCCACATTCAGGGTGTTATGGGATCAGCTGCTCAGCAGGGAAGATCAGGCGCTCTTGATGCTAAGGTTGCTGCAGAGTCCAATTGGAACATCGTTAAGCAGCAGACAGCTGAGTGGAACGCAGAGAAGGCTCAGCAGATCGTTCAGTCAGTTATCGACGCAGGAACACCTTTCAACGTAATCTATGCAGAGAACGACGATATGGCTAAAGGCGCTGTTGCAGCTCTTGACGCAGCAGGTATCTCTCACGGTGTTGGCAAAGACGTAGTAGTTATGGGATTTGACTGCAACAAGTGGGCACTTGAAGAGCTCCTTGCTCAGAACTGGAACTACGACGGACAGTGCAATCCTTTCCAGTCAAGCTACATCGATGACATCATCAAGAAGCTTGAGGCAGGTGAGACACTTTCACAGAAGACCATCATCATGGACGAGAAGGGCTTCGATGCTACAACAATTACACAGGACGATGTTGATAATTACGGCATCTAATAAATTAGTAATGAAAGGCGCAGCGGCGTTGTCTGCTGCGTCTTTTTTAAAGAAATGAGGAGCAGCCAATGAATGAAACCACATTACTAAAAATGCGTGGCATTGTTAAATCATTCCCTGGCGTCCGTGCGCTTCAGAATGTGGATTTCACCCTTAACAAGGGAGAGATACATGCGCTGATGGGGGAAAACGGTGCAGGAAAATCAACGCTTATAAAAGTACTTACAGGTGTTTATCCCAAGGATGCGGGGAATATTGAACTTGAGGGAAAGGCAGTTGCGATCCATTCACCTCAGGATGCACAGAATCTTGGAATAAGCACGGTTTATCAGGAAATCACGCTTTGTCCGAATCTCACTGTTGCTGAGAATATGTTCATCGGAAGAGGCGAGGGAGTTCTTACAAACTGGAAGCAGATAAATGCTGATGCGGATAAACTCCTTCAGTCACTGGACATTCCGGCCAGAGCAACTCAGCAGCTCTCCAATTGTTCCATCGCAGTTCAGCAGATGGTAGCGATTGCAAGAGCAGTGGATATGGATTGTAAAGTTCTTATATTGGATGAGCCCACATCATCTCTTGATGAGCAGGAGGTTGAAAAGCTCTTTGGCCTCATGAGAGATCTTAAGGAGATGGGAGTAGGAATCATCTTCGTAACACACTTCCTTGATCAGGTATATGAGGTGTGTGACAAGATCACTGTCCTTAGAGACGGACAGCTGGTAGGTGAATATGAGATCAAGGATCTTCCGAGAGTTCAGCTTGTTGCCAAGATGCTGGGTAAAGAAATGGATGATCTTTCAGATATAAAAGGAGAGACGAATGAATACAAAGGAAATGACGCTGGAGAGATCGTGTTCGAAGCAAAAGACCTTCAATCTGATGCCGGAATAAAGCCTTTTGATTTCTTTATCAAAAAGGGTGAAGTAAACGGCTTTACGGGACTTCTGGGTTCAGGCCGAAGCGAGTGCGTAAGAGCAATCTTCGGAGCTGACAGGATCCTTGGAGGTAAGGTCAAGGTTCATGGCAAGGATGTCAAGATAAATAAGCCTATTGATGCCATGAGAAACGGTATTGCTTACCTGCCTGAAGACAGAAAGATAGATGGAATAATAGGAGACCTTTCCGTAAGGGAGAACATAATCCTTGCGCTTCAGGTTCTGACGGGATTCTTTAAGCCGTTTTCAAAAGCTCAGGCCAATGCCTTTGCAGATGAATTCATAGAGAAGCTCAACATCAAGACACCATCAGCTGATAAGCCAATCAAGGCACTCTCAGGAGGAAATCAGCAGAAGGTTATTCTTGCAAGATGGCTTCTTATGCATCCTGAGTACCTGATCCTCGACGAGCCTACAAGAGGTATCGACGTAGGAACAAAGGTTGCAATTCAGAAGCTGGTGCTGGAGCTGGCATCTGAAGGTATGAGTGTGACCTTCATTTCATCTGAGACGGATGAGATGCTCAGAACATGCTCAAGACTGGTAGTAATGCGCGATAGAAAAGTAGTCGGAGAACTTACCGGTGATGATCTTACACAGAACAAGATCATGGCTACTATCGCAGGAGGGGAATAAGGTATGACAAACGATAAAAAAGGAAATGCTTTGGGCGTGATAAAGACGATAGCGTCCCATCAGCTGTTTATACCGCTTCTTGCACTTGTCCTTCTGGCGGTAGTAAACCTGGTAAACGACCCAACATTTTTCGAGATAAAAAACGTAACTAACAACGCAGGCTATATCGTCAAGTCCGGAGCTCTTATCACAATTCTGGACTACGGCTCAGAGCTTGCAATTCTAGCCATCGGTATGACACTGGTAACAGCAGCTTCAGGCGGACAGGATATTTCCGTAGGTGCAACCATTGCCATCGCAGGTTCAGCCATGCTGAGAGTCCTCTGCGGAGGTAATTCAAGACCTGATACCATTCAGGCACCAATCATTGTTGCTTTCCTGGTGGCTTGTATCGTAGGAATGCTCTGTGGAGCTTTCAACGGAATGCTGGTTTCAATATTCAAGATCCAGCCCATGATCGCAACACTGATCCTGTTTACTGCAGGAAGATCAATTGCAGCATGGATCAACAACAACGAGCTTCCTATCGTTCCGGATCCCAAGTTTGCTTACTTCGGCGGATTTATCCCCGGAATACCGATCCCGACCACGGTTTTCATAGCAGCGATCTGTATCGTGATCATCGCTCTTGTGCTTAAGTTCACAAACCTTGGCCTTTACACACAGGCAGTTGGTATCAACGAGAGCTCATCAAGACTCAACGGTATCAACCCCACATTTATCAAGTTCCTTTCATTTGTAATTTTAGGACTCTGCGTAGCAGTAGCAGCTCTCATCAAGGTTAGTCGTCTTTCAACCATCAACTACTCGGTTATTGCAAAAGACATTGAGATGGATGCCATCCTTGCCGTTGCCCTTGGAGGTAATGCCCTTTCAGGCGGTAAGTTCAACATCTGGGCTTCAATCCTTGGAGCATACGTAATCCAGTTCCTTACAACAACTCTTTACAAGTTCAATGTTCCTTCCGATGCGCTTGCTGCATACAAGGCCGTTGTAGTTATCATCCTTGTTGTATTCTCAGCTCCTAAGGCAAGAGAGTATATGGAGATGCTTGTAAAAAAGCTGAATCCTGCAAGAAAGGAGGCGGCTTGATATGAAAGAGAAAAACAAAGTAAGCATCTTTAACAAGATGAATGATACCAGCCTGCTTCTTACCATCACCATTGTTATCTTCTTCCTGATGTATATCGGAGCAGTGCTGTTTCAGGGAGGCGGATTCTCAAAGCCTCAGATGTTCTTTAACATCTTAAATGCCAATGCGGCACTTATCATCACTGCCTGTGGTATGAGTATTGTAATGATCTCCGGCGGAATTGATATTTCCGTGGGCGGTGTTGTTGCTCTTGTATCTATGTGCTGCGCAGTATATCTGGATAAAACAAGTTCTCCAAACCTTCTGGTTTCAGTGCTTATAGCTATCGGTATCGGAGTTGCTTACGGACTTGTACAGGGCTTTCTGGTTGCTGTACTTGATATTCAGCCGTTCATCGTATCTCTCGCCGGAATGTTTTTTGCAAGAGGTATGACAACCATAGTTAACACGGCACCTTTCAACGTAGAGAACCAGGCCTTCATGGCACTTAAGGACACCCGTGTAAACGTACCTTTCCTTGGTTCCTACAACAAAAAGGGCATATACGTTCCCGCATATATTGAAATTGGTGTTATTGTGGCCCTTGTACTTGTGATATTATTATTTGTAGTGCTCAGATGGACCAAGCTTGGAAGAAGCTTCTATGCAGTTGGCGGAAACAAGCAGAGCGCTCTAATGA
The DNA here is from genome assembly GCF_000424525.1 of Butyrivibrio sp. FCS006. Taxonomy (NCBI): domain Bacteria; kingdom Bacillati; phylum Bacillota; class Clostridia; order Lachnospirales; family Lachnospiraceae; genus Butyrivibrio; species Butyrivibrio sp. FCS006. The sequence goes on along the minus strand of NZ_KE384203.1, from coordinate 260,960 downwards.
TGGGTATAAACGTAAGAAGGACCAAGTTCCTGTCACACCTTATCTGCTCTACACTGGCAGGTATCGGAGGATATGTATATTTCCTTCATGTAGGCTCAGGATCTGCAAGCCATGCCATGGGTATGGAGATGAACGCAATTGCTTCATCCATCATCGGTGGAACACTCTTAACCGGTGGTGTCGGCAACATTATCGGAACGTTCTTTGGAGTGCTTTCACTTAGCACCATTCAGAACATCGTTGCCTCTGCAGGACTTGACGAAGCATGGTGGACAGGTATCACCATTGCAGCAATGCTCTGCATCTTCCTTCTTATCCAGAGCGTAGTTATGGCTCAGAAAAAGAAAGCTATCAAGGCCTGAGGATAATTAAGGGAACATGAAAAGATTTTTTAAACTGATACCTTTGCTGCTCCTGATACCGGCTATTCTGGCCGGTTGCGGGAGTAGCATTCCTTCCGAAAATGCGGAAGAAATATTAGAAACCCCAAAAGCCGACGATCTCGTTACCGTCGGCTTCTCTCAGTTGGGGGCAGAATCGGACTGGCGAAGTGCAAACACAGACTCCATGTTAAGTGCCTTTACGGAAGAAGCCGGCTACAATCTGATCTACAAAAACGGTCAGCAGAAACAGGCAAACCAGATCACTGCCATCAGGATGTTTATCCAGCAGGAGGTGGACTACATAGTTCTTGCACCTTCTACGGAGGACGGTTGGGAGACCGTGCTGGGAGAAGCCAGAGAAGCCGGCATTCCCGTTATTCTTGTTGACAGAAGAGTAAACACAGCAGATAAAAATCTTTATTCCTGCTGGGTTGGTTCTGACTTTGAGCTTGAGGGAAAAAAGATGGCAGCCTGGATCAAGGCTTATACCGAGAGCAAGGGAATCGCACCTGAGGATCTTCACATAGTTAACATTCAGGGTAACATCGGTTCAACAGCTCAGATAGGCAGAACCAGGGGCCTTGCAAACGCAGCAAGAGACAACGGCTGGGACCTCATGGCAGAGGTGAGCGGAGACTTTACCGAGAACAGAGGAAGAGAAGTCATGGGCGCTCTTCTTAAGAGGTTCGATAACATAAACGTGGTCTACTGCGAGAACGACAACATGGCCATCGGAGCCATTGATGCCATCGAGAGCGCCGGAAGAAAAGCCGGCCCCAACATTCAAAATGGCGAGATCATGGTCGTATCCTTTGACGGCGTCAATAAGACCGCCCTCGACTATGCAAGGCAGGGCAAGATCTCCTGCATCGCTGAGTGTAACCCACTCCACGGCCCCAGAGTCAGAGCCCTTATCGAAGTTCTCAAGATCGGCGAGACTCCCGAGAAATTCAACTACGTCGATGAGATGCTCTTTAGTTCAGTTCCCGGCGTAGACGCCATCGTTGTAGACGACAAGACCTACAAAGTTGAAAGAGAATACTGATGTGAGTCACCGGGGAAAAAAAGAAAAAAGTGTTGACATGACCTGTCGGTTGTGTTAAATTATATCAGTGTTTGAAAACAAAGCAGAGTATCCACTCTCACCCTGCGGCACAGCCAGTAGCGGTTAATATCTTTTCAAATCCAAGCCCGGCGCGAGGATTCTGTAATTGATCATCAGTGGATACATTTGCGAATGTATCCATTTTTTTATTCATTTTTGGAGGGTAAAGCCATTAGCGAGTTATTTATTAACGAACAGATCAGAGCTAAAGAGGTCCGTGTAATTGGTATTGAGGGAGATCAGCTTGGAGTTATGCCTATTGCAGACGCCAGGAAGATCGCAGAAGATGAGGGTGTTGACCTTGTCATGATAGCTCCAACTGCTAAGCCGCCTGTTTGCAGAGTAGTTGACTATGGTAAGTTCAAGTATGAGCAGCTTCGTAAAGAGAAGGAAGCTCGTAAGAAACAGAAGACTGTTGAGATCAAGGAGATCAGACTTTCTCCCAACATTGATACCAACGATCTGAACACTAAAGTTAATGCAGCCAAGAAGTTCCTTGAGAAAGGAAACAGAGTGAAGATCACACTTCGTTTCCGCGGACGTGAGATGGCACACATGGGAGCCAGCGTTCACATTCTCACAGATTTTGCAGAGGCACTTTCTGATGTTGCGGTTGTAGAGAAGCAGCCTAAGGTTGAGGGACGTTCAATGACCATGTTCCTTGCCGAGAAAAAGAACTGATCATTAGCCATAAATATTTGGTTAAAGATAAATATGATATAGGTTAATACAGAGAAATCCGTATATCATAACTAAGCGTAGAGTATAGGAGGAAATAGCAATGCTGAAGATGAAGACAAAGAGAGCAGCTGCCAAGAGATTCAAAGTTACAGGCACAGGAAAGCTCATGAGAAACAAAGCGTATAAGCGCCACATCTTAACAAAGAAGTCCACAAAGAGAAAGAGAAATCTTAGACATGCCGGACTTGTTGACGCTACAAATGTAAAGACAATGAAGCAGATTCTTCCTTACGCATAATCTTTGCAGGAAGAAACTTAAGTCAGGTATATTTTTGATTATTTATAGGAGGATTTAAAGATGGCAAGAGTTAAAGGCGCATTAAATGCCAAGAAGAAGCACAATAGAGTACTTAAGCTCGCTAAGGGCTATAGAGGAGCAAGATCAAAGCAGTACAGAGTTGCTAAGCAGTCTGTTATGAGAGCACTTACTTCAGCATTCGCTGGACGTAAGCAGAAGAAGAGAGATATGAGATCTCTTTGGATCACACGTATCAACGCTGCAGCAAGAATCAACGGCCTTTCATACAGCAACATGATGCACGGCCTCAAGCTTGCAGGTGTTGACATCAACAGAAAGATGCTTGCTGAGCTTGCAGTTAACGATCCTGATGGATTCAAGACACTTGCAGAGCTTGCAAAAGAGAAGATCGCATAATATTATTGGAAACTTTTATTGAATAAATAGTTTTTTAATAGTAAAATTAAGGAGTCTGAAGATATAAATTCAGATTCCTTTTTTATTTGATCAAATGTTAAACGGAGGCGATACTATGGCACTTGAGAATTTACAGCCAAAGGAAGTATTTACATTTTTTGAGAAGCTTTGCAGCATTCCGCACGGCTCATATAACGTACAGAAGATCAGCGACTATCTCGTATCTTTTGCAAAGGAGAGAAACCTTGAAGTAGTTCAGGATAAAGAGCTTAATGTTATAATCAAGGCTCCCGGCAGCGCAGGATACGAGGATAAAGAGCCTGTAATCCTTCAGGGTCACATGGACATGGTGGCAGTTAAGGATGACAAAGCAGATATCGATATGAAGACAGATGGCCTTAGAGTCACAACAGACGGAGAATATGTCTGGGCAGAGGGCACCAGCCTTGGAGGAGATGACGGCATCGCAGTTGCATACTGCCTTGCTCTTCTTGATTCAAAGATTATTCCTCATCCGCCACTCGAGGTTGTTATAACAACCAATGAAGAGACCGGAATGGAAGGTGCTAATGCAATTGACCTCAGCGGCCTTAAGGGCAGGAAGATGATCAACATCGACAATGAGGTTGAGGGTCAGTTCATCACCAGTTGCGCAGGAGGAGCAAGATTCTACTCATACCTTCCTGTTAAGAGGCAGGCTTTCAAAGGTATAAAGCTCAAGGTAACAATTGACGGCCTTAAGGGCGGTCACTCAGGAGAGATGATAAAGTGCGGAAGAGGAAACGCCAACGTGATCCTTGCAAGAACTCTTTTGGAGGCAAGTGACGTATCTAAATTTGCCATTATCGACATGCACGGTGGGGTTGCCGATAATGCAATCCCTGCATCAGCAGTAGCAGATATTGTTGTTGCAGCAGAAGATGCATCAGCATTTGTAAAGAGCCTTGCAGGAACTCTTAATGACCTCAAGGGAGAGCTCGAGATCAAGGATCCTGATGTCATGATCAGCGTTCAGAATAAGAAGGCAGAAGATGCAGCTGCAATCGATGAGATAAAGAGCCTTCCTGAGACCGAGGAGATGGCTATAACTGTAGAAGATTCCTTAAAGGTGGTCTCACTTATCGCTGTAATGCCGGACGGAGTACAGGCCATGAGCGCTTCCGTAGAGGGACTTGTTGAGACATCTCTTAACCTTGGCGTTCTGAGCACAGAAGAAAACCGCGTAATACTGGAGCAGTCAGTAAGAAGCAGTGTTGAGACTTCAAAGGAGAATCTCCTTAGAAAGCTTGAGCTGATATCCGGCGGCTACGGAGCAGAGACTGTTATAAACAGCCGCTATCCCGGATGGAAATATAACCCCAGCTCTGACCTCAGAGAGCACATGGTTTCCGTATACAAAAAGATGTATGGCACCGAGCCCAGGATTGAAGCAATCCACGCAGGTCTTGAGTGCGGAATCTTAAGCGACAAGATAAAGGGGCTTGACTGCATCTCAATCGGACCTGACATGGATGATATCCATTCACCAAAGGAGAGACTCTCAGTTAAATCTACAGCCAATGTCTGGGAATTCTTAAAAGAAGTTTTGAAGTGATAAACAGGACAGTCGAAAAGGAGGCGTTACATGAATACCATCAGAAAAAGCATAATGGATGCTGTTGTTGATCTTTTCAACGAAAAGGGAATGAAGTTCACCATGGATGACATATCCAAGAAGCTCCACATCAGCAAAAAGACCATATACAAGGAGTTTGATGATAAGGACGAGCTCTTTTACGCAACTGTTGACTACGGGTTTGCTGCCATCAAGCAGAAGGAAGCAGAGATCATTGCAGACGACTCCTTAGACCTTATTGATAAGATTTCCAAGGTCATTGTATGTCTTCCCGACAACTACAGAAATATCGATTTCAGACAGGTTTATCAGCTCAGGGAGAAATACCCTGTTGTCTACAGCAGGATTGCCGGCAAGATCGAGACTGACTGGGAAGAGACCGAGAAGCTCCTGGCAGAAGCCATGGAGAAGGGTCTTATCAAGAACGTGCCTATCCCTGTAATCAAGCTTACCATCGAGGGCGCCATCGAGAAGTTTCTCAGCACACAGGAACTTGCAGGAACTCAGGTTACTTACGAGCAGTCTCTCAACAGTATGATTGATATTATTATGAACGGACTACGCGCCTGAGCGCTTTTTGGAGGAAAACAATGATTTACGCTGACGGACAGATATTTCTTTTACAGACCAAAAACACATCCTACATTTTCAGGAAGACTGAGACAGGTCATCTTGAGCACATCCACTTTGGAGGCTCCATCTTTTCTTCGGAGACCTACGCCCGCCTCAAGACGGAGATAGAGCTTGAGACCAGGGATAAAGAGCTCCTTGAAAAAACAGTTCAGGCCATGGCACCCAAGCATTTCAACGGCGGTGGTAACATGAACTATTACGACGATGAGCATGAAAAGTTCTGCCTGGAAATGATGGGCCTTGAGTTTTCATCCTTTGGAAAGGGTGACATCAGAGAGCCTATGATAGAACTATACTATCCCGATGGCAACACCACGGTAGATATGCTCTTTGACGACTATGAGATCAGAAAGGGTAAAAGAGCTTTAGAGACCCTTCCATCTTCCTACGATGATACAGACAGTGCACAGCAGCTTATAGTAAAGCTCTCCGACAAAGGATATGGTGCAAAGCTTGACCTTATCTATACCGTATTTCCCGACTGTGATGTGATCACAAGAAGTGCAGTCCTTACAAACGACGGAGAAGGCGATATAAGGGTTGAGAGACTTCTTAGCACCTCTGTTGACTTCTATGAGACAGGGCTTAAATTTACATCCTTCCATGGCAGATGGGCCTATGAAATGGGTAAATCAGAGTCTTTATGCAAGGCCGGCAAGGTGGTATCGGAAGAACTTGCTGCCGGAGAATCAGGCTCAAGGTCCAATCCCTTTGTTATTGTCAGCAGCCCTGATGCAGATGAAAACAAGGGCGAGTGCTACGGCTTTAACCTTATTTACAGCGGAAATCACTACGAAGCCCTCTCATCAAACGGCTGCAGCATAAGCAGGTTTGTTACCGGCATTCAGCCAACAGGATTCTCCTGGATTCTTTCAAAGGGAGAAAAGCTGGAGTCTCCCGAAGCTGTTATGGCTTATTCCAGCAAGGGATTTAACGGAATGAGCATAGGCATGCATGAGTTTGTAAGAAAGCATGTGGTAAGGGGCTCATGGCGCGACAAGGAGCGTCCGATCCTCATTAACAGCTGGGAAGCCAACTACTTTAACTTCAACCAGGGCTCTCTTTTGAATCTTGCAAAAGAAGCAAAGAAGTGCGGAATTGAGCTCTTTGTAATGGACGATGGCTGGTTTGGCGAAAGAAACGATGATCACAGATCACTTGGCGACTGGGAAGAGAATAAGAAAAAGCTGCCCGGCGGCGTAAAAGAGCTGGCAGATAAGATATCTGATCTTGGAATGCTCTTTGGAATCTGGGTTGAGCCGGAGATGGTAAACGAGGATTCCGATCTTTACAAGGCACATCCCGACTGGGCAGTAATGGTTCCAGGACATGCTCACACCAAGGGAAGATTCCAGCTGAATCTTGATCTTACAAAAACTGAAGTTCAGGACTACATCATAGATTCCATGAAAAAGGTCTTTTCCTCAGGAAAGATCTCTTACGTCAAGTGGGACATGAACAGGATATTCTCAGACCGCTTCTCAACAGGACTTCCTGCGGACAGGCAAGTCGAGTTCCAGCACAGATATTACATTGGACTGTACAGGATAATGAAAGAGCTGACAGAGAGCTTCCCTGATATTCTCTTTGAGGGCTGCTCTGCGGGCGGTAACAGGTTTGATCTTGGTATACTTTCCTATTTCCCTCAAACCTGGGGAAGTGATGACACAGATGCCTTTTGCAGGCTTGATATCCAGAGGGGCTACAGCTACGGATATCCTGCAAGCACTGTGGGTGCGCATGTTTCAGCATGTCCTAACCATCAGACTCTTGGAAATGCAACTCTTGAGACCAGGTTTGAGATCGCTGCAGCAGGATGCTTTGGCTATGAGCTCAATCTCTGCGACATGAATGACTCTGATAAAAAGATAATTTCAGATCAGGTGGAGTTCTACAAGAAGTGGAGAAAACTCTTCCAGTTTGGCGATTACTACAGACTCCCTGACGACGGATACATGATCGTTTCAAGGGATAAGAAAAAGGCCATTGCCTTTGCGGTGGAGAAAAAAGCTACTCCTAACTGTGATTACAGGTGCATAAGGACTCTTGGCCTTGATGATTCAAAAATCTACAATATTTCAAACAGGGTGGTTCCTCTTAGCGTAATGGACTTCGGAAGCCTTGTAAATACCATGGCTCCTGTACATGTTAAACAGGATGGTATCATTCACCACCTTATTGATAAGTTTACGAATTTCACCGGAGAAGAGCAGAAGGAGACAGCTACAGGAGCTTCTCTTAAAAACCGTGGACTCTCACTTAACGGCTCCTTTGCAGGAACCGGCTACAGTCCTGAGACCAGGATCATGAGGACCGGCGATACAAGGCTCTATCTCTTTGAAGAAGCTTAATCGCTGTAGCTTACGTCCATGTTTGCGATGACTTCGAAGTCGGGATAAGCTTCTTTTACAGCATTTATAGCGTTTTTAAACACATCCGTTTTGTTTGGTACGAAATCAACTACCAGATCAAAGCGGATGTTCTTTTTTTCAAAATCAACAAAGAATCCGTGCATCTGAAGGACGTTGTCAAAGGAGGAGACGATCTTTCTTACGTTGTTTCTTACTTCGGTAATCTTGTCATCTTTGGTATTTACGGAGTAGATACCGATGGAAATAATGGATACGTTGTGCTCCACATAGACTCTGTCCTGGATTTCTCTTGTTATCTCATCAATCTTGTCAGCAGTGAAGGTGTCGGGAATCTCGATGTGAACGGATGCCATTACACGGTCGGGACCATAGTCTGAAAATATCAGATCGTAGGCGCCCTGAACTCCGTCGACATCGACGATTGTCTTCTTGACTGCTGTTGATACCGCTGAATCAATACGCTCTCCGAGGATCTCGCTTATGGTGTCTCTTAACATTTCAAGAGCTGACTTTATCATGATGATAGCGATGATGGCTCCGAGGTATGCCTCAACGGAGAGGTGTGTAAATATAAAGATGAAAGCAGCCAGCAGTGTGGCTGCGGAAATGATGGAGTCAAATCTTGCATCGGTGCCTGATGCGACCAGGGATTCTGAGGATACCTTCTTACCTGTGTTTATGAAGAACTGACCAAGAAGGAGTTTGACCACAACGGCCACAGCTACGATGATAAGAGTAACAGTGCCGTACTGGGCAGGCTCTGGATGAAGGATTGATTTGCAGGACTCAACCAGTGATGTGATGCCGGCATAGAGCACGATGATTGAGATGATCATGGCGCTTAAATACTCAATCCTGCCATATCCGTAAGGGTGCTTTTTGTCGGGAGCCTTGCCTGCAAGAGCAGTTCCTATTATTGTGATGACCGATGAGAGGGCATCACTTAAGTTGTTGACTGCATCAAGAACGATGGCGATGGAGCCGGATATCATGCCTACTATCATTTTAAAACCGGCCAGAAGTATGTTTACCACGATGCCGATGATGCTGGTTCTGATGATGACTTTGCCTCTTGTAACTATCTTCGAATCTGCCATTTTCTATTACCTCACAATTGACTTTCTGTTTATGAATTGTACCATAGATTTGGATGGGTCATACCACAATAATACAAAAATATGATAAAATTAATAGAGTATGGGCGTATTTTTCTTATTTTGAGGGGCGAAAATGAAAAAGAGCATCACAGCAGGTCTTATAACCTTTATTGCAGCGCTGGCCATCACAACCGTGATCGCAATTGTATATATTACAACTGCAGCAGGCAACAGAAGGGAAAGGGCTGAGTTTATTGCGGAATCTGTTGCAGACAGAATAGAAGCTGAGATCCAGAGGCGTGATTATATAACCCGAATGCTGGAGATTGAAGTTTCAAGCAGTAAGGACGGTATCACCCCTGAGAAGTTTGCTATTACCGCCGATGAAGTGTTCAACGACTACATGGATATAGTTGACATCACTTTGGCACCGGGTGGGATAGTCAGCTACAAGTATCCGCTGGACAACGGCATTGCGGAGAGGGAAGATCTCTTTTCCGACGGTGTTGACGGCATCTATGCGGATTACAGCAAGATGAGCGGACTTGGAATAATCATGGCGCCTGTAACATTATCCGACGGAAGCTACGGCATCATACTCAGAAGACCTATCTATATGGGCGAAGTATCAGAAGAAAACTTCTGGGGATTTGCTTCAGTTAAACTCAATCTCTCAAGCTTTTTGTCCGATGTAAATATAAGAGCCCTGGTTGACGGAGGCTACGAATACAAGCTCCTCGGTGATAACCCTATCACCGGTGAGAACCGTATGATCATGGAGTATTCAGAAAAAGAGCTGGCATCTCCCGTATCGTCAATGATAAATACGGTAGGTGGCAGTTACTGGACACTTCTTATTTCTCCGACCAGCAGCTGGATGAATCTCTATGAGATAATAGGTGCTCTGGCAATCGCAGTTGTTATCAGTGTCCTTGCGGCTCTGGCAGCAGCAGCTTACGTTTCGATGAAGGCATATTCCAAGGAACTTGAAGTTCTCTCTTACAGAGATGCTCTGACTAACATCAACAACAACAGAAGTTATCAGGAGCACATGGAAGAGCTCAGCAAAAAGAAGCTTCCATACGGCCTTATATTTATGGACCTCAATGACTTTAAACAGGTCAATGATACCTATGGTCATGAAGCCGGAGATACGCTCCTTAACATCGTTGCCAAGAGGCTTCAGAACAGTATAAGAGAGAAGGATAAGGCTTTCCGTATCGGCGGTGATGAGTTCGTTGTAGTTATCCATGGAACTCATGACAAGCAGTTCTATGAGGGCGTTATAGAAAGAATGCGTCATAATGTGGCAAGGGATGTAACCCTTAACAACGGTATCATCCTTAAGGTGTCCATTAGTGCCGGATTTGCACGTTGTCCTGAGGACGGAGCCAAGTTCGAGGACGTTGTAAAGAAGGCGGATGACGCAATGTACCACAACAAGAGAGCCTTCAAGGCTCAGAGAAACGGTGGCAGCAGAGCGGGGAATGCGCCATCGGGAAGATAATTAAGCGGAGAAAGGTAAAATGGCGGGAGGAAATTTTGACACAATCAACAGAATCTTTGACACCTTTGCGGTAACTTCAAGAAGCCGCTATGTCTATGTATATGACATGGAAAAGAATGTGTCCAGGTGGTCAGCAAATGCTGTTGATTATTTCGGTTTAACCGGGGAGTATGTATACAATGCAAGTTCGGTATGGGAGATCCGTATCCATCCCGACGATATAGACAAGTACAAGGAGTACATTAATGCCGCTTTTTCCGGACAGAAAGTTGATCCCAACTTTGAGTACAGAGCCAGGAACAAGAACGGCGAATATGTAATTTGCTCTGCAAGGGGCGTTGTGATAAAAGACTATGTCGGAAGACCTGTCTTTTACGCATGCTCTATCATAAATAAAGGTATCGTTGATAACAGCGATCCGATAACTCTTTTGCCAAATCAGTATGAGATGCTCAACTACATGAGGCAGCTTAAGGCTCAGATGAAAGAGTACTCAATCCTCATGATCAATTACATTGACTTTGGTGGCATCAACAGAAGATATGGCTATACCATGGGTAATACCATTTTAAGAGCAACAGCCCAAAGGCTGGTTGACGAGGGCAAGAACCTCGGAAGGGCCTTCAGGGGCGATGGAACTACCCTTGCTTTCATTTCGGATTCCATGAACATAGAAGAGATCAAGAAATTCTACGGGCGCATGAGAATCTACGCCAGAGAATCTCTTATGGTGGATGAAAAGAAAGTAGGAGCAGAGCTTGCAGGTGGCGTTATCGTCTCGACAGATCATAACGTAGATGAGCATTCAATCTACACCAGCGCCAAGTACGCTCTTGATTATTCCAAGACCCAGAAGCACGGAAATCTCATTATTTTCCACAACGATGCACTGGATAACAATAAGAGCAGTATTGAGCTTGTAGACGCAGTCAGAAACAGCGTTTTAAATAACTTTGAAGGGTTCCACCTTGAGTATCAGCCAAGAGTATCCTCTGTGGGCGGTAAACTTGTAGGAATGGAAGTCTTTGTAAGATGGAGCAAGGAACCATATGGAGAGGTGCTTCCTTCTGAATTTGTGCCCTGGCTTGAACAGGATCCGGTGTTCTATTCGCTGGGTAATTGGATTTTAGAGAAGGCACTCACGGATGCCCTTGAGATCAGAAAGAACAACAAGGATTTCTATGTAAGTGTAAACCTTGCATTCATGCAGCTTGAGAGATCCGAGTTCAGAACAACTCTCCTTGATATCCTTAGAAAGACAGGTTACCCTGCAACAGGTATCTGCCTTGAGATGAGCCAGTCCAGCAGCAGACAGCTCTCCATGGAGCACTTAAAGAGTCAGATCGAGTTCATGAAGTCCTGTGGCATCAAGATTGGAGTTGATTGTTCGAGCTTCTCGGCTCTTGATATGGTTAAGAGTCTTCCGGTTGATATCGTGAACCTCTCGCCGGCTCTTACAGGAGTGGTTGCAGATAACCTCACCGTCAAATACATGATCGAATCCATCACCTCTTTTACCCACAGACTGGGTATTAGAACGTGCTTTTCCGGCATAGAGGATCAGGCGACAGATGCAATTGCAAGGCAGTATCCTGTATCTGAGCTTATGGGTTACTACTATGGTAGACCTTGCAGAATAGAAGATTTTAAGAAACTTGAGCTGCTTGGACAGTAAGTAAGTCCTGCAGCCGGAGGAATAGATGAGCAGGTTGTTTCGTTTCGTACAAGATAATGATGTGCTTAAGTCTTTTGAGGAGTTCAAGAATTCCGTACTCCTTGAAAGGCCTGTTGTTATTGCGCGCAACGGGGACTATACGCTCTTCCTTCGCAGAGTATCCGATGATGAACTGGAACTTACAACCGAGAATACCAAGAAGAGCCAGGTTACTGCCAGCAGGACCTATGTAGTCTCTGATACGACAAAAGAGCTTGTGGCAAGAGGCACAAGACATGCCTGCCAGAAGATGTCGGAACTTTCTGATGATGATGTAAACAGAAAGAGGCTTCAGATCTGGAAATGGTACATCATGGACTGGCAGCTGGAATATAAATCCAATACAAAAGAGCTTGTTGAAAAAGAGCTTCACTGGCAGGAGGATGTAAATGATAACAGGCAGGAAATCCTGGATATGGAGTCCTTCCTCCACGGGGATTACCTAAACCTTGGAAATACTCTTTCTCTCATAGACAAATATCTGGCTGATGATGAGAAACACAAGGAGGAATTTCGAAAGTTTGCCATCGAAGATATCATGGAGATGACAAGTGAAGATACCAGGGACAGGTCTCTTGCCGAAGCGGAGCAAAAGAGGCAGGAGGACGGTGTTAAGAAACACACCTACAGATTCACCGTCAGCGTGGAAGCAAGCGACAAAGAACACGCAAGAGCAGCACTGCTGCGGTATCTGGCGGGAGACGACAGGATCAAGGTGCAGAAATAATAAAAAAAGTCTAAACCACTTTATAAACTTTTAATGGTTTAACGTAAAAAAGTGTGGCTTATTCTCTATCTTTTAGGGGGTATAAGAGATATAATGTACCCATTAAATGAAATTTTATTGTGAAAAGTTAAGGGTTGAGGGGCCTTTTTATTTCACCGGTCATTTCATTTAAAATCATATTTCTTATGAGATGGAGGAATTGAATATGAGACGTTCCGCAAAGAGCAGACACAAAGTTAGCCAGAGCAGCATCGCAATCATGGCAGACGCAATCAAGGCAAAGGAGCAGAACCTTTCATACGGCAAGTTCAAGGCGCTAGACCTTCTTGGAGCCGGAAGTATGGTGGATGAAGACGAGACATCAGAGTATGCAGTACACAGCTCAACACTGGTTCGCAAAACTGTACACGCTGAGGAAAAGAAAGCAGTTGCTTACGTTAAGGTAAGAGCAGTATAAACCTTAAGAGCACAACTGAATACAGAATAAAAAATGGGAAGGACCTTTAAAAGGTACCTTCCCTTATTTTTGCTTATTTACTTGGAGAGCTTGCTCTCTCTGTAGATGATATCTGTTCTTGCAGGGCCGTTACTTACCATTGTGATAGGATAGCCGATGTGATCTTCGATGAACTCGATGTACTTTCTGCAGTTCTCAGGGAGATCTTCGTAGTTCTTGATTCCTCTGATGTCGCATTTCCATCCGGGAAGAGTTTCAAACACGGGCTTTGCCTTGTCAAGGAGGTGAGTTACAGGGAACTCTGTTGTAACCTCTCCGTCAATGTCGTAGCCAACGCATACAGGAATCTCATCAAGGTATCCTAAAACGTCAAGTACTGTGAAGGCAACATCTGTTGTGCCCTGAAGTCTGCAGCCGTACTTACTTGCTACGCAGTCATACCAGCCAACTCTTCTGGGACGTCCGGTTGTTGCGCCGTACTCGCCGCCGTCACCACCGCGTCTTCTGAGTTCTTCAGCTTCATCACCAAAGAGCTCTGATACGAAAGCACCTGCTCCTACAGCTGATGAATAAGCCTTGGATACAGTAACGATCTGCTTGATCTCGTAAGGTGGAATACCTGCACCAATCGCACCATATGCTGCAAGAGGTGAAGAACTTGTAACCATAGGATAGATTCCGTGGTCGGGATCCTTCATGGTTCCGAGCTGACCCTCAAGGAGAATTGTCTTTCCTTCCTTGATTGCCTCATCAAGATAAAGAGATACATTTCCAACATACTCTTTAACCTGATCTCTCCATTCAACGATCTGATTAAAGAGAGCTTCCTGATCGATAGGATCTGAGTGATAGAGATTAACAAGAAGAACATCCTTGATCTCTGCGATCCTTGCGATCTTCTCTTTGATAACATCATCATCCTGGAAGAACTCGTTTATCTGCCAGCCGATCTTAGCAAACTTATCTGAATAGAAGGGAGCGATACCTGACTTGGTTGAGCCAAAGCTCTTACCTGCAAGTCTTGCCTCCTCAAGTGTATCGAAGAGTACGTGATAGGGCATCATGACCTGTACTCTGTCAGAGATCATGATCTGTGGCATCGGAACGCCCTTTGATGTGATCTCATTAAGCTCTTTCATGAACTTTGTGATATCAAAGGCAACACCGTTACCGATGATATTCATAATGTGCTGGTGGAAAACGCCTGAGGGCATTGTGTGAAGTGCAAATTTGCCATAGTCGTTTACAATTGTGTGTCCAGCATTGGCACCGCCTTGGAAACGGATAACTACGTCCGCCTTGTCCGCGAGGGTATCTGTGATCTTACCTTTTCCCTCGTCTCCCCAGTTGGCACCTACAACAGCTTTTACCATAATAGAAAGCCTCCTCATTACTTATATAGAAACTATGTTTCAAACCACATATAAATATATCCTATTAACGCGAAGAAGTAAAACGAAAGTTGCAAAAGTGACTGAAATGTTTATGTTTTTTCTTTATTTTATAAATATTTATACAATATTAAGATTCATTTGACGTAATATCGTTTAAAATATAAAGTACAGATTGTTGACAATTTCTTTTCCCCGATATATCAGGAGGACCCTTATGGCAAAGACAGGTGCTAAGTCAAGTGAGTTTGGCGGCGAAGGTTTCAAAAGACTTTCTGTCGCAGATAAGTTCAAAAAAGTATTCAACAATTTCCGAAACAATTTAATAGTTATCTTTGTGGTAATTTTTATAATTGACCTTGTGGCCGTTAGCAATCTCGGAAATATATACAAGGTTTATTATGAGCAGAACAGTCAGCAGGGCGAAATAAGGATCACGATCCAGGCTCTTGCCAAGTACTATCTCTGGGCTATGAACGCTGTTGATGCTGCGGACAGAGACGAGCAGCTTGCAGGTGCTCAGGAGAAGATCGATGAAATGAATGATGGTCTTGATACACTTGCAAAAGTGTATAAGGGAGATCTTTCTACAGCCCGTGCTCATGTTGCAGACATTGATAGCGCAGATGAGAAGTTAAAAGAGCTGATGAACTCCGGAGCTCCCAGGGAAGAGATTTATGCATACTATGTTGGCACCGTAAATGAAGCCATCAAAGTAGTTGTAAAGGATTTTAAAGAGATAGGACTCTCAGCCAAGGCTGAAGCCAAGAAAGCATATATGCTATCCCTTGTAATGGTCAGCGTAATGACACTCATTGCACTTGGAATTGTTATCTATGCTCTTATGTATTCAAGGAATGCAAGAGGAGCTCTTACCAAGGGCATCCTTGGACCTATAAGTGCCATCACAGCCGCAGCTGATGATATGGCTAAGGGTAAACTGGAGGTCAATATCCAGACAGACTCAGAGGATGAGCTCGGCAAGCTGGCAGGTGATCTTCAGGAATCCACAACGGTTATCGAGAGTATTGTAAAAGACATTGATGAAACCCTGAGGAGAATGTCCGGAGGTGATTTCTCCACCGGCTCACAGAACGAAGAACTGTACATCGGAGACTACGAAGCAATAAAAAATGCCTTCGCTGATATTTCAGAGAATCTCTCAAGCACACTTCTTGAGGTTAAGAATTCTTCAAGCCAGGTATCCCAGGGAGCAAGCAACATGTCCCAGGGTGCATCGGACCTTGCAGAGGGTGCCACAGATCAGGCAGCTGCAGTAGAAGAACTTACAGCTTCAGTAAATTCAATTACAGAACAGACCAAGCAGCTTGCTGAAGTTGCCGAAAAGAGTAAGAGCATGGCAACGGAAGTAATGGATAATGCAGACATGAGTGCCCGTAAGATGCATCTTGTAACGGATGCCATGACCAGGATCACAGAAGCTTCTGCAGAGATCGAGCAGGTAACCAATTCCATCGAAGCAATTGCCAAGCAGACATCACTCCTTGCCCTCAATGCTTCCATCGAGGCAGCAAGAGCGGGTGAGACAGGAAAAGGCTTTGCGGTTGTTGCGGATCAGATCGGAAAGCTTGCTGATCAGAGTAGTGAAGCAGCTAAGAATACACATCAGCTCATCGCTGATACCATGGATGAGATCAGTAACGGAAATTCAGTAGTGGCTGAGACCACAGAGGCTCTTGATGCAATGAGAAACAGTGTCGAGGAGATCACTCAGATGATCGTAGAGACCGGAGATCTTGCAGAGCAGCAGGCTCAGAGCATGGACGAGATCGACAGAGGAATCGAGATGATATCCAATGTAGTTCAGAGCAATTCTGCTACAGCAGAGGAGTCCAGTGCAGTATCCTTAGAGCTTTCTGAGCAGTCAGAGTCACTGAATAATCTGATCGGACAATTCACAATAAACGGCTGATAAGATCAGCCTTTATAAGACACTAAAAGGCCCTTTGCGTATGGCCCTGCTCCTGCGCGAGGGGTTTTGTCTTATCATTGTTTACCTCCGAGTGTATAATTAAGCTTGGAGGAGACAATGATATGAATATAAGACGAGCAGAAAATAAAGATATAAAAAGAATCCTTGAGCTATTGGGGCAGGTACTTGAGATTCATGCAAACATCAGACCTGACATATTCGTTTCGGGTACGACCAAGTACAGCGAAAATGATCTGAAAGAAATGATGCTTGATGACGAGAAAACTATTTTCGTGGCAACAGATGAGAGAGATACGGTTCTGGGCTATGCGTTTTGTCAGCTGAAGAACCCCGCTTTTACCAGCACCATGGTTCCACATAAATCTCTTTTCATAGACGATCTGTGCGTTGATGAAAACGCCCGCGGACAGCATATTGGGGAAAAGATATTTGAATATGTCAAAGACGAGGCCAAAAGGCTTGGCTGCTATGAAGTCACCCTAAATGTATGGAAAGGCAATGAGTCTGCAGAACATTTCTATGAAAAGATGGGAATGACCACGAAAGAAAGAATGATGGAGATTATTCTTGATGAGAGAAAGATTTAAAGACTATCTTAAAAAGCAGATTGAATCCTACCAGGGAATAGCATTTCCCATAAAGGCAAGCCCTTTGGAGCGCTTTTTTACGACCAAGGCAGACGTGATGAAGCTTCATCCCAATCCCGATGATGAGTTCACAAAACCTGAGGTAGGACCCAGCGATCGTATCATTTCGGAGTATGAGCAGTTCTTTAGAAGAAATGTTGATCTTTATAAGGAAGAACCTCTTATTATCGAGAAGATGCATCCCGACGGATATATGCTTATAAACGGCCATCACAGATGGGCTGCCTACTACACTGTGGGCAGGAGGAGAGCACCGGTTAAGCTGGTAAACCTTACTCATGATGCCGATATCAAGGAAATGCTTAATGGCGCAGTCCATGACAAGATAGTTTCTTTTGACCTGGACGAAGTTGTATTTACGACAGGGTACGATGGCAAACTTGAGAAAAAGCTGATGTTTCCTTTTAATCGTTTCTTTAAGGAAGACATAAGGCTTGGTATTCCGGCTCTTTTCCATTATCTGTCCAAGTATGGCTATGATATTTGGGTATTTACTGCCAAGTACTATTCCATGGACTACATCCGTAATTACTTTAAGCGCTACCATGTGAAGGTCAACGGTATTGTGACCGGTACTGAGAGGCAGAAATCCATCAGCTCGATGAGTAAGACCGATCTTGATAAGATGATCGCCGAGAAGTACAAATATACCATGCACATCGACAATGATTCTGTTGTCAGGATCAATACAGTCACAAAGGAATTCGAAGATTTTGAGATAGACAAAGAAAAGGGGAACTGGGCCGATCAGGTCATGAAGATCGTCGGAGGATTCGATGAAAAAAAGCAGGAATAATGAAGAAAAGATGAGGGTATCCTTTGATCTTGATGAAGTTCTTTTTGTGTACCCCAAGACCCATAAGACTGAGCCGGAGCTTAAGTTTCCGTTCAATAAATACTACAAGGAAAGACTGCGCCTGGGAACGCCGGAGCTTATCAATACCCTGCAGGAGCTTGGGTATGAAGTGTGGGTATACACATCATCTTTTCGAAGTGAGAAATATATCAAGGGGCTCTTTAAGCACTATGGTGTCAAATTTGATGGTATAATCAACGGAAACAGGCATCTTAGGGAAGTGCAGAAAAACAGCTCGCAGCTTCTTCCGCAGAAAGTACCCAGCAGATACAGGATATCCCTTCACATCGATGATGAAGCCATCATCTGCACGCAGGGCAGAACATTTGGGTATGAAGCCTATCAGCTGGATGGCCCTGATGATGACTGGAAGGAAAAGATAATAAAATTTGCCGGAGAGGTAAGACACAGAAAAGAGCTCCGGGAGGGGATAAACGATGAAGACCAGGTGGACGGTAACTAAAAAGAGTGTACTCAGTATCAGTATATTTGCGCTGATACTCAGTGCTCTTATGTGCCTCAGCGGATCTTATATATTTAATCGCGCAATACAAAAAGAGTATAACGACAAGGGATATGTTATAGCGAATATAATTCTGGATGAGATAGATCACGATAAGATAGCCGAATATACCACTACCTGGAGAGGTGATGACTATTATAAAGAAATGTCGTCTTACCTAAGAGGTATGCAGCAGCACACGGGCGCAGCTTATATTTACATTATGGTTCCCTATGAAGATGGAACCATGCGCTATATCTACGATCCTGACACCTTTATGGGGGATACGGATCCCATAGCTGCTTCCTTTGATGAGATATGGACAGCTTATAAAGAGGGAGTAAGGCCCCAGAGTTATCTTGTCAGAAAGTCCAAGAAATACGGATATTTAACTTCCAGCTGTATGCCGGTTAAGGACAGCAGCGGAAATGTGGTGGCTCTTTTATTTGTTGACACATACATGGAAGTTATTCTTTCAACACTATACAGCTATATCTTTTACATGATAATAATAGCTCTGATACTTCTGGCTTTGTATGTTGTCTTTAGCTATATTGCTCTGAAACAGAATCTGATAGGGCCTCTGCTCACCATAAAGAATAACGTCAGCAGCTTTGCCAGGAACAATGCGCAGCCCGACGATACTCTGGATACCATTAAGACCAGGGATGAGATGCAGGATCTTGCCGAAGAGATCAGCAGCATGGAAAAAGATATTGTGAATTATATTGACAGTATCAAGACCATCACAGCTGAGAAGGAGAGGATCAGCGCAGAGCTGGACGTTGCAGCCAAGATCCAGTCGGATATGCTGCCAAGTGATTTTCCTCCTTTCCCGGACAGAAAAGAGTTTGATATCTATGCGACCATGGACCCTGCCAAGATAGTAGGTGGAGACTTCTACGATTTCTTTTTCCTGGATGATGACCATCTTGCTATAGTAATGGCAGATGTATCAGGTAAGGGAATTCCGGCAGCTCTTTTCATGGTAAATGCCAAGACCAGTATCAAGAACAGGACCCTGAACGGAGGCAAGCTCTCTCCATCACAGGTGCTCTATGATGTCAACAATCAGCTGTGCGAGGGCAATGATGCAGAGTTGTTTGTAACAGTATGGCTGGGAATTCTGGAGATCTCGACAGGAAAAGTTGTGGAAGCAAATGCAGGTCACGAGCACCCGGCTGTAAGAAAGGCCGGAGGAGAGTTCGAACTTGTAAAATACAAGCATTCACCTGCGGTTGCTACGCTTCCGGGCCTTAAGTTCAGAGAAAACGAGTTTACCTTAGACCCCGGAGACAGCCTCTTTATTTACACAGATGGTGTCACTGAAGCTACCAATTCCGAGGATAAGCTCTTTAAAACTGACGGACTTCTTAGGGTTCTCAACAGTGAACCCGATGCGGATGCAAGGCGCATGTGCGAGATCGTTGCCAAAGGAATCGATGAATTTGTGGGCGATGCTCCGCAGTTTGATGACATCACAATGCTTGGTTTTAAATATCTTGGCAATAAATAATTTATAGTGTATTATATTCCCTGGCATTAACGGTTTTAATATTTATGCGAGGAATATGTACTATATGAATGAGAAAAAGGAAACAAAAACATATAAGAGGGTGCTTGCCTGGGTTGGAATCGTTCTGCTCGTAGGCATGTACCTTCTTCTTTTATATGAAGCACTTACAGGTTCACCGGATACCTACAATGTATTTATTGGCTGCGTTGCAGCGACCATCGCTGTGCCGATACTTCTGTGGCTCCTTATCTGGGCTATCGGAGTATTTACCGGAAGACATACCGTGGCCTCTCTCGATGCCATGACCAGCAACAAGAAGCATGACAAGTACGGAAATGTAGTGCCGGATAGTGAGATCGATACTGTTGTATTTGATATAGGAAACGTGCTCACAACCTTTGCCTGGGATAAGTTCCTTGAGAACAAGGGATATGATAAAGAGATGGTCGAGAGAATGGGCAGGGCATCTGTAAACAGTGATGACTGGGTTCAGTTTGATATAGGAAACCTTACTACGCAGGAGATTGCCCAGAGATTTGCGGACAATGATCCTGAGATAGGTGATGAGCTTAAGAGTGCTTTTTCGGATATCAAAGATATCGTTATAAAGAGAGAAGAGACTATACCATGGATAAAGGCACTTAAGGCAGCAGGCTACAGGGTACTGGTTTTATCCAATTTCAGCAAGCAGGCTCTTGAGGGCTGCAAGGATGCCATGGCTTTCCTTGATTATGTTGACGGAGGAATCCTTAGCTACAGAGATCATGTGGTTAAGCCCGACCAGGCTATATATAAGCTCCTTATGGAGAGATATGATCTTGTTCCTGAGAAAACAGTGTTTATCGATGATACGCCGGCCAATATTAAGACTGCAAGAGAGCTTGGATGGCACGGTATTGACTATAAGACTTATGACCAGGTGGTGGAAGAACTCCATGGCCTTGGTGTCAGATATTGATTTAGATTAAGGAGTTTATGAATGACCAACTGTAATTCATGCGGAGTACCTCTTTCAGATGAGGACGCTTTTTGCCCTAACTGCGGAGCAGCTACGGGTAAGCCCAGGATACAGGCACCCAAGACTGTGATGGACATGGAGCCTGCTCCTGTATTTTTTCAGCCTGAAACTGTTCAGCAACCTGTTGTTCAGCAGCCTATAGTGCAGCAGCCAATGGTTCAGCAGCCAATGGTTCAGCCTGTAGCGCAGCCTGTTCTTACACAGGAATCAATGGATGAGTGGCAGCGCCAGGCGGCCATGAAGACAAGGAACCAGAACAGAGGATATGTCACAGCTATCAAGGTCATGCTTATAATTGCATGCATAGCAGGTGCAACAGCTTACCTGATACCTCTTTTATGGATGGTACCCATGACCGTTGTTGCATGGAAAAAGCTTGACAGAGCAGAGCCTCTTGGGCTTGCATTTAAGATTTTTACCTGTATTTTTGTAAGTAAGCTCGCCGGATTTTTCATGTTCATGCTAAAGGATGACTATCCGGGTTACGTATAATATTCGGGGAAAATCATCTGTACTTTTTTTGTGGTAATTGATATAATGATTTCTGACGGATTTAGTTGGAAAAATGGCGCAAAGCCAGAAGGGGAGCGGTGTTCAATGGGTTTCGAAAATGACGGAAGTGTCAATGAGAACAGCGTAGAGGATATAGTTTTAAGATATCGCCCGGAGCTTGATAAGATAGTTCCGTATCTGAATTGGCTTAAGGACAATGCAAGCAATGAAGTGGCTCAGAGCTATAACAACTCTGAACTTAAGTCCATGCCATTTCCGATATATGATTCTTCACTGCTTTCATTTGTAAAGGCGGCGCAGAATACAAACCTTATGGATCGCAACTATGTCTATGTATATTCAAGACATCGCTTAAATTCGGCCAAGGATGAGCTTTCATTCATTCAGGATGCGCAGATCACTGATATCGATGATCTTGCAGGTATCCTGTCCAAGTACATCCTTACCGGTATGACCAAGGGTACCGTTTGGGCAGAGGGAGTCCGTAACGGTGTTCTGTACAATGTGGTCAAGAAAATGGACGAGCTCGTGAAGTTTTGGGCTGTGAAAACTTGCTGAGGTTTTTGGAGGAGAGATGGGAGAGAAGTCAGTCCAGAAGAAAAAGTACATTCTTGAGAAGGCCAGAACGGTCTTTTCCGAAAAAGGTTTCAAGAATGTAACTATGAAGGATATTGTAGACGCCTGTGAAATCAGTCGTGGGGGTCTTTATCTCTATTTCTCCAGCACAGAAGAAATATTCCTTGCAGTTCTTGCAGACGATTCCTCAGAGGATGATGAAGAGGCAGTGGCCCTCGCACTTTCCGGTGATGCATCCGCCGGCGATATGCTCGCTCTTTTCCTCAAGGAACAGAAAAAAGAAATCCTTAGAAAAAAGAATAATCTCACTGTTGCCACTTATGAGTTTTTCTCTCTTCATAAGGCACAGTCTAAAGATAATCCGCTGAAGAACCAGTTCGATACAGCGGTGCGTATTGTTGAAAAGCTCATAGAAAATGGCGTTGATAGCGGCGAATTCTATTGCGAGAACCCTGTTGGCTGTGCTCGCAATCTTATGTACGTGGTGGAAGGCCTCAAGATCGCCTCCAAGACCATCGGCGTTACAGAAGAAGCCATTGACAGAGAGCTGATGTATGTATTAGAGGGGTTAGTGCCCGATGAATTAAATAATTAATTTGGTTTAAAAAGTGCTTAGATGATTCTAAAGCACTTTTTTAATAAATAAGTAGTCAGGAAAGAGGAGATTTTATGAGCGCAGTAAGACGAATTTATGTGGAAAAGAAAGCCCCCTTCGCCGGAAAGGCCAAGGAACTGAAGTCTGAGATCAAAGGCTACCTGGGAATACGAAGTGTAGAACAGGTAAGGATCTTTATCAGATATGATGTTGAGAACATATCTGATGAAGTCTTTGAAAAGGCCTGCAGAACCGTATTTTCAGAGCCCCCTGTAGACATCCTTTACAGAGAGGAGATCGAGATCCCGGATAATGCCAAAGTGTTCAGCATTGAGGCACTTCCCGGACAGTTCGACCAGAGAGCTGATTCCGCAGAGCAGTGCGTGCGCTTTATTAAGGGCGACGAGAAGCCTGTTATAAAGACAGCTGTAACCTACATGCTGATCGGCAATGTATCTGATGAAGAGCTTAAGAAGATCCAGGATTACACCATGAACCCTGTTGATTCAAGGATCGCAGCAGATACTAAGCCCGAGACTCTTGTTGAGAATTATGACGAGCCCGAGGATGTAAAGATCCTTGACGGCTTTAAGGATATGCCGGAAAAAGAGCTTGAGGAACTCTATAAGTCTCTCGGCCTTGCCATGACCTTCAACGACTTTAAGTGGATACAGCAGTATTTCGTATCTGACGAGCACAGGGATCCTACAATGACAGAGATCAGGGTTCTTGATACATACTGGTCAGACCACTGCCGTCACACCACTTTCGGAACAGAGCTTGTTGATGTGGAGTTCGGCGATGGATTCTACAAAGAGCCGATCGAAGGCGCTTACAAAGACTACCTTGCAGCAAGAGATGAGCTCTATAAATCAGATGACAAGAAGAAAGAGAAATTCATTTCCCTTATGGATATTGCGCTCATGGGAATGAAGAAATTAAAGGCAGACGGAAAGCTCACAGATATGGAAGTATCTGAGGAGAACAACGCCTGCACAGTTGTTGTACCTGTTGAAGTTGACTACGGACAGGGACCAAAGACAGAGAACTGGCTTGTATTCTTTAAGAATGAGACACACAACCATCCTACAGAGATCGAGCCTTTCGGTGGCGCTGCCACATGTCTTGGCGGTGCTATAAGAGATCCTCTCTCAGGAAGAGGTTATGTATATCAGGCTATGCGTGTAACAGGTGCTGCAGATCCTACAGTTCCCGTTGCTGAGACCATGAAGGGCAAGCTCTCACAGAAGAAGCTCGTAAGAGGCGCTGCATCCGGCTACTCATCCTACGGTAACCAGATCGGTCTTGCAACCGGCTATGTTAAGGAAGTTTACCATCCCGGCTATGTTGCAAAGCGTATGGAGATCGGTGCTGTAATGGGCGCTGCTCCTCAGGAGCACGTTATCAGAGAGAGCGCAGATCCCGGTGATATCATCATCCTCCTTGGCGGACGCACAGGAAGAGACGGCTGCGGCGGAGCAACAGGTTCTTCCAAGGCTCATGATTCTAAATCACTTACCAGCTGCGGAGCTGAGGTTCAAAAGGGTAACGCTCCTACAGAGAGAAAGCTTCAGAGGCTCTTCAGACGCCCTGAAGTAAGTGAGCTTATCAAGAAATGTAACGACTTTGGTGCCGGCGGAGTTTCAGTTGCCATTGGTGAGCTGGCTCCGGGTCTTGATATCAACCTTGACCTTGTACCCAAGAAGTATGCAGGTCTTGACGGAACAGAGCTTGCTATCTCAGAGTCACAGGAGAGAATGGCAGTAGTTGTTGCCAAGAAAGATACAGAACAGTTCCTTGCATATGCTGCAGAGGAGAACCTCGAGGCAGTAGAAGTTGCGGTTGTTACCAAGGAGCCAAGACTTGTTCTTAACTGGAGAGGCAAGAAGATCGTAGATATAAAGAGAGAGTTCCTTGATACAAATGGAGCTCACCAGGAGACCAAGGTCAAGGTAGAGATTCCTTCCAAGGAAGATAACTACTTTGAGACTATAGCAAGTGAGGGTGCCAAGGCTGCCCTTGCGGAAGGCGATGTTAAAAAGGCATGGCTCTCTGAGATGAAGGACCTCAATGTATGCTCACAGAAAGGTCTTGTTGAGATGTTCGACTCCTCCATCGGAGCCGGCTCAGTTCTTATGCCTTACGGTGGTAAGTACCAGCTCACAGAGACACAGACCATGATCGCTAAACTCCCTGTTCTTGCAGGTAAGACAGATACAGTAACCATGATGAGCTACGGCTTTGATCCATATCTTTCAAGCTGGAGCCCATACCACGGCGCAGCCTTTGCTGTAACAGAGTCCGTGGCAAGGATCGTTGCAAGCGGCGGTGACTACAGAAACCTTCACTTCACATTCCAGGAGTACTTCAAGAGAATGACAGAGGATCCCACAAGATGGAGCCAGCCTTTCACAGCACTTCTTGGTGCATTTGAGGCTCAGCTGAAGTTCGGCATCGCATCCATAGGTGGTAAGGACTCAATGTCAGGTTCCTTTAACGAGATAAACGTTCCGCCCACCTTGGTTTCTTTTGCAGTAGACGTTGCAAGCCTTAAGGATGTCATCACACCTGAACTTAAAAAGAGCGGCAATAAGCTTGTTCAGTTCGTTCTTCCTAAGGACAGCTTCGATCTTCCTGATTACGACAAGGTTTGTGCACTCTTTGGTCAGGTAAAAGAGCTTATGGCAGCCGGCAAGATCGTTTCAGCTTACGCAGAGGATGCCTACGGTATCGCAGCAGCAGTAAGTAAGATGGCCTTCGGTAACGGTCTTGGAGTTAAGATTTCAGATAATATTTCTGCAAAAGAGCTTTTTGCCAACGATATGGGTAACATTATTGCCGAAGTTCCTGCAGAGTTTGCAGCTGATGCCCTTGCAGTAAGCGGAGCAAGAGAGATTGGTGAAGTAACAGATAACGCTAAGTTTGAGGCATGCGGAGCTGTTATCGAGCTCTCAGAAGCTCTTTCAAACTGGAAAGAGAAGCTTGAGAAGGTATTCCCTTCTACAGTTTCAGAGGATAAGAGCGAGGTTAAGTCAGACCTCTTTAAGGCAGATAGCATCTATGTTTGCAAGAATAAGGTAGCTAAGCCTACAGTATTTATCCCTGTATTCCCTGGAAGCAACTGCGAGTACGATTCTGCAGAGGCCTTCAGAAGAGCAGGAGCTGAGACAAACGTTAAGATCTTCAGAAACAGGGATGCACAGGACATCAGAGAGTCTGTTGCAGAGTTTAAGAATGCAATAAACAATGCTCAGATCATCATGTTCCCCGGCGGATTCTCAGCAGGTGATGAGCCTGACGGAAGTGCCAAGTTCTTTGCAACAGCCTTCCAGAACGAGGAGATCAAGGCAGCAGTCGAGGACCTTCTTGATAACAGAGACGGACTTGCACTTGGTATCTGTAACGGATTCCAGGCTATGATCAAGCTTGGTCTTGTACCTTACGGACATGTAACAGGACAGACTGAGAATTCACCTACACTTACATTCAACACCATCGGAAGACACATCTCCAAGATGGCATACATAAAGGTTGTTTCCAACAATTCACCATGGCTCTCAGGAGCAGAGCTCGGCGGAGTTTACACAAACCCTGCTTCTCACGGTGAAGGAAGATTTGTTGCACCTGATGATGTCCTTAAGGATCTCTTTGCTAAGGGACAGATCGCAACACAGTACTGCGACCTCGACGGCAACGTAACAATGGACGACGAGTGGAACATCAACGGATCTTATATGGCTGTTGAAGGTATCCTTTCACCCGACGGCCGCTGCCTCGGCAAGATGGCTCATTCCGAACGCCGCGGCGATGGAGTAGCCATTAACATCTTCGGCGAGCAGGATCTGAAGATATTCGAATCAGGCGTAAGGTATTTCAAATAATACGCAACGGCCGGGCCCACATAATTTATATGTGAGTCTCGGCATGCCGGGCACTGCACTGAGCCCAGGGCATCAATCGCTGCGTGCATAGGCACTTACGATTGATTGGTCTCAGCTCCGTGGCATGAAATCGCCTCACATATAAATTATGTGGGCCCGGCCGTTGCTTACGTATTGGATATATCTACGTTTTGATGCGTATAGCAACAGTTAGTTACGGATAGTTTTAGTTTCACTGGAGGTTTTGTTTTAATGAAAGCTTTTTTGATCTTAGAAGACGGAACGGTCTTTGAGGGAAAGCATATTGGAGCTGATAAGGAAGTTGTCAGCGAGATTGTGTTTAATACCTCGATGACCGGATATACGGAGGTTTTTACAGATCCATCGTATGCCGGACAGGCGGTATGTATGACATACCCATTGATCGGCAATTATGGCGTATGTCTGGAGGACATGGAGTCCGAGAAGATTTGGCCGGATGCAGTTATTGTAAGGGAAATGGCCAGGGTTCCTTCCAACTTCAGATGTGATATGAGCCTGCAGGAGTTTTTGGAGAAGTATGAGACTCCCGGTATCGAGGGAATCGATACCAGAAAGCTGGTAAGGATCCTCAGGGAAAAGGGTACCATGAACGGGTACATCACAACCAATGAGAATGTGACCTACGACAGCATCAAGGACAAGCTCCATGCATATACAACAGGAGACGTGGTATCCAAGGTTTCCTGCAAGGAAAAGGTAAGACTGTTGGCACCTAATCCGAGAGGCGAGAAGATTCCGAAGATTGCCAAGGAAGAGAATGGCAAGGGACTTAAGGTTGCTCTTCTTGATGTGGGGGCCAAGAGGAATATTTCAGATGCGCTCCTGGCAAGAGGGTGCGAGGTTACAATCTATCCTTACAACACCACAGCAGAGGAGATCCTTGCTGATAAGCCCGATGGAATCATGCTTTCAAACGGCCCCGGAGATCCCAAGGAGTGCACGGGAGTCATTGAAGAGATCAAAAAGCTTTACAATTCAGATGTTCCGATCTTTGCCATCTGCCTTGGACATCAGCTCATGGCGCTGGCAACAGGAAGCGATACCTACAAGCTGCATTATGGCCACAGAGGCGGCAACCATCCGGTAAAAGACCTCTCTACAGGCCGTGTTTATATCTCATCACAGAACCACGGCTATGTAGTGGATACGGACAAACTGGATAAAACAGTGGCAGAGCCAGCCTTTATGAATGTCAACGACGGCACCAATGAGGGTCTTAAATATGTGGGCAAGAACATCTTCACGGTTCAGTTCCATCCGGAAGCATGCCCCGGACCTCAGGATACAAGCTACCTGTTTGACCGTTTTATTGACATGTGTCGCGCTTAAGCTTTAGTAGGAAGGAATTTTTAGTTATGCCAAAGAATAAAGACGTTAAGAAGGTCCTTGTAATCGGTTCGGGACCCATTGTAATAGGACAGGCTGCGGAGTTTGACTACGCCGGAACACAGGCCTGCAGATCCTTAAAGGAAGAGGGAGTTGAGGTTGTCCTTGTAAATTCAAACCCCGCTACCATCATGACAGACAAGGACATTGCGGATGAGGTTTACATTGAGCCTCTCACCGTCAAGGTTCTTGAACAGATCATTGAAAAAGAAAAGCCGGATTCAATCCTGCCTACTCTCGGAGGCCAAGCAGGACTTAACCTTGGTATGGAGCTGGACGAGTCAGGATTCTTAAAGAGTCATAATGTAAAGCTCCTTGGAACCACAGCCGAGACCATCAGAAAGGCTGAGGACAGACAGGAATTTAAGGATACCATGGAGAAGATCGGAGAGCCCTGCGCAGCTTCTACCGTTGTTCACAACGTTGAGGACGGTGTTGCTTTTGCTAGAGAGATTGGATACCCGGTAGTTCTTCGTCCCGCCTTCACACTTGGCGGATCAGGCGGTGGTATTGCCCACAACCAGGCAGAGTGTGAAGAGATTCTTAAGAACGGATTAAGGCTTTCAAGAGCCAATGAAGTTCTTGTTGAGCGCTGTATCGCAGGCTGGAAGGAGATCGAGTACGAGGTAATGCGTGACGGAGCAGGAAACTGCATCACCGTCTGCAACATGGAAAACATCGACCCTGTCGGCGTCCATACCGGTGATTCAATTGTTGTGGCACCTTCACAGACCCTTACCGACAAGGAATATCAGATGCTCAGAAGCTCTGCTCTTAATATCATCAATGAGCTGGGAATAACAGGAGGCTGTAACGTACAGTTCGCCCTTCATCCCACAAGCTTTGAGTACTGCGTAATCGAGGTTAACCCTCGTGTAAGCCGTTCATCGGCCCTTGCAAGTAAGGCAACAGGTTATCCTATCGCCAAGGTTGCAGCCAAGATCGCCCTTGGATATACCCTGGACGAGATCAAGAACGCAATCACAGGAAAGACCTATGCAAGCTTTGAGCCTGCCCTTGACTACTGCGTAGTTAAGTTCCCGCGTCTTCCTTTTGATAAATTCATTACCGCCAAGAGAACCCTTACAACACAAATGAAGGCCACCGGCGAAGTAATGAGTATATGCACCAACTTTGAGGGTGCAATGATGAAGGCAATCCGCTCTCTTGAGCAGCATGTTGACTGCCTTACAAGCTATGACTTCTCAGATCTTGATGATGATGATCTTAAGAAGCGCCTTACTGTAGTTGACGATCAGAGAATATGGGTTATCGCAGAGGCTCTTCGCCGCGGATTCAGCCATGAGGTGATACATGAGATAACCATGATCGACCTCTGGTTTATTGATAAGCTCCACACCCTTGTTAAGATGGAACTCAGGCTCCTTCGTGCAGGTGAGAGAAATACAGCAGGAAAGACCGGCACTCTCGAAGATGCCAAGAAGGCAATAAGCTATGACCTTCTCCTTGAGGCAAAGCGCCTTGAGTATCCTGACAGCGTAATTTCCCGCTTCACAAGATTTGATGTTTCCGTGTTAAAAGAGCTGAGGGACTTCTATAACATTAAGGCTTCCTACAAGCTTGTTGATACCTGTGCAGCAGAGTTTGCTGCTCAGACGCCTTACTACTACTCGGTTTACAACGGCCCTGATTCAGAGGATGAAGCTCTTTTAAAGACCTCTGACAAAAAGAAAATTCTGGTTCTGGGTTCAGGCCCTATCAGGATCGGTCAGGGTATCGAGTTCGACTATTGCTCAGTACATGCAACCTGGGCGTTTAAGAAGGCAGGTTATGAGACCATAATCATCAACAACAACCCTGAGACAGTAAGTACAGACTTTGATATAGCAGACAAGCTCTACTTTGAGCCCCTTACACCTGAGGATGTTGAGAATATCGTAAGACTTGAAAAGCCCGACGGAGCAGTAGTTCAGTTTGGTGGTCAGACTGCGATAAAGCTCACTCAGGACCTCATGAAGATGGGTGTTAAGATCTACGGAACCGATGCAGCAGATGTTGATGCAGCTGAAGACAGAGAGATCTTTGACCGCATCCTTGAGGAGACCCAGATAAAGCGTGCTGAAGGAGCTACCGTTTACACAGCAGAAGAGGCCAAAGAGGTTGCAAACCGTCTGGGCTATCCTGTACTGGTGCGTCCTTCCTACGTCCTTGGTGGACAGGGTATGCAGATTGCTCTTTCAGATCAGGAGATCGAGGAGTTCATGGGCATCATCAACAGATATGCTCAGGACCATCCTATACTTGTAGATAAGTACCTTCAGGGTGTTGAGACAGAAGTTGATGCCGTATGCGACGGCGAAGACATTGTAATTCCGGGTATCATGGAGCATATCGAGCGAAGCGGAATCCACTCCGGCGACTCAATCTCTGTATATCCTGCACAGTCTCTTTCACAGAAGGTAAAAGACACTATTGCGGAATACACAAGAAGACTTGCAAAGGCACTTCATGTAATAGGCCTTATCAACATTCAGTTCATCGCAGTAGGAGATGAGGTATATATCATCGAGGCTAACCCGAGATCATCACGTACCGTTCCTTACATCAGTAAGGTCACGGGTATTCCGATCGTTGATCTTGCAACTCAGGTCATGCTTGGTAAGAAACTAAAAGACCTTGGCTATGAGCCGGGACTTCAGAAGGAAGCAGACCACATCGCCATCAAGATGCCTGTATTCTCCTTTGAGAAGATCAGAGGCGCTGAGATCAGCCTCGGACCTGAGATGAAGAGTACCGGTGAGTGCCTTGGAATCAGTAAGAGCTTCAACGAGGCTCTCTATAAGGCATTCCTTGGAGCCGGAGTAAACCTTCCTAAGCACAAACAGATGATCATCACCGTCAAGGATGCAGACAAGGGTGAAGTCATTGAGATCGCAAGGCGCTATGAGAAGCTGGGGTACATCATTTATGCAACAAGATCCACAGCCCAGACTCTCAACGAAAACGGCGTCAAGGCGAGAAAGATAAATCGTATCAGCCAGGAATCTCCTACAGTCATCGACCTTATCCTGGGACACAAGATCGACCTTGTAATCGACACTCCTACCCAGGGAAGAGACAAGACAAGAGACGGCTTCATGATCAGAAGAACAGCCATTGAGACAGGTGTTAATGTTATCACTGCCCTTGATACTGCAAGAGCCCTGGTTACAAGCCTTGAGTGCGCAGTGGGTGAAGAAGGTCTTGAACTGGTTGATATAAGTAAGATATGATTTAATAGACTTATAAAAATCTGATTGGAGATACAAATCTTTATGCCTAGAGTTATTTATGAGAATGCTCTAAGTAGTGAATCGGATATAAAGGATTTAGTACTTGAAGGGGACGCCGATATTTCTTTTTCCAAAGACGCATTGTGCATCAGCTCTTTGGGAGAAGCAGTACTTTGGTACTTAAAGCCCATTCCTGCGGACGTGAGAATAGATTTTGAGTTCAAGCCTCTTTCGGATGCCGGAAGAGCACAGCTTCACTTTGCTGCCAAGAATGCAGGGGACAGGATCTCGGAGTTTTTGCTCTCTTACTACAACAGAGAGTCGGAGAGGGAGAGGTCTTTTCACACCTGTGCACTGTACAAGAACGGATACGAAAACCTGGTTTATAGAGGTGCAGACCCCATGGCAGGCGCCGGAGAGGATGAGTGGTATCATCTCTCTACAGTAAAGCGCGGAAAAGACGTGTTCTACGGAATAGACAATCTTGAACTCTTACATTATCACGACGACGGAATTACTCTCGGTGACATCCTGACAGGAGGCAACATGGGCCTTGGCCAGCTTCCGGGGACAGTTGCTCTATACAAAAACTTAAAGGTGAGCTGGATATGAAGATACTTGTGATCAACGGACCAAACCTCAATTTCCTGGGGATCAGGGAAAAGGCAGTCTACGGTAATCAGGACTACAATTACCTGTGCAACATGATAAAAGACAAGGCAGCAGCCGACGGAGATGAGGTGGAGTGCTATCAGTCAAACCACGAGGGAGCCATTATCGACAGGCTTCAGGAGGCTTACAGCGATGGCACAAAAGGGATTGTCATAAATCCCGGAGCATATACCCATTACAGTTATGCTATCCATGATGCACTTAAGAGCCTTGAGAACATCATCAAGGTTGAGATCCACATCTCGGATATCCAGTCCAGGGAGGAGTTTAGAAAAGTTTCCGTAACAGCTCCCGCCTGCGATAAACAGATTTACGGACATGGCCTTAACGGCTATCTTGAGGCTATGGACTACATACACGAAGCACTAAAATAAACCACCAAAGGACTACTTACATGGCAAAGACAGTTAAGATGGCAGATATAGCCAAAAAAGTTGGAGTAAGTGTTGTCACAGTATCCAAAGCCCTCACAGGACAGAAGGGTGTCAGTGAGAGTACCCGTCAGCAGATCCTAAGGCTTGCGGATGAGATGGGATACGTTCAGCCCTCCGCTGCTATCCGCAGTGAAACAAAGGGCCATAACATAGGTATCATCATTCACGACAAGTACTTTAGTAAATACAATTCATTTTATCTGCAGATGTATCAGATGCTCACAAGCCGGCTTGGTGCTCAGGGAGATTTCACTATCTTAGAGCTTATAACCCATGACATGGAAAAAGAGCTGACGGCTCCGAATCTTCTTAAGGAAAACAAGATAGATGCCCTGGTGATGCAGGGCGAATTTTCACGGCAGTACTGCGAGTTCATAAAGAGCGTAGCAGGAGATATTCCTCTTGTGTATCTGGATTTCTGCGACGAGTCCAGAGATGAAGTGTCTGTTATATCAGACAGCTTCTATGGTTCTTACTATATGACCAATTATCTGTTTGAAAAAGGTCACAGAGATATAGCCTTTGTGGGATCTCTTTTGCAGACAACATCCATCACCGACAGATATCTGGGATATGTAAAGTCCATGATGGAGCATGGAATTCAGGTAAGACCTGACTGGCAGATTGAAGACAGAGATAAGAATACGGGAATCATCTTTGAACCGGATAAGCTCCCGCTTCCGCTGGAACTTCCGACAGCTTTTGTATGTAACTGCGATCTTACGGCAGGAGTACTTATTAAGAGGCTGGAAAAAGAGGGGTATAAGGTTCCCCGTGATTTCTCGGTAGTAGGATATGATAATTTTATCTTCCCGGGAGTATGCGACGTGGAGATAACCACTTATGAAGTAGATATGCCTGTTATGGTGCAGAAGGCAGTTTCCTATCTGACATCTCTTTTAAAGGGAGAGGATGTGAAAATGGGAACGCACATTATAACGGGACATCTTATAGAAAAAGACAGTGTAAAAGCTCTTAGCTGATGCTAAGAGCTTTTGTTTTTTCTGTATTCTGCAGGTGTCTGCGAGGTTTCTCTCTTAAAGAGTTTGATAAAATGACTGGTGTTGGCGATGCCAACGTCGTACCCGACAGCATTTACCGTTATATCTGTCTGCTCAAGAAGTGTCTTGGCCTGCTGGATCCTGACATTGTTGAGATATTGAAGTGGTGAGTGGCCGTAGTAGTTTTTAAACTCACGACAGAGCCTGTATTTACTTATTAGGAGCCTCTGCTCAAGGTTATCTAAAGTAATAAAGGTGTTATATTCCTGATCAAGTATTGACTTCATCTCCTGGATATAGCCGGGAATACCGGGAGTAGCTGAGGGGGCAAGGGCCTTTGAACCTGCAAGATACCCTTCCGTGAGGATATCGGTCAGGATTCTGGCTCTTAGAAGCTCTGAGTCCGCTCCCTGCCTTAGCAGCAGCCTTTGCAGGTAGGAGAGCTGCGTTCCAATATGCTTTTCTTTAAATTCTATAACCTTGGATGAATGCTCTGTATATAATCTTAAGGATTCCCCTGATAACAAAAACAAATGGAAATAGCAGGGAGTACTCTTGGTGTCGAAGCGGAAATTCTCGTAAGGCCTAAGAAGTATCATGCTTCTCTCCGGCATCGTTATGCTGTCTTTTGTCTTTATCAAGGCATCCCCTTTTTCGATATATAATAATAAATAGAATGGACTATCGATACATTCAAAGGTGGTTGGGATACCGTAGGTAATAGCTCCTCCAAAGACTGCTCTGAGGATAAGAGGATCCAATGACTCGCAGCCACAGGCCATGAATCTCTTGGTGTCAAGGACATCGGTAAAAGACGTACCACTACCGAAGAGTCTGTGGAAACGGAAGATATTATTCAGTTCATCGATCGTGGTGTATTTTGCCGGTGTCATGATATTACTCCTGTTTATGGGAACATTATAGTAAGTAAAAAGGGAAATATCAACCTAAAATTAACTAAAACGTTTAAGTTAGTTAGGTAAAAAAGATTAAATAATTAAGTAAAAAGCTAAAAAAGCAACAAATAAATTCATTAACGCAAGAATGAGCTATAAAACGCAAGAATAATAGATGATTAAAAAAAGTAAATAATGTATTCTTCAATCAGTAAATGAAACAGAGCTCGTTTAAAGGAGGATGAATATGAAATTGAAAAGAGCTTTAGCGGTTACACTTATTACAATCATGGCAGCAGGTGCGGTTGCCTGCGGGGAGACAACCGTATCTGAAAGCGGTCAGGAGACAGGCACAGATACAGGTGCAGTAGCACAGGCAGAAGACGAGCAGGTAGCTACAGCAGATGCTCCTGTATCTGATGCAGAAGGAGTTAAGCCTTATGCCGATCTTGTTCTCGGTGAAGACTTTACTGATCTTAATACAGAGATCTCTTTCTTCAGCAACAGAACAGACCTTGATTCAGAGGATTATGGCGGAGTTACATGGAAGGAATACATTGAGGCCTTCAATGAAGTTTATCCTGATATCACAGTAAACGTGATCACAGATACAAACTACGCAGAGGATGCCAAGACACATCTTCAGTCAGGAGATTATGAGACAGTAATCCTCATCCCTGCAATTGACAAGGCAGACCTTTCTTCATACTTTGAGTCATTCGGAACTCTTGATGTTATGAACGGACAGATCAACTACGCAGATCACTGGGAGTACCAGGGTGAGGTTTACGGAGTACCTTCAACAGCAACAGCTCAGGGTATCGTGTACAACAAGAGAGTGTTTGAGGAGGCAGGCGTAACAGAACTTCCCAAGACTCCTGAGGATTTCATTGCTGCTCTTAAGAAGATCAAGGAGCATGATCCTTCCATTATTCCTCTCTACACCAACTACGCAGCAGGATGGACAATGGGAAGCTGGGATGATTACACAGGAATCAGTGCAACAGGTGATGTAAACTACACCAACGGAACACTTCTTCATGAGAAGGATCCTTTCAGAGATTATGGCGATTCAACCCACCCTTACGCTGTATACAAGATTCTCTATGATGCAGTTGCGCAGGGACTTACAGAGGATGACTACTCAACAACCGATTGGGAAGGCTGCAAGGGTATGATCAA
Organism: Butyrivibrio sp. FCS006; assembly: GCF_000424525.1. Taxonomy (NCBI): domain Bacteria; kingdom Bacillati; phylum Bacillota; class Clostridia; order Lachnospirales; family Lachnospiraceae; genus Butyrivibrio; species Butyrivibrio sp. FCS006. The sequence continues at coordinate 225,659 of NZ_KE384203.1, read as the reverse complement.
CAGAGGTGAGATCGGATGCATGGTTCTTGGATCATGGGCTTATCCTCAGATGGAAGCTGCCGGAGATAATGCAGCAGATATCGGATACATGCCATTCCCTGTAACAGTAAATGGCAAGCAGTACGCTCTTGCAGGTCCTGACTACTGCTACGGTATCAACAAGAATGCTCCCGATGATGAGAAGCAGGCAGGAATCATCTTTGTAAAGTGGATGACTGAGCAGTCAGGCTTCGTATACAACGAAGATGGTCTTCCAATCAAGGCCGGAAGCACAGAGACAAAGCTTTCATTTGACAATGTTGAATTCCTTCAGGAAGCACCTGCAGCAGAGGGAGAAGAGGATCTTCTCAATGAACTCAACTCCGAGTCAGAGCTCAACTACAGAGCAGGCGGTGACAGAAGAATCCAGCTCATCATCGAGCATGCGTCAATGGGCGATATGGAATTCGATGACATCATGAACGAGTGGAACGAGAAGTGGACACAGGCTCAGGAAGTTCTCGGCGTATCAGTAAATGAGTAACTGTTAAAACCAAGGAGGATGGGGCAATGAAATGGCTTAAAAGTAGAAAGGGACAACAGACTGTAATAATAATCAGCTTTATCACTGTCCCATTACTTCTTCTTGCTATCTTTACCTACCTGCCCTTTGCGCAGATGGTACAGTTTAGCTTTTACAAAATGAAATATCTTACACCACCGGACAAAAGAGTCTTTGTGGGATGGAAAAACTATATTGATGTGTTTACCAGAGACGATTGTTTCAAGGCATTAAAGCTCAGTTTCTATTACTGCGCCGGTGCACTGTTTCAGCTGGCACTGGCACTGTTTCTAGCAACGATCTTAAGCTTTGGGGTAAAGGGCGGAAACATCTTTAAAGGAATGATGTTCTTTCCTTATCTCATAAGCGGAATTGCTATCGGTTTTATCTTCAAGTTCTTTTACACAAGAGGATTCGTCCTTGATTCAATATTGGGGATCATTGGAGTGAACAAGGACATTCTTCCCTACTGGCTAAAAGATCAGAGTGTAAATAACTGGTCCCTGGTGGCGACCTCTGTATGGCGTTACTTTGGACAGAACATGGTCCTTTTTATCGGAGCGATCATGTCGGTGGATGCTGAGCTATATGAGGCAGCTTCCCTGGACGGAGCAAATCGCTTCCAGCAGTTCTTTCACATAATTCTTCCGAGTATCAAGACCATTGTCACCTTAAACGTGATCCTGTCAATAACCGGATCCTTAAGTGCTTTTGAACCTCCGTTTGTAATAACGGGAGGTGCTAACGGAACAGGAACCTACTTCGTTATCATGAACGAGATAGCTCATGTCACGCAGAAGGTTGGACTTGCAAGTGCCATGGCTGTGGTACTTCTGGTGATCATATTCATAGTCACCATATTGCAGAAACTGTTCTTTAAATATGTTTTCAGAGAGGCAGACGCATGAAGATAAGAAAGTTATTAATAAACATAATTAAATACCTGATCCTTGTATTCTTTGCGTTTGCAGCTGTGGTACCTGTAGTATCCTGCATATTTACGGCATTCAAGACATCGGAGGAGTATCAGACAACAAATGTAATTACACCCCCCTCAAACTGGTTATACTTCAATAACTTCGTCAAGGCCTTTCAGACAGCAAACATGGGCAGGGCATTTATGAACTCCCTTATAGTAATGGTGGTTGTTCTCGTGGTCTCTGTTGTAGTCGGAACACAGCTTGCTTATGTACTGAACCGCTTTGAGTTTTTAGGAAATACCCTCATAAGAAATCTGTTTTTGTTTGCATCACTCCTTCCGTCAATTGCCATGCAGGTTACAGTGTACAAGATCATGAGTACCTTGGGATTTGTAAATCACCTCTACGGCTACATCATCATGATGTGCGGAACTGACGTCATCTCCATTTATATCTTCATTCAGTTTATGGAGAATATATCAAATTCAGTGGATGAGTCGGCAATCATAGACGGCGCTTCCTACTGGACAGTTTATTGGAAGATCATTCTGCCGCTTTTAAAGCCCGCAGTTGTGACGGCGTGCATATTAAAAGGAGTATCGGTCTACAACGAGTACTACTGCGCCAATCTTTATCTTATGGACAAGGAGATACGAACCATGTCCACTTCCCTTTATACCTTTGTTGGTCCCATGGGAAGCCAGTACAACCTGATCTGCGCAGGTGTCCTTATTTCGATCTTCCCGGCGTTTTTGGTATTTATCCTTTGCCAGAAGCAGATTTACAGCGGAATAACGCAGGGTGCAGTTAAGGGATAAAAGAGTTTTTGAGGTTTTGAAATGTTACAGGAAATACAAAAAGAGTTAACGGAACATATCATACCCTTCTGGAAAGGGCTTAGAGATGATGAATACGGCGGCTACTACGGCCTTATGGATTTTGATCTTAAGTTGGATAAAAAAGCCGAGAAAGGCGCCATACTAAACAGCCGCATTCTCTGGTTCTTTTCAAGGGCATTTAACGAGTTAAAAGACATATCGCTTCTTGAAGAAGCAGACCACGCCTACAGGTTTTTAAAAGACAAACTTGCAGGTGATGGAACAAAAGGAATCTGCTGGTCTGTTACCTACGACGGCAAGGTTCTCGATAGCACAAGACATACGTACAATCAGGCATTTGCCATATATGCTTTATCGGAATACTACAGAGCAACAGCTGAACCGGAGGCGCTTAATCTGGCGCACAAGCTCTTTTTCCTGATAGAGGAGATGTGCAGGGACAATGACGGTTATCTTGAGGCTTTTGATGAAGACTTTAACCTTCTTCCCAACGACAAGCTCTCCGAGAACGGAGTTATGGCTGAAAGAACCATGAATACAGCGCTTCACGTGCTTGAAGCCTACACGCTCTTATATGATGTGACAGATGATCCTGCCATCAAAAAGTGTATAGGAAAGAAACTCTCAGACTTGCTCCTTATCTTTAAGGACAGAATCTACAACAAAAAGAAACACAGGCAGGAGGTCTTCTTTGACATAAACTACAACTCTCTGATAGACCTTCACAGCTTCGGCCATGATATTGAAAGCTCCTGGCTTATCGACCTTGCGCTCGATACTCTTGGCGGTGAGTACCTAAGAGCAAAAGATGCAGAGGAGATTCGGAGTATGACCCTTGATATGTTGGAGAACACCTATAAAAAAGCCATGGTTGATGGATCTTTTGTAAATGAATGCGAAGCCGGAGTAAGGGATGATACCAGAATCTGGTGGGTGCAGTCGGAGGCCATGGTAGGGTTTGTAAATGGCTACCTAAGAAGCGGAAAGCCTGAGTATTTGCAGGCTGCAAAGAGCATATGGCAGTACACAAAGAGCCATATCATCGACAAGAGAGAGGGCTCGGAGTGGTTCTGGCAGGTTGATGAAAATGGAAATCCGGGCAAAAGACCTATAGTAGAGCCCTGGAAGTGTCCCTACCACAACGGCAGAATGTGCTTTGAAATGATAAACAGACTTAAAAAAGGAGCAGCAGATGATTCACGAAAAGTATTACGAGGAGCTTGAAAAGCAGGAGAGGCTTATCACAAGGAAGAATGAGCCGTCTGATTTTTATAACGGTCTGTATAACAGATATAAATATCCTGTTCTCACAAGAGAACATATTCCGCTTACCTGGAGATACGATCTTGATAAAGACGAAAATCCCTACTTCATGGAGAGACTTGGCGTAAATGCAGTCATGAATTCAGGAGCTATCTATCTGAACGGGAAGTATTACCTTGTTGCACGAATTGAGGGAAATGACAGGAAGTCATTCTTTGGAGTTGCAGAGAGTGAGAATGGAATAGACGGTTTTAGATTTTGGGATCATCCGGTTCTGTTGGAGGATACCTGCAAGGAAGAGACAAATGTTTATGACATGAGACTTACCCAGCATGAAGACGGATATATCTACGGAGTTTTCTGCTCGGAGAGTAAGGATACATCTGTAAGTGACCTCTCTGCAGCAGTGGCTTCGGCAGGAATTGTGAGAACAAAGGATCTAAAGAACTGGGAGAGACTTCCGAATCTTGTCACCTTGAGAAGCCCCCAGCAGAGAAACGTTGTTCTTCATCCTGAATTTGTAGATGGCAAGTATGCCTTCTATACAAGACCGATGGATGATTTTATTGAGACAGGAAGCGGAAGCGGAATCGGATTTGGGCTTTGCAGCGATATCACTCAGGCAGTGATTGACGAGGAGAAGATGACGAGCCTTCGTAAGTATCACACCATCACCGAGGCTAAGAATGGAGCCGGTGCTGTGCCTATAAAGACAGCAAGAGGATGGATACATATAGCTCACGGAGTAAGAAATACGGCAGCAGGGCTCAGATACGTTCTTTACTGCTTTGTGACAGATCTTAAGGACCCGTCCAAAGTTATCGCTGAGCCGTCAGGTCTTTTAATTGGACCCAGAGGTGATGAGAGAGTAGGAGATGTCTCCAATGTTGTGTTTACAAACGGAGCGATAGTTAATGAGAAAGAAGAGGTGTTTATTTATTATGCATCATCAGATACAAGAATGCATGTTGCAACAACCACAGTGGACAAGCTACTTGACTACTGTTTCAAAACCCCGCAGGATCCCGGCAGGTCGGTCCTGTGTGTAAGACAAAGAGACGATTTGATAAACAGAAACCTTGAACTATTGGGTAGTATAAACCAATCGTGAAGACAGTAGACCGTCCTAAGGAATCCACCGCAAGCGGTACCCCCTTAGGACCAAAAAGGAGAGAAAACTAATGAAGTACGAGATTTTCGGACCCGGAACAGAGCGCATGCCCTGGCAGGATAAGCCTGAGGGACTTAAGGGAGCTCCTATCTGGAGATACAATGCCAATCCCATAATTGACAGAAATCCTGTGGAGGGAGTTGCAAGAATATTTAACAGCGCAGTAATGCCCTATGAGGACGGATTCATAGGAGTTTTCAGAGGAGAGCAGACAAACGGTATTCCTACGATCTACATGGGCAGAAGCGCAGATGGAATTAAGTGGGATATTGATAGTGAGAAGATTCCTTTTACGGATGAAGATGGAAATCCCTTTATGCCTCAGTACGCTTATGATCCGCGTCTTGTAAAGGTTGAGGATGATTACTATATCATCTGGTGCCAGGATTTTTACGGAGCATCCATAGGAATAGCAAAGACAAGAGACTTTAAGAAGTTTGTGAGAATTGAGAATCCTTTTATTCCCTTTAACAGGAATGCAGTTCTTTTCCCAAGAAAAATAAACGGAAATTATATGCTGCTCTCAAGGCCGTCAGACTCAGGCCACACTCCTTTCGGAGATATCTTTATAAGCGAGAGCCCCGATATGACTTACTGGGGTAAGCACAGACATGTCATGGGCCCCAACGAGAACTGGTGGGAATCGCTTAAGATAGGCGGAGGAGCAACTCCGATTGAGACAAGCGAAGGCTGGCTTTTGTTCTACCACGGTGTTACCGGAACCTGCAACGGATATGTGTATTCCATAGGAGGTGCAATCCTGGATATAGACAACCCTTCTGTTGTTAAGTACAGGTGTGAGACATTTCTTTTGACTCCGCAGGAGTGGTATGAGGAGAGAGGCTTTGTGCCCAATGTCTGCTTCCCATGTGCAACGGTACAGAACAGGGAAACCGGACAGATCGCCATCTATTACGGAGCTGCCGACAGCTATGTTGGACTGGCATTTGGATATACCGATGAGATCATCGACTATATTAAGGAGCACAGTAAAACTTCCGAGACGGACCGTGAGATTGGAAGGCGGTGATTTGAGCGATGAGAGAAAAACCAATCATCACTTATTCAAAAGAGCCTGTGCTGGAGCCAAAAGAGGGTTGTGCCTGGGCGGATACGATGGTGCTGAATCCTGCGCTGGTTCTTGATGAAGACGGAAAGACCATTCACATGCTCTTTCGGGCAACAGGCCCCTGGCCGGAGGCTAATCTTAAAGGAAAGTCAGATCCATATCCGATATTCCTTGGATATGCAAAGAGTACCGATATGGGAGAGAGCTTTACAGCTGACTTTGAAAGACCTGCTCTTGCCCCGAAGCTTGCCTATGATGAGCAGGATATGTACGTGATAAATGATAAGGGAGAGAAAGTCATTAACTATGCCAACGGGTGCATAGAAGATCCAAGGCTCTTTTACATAGGAGCGCAGCTCTATCTGACCGTTGCCTGCAGACTCTTTCCTCCGGGACCTTACTGGGAAGGGGATAAGAGAAAAGACAACCTGCCTGACTGGGTTATGAATCCGGACTCTCCGGTGGGAGTTCTTGCCAGGAGAAATGATACTGTCACGGTTCTTTATAAAGTCAATCTTAATAAGCTGAAAAAAGGAAAATACGAAGAAGCATTCTCTTATGTAGGACCGCTTACGGACGGGAATCTTAGTGATAACAGGGACGTTTTCTTTTTCCCAAAGAGAATGAATATCGGTGGAACAAAGAAACTTGTTATGCTCCACAGGCCTGAGAGAAGCTATGAGTTTCCGACAGGTGAAGGTGTAGAAACTCCTGCTATCTTCCTGGCAGCAGCGGATGAGTTTGAAGACTTTGTCACGGCGGATGCTACCCACAAGCTGCTGGCAAAAAGTGAGTTTGACTGGGAAGAGGAGAGAGTCGGAGCAAGCTTTCCTCCACTGGATTTAGGAGATGGAGAGTGGCTCGTATCTTATCACGGAAAAGAGCTTCCGACTTACGGCTACACACAGTCATTCATGATACTTAAGGAAAGAGACGGTGACTTTCCCGAAATAAAACACCGTATGTCTGAAAGACTGATTTATGCAAGACAGAAATGGGAACTTCCCGATAAATTCCCATGCCCCTGTATCTTTACAACCGGAGCGGTGGTGGCAGGTGATGAACTGATCATGGGCTATGGAGCAGCTGATCAGAAGATCGGGATAGCTAAGGTAAATCTAAAAAATCTGACGGACTATGTTCGCGGATTTGACGCATGCGGAAACAGGACGGATTGACCAAGTAAACAGCGATTGAATTTGCGGTTTTGCAATCGCTGTTTTTTTGTTGCCCAAAATTGGAGGAGAGAATGAAAGAAAACAATCTTGAGATACTATTTTTGGAGCCTGTCTGCAAGCACACCATCTGGGGCGGAACAAGGCTGAAGGACGAGTTTGGATGCAATGAAGAAGGAAATGATATAGGAGAGCTGTGGGGAATATCGGCTCATCCAAGCGGTGATGTAACGGTGAAAAATGGAAAGTATAAGGGCATGCATTTGTCTGAACTGTGGGAGAAGCACAGAGAGCTCTTTGGAGATGAAGAAAGTGATGTGTTCCCGCTTCTGGTTAAGATCATTGATGCCAGAGACGATCTTAGCATACAGGTTCATCCCGATGACAGGTACGCTGCAGAACATGAAAACGGGGCTCTTGGAAAGACTGAGTGCTGGTATGTCCTTGATTGTCCGCCGGAAGCAAGTCTTGTCATCGGGCACAGCGCCAGAGACAAAAGTGAACTGGATGAGCTTATAGATCAGGGCAGATGGGGACAGCTTATAAATAGAGTTCCCGTAAAGAAAGGGGATTTTTTGCAGATAGATCCCGGAACGGTGCATGCGCTTACGAAGGGCTGCCTTATTCTGGAGACTCAGGAAAACAGTGACATCACCTATCGCGTCTATGATTACGACAGACTTGAAGGCGGAAAAAAGAGAGAACTTCACCTTGAGCAGAGTAAGGATGTGATCATGACTCCGGCAAGACCCATAGAAGAATGCCTGGTTCCTGCATGCAAAAGGGACAGAAGAGCAAACACCCTTCACAGTATTTACGGATGTGAGTATTACCACGTCTATGAGATGAAGGTTGAAGGACGGGCACAGATTTTAGGTGTGTCTGAATTCATGCTGGTAAGTGTTGTGGAAGGATACGGAGAAGTGGATGGATGCGCCATCTCAAAGGGAGATAGTTTTATCATACCAAAGGGATATGAGAAGGCGGGCTTTATAGGCAGCATGAAGATCATAGCATCAACACCGGGACAGAAGGAGCAGAGGAGAATAGGATGAAAAGAGATTACAGAGATGAGTTTGGAAAATGGAAAGAGGCAAGTCTTCTTGATGATGATCTTGTAGCTGAACTTTATGTTATGGAAGAGAATGAAGCAGAAATGGAGGATGCCTTTTATAAGGATCTTTCCTTTGGGACGGGAGGCTTAAGGGGCGTTATAGGCGCCGGTACAAACCGTATGAATGTCCATACTGTCATAAAGGCCAGCAAGGGAATAGCGGATTATTTAAATGACGAATTTGGTGATGAGAAAAAGAGCATCGCTATCTCTTTTGACTCAAGGATAAAGTCGGAACTCTTTGCAAATACAGCTGCAAAAGTCTTTGCCGGATGCGGGATCGATGTGTACATATATAAAGAGCTTATGCCAACTCCCTGTTTGTCTTTTGCAGTGAGAAAACTTGGGTGCAAAGCCGGAGTCATGATCACAGCCTCCCACAACCCTGCCAAATACAACGGTTACAAAGTATACGGTCAGGATGGATGCCAGATAACCACCGAGGCTGCAGCAAAAATCCAGGGGTATATCGATAAAGCAGATGCACTTGATGTGAGAATGGTCAGTGAGAGTGATGAAAGGATTTCTTTTGTGCCTGATGAAGTCTATGAATCTTTTATCAATGAGGTGTTAGGACTCTCGTTGATCGGCGAAGAAGATGGCGATAAAAGTGCGAAGATAGTCTATACTCCTCTAAACGGAACCGGAAGAAAGCCTGTTACAGATGTCCTTAAAAGAGCCGGATTTGTGGATGTCCATATTGTAAAAGAGCAGGAGAATCCCAATGGTAATTTCCCGACATGCCCTTATCCCAATCCTGAGATTCCCGAAGCGATGAGGTTAGGAATGAACTATGCGGAGGAAATAGGTGCAGACCTTCTTCTGGCGACTGATCCCGACTGCGACAGAGTTGGAGTTGCGGTAAGAGATAAAGAAGATTTTGTCTTGCTCACCGGAAATCAGGTGGGATGTCTTTTGCTAAACTACGTATGTGAACGCAGGATCAGCATGGGAACTATGCCAAAGAACCCTGTTATGGTCAAGACCATTGTCACCAGTGATCTCGGTGAAAAGATTGCTGATCACTACGGCGTAAAGACCGTCAATGTCCTCACGGGATTCAAGTTCATCGGAGAGCAGATAGGCCTTTTAGAATCACAGGGCAGAAAAGATGATTATGTCTTTGGATTTGAGGAGAGCTGCGGATATCTTTCGGGCACTCATGCAAGGGACAAGGACGGAGTTAACGCGTCTCTCCTTATTTGCGAGATGTTTGCATATTATAGAAAGATGGGTAAAAGCTTGGTCCGTGTACTTAATGAGCTCTATGAAAGATACGGTTACTATCTGAATACACTCTATAGCTTTGAGTTTGAAGGCCCCAAAGGGCAGGAGAAAATGAAGAACATCATGGAGAGATTCAGAAACCTTAAAGGAGAGCTGTGCGATCAAAAAGTTGCCCTGACCCTTGATTATCTTGATGGAGTAGATGATCTTCCAAAGTCAGATGTCCTTAAGTTCTCTCTTGAAACAGGTGCAGGCATAGTTGTAAGACCCTCAGGCACAGAGCCCAAGATCAAGATATACCTCTCGGTTCCGGGAGATGATAAGGCCGGTGCACAGAAAGCGGAAAAAGAGCTGTCTGATAGATTAAAGGCTATGGTGGAAACTGCGTGACTTAAGGGATTTCTTTGATGATGCGATTCTTGCCGTTGTTTTTGCCGTAATAAAGCATTTGATCAGCAGTGTTTATCACCTGCTCATATTTATGGAGATCATTACCACTTGCAAGACCGATGGTGGCAGTGAAGTTGATGGATTTACCAGCGAAATTAACCTGATGCTCTCTGATACTCTCCAGCATTTTCTCGAGCATTTTTTCTGCTGAGTTCATATCTGTACCGGGCATAAACAGGATAAACTCTTCTCCACCCCATCTGACCGCGATATCATTTTCACCCATGGAGTTCATCAGAATCTCAGAGAGATCTTTTAACACGGCATCGCCGACTTCATGGCCATAGGTATCGTTGATCTTTTTGAAATTATCCAGGTCCACCATGGCGAGTGAAAACTCTTTGGTGGATCTTTTGATGGTTTCTATGGCTGAATAGAAATACCTTCTGTTATAGAGTCCGGTAAGCTGATCATGGTTTATATTGTACTCAAGTATGGCCCTGTTCTGTTCCTGCTCGGTTATATAAAGATAGGAAACATAAACCATGGTGATAACTGTTACCAGCAGGTTGGCGAAGACGATAAAAGGCTTGTGGTATCCTAAATCTATTGCTATATTTTTAATTGGTACATAGTTTGTAATGTCTATGAGATAGATGATGAAAGTACCTATGATGCTCATGACCTGAAGCAAGGTTTTCTTGGCCCTGGTGGTTGATACAAGGTGAAAGATCACCGCCACCATGCCAAGCGGATAGTAGATAAAACCGCAGCTTCCAACGGTGAGAAGCTCGCAGATAACAGAGTATATCATGATCTCTAAAAAGGCTATCATGATATTTCTTTCGTTTCCCGATTTTGCTATTATCAGCAGAATAATATAGAGAGCTGAGCTAAGGACATTGACAATGGCAAGATAAGTGGCACCGTAGTACAGATAGTACATAAAAGCTGTGACGTGTACATACAGACAGGTGGATAAAAATACAGTATTTTTCTTATTTGCCAGAAAGTCAAAGATCTTGCTCATTGGTTATTCTCCTGTGTGAGAAAAACGACGAAAAACAGTGACTTATTATATAATTTTAAGTTCATCAAACCTATAGTTCAATAGATATAAATATTAAAAGATTGTAACGTCAGGAAGTATTTAACTTTGGCAGAAAGAGGATTTTATGAATATCTATGCGGTTGAGAGATACAGGCATCTGAATAGGGGCGTAAGGAAAGGACAGATACTTTTTGTGGGTTCATCTCTCATGGAACACTTTCCTATAAATGAGATTCTGGTAAACAGAGGACTTGACCTGGCAATCTATAACAGAGGCATAAGCGGATACACAATCCCTGAGCTTCTTGAGTCAATGAATGAGCAGATCTTTGATCTGGAGCCTTCGGTTATTTTCATTAATATCGGAACCAATGATATTAGCAGATCCGAGGAGACCAAGGAGGATCTGTACAGGGATTATAAGGAAGTCCTGCGGCAAATAAAAGAAAAGCTTCCTTTGACGAAGGTCTATATGATGGCATATTATCCGGTAAATCCGGCTCTTGCCAAGGAGATACAAGCCTGGCCCGAGGCAGCAGAGGCAGCAAGGCTTCGTAAAGAGCGCCTTCCCGGCGCCAATGATATTGTAAAAAAGCTCGCAGCAGAATTTTGCTATGAGTATATAGATGTAAATGAAGGTCTTTATGATGACGCGGGAGAGCTAAAACGCGAGCTCTCAACAGATGGAATTCACATGTGGCCTGAGGCCTATGAGCTAATTTTTGACAACATGAAGGATTACTTGTCAAAAACAGTTGAAAAATGATTAAGGATAGTTTATACTATCTTAGTTGTTTGAGTTATGTATTTTAGGAGGAATATTTATGATTTCTGCAAGTGATTTCAGAAATGGTGTAACCATCGAGATCGATGGCAACGTATGTCAGATTATTGAATTTCAGCATGTTAAGCCTGGTAAGGGCGCTGCTTTCGTAAGAACCAAGCTCAAGGATATCATCAATGGCGGTGTTAAGGAGACAACCTTCCGTCCTACTGAGAAGTTCCCTGCAGCTCGTATTGATAAGAAGGATATGCAGTATCTCTATCAGGATGGCGACATCTTCAATTTCATGGATTCAGAGACTTATGAGCAGATTGGTCTTACTAAAGATCAGATCGGCGATTCTCTCAAGTTTGTTAAGGAGAACGAGACCTGCAAGGTTATGTCTTACAACGGCAACGTATTCGCAGTTGAGCCACCTATGTTTGTAGAGCTTACAATCACAGAGACAGAGCCCGGATTTAAGGGTGATACAGCTACAGGTGCTACTAAGCCTGCTACTGTTGAGACAGGTGCTAACGTATCAGTTCCTCTTTTCGTTAACGAGGGAGACGTTATCAAGATCGACACAAGAACCGGTGAGTACCTCTCCAGAGTTTGATAATACGTAACCATATCTGATGCAGTAAAGGTCATATTTTAATAGAAACTAATTAAGACAATAGGATTTTCGGCATTAAGCGCCGAGGGACTATTGTCTTTTTCTTTTACAAAAAAATTTGATTTTAAAGGAGATTATTCAGATATGGAAATTAAGGAATTTAGCCGTGTAATGGCAAGAGAAGTAAGCGATAAATTAGGAGAGGGTGTTCAGATTGAGTGCACTGAGGTTTTAAAGAATAATGGAGTTGTGTACCACGCTCTTACCATCAGGAAACAGGACCAGAACGTAGCACCAACAATTTACATCGATCATATGCTTGAGAAGTACAACAGAGGAGCTATGCTCATGTCGCTCGTCGATGACGTGGTGGGCATGTATAAACAGTGTGCACCGGCTACAGATACAAATGTGGACTTTTTTGATGATTTTTCAGTGGTTTCAGAGCGCCTTTTCTTCAAAGCAGTGAATTATAAGAAAAATGAGAAAAAGCTTGAGAATGTGCCTATAAAGAGAGTATTGGACCTGGCACTGGTTCCGCTTGCACTTTTCGAGCATCCAAAACTTGGATCGGGAACAATAATGATTGAGAACTCACATCTTGATATCTGGGAGATAACAGCTGAGGAACTCTGGGAAAATGTGATTGATAATGCTCCGAAATTTCAGAGTGTGAAGATCAAGGGAATCATGGATGTACTTGAGAAAATGACCGGGATGCCTGCTCCGATACCGGGCGGTGGGGATGAACTCTGCGGCATATATGTGATATCAAATAAAGAAGAGTGCCTGGGGGCTGCCACTATCTTTTATCCCGACGTACTTAAAGGCCTTTCTGAGGACTTTGAGAGCGATATTTTTGTTATACCCTCATCAATCCATGAGTGTATTGTGATCCCTGATACGTTCCTCGGACTTGATGTGGAATATCTTAGAAGAATAATTCATGAGGTCAATGTAACTACTGTGGCTGATGAGGAAATCCTGAGCGATAACCTCTACAAATACGACAGGGACAGCGACAGACTCTTTATCGTCAAAGAGGCATGAAAAATGCACCCGACTGGACTCGAACCAGCAACAAAGGCGTCGGAGGCCTACGTTTTATCCATTAGACTACGGGTGCAACATAGATTATGATACCACACAAATGGTGACGCGTCACTAGTGCCAATTGGTGTACCAAGGCCTTCAAACTTGACTTGACCTGGGTTTACCATTAAAATCTTTTTGGTGGTTTGCGCCAAACCAAAATTTCGAGGTTTTATTTTATGAGAAAAAAGAAGAATAGTGTAACAAATTGGAGAAATGAAAAGAAGGATATATTTGCTATCCTTGGTGATAATAAGAAATTCCTGATGCCGGCTATTTTAGTTATTGCAGTGATCATCACAGTAGTGATCGCAGTAAGTGCCAATCACAGAGCGACAGAGATCGCAGCAAACACTGCTGCTGAGGCAGAATCTACTACCTTTGAAGTAACAGAAGCTGCAATGGAAGAGAATGCTCATCCCGAAGTTAATGCCCTGGTTGAGAAATACTATGAGGCTTCCGCTGCAGGAGATGCAGATGCTCTTAAAGAGATATACAAGGGACTTGATGAGACAGAGATCCTAAAGGCTGTTGCTACTTCAGAGTATATTGAGAAAATCGATAACATAACAGTATATACCAAGCCCGGTCCTGTTGAGGGAAGCTATGTTGCTTACGTATACAATGAGGTTAAGCTCTTTGATTATGAGGGCAAGGTACCCGGTCTTGAGACTTTGTACATCTGCACAGATGAGAGCGGAAATCTCTACATCAACGGTGATATTGCCGATGCAGGTGAACTTGATTACATTAAGCAGATAAGTGTACAGGCAGATGTTATCGACCTTAATAACAAGGTTGCTTCAAGCTATAACGAGATGGTCAGCGGCGATGAGGCTCTTGCAGAGCTTCTTACCAAGATGCGTTCAGGAGTTCAGGTTTCCGTAGGAGAAGCTCTTGCTACATCAGAGGCTACAACTCCCGAGGATAATGCTGCAGAGGAAGCTTCGGAAGAAGAGACAGAACCAGGCAAGACAACCATTACCACAAGGATCATCAAGGCTACAGATGTTATCAATATCAGAAGCTCCGATTCAGAGACTGCGGATATTTTGGATAAGACTACACAGGGCCAGGAGTTTAAAGAGCTGGAAGCTCTTGCGAACGGATGGAGTAAGGTTGAGTATAAGGGCAAGGAAGCTTATGTAAAGACTGAGTTCTTCGAGGTTGTTTCTGAGGAGACGACAGTAGTTGATAACGGCGAAGAGAATACAGAAGAGGCTGACAATGCATCAGCTGCAGCTGCTTCTTCAGCATCAACGGATTCATCAGCTGCTGCTTCTTCATCTGCTTCAACGGAGAGTTCAACCAAGGTTTCATCTGCCAAGACAGGTAAGATGACAGTTACGGATTCTGTTAAGTTCCGTAAGGGACAGAGCACTGACAGTGAGGCTATTACAACAATTTATGCCGGTTCCACTGTAAATGTTATTGAGCAATATGCCAGCGGATGGGCTAAAATAGAGTATAATAATAAGACAGGATACGTTAAATCCGAGTTCCTCAAAGACTGATAAATACATATTTCCTTCCAAGGAGGTAACATCTATGTTTGGACGTTTGAAAGTTGCTATCATGGGAACCGGCAAGATTGCCGGAACAATGGCAGAGACATTAAAGGAAACCAAAGGTGTTACGTGTTATGCAGTTGGATCACGAACATTAGAAAATGCCGAGAAATTTGCCAGGGACTATGGCTTTAAAAAGGCCTACGGTTCTTATGCGGAGCTTGTTGCAGATCCAAAAGTCGATCTAATCTATGTTGCAACTCCGCATTCGGAGCATTATGAGAATGTTAAGCTTGCTATTTCCGCAGGCAGAAACGTTATCTGCGAAAAAGCTTTCATGCTCAATGAAAAGCAGGCAAAAAAGATCTTTGAATTTGCTGAGGAGGAAAAGGTTCTTGTCACAGAAGCTATCTGGACAAGATATATGCCCATGAGGACCAAGCTCATGGAGATCCTTGCCAGCAATGTCATCGGTGAGCCCACTATGCTCACAGCTAATCTCAGTTACAATATCGCTTATAAAGAGAGAATCCAGAAGCCTGAGCTCGGTGGGGGAGCTCTTTTGGATCTTGGTGTTTATTGCCTTCATTTTGCATCCATGGTATTCGGAAATGATGTAAAAGACATTGCATCAATATGTACCTTTAACAATCTCGGAATGGATATGCAGGACAGCATCACCCTCAGATATGCTGATGGCAAGATGGCTGTTTTAAATGCCTCAGTTCTTTCAACGGGAGACAGAAACGGTGTCATCTACGGAAGCAAGGGCTTCATCGTAGTTGAGAACATCAACAATCCTGAGGCTATTGCTGTATATGACAACAACTACAACAAGACTGCCTATTACAAGAGACCCAAGCAGAAGACCGGCTATGAGTATGAGATCGAAGCCTGTGTTAAGGCTATCGGAGAAGGATGGCTTGAATGCCCGGATATTCCTCATGCCGAGACTTTGAAGATTCTTAACATGATGGACTTTATCAGGAATAACAATCACATCGTATTCCCGGGTGAAGATGATAATAGTGAAGCTATAGAAACACCCGCAGAGACTACTGATGAATCTGTAGAGGTAATTGAAACTATACCGGAAACAGAGGCTGAGGCTTCTGAAGAAATTTCAGAAGCAGTGGAGCAGGGAGAGTATGAAGAAGAAGTTAATTCTGGGGATGATACTTCTGGCACTGACGTTTAATCAGTTTTCTTTCGTCAGTTTCGCAGATGAAACTGATGATGCTATTTCTGAGATGAGGGAGAGGGAGGCCGAGACACAGGCAGCCATCTCCAATCTTCAGAAGCAGACCAAGGAAACAAAGGAAGCAATCAGTGCCCTTGAAGGTCAAAAAGAGCAAACACAGCAAAGCGTAAGCAATCTGGAAAGCCAGAAGAGCTCTCTTCAGAGCACCATAAATGGCTATTCAAGTAAGCTTGAGACGCTTAACAATGAAATTGACGAGGCTGAGGCAGCAATGGCCGTAGTCTCTTCTGAAATTGTCCGCCTGAATAATGAGCTTGCAGAGGCTCAGAAGCAGGAGGCAGACAGATATGCACTTCTCAAAAAACGTCTGCAGTCTACCTACGAGAGTGGAGGCTCATCAGGACTTATCCGTGTTCTACTTGAATCCGGGTCTATTGGTGAACTTCTGACCAAGTTTGAGTATCTAAATGCAATTGTCAGATATGATCGCACAAAAATAGCTGAATATCAGGGACTTCAGGCTCAGATCGAGGAGCAGAAAAGAGTTGTTGAGGAAAAGGAAGCAGAGCTGGATGCTTATCAGGAACAGCTTGATGAGAAGCACACAGAACTGTCAAACCTCACTGATGAAGTAAAGGGGCAGCTCTCTTCAACCAAGAATTCGCTTTCGAGTGAGAAGAACAAGCTTTCAAGCTATGAAGACCAGCTAAAAGAGCTTGATAAGAAAATGAAAGATCTCGAAGCTCAGACAGCTGCAGCTCAGGCAAAGCTGGCTCAGCAATTGGCAGAGCGCCTTGCTCTTTCAAAGGAAAACCTGGGTGGTTCCTATGATGCCAGTGAACAGGAGCTTATCTGGCTGGCAGCTACCATACAGGCCGAGTCGGATGGCGAATCCTATACAGGTAAACTTGGTGTCGGCTCAGTTATCATGAACAGGGTAAAGAGTTCGGCTTTCCCTAATACAGTCATAGGAGTTATTACACAGCCTATGCAGTTTGCACCCTACAGATCGGGAAAGGTTGAGTTCATCATTGCAAATGGCCCAAATTCCACCTGTATAAGGGCAGCACAGGAAGTTTTGGCCGGTGCCCGTATCGGAGACTACCTTTTCTTTATGACTCAATATTGGGCCGATTATTACAGAATAAAGAACTATACAATGATAGGTCACCATGCCTTCTTTTATCGCTGGGAGACCTACGATCCGCCTGCAGAGGAAACTCCACAGGAAGACCCTGCACCACCTGAGGAAAATCAGGACAATGGCGGCGGTGAAAATACAGAAAATACAGAGAACACAGAAAACCAGGAAGAAAATTCCGAGTCCTCAGAAGGTGGCGGCGATAGCGGCGAGAGCAGTGAAAACAGTGAGGATGGCGGAGAAAACAGTGAAGAAAGTTCCGGAGACGGAGGATAAATTAAGCCCCATTACAGCGTAAAAACTGTAATGGGGTATATTTATAAAAAACTCTTGCGCTTTAAACCACCAAAGTGTATAATTGTATACAATTATTGATGCTAACGAAATATAGGAGGAAGTAAAGCTATGTCATACGTAGATGAAGTCTACAACTACGTTGTAGAGAAAAACCCGGCTCAGCCTGAGTTCCATCAGGCAGTTAAGGAAGTGCTTGAGTCACTTCGTGTTGTTATTGAGGCTAATGAAGAGGAGTATCGTAAGGACGCTCTCCTTGAGAGACTTGTAACTCCTGAGAGACAGATCCTTTTCAGAGTACCATGGGTTGATGACAAGGGACAGGTACAGGTTAACAACGGTTTCCGTATCCAGTTCAATTCAGCAATCGGACCTTACAAGGGAGGACTTCGTTTCCATCCTTCAGTAAACCTTGGTATCATCAAGTTCCTTGGCTTTGAGCAGATTTTCAAGAACTCACTTACAAGCCTTCCAATCGGCGGTGGTAAGGGTGGATCTGACTTCGATCCTAAGGGCAAGTCTGACAGAGAAGTAATGGCATTCTGCCAGAGCTTTATGACAGAGCTTTTCAGACATATCGGTGCTGACACAGACGTACCTGCCGGAGATATCGGTGTAGGCGGACGTGAGATCGGCTTTATGTACGGACAGTACAAGAGAATCAGAGATACATACGAGGGTGTTCTTACAGGTAAGGGACTTACATACGGCGGATCACTTGCTCGTACACAGGCTACAGGATACGGCCTTCTTTACCTTACAGAGGAGCTTCTTAAGTGCAACGGCTCTGACATCAAGGGCAAGACAGTAGTTGTATCAGGTGCTGGTAACGTTGCTATCTACGCTATCGAGAAGGCTCAGCAGCTCGGTGCTAAGGTTGTTACATGTTCAGATTCAACAGGCTGGATCTATGATCCTGAAGGAATCGATGTAGCTCTTCTTAAGGAAGTTAAGGAAGTTAAGAGAGCAAGACTTACAGAGTATGCAGCTGCAAGAAGCTCAGCAGAGTACCACGAGGGCAAGGGTGTTTGGTCAGTTAAGTGTGACGTTGCTCTTCCTTGCGCAACTCAGAACGAGCTCCTTCTTGACGATGCTAAGCAGCTGGTTGCTAACGGCGTTCAGGCTGTATGTGAGGGCGCTAACATGCCTACATCTATCGAGGCTACAGAGTACCTCCAGAGCAACAAGGTTCTCTTTGTTTGTGGTAAGGCTTCAAATGCCGGTGGTGTTGCAACATCAGCTCTTGAGATGAGCCAGAACAGCGAGAGACTTTCATGGACCTTCGAAGAAGTTGATGCTAAGCTTAAGCAGATCATGGTTAACATCTATCACAACATTGATGACGCTGCAAGAAAGTATGGCATGGAAGGCAACTACGTTGCAGGTGCTAACATTGCAGGCTTCCTTAAGGTTGCTGAAGCTATGAAGGCTCAGGGTATTGTTTAATAAATAACCCTCCAATTTGATTTAACCGACAATAATAAATCCTCCGGTAATTGCTTACCGGAGGATTTTTTATTTATTGCTTTATTATTCTTTAGCAGATTCTTTTAATAACTTTTGTATCTCACCTTCTGTATCAAGAGCCATAACCTTGGCTGCAAGATCGTCAGCTTCCTGCTTGGTCCACTTGGAGATGATACATCTCGCTGTAAGAACAAGAACAGGATTTACTGAAAACTCAGTAAGACCAAAGGAGATGAGAAGAGGTATCATAAGCGGATCTGCAGCTGCTTCTCCGCACATTCCAACAGGTATTCCCGCTTCAACACCGCACTCTATTATGTGCTTGATGGAGCGAAGAACCGATGGCTGGAAGGTTGAGTAGAGATATGCAACATCTGCATTTCCTCTGTCAACGCTCATGGTGTACTGGGTCAAGTCATTGGTCCCGATTGAGAAGAAGTCGGATTCTTTTGCAAGAAGATCAGCGATGAGAGAAGCAGAAGCTGTCTCAATCATGCAGCCAATCTCGATATCCTTGTCATAGGCTATACCGTTTGCATCGAAGTCTTTTTTGATCTCGGCAACCATCTCTTTTACTGCACGAATTTCTTCCACGCAGGTTACGAGAGGAACC
Organism: Butyrivibrio sp. FCS006; assembly: GCF_000424525.1. Classification (NCBI taxonomy): domain Bacteria; kingdom Bacillati; phylum Bacillota; class Clostridia; order Lachnospirales; family Lachnospiraceae; genus Butyrivibrio; species Butyrivibrio sp. FCS006. The sequence goes on along the minus strand of NZ_KE384203.1, from coordinate 206,201 downwards.
ATGATCTTAACCTTACCGAAAGCGCTGGCTCTCACAATAGCACGAAGCTGGATCATGTAGTTGTCTCTGTTTCCGAGACAGTACCTAACAGCTCTGTATCCGAGGAAAGGATTCTCTTCCTTCTTGATATTGAGGTAAGGAATATCCTTGTCTCCACCAACATCCAGAGTTCTGATTATAACAGGCTTGCCACCAAGAGTCTCAGCTGCCTCTTTATAAGCTGCAAACTGCTCGTCCTCTGTGGGCATCTTGGTGTTGTCCATGAACAGGAACTCTGAACGGAAAAGACCTACACCTTCACCGTCACATTCTACAGCCTTCTTGGCATCTTTTGGAGTTCCGATGTTGCAGAAGAGTTCGAGATTAATTCCATCTGCAGTCACAGTCTCTTTTCCAAGGAAGCCCTTGAGCTCAGCCTGTTTCTTGATGTAATCCTCACGCTTAATGATGTACTGTGAAAGAATGTCTCCCTCGGGATTGATGTAAACATTTCCTTCTGTTCCGTCTACAATAGCAGTGTCCTTGTCTTTTACAAGGGTTGTAATGTCAGGGACGGAGAGTACTGCGGGAATTTCCAGAGCCCTTGCAAGGATAGCGGAGTGGGAGGTCTTGCCTCCAACCTCTGTTATGATACCTGCTACGTTCTCCTTGACTATCTGTGAAGTCATGGAAGGAGTCAGGTCTCTTGCAACCAGGATAGTTCCCGGTGCAACCTTGCTGATATCAATGTCTTCAATCCCAAGAAGGATCTTGAGAAGGCTGACCTTGATATCGCTGATATCTGAAGCTCTCTGACGCATCATGTCATCATCCATTTTGGAGAACATTCCGATGAACATGTCGCAGACAGCTTCTACAGCAGACTCCGCGCACTGACCTGCGGCGATCATCTTACCCATTTCTCCGGACATGGAGGGGTCAGACATCATTACAAGGTGTCCCTCAAGGATCTCAGCCTCTTTGGGACCGATGCGCTTTCTGATATCCTCAGCCATTTCAGCGGTTTCTTTTTTGAACTGCTCAACAGCTTTGTCAAAGCGCGCTTTTTCGCTTTCTGTGTCTTCTACTTTGACAGCATCATACTTGAGCTCGTGCTCAGTAATAACACAGATGCTGCCGATTCCGATTCCGCGGGATGCGGCGATTCCGTTGTACATATCAGTCTCCTAATCCACTCTCAACAAGTTCAATAGCTTTCTTAAGTGCATCCTGTTCGTCAGCGCCGTCGCACTGGATCTCGATCTCAGCGCCGCACTTGATGCAAGCGCTCATAAGCATCATAACGCTCTTTGCATCATAAGCTGTTCCGTTAAAGACAACCTTTACATCACTTGCAAAGGGAGTCATAGCCTGTGAAAAGACACTTGCCGGACGCATGTGCATTCCCTGTTCGTTTGTTACTGTGATTTTCTGTGATACCATAATCTGTTTTTTCCTTTCTGTTAATCAGACAATAATAAAGCTGTTAGTTTATTTTATGCTTCCTGAGCATTCTTTTTAAGAATACCAAGAAGAAGACATCCAACTGCAGATCCTACTAAAAGAGCTACCAGGTACATTGCAACGTTTCCTACTACAGGGAATACGAAGATTCCGCCGTGAGGTGCCATAAGTGTGCACTTGAAGGCCATTGAGAGAGCACCAGCAACTCCTGATCCAACAAGGAGTGAAGGAATTACATGGAGAGGATCAGCTGCTGCGTAAGGGATAGCACCCTCTGTGATGAATGAGAGACCCATGATGAAGTTAACAGGACCGGACTTTCTCTCAGCTGCAGTAAATTTGTTCTTAAAGAAGATGGTTGCAAGAGCGATGGCAATAGGAGGAACCATTCCGCCTACCATGATTGCTGCCATAATCATGTAACCTGTCTCGTTCTGGTTAGCAAGTGAAGCAAGACCGAATGCGTAAGCAGCCTTGTTGAGAGGGCCACCCATGTCTGTTGCCATCATTGCTCCAAGGAGTGCACCAAGGATGATGATTGATCCGTTTGACATTCCTGTAAGAACACCTGAGATCCAAGCGTTAAGTGCACCAACAACAGGATTGATGAGGCACATAACAAGACCGATAAGAAGTGTTCCGATGAGCGGATAGATAAGTACAGGCTTGATTCCCTCAAGAGCAGGAGGAAGAACCTCACATACCTTGCGAAGACCAAGAACAATGTAACCACCTACAAAACCTGCTACAAGAGCACCAAGGAAAGCTGAAGGAACGTCGCCTCCGGGAGAAGCGAATGTAGCACCGGTTGATGCAAGATAACCACCTACGAAACCAACTGCAAGACCTGGACGGTCAGCAATACTCTGTGCAATAAAGCCTGCAAGAATAGGAAGCATGAATCCGAATGCAGCGCCGCCGATTGACTTAAACCATGCAGCTACAGGTGTGTTTGAACCAAAGTTACTTGGATCGATTGAGTAGTCATCCAAAAGGAATGCGATAGCAATAAGGATACCGCCACCGATAACGAATGGAAGCATATGTGATACACCGTTCATAAGGTGTTTGTATGCTTTTCTTCCTGCACTCTCATTTGATGTTGTCTCTGACTTTGTAACTGCGCCTGTGTGATGGTAAACAGCTACGTCACCTGCCTGAGCCTTCTTGATGAGATCTTCAGGACCGTGGATAGCTTCTTTGGTAGAAGCGATGATAACCTTCTTACCATCGAATCTTCCCATTTCGATGTTCTTGTCAGCTGCTACGATAACAGCATCAGCATCAGCGATTTCTGCTGCTGTAAGGACATCCTTTGCTCCGCCTGAACCGTCTTTTTCTACCTTGATGTCAATGCCCATCTCTTTAGCCTTGAGCTCAAGAGCCTCAGCTGCCATGAAGGTGTGAGCGATTCCGGTAGGACATGCTGTAACACCAACGAGCTTTCTAATTGAAGGAGCAGCAGGAGCAGCAGGAGCAGCAGCGGCTGCTTTCTTCTGAGCTTCTTCAGCATCCTTTGCAGCTTCCTTACTATCAATTATAGCAAGGAATTCATCAGCTGTTTTAGCATCGATGAGCTTTTGTGAAAAACGCTGATCCATGAGAAGTGTCATCAGCTTTGAGAGCACTTCAAGGTGTGTGTCTGCTGCTGTATCAGGTGCAGCTATCATGAAGAAGAGCTTACTTGGGTTTCCATCAAGTGACTTGTAATCAATTCCTGCAGGAATTGTCATAGCAGTAACACCTGCTGTTGCTACAGCTGCTGACTTTCCGTGAGGAACTGCGATTCCCATACCAACTGCTGTTGAACCCTTTTCTTCTCTTGCGAGGATTGCTTTCTTAAACTCCTCCGCATCCTTTAAGTTACCAACCTTTGAATGGAGCTCGATGAGCTTGTCGATTGCTGCATTCTGGTCAGCGGCATCTACGCCGAGCGCAATGCCATCCTTTCTTAGTAAATCTGTGATTTTCATAGACCCTCCTTTTGGCTTTTTGCCGTCATAGTATCCCCTTTACAAAATCTTTTCCTCTTTAAAGATTTTTATAAAGCTCGAGAATTGCTTCTCCTGTGGCGAGATCGTCTGAGAAAGCAGTAGCTGATCCTGCTGCAGTACCCATCTTAAGAGCTTCTTCATAACTCTTATTCTTAAAGTATCCTGCGATGAAGCCTGCTACCATTGAATCTCCTGCGCCAACGGAATTTTTAACCTTGCCCTTTGGAACTCCGATGCGGAACTTTTCTCCGGTCTCGGCTATGAGCATTGCTCCGTCGCCTGCCATTGAGATAAGTACGTTCCTTGCACCAAGCTCCTGGAGCTTTTTGGCGTAAAACTCAATCTCGTCATCAGTCTTAAGCACTGTGCCAAACATCTCACCAAGCTCGTGATTATTTGGCTTTATTAAGAATGGATGATATTTAAGGACATTCTTTAAAAGATCCTTTGTCGCATCCACAACGACATCAACTTTTTTATCTGCAACCAGAGCGATGAGCTTTTCATAGACATCGTTTGGAAGAGAATTCGGAATGCTGCCGGCCAGAATGATCATGTCGCCGTCTTTAAGAGCAGCGACCTTGTCAAAGAGCTTTTTCCTAGCATCTTCAGGAATCTTGGGCCCCTGAGCATTTATCTCTGTTTCGGCTTCGCCCTTGATCTTTACATTGATCCTGGAGATTCCTTCATCCAGCTGGATGAAATCTGCGATGATACCTTTTCCGATAACGCTTTCCTCAATAGCCTTACCGGTAAAGCCTGCAGTGAATCCAAGAGCAGTGCTCTCAAGACCGAGGTTTTTAAGAATTGTTGAGACATTAATGCCTTTGCCACCAAAGTAACAGTCTTCGGAATCTGAACGATTGGTCATCCCCGGAAGGAGTTTGTCGCTCATTCTTACGATGTAATCAATGGCAGGATTAAATGTAACCGTATAAATCATTTGTGCCTCCCTTTTTATTCAACTACCTTGATAATGGTCTTACTGTGGTAGTTCTTGCCGACTTCTTTGTCGGTGATAATGCAGCAACTGGAAATGTCTGCAAAAGTAACTGAACTTATCTGTCCAAACTTGCTGTGATCAGCAAGGATGTAGGAGATATAAGCGTGCTTTACCGCTTCCTCTTTTACAAGAGCTTCATCCACGTCCGGGGTGGTGTAGCCTGCATTTATGGAGATTCCGTTGGTTCCCATGAAGGCTTTTGTGAAGTGATACTTCCTGATGCCTTCGATACAGTCTGGGCCGATGATAGCCTCAGTGGCTGCCTTGCATCTTCCGCCGATTATCATGGTGTTCAGGTTCTTCTCAAGGAGCTTTTTGGCATGGACAATACCGTTGGTGATGTATTTTGCCTTGGTGTTGTCTATATACTTGATCATCTCCAGGGTGGTGGTACCTGAGTCAATGTAAACGAAGTCGTCATCATTTATCAGCGAAGCTGCATACTTACTTATGAGGTCTTTCTCCTCGACATTTAATGTGGCCTTGGCTGATACTGTGGGCTCGAGTGTGATTACATCACTTGCTGAAAGAGATGTGGCACCACCGAAGACCTTTAAGATCTTTCGCTCATCGTGAAGGACGGATAAGTCTCTTCTGATGGTGGCTGCCGAAGCATCAAACTCTTCCATGAGCTCGTTTACCGTGACGGCGTTTTTTTCGTTTATATATGAAACAATCAGATCTCTGCGTTCCTGAGTGAGCATATAACCCTCCAAACAAAAGTCAGCTATCTTATAGATTGAGGATAGCACTTTAAAAAATCAAATTCAATCAAAATAAATCACAAATAATCAATGAGCTTTTTATTAAATAATCACAAATTAATATAAAATGATAAAAATCAATCAACAAAAAAGCATCAAATGATCACTCCCGAAAGCACAGTATATTCTAAAAAAAGCATAAAGCTTTTCTTATAACCGTATATCTGCCTTTACAAAAGCTCCCCAAATAAACTAAAATAGAAGAGGATTCTGTACAAAAGACATATTGGAGGTGACTGACTTTGGAAGATTTTATGCTGAACAATGAACAGATTGATATTCTCGGTGAGATTGCAAATATCAGTATGGGTAACTCAGCAACAACCCTTAGTATGATGGTCAATAGAAAGGTAGACATCACTACTCCCAATGTTAAGGTCATTAAGAGGAGCGAAGCTCTCGATGACTATGAAAAGACATGCATTTTTGTTCAGATTCATTATGTAAAGGGACTTCAGGGCAACAATGTGCTTGTCCTTAAGGAGCATGATGTAAAGGTTATGACCGACCTTATGATGGGCGGAGACGGCACAAATACATCAGGTGATATTACAGACCTTCATCTTTCCGCAGCGTCTGAAGCTATGAACCAGATGATGGGAACCTCTGCAACCAGCCTTTCATCTATGCTGGGAGTTGCTACTGATATCAGTACGCCTATTGTTAATCAGATAGATGTAGAGAGTATTAAAGTTTTTGAAAAAATGTTTGATACTACTTACGATAAATTTGTTAAAATAGCATTTAGGATGACCATAGGAAATCTTATCGATTCCATTATGGTCCAGCTTTATCCAGTGGATTTCGCAGTGGATATGTGCAACAAATTTATGAGTAAAGGAAAATAAAGTATCAAATGAATAAGGCAGAAACACTAGAGATCAAGAAACAGTTTACACAGGAGAGATGTACTATCGACCACATTTGCGGATGCTATGTGGACCATGAAAAGAATAAAAAGCTTACCTTCAGGAAGGCCTTTGGCCAGCTGCCTGAGGAGGAGACTTTCAAGTATCTGGATATATTCCAGCACACTCTGACAGGAACCTTTGGCAAAAATCTAATAAGTCTTGAGTTTCCGCTTGACCAGGAGATGCCTGGAGGTACTCAAGACTTTCTTTTGACCTTAAGAAACTCAAAGCTTGAGGATGACGAACTGGTTGATGAGTGCTATGACAAGATCATCGCCAACTATGTCAACGGTGAGAATTACTACATTATCCTCGTTCATGCAGCCTATGATGTTCCGGGTATTACAAGGGACGGCATAGAGATGGAAGATGCCTCGGATAATGTTTATGACTACATCCTTTGCAGTATCTGTCCCGTTAAGCGCTCAAAGGCAGGTCTTGGCTATAACGAATCCGAAAACGTGATAGAGGAAAGATACAGAGACTGGGTCGTTGAAGGTCCGGTGAAAGGATTTCTTTTCCCGGCATTTATAGAGAGAAACACAGATATTCACAATATGCTTTACTTCACCAAAAAGCCTGAGGATCTTCAGCCTGAATTTGTTGAGGCGATGTTTGGCGGAAGAGCTCCGATATCAGCTCCCGAGCAGAAGGATATCTTTGATGCAGTCGTGCAGGAAACCATAGGTGAAGATGCCGACTATGATATAATGAAGAATGTCCATGATAACCTCAATCAGATGATCGAGGATCACGCAGAGGATGCTGAGCCTTTAGAGCTTACCAAAAATGATGTGAAGCAGCTCCTTTCAGACAGTGGTGTATCTCAGGAGCGCTTGGGATATTTTGACGAGAACTATATAAAGTGTGCAGGAGATGAGGATTATCCTCTGCTTGCAAGTAATATAGCTCATACAAAGAAATTCGACATTGAAACCCCCGATGTTGTCATCAAGGTTAAACCCGACAGAACAGACCTTGTTGAGTCAAGAATTGTTGACGGAAGACAGTGTCTTGTTATTGAAGTGGATGATCATATTGAGGTCAATGGTATCAATGTCAGAACATTTATGAACAAGTGATATGATCCATACCCTCTTAAATTTTATTCAAGTTAATAATGCTGAGATTTGCGAGATAAAAGAGTATTTCGATATTTGCAGCGATGAGATAGACAAACGTAATCTGTTCATGTTACGCAGAGTGTGTATGTACACTTCTCTGGTATACCTGGGCATGATTGCTTTGGCCTTTATGATTGTGCCCGGATTTAAAATGAATCCCGGGCACATTGCGATTATTCCGGTGCTTGTTGTGTATATGTTCATCAATTCATATACAAGGAAAAGGAATGATATCGTTGGCCCTATGGCAAGCGCTATATGCCTTTGTTATTATGCTCTGATGCTGATCTGTCTGATAGCTGTAGATCTGTCCTATACTACAAGGCCGGCTTTATGGCTGCCCTTGTGTCTAATGGTCTATTCGGTCATCTACATTGACAGGCTCTTTATGTATGGTATCGAAGAAACTATCGCAGTTGTTATATATGCTGTCATTTCATACCAAAAAAAAGCATACCCGCAGTTTATAAATGAACTGTACATGATCATAGCTGCCTATGTCCTTTCTTTGATAATCGGGAGAATCATCCTTGGTGTAAGAAGTAAGGAAGGACTTGCCATGGCTGAAGTCAGAAGATTCAGCAAGGTGGACAAGCTTACCAATGTTCTCAACAAGGGAGCGCTGGTGTCTGAGATAGACAATTACTTCAATCACAGAAGAGAAAACATTCCCTGTGCAATGTGCATCTTTGATGTGGATGATTTTAAGCAGGTCAATGACGGAATAGGACACGGAGGCGGAGATATACTCCTTGAGCATGTGGGAGGCCTTCTTTTAAAGAGCTTTAGACCCTCTGATATCATCGGAAGATTCGGCGGAGATGAGTTCGTTGTATTTATGCCTAACATGAAAGAGATTTCTCTTGTTGAATTCAGGTGCAAATCTCTTCAGATGATGCTCCATGAATTTACCATCGACGATAAGGGCCCATTTACATTAAGTATCGGAGCTATCGTAGATAAAGGCGGACACAGCCGTGACGAAGTATTCAGAATGGCGGATGATGCCCTCTATAAGTCCAAGATAGGCGGCAAAAACAAATGTAGTTCCTGGGTTGTGGATAAGGATACTAAGTTTACAAGGCCGGTAATGGTTTTCCTTACATCACTGGATGAAGAAAATGCACTGATTCTTTTTAAGGAAGAGTCAGACAGATTCGATATTCTTCCCTGCAATGACAACGATGAAGCCATAGGATATATCAGCCAGTACCATAACAATATTAAGATAGTTGTGGTTGAAGTAAATGATGAGAGCCTCATGGGAGGCCTTGCGATCAGATATATAAAGGAGAGGGAGTTCTTCAGATCAATTCCTGTCCTTGCTGTTGTAAGTAACGATGACACCATTTCGCTGGCAAAAGAGTTCGGTGCAGATGCCGTTTTAAAGACAGATGATCCTAATGAAACATTTGCTCTTACAATAAAAGAACTTTCGGGTGTATGATAATATAGTTATTTACTTATAGAAGGGAAGACATAAATGTTAAAGACACTATTATCGCAGGTTAAGCAGTATAAACTTGCATCCATTCTCACTCCGCTGTGTATGATCGGCGAAGTAATCTGTGAGATGATCATTCCTGTTCTCATGGCGGGAATAGTGGATAAGGGTATCTACGGTAACAACATGGGATATATCTTTTCCACCGGAGGAAAGATGATCGTCATTGCTGTTTTGGGACTTCTGGCAGGACTTTTAGGAGCTTACTATGGTTCCATGGCATCCACCGGATTTGCCAAAAACTTAAGAAAGGCCATGTTTGATAACATCCAGACCTTTTCTTTTTCCAACATCGACAAATTCTCAACTTCAGGTCTTGTAACAAGACTTACCACCGATGTTTCCAACATTCAAAATGCATATATGGTTACACTCAGAATGGCTATGAGAGCACCGGCATCTATGATAGTTGCCCTGGTCATGAGCTTTATCATCAGCCCTGAGCTTGCAAGAATATATCTGGGAGCAGTAATATTCCTGGCTGTTGTTGCAGTTCTTCTTATGAGAAGAGCTACCAGATACTTTAAGCAGGTGTTAGAAAAGTACGATGAACTCAATGAGAGCGTACAGGAAAATGTATCAGCCATCAGAGTTGTTAAGGCTTATGTAAGGGAAGACTATGAGAACGCCAAATTTAAGAAAGCTGCCCTTAATATCTACAACATGTTCGTTAAGGCAGAAGGAAATGTTGTATACGTATCTCCTTTAATGACAGGAACCGTTTACGTATGCATTCTTCTTATCAGCTGGTTCGGTGCACACATGATAGTGGCCGGAAACCTCTCGACAGGAAGCCTTATGAGCCTTCTTACCTACTGCATGAGTATCCTTATGAGCCTTATGATGCTGGCTATCATATTTGTAATGATGACCATGGCTGAGGCAAGCGGAAAGCGTATTGCAGAGGTTATCGAGGAGAAAGCCGATCTAACAAATCCCGAGAATCCTGTAATGGAAGTTGCGGACGGAAGCATCTCTTTTGACCATGTATATTTCTCATACAATAAGAGCTCGGATGAACCTGTGTTAAAAGACATTACTCTTGATATAAAGTCCGGTGAAACGATAGGTATCATCGGAGGAACAGGTTCAGCCAAGTCATCTCTTATAAACCTTATCAGCAGACTCTATGATGTTACGGATGGCTCTGTAAAGGTCGGCGGAGTGGACGTAAGGGACTACGATATGGAGGTCCTCAGAGACCAGGTATCTGTGGTTCTGCAAAAGAATGTCCTGTTCTCCGGAACTATTCTTGATAACCTCAGATGGGGCGATAAGAATGCTACTGAAGAAGATGCAAAAAGAGCTTGTGAAATGGCCTGTGCAGATGAGTTTATTGAGAAGATGCCCGATGGCTATAACACAGTTATAGAGCAGGGCGGAACCAACGTATCAGGCGGACAGAGACAGAGACTCTGTATTGCAAGAGCTCTTTTAAAGAAGCCTCGCATACTTATTCTGGACGATTCAACAAGTGCCGTAGATACTGCTACGGATGCCAAGATCAGAAAAGCATTTGCTACGATGATCCCCGGTACTACCAAGCTTATAATTGCTCAGCGTATCAGTTCAGTTCAGGATTGTGACCGTATAATCGTTATGGATGACGGTAAGATCAACGGCTTTGCAAGCCATGATGAACTTCTTAAGACCAACGAGATCTACAGAGAAGTTTACGAGTCACAGACCGGAGTAAGCGGAGATGCTGATTTTGATTCAGCTTCAGGGCAGTAATTGGAGGTAAAACATGGCAGAGACAAAAGAAATTAAAGGAGGCCCGGGCGGCGGAGCAAGACGCGGAATGCCAAGGCCCAAGATAGATAATCCCGGTAAGCTCTTCGGAAGGCTTATGGGATACGTATTTAAATTTTATCCGATACATATGCTGGCGATTGTGGTCTGCATAGTGCTTACAGTATTTTCATCGGTTCAGGGAACTCTTTTTACAAGGACTCTGATCGATTCCTACATTCAGCCGATGCTGGATAATCACAGCACAGACTATGGCCCTTTACTTGGAGCCATGGGAAGAGTTGCGATATTCTACGCAGTTGGTGTCCTGGCAGCCTTTGTTCAGGCAAAGGTAATGATCTATATAAACCAGGGAACACTTAGAAGGCTCAGAGAAGAGCTGTTCGTTCATATGGAATCTCTTCCTATCAAGTATTTTGATACACATGCCCACGGCGATATCATGTCGATCTATACAAACGATATTGATGCCTTAAGGCAGATGATAAGCCAGAGTATTCCTCAGCTCCTCAGCAGTGCAATCACCATTGTTTCAGTGCTGGCATCCATGATCGTTCTCAGCATTCCGCTTACCATAGTTACACTTCTCATGGTAGCAGTCATGCTGTTTTGCTCAGCTAAGGCGACAGCTTCTTCGGGTAAGAACTTCGTTGCTCAGCAGAAGAATATAGGTGAGCTTAACGGTTTCATTGAAGAGATGATGACAGGACAGAAGGTCGTTAAGGTCTTCAACCACGAGTCAGAAGCTATCGAAAAGTTTGATGAATTAAACGAGAAGCTCTGTGAGAGTGCATTTAAGGCTAATGCATATTCAGGAGCTCTTGGCCCTATTAACGCACAGCTCGGTAATACCAGCTACGTACTCTGCGCCATGATCGGTGCAGCAATTGCCCTTTCAGACAGCGTGGCGGTAGGGTTTACCGTTGGTATGCTGGCGAGCTTCCTTACCTTTAACAAGAGCTTTTCAATGCCCATCAACCAGGTCAGCATGCAGTTTAACTCAATCATCATGGCTCTGGCAGGTGCAGACAGAATCTTTAAGCTCCTTGATGAGCCGGGAGAGACTGACGACGGCTATGTAATGCTGGTTAATTCTGAAGAAAAAGACGGGCAGATCGTCGAGGCTGATCACCACACAGGACACTGGGCCTGGAAGCATTATCACAAAGCTGATAACACAACAACCTATCAGCCCATGGAAGGTGATGTTACCTTTAACGATGTTGACTTTGGATATACAGATGAGAAGATGGTTCTGCACAACATAGTTCTTCATGCAAAGCCAGGACAGAAGATAGCCTTTGTTGGCTCGACCGGTGCAGGAAAGACCACCATCACCAATCTTATCAACAGATTCTATGACATTCAGGACGGTAAGATAAGATACGATAACATCAATATCAACAAGATCAAGAAGGCAGACCTTAGAAGGTCTCTTGGAATAGTTCTTCAGGATACGCACCTCTTTACGGGTACTGTTATGGAGAACATAAGATACGGCAAACTCGATGCCACAGACGAAGAGGTTAAGGCAGCAGCCAAGCTCGCCAATGCCCACAGCTTCATTAAAAGGCTCCCTGACGGGTACAACACAATGCTCACAGGAGACGGTGCAAACCTCTCCCAGGGCCAAAGACAGCTCCTTGCAATTGCAAGAGCAGCTATCGCAGATCCTCCGGTTCTTATCCTGGATGAAGCTACTTCCTCCATCGATACAAGAACAGAGAAGATTGTACAGGATGGTATGGACAAGCTTATGAGCGGAAGAACAACCTTTGTTATTGCTCACAGGCTCTCCACAGTCAAGAACTCAGACTGTATCATAGTTCTTGAACACGGCCGCATAATAGAGCAGGGAACACATGATGAACTTATTGCTAAGAAGCAGAAATATTACCAGCTCTATACCGGAATGAAATCCGAGACAGCATAAGTTAGTGGGGACGGTTATGTTGACTCCTCGCAGAGGTTATTTATGCCCCGCTGCCTGGGATTGTAGCACATAATAAAACCGGAGCCAAAGGCTGCCCAGGCGCCAAAAAGCGGCACCCAGCGTACTGTCCTTTGACTCCGGTTTTCTTATGTGCATCATGGTCACTAAGCGGGGCTTGCATAAGGGGTGCATGGTCTGCCATAATCTGTGGCGGATAGCCAGCTTATAACTGCCGGGATATGAAAAAAGAGTACATGGTCGAGGATCAAAAAGTTTTTCTACCTATACGGTCATAAGTAGCTCATGGGCGTAGAAAGCCGAGGGGAGAGAATTTGCATAAGGGGTATTTTTCTACCTATACGTACAAAAGTACCCTGTGGGCGTAGAATGCCCTGAGGTTATTTCTACTTATATCCAAAAAAGTTGTCCTTGGGCGTAGAAAAAAAGAGGTGTTTAATTTTTTACAGGAAATTCCTTCTACCTATATTGTGAAAAGTACGTTCTGGGCGTAGAAAATCTTTGAATCTGAGATTTTCTATATATGTGAATCTAACTTGGATTGGGGTATGGAAAATGCAGAGAATCGAAAAGCTTGATTCTTGATTTTTCTCTATATAACTTAAAAAGTTGCCTTGGGGTATGGAAAGTCGTTGGCGAGCCAGAGCAGATTTCTATATATATGAGTAAAAGTAAGCATGGGGTATAGAATTAAAGGCATTCAAAGTTTTTGTGCAAATTTATTTTCTATATATATCAGGCAAACTCATCGCAGGGTATAGAAAAATCGGCAGACAAAAAGTTTTGGAACTCGCTTTTCTTCATGACCCGCTTAGTGACAAAAAATGCCTTAGCAAATGAATGTCAATGGCACCGTGGAATACCGCAGCACGCATTTTGCGAGGATATGCCGCGAAAGGCCATTGATATTCATTTGCTAAGGCATACAATTCCTAAGCTGCGAGTCATGAAGGAGGGAGTCAAAAAGAACCGTCCCCGTGACTTTTTTACTTATGCCTGTCGCGCAGCATCTTCAGAATCTCAAATATCGCATCAACCAAAAGAAGCATGCCACAAGATAGCATATACCAACTGTTTTCGATATCCGGAGTTACAAGGATATATCCTCCCAGGAACACCGTCACAATGCCTTCAAACGATGACCTGAAGCGGTCAAAGACCTTGGTCTGGTTCCTGAAATTGATAACGTTCTGATATGCAAGAGTAAGGAGCACAACTCCGATTATCATGCTGGATATTACGAAGAGAGCATCGGGCTTTATCATGATAGCTGATGTCAGAACCAGCAGTATGATACACATGATAACTCGTGGCCGCTCTTTACGAAATTCCAGTCCGGAATCTCTAAGGTGCTTGATGGTAAGGACTACTTCATAGACACAGACTATGAGAAGTGCCAGAAATACCACGGATTCCATGGCGAAATCCGGAAATGCAAAGCACAGAGCGGACAGGAATAAGGAAAGTCCGATCCTGATCAGCTGTTTTCTGTTTATAAGGCCCCATATCCTGACAAAAAGACCCTTGGAGTCATCATCCTCTTTCTTGATGCTTCTGGCTTTGTTTTTGAGGTTTAGAGCGTCATTTCCGGCCATCTTCATGATCAGCTCCTCAAAGGCCGAAGGCCCAAGGGAAGCGAACTCTTTTATGGTGTTTACTCCTGTATCAGACATGGAATCGAAGAGAGTATCAACGAATTTTTCTCTGGCGGACATATCCATCCCCTCAACAAATCTGTCGATAAGATCGTTTAAAAGATGGCTCTCCGGAGCATGGTCGTCACACATGACAGGACCGTTTGAATCAAGGACCCAGGTCTGTATGCTGTGCTGGATCAGCGGATTGGCAGAGCTCTTTATGATGATGCTTTCGCCTGCCGGAGGCTCAAAGATCCTACCGATAATTGAGTATTCGGGAGTGATTTTGGTGATCTTGCTAAGAATCCTGTAGATAAGGGATTTATCCAGAATGTCGGGACAAAAACCGGGACCGTCATTGATATAAACATGAAGGAGCTTATCCTGCTGAGAACCCTCCAGATGGGCAGCGGCGTAGAGGGCGAGATGAGCGCCCTTTGAATGGCCCAGGATTATAACGCTGCCATCAGCTTCGTCTACGTGCTTTGTGGCGTAGGAGAGTGCCAGATCCTGAGAGGGAACGTTTGTGTAACTTATCATGAAGTCTTCCTTCCATCCGATGATGGTGGAGTCTGTTCCTCTGAATGCGATTATCGTAGGACCATTTGGAATCTTATAAGTTACTGCAGCAAATTGTTTGTCCTGGCTGTCATAGATATCCTGAAAATCATAGAGACAAATGTCTTTGTACCTTGCACAAGCAGCACAGTATCTGGCAAAGTCCAGATCTTCTTTTCCCGCGCCTGCTCTTGTACTTTTTAAAAGACCTTTAGAGTCCAGCTCGTTTATCGCCTGCTCGATGGTCATGGAACGGCCGTCCTTTAAAACACTCTTAAAGTCTATATAAATGAGTTCGGAAAATACAAGGTTATCTTCAGTTTTAAATTCTCTTTCGGAAAAGGTAAGGTCACCTCTCCAGAGAATATAATCATTTATATGCGCCATGTCTCTACCTTAAAAATAGATATATTTAGTCATGAAAAGAGGAGCTGCAGCAAATAGTTGCAGCTCCTTTATTTTATCATAGATTATCAGAGCTATGCGGATTTAGCCGATAGCTTTTTTAACTGCCTCGAGAACACGATCAGCCTGGAAAGGCTTAACGATGAAGTCCTTGGCTCCTGCCTGAATAGATTCAATAACCATTGCCTGCTGTCCCATAGCAGAACACATGATACAAACTGCATTAGGATCTGCAGCCTTGATTCCCTTCAAGGCTCCGATACCATCAAGCTCGGGCATTGTGATATCAAGAGTTACAAGGTCGGGTTTTAACTCATTATATTTTTCGATTGCGACTTTTCCGTTCTCTGCTTCGCCGGCAATCTCATATCCGTTCTTTGAGAGGATATCCTTGAGCATCATGCGCATGAAAGCGGCGTCATCTGTAATGAGTATTCTTTTTCCCATATTGAACCTCCAATAAGTATTTTTAGTTGCGTAAGAAAAAATGCAAATTCATTTTGAGAATTATTATTGGTACATAATCTATTGTACCACGTAATTCTGTTTGTGAGCGTTAAATCGTCATGCAAATAATTAAAATTTGATAAAGTCTCTGAGAAAATTGTTTGAAAATCACATTCATTATTTCAGTACCGGAAGAGTGCTGTCATAATTGAAATCGCCGTGATTTACAATTTGCCACTGGATAATAGACAATGTATTGTCTGAATTGGATGAGTTGTTTGTGCTATTTGCATCTATGGCGATATCCAGAGACTGATTATCGGTTATTGGTATACTTTCTTTCATTATACCATCCTCCGAGCCTTTAGAATAGCCTGAATTTACGGCTGCGACAAAGGCATTTCCTTTATGACAGGCTTCGTAGTATAGTTTATGTCTCTCGGTAAGATTATTGCTTAAATTGTAGTCAGCTTTTGAGTTTACAAGTGTCAGAGTGGCAAAAGAGATTATGCTGAGCACGGTAAATATCAGAAGGATGGAAGCGCTGCCAATATGAGAGCCACCGGATGCTTTATTCATATCATCTGCCCTCCTTTCCAAGATAAGTGTCAACACTTACTGACATTATGATCCTCTTAGGATCGACTGAAGCTTCAGGAGTAAGTTCATCTAAACCTCTTATATCAATAACTGTAATTTCGCCTACTGCAGCCTTTCCTATAAGAGAGATGCCATAGTCTGATACATCTGAGTAAACCCTGCTTGCATCTTCCGTGGTGATGCTGAGGTTTGCAACATAAGAGGAATTTGCAAGACCGTTTACCTGATTCCACTTATCATCAAAGAAAAGAACAAGGCTTCCGTCACTCATGGAAGGATCTGATGTTGTATAGCTTATGACAGCATCAGGAAAGAGATCAGCCATATCAGACAGCCGTCCTTTTTTGCCCTCAAAAGCTTCCGCCAGATTCTGGGTCCAAATGGTGGCATTTGACAGATTCTCAGTGGTTTCAGCCATTATATGGGCAGAGGCAAAAAGCCTTACGCAGACTGCTGCAGAAAGGGAGAAAAACATAATTGCCACTATTAGTTCCATCAGGAACAGACTTAAGCGCGAATTACTCCTCTGATCCATTAGTTACCTTCCGTACTTCTTTTTGTGATGTATAAAAAGTCTTCGGTTCCGTCTTCAAGTACTACTTCAATACTAAACATCCTGTCTGATACTTCTTCAATCTCAAGAGATTTTATATCCATGATCTTCTGCCCTGACTGTGGATAGACAACTTCCAGCGAATCTCTTGCCATAAGCTCCATCAGCTGGCCGTCATAATCATAGATATAGGTGGTGTAGAGCTCACCGTTTACTTCCTTACTCATGGCAAGTACATTCTCGCCAAAAAGCTCTTTTACCCGCACGGTTCCGTTTATATCGGACTGCCTTACCTTCTCTGTAATGTAGGCACTGGCAATCCTGTGGGAATTGTTACTTGCCATGGCGGAGACATTCTTTTGGTAAATGCTTGCGCCGATGGCGATAACTGACAATGCGCACAGAACAAAGAGCAGCATAAGGCATATGACAAAGACAGAATCTATAACGTGTTTGTCTTTTTTCTTTGGTGTTAATGTCGTTTGTTCCATAAGCTTTTGTTACCTCAGGATAACTGTGTAATCAGGATAAAGATTTGCTGCGATGGGCTGATAGTCTACGAAAAACGTGTTCTTGTCATAGGTAAGACCATAGTGCTGTTCCATATACTCAAGGCTTGGTGGGTACATTCCCTCTATGGCGTAGCACTGGACTATATCCCTTGAAATGGCATTCTCAAGAGACTCCTGCTGCTTTTCAATGGTGCTTCTTCCGGAGTACTCAACAGCCAACAGGAAGAAAGCCACAATAAGTGCAAATATTGCGACTGAGATCACCCTGTAAAATGCAGGAGAAGGTGTGAAAATGTGTTTTTCGTTATCAAATCTGTTAGCCATTTAAGACCTCTTTAACCTATGGTGGTCATTATTCCCATAAGCGGGAGAATTACTGACAAAAGGATCATTCCGACAATGAGAGAAAGAATGATTACCAAAGTGGGCTCAAGTACCGAAATGAGGGAGTAGATCCTGCGCTCGGTATCCTTTTCAATTCTCTCTGAAACCTGCTTCATGGCCTGGTCCATTGAACCTGACTTAAATCCGACTGAGACCATCTGTGCATAGAAGGATGTGAAGATTTCAGTCTTTTCAAGGGCTTCAGGGAAGCTGTCTCCGTCGAGAAGGAGCTCTTTACACTGGTCGATCTTGTTCTTCATGTCATCATCGCCGGTAAGTTTTTTAACGAGCCCCAGACCTTCGTAGGTATCCATACCACTGGAGAGAGTGAGCACCATTCCGCTGGCAAATCTCTCGAGCTCGATGTCGTGCATCAGCTTTCTTGTGGGGCCGAATTTCCTCATGAGCTTCTTGAAATTCTCTTTTCCTGCAGAACTTGAGAAGTAGAGGAAGCACGCTGCGAATATCACAAGGATCGCCACAAGGATAATGGAGTATCTGTTGAGGGCACTTCCCAGGGACAAAAGAGACTGTGCAAAGCCACTCATGCTGGTCCCGAGCTGTGAAAATACCTGCTCGAAGATGGGCAGTACCTTTGTGATAAGTACCAGTACAACGATCAGCATCATAAATACCATGATTAGCGGATAGCTCACGGCACTTCTTATGCTTGACTCGATATTTTCTTCCCTCTCGTAGTAGTCCGCCAGGGATTCCATTACGGTGTCCATGTTTCCGGATTCCTCACCGATGGTGACCATGTGGACAACATAGTCGGGAAAGACCTCACTCATACTGAGGGCTACATGGAATTTTTCGCCGCTGTGGAGAACATTACTGATGGCGCTGTATACCTTTTTGGCGGATGCATCCTTGGTGTCCTGCTCAAGGATATCTATACCGTCGGCCGGCGCAATTCCTGCTCTTAGCAGCAGAGACATCTGTCTGCAAAAGCTTGAGATCTCATAACTTTTTAATTTGCCAAGTTTTGCTGTAGTGCCCATAAGTTCCTCCATCATGAACTCTTGTCAATAAATGTACTTTACGGAGTAATTTGAACCGTCTCCGATGAACTCTTTTAAAGCCTTGTCTTTGGTGTTAGAAGCAAAGGTCGGATCCATCAGCGACCATTCGTTGCCGTCGAATTCAATCATACCGTTTACCCAGCCTACGTCTTCGATATAGGTGGACAGCCATGCGTGATACGCGGTTCCGGCGTAGCCGATCTCCATTCTGGTGGGGATTCTCTGGCTTCTTAGCATGGTGGTCATGAGGGCTGCATAGTCGAGACAGATTCCGGTCTTGGTATAAAGAACTTCATCCACATCCGGAAGGTATCCGCTCTGGACGGTTTCAGCCTCCTCGTGGTCGTAGGTGATGTTACTTATTATGTAGTTGTAAACTTCGGATACTACTTCAAGGTCCGAGTTACAGACATAGGCGAGATACTCGCTCTTTGCAACGGCCTCGTTGGAGCCGGTGAAATTTACGTACTGATTGGGATATAGGAAAGGTGAAAACTCGTTGGTTATGTTTACATCAATCATCTGGCTGTAGGCCTGTGAATACTGGGTTCCCTCGATGTTCTCGAAGATGTTTACCATATACTGGCCGTTGCCCTGCTGAAGAGGAAATACTTCTTCTTTGGGAATGCTGGAGATGTTGTAGGTGTAGGTCACTTCTTTCGGACCTGTGATCTGGAGTTTTACCTTTGGTGAATTTCCGTGGTAGGTTACAACAATGTAACCTTCGGAAATGTTGGAAGCATCCACCTTGGCGTATTCGTTTTCATAGACGACTTCGCCCGGCGCTTTAGGCACAAGACAAACAGGGGTGTTGTCACGGCTTCCCTTTACGCGCTCTGTATCCGGAACTTCCACATCGGGAGTGGGAGCGGGAGCGGCCTGATCGGAGGACTTTGAAAACTCAGCCACCGGATCATCTGCTTCTCCGCATCCGGAAAGGACAGTGACAATACCCAATATTAGGATAAGTGAACAGGATATTAGTTTTTTCTTTTTCCTAAGAAAATCTCTTCTCATAAGTTAAGAAAGTGTTAGAGGCATCTCGCGGATCCTCTTGTAGCCCAAGGAAATAAGGTCGGAAATATTATCTGCATGTTCATCGCAGTTAAGGATTCTTGTGTAGATGACTTCGATAGGTGTTCCGACTTTCATTTCGTTGTAGCCGTGGATCCTCTTTGTGAGTTCAAGTAAAAACATATCGGCAGCAGTGCTGTCGCAGTTCTCGATAAGGATGATGAATTCGTTTCCCCCGTTTCTGCCGACGTATCCGAAATTCGCACTTACATCTTCGAGGATGGTTGAGAATTCAGAGATAAGCCAGTTGCCGTTGTCATGTCCGTTTTCATCGTTGGTGGAATCGAGGTTTCCAAGCTTCATCAGCATGAATCCGGCCATTGGAAGGCGCTGAGGGTTATTAAAGCTTTCAATCAAAAGATCACAACTGTATCTGTTGGGAAGACCGGTCAGATGGTCAAGATACGCCATCTTGTTCAGATGCCTTCCTATAGAAGCAGTCTTAGTCAGAATATAGAAATCAAATAGAATGGAAAAGACATACAGAACAAGGCAGATTCCGCCGACCACAAAAAAAGCAGGGGTCGATTTATCCGAAATCAGATGAAAGATCTCTTTGTCCCTGTGAAACAAAAAAGCCAGGACTATGGTAAGAATACCAAGTATGATCAGAGAAATCATCTTATATACATAAACACTGTTATATACGTTAGTACGTTTACTCTTGTCATAAAATTCAGGCTTCATTTGAATCCTCCATATAGAATAATTGTACTATAAATATGTGCACTCTTAAAGTGCATGAGGAGTCGGAATTCTCTTTTCATAAGTGAAATATTCGTCAAAACCGCACGATTTTGCGATTTCGCACATTTTTTCAAAACCGCAGGCAACTTTTTGTGGCGTGTGTGCATCGGACCCTATGGTTATGATTCTGCCGCCCAGTTCTTTATATCTTTTAAGAACCTCGGGAACAGGATTTGGCAAAAGAGATATGTCATTCCCCAGAAGCTTTGAATTAAAATCAAGACCCTTGTCATTCTTTATAAGGTAGAGCAGTATTTCATCGATCTGATCTGCAAAGCGCTCATAGCTATAAGTGTTATCACCCTTTGGCGCATATCTCGAGACATAGTCAAGGTGGCCCAAAACGTCAAAGTCCGT
Organism: Butyrivibrio sp. FCS006; assembly: GCF_000424525.1. Taxonomy (NCBI): domain Bacteria; kingdom Bacillati; phylum Bacillota; class Clostridia; order Lachnospirales; family Lachnospiraceae; genus Butyrivibrio; species Butyrivibrio sp. FCS006. The sequence continues at coordinate 185,456 of NZ_KE384203.1, read as the reverse complement.
AAAGAGCTTTATGTTTTCCAAAGTCTGCTCAAAGGTTCTTTTGTAGATGTTCTCGGGAGTATCCCCGTCCCAAAAAGAAGGGTAGTAGGGATCTTTTTTGTCAACAAGGTGGATTGAGGCGATGACAAAATCAAAGCCGCCCTTTTTGACAAAATCGAGGTTTTCTTTTACGACCTGAGTCTGCATTCCGACTTCCACGCCAAAATGCATTTTGATCTTATTCGCATAGAGCTCTTTGTAATGAAGAAACTCATCCCTGTAGGAATCGACGTCAAGGATAAAGGGAAACTCCGGAAGATCGTAGCAGGTAGGGTAGTCCTCGTCCTGGTGCTCTGTGAAGCAAATCTCCTTAAGTCCCTTGTCTATGGCGCTTTTGATCATGTCCTCCATGGGGGCATCGCTGTCGCCTGAATTGTGTGTGTGCATGTGATAATCTGCTAAAATCGGCATTTTGATTCTCCGTAAAATTGAGTGTAAAAGATCCAATTAATTCATATCGTCAGTTTACTAATTTTTTATTATATAATCTAGCATAAATTTAATATTCTCACTTGATTTATGGGCAAAAGTCGGATAGAATTGTAGGTGCTGATAAAAATTTATCAAGATAGATAATTTATGAAACAGCAACTCATATAAAATTCATTTTAGGAGGAACTTAAAATGGCAGTAAAAGTAGCAATTAATGGTTTTGGCCGTATCGGTCGTCTTGCATTCAGACAGATGTTTGGTGCAGAAGGTTACGAAGTTGTAGCTATCAACGATTTAACAAGCCCTAAGATGCTTGCACATCTGTTGAAGTATGACTCATCACAGGGACGTTACGTAGATCTCGGACACGAGGATGACGTAACAGCTGACGACGAGGCTGGAACAATCACAGTTAAGGGTAAGACAATCAAGATCTACAAAGAGCCCGATGCTAACAATTGCCCTTGGGGAGAGCTTGGTGTAGACGTTGTTCTTGAGTGCTCAGGATTCTACACATCTAAGGATAAGGCACAGGCACACATCAATGCCGGCGCTAAGAAGGTAGTTATCTCTGCTCCTGCAGGAAACGATCTTCCTACAATCGTTTACAACGTAAACCACACAACACTTACAAAGGACGACAAGATCATTTCAGCTGCTTCTTGCACAACAAACTGCCTTGCACCTATGGCTAAGGCTCTTAATGATTACGCTCCTATCCAGTCAGGTATCATGTGCACAATCCACGCTTACACAGGTGACCAGATGATCCTCGACGGACCTCAGAGAAAGGGCGACCTCAGAAGATCACGTGCAGGTGCTGTTAACATCGTTCCTAACTCAACAGGTGCTGCAAAGGCTATCGGCCTTGTTATCCCTGAGCTTAACGGCAAGCTTATCGGCGCTGCTCAGCGTGTTCCTACACCTACAGGATCAACAACACTTCTGTTCGCAGTAGTTAAGAAGGCTGACGTTACTAAGGAAGCTGTAAATGCAGCTATGAAGGCAGCAGCTACAGAGTCATTCGGATACAACACAGACGAGATCGTTTCATCTGATATCGTTGGTATGAGATTCGGTTCACTTTTCGATGCAACTCAGACACTTGTTAACAAGGTTGATGATGATACATACGAAGTACAGGTTGTTTCATGGTATGACAACGAGAACTCATACACATCACAGATGGTTAGAACAATCAAGTACTTTGCAGAGCTTGGCTGATTAACCTCAAATACGAAATAGACTTTAACGAGGTCCGGTCCATATGGGCCGGACCTCATTTCTTTTTATCAAACTTCTAAAATAAAAGAATTTCTTTTAAATAAAAATCCAGGAGGAAAAAAATATGTCACTCAACAAAAAGTCCGTAGATGACATCAATGTTAAGGGCCGTCGCGTACTTGTTCGTTGCGATTTCAACGTACCTTTAAAGAACGGTGAGATCACTGACGAGACAAGAATCGTAGCAGCACTTCCTACAATCAAGAAGCTGGTTAAGGATGGCGGTAAGGTTATCCTTTGCTCACATCTTGGTAAGGTTAAGAATGGCCCTAACGAGGGGGAATCTCTTGCACCTGTTGCTAAGAGACTTTCAGAGAAGCTTGGCAAGGATGTTAAGTTCATCAGTGATTACAACGTAACAGGTCCTACAGCAACAGGCGCTGTAGAGGCTATGAATGAGGGAGATGTAATCCTTCTTCAGAATACCCGTTTCAGAGGCAAAGAGGAGACTAAGCCTGAAGAGGCTGGTGAGGCTTTTGCAAAAGAGCTCGCTGACCTTGCTGATGACTATGTATGCGACGCTTTCGGATCAGCTCACAGAGCACACGCTTCTGTAGCAGTTGTTACAAAGTACATCAAGGAAAAGGGTGGAAACAACGCAGTTGGATACCTTATGCAGAAGGAGATCGACTTCCTCGGAAATGCAGTTGAGAACCCTGTAAGACCTTTCGTTGCTATTCTTGGCGGTGCTAAGGTTGCTGATAAGCTCAACGTTATCAACACTCTTCTTGACAAGTGCGACACACTTATCATCGGTGGTGGTATGGCTTACACATTCCTTAAGGCTAAGGGATACGAAGTAGGTAAGTCACTTCTTGACGAGACCAAGATTGACTACTGCAAGGAAATGATGGAGAAGGCAGAGAAGGCCGGCAAGCAGCTCCTTCTTCCTGTTGATACAGTATGTATCGATTCTTTCCCTGATCCTATCGACAACCCTAACATTGCAACAACAGTTGTAGATGCTGACAAGATTCCTTCTGACAAAGAGGGTGCTGATATCGGACCTAAGACAATCGCTCTTTACGCTGAGGCTGTTAAGTCTGCTAAGACTGTAGTTTGGAACGGACCTATGGGCGTATTCGAGAACCCTGTTCTTGCAAACGGAACAGAGGAAGTTGCTAAGGCTCTTTCAGAGACATCAGCAACAACAATCATCGGCGGCGGCGACAGTGCAGCAGCTGTTAACCAGCTTGGCTACGCTGACAAGATGAGCCACATCTCAACAGGTGGCGGAGCTTCTCTTGAGTTCCTTGAGGGCAAGAAGCTTCCTGGCGTTTACGCAGCTGACGATAAAGCGTGAACACTTAGTGAGGTTTTGTCGAACTTAGTGTGAACTCTGTTCTGGCGAGGGCCTGTGGCCCGAGAGCAGAACTTCCTTATGAATAAAAACTGGAGGATTACAAAATGGCACGTAGAAGAATAATCGCCGGAAACTGGAAGATGAACAAGACTCCCAGCGAGGCAGTAGCTCTTTGTGCAGAGCTTAAAGATCTTGTAAAGAATGATGACGTAGACGTTGTTTACTGCGTACCTGCTATCGATATCTGTGCAGTAGCAGAGGCAGTTAAGGGCACAAACGTACATGTTGGTGCTGAGAACTTCTACATCGTAGACAGCGGTGCATTCACAGGAGAGATTTCAGCTCCTATGCTTAAGGATGCAGGTGTTGAGTATGTTATCATCGGACACTCAGAGAGAAGAGATATCTTCGGCGAGAACGATATCCTTATCAACCAGAAGGTTAAGAAGGCATTCGCATCAGGCCTTACACCAATCCTTTGCTGTGGTGAGTCCCTTGCACTTCGTAAGGCTGACACATACAAGGAGTGGATCGAGAGACAGATCACATGGGATCTTAGCGGAGTAACAGCTGACCAGGTTAAGAAGCTTGTTATCGCTTACGAGCCTATCTGGGCTATCGGAACAGGCGAGACAGCAACAGCTGATCAGGCTGAGGAAGTTTGCGGACTTATCCGTGAACTCATCGCTAAGCTCTATGACCAGGCTACAGCTGATGAAGTTCGTATCCAGTACGGCGGATCAATGAACGCCGGCAACGCTGCTGAGCTTCTTTCAAAGCCTAACATCGACGGTGGTCTCATCGGCGGTGCTTCACTTAAGCCTGACTTCGGCAAGATTGTTAATGCATAATAAGTAATCAAAAAGGTGCCATCCCATAACTGGGATAGCACCTTTTTATTTGCACTATTTTTAAGTTCGGGGTAGGCTAATATCAGCCACCAAGTGTTTTGCTTACTAACTCTCTTGAAGCAGCTTCGTCGAGTTCTACTGCATCGTAAACATTGCCTTCGGAATCAACAATGATTCCAGAAACAAGGTCCTCGTTGAAGTAGTAACCGTACTCACCCATGGTGCCGATGAGCTTCTCATAAGTCTTGCCATCGTCTGTCTTGGTCTCTTCTGTTGTGAACATTCCATAGTCAAAAATATCACCGTCATTGTAGATATAGATGATATCGCCCTGCTCGTTTCTGAACATGCAGACATCAATCTTCTTGGCAGCATCATCAGCTGTCTTAAGACCGCCCATGAATACGAGAGAATCCTGTATAGCCTGAAGCTCTTCTTCAGGATTTGGCATTTCATCTTCTGCAGCAGTCTCAGTAGTTTCCTCTACTACCTCAGCAACCTCTTCTGTAGTCTCAGCAACTTCCTGCTTAACGTCTTTGTTTCCGCATGCTGCCAGTGAAAGGCACATGGTTGCTGCAACAATACCTACTACAATTCTTCTGATCACGTTGTTTTTCATAATATCTCCTCCTCACAAGAAATAATCAGTTACAACAGTTTTGAATTCTAGCAGCATATTTTGTATGTGTATAGACAATAAGCGGAATATTTAGAAAAAGTTTATTTTTTGCAACTTTTGCAATGTAAAACTTATTAGTACATGTTAAAATGTAAAATATATGAAAGCACTTACATATGGTCAAGATTTGCAACTTTTTGATGAAATAATGAAGTGAAAATGAATATTGTTTACATTATGATGATAGTGTAATTTACGTAACATAAATCCAAATTGTAGTAACGGGAGGGTTATATGGAACTTAGAACAGCATGTTCACCCAAGGATGAGAAGTACTACGACACAGCCAGACTTCGCAGCGAGTTCCTGATCGATGACCTGTTTCAGCCTGATGATATCAAGCTGGTTTACAGTCATATAGACAGGATCATTACAGGTTCAGCAGTACCGGTTAACAAAGAGCTGAAGCTTACTGCAGGAGATGAGCTCAGAGCTGAGTATTTCCTTCAGAGACGTGAGATGGGTGTCATCAATATCGGTGGCGCAGGAGTGATCACCATTGATGGCAAGAATTACGAGGTTGATTATAAGCAGGGCATGTACATCGGAATGGGAGCAAAAGACATCTCTTTTGCCAGCAAGGATTCTGCAAAGCCTGCCAAGTTCTACATCAACAGCGCACCTGCTCACAAGACATATCCCACAGTTCTCATTAAGAGAGAGGGAACACCTGAAGAAGGCGTTGTTATCATCAAGGATGAGAACAAGAAAGAACTTGGAAGCCTCGAGCAGGCTAATCACAGAGTTATCAACAAATACATTCTTCCCGGTCAGGTTGAGACCTGCCAGCTTGAGATGGGCATGACAGAGCTTAAGCCCGGATCAGTATGGAATACAATGCCATGCCATACACATGACAGAAGAATGGAAGTTTATCTCTACTTCGATATCCCTGAGGATGCACTTGTTATGCACTTCATGGGCGAGCCTACAGAGACAAGACACATCATCATGAGAAATGAGCAGGCTGTTATCAGCCCAAGCTGGTCAATCCACTCAGGATGCGGAACACAGGCATACACATTTATTTGGGGAATGGTAGGAGAGAACCAGGATTTCGACGATATGGATGACTGCGCAATGCAGGATCTTCTTTGATATAGGAATCCAGAAGCAACTACAAATATTTATTTAGGAGGGTATATATAATGTCAGATTTTTTAAAGAACTTTTCACTTGAGGGTAAGGTAGCATGGATCACAGGCGCATCATACGGCCTCGGACTTGCATATGCAGTAGCTTATGCAGAGAGCGGAGCTAAGATCGTATTCAACGATATCAACCAGGAACTTGTTGACAAGGGACTTGCTGAGTACGAGAAGAGAGGCATCAAGGCTTTTGGTAAGGTTTGTGATGTAACTAAGGAAGATCAGGTTCAGGCATTTGTTGCAGCTGTTGAGAAGGAAGTTGGAACAATCGACATTCTCGTTAACAATGCAGGTATCATCAAGAGAATCCCTATGCATGAGATGAGCGTTGAGCAGTGGAACCAGGTTATCGACGTAGACCTTACAGGTCCATTCATCTGCTCAAAGGCAGTTCTTCCTGCGATGATGGAGAAGAAATCAGGTAAGATCATCAACGCATGCTCAATGATGTCTGAGTTCGGACGTGAGACAGTATCTGCTTATGCAGCTGCTAAGGGCGGACTTAAGATGCTCACAAGAAACATCTGCTCTGAGTATGGTCAGTACAACATCCAGTGCAACGCTATTGGACCCGGCTACATCGCAACACCTCAGACAGCTCCTCTTCGTGAGAAACAGCCAGATGGATCAATGCATCCATTCGACAGATTCATTCGTTCAAAGACACCTGCTCAGAGATGGGGCAGAACAGAAGACCTTATGGGACTTGCAGTATTCCTTGCTTCTCCTGCTTCTGATTTCATCAACGGCCAGGTTGTTTATATCGACGGCGGTATCTCAGCTTACATCGGACAGGATCCAGGAAACCTTGATCCTTCCAAGTTCACAGATATCGACGAGAGCACAGCACAGTAATTATTTTTTATAAAAGAAAGGCATAAGAACATGGATAAGATTTGTGAAGAACTTTATAAGATCGGTATTGTTCCTGTAATCGCAATTGACGATGCTAAGGACGCTGAGCCTCTTGCTCAGGCACTTATTAACGGAGGACTTCCTGCAGCAGAGGTTACATTCCGTACAGCAGCAGCTGAGGAAGCAATTAAGATCATTTCAACAAAATTCCCTGAGATGATCGTTGGTGCAGGTACAGTGCTCAATGCTGAGCAGGCTGACAGAGCTAAGGCTGCAGGCGCTAAGTTCATCGTAAGCCCCGGCTTTAACAGAGCAAACGTTGAATACATTCAGTCAATCGGTGTACCGGTTGTTCCCGGAACAGCTACACCCGGTGAGGTTGAGCAGGCTATTGAGCTTGGCCTTGACTGCGTAAAATTCTTCCCTGCTGAGCAGAATGGCGGAATTGCCAAGATCAAAGCTATGGCAGCACCTTATACCAAGATGCACTTCATGCCTACAGGTGGTGTAAATAAGAACAACTTAAATGACTACCTCAGCTTTTGCAAGGTATTCTGCTGTGGCGGTAGCTGGATGGTTAAAAAAGACCTTATCTCAGCCGGCAAGTTCGATGAGATCGAGGCAATGACAAGAGATGCTGTAAATGCAATGCTTGGCTTTAAGCTTAAGCATATCGGTATCAACCAGGATAGCGCAGAGGCAGCTGAGTCTGTTGCAGATAAGTTTGATGCACTCTTTGGCCTTACCAAGAAGGTTGGCAATTCCTCTGTATTTGCAGGTTCAGCAGTAGAGGTTATGAAGTCAAAGGGCCGCGGAACATGCGGACATATCGCAATCGGCTGCAATAACATCGACAGAGCAGTATATCACCTTGGAAGACAGGGCGTTAAGTTTGATGAGACATCTTTCTCATACGATGCAGATAATCATCTTAAGGTTGCATATCTTGCTGATGACTTTGGCGGATTTGCTGTTCACCTTGCTAAGAACGACTGATTTAAGTGAACAATATAAAAATTTATTTACACAGTTATATATGAAAGGAATAAGCTATGGCAAAGAAAGTTGTTACATTTGGTGAGATCATGCTGCGTCTGCAGCCCGATAACTACTTAAGATTCGTTCAGGTTGATCACCTGGAGGCTACATTCGGAGGCGGAGAGGCAAACGTATCTGTTTCTCTTGCAAACTATGGACTTGATTCAGTTTATGTTACAAAGCTTCCTACACATGAGATAGGACAGGCAGCTGTTAACTCTCTCAGAAAGTACGGCGTTGATACATCCAAGATCACAAGAGGCGGCGACAGAGTAGGTATCTACTTCAATGAGAAGGGTGCTTCTCAGAGAGGTTCAAAGTGCATCTATGACAGAGCACATTCAGCAATCGCTGAGGCTGTACCTTCAGACTTCAACTGGGATGAGATCTTTGACGGAGCAGAGTGGTTCCACTTCACAGGTATCACTCCCGCTGTAAGTGACAGCCTTGCAGCTATCACACTTGAGGCTTGTAAGAAGGCTAAAGAGCACGGCCTTACAGTATCCTGCGACCTTAACTACAGAGGTAAGCTCTGGAGCAAAGAGAAGGCAGGCAAGGTTATGGGCGAGCTCTGCAAGTATGTAGATGTTTGCATCGCTAACGAAGAGGATGCTAACGATGTATTCGGTATCGCTGCTTCTTCAACAGATGTTACAACAGGTAAGCTCAACAGAGAGGGCTATATCGAGGTTGCTCAGAAGCTCACAGAGAGATTCGGCTTCAAGAAGGTTGCTATCACACTTCGTGAGTCTATCTCAGCTAACGACAACAACTGGAGCGCAATGCTCTATACAGACGGAGAGGCTTACTTCTCCAAGAAGTATGCACTTCACATTGTTGACCGTGTAGGCGGCGGAGATTCCTTCGGCGGCGGGCTTATCTACAGCTGCGTAAACGGATTCGGACCTCAGGAGACAATCGAGTTTGCTGTAGCTGCTTCAGCTCTTAAGCACTCCATCGAGGGCGACTTCAACCTTGTAACAGTTGATGAGGTTAAGAAGCTTGCAGGCGGAGACGGCTCAGGACGTATCCAGAGATAATCAAAATAAAAATTAAAAAAACATTAAAAAGCGTCATCTGTATTTCACACAGAGGCGCTTTTTTTGTATAATTTAATATGCAGAAGAATGCGAGGTTTTTATGAAACTGGACAAGACTACAGAAACACTGCTGGTATTTCTTGCAGCGTTTGTCACGCTGATAACTGCATATTTGGTTGAACAGGTATGTGCAGACAATAATGTATCTTCAGAGTACGCCATCGATATGAGCCTTACGGGAGCAAGGCTTTCTGATGGTGTCTATGCTTCTGTGGCCAAATCCGAGGAAAATGTAACCAGAAACCGATATATCGCTAAGTATGAGTTTGAGATTCATAACGATAGCAATGTCAATATCAGCAACTGGGCTGCATACATAACAGTTCCAAAGGACACCGAGATAACCAATTTCTGGGGAGTTGAGGCCAACATAGAAAAAGGAAGGCTAATATTTGCCCCTGAGTTTTATAATCTCTCTTTTTCCAAGGGGGACAGCTTAAGCTTTGGAGTAGTACTAAGCACCCAGAAGAGCTTTTATCCGGAACAGATCAGCTTCAGGGGCTACAAGAGCGGAAATTCAGGAGGCGTATTTACCAAGATACTTTATGGTGCTTTCATTATCTGGGCAGCTCTTTTTGTAGGCTTCTTTGTATCAAACTTCAATCTTAAGAACTACCGCGAGAAGCAGAAGAATGACGTGCGTATCATCCTTCAGTCCATGAATACCTTCATCAGTTTCATTGATGCAAAAGACCCTTACACCAGGGGTCATTCCAGAAGAGTGGCCATGTATGCTGCAGAGATCGCAAAGAGAATGCGCCTGTCTGAAGATGAAGTGCAGAATATTTACTATGCTGGACTTCTCCACGACGCAGGAAAACTTAGCGTTCCCGATGCTGTGCTGAATAAGCCCGGAAAGCTCACAGACGAAGAGAGAAAGCTCATTCAGGACCACACTGTGGCCGGTGGAAAGATGCTTAAGCAGCTGTCATCTCTTCGAGGCATCAGAGAGACAGCTCTTTATCATCATGAGAGATATGACGGAACCGGTTATCCTGAGGGCCTAAAAGGTGATACCATTCCGCTTTATGCAAGGATTGTCGGTGTTGCAGACTCCTATGACGCAATGTCCAGTAACAGAGTATATAGAAGACACCTTAACAAGGATGAGATTATAGAGGAGATCCAGCAAGGCTCCGGAACTCAGTTTGATCCAAACATCGTTCCTTACATGGTGGACATGATCAACGACGGATATGTAAACGTAGTTAAGATGGAAACTGCAGACAATGACGCCGGCAGAAGCGACTTCCATCTGACGGAAGACGACATCCCCGGCGTCTATATGGGATTCTGATTTCAGCAGCCGTAGAGGTGGCCATCGAATTCTTTGAAATAGGTTTCCTCAACTTTTTTCATAAAGACAGTGAGGTCGTCATCTCCAAAGTATAGTTCAATACGGACAGAGCCTACAGATTCTCCGATGAGGTGGAACCTGATATACAGGACATTTCTTCTAAACCATACGGCTCCGGCTGTGTATTTGCAGTCGTAGATGGGGAAAATACCATCTGCCATATCATTTATACCAAAGTAGAGCTTAAGGGCATTCTCGGGAAGCGAGGATGCCCTATTTTTATCCTTGTAAGTAAAAGTCAGGGACGAAGGATCATCCGAATTTAAGCTGACCTCAAGGGTATTAAATCCCTGAGAGTTTTTTGCAAGCTTGTACACCCTGTTAAAATTGTCATAGCGATCGGAAACATCTTCGCCTACATGAGTGAGGCAATAGTTTTCAGGAAGTCTTGGTGGCGCAATTCTAAGGCCTTCTGCGTAGGCTGACAGGTCTTCATAAGCTCTTTTACCATCGCCGGTCACGGCGCTATTTCCAAGGAGATTCGCATAAAGAGCGTCGTAGATAACCTGATTTCCACCGGCCATTCCCTGAGTGTCGGCAGTGGTTACAATCAGCATATTTTCCGAAGGAAGACTGATGCCGAGCTGACCGCCCATTCCATAGAGCACAAATCCTCCCTTTTCATTCTGCCAGATCTGCATACCGTATCCCTGTGCCTCACTGGGAAGAGGTGCGGTGGGAAGAGAATCGCTGATGTTTGCTGTGGCTTCCTGAGCAAACTCTTTTGGCAAAAGAGATCTCGTTACGCCATCGCCACATACAACAGTTCCGCCCTTGTGAAGCAGATACAGAATCTTAAGAAGATCCATAGGAGTTGCCATAAGGCCGCTTCCGCCCATGGATACTCCAAAAGGGTCTTTTACCATATAAGAATCCTTGGAAAAATCAAGATAGTTAAAGGCCTTTTCCTTCAGATAATCAAGCATGGACATTCCGGTGAGCTTCTCTGCAAGTGCGCACAGAGTGTGGGCTGCAGAGGTATCATAGTGGAAAATGGTCCCGGGCTTATGCGTCGGTGCTACCTTAAAAAAGCTCTCCACCCAGTCGGATTTCATATCGACCTTGTAGGTAGTGGAAGCGTGGCAGGTGCGCATCTGGAGCATGTTCCTTATTGTGGTCTGTCTTATCCAGGGATGAGTGTTCTCATCCGTATATTCAGGGAAATAGTCCGTTATTGAGGCTTCAAAGGAAAGCTTGCCTTCCTCCTGCAAAAGCGCTATCGCCATGGCTGTGATACTCTTACTTACGGAAAAGAGCCTGTGAAGAGTATCAGCTGTATATGGAGCATAGTATTTTTCAAAAATCAGCTTATCGTCCTTCATGATAAGGAGGCTGTGCATCGGAACGTCCTTTTTATCCAGTCTTTCAAGAACATTTTTTATGGCTTTAGAGGATATCCCGACATTTTCGGGAAGCGTTTTTTCAAAAGTGAACATAAGGTTTTCTCCATGTTTTTGATAAAATAAGTATAGCATAAACTGCTTGTGTTTCTTGAAAGAATGCGCCTTCTGAGTTATAATCTAATATTAGTTAGAAAATAAAGTGAGGTTTATATGTCTTCTATTATCCAGAACAATCAGGTCTTTAATAATGAAGTACCCTTCTGCAGGGTATATAGCGTAGAGAGCAAGAAGCAGCTCGAAGAGAGGTTTTTGGCACACCGTATCTCATACTTCATCGAGTGGCAGGACAAGTCAATTCTTCAGAGGCTCTTCGACAGAAAGGGCAGCAAGATAGTCTGCACCTTCAGGATCAATAAGGGTGACCTTGTGAGGGCAAAAGAGCTTTCTCAGGGAATCGAGGGTATCAAATACAAGGACTACGGTGAACTCAAGAATACAGAGCGTATCCGCAGAAGAAGCGAAGCAGTTAAGGAAGAGGGTACAGGCCTTGAAATGCCGGAGCTCAGATTTGAGAACAAGATCGGCGATACTGAAGATAACGAGAAATTTTAAAATAGAGCAGGGGATTTATTTCTCCTGCTTATTCTTTGCGTAAAGGAGACAACATGGCAGAGAAAAAAACAACTAAGAGCAGATGCCCTGTTTTCAAGAAGTGCGGAGCATGTCAGATGATCGACACTCCTTATGAGACACAGCTTCGTAAAAAGCATGCACATGTTGCGGAGCTTTTAAAGCCATACTGCAAGGTGGAGTCCTTCATAGGCATGGAGAGTCCGGAGCACTACAGGTGCAAGGTTCATGCGGTCTTTGACCATGACAGAAAGGGCAATCCTATAACCGGAATATACAGAGAAGGCTCCCACGAGGTTGTGCCTGTTGATAGCTGCCTTTTGGAAGACCAGAAAGCCGATGCGATCATTGCAACTATACGAGGAATGCTTAAGTCTTTCAAGATCAAGACTTTTGACGAGGACAACGGATACGGTCTTCTTCGCCATGTGCTTATAAGGATAGGTAAGAACACCGGTGAGATCATGGTTGTATTGGTTACCGTCTCACCTGTATTCCCGTCCAAGAATAACTTCGTCAAGGCACTTAGAAAAGAGCATCCGGAGATCACTACAATCGTTCTTAATGTTAATGACAAGCAGACCAGCATGATCCTCGGAGATAAGGAAAAACCTATCTATGGACCGGGATTCATCTATGATATCTGCTGTGGTATGAAGTTCAAGATTTCACCAAAGTCTTTTTACCAGGTAAATCCTATTCAGCAGGAAGTGCTGTACAAGACTGCAATCGAAATGGCTGATCTATCAGGCGATGAAGTTGCCATGGACTGCTACAGCGGAGTTGGAACCATCGGCCTTATAGCAAGTCCTCATGTAAAAGAGGTCATCAGTGTTGAACTTAACAAGGATGCAGTAAAAGATGCAATCCTCAATGCCAAGATCAATGAAGTAAAGAACATTACATTCTATCAGAATGACGCCACTGTATTTATGCAGCAGATGGCAGAATCCGGAGATAGGGTCGACCTCGTGTTCATGGATCCTCCAAGATCAGGATCAACACCGGAGTTTATCAGGTCGCTGATAGCTCTTTCTCCCAAGAAGGTAGTGTACATATCCTGCAGCCCGGATTCACTGGCCAATGATCTTAAGCTCATTACCAAGGGCGGCTACAAGGTTAAAAGAGCTGTTCCCGTGGACATGTTCCCGTTCACAAGAGGCTCGGAAGTAGTATGTCTTTTAACAAAAGAAAAATGAACTAAATAACATTTTGTATAATTGTATACCTTGATTCTTTTTCAAGTCTGCGTTATATTTTATTGAAGAAATCAGCGATTTAACGTGGTGAATTTGAGAGGAGAAAAAGATGTCCCAGGTTCAAGGCAGTACAAAGAAGTATGTTGAGATGAGCAAGCAGGAACTTGAGCAGGAAATTGTTAAGCTCAAGGCCGAGTACAAGAAGTATCAGGAGATGGATCTGAATCTGAACATGGCAAGAGGTAAGCCATGCAGAGAACAGCTTGATCTTTCTATGGGTATGATGGATGCCCTCAATTCAGAGGCGGATCTTTCATGCGAGGATGGTACAGATTGCCGTAATTACGGCGTTTTGGATGGTATTCATGAGGCCAAGGTACTTATCGGTGCAATGATGGAGAACAAGCCGGAGAATATCATTATATATGGAAACTCTTCACTTAACGTAATGTATGATACCGTATCAAGGGCCTATACACATGGTGTTATGGGAAACACTCCATGGTGCAAGCTTGATAAGGTTAAATTCCTTTGCCCTGTTCCCGGTTATGACAGACACTTTGCAATTACAGAATACTTCGGAATCGAGATGATCCCTGTACAGATGACACCTACTGGTCCTGATATGGATGAGGTAGAGAGGCTCGTTGCTTCTGATGAGTCCATCAAGGGAATCTGGTGCACACCTAAGTATTCAAATCCTCAGGGCTATTCCTATTCAGATGAGACAGTAAGACGTTTTGCACGCCTTCGTCCCGCTGCAAGAGACTTCCGTATCTTCTGGGACAATGCATACGGAGTTCACCACCTTTATGATGACGATCAGGATTACCTTATTGAGATCTTAGAGGAGTGTAAGAGAGCAGGAAGCCCGGATATGGTCTACAAGTTCTCATCAACTTCCAAGATCACATTCCCCGGTAGCGGAATTGCTGCCATTGCCACATCTCTTAACAACTTAGAGGAGATCAAGGCTCAGCTTACATATCAGACCATCGGACATGACAAGGTTAACCAGCTCCGTCATGTAAGATTCTTTAACGGAGATATCAATAATCTCAAAGAACACATGAGAAAACATGCAGCCATCATAAGACCTAAGTTCGAGGCTGTTTTGGAACTTCTTGACACCGAACTTGCTCCATACGGAGTAGGAAGTTGGACAAGACCAAAGGGCGGATATTTCATCAGCTTTGATGCACCGGAAGGATGCGCCAAGGCTGCTGTTGACAGGGCTAAGAAGGCCGGTGTAACCATGACCGGAGCCGGTGCCACATATCCATATCACAAGGATCCTCATGATTCCAATATCCGTATTGCCCCGACACTTCCAAGCCTGCCGGATCTTAAGCTTGCTATGCTCATCTTCACAGTTTGCGTAAAACTCACAGCAGCTGAGAGACTTCTTAAGGAGATGGATTAATAATGAATTTAAAAGAACTGAAGATTGGTCAGTCGGCGGTCATTAAGGCCGTCGGCGGAGAAGGCGCACTTAGACAGCACTTTTTGGACATGGGAGTTATCCCCGGAACAGAGGTGACTGTTATTAAGTATGCGCCTCTTGGCGACCCTGTAGAACTTCAGATACACGGTTATGAGCTTACGCTCCGTCTTGCTGATGCAGAGAAGATCGAGATTGAGCCGATAAAAGAGCGCACCAACAAGCATGAGAGAATAAAAGAGATAGTAAGTTCAGAGCACCCCGGACTTGGTGAGGACGGAAAATACCACGTTGAAGGCGATAAGGACAAGCTTCCTGACGGAACGCTTTTGACCTTTGCTCTTGTGGGAAATCAGAACTGTGGCAAGACCACTCTTTTCAACCAGCTTACAGGTGCCAATCAGCACGTTGGAAATTTCCCGGGCGTTACCGTAGATCGCAAGGACGGACCCATCAGAGACTTCCCGAATACTCTGGTTACGGATCTTCCCGGAATCTATTCCATGTCTCCTTATAGTGCAGAGGAGCTGGTATCCAGAAACTTTGTAATTGAAGAAAAACCAAAGGCCATTATCAACATCGTGGATGCCATGAACATTGAGAGAAACATGTATCTTACCATGCAGCTTCTCGAGATGGGAGTACCCATGGTAGTTGCTCTTAACATGATGGACGAGGTCAAAGGCAATAACGGCTCCATTGATATCAACAAAATGGAGACGCTTCTTGGTGTGCCTGTGGTTCCCATTTCTGCCTCCAAAAATGAGGGCGTGGCAGAGCTGGTGCGTCATGCCGTGCACCTTGCTCAGTACCAGGAAAAGCCCATGGAGCAGGACTTTTGCTCCAAGACCGATCACGGCGGAGCTATCCACAGAGCGATCCATGCAGTGGAGGCTATTTTGGAGGATCATGCAGAGAAGGCAGGACTTCCCTTAAGGTTTGCCACCACCAAGGTCATCGAGGGCGATGAAATCGTAATGGAGAAGCTCTCTGTCGATGAGAATGAAAAAGAAATGATCCGTCAGATCATAAAGAAGATGGAAGATGAGAGCGGAATGGACAGAAGCTCTGCCATCGCCGATATGAGATATGACTTTATTGAGCGTGTCTGCGAGCAGACTGTGGTTAAGCCCAAGGAGAGCAAGGAGAGAATACGCTCAGAGAAGATAGATAAGATACTTACGGGAAAATGGACGGCAATTCCCTGCTTCATCCTGATAATGCTCCTGGTATGCCATCTGACTTTCAATGTTATAGGCGCTTTTTTACAGGACGTTTTGGAGATGGGAGTCGACTACCTTAAGGGTCTTGCTGAAGCCGGAATGAGCGCAGCCCATGTCAATGCAACCATACAGGGGCTTGTGCTTGATGGAATATTTGACGGTGTCGGAAGTGTCCTTAGCTTCATGCCCATTGTTGTTACACTGTTCTTCTTCCTTTCACTTATGGAGGACAGCGGATATATCGCAAGAGTAGCATTCTTTATGGACAAGCTCCTCAGGAAAATCGGACTTTCGGGAAGAAGTATCGTGCCGCTTCTTATCGGCTTTGGATGTACGGTTCCTGCCGTAATGGCAACGAGAACCCTTCCTTCAAGAAGGGATAGAAGGATGACCATACTCCTTACTCCGTTTATGAGCTGCTCAGCCAAGGTGCCTATTTATGCGTTCTTTGTAGCAGCTTTCTTCCCGGATAAAGCAGCACTTGTAATGGTGCTCTTATATCTTCTGGGAATAGCAGTCGGAATCCTGGCTTCTCTTGCTTACAAGAACACAATCTTCAGAGGCGAAGCAGTTCCCTTTGTAATGGAGCTTCCCAATTACCGTATGCCGGGTGCAAAGAACGTAGCAAGGCTTCTATGGGATAAGGCGAAAGACTTCTTCACAAGGGCCTTCAGCGTTATCCTGGTTGCAACTATTGTAGTATGGTTTTTACAGAGCTTTGACCTTCGCTTTAATCTGGTGGAAGACTCTTCAACCAGCATAATGGCTGCGCTTTCAAGCGTGCTTGTTCCTCTGTTCACTCCACTTGGTCTTGGGGACTGGAGAGTTGTGACATCCCTTATCACAGGATTTATCGCCAAGGAGAGCGTTGTTTCAACCATGAGCATTCTCTTTGACGGCGGTGTGGAAAATGCGCTTACAGCTGTTACTGCCGCAACGCTGCTTGTGTTCTCACTTCTTTACACACCTTGCGTTGCAGCCATTGCAGCCATAAAAAGAGAACTTGGCGGACTGTATGCTCTTGCAGTAGTTTTGTGGCAGAGCGCCATCGCCTGGCTTGTTGCATTTATCCTTAGGTTTGTCTTTATAGCGATGGGAATGTAATATGACTGATCTTGAAAAGAATGTGCGGGAGAAATTCCGCTATATAACGAATACTTTAATTAAGGAGCAGCTCACCATAACGACAATGGAGAGCTGCACTTCTGGTCTTGTGGCATCTCTTTTGACAGACACCGAAGGTGCATCTGCGGTATTAAAAGGTGCCTTCATAACCTATTCAAATGAGGCCAAGATAAAGCAGAATGTACCTGCGGATGTGATAGAGAGATTCGGGGTGTACTCAAAGGAGACTGCCCGGGAGATGGCACTTGCAGCCAAAAGAGCTTATGGCGCAGATATAGCGATCGGAGTTACCGGGACCATGGGCAACGTAGACCCTGCAAACAACGACTCGACTCCGGGCGAAGTGTTTTTTGCCATAGCTCATAAAGAGGGCACTGAGAGCTTTCATATTTCCGTGCCTGTTCAGGATAGCAGATACGAATACAAGCTCTTTGTAGCGGGCGCTATTGCAGAAGAAATCACACGTGTTATCTAAACAAAAGACCTTTTGGTGTTTTGTATTCTATGCTATACTATACCTTGGTTACATATTAGTAAGAAAGAGATGGAATAATGGAGTCTAAGCAGTACAGTAAAAGGATCCGATATTTGCGCAGACTCATCATTACTACAGTGGCAGCTGCCTGCCTTATTCCCACTTGTATATGCGTTATTCTGGCCATCAGATACGACCGTCTTCACACAGAATATGAGAAGAGCATGGCGGATCTGGAGTGGTACAGAGAGCAGTTCGGCAGCGAGAGAGATATTCTGGCTACAGAAGCTGAGCCGGATGGGGAAGATTCGAATATTGTAGAGACTACTTCGGAAGGGATGGATGTTGACTACGCCACGGTGGATGTCAGTGGCGCTCAGAATCCTGAGGATATAGAGGGCACCAGATATGTTTATCTGACCTTCGACGACGGACCAAGTACGTACACAGACGAGATACTCGATATATTAGAGCAGCACAACGTAAAGGCTACCTTCTTTGTCTGTGGCAAACCAAATGCCAAGTATACAGATCTTTACAAGAGAATAGTTAATGATGGGCATACTCTTGGGATGCACTCGTACAGTCACAAGTACAGCGAATTATATGCTTCTCTTGATTCGTTCAAGGAAGATACGGATAAATTAAGAATTTTCTTATACGAGACAACAGGCGTGTGGTCTAGTTTTTACCGGTTCCCCGGTGGAAGCTCCAATACGGTCAGCAAGGTGGATATGCATGAGCTGACTGATTATCTGGAGAGCAGCGATGTCACCTTCTTTGACTGGAACGTTTCAGCAGGTGATGACAAGGCCGGTGCCAACAAGGACACAATCTACGCCAACATAGTTAACAACGTACCCAGATTTAAACACTGCGTAGTACTTATGCACGACGCAGCAGACAAAAAGAGTACGGTAGAAGCACTGCCTGAGATAATCGAAGCGATCCAGGCAATGGATGACACAGTGATAGTACCGATAACCGAGGATACGTTACCGGTTCAACATATCAATTAAACGAAAAAAGATTGAATGGAGGATATCTAGATGGGATTTTTTTCTGAGCTGAAAAGCGACCTCTCACAGGCTGTAAACACTCTTATGCCTGAGGACAAGCCGGAAGCTGAAAGCAAGGGCAGCAATGGACCTGTAGAAGCTCCTAAGCCTGTAGACCTTGACAGCATGCTTAATCGTCTCGACGACATTAAGCTTGATGAGGCAGCAGAGAGAAAAGAGGATGCTGTGGAAGAGACTACGGCAGCTGCTGAGGATGCAGTAGAGACTTTAGACGAGGTTGCAGATGAAGCAGTCGAGACTATAGATGAGTTAAAAGAGGAGATCGAAGAAGTTTCTGAGACCGTTGACGAAGTTCGTGAGCTCGAAGAGAAGATTGAAGAGCAGACTCAGGAAGAGATCAAGGTCGAGGAGCCCAAGAACGCACTTGAGGCTATAAATCCTGCACATATTGGCAAGTATGTTGCAGATAAAAATGCAGAAACAGAAATGATAACAAGAAACGGGGGAATTGAAACTATGGATTTCGAACAGCAGACACCTACAGATGAAGTTGCCAGCATTACCGAAGGTATGATCGTCAAGGGCGACATTGCCACAACAGGTTCACTTGAGCTCATCGGTAAGATCACAGGTAATATCAAGTGTCTCGGCAAGCTTAACATAACAGGCGAGATCAACGGAGATTCAGACGCAGCAGAAGTTTATGCAGAGTCAGCAAGGATCACCGGTGAGATCAAGAGTAAGGGCAGCGTTAAGGTTGGCCAGAGCACAGTTATCGTAGGTAACATCTATGGATCAAGCGCAGTTATCGCAGGCGCTGTAAAGGGTGACATCGATGTTCACGGTCCTGTAGTTCTTGATACAACAGCTATCGTAATGGGCAATATCAAGTCTCAGTCAGTACAGATCAACAATGGTGCTGTTATCGAGGGTATGTGCTCACAGGCATACGCTGATGTTAATCCTTCAGAGTTCTTCGAGGGACTTAAGAATAAATAATTTGATAATGGAGAAGATATGAGAATTTTATTAAAGCTCAGTGGTGAGGCACTTGCAGGTGATAAGAAGACAGGCTTCGATGAGGAGACCGTCAGAAAGGTTGCACTTCAGGTTAAGCAGCTTGTAGATAACGGAACTCAGGTAGGTATCGTTATCGGCGGAGGCAATTTCTGGAGAGGACGAAGCAGCGAGAACATTGATCGCACCAAGGCTGACCAGATCGGAATGCTTGCCACAATCATGAACTGCATCTATGTATCCGAGATATTCAGAAGTGTAGGCATGATGACCAATATACTTACTCCATTCGAGTGCGGATCCTTCACAAAGCTCTTTTCCAAGGATAGAGCAAACAAGTACTTTGCAAGGAATATGGTAGTGTTCTTTGCAGGCGGTACAGGTCATCCGTATTTCTCAACAGATACAGGAGTTGTTTTAAGGGCCATCGAGGTTGAGGCTGACTATATACTTCTTGCCAAGGCTATTGACGGAGTATATGATTCAGATCCTGCCAAGAACCCTGATGCAAAGAGATATGACACTATCTCAATCGATGAGGTTATAGAGCAGAACCTTCAGGTTGTAGATATGACAGCATCAATACTCGCCAGGGACAATCACATGCCTATGAGAGTATTCGCTCTCCAGGAGGAGAACAGCATAGTTAAGGCATCAACAGGCGATTTTAACGGAACAACCGTTACAACAAATTAACCAGGGGAGGTTATGTGTATGAACGAGAGACTTAAGACCTTTAACGACAAAATGCAGAAGTCATTTGATTATCTCAAGGATGATCTTGCATCAATAAGAGCAGGTAGAGCTAATCCACATGTTCTCGATAAGATTAAGGTTGATTACTACGGAACACCTACTCCTATTCAGCAGGTTGGAAACGTATCTATTCCTGAGGCCAGGATCATTCAGATCGCTCCTTGGGACAAGACACTTATCAAGGACATTGAGAAGGCTCTTATGGCATCAGATCTTGGTATCACACCAAGCAACGACGGTGCTGTAATAAGACTTGTTTTCCCTGAGCTCACAGAGGAGCGCAGAAAACAGCTCACCAAGGATATCCGCAAGAAGGGTGAAGACGCTAAGGTTGCAGTTAGAAACGTAAGACGTGACGGCAACGACGCCCTCAAGAAGCTCAAAGGAACCGAGGTTTCAGAGGATGAGATCGAGGATCTTAACGACGAGCTCCAGAAGATAACCGACAAGTTCATCAAGGATATCGATGCAGCTGTAGAAGAGAAGAATAAGGAAATCATGACGGTGTAATCTATGGAAGCAAATACAAATATTCCTGCACATGTAGCCATCATCCTCGATGGCAACGGAAGATGGGCCAAGGCTAAGGGCATGCCCAGAAACTACGGCCATATGCAGGGAGCAAAAGCTGTTGAAGACATTCTCGTAGTCGCAAGAGACATGGGAATTAAATATCTTACAGTCTACGCATTCTCAACTGAGAATTGGAGTCGTCCTGAGGCAGAGGTATCTGCCCTCATGACGATTTTGCGTAATTATTTAAAAACCAGTATAAAGAAATCCATGAAGAACAATGTGCGCTGCCGTGTTATTGGTGAGCGCTCTCTGCTTTCAGAGGATATCCAAAAGGCTATAAAAGAGCTTGAGGATACCACTGCAGGCAACACCGGACTGACCTTTACCATTGCCATCAATTATGGCAGCAGGGATGAGATCACAAGGGCAGTCAGAAAGGTTGCTGCGAAAGTAGAGGCCGGAGAGCTGCGTGCTGAGGATATAACAGAGAAGGATATTGCAGATAATTTAGATACCAACTTCCTTCCGGATCCGGACCTTCTTATCAGGACCTGCAATGAGCAGAGAATTTCCAATTACCTGCTCTGGCAGTGTGCGTATACGGAGTTCTACTTTACTCCCGTAGCATGGCCTGATTTTGATAAGGCTGAGCTTGAAAAGGCGGTAGAAGCCTATGCCGGCAGAAACCGTAAGTTTGGAGGACTGAAGGAATCTTGAAGACTAGAGTTATCAGTGGAATTGTAATTGGTATTGTGCTGGCGGCAGTACTTATCCCGGGAGGGTATGTACTCTCGGCAGCACTTTTGATAGTGTCACTTATAGCGTTTTTTGAGCTCACAAGAGCACTTGGAGTTCACAAGGACGGACAGAAGATCAATATGCTTGAAGCCTGCGGATACGCATCAATCCTGGTTCACTACATCCAGATGATGCTGGTAAAGGATTACAGGTATTACATTTTCTCGATAATGTTTGCCTTTTTCCTGATCATGGTCTGCTATGTGATATCATTCCCGAAATATAGTGCTTCTCAGGCAATCTTTTGTTTCTTCTGCTTTATCTATGCACCGGTCAATATGTCTTTTGTCTACCTCTTAAGGATAAGGCATCTGGGCGTATACTTTGCCTGGGTTCCGTTTATTGCCTGGGTTTGTGATACCTGCGCATACTTTGCCGGAAGAGCCTTTGGAAAGCACAAGATGGCGCCGGTATTATCACCTAAGAAGACCATCGAGGGCGCTATCGGAGGAATCCTGGGTTCTGTGATCGTCGGAGGCATCATAGGATATATCCTCTATGTGAATGAAACTCACAGTCCATCTACCGTTTGGGGACTCATGATCATCTGCTTTGCAGGAAGCATCATCTCCCAGATCGGAGACCTTCTTGCATCCGGTATTAAGCGTGATCACAATATCAAGGACTACGGAACGCTTATTCCGGGACATGGCGGAATAATGGACAGGTTTGACAGTGTTATTTTTGTCATTCCATGTATTTATTTTTTGGCGGCAGTTATGCTGCCTGTACTGGGGTAACTTAAGATTAAGGAAGAAGATATGAGAAAGATAGTTTTACTGGGATCAACAGGATCCATTGGAACACAGACTCTGGACGTTGTAAGAAACAACCCTTCAGAACTTGAAGTTGTTGGAATTGCAGCAAACAGAAGCGTTGCCGAAGTAGAGAAACAGGTCCGCGAGTTTAAGCCGAAGTACGTCTGCATGTTTGATGAAACAGCAGCAAAAGAGCTTCAGGACAAGATCTCGGATACCGGCATCAAAGTAATGGCCGGTATGGACGGACTTCTTGATATAGTTTCTGTTCCCGAGGCAGATACCGTGCTTACAGCAGTAGTAGGTATGATCGGAATCAGACCTACCATTAAGGCAATTGAGTGCGGAAAAGATATTGCTCTTGCCAACAAGGAGACCCTTGTATGCGCAGGACACATCATCATGCCACTTGCCAGGGAGAAGAATGTACAGATACTGCCTGTGGATTCAGAGCACAGTGCAATTTTCCAGTCCTTAAACGGCGAGCCAAGGGACAAGGTTGAAAAGATTCTTTTGACGGCCAGCGGCGGACCATTCAGGGGTAAGAAAAGGCAGGAGCTTGAGAACATGACAGCAGCGGATGCCCTTAAGCACCCTAACTGGGACATGGGACCAAAGGTTACCATCGACTCTTCATCCCTTGTAAATAAGGGCCTTGAAGTTATGGAAGCAAAGTGGCTCTTTGGAGTATCACTTGATGATATTCAGGTAGTTGTTCATCCGCAGAGCATTGTTCACAGCGCAGTTCAGTTTGTGGACGGTGCTGTTATTGCACAGCTTGGCGTTCCGGATATGAAGCTGCCTATTCAGTATGCTCTTTTCTACCCGGACAGAAGACCTATGCAGGAAAAGAGATTAGACCTCTTTGAACTCTATTCCCTGACCTTTGAAAAGCCTGATACAGACACATTCAGAGGACTTAAGCTTGCCTATGATTCTGCCCGTATCGGCGGAAGCATGCCCACAGTTTTCAACGCTGCCAACGAGATGGCGGTTAAGAGATTTTTAAAGGGCGATATTAAATATCTTGAGATCTACAGCATGATAGAGGAGGCCATGAGCCACCACAATAAGGTGGACAACCCTGACGTTGCTGCTATTCTTGCAGCTGAGCAGGAGACCTACGACTTCCTCGGAAAGAAGTACAACATCTGATGTTAGTAAGTGTTTTAATTTTCTTTATCATATTCGGAGTACTGGTAACATCCCATGAATTCGGTCACTTTATCATCGCCAAGTCAGGCGGTATAAGGGTCAACGAGTTCTTTGTGGGAATGGGACCGACTATCTGGAAAAAGCAAAAAGGAGAGACTCTCTACAGTATCAAGCTTCTTCCGATCGGAGGTGCATGCGTATTTGACGGCATGGATCCCGTGGCTGAGGAGAAGGAAGGGTATGACGAGCATTCCTTTTTGAACGCGCCTGTGTGGAGGAGGATAGCTACTCTTTTCGCAGGACCTTTTGCAAACTTTATAATCGCATATATCCTGGCGGTGGTTCTTGTAAGCTTTTCAGCCTGGAACTTCCCTGTTATCAACAAGATGACTGAGGAGTCCGCTGCAGCTGAGGCAGGAATGCTTCCGGGAGATAAGATAATCAGCGTAGATGGTGAGAAGGTTTACATGTCAGGTGAAGTGACCATGATCTCACAGTTCGCTGAAGGAAGTCCGATGGACATCGTGTATGAGAGAGACGGTCAGAGATACGAGACCACTCTTTTACCCAAGTACAGTGAAGATGAGGGCCGCTACTACATGGGAATCTATCTTGGTGAGTATGGCAAGATAGAGGGACCGGCTGCTCTTAAGTACGCCTGGTACGAGGTAAGATACTACTTCAAGACCACCTACAGGAGTCTGGCGCTTCTCGTAAAGGGCAAGCTTTCCAAGGACGATGTTTCGGGACCTGTGGGCATGGTGAAGATGGTGGATGATACCTACGAGGAGGTTAAGCCCTACGGAATCTCCGCAGTCATCCTTACAATGCTGTCCCTGACGGTGCTTTTGTCGGTGAACCTGGGAGTGATGAATCTTTTGCCGATTCCTGCTCTTGACGGAGGAAGGCTGGTATTCCAGTTCATCGAAGTCATTGTCGGTAAGCCCGTTCCTCCTGAGAAGGAAGGCTTCGTTCACATGATAGGAATGGTGGCGCTTTTGGCGCTTATGGTATTTGTACTGTTCAATGACATTACAAAGTTTACGAGGTAATTTTCATGGCATATAGAGATAATACTAAAGTTATTCATATTGGCGACAGAGTGATAGGCGGAGGTAATCCCATCCTCATCCAGTCCATGACCAACACAAGGACTGAGGACGTGGAGGCTACAGTTGCTCAGATAAAGAGACTCGAGGAGGCGGGATGCGAGATCATAAGAAGCACCGTGCCTACAATGGAGGCTGCCTTGGCTCTTTCAGAGATCAAGAAGCAGATACATATTCCTATTGTTGCAGATATTCATTTTGACTATAAGATGGCCATTGCTGCCATGGAGAACGGCGCTGACAAGATCAGGATCAACCCCGGTAACATCGGAAGCAGAGACAGGATCGCATCAGTCGTATCCTGCGCCAAGGAGAGAAATATTCCGATCAGAGTCGGCGTTAACAGCGGCTCTTTGGAAAAAGACCTTGTGGAGAAATATGGCGGTGTTACAGCAGAGGGCCTTGTTGAATCAGCCCTTGATAAGATCGGCATCATCGAGGACCTCGGATATGACAACATGGTAGTCAGCATCAAGTCCTCAAACGTTATGCTCTGTGTTAAGGCCCATGAGCTGCTGGCCGAGAAATGCCAGTATCCGCTCCATGTAGGTATCACTGAGGCAGGAACAGTCTATGGCGGAAACATCAAGTCATCCATCGGACTTGGCATCATCTTAAATGAGGGCATCGGTGATACCATAAGAGTTTCACTCTCAGGTGACCCTGTGGAGGAGATCAAGACAGCCAAGATGATCCTTAAGACTCTCGGAATGAGAAGCGGAGGAATCGAGGTTGTATCATGTCCTACCTGTGGCAGAACCAAGATCGATCTCATCGGCCTTGCAAATGCGGTTGAGACCATGGTTCAGAAGTATGACCTTGATATCAAGGTTGCAGTTATGGGCTGTGCAGTAAACGGCCCCGGAGAAGCCAAGGAGGCAGACATCGGAATAGCAGGCGGCGTGGGAGAAGGCCTGCTTATCAAGAACGGAGAAGTAGTTAAGAAGGTTAAGGAAGACCAGTTGCTGGCTACGTTAAAAGAAGAGCTGGACAATTGGCCTAGGTAAAGGTTTTTATGGGGAAGAGTTTTTTTGAAGTATTTCCTGCCCTTAAGCTGGATGAACACACCGGCGATATCATGGGGCAGACTGAAGTTGTAAAGGTTTCCACCACCAGGAAACAGGATTTTATCAGGATTTATATAGCCAGCAACAAGCTCATTGACAAGGCAGACATCATAAAGACCGAGAACAGCATCAAGAAGCAGTTGTTTGGCAATCAGGATATAACTATCAAGATCTACGAGAAGTTTTCTCTTTCGGCCCAGTACACGCCGGAGAATCTTCTTGATATATACAGAGAGAGCATTGAGCTCGAGCTTAAAGACTATGACCATATGGAGTATAGTCTGTTTCGCTCGGCTTCTTTTTTGTACCCCGATCAGGACAATGTCATCATGCAGCTTGAGGACAGCGTTGTCGGCAAGAAGAAGGCCCCTGACCTGATCCGTGTACTGTCCAAGATATTCAACGAAAGGTGTGGCCTTTCTGTAGTTCTTTCACCTGAATTTGTAGAAGTTGAAAAAGACGATAAAGAGCCCGATTACTCCGAAGAGTCAGCCAAGATGGTCAAAAAGCTTGAGGCTATGGAGGAGAAGGAGGCAGAAAAAGAAGCTGCCAAAGAAGCGGCCAAGGAAGCAAAAGCTTCTGAAACAGCCAAGCAAAGTAGTCCTTCCAAGGTTGAGGGCAAGGCATCCTCATTTGCACCCAAAGAGGGCGAGAAGAAATCCTTTGGCAAAAGAGATTTCGGCGGAAGCTACAAGAGGTCCGATAATCCTGATGTTCTCTTTGGAAGAGATTTCGATGATGAAGCCATGAAGCTTGTTGACCTTATGGGCGAGCTGGGTGAAGTCACTATTCACGGCAAGATCATCGAGTGGGATCAGAGAGACATCAGAAATGACAAGACCATTCTCATCTTTGCTGTGACTGACTTTACAGATTCCATCGCAGTCAAGATGTTCGTAAATACTGCAGATGTGCCCGATATAACAAAGAGCATCAAGATGGGTGCTTTTGTTAAGATCAAGGGAATTGCTGCAATTGACAGATTTGACCACGAGCTCTCTATTCAGTCCGTTGTCGGGGTTAAGAAGATTCCTGACTTTACAGTCAAGAGAGTTGACAACGCTGATGTGAAGAGAGTGGAGCTCCACTG
Source organism: Butyrivibrio sp. FCS006 (assembly GCF_000424525.1). Classification (NCBI taxonomy): domain Bacteria; kingdom Bacillati; phylum Bacillota; class Clostridia; order Lachnospirales; family Lachnospiraceae; genus Butyrivibrio; species Butyrivibrio sp. FCS006. Next base: position 158,649 of record NZ_KE384203.1, on the reverse strand, counting down.
CCATACCAAGATGAGTGATATGGACGGAGTTTCCGAGGTAAAAGACATTGTAAAGCAGGCCTACAAGTGGGGAATGCCGGGTATTGCCATCACAGACCACGGCGTTGTTCAGGCTCTTACCGATGCCAACCACGTGTGGGAGGATCTTTATAAGGATGAGAAGTCCCGCAGAAAAGAGGCAGGAGAGCCCCCTATCGACAGGCAGGATTTCTTTAAACTGGTGCTGGGCGTTGAGGCCTATGTTGTTGATGACTTAAAGGAAATAGTTGTCAATGACAAGGGACAGAAGCTCGATGATACCACCTTTGTTGTATTTGATATTGAGACAACGGGCTTTTCACCCATCAAGAACAAGATCATTGAGATCGGTGCCGTTAAGATCAAAAACGGAGAGATTGTAGACAGATTCTCTGAGTTTATCAACCCACAGGTTCCTATTCCTTACAGGATCGAGAAACTCACCAGCATCACCGACGATATGGTAATCGGTGCGCCAACAAGAGAAGTTATCATCCCGAAGTTCGTTGAGTTCTGCGAGGGAGCAGTACTGGTGGGACACAATGTCTCTTTTGACATAAGCTTTATAAATCAGAACTGCGAGGAGCTTGGTATTGATGCGGATTACACCACCGTAGATACTCTGTGGCTCTCAAGATATTTCTTCCCGCTGCAGGCTAAGCATACGCTGGATGCAGTGGCTAAGACTTTGAACATTGTACTTGGGCATCACCACAGAGCTGTAGATGATGCTGAGTGTACTGCGCTTATTTTCAATAAGTTTGTACCAATGCTCAAGGAGCAGGGAGCTGAGGATCTTACTCAGGTCAATATCCTCGGAAAGCCAACACCTGAGATGATAAGGCACCTTCGCCCCAATCACTGCATTATTCTTGCCAAGAATACGCTGGGCAGGGTCAATCTCTATACACTTGTCAGCAAATCACATATAGATTATTTCAGAAGATTTCCGCTTATCCCTAAGAGCGAGCTCATCAAGTACAGAGAGGGACTTATTATCGGTAGTGCCTGCTGTGCGGGAGAACTCTACGGCGCTGTTGTTGAGGGAAGACCACCTGAGGAGATTGCAAGACTTGTCAGCTTCTACGACTATCTGGAGATTCAGCCTGTGGGCAACAATCATTTCATGGTTGAGTCCGAGAGGTATGAAGATATCAACAGCGATGATGATATCAGGGAGATCAACAAGGAGATTGTAAGGCTGGGAGAACAGTGGAATAAGCCTGTTGTCGCTACCTGTGATGCGCACTTCTTAAATCCTGAGGATGAGATCTACAGGACCATCATCATGTCCGGAAAGGGTATGAATGATGAGGAGCCGGCACCTCTTTTCCTGAGGACCACAGATGAGATGATGGCCGAGTTTGACTATCTCGGTGGAGAGAAGGCAAAAGAAATCGTCATCGACAACACCAGAAAGATCCTGGATATGTGCGATTCAATATCACCGGTCCGTCCCGATAAGTGTGCGCCTGTCATCGCAAACAGTGATGAGATCCTGACCAAGATCTGTTACGACAAGGCCCATGAGATCTACGGAGAAGAGCTTCCGGAGATCGTTAAAGAGAGACTTGAGAGGGAGCTTAACTCCATCATCAAGAACGGTTTCGCGGTTATGTATATCATTGCCCAGAAGCTGGTTTGGAAGTCCAACGAGGACGGATATCTGGTAGGTTCAAGAGGATCCGTAGGATCGTCCTTCGTTGCCTTTACTTCAGGAATTACGGAGGTTAACTCACTTAGCCCTCATTATGTTTGCCCGAATTGTAAGTACTCCGACTTTGATTCAGAGGAGGTTAAGGCTTACGGCGGAAACTCGGGCTGTGATATGCCTGACAAGATGTGCCCTAAGTGTGGTACCAAGATGAACAAGGACGGATTTGATATTCCTTTCGAGACCTTCCTTGGATTTAAGGGTGACAAGGAGCCTGATATCGACCTTAACTTCTCCGGAGAGTATCAGTCCAAGGCCCACAAATATACAGAGGTTATCTTTGGTTACGGACAGACCTTCAGAGCCGGAACCATAGCTTCTCTTGCGGATAAGACGGCTTACGGTTTTGTTAAGAAGTACTATGACGGAATCGGAGTAAGTAAGAGAAAGAGTGAGATAAACAGAATCGTTCAGGGCTGTACCGGCATAAGACGTGGTACCGGTCAGCATCCGGGAGGAATTATAGTTCTTCCGGTTGGAGAGGACATCAATTCATTCTGTCCTGTTCAGCACCCTGCCAACGATATGACCACAGCTACAATTACAACACATTACGATTACCACTCCATCGACCACAACCTTCTAAAGCTCGATATTCTGGGACACGATGATCCTACCATGATAAGGTTCTTGCAGGACTGCACGGGTATGGATCCCAAGACTGTGCCACTGGATGACAAGAAGGTAATGAGTCTTTTCATGAATACAACTGCCCTGGGCATTGAACCGGAGCAGATTGGCGGAACAAAGCTCGGATGCCTTGGACTTCCCGAGTTTGGTACGGACTTCGCTATGCAGATGGTTATCGATGCTCAGCCCAAGTCTTTGTCACACCTTATAAGGATTTCAGGTCTGTCCCACGGTACCGACGTTTGGCTCGGCAATGCCCAGACCCTTATCCAGGAGGGCAAGGCAACCATTGATACCTGTATCTGCTGTCGTGACGATATCATGATCTACCTTATCCAGAAGGGACTTGATAAGTCTGAATCCTTCAAGATCATGGAGGCTGTTCGTAAAGGTAAGGTAGCCGGAGGTAAGGAGAAGAACTGGCCAGACTGGAAGAAAGACATGATAGACCACGGCGTTCCTGACTGGTATATCTGGTCCTGCGAGAAGATCAAGTACATGTTCCCTAAGGCCCATGCGGCAGCTTACGTTATGATGGCCTGGAGAATAGCATACTTCAAGGTTTATATGCCACAGGCCTTCTATGCAGCGTGGTTTTCTATAAGAGCCAAGGCCTTCAACTATGAGCATATGTGCCAGGGCGAGAATCATCTTCACAGTATTATGAAGGATTACTTAAGCCGTAAGGATGAACTTACTAACGCTCAGCAGGCTGAGTACGGAGATATGAGACTTGTCGAGGAGATGTACGAAAGAGGTATCGAGTTTATGCCAATCGATATCTTCAAGGTTAAGTCCAGAGAATTCCAGGTTATCGGCGATAAGATCATGCCCGCTCTTACCAGTATCGACGGTATGGGTGAGAAGGCTGCCGACCAGATCGTTGAGGCAGCCAAGGACGGTCCGTTCCTTTCCAAGGACGACTTCCGCCAGAGGACCAAGTGCCCTCAGACCGTAATAGACAAGATGTCAGACATGGGACTTCTCGGTGATATCCCGGATTCCAACCAGATAAGCCTCTTCGACCTGATGAAAGGATTCTAAAGGGATTAATAATTATTGAGATTATGAATGGCCGGGCCTTTTGGGCCCGGCTGTTTTCTTTTAGGGCGGCTGTTTTCTTGTAGGCCTGGCTGTTTTCTTGTAATAGGAGCAGTGTGCGCATAAGCGATATGTACGAGTCGGACTGAAATGGTGTTTTTTGCTCTCAGGCCGACAATTTTATTGCTTTTGCTATCATAATTGATAAAAATACGCCTAAAGCCTGTGGTATTATGATTTATGAAGTGATTTTTGATACTGTTTACGATATTGCGTTAATAATGCAAGAGAAAGTTCGGCTTGGATATACATAAAAGTTGTTTTGGGCCGATACCGAGGAAATATGGGATATGATAGATGTGTTTGGAACACTGGGACCAAGTTGCAGAGATGAGGAAGTGTTGTCTTCGATGTTTGCTGAAGGCATGACGGGGATCAGGATCAATCTCTCTCATGTCATGCTTAAGGATTGCCTTGAGGACCTTGATAAGGTTAAAAGAGATGCAGCAAAAAGCGGGATTGTTCCCAAAATCCTGATAGATATGCAGGGGCCTGAGCTTAGGATCGGGAAGCTGGATGCGCCAATAAGCCTCTATAATGGCGATGAGCTTGTACTTGAGCCTACAGTTTCGGACAAAACGGACACGTATCCGGGCAAGACGGATGCACATCCGGGCAAAGCGAACACGCAGCCGGGCGATAACACAATAATACTTGATAAAATAATCCTTGAAGCCCTTGAAGTTACTGATGAAATCCTTCTTGATGACGGCAAGATCGCAGCAACCATAATTGAAGCAGGAAGCAGCTCTGCCAAAGCCCGCATCACCAGAGGTGGAGCCCTAAATGGCAAAAAGAGCATAGCAATAGTTGGCAAATCCGTTGATATGCCAGCGCTGACAGACAGTGATATCGAGAACATCAAACTTGCTTGCAAGTCAGGTATCTACGGAGTAATGCAGCCCTTCGTAAGAAGTTCAGACGACCTTAAGATGCTGCGAAGCGTCCTTGATGATAACGGCGGAAAAGACATAAAGATATATGCCAAGATTGAGAATACCCGAGGCGTAGATAACCTCGAGAGCTTTTTTGAAGTAGCCGACGAGATAATCATAGCAAGGGGAGACCTTGGAAATGCAGTTCCGCTTTGGACCCTTCCGGGAGTTCAGAAGGACATAGCAGCAAGATGCAGAACAGCGCATAAGCCGTTTATGGTAGTGACTCAGATGCTCTCATCCATGGAGCACAGCAAGGTTCCGACCAGAGCAGAAGTGAGTGATATCTACAACGCAGTACTGGACGGAGCGGCATCTGTCATGGTGACCGGAGAAACTGCAGTGGGCGAGTATCCGGCAGACGTTATCAGATACATGAGAAAGACTGTGGAAGCGGCAGAAGCCGGCAGCAAACAATGATCACAATTAAATAATTAAAAAAACAAGTGAATGTGTATTGACATATGCATTCACTTGTTTTATATTCAACATATGAACAATTATTCATATGTTTAAATGAAACGAAAGGAAATCGATATGTCAATCAGTGATGTAGAACATTGCGATGTAGTGCACAAGCACGCAGATGTGGTGCTGAAGGTCCACAGAGAGATGCCCGATGATGATGAGCTTTACGATCTGGCAGAACTGTTCAAGGTCTTCGGAGATTCCACAAGGATTCGAATTCTCTTTGCCTTGTTTGAAGAAGAGATGTGTGTATGTGATATAGCTGAGAGCCTTAATATGACCCAGTCGGCCATATCCCATCAGCTTAAGATACTTAAGCAGAGCAAGCTCGTCGGAAACAGAAGAGAAGGCAAACAGATAATATATTTCCTGGCAGATGACCATGTAAGGACCATCATAGACCAGGGTATCAATCATATTGAAGAGTAAATTATGAGCTCTAAGAGGGCAGAAAGGTGGATATTATGAAGAAAACATTTAAGTGTGAGGTAGACTGTGCAAACTGTGCAGCCAAGATGGAGGATGCAGTTAAGAAGATCGAGGGCGTTGTAAGCGCAAGAGTAAATTTCATGACTCAGAAGTTTACATTAGAGGCTGCTGATGACGTTTTTGACAAGGTATTTGATGCTGCTGTTAAGGCATGCAAAAAGGTTGAGCCGGATTGCGAAATTGAGTGATATAGGGATTCAAAGTCAAATAATATTGTGCTTGCACAAAACATTATTTGACCTTGAAGACCGAACATACATGAGGAAGTAGGCAGATATGCCGGATTCCGAATGTGTGTAGCCTTGCGAGAACATGGTGAAGCAAGGCGTATATCACGGAGTATAGAGGTGATTTATGACCAAGAAACAAAAAAAGACCCGTAACAGAATACTGATAGTACTCGCCATGTTCGTGATCCTTCTGGTACTGGACAAGCTCGGTATCATGGATCCGCTCCCCTGGTTCGTCAAGCTGATAATCTATCTCGTTCCTTATGGAATCATCGGCTACGATGTAGTGAGAAAGGCCATTATCAATATCAGCCACGGACAGGTTTTTGACGAGAACTTCCTGATGATGATAGCTACCTTCGGTGCATTCGGAATCGGTGAGTACTCCGAGGCGCTGGCAGTAATGCTCTTTTACCAGGTAGGTGAGCTCTTCCAGAGCTACGCTGTAGGTAAGTCCAGACAGTCAATCACAGACCTCATGAGCATTGCTCCCGAGTATGCAAATATAGTTAATGAGGACGGCTCTACTACAGAGGTAGATCCTGAGGAAGTCAGTGTTGGAGACATTATCCTGGTAAGAGCAGGAGAGAAGATCCCGGTAGACGGAACCGTTGTAGAGGGAGAGTCCTTCCTTGATACAGCAGCTCTTACAGGTGAGTCTGTTCCCAGAAGGGCAGCAGAAGGCGACGCTGTAATAAGCGGATGCGTAAACGGCGAGGGAATCCTTAAGGTAAGAGTAGATAAGGCCTACGAGGATTCAACCGTTGCAAGGATCCTTGACCTGGTTGAGAATGCCAGCAACAAGAAGTCCAGAATGGAGAACTTCATCACAAGATTTGCAAGATATTACACTCCTGTTGTTACCATCGGAGCAGTACTTCTTGCAGTGATCCCTCCGATCATCGGACAGCTCCCTCTTTCTGACAGTATCAGAAGAGCATGCATTTTCCTTATTGTTTCTTGCCCATGTGCTCTTGTTATCTCAGTTCCTCTTGGGTTCTTTGGAGGAATCGGAGCATCTTCCAAGAAGGGTGTCCTTGTTAAGGGCAGCAATTTCCTTGAGGCGGCATCGAAGGTTGACACAGTTGTATTTGATAAGACAGGAACCATCACAAAGGGCGAGTTTAAGGTATCTGAGATAGTTCCTTCAACTTCAGGTGATATATCAGAGGACCAGCTTTTGTCCCTGGCAGCTTACGGCGAGATGTATTCAAATCATCCCATCGCAAGATCGATCCTCTCCTGCTACATGGAGAGAAACGGAGGCGCTAAGCCTGACAGTTCATACATAGATGAGTCCCAGACCAAGGAGATCGCAGGTAACGGTATCAGGACCGTCCTTGATGGAAAAGAGCTTTTGGTGGGCAATGATAAGCTCATCAAAGTTCCGGCTTCCATAGGTCTTTTGGATGAGGCAGCAGGCACAGTTGTTTACGTATCTTACGACGGTGTCTATGCCGGAAGTATCGTGATCGCCGACGCTATCAAGGAAGGAGTAAAAGAGGGAATCTCAGCCCTGTACGACCTTGGAGTTAAGAGAGCAGTCATGCTCACCGGCGACAATGAGGCTATAGCAAGACATGTAGCTGATCAGGTCGGCATAAATGATGTCAGGGCAGGACTTCTTCCTGCAGACAAGGTCAGCGCAGTTGAAAAAATGCTCTCAAAAGGCGATAATGGTAACAGGCTTGCGTTTGTAGGCGACGGAATCAACGACGCTCCTGTACTTATGAGAGCAGACGTTGGAATCGCCATGGGATCCATGGGATCTGATGCTGCCATAGAGGCAGCAGATATAGTCATCATGGATGATGATATCAGCAAGATCTCAGCTGTTATGAAGATCGCACGCAAGACCATAAGGATTGTAAAAGAAAACATAGTCTTTGCACTGGCGGTTAAGCTGATAATCCTTATTCTGGGAGCACTTGGTCTTACAACCATGTGGCTTGCAGTATTCGGAGATGTCGGAGTAGCAGTAATAGCAATACTTAACTCTATGAGGGCGCTTAAGGACTAACTTTTACAAAATGAATCCTTCATGGAGGTAAACATAAATGCCAAGAGCAGAACTTTACGTTGGAGAGCTTCTAATGAAGATGGTCGCCAGGCAGACCGGCGAGATCAGCAAGGTGGATTTTAATCCCCAGAAGAAAGCATTTTCAAGCTTCTCCTTCCCTGATGAACAGTTTTTGGAGAGAACTTCTCCGGAAGCTCAGGGCGTAAGCTCTGCTTTTTTTACTGACCTGATCAGGGACCTTCAGGCGGACAGGGAGTGCAGGATGCACAAGTTTATGGCCCTCCGTCATGGCAAGGTAATTGCTGAGTGTGCCTTTGAACCCTTTGATATGGATATGTGGCATGTTACTTATTCCATGTGTAAGTCAATCACGGGAATGGCCATAGGCATACTTATGGGCGATGGTAAGCTAACCCTTGACGACAGGCTCAGCGATATATTCAGCCCAAGACTTGGGCCTTTCAGCATCTTCAGAAAGACCATGACAGTCAGAAACCTTCTTAATATGTCCAGCGGCGTTGATTTTAACGAGATAGGTGCCATCAGTGGCAATGACTGGCGAAAAGGCTTTTTGGATGCGTCTTTTAAATTCGATCCCGGAACAAAATTTGAATACAACAGCATGAACACTTACATGCTATCTGCCATAGTCACTGAGATCACGGGACAGTCCCTCTTTGACTTCTGTAAAGAGAGATTATTTAACCCCATGGGCATCAAGAGAGTCTTTTGGGAGAGCTGTCCACAGAGCATCACCAAAGGTGGCTGGGGAGCCTTTATGCGAATTGAGGATATGGCTAAGCTTGGCCAGCTTTACCTACAGAAAGGTGTATGGAACGGGCAGCAGCTGATCCCCGAGGAGTGGGTGATTGAGTCCACTACCAAGCAGATAGAGACAGGTAGAGAAGATAATCCCTATTACGGCTACCAGCTATGGATAAATGATGACAGAGAAGGCTGCTTTGCCTACAACGGTATGATGGGCCAGAATGTCTTTGTCTATCCCGATATTGATATGGTCATAGTGACCAATGCCGGTAACAGCGACGTCTTCCAGACCAGTAGTATGGCCATCAAGATCCGTGACAGAATGAAGAATGTCATAGAAGTGTCTGATGCGCCTCTCCCTGAAGATTTCCGGGCTCTGACGGAGCTTAAGGCAATCTGCAAGTCCGTAAGTGGAAGAACAGCAGATTTCCCGGTTATCAGTTCAGGAGGCTGGAAGAACAGAACGGTGCGCATGACCACAGGCTCTCCCAGAAACAGGAGCATAAGCTTTTCAGGAAAAAGAACTGACTTCAAATCGGCAGTAAACTCCTACAATATCAGAAATGAGAACCAGCTGATACTTACATGGCTGAAAAAGCTCGACGGCAAGATTTACGACCTTGAGACCACGGGAATAGGCTTTATGCCGGTGATGATGCAGATAGTGCACAACAATTTCACCGACGGCATGAAGAAGATCGGCTTCAGGTTAACAGAGGATAACGCTTTTTACATAGACATCTATGAAGGAGAGGTTATTTACAAGCTTCGCTGCGGATTTGGAGGCAAAAGATATACCAGCGACATCAACATTCACTGCGAGAACTATAAGGTATCACTGGACTCGGTATGCACCAGAGACGAGTACAACAGGCTGACGATCAGAAATGAAGTGTATTTTCTGGAGGAAGCCAGCAAGCGCACATTTAATATCTACTTTGAGGATGATGCGGTAGATAGGGTGGATAAAAAGTCTACTTTCATCTATCCGGCAGTTCCGGGCAGAATTGAGATAAGGATGCAGGAATCGCCAGGTGCAGACATGCTCCATGATACGCTAAAGAACTTCTCCATCGAAGGCACAGGCTTTGAGAGCGCCATCATTTCAAGGTTTGTAAAGGGCGGTATGAAAGAAGCTGTGATTCATGCAGTGAACAACACCATTGAACCTGTTATAAAGGGAAGGCTCTTTAACCCGGACCTTCCACCATATCTGGAAGAAGCTATAAATGCTGATACAATGTATGAGACAGGAGAAATAAATGAGACTGAAACAGCAGAATTTGCAGATGAAGACACAGATGTTATATCATTAGATGAAACCAACAGAAAGGGGTAATGATTATGGGAAACGCAGTATATGAAAAACTACTTAAATGCAAAGAGGCAGTGAGAAAGGTGACTGATTTTGAGCCTGATGTAGCACTGGTTTTGGGCTCAGGCCTTGGCGGCTTTGCAGAGAATATCAAGATAGAAACAGAGATTTCATACAGTGATATACCGGGATTTCCGGTTTCAACAGTTCCGGGACATGCAGGAAAGTTCATTTTCGGATATCTTGGAGATAAAAAGATTGTATGCATGAAGGGAAGGATCCACTTTTACGAGGGCTACAATATCAGCGATGTAGTTCTTCCCGCAAGACTTATGAAGATGCTGGGAGCTAAGATCCTTTTCCTCACAAACGCAGCAGGCGGACTTGGCGAAGGTTTTGGCGCAGGTGATCTTATGCTTATCACAGATCACATCTCAGTCTTTGCACCAAATCCTCTTATCGGACCAAATCTCGATGAGCTCGGACCAAGATTCCCCGATATGTCCAATGTCTACAAGAAAGACCTTCAGGACGTGATAAGAGCCGTTGCAAAAGAGAACGGGATCGATCTTAAGGAAGGTGTGTACTGTCAGTGCACAGGCCCTTCATTTGAGTCACCTGCAGAGATCAAAATGCTGGCTAAGCTCGGCGTTTCAGCAGTAGGCATGAGTACCGTAAACGAGGCAATTGCAGCAAACCACATGGGCATGCGCATTTGCGGAGTTTCATGTATCTCAAATCTGGCAGCAGGCATTTCAGGTGAGCCTCTCTCACACGAGGAAGTTCAGGAGGCTGCAGATAAGGCAGCACCTCTTTTCACCAAGCTTGTATCTGAGTCCATCAAGAGGTTTGAAGTATGAGAACAAGATTTTATAACGCAAGAATTCTGACAATGGAGCCGGGAAAAGAGATCTTTATCGGCGAAGTCTGGGTAAACGGCGATACTATACAGTTCGTTGGAACAGAAGAAGAGGCCCTTAGCTACTGTGAGGAGCACAAGGACTCGATTCTTATATGGGACAGAGAGATTGACTGCAAAAAGAATCTCCTTATGCCCGGCTTTAAGAATGCACACACACACTCAGCCATGACTTTGATGAGATCCAAGGCTGATGATCTTCCGCTTTCAGACTGGCTTAACACGCAGATATTCCCCATAGAAGCCAAGATGACAGCAGAGGATATCTATCATCTGTCCAAGATTGCTATCATGGAGTATCTTACCAGCGGAATCACAGCCGTTTTCGAGATGTATCTTACACCTTATTCCGTTGCGGATGCCTTCAGAGACTGCGGAATGCGCTGCGTTCAGACCAGCTGTGTCAATAACTTCAGCCAGTCAGTGGAGATGCTGGAGGGGTATTACAATGACCTTAACGGAAGGGATGAATACAACTCATTTATCCTTGGCCTTCATGCTGAGTATACATGTTCAAAAGAGCTTTTGGAGAATACAGCAGAGCTGGTTCAAAAATACAAAGCTCCTTTCTGGGCACATATTCAGGAGACAGAGTCTGAGACAAAAGAGTGCATCGAGAGATACGGTATGACTCCCATTAAATTCTTTGATTCTCTGGGACTGTTTGATTACGGCGGAGGCGGATATCACGTTGTATGGACCGATGACGAGGATATGGAGATCATGAAGAAGAGAGGTCTTTATGCTGTGACCAATCCGGGCTCCAACACCAAGCTGGCCAGTGGAATTGCGCCTATTTCCAAATACCTTGAAAAGGGTATTCCGGTAGCAATCGGAACAGACGGTCCTGCCAGCAACAACTGCCTTGATATGTTCAGAGAGATGTTCTTAACGACAGGACTTGCCAAGCTAAAGAACATGGATGCTTCCAGCGTTGACGCATCAGAAGTTCTTAAGATGGCAACTGTCAACGGCTCTCACGCTATGGGACTTAATGATTGCGACTATCTTGCAGAGGGCAAGAAGGCTGACATCATCATGCTGGACCTTTATCAGCCCAACATGCAGCCCATCAACAATATCGTCAAGAATATTGTTTACAGCGGAAGTAAGTCAAACGTTAAGCTTACAATGATCGGCGGTATCATCCGCTATGAAAACGGAAACTTCAATATTGGCGCAGAGCCTGCAGATATCTACGCCAAAGCTGAGGAAATCGGAAAGAGGTTATACAGCTGATATGGAAGGATACATGATAATATTCCTGGTTGTTTGCTTTATAGTCATCGCATTTGTGCTGGGCCTTAGGGATAAGTACAATGCCAGGAAATACCTGTTAAGTAAGCTGATAAAGAATTACGGAAATCCCCCTGCAAGGGAATATAAGGCAGATGACCTTGATCACGTCGCAGGCTTTTTTAAGAATCATCCGGAAGAAGCGCAGATTGACGATATCACCTGGAATGATCTTGGAATGGACGGGGTTTATAAGAGACTTAATTACTGCCTTTCCGCTGCGGGAGAGGAGTATCTTTATTATCTCTTAAGGTCCCCCAGACAGGCGGATGACTTTAAGTCCTTTGAAGAACAGGTTACTTTCCTTAAGGAGAATGATGAGGACAGAAGAAAGATACAGACTATCTTCTGGGAGATCGGCAATAACAGCAGATACTCGATATATGACTACATCGACTATCTTGAAAACATATCAGGTGCCGGCAATACCAGGCATTTTGTTATGATTGCCCTGATCCTGGCAGCAATCGGCTTTTGCTTTGTAAACTTTGCGTTGGGATTTATAGCACTTGCTATTCTGATGCTGGTACAGATTGTATCTTATTTTAGAATAAAGAGTGATATAACTCCTTACCTTGTAACTTACGGATATGTCATGAGAGTGATCAAATCCATTGATAAGTTTTCAGGGATAAGGGCTGAGGTTTTCTCAGAGGATATCAGAGAACTTAACGCTATCTCAAAAGAGTTTTCTTCCTTCAGGGCCGGTTCCTCCATTCTTCTTACATCAGCTCAGACCAATTCCAGCGGAAATCCGGTTGATCTCCTTCTGGACTACATTCGCATGGTGACTCATATAGATCTGATCAAGTTCAATCAGATGTACAAACAGCTTATGTCAAAGAGGGACAGGCTTGATAAGATCCTTGAGATCACAGGAAGGATAGAGGCGGAAGTATCCGTTGCCTGCTTTAGGGCTTCTTTTGAAAACGGATATTCTATTCCTGAATTTACAGGTGATACTTACGTGGCAAAAGACCTGATCCATCCCCTTATAGATGGGGCAGTTGCCAACACCATTGAGGCAAAGGAAGGAGTTCTTTTAACAGGATCCAATGCTTCCGGTAAGTCCACATTCCTTAAGACCTGTGCCATAAACACTATTCTTGCTCAGTCAATCCATACGGTGCTTGGTACAAGGTACTGTGCTCCGTTTTACAGGATTTATTCATCCATGGCACTTAAGGATGATATCTCAATGGGAGAGAGTTACTACATCGTTGAGATCAAGTCCATTAAGAGGATAGTAGATAAATCCAAGACTTCAGGCAACAAGGTTCTGTGCTTTGTGGATGAGGTCCTTCGCGGAACCAACACTGTTGAGAGAATTGCAGCTTCCACACAGATTCTTAAGAGCCTTGCTGAGAATGGAGTTCAGTGCTTTGCTGCAACTCATGATATTGAGCTGACAGCTCTTTTGAAAGACATCTATGAGATATATCATTTTGAGGGTGATGTGACGGATAATGACGTCAAATTTGACTATAAGCTCAAAGAAGGCCCGGCTACAACCAGAAACGCCATCATGCTTCTTAAGGTTTTGGGCTATGATGAAAATATCGTAGAAAATGCGCAGAAGATGGCGGACGGATTCTTAAAGACAGGCAGCTGGGCTGTGACTACTTAACGAGGTATTCTCGAGTTTAGTAGGAGCGTGTTCTGGCGAGCGAAGCGAGAGCAGAACTTCCTTAGAGAGGAGATTTTACATGCAGGTAAGCATATATTCTGACGGATCTGCCAGGGGAAACCCCGACGGACCCGGAGGTTACGGCGTGGTTTTGCGCTATATAGACCCCAAGGGTGAAGTACATGAAAAAGAGATAAGCGCAGGGTATGACAAGACCACCAACAACCGAATGGAGCTTATGGGCGCTATTGTGGGACTTGAGAGTCTTAACAGGCCATGTGAGGTAGAAATGTACTCGGACTCAAAGTACGTCATCAGCGGCTTTAACGAAGGCTGGTTAAAGAGTTGGGTCAAAAACGGCTGGAAGACAGCAGGAAAAAAGCCTGTTAAGAACGTAGAGCTCTGGCAGAGACTTTTAAAGGCTGTAGAGCCACACAAAGTAAGATGGAACTGGGTAAAGGGACACAACGGACATCCCGAGAATGAAAGGTGCGATGCGCTGGCTACTACAGCAGCTGATCAGGATCCGGAGTTTCTTTTACACGACGATGGAGCAGGACTATATTAACTTATTATTAAAAACAGCTTTCTGTTATTTCGTAAACTACATCAAAAGTGATATACTGAATAAGGACACTTTTCACTTGGTATACGACCTGTTTGTATACCGCTACGCATAAGGATCGGGGGCAATATGAGCGACAAAAAGAGACTTGTGACACGAAGTGATTTTGATGGTTTGGTTTGTGCGATGATCTTAAAGGAGTGTGACCTGATAGAGGATATCAAGTTTGTACACCCCAAGGATGTTCAGGACGGCAAGATTGAGCTTTCGGGTAACGATATTACAACCAATCTGCCTTATGATTCAAGAGTTTTTATGTGCTTTGACCACCATGAGTCTGAGCTTATCAGAAACGCATCCATGAAGGATAACGGCAACTGGTTCATAGAAGGCCAGGCTAAGTCAGCAGCCAGGGTGGTTTACAATTATTACAAGAAAGCCGGATACGCGCTTGACAGAATATCCGATGAGATCATGACTGCAGTGGATAAGGGTGATTCTGCTGACTTTACAGAAGATGAGATCCTCAATCCCAAGGACTGGGTTCTTATGAACTTCCTTATGGATGCAAGGACAGGTCTTGGAAGATTCCATGACTTCAGGATTTCCAACTATGACCTCATGATGGAGCTCATCAGCTACTGTGTAAATCATGATATCAAGGATGTTTTGGATCTTCCTGATGTCAAGGAGAGAGTAGATCTTTACAATGAGCAGTCAGAGCTCTTTAAACAGCAGCTAAAAGAGATTTCCCACATGGAGGGAAAGGTTGTTGTGGTAGATCAGAAGGCAGCAGGCGATGTGATCTATGCCGGAAACAGATTTATGATCTATGCTCTGTATCCTGAGGCAGAAATTTCAGTTCATGTAGCCTGGGGCTTTAAAAAACAGAACACAGCTGTTATGATAGGTAAGTCTATTATCAATAAGGCATCGAACTTCAACATCGGAGATCTTTGTCTTGAGTATGGCGGAGGCGGACATGCAAATGCCGGAACCTGCCAGATAGACAATGACAAGATAGACCAGGTACTGCCGGAGATTATTAAGAAAATTAACGCATGATGAGTAACGAGAATAAAAAAGCTTTAATAGCTATGAGTGGCGGCGTGGATTCTTCCGTAGCCGCTGCTCTTATGTTAAAAAAAGGGTTTGATTGCATGGGATGTACCATGCGCCTTTATGAGAACGATATGATTGGCGAGGACCTCTTTGGAACCTGCTGCAGCTTAAAGGACACCCAGGATGCAAGGGCTGTCTGCGAGAAGCTCGGTATAGAGTACAACATATACCACTATGAGGCAGAGTTTACCAAGAATGTCATCGAGCCCTTTGTGTGCAGTTATGAGAGGGGCGAGACACCAAACCCCTGCATAAGGTGCAATAAATACCTTAAGTTCGACATCCTCTATGAGAAGGCCAAGGCCCTTGGATACGACAACATCGTAACAGGGCATTACGCAAGGATCGAGGAGAGAGATGGACACTTTTATCTGCTAAAAGCAGTAGATCCGAGGAAGGATCAGAGCTACGTTTTATATGACCTTACAGAAGAGCAGCTCTCACATACGTACTTTCCTCTCGGTGAGATGACCAAGGATGAGGCCAGAGAAATTGCTGCCGGGTACGGTTTTGTAAACAAGGATAAAAAAGACTCTCAGGACATCTGCTTTGTTCCTGGCGGCGACTATGCAGCCATGATCAAGAGATACAGGAATAAAGAATACCCAAAGGGCGATTTTGTCGACCTTCAGGGAAATGTCCTTGGAACTCATGAGGGAATAATAAATTACACCATAGGTCAGAGAAGAGGTCTTGGAATTCCTGCGGACAGAAGACTCTACGTAAAGCGCCTTGATACTGAGAACAATCGCGTCATCCTTGCAGATGATGAGGATCTGTTCGACAAAGAAGTAATGGTAAGGGAATTTAACTGGATAACAGGGGATGCACCAAGTGAGCCCATAAGATGCCAGGCCAAGATCCGTTACAGGCATAAAGAGCAGCCGGCAACGGCAACTATCTTTGCAGATGGAAAGGCAAGAATAGTCTTTGATGAGCCGCAACGCGCCATAACACCGGGACAGAGTGCAGTTTTGTACGATGGGGAGATTGTCCTTGGCGGCGGAATTATAGGCTGAGAGAACCTGACTTCATTAAGGAGGATTATGAAAAAAGATAATGTAGTTTTAATCGGTATGCCAACATCAGGCAAGAGTACCATGGGAGTAATCCTTGCCAAGATCCTTGGCTACAGATTTCTGGATGCGGATATCGTGATCCAGGAAAAGGAGGGCAAAAAGCTCTCAAAGATCATTGAAGAAGAGGGAGTGGACGGCTTTATTGAGATTGAAAACAGGATAAATGCCGGGATCGAGACAGAGAAGACCGTTATTGCTACCGGAGGAAGCGTGGTTTACGGAAAAGAAGCCATGGACCACTACAAGAACATCGGTAAGGTGGTTTATCTGAAGGTCGATATGGATACTCTTACAAAGCGCCTGCACAATGCAAAGCGGAGGGGCGTTGTCATGAGAGAGGGTCAGTCCCTTGTATCCCTCTACAATGAGCGAAGCGCTCTGTATGAGAAATATGCTGATATCACCATCGAGGAAAAAGACTTTACGATGGAAGAAGTCATCGATATCACCCTAGAAGCTCTAAAAGCTCTTCCTTTGTGAGGCTTGGAGCACTAAGTGAACCTGTATTAAGGAGCTGGTCAGCCAGCTCTTTTTTCTTGTTCTGAAGTTCGATTATTCTCTCTTCAATGGTATCTTTCATGATGAGTCTGTAGACGGTCACCACATTCTTTTGCCCGATCCTGTGGGCCCTGTCGGTGGCCTGATTCTCTACAGCAACATTCCACCAATGGTCGTAATGAAGCACAATATCGGCAGCTGTCAGGTTAAGACCTGTTCCGCCGGCCTTTAATGATATGCAAAATACCGTGGTGTCATCTTCCTGGAAAGCATCCACCAGTTTTATACGATCTTCCTTCTTGGTTGAGCCCGTAAGGAGATAGTGGGATATACCTTCTTTTTTGAACAGCGCAACCAGTCTCTCCAACATGGAAGTGAACTGGGAGAAGAGCAGTACTTTGTGTCCGCTCTCGGCGGCGCTCTTTATCATCTCTACGCAGAGCTCAGCCTTGGCAGAACCTCCGTCATAATGATCGTAGATAAGGCCGGGATCGCAGCAGAGCTGGCGCAGTCTTGTAAGCTCTGAGAGGATCATGATCCTGTCATTTTTGATCTCCGCATCGCTCTTGGTTGAAACCATCATCTTGACCTGCTGAAGATGAGCTTTATAGAGCTCCTGCTGACCCTTGGTCATCCGGGTTACGATGTTTTCTTCAAGCTTATCCGGAAGGTCCGTAAGGACATCCTTTTTAAGGCGCCTTAGAACAAAAGGCGCGATCATCTTCTTTAAGCGCAGCATTGCGCTTTCATCTCCCTCAGCAATTGCAGGGATCTCAAGAATTTCTTTAAATGCCTTGTAGCTAAAAAGATATCCCGGCATACAGAAATCAAATATGCTCCAGAGCTCGCTGAGCCTGTTTTCAATGGGAGTTCCGGTAAGCGCAGCCCTGAAAGAGGCGCTTACTGACTTTGCGGCTCTTGCAACCTGGGTTGTGGGATTTTTTATGAACTGAGCCTCATCTATTATCATGCACTCAAAGGATAAGTACTTGTACAGTTCAATATCCCTGCGCAGAAGATCATAGGAGGTTATTAATACGTCTGTTTCTTCTTCATCAATTTCAGATGTCACCCTGACTCTGTCGGGCTTTATGCCAACAGCCAGCTCACACTTAAGGCTTGGAGTAAATTTCCTTATCTCGTGCTGCCAGTTGTAGACCAGGGAAGCAGGGCACACGATAAGAGAGCAGCCAAGCTTTTTGCCTTCCTTTTTAGCTTCTTCCTTTAAGGAAAGAAGGAGAGTAAGGACCTGGAGCGTCTTTCCAAGACCCATATCGTCTGCCAGTATTCCGCCAAAGCAGTTGTCCTTAAGAGTTCTTAGCCACTTATAACCTTTTTTCTGATAGTCGCGAAGAACATCATCAAGTTCCCCAGGGACTTCATAATCAGAACTTCCGGGATCCTTGAAGGAACTGATCAGGTTTTTAAAGGTGCCTGCCCTTGATAGCTTTGTGAATTCGTAGTCCGATGATTTCTCGGACAGTTCATTCAGGAAAAGAGCTCTGTACATTGGCACGGAGGCATGACCTTCCAAAATGCTTTTGGAGGTAAGACCAAGACCGTCCTTTACAGAGTACATAAGCTCCATGTCCTCGCTGGTGAGCTTTAGGATATCTCCGTTCTTTAGGCGGTAGTACTTTCTCTTTCTGTCATATCTGTTAAGGATGTCATCAAGTTCTTTAAGCGAAAGGTCCTCAGGGACCATTGTAATCTCAAGAAGGTCAGAAACGACGGATACGCCAAGACTAATTCTCGGAGCCTTTCTGATGTTGATGGCCTTAATGTTATCCGAGAGATATACATCCCCGAGTCTGTCCAGCTCAGCGAGGTCGTCGGATATAAAAGTGTAGAGATTATCCTCTTCTCCGGGCTTTGGAGATAGTACCAGCTTATTTTGACTCTCATCTATGGAATCGAAAAATCTTCCCACAGCCTTGATTATCTGGCTCTCCTGCAATAGATTTCGCCTGATATCTTCATCTGTCTTATCTACATTTTCAAAGACGTTTACCGTTGTTTCCGAGGGCTCGTCTTCCCTGTAGAGGGCTTTGATCTCACAGGTTATTTTATTCTCATCAGGCATGTCGATGTAGAGCCTGAACTTTGGCATGTCGGGAGCATATTTGGACGGAGAGAAGCCTCCGTAATTTACATTGAAATACTGCTCGATAACAGGGAAAAGACCTGTCGAAAACAGCGTAAGATCCTTGTTTGATACAAACAGCTCATTTCCTGTTCTTCTTGCTGACAAAAACTTAAGGAAGGGCAGCACAGGTTCTGAAATTTCGCTGTCCACAACGTGCAGCTTGTGTCGCCTTTCAAAATATATGTTTGAGTGGCCCTCAAACATGGTAAATCTGCTGGCTTCAAAGGTTATTCCGTTTTTGTCTGTCTCGATGTTGAGGTCAATGGGCGGAAATACGCGAACGATCTCAAGGAGTCTTTCATCGCTGTATCTTGCCCTGAAGTCAGAGTTTAAGAAGTAGACTTCATCCAGTATCTCAAACAGCTCATCAATCTCATGCCCAAATAGCTCTATCTGCTTGCCTCTTCCTTTGGCGTAGGTATAGGAAATCGTGGAAGTGGAGCCCGAAGGAATCAGATTATCTTTGAGCTGTCTCTCTCTGAAATAGGAGATAAGAAAACGGATGATTTTTCTTGATTTTTCCGTGAAAGCTGACAGGTCATGGGTAAATTCCAGGTGTTTTCCATAACTGACGGTATCGCCGTTGTGAATGGCACTAAGGAGCGCCAGGATGTCTTTAAGCACATACTTATAGCCAGTATCGCCGGAGATGATGTTAAAGCTTAGCTCAAGCTTATCCTTTGTAAGGACCACGTGGGGTTCGAGCTCAACAAAAGAGCCCTTCTTGTACAAAAGAGGAGATCGTATCTCAGGTGAGTAGGCCTTTAAGAGGTTCTTTGTCTCAAAGGAGGTATAGTGGAAACTCTCCTTGGCATCAGAAACAAAGCGCCTCCCGGAGCCCGATATAAAGCTGTTTCTTAAGTTGTCGTCATTGTTATTTTGCATTATTCAGATACTTGTCCAAAGTGGTGAGTACATCGGTGAAATACTGCTTGCGTGTAATTTCGTCTGCGTTGAAGATCTCATGCCTTGATTTTTCATAGTGATGAAAAACGGCGGCGGGTACTTTTTCTTTAAAAGCCTCGTAGCCTGCCGGATCGATGAGATGATCGCAACCTGCAGTCATTACGGTTAGCGGGATTTTAATTTTCCCCGCATTCTTAACTGCTTTTCTCGAAGCCTTCATGCTGGCAACAGCCCAACCAAAGGAAGCTCCGCAGGTCTGATAGTGCTCATCGGCTCTTCGCATTGAGAGCTGGAATTCAAACCTTGGGGCAGAGATGGCGCTGCTGTTTGTAACTGTTACTGTAGGATCAAAGTGCTTCTGATTAGGCGCAAGCTTTTTGCTCTTACCTGTAAGTTTTGCATAGAGCCCTATAAGAGTAACCAGAATCGCCGGATAGTCTGCTCCCTTCATCTTCATCATGGGAGAGCTGAGGATAGCTGCCTTAAAAGTCTCGGGATGCTCTTCAAGGTAAAGTGCTCCTGTGCATCCGCCCATGGAATGAGCGATCATAAAGAGCGGAAGATCACCCAAATCGGGCTCTACTACAGCTTTTATAAAGTGATGCAGGTCTTTTACATAGGTTTCATAACTATCGATATAGATGACGTCTGCCTCGGGGCACTTGCCCTCTGAATAGCCGTGACCTCGCTGTTCCATGAAAAAGACCTTGTAACCTGCCCTGTACAGATACCAGAGATATTCTCTGTACTTCCCGATAAATTCAGCCATTCCGTGAACAACAACGATGCAAGCTTTGGGGTTATCAGGTGTTATGGTAAAATACCGAAGCCTTGTGCCATCAAAGCTCTCGTGGGTACCTGAGACTGCCTCTTTTTCAAACCATGCTTTATTTTCATTTTCCATTGCAGAAAGGAAGTCATCCTCTCCGAGAAACTTTATGTCTGTCATTTGTTTGTTCCCTTAGTGAGTGTATTTGCCGGGTTCCACAGTTTGTCATAAGAAATGCCGGTTACTTTTTCGCAGATTTTCTTTTCCATACCGTTTGCTTCTGTATCTATCTGGCCTTTGCGTCTTGCAATCTCTGTCTGGACTACCTTAAACTCTTTTCCTGTAAGAGGGAAGATATATCCGACAATAATGAGAAGAGCCATGAGGATCACTGGAACAAATACAAAGATATATACGATGCCCCTTTGGGTCTCGAGGCTCTGTCTTATCTTGTTGTTGGCAAGATAGGAGTCATAGCCTACAGCTGCAAGCAGAAAGCCTATGGTTGCGTTTGACAGACCGGCTGATATCTTTCTTGCAAAGGTTGCCATTCCTGAAACTATGCCGGGTCTTCTGATGGAAGTGATAAGCTCATCGACATCAGCCATGTCAGCCATGATCGAGAAGATACTTGTCAGAGTTGCAGCGTTACCAAGTCCTATGATAGCTGTGAGTATAAGGATCGGAACAAGGGATGCACCTTCCTTGGATACGAATAAAAGACCAAGCGTTGCGAAAAGTCTCATAGGTGCACCGATCAGGATTGTTGTTCTCTTGGATGTCACGTTCATCACAGGGCCCCAGATCAGCATTCCAATCAGCTGAGATGCTAAAAGAGTAGCCATAAGAGCTATAAAACATCCGTTATTGTAACCGTTTAAAACGTCGTCACAGTAAATGAGTGCCATTCCTGAAACGATGTCCATACCACACTGTCCGAAGAGATATATGCCGATAAAGAGCCTGAAGGATCTGCTCTTGAATACGCTTATAGCCTGAGGAAAGCTCTCTACAATGCTGGACTTAACAGGTGGCTTTGGATGTTCCCAGGTTCCTGCAAAGGTCACCATGGATGTTGCGAAGAACAGGAATCCGAACAAAAGCGCACAGGTTAAGTACTGCGCCGGATTGGTGTTGTCTTTTATGATGAAGGTCGGAACAAGGCCACAGACAGCGGAACCTATTGTGGACCAGATCATGCGGACATTTGAAAACTTAGCCCTTATGGTGTAGTCATCAATCATATCCGGAAGAAGTCCGTTATACGGAACCGATATGATGGTAAAACCAGTGGAGAAAAGGCAGTACATAAACAGATAGAATGCGTACATAGCGCCTGCCGACTTAGTGGGAATTGTGACCCACATCACAACGAAGGTGAGAGCTGATATTATTCCGCCCACCAGAATATAGAATCTCTTTGGACCAAATCTTGACACCGTTCTGTCGGTGATGTTGCCCATGATAGGATCGGTTATGGCATCCCAGATCTTTCCCACAAGTGGGATGGTACCTGCAAGTGCAGCCGGCATACCCAGTGCCTTGATAAGAAAGGCTGTGAAGAAGGTGTTGATGATGACAAATGCACCTCCGCTGTAGAACTCAGCCATACCGTAGAGATTACGACTTAGTAGAGAATAGTTTTCTTTTTTACCCATATTTTGCCCCCTGAAATACAATACATTTTATCCTTATATTTTATCACAAATTATTTATTAAATCTTCTTTACAGTGCCCTGGCATTGGGGTAGAATAATAACGCACGCTACTAATTAGATAGTCTGAAATTCATAAGTAGCGGTCTTGTCAGGAGGAGATTTATGTCTAGAAAAGCTACCATCACGCAAAAAGAAATAGTGAATGCTGCGTTTAAAATAACCAAGAAAGAGGGCTTTGAGTCTATTACTTCCAGGAAGCTTGCTGCTGCAACAGGTTGTTCTACACAGCCTATCTTCAGAGTTTATGAGACCATGGACGAGTTGAAGAAGGACGTTTATGCCAAGACAGCTGAGTTCTATTCCGAGTACTATGCAGAGTTTGCCAAGAACCATGAGGTTCCTTTTGTTGACCTCGGCCTTGCATACATCGGCTTTGCCCAGAAGTATCCGCATCTCTTCAAGCTCCTTTTTGTATCAGGCCAGACACCTGACGGCAAGAGCATGTACGATCTTGTAAACGGAACCGATGAGAACGTGGTAAAAGAGATAAACAGAGCCACAGCAGCCGGTGCAAAGAATGCACAGCAGCTCTTTATGCAGATGTGGATATTCATCCACGGTGCAGGATGCATGGCAGTTACCGGAGATTATGACCTCGATGAGGCTACCAGTGTAAACATGCTTGAATCAGTATACAGATCATTTGCGCAGTAACAGGCTGTAAGTTTTCAGAGGGGTTATGAAGTTCGAAGCAGACGTAGATGTAATTACCAGAATAAATGAATGCTACTCCAGGATGAGCAAGGGCAAAAAGAACATTGCCAGCTATATCTGTGATCACTACGAGCAGGCTGTATTCATGACAGCTGCTGAACTCGGCAAGATCGTAGGGATGAGTGAATCCACCGTTGTAAGATTTGCCATGAGTCTCGGATATGAAGGATATCCCGAGTTTCAGAAGGCGCTTGCTTCCTGGGTGGGAGATAAGTTCGGATCCGTAGAGAAGGTAGGCAGGAGATTTGGCAAGAGTAGTGAAGGTGAGATTCTCCAGGCAATCCTTACATCTGATATTTCAAATATTCAGCACACCATAAATAATATTGATGTTGCTGCCTTTAAGACAGCGGTTGATATTATTCTCAAGGCCAGAACGGTCTATATTGTAGGCCTTCGCAGCTGCGAGCCTCTTGCTGATTTTCTTCACTTCTATCTGAATATGATAAGAGGAAACAACGTTCTGATCAGGACAACCAGTGTCAGTGAGATGTTTGAGCAGATGATCAGGATCGGAGACAGAGACTGCATCATAGGAATCAGCTTTCCGAGATATTCCATGAGAACACTTAAGTGCATGGAGTTTGCCAACGACAGAAACGCCAAGGTCATCACCATCACTGATTCTGTCCATTCACCCATGAACCTGTACTCATCCTGTAATATCCTGGCAAAGAGCGAGATGGCTTCAATCGTTGATTCTCTCGTAGCACCGCTCAGCGTCATAAACGCTCTGGTTGTAGCTCTTTGCATGAGAAGACCCAACGAGGTTCAGGCTGACCTCAAGATGCTGGAAGAGACCTGGAACAATTATCAGGTATATCTCAATGATGAGATAGACTTTGCTTCTGACGATCTGGGGATGCACCTTGTAAATACTTCCCTTGGTCGTAAGGATAAGGAATAATATGAAAAAAATAGCAGTGATCGGCTGCGGAGCAGCCGGTATGATGGCGGCGCTATCTGCTGCGGAAAGCGGCGGAAGCGTCACTATTTTTGAAAAAAATGAAAAGCCCGGGAAAAAGATATACATAACCGGTAAGGGAAGGTGCAATGTCACCAATGCCTGCGATGTCACTGACTTTTTTGACAATGTCAGGAGAAATCCCAGATTTTTGTACAGCGCAGTTTACGGCTTTGATAACAGGGCCGTGATGGACTTTTTTGAGGATAACGGATGTCATTTGAAGGTGGAGAGAGGTGATAGGGTATTTCCTGTTTCTGACCATTCCTCGGACATCATCAGGACTCTTTTTAATGCCGTCAAGAAGGCAGGCGTCAACGTAAAGTTTGAAGTTGAGGTATTCTCCGTAGAAGCTGAGCAAGGTGCTGTAAAGGCAATAACCTACAGCAAAAAGGATGAGCCCATAACAAGAGAAGAGTTTGACAGCGTGATCGTATGTACAGGTGGTCTTTCCTACCCGTCAACAGGCTCTACCGGAGACGGATACAGATTTGCCAAAGATCTTGGACACACAGTGGTTCCCACAAGACCATCACTGGTTCCCTTTGAGGTTGAGGAAGACTGGTGCACGGATCTTCAAGGCCTCTCGCTTAAAAATGTTGGTCTTAAGCTCTTTTTAGAGGATCCTTCAAAAGACAAGGCACCTGCCAAGAAGGTTAAGCCTGTATATGACGGCTTCGGAGAGATGCTCTTTACGCATTTCGGCATAAGTGGTCCGCTGGTTCTGACATCGAGCTGCTACTATGACAAGGATAAAAAGGGAAGATTTCTTTTGGACCTTAAGCCCGCTCTTGATGAAGCTCAGCTTGATAAGCGCATCCTTAGGGACTTCGATGATGCTCCTAACAGACAGTTTAAAAATGCGCTGGGAGGTCTTTTCCCTTCAAAGCTGATACCTGTGATGATTCGACTCTCCGGGATTGATCCGGAGAAGCCTGTAAACAGCATCACCAGAGAGGAGAGACTCTCCTTCGGAAAACTCATCAAGAACCTTCCGATGACGATTAAGAAGACAAGGGACTTTAATGAGGCTATAATTACAAGAGGTGGAGTAAGTGTAAAAGAAGTTGATCCTTCCACCATGGAATCCAAGCTGGTTTCGGGACTTTTCTTTGCAGGAGAAGTTCTTGATGTCGACACCGTGACAGGAGGCTTTAACCTTCAGGTTGCCTGGTCCACGGGACATCTTGCGGGAATCAGTGCAGTAAATTAAATTCAGGAGATAAAATATAATGAGCAGAAGTATAGCAATAGACGGACCTGCCGGAGCAGGAAAGAGCACCATTGCCAAGAAGGTTGCCAAGGAACTTGGTTTTATCTATGTGGATACCGGTGCAATGTACAGAGCAATGGCCCTGTATATGATAAATAACGGAATTGATGCAAGTGAGTCCGAGAAGATAAGTGCCACATGTCAGAG
Organism: Butyrivibrio sp. FCS006; assembly: GCF_000424525.1. Taxonomy (NCBI): domain Bacteria; kingdom Bacillati; phylum Bacillota; class Clostridia; order Lachnospirales; family Lachnospiraceae; genus Butyrivibrio; species Butyrivibrio sp. FCS006. The sequence continues at coordinate 133,218 of NZ_KE384203.1, read as the reverse complement.
CGCAGATATAACCATCAAATATGAGAATGGTATACAGGTGGTTTATCTTAACGGAGAGAATGTAAACTCTCTTATAAGAACAGAGGCAGTAGGTAACATGGCCTCAGCCAGCAGCGTAAACGGCGATGTGAGGAAAAAGCTTGTTGAGCTTCAACAAAAGCTTGCGCAGACCACTGACGTTGTTATGGACGGAAGAGACATAGGAACCGTGGTGCTTCCCGGGGCAGATCTTAAGATATATCTCACAGCAAGCTCCAAGGTAAGAGCTGAGCGCAGATACAAAGAGCTCACGGAAAAGGGTGTAAGCTGTGACTTTGATGCCATCGAGAAGGACATCATCGATAGAGACTACCGCGATATGCACAGGGAGATATCTCCGCTTAAGCAGGCTGAAGATGCAGTGCTTTTGGATTCATCAGATATGACCATCGATGAGGTTAAGGACAGGATACTTGAGCTGTACCATATAGCTGTGGGGTGATGATATGGAAGTGATCGTAGCCGAACATGCGGGTTTTTGCTTTGGAGTTACCAAGGCGGTGGAAACCGTATATGAGCAGATAGAAAAAGAGAATTCGAATATTTATACATACGGTCCGATCATTCACAATGAGACCGTTGTCAGCGACCTTGAGAAAAAGGGAGTCAAGGTGATAGAGAGCGTAGATGAGCTTGAAGGCATAGGTGAAGGCACTGTTGTTATCCGATCCCACGGTGTCACAAAGGAAGTTCATCAAAAGCTTGAGCAGTCGGGACTTAATGTAATTGATGCCACCTGCCCCTTTGTTAAGAGAATCCACAGGATCGTGGAGGATGAGAGTAAAAAGGGAAAGAGCATCATAGTTGTGGGGAGCGAGAGCCATCCGGAAGTAGAGGGGATTGTAAGCTACGCCACAGGCCCTGTGTACGTTATAGATTCCCCGGAAAAGGCCATGGAATTTGAAGGTGACAAAAAACTCGAGTACACAGTCGTGTCCCAGACTACCTTTAACAAAAACAAATTTCAAGAAACCATTGAAATCTTTAAAAATGTTGGTTACAATATTAATATTGTGAATACAATATGCAACGCCACTGATGAAAGGCAGACAGAAGCTGAGGAAATTGCATCCAGAGCTGACGTCATGATTGTCATAGGAGGCACACACAGTTCCAATTCAAGGAAACTGTACGAGATTTGTGCAAATAAATGCACAAATACATATTTTATTCAGACTTTAGATGATCTTCATCTGGAGATACCCAGATCGGCCAAGCTGATCGGGATTACCGCCGGGGCTTCAACCCCAAAGAACATTATTGAGGAGGTTCAGAAACATGTCAGAACAAACTTTTGAACAGATGCTTAACGAATCGTTCAAAACAATTCACACAGGGGAGGTTGTAGAGGGAACTGTTATTGACGTTAAGCCTGACGAGATAATCCTTAACATTGGTTACAAGTCCGACGGTGTTTTAACAAAGAGCGAATACTCTAACGACAACAGTATTGACCTTACAACAGCCGTTAAGGTTGGCGACACAATGGACGTTAAGGTTCTTAAGACCAACGATGCAGACGGCCAGGTTATTCTTTCATACAAGAGACTTGCCCTTGACAGAGGCAACAAGAGAATTGAGGAAGCATTCAACAACAAGGAAGTTCTTACAGCTAAGGTTGTACAGGTACTTGAGGGTGGACTTACAGTAGTAGTTGATGAAGTTAGAATCTTCATCCCTGCAAGCCTTGTATCAGACAGCTATGAGAAAGATCTTTCCAAGTATCAGGATCAGGAGATCCAGTTCGTTGTAACTGAGTACAATCCTAAGAGAAGAAGATACATCGGTAACAGAAGAATGCTCGTAACAGCTGAGAAGGCAGAAGCAGCTAAGAAGCTCTTCGATACAATCCATGCCGGCGACATTGTTGACGGTGTAGTTAAGAACGTTACAGACTTTGGTGCATTCATTGATCTTGGCGGAGCAGATGGTCTTCTCCACATCTCCGAGATGAGCTGGGGCCGTGTTGAGTCTCCCAAGAAGGCATTCAAGATTGGCGATACAGTTAAGGTTCTTGTTAAGTCAATCGACGGAAGCAAGATCGCTCTTTCAAGAAAGTTCGATAATGAGAACCCTTGGAAGGATGCTACTGAGAAGTATGCAGTTGGAAACATCGTAAAGGGTAAGGTTGCCAGAATGACTGACTTTGGTGCATTCGTAGAGCTTGAGCCCGGTATCGACGCACTCCTTCATGTATCTCAGATTGCAAAAGAGCATGTTGAGAAGCCTGCAGATGTCCTCAAGGTAGGTCAGGAAGTAGAAGCTAAGATCGTAGACTTCAACGAAGCAGACAAGAAGATCAGCCTTTCAATCAAGGCTATGTTCGCTCCTGAGAAGGAAGAGGAAGCTCCTGCTGAGGAAGAGGGCGATGTAGTATCAGTTGACATCGACAAGGTTATCGCAGAGCAGAACGAAGAGAACTGATCATACTGAAAATATTAAGGAGTGGAATATTATTCCACTCCTTATTTTTATGCAAAAATTGACGAAATTTTATTTATACTTATTTAATTTTACATACAATTCGAACTAATATAAAATTGAAGTAGTGACAACTACTAAATTTTGTTTAGGAGGATATTGAGCTTTATGGCAGCTGATTACGAGTGGTTCAAGAAAAATGTTTACGATCTGACCAAGATTGACTTAAACGCTTACAAAGAGAAGCAGATGAAGAGAAGGATTGATACTCTGATCGGTAAGTATGAAGTTAACGGTTATGAAGGATTTTTTAATCTGATCAAGAAAGATAGAGAAGCACTGGATTCCTTTGTTACATATCTGACCATCAATGTATCTGAGTTCTTCAGAAACAAAGAGCAGTGGGAGCTTATGGACAAGGAAATGGTTCCCGAGCTTATGAAGAAGTTCGGTAAGAACTTAAAGATCTGGAGTGCTGCATGTTCAACAGGTGATGAGCCCTATACCATTGTTATGATGCTCTCTAAGCATTTACCGCTTAATCAGATCAACGTATATGCAACCGATCTTGATGCAGTAGTACTTGCCAAGGCTAAGGCAGCCATCTATGACAAGAAGGAAATAGCAGGAGTTCCTGAGGAGTTTAAAAAGAAATACTTCACAGAGACACCTGATGGCAAGATGAAGGTTTCAAGTGAGATCACATCAAGGGTTACCTTTAAACAGGCTGACCTTCTCCGTGATCCTTATCCGAAGGATTGCCACCTGATCGTTTGCAGAAACGTACTTATCTACTTCACTGAAGAAGCTAAGGATGATATTTTCAGAAAGTACTTCGCAAACCTTAAGCCCGGTGGAATTCTCTTTATCGGAAGTACCGAGCAGATCGTTAACTACAAGGATATCGGATTTGTAAGAAAGAACTCTTTCTACTACGAAAAGCCCATGACATAAGTTTAGAAAACATGATATTCAGACACCTCTTTTGACACAAAGAGGTGTCTTTTTTGTGGTATCATAGATACTGTAGGGGATTTAGAAAGTGGGAGAGTATATGAAGAAAACCAGTGAAATAATTGAGGGAATAAGTAGTGATGCTCTTGAGATGCTGCCTGAGATCGTAGGATGCAGCAAAGAGGGCATTCTTTTTATTGACATTGAGACAACAGGTCTTTCACCAAGAAATTCGGACCTTTACATGATAGGTACCGGTTTTTGGGAGAACGGAAAGTGGGTAATAAGGCAGTTCTTTGGCGAGAATGCACAGGAGGAAGAAAAGGTCTTATCAGAGTTTTCGGACTTCTCAAGGTCTTTTACCAAAGTAGTACACTTCAACGGGGACAGATTTGATATTCCGTTCCTTCAGAGTAAGTACGAGGAGCATAAGCTGACGGACCCATTTGGACGACTTGAATCCTTTGATCTGTACAAATGGGTTAAGCCTTATAAAAAACAGCTCGGACTTCCCGATTGCAAGCAAAAGACAATTGAGAGGTTCCTTAAGATCGACAGAGAGGATGAGTACGACGGAGGGAAACTCATCGCAGTATACAAGGACTACGAGGAGAGCAAGAGTTCTGAGCTTTTGCAGCTCCTTCTCCTTCACAATTTTGAAGACGTAAAGGGAATGATGAGGATGGCACCCATCCTTCTATATGGCAGGTTCTTCAAGATGTTTGATAATCTTCCCAAGGTATCGGTAAGAACCGATGAGGAGATAAATGAACAGGACTACATAACTGATGAGCTTCCTGTTAAGGCTGTTAAGGTCCAGGCCAATAAGTATAAAGACCTGGACAGAACGGAAAAGATGGAAGTGTTTATGAAGCTTGTGCTTCCGATTGAACTTCCGACATCCATTTCAGGAAATGTAGACGGATGCTTTTTTAAGACATCGGGAAGAGAAGCGACCTTAAGAGTTCCGCTTTATGAGATGGAGCTTAAGTACTTCTATTCGAATTACAAGGATTACTATTATCTGCCACAGGAGGACATGGCAATCCATAAGAGCCTTGCGACCTTTGTTGACAAGGATTTCAGGGAAAAGGCAAAGCCTGAAAATTGCTACACCAAAAAACAGGGACAGTACCTTATGGAGTGGGATCTTGTTTTTGCTCCGTTCTTTAAGAGGGACTATGAAGATAAGAGCTTCTTCTTTGACCTGAATGAAAATATGAAGAAGAGCAGATTCGCAATGAGTCTTTACGCATGTCATGTAATTGCTTATATATTGGGCATTTATTGACAAAAGAATAACTAAAAAAGTTGAGATTAATCATAATTTTTTAGACAAAAGCGAGTATAATAAATAAGTGTATATCATCTCAAATTCTTTGAGATAAGATTTCTAAAATCGGAGGAAGGTAGGAAATGGCAAGAGGTACTTTTACGGGGGGAATCCACCCTTATGAAGGTAAAGAGCTTTCTAAGGATAAACCCATCAAATCAGTAATGCCAAAAGGGGATCTGGTATATCCTGTATCCCAGCACATTGGCGCACCTGCTAAGCCCGTTGTTGCTGTTGGCGACCATGTCCTGACAGGTCAGATGATTGCCGAGGCCGGTGGTTTTGTTTCTGCACCGATCTTTGCAACCGTATCCGGAACTGTTAAGGCAATCGAACCAAGAAGACTGGCAACCGGTGCTATGTGCAACAGTATCATCGTCGAGAACGATGGTAAATATGAAGAAGTGGAGTTTAAACCGGCAAAGCCCTACGAGGAGATGACTCCTCAGGACAAGATCGACTATGTCATCGCTAACTGCTCAGAGTGTGAGCCTTATCTTACATCTGACTACAGAAGGATGATCGAAGAGCCTGAGCTTCTTTTAGAGGGTCTTAAGATTGCTGTAAGTATCTTCCCTAATGCAAGAGGAATTCTTGCAATTGAGGATAACAAGCCCGATGCAATCGCCAAATTCAAAGAATTAACTAAAGATGAGGATAAGATAAGCGTAAAGGCTGTCAGGACCAAGTATCCTGAAGGCGCTGAGCGTATGCTTATTTATGCCTGCACAGGAAGAGAGATCAATTCTTCGATGCTTCCCGCCGATGCCGGATGTATCGTAGATAACGTTGATACTCTCTGCGCAGTATGCAGAGCGGTTAAAGAGGGCAGACCTCTCATGGAGAGGATTGTAACCATCACAGGTGATGCTGTTGCAGAGCCCCAGAACTATAAAGTAAGGATTGGAACAAACTATCGCGAACTCTTAGAGGACGCAGGCGGCTTTAAGACTGAGCCTGCCAAGATCATCTCAGGTGGTCCCATGATGGGATTTGCCATCTTTGATCTTGATGTTCCTACCACCAAGACAGCTTCAGCTCTGACCTGCCTTACCAAGGATGAGGTCGCAGCAATGGAGCCTTCAGCATGTATCAACTGCGCACGCTGCGTAGAAGTATGTCCTGAGCATCTTGTTCCCAAGAATCTTGCGGATGCGGTAGAACATAACAATGAGAAGGCATTCCTTGATATGTACGGAATGGAATGCTGCGAGTGCGGATGCTGCTCATATATCTGTCCTGCTAGACGTCAGCTCACTCAGCTGATCAAGGGTATGAGAAAGATCCAGCTCGGCAAGAGAAAGAAGTAAGGGGGACATTTGAATGAGCGATTTAAGAAGAGTGTCATCCAATCCGCATGTTAGAAGTAAGACAACCACATCCAATATCATGATGTGGGTAGTTATAGCACTTCTTCCTACTACCGGCTTTGGTATTTATAACTTCGGACTGAATGCACTTATTATCATTTTGTTATCTGTTGGATCTGCAGTGCTTGCGGAATTCCTATATGAGAAAGCGCTGAAAAAGCCCATCACTATCGGAGACTTTTCAGCTGTTGTAACAGGTCTTTTGCTGGGCCTTAATCTTCCATCCACTGTGCCGTGGTGGATCCCAATCCTCGGAAGTGCTTTTGCCATCATTATGGTTAAGCAGATTTTCGGCGGACTTGGACAGAATTTCATGAACCCGGCTCTTGGCGGAAGGTGCTTCCTTGTTATATCCTTCCCTGCAATTATGACCAATTTCATCACAGATACATACACAGGAGCAACACCTCTTCAGAATCTCAAGAACGGTGTTGAGCCCGTTGTTATGGATATGATCATCGGTAAGACAGCAGGAACCATCGGCGAGACATCAATGCTCTGCATCGTGATCGGCGCCATGATCCTCTTTGCAGTCGGTGTCATTGATTATGTGATTCCATTTACCTATATCATTACATTTTCACTGTTCGTAGTTCTCTTTGGCGGATATGGCTTTAACTTCTCATATCTGGCTGCACACCTTGCAGGTGGCGGGCTTATGCTCGGTGCATTCTTCATGGCAACCGACTATGTAACATGCCCTATCACTCCCAAGGGAAAGGTTATCTACGGTGTGATCTTGGGACTTCTTACAGGTATATTCCGTATACTCGGAGCTAATGCAGAGGGCGTTTCCTTTGCGATCGTTATCTCTAACCTCTTAGTTCCGCTTATCGAGAAGTACACAATTCCGAGAGCCTTCGGTATTAAGAAAACAGCAAAGAAGGAGGCGAAAAAAGCATGAATGATACAAAATCAATGATCAAAAATGCGCTTATCCTTTTTGCTATCACATTAGTTGCAGGTGTTCTTCTTGGCCTTGTATATCAGGTTACAAAAGACCCTATCGCTTACCAGGAGAAGCTTGCACAGGATAAGGCTAATCAGTCGGTATTCGCTTCTGCACAGACCTTCGAGGATGTAGCTCTTGATGAAGCTGCAGCAGCACAGGTTGCTACAGACTTTGCGGGAGTATCTATCGAGAGTGTAAAAGAGGCTAAGGACGCTTCCGGAAACGGTCTTGGATATGTTATCCAGGTTAAGTCCAAGGGCTATGGTGATTTCATCACCTATACAGTTGGTATCACAAATGAGTCCTCTATAAACGGTATCTCTATTATCAAGATCGCTGAGACACCCGGACTTGGAATGAATGCTGAGAAGGTTCTTGTTCCGCAGTTTGTAGACAAGGCAGCTTCTGCACTTACAGTTGCAAAAAGCGGTCAGGTAACTGATGCAAATTCACAGATCGAGGCAATCTCAGGTGCCACAATTACATCAAGAGCTGTTACAAACGGTGTAAATGCGGCAGTTTCATATTTTGAAAATGTATTGAAAGGAGGACAGTGATAAGCATGGAAGCAAAAAAAGGCGCTTTAGGCTTTAAACAGAACACTCCTGCCGAGAGATTTTTTAACGGACTTGTTGTCGAGAACCCTACACTGGTCCTTATGATTGGTATGTGTCCCACACTGGCTGTTACATCATCAGCCATAAACGGTATTGGTATGGGACTTGCAACTACTTTTGTACTTGCACTCAGTAACGCGGTTATTTCAGCACTTAGGAAGACAATTCCTTCAACAGTCAGAATTCCTTCCTTCATCGTTGTTATAGCTTCCTTCGTAACACTGGTTGAGCTTCTTATGAAAGCTTATGTTCCTGCTCTTAATGCAGCGCTTGGAGTTTATATCCCTCTTATCGTTGTTAACTGTATCATCTTTGGCAGAGCGGAAGCATACGCCAGCAAGAACGGTATCATCCCTGCATTCTTTGATGGAATCGGTATGGGTATAGGATTTACCTGTGCCATCACCTGTATCGGTCTTGTGAGAGAGTTCATCGGTGCCGGAACAGCATTTGATGTTCAGATCCTTGGCGAGGGGACAGTGGTTCCCGGAGCAGTAGGAGCTTTCCTTTCACAGTATCAGCCTGTAAGTATCTTTATCCAGCAGGCCGGAGCATTCTTTGTTCTTGCATTCCTTATTGCTATCATGAACAAGATCAAGATGAACATGGCTGCTAAGGGAAAAGACACATCGAAGTTTGGCCAGGGATGCTGCTCATCAGCTGAAGAAGCTGCAGCAGACAAGATAATGAAAGGCAAAGAAGCTGGAAAGGAGGCTAAAGGATAATGACAGAATCTATTTTAAGTCTTGTGGGGCTCATGATCACAGCTTCACTTGTTAACAACGTAGTACTTAGCCAGTTCCTCGGACTTTGTCCTTTCCTTGGTGTTTCCAAGAAAACAGACACAGCTCTTGGAATGGGAGCAGCGTGTATTTTCGTAATCACCATGGCTTCACTGGTTTGCAGCATTATCTATAAGTTCATACTTGCACCACTGGATATTTCATATCTTAAGACCATCGTATTCATCCTTGTTATTGCGATGCTCGTTCAGTTTGTTGAGATGATCCTCAAGAAATACGTAGTTTCTTTGTATCAGGCACTTGGTGTATACCTTCCTCTTATTACAACCAACTGCGCGGTTCTCGGTGTGGCACTCAACAACGTAACTGATGGATACACAATCCTTCAGAGTGTGGTTTGCGGATTTGCAACTGCAGTAGGATTTACGATCGCAATCGTTATTCTTGCAGGCCTTCGTGAGAAGATGGAGTACAACGATATTCCCGCTCCTTTCAAGGGAATGCCCCTTGTTCTTCTTACATCAGGACTTATGGCAATAGCGTTTACAGGATTCAGTGCTCTTAAATAAAACAAGGAGATAAGACTATGGTAACAGGAATAATCATAGCAACTTTGGTAGTTGCCGGTGCCGGAATCATAATCGGATTGATCCTGGGCGTGGCAGACCTTAAGCTGCATGTTGATGTAGATGAAAAAGAAGCTGCAATACTTGAAGCTCTTCCGGGCAATAACTGTGGTGGCTGTGGATTTCCGGGATGTTCGGGATGTGCAGCAGCAATAGCCAAGGGAGAGGCAGCAGTTAATCAGTGTCCGGTTGGTGGCGCTCCGGTAGCTGAGATAATCTCAGGAATCATGGGCGTTGAGGCCGGAGATTCCACCAGGATGGTTGCATATGTTCACTGTCAGGGTGACTGTGAGAAGGCTAAGAGCCAGTACGAGTACAACGGAGAAGCTGATTGCAGACTTCAGACCCAGCTCCCCGGTGGCGGTTCCAAGACTTGTACCTACGGATGTCTTGGCGGTGGAAGCTGCGTATCTGTATGTCAGTTTGATGCCATCCATGTGGTAAACGGTGTAGCAGTAGTTGATAAGGAAGAATGTAAGGCCTGTGGCAAGTGTATAGATATTTGTCCTCGTCATCTTATTGATCTTATTCCGTATGACGCTACCTGCGCTGTATCCTGCAAATCTCAGGACATGGGCAAACTGGTTAACCAGTACTGCGGTATCGGATGTATCGCATGTCACATCTGTGAAAAGAACTGTCCTGCAGGAGCTATAACTGTTGAGAACAATGTAGCTCATATAGACCAGGAGAAGTGTACACATTGCGGAACATGTGTGGAAAAATGTCCTAAGAAGGCTATAAAAGCTCTGTGATATTTGCATTTTTATAAGGATTTTGAAAATTCTTCAAAAATTCTTAATATTATGATGGTTCTTATGATGGGGAGATTCATACAATAAAAGATGATAGTATAATTTGGCGAGGAGTGTTTATGAATCCAAAATCACATAACAACGGTTACAGTAATGGAACCTTTATAGTAAAAATAGAGCACTGTTGCAATGAAACCTGGCAGGGCGAGGTTGTATGGGCTGAAGAGAACAGAAGAGAGAAATTCAGAAGCGCTCTTGAACTGATGAAGCTCATGGATGAAGCCATGAAGATGTCCAAAGGGCAACAGGAAGAAAATCAGCATTTTCATATAGGATGAGATATAATAATAGTATCCCCGCAGAGCTTAGCTCTACGGGGATATATTTAAATTTACGGGGGCACGATCATGAAGAATATAAAGAATCCCAAAGATGTATTTTATATTTCAGTTATCGCACTTGCATTTATTGTCGCAATCATTCTTGTAATCAGGTTCCGCAGTGATATGGCGGACAAACAGTCAGTCGACTATAAGACTCCGGCTCTTGCTCCCAAAGAGGAGAAGGTCATTGTTACCGTAAACGTAGAGACCATTGAAGATGGTCTTGAAAATATGGGCGTTCTTGTAACCCAGGAGTATTACTTCACTCAGGTTGAAACCTATACAAAAGAAAAGAAAATTCTTAATTTGATCAATTCAGAATCCGGATTTACCTATAGCTATGATGGCAAGGTAACAGCAGGAATCGATTTTGGGAAGGTCACCGTCTCGAAGGACGAAGAGACTAAGACACTTACAGTTGAGATTCCCTATTCAGAGCTTGAGTCAACCGACATCGATATGGACAGCTTCAGGATATATTCGGAAAAAGAGTCTTTATGGAATCCCATTAACTTAGAAGATTACAACATGTCCATGGCAGAGTTTGAAGAAACTGCAGAGAGAAAGGCCTTGGATAGCGGAATACTTGAGAGGTCCAACGAGCAGGCAAAAGAGCTTATAAGGAATTTCATTGTAAATATGCCCGGGACTGAAAATTATACTATAGAGTTTGAGCAAAGGAGTAACCCCTATGAGTCTTAAAAAAATTGCGCTTGTGGCAGTAGTTCTTTTGGCAGCCGTAATTTCTTTTACCATAATAGCACCCTGGGCAGCTGATCCTGTAAATCATGCCTCTACTATAGAAAAAACAGAGAATAAGATCAGCGCGGTAATGACTCTTTCAGGTGGAGCAGCAGGTGCATCAGCAACGCTCTCAGTACTTCCAGGAGATTTATGTACGCCTCTTGCAACCGAGCTGGCAGAGCTTGCCAAGTATTTTCTAATAATACTAAGCGCACTGTATCTGGAGAAGTTTCTTATTACCATCTCAGGTTATATCACGTTCTCCGTGCTGATACCTTTGGCACTTATCATTGTTGCGGCTGTGATCATAAGCGGAAATAAGAGATTCTTATCCCTGGCAGGTAAGCTTGCCATTATCGGGGTTATAATTTACCTCATTGTTCCGGCCAGTACGCTGCTCTCTGATAAGATTTATCAAACCCAGGAGGATACTGTGGCTCAGACTATCGAGGAGTATAATAACCTGGATATTTCGGGAGACTCGGACAGCGGAATCATTGGAGAGATAACAACCATTACGACCAACACCATCGACAAGGTGACAAACTTTATTAGCGATCTTACTGAGTCTTTGGCGGTTATGATCGTCACAGCCTGCATAGTTCCTGTGCTTGTGTTTGTCTTACTGGTCTGGATAATGAAAATTATGTTTTATGCGGGAGGAAATGTATAAATATAAACTGAATATAAACAACTCATAAGCAAAGACTTAAACAACAAAATACAAGAAGTTTATGATAAGTGCTATGATTACCACCTTGATATTATATGCATACAGAGTTCACAGAATGAACACAATTTAAAGGTAGCGGTGTTTGGTTTGAATGAAAAGTGAGGGATGCATATGAAGAACACAAGGATGGTAAAATTATTAGCACTTGGTATCAGTTTAACATTATTACTTCAACCCATAGCAGCTTTTGCTGAAGAGGGTGAGCCTATTGCAGAGCCTGCAGTAGTTGAAGCAGCACCCCAGATGAATGATGCGGTAGAAGAGAAGGTTGAAGCAGCAGAGGCAGCAGTAGAGCAGGCGCTTCCGGATAACGAGGTAGCACAGCCTACAACAGATAAATATCTCGAGAACACAGAGACAGCACTTGAGAATATCGATAATACGATCGAAGAACTGGATGAACTCAATGATGCAGCACAGGACAAGATTGATGATTACAACGATGCAGTAGAAGATGCCAAGGAAAGCACAGGCGATTTTTTACAGGAAGTCGGAGAGACATTGCCACAGGCAGGTGGCGCGGTTATAGGAACATTCGTTGATGCAGTTGGAGCATATCAGGATGCGAACACAGTAGAGTCGATGGCTGGTGAAACATATGAGACACAGGCAGAAGCAGAGGCAGCTAAGACTCAGGCGACAGGAATTGCAGCTGAGGCACAGGCTAAGGCAGACGATGCAGCGCAGCTTGTAGAAGATCTGGGAGAAAAGCTTGAGGACGCAAAAGAGGCTAAGGATCAGGCTAAGGCAGATCTTGATGAAGCAGAGAAGGCGCTTACAGATGCAAATAGGGCTGTATTTGATGCAGAGATAGAACTTTTAAAGATTCAGAACAAGTATGGATATAACAGCATGTTCTTTAATCCGGAATCATCTATTACTTGGCTTCATGGCTCAAGTGATGTGGCAAGTGCTCTTAACAATGCACAGGCTGCAGTAGCTGAGGCAAACAGACTTAAAGGCATCGCAGAGCAGAACGTAACAGATAAGCAGAATGCATACGACGAAGCAGACGGTGCATACAATAAAGCAGTACAAGATAAGAAAGACGCAGAAGATAGTCTTGCAGACGCACAGGCAGCACTTGATGATGCGAAGGCTCTTGAGGCACTGATCAAAAAGGTTAACGGAATTGAGCAGGATGAAAGAGATACCTGGAATACTTATAAGAATTACTACGATTATGGCGGACGTTCGGCAGCACTTATAGATCAGGCAGATAAAGATCTGGCAAAGGCACTGGTAGAATATAAACTCTTTGGTAATGAAATAATTTCAGTAAACAAGGGCAGTAGTAATAACAAGTTTGTTGTAACTTATAAAGATAAAGACGGTAATACAAAAACTGATAAATTCTTATATGAAGTAGAGGATAAAACATATATAGTTGACGGGCATAAGTCAGTTCACTGGATCAAGATTAAAAAGAAAGTTTCCGGTAATTACGTAGAGTATTATAAAGAAATAGATTATTACAAAACTGACAAGAACAGTGCAGATGGTAAGGTTGATGAAGCTCAGGGTGTTATAGACGGACTTAACAAGCTTATCAATGTAGATCTTTCAGAACTTGATCAGGCACGTCAGAACGCATACAGCGAAATCGGTACAGCACAGGGAGCAAAAGAGGCTGCTGAGAGAAAACTTGCAGCAGTAGAAGATGCTCAGAAAGCAGTTATCGATGCAGCAAAGGCACTTAAAAATCTTAAGGCAAAAGAATTTGTATCAGCACAGGCGCTGAGTGCGGTAAGAAATCAATACAACTCAGCATTGTCAGGATATAACCTTGCGAAGGGTGCATACTTCATAGCAGCAATAAATGCAGGTATAGCACAGGATGAAGCAAACAGAGCTCTTGCAGCACTTGAAGAAGGATTCGATTATCTTATTCCGACTCCTACACCCGGCCCCGGACCTTCAGGTGAGCCAACAGGCGAGCCTACAGGCGATACAACACCTGACGACACAACAGATTACATTCCTGTAGCACCTATAGCAGTAACACCCGCTCCTGCAGCACCAGCACCTCAGCAGGCAGTTCTCGGAGCAACAAGAACAAGATCAGGCGCAGCAGCTACAGCAGTAGAGGCAGGAGAAGGTGAAGAAGAGAAAAAGGCAACTCCGGCAGTAGAGAAGAAGCAGGAAGAGAAGAAAGAAGAGACAAAGCCAGCAGTAGCAATCGAAGAAGAAGAGACAGCTAAGGCAGCAGCTCCTATTGCTACACAGACTCCATTCCCTTGGTGGGTACTTATCATTCTCGCAGCTATTACAGCACTCTCAATTGAAGAGTACGTAAGAAGAAGGAATGCAAAAGCAAACGCTCAGGGATAATCAATTAAAGCAAATATTACCACTTCTAAACATATTTTAATCAAACACCACAATAGTAAGAGCGGATCGAAAGATCCGCTCTTATTATGTATGAATAAATATCAAAAAATAAACATAAAATAAAGCAAAACTTAAAAGAATCATAAACATCAAAAATAGTGAAAAATGTGATTATTTTTATGATAGTGTATGCCTTAGGATGTATTTCGCAACGTGTTGTTTAGCAAAAAATGTGTGTGGTATGGAGGCGTTAAAATGAAACTGTACAACAATGTTCCTCAGGCTATAAGGGAAGGAATCTTTTGCCTAATGACCGGAACTCTGGTCTTTGCAGCAAACGGAATTACTGCAGAAGCAAGTGATGGAATTCCTGAAGATGATTCATCAGATAACAATGCAGCTGAAGCTGTTCAGAATTCTGTTGCGGATCAGGCTGCTGCAATTATAGAAAACACTGATGAAAGTCTTGAGAATGTAAAGACTGAAGTTAATGTTGTTGAGAACACAAAGAGCCCTGAGGAGCTGACGAAAGATACAGAGAATGTCACAGTAGTAGAAGACGGAAACACAGTCACAACTACCGGTGAATACATAGAGGACGTTTATACTAAAGAGACTACATCAACTACCACTGTAACAACATCTGATGAGAAGCTCGCAGAAGAGATAAAGAGCCAGGTTGAAGAGCAGGCGGGGAATAATACAGAAAACAGTGGTATTGAGTTTGATAGTATAACAAAGAAATACTACATTACTGATAATAAGGGAAATCGTGTATCGGAAATTGAGGATCCCGATGCACTTGGTGGCGCAGATAAGTTCATTCTTGAGTCAAAAGTGGGCTCTTCTGAATCAAAGGTGATAGCTGTGATAGGAGATGAGGAAGTTCCTCTTACTGATGCGCCTGATGAGATAAAGGACGCGCTTGAAAATGAGAATACAAGTTATGCTTTGGATAACAGGATCGAGTATTCTCTTGGCAGTACAACACTTACAAGCGAGCAGACAGATCTTTTAACAAAGAATTCTATTGCCAAAGACACAAAATTTATCATAGCTCCATCTGTTTCATGCGGAGAGAAGTACGATATTACCTATGTTGAAGATGGTGTTACAAAGATAGTAACTGATACTGAGTTAAAAGAGCTTATCCTTGGCTCTATAGAGAACCTCGAAGAGAAGGTAAAGAAATACGAGCCTCAGGAAGAGTATAAGACAGCAGAAGCAGCAGAATCAGAAATGGATGAGGCAAGAAAGAGCGGCTACGCGCTGGTTACTGTCGGATATGGAACCGGAACCCACAGTGAAGCTTATGCCAGCGATATAATCTATGAAACAGAGGATGAAGCAAAGGCAGCAAAAGCAGCCCTTGAAGCAGACGGTTATCAGATTGAAATAGTAAAACATCCTTTACCTGAAGAGCAGAAAACCGGCATCATCACTAACTTCAGCGGCTATAAGGTTACATCTGAAGCTGAATATAACAGGATCATTGCTCTTAAGGATAAAGAGGTTGTGGACGGCGAGACAATCTATAAAGAGACCAAGTCTGACGGCACTACTGTTTACTATAAAGTAAATTCAGTCGATGAGTCTTTTACCATTCTTGCGGTTAATGGCACAATGACTCAGCATCAGGAGTGCAGCTACATCGTAGGCGGAAGATATTATTACTACGACGAGCATAATAATATCAGGTCCAGTACTTCTTATGGTATTGATACATCAACCTATGTTAACGAGATGAACAAGATTCTCTCAACTGAAAAGACAGCTGACAATACATTGAACTGGTACACAGGCGTAGGTGAGAGATCTGAGAAGAATAAAATTGACATCACAAAAGGCGGAACCTACTACGTTGACGGAACAGTAGGTGATACTTTTATTCGCATTGCAACATCGGAGAAGGTAACAGTTATTCTTACCGGTGATAAGGTTACAATGCCTATCGTGACCACTAAGTCAAACTACCAGTCCAACCAGACCGGCAATCATCAGAATGATTTTGGTGGCATCAGCCCTGACATTACATTTGTGACAGGGGCAAAAGAGATCAACGTTCAGTGCGAGAATAACGTAGGAAATATCCTGGCTCCTAACTCTAAAGTTACTCTTAACAGCGGAAACTTCAGTGGAACAATTATCTGCAATGAGATTAATGGTGCAGCAGAAGGACACTGGAGTACATTTGGATCTAAGGGCTTCCTTGTAGATAGCAAGGTTGTCGGAGCAACCGGCAGAACCTATTACACACTTGCCGGCAATAAGACGGTTAAGAATTACGTTGTTTCAGGAATTATGACTGATTCAGTACTTCTTGATAAGACGGAGTATACAAGAAGTCTTACTATGATTGACAGCCTTTATGAGGTTAAGTTCATTAAGTACACCAAGGAGAGCAGAAAAGGAACCTGGACAGAGACAAAGACCGTGGATATTCCTGATACACCACCATCAGTAATCGTGGTTCCACCCACTCCTCCTACACCTCCAACACTTGAAGAAAATCCACCTGTTGATCCTCCTGTAGATAACACCGTAATTGTACGCGCGGAAGATCCTCAGGTACTTGGAGCAACAAGAGATCTGCCACAGGTTCTTGGAGCAAGAAGAGCAAGAACCGGCGATATGGCTCAGAATCCGCTTGTAGCTTCTATGATAATCTTAAGTGCTGCTACAGTAGCTCTCGGAGCACTTACATCGCTCAGAAAGAGAAGATAAACAAATAAAAATACATGATTATTTTGGGTCTGGCCTGATGGTCAGACCCATTTTTATGTGCTAAAAGAGTCGGATTTGAATAAAAATTAAATTTTTAAAAAAAATTTGTGTTCGGAAAACCGCATATTTACTGGATTCATCACATGCTAACATAGAAAATACAATATTTATATAAATGATGATGGGTAGTATTGTAGAATTAGGAACGCTAAGGCTAACTCAGACAGCTCCAAGAAGAACTAAATTATCAGCTAATAATCAAACACTTATTATAAAGAAAGAGGCGGATTCATGAGGATCCGTCTCTTTTTTTGCACCCGGAAAAAATAAAATAAAAAAAATTTAAAAAAGTGCTTGCATTTTATTTTGATTTGTAATAATATAAACAAGTCGCCGCAATACGGACGACTAAAAAATGCCTCGTTGGTCAAGCGGTTAAGACGCTGCCCTCTCACGGCAGAATCAGCGGTTCGATTCCGCTACGAGGTACTGACTGTTTATAACAGCCCAACCCGAGAAGCTAGAATACATAAGTATTCTGGCTTATTTTTTTGCCCGAGATAATTCCCAATTTTATTCACTGATGAGCCTTTATCAGTATTTAGTAAAACTTGATAAAGGGCAGTCTGCCTAAATTGAAGAATGTTCAAAAGCAACAGTGATTTTTGGCTCATATAATGCTTGTAAAATGTGAATCAGACATCATTTTGTGATTGGTGGACAAAATTCAAAGAGAATTAACGATATTGCGCTTGTTTTCGCTGATCTTTCCTGTTTTTTCACTGTCTAAATTTGAAAAATTCTAAAAAGCAACAGGAAAGATGTGCTACAAATCCTGGAACAATTGCTGTATTCTATTTGTTGTCGTATTATGAGAGTGCATAGCAGGCCGGTATTATGATTTGTGACCTGCACCGGCACAGCAAATACATTTCGAAAGATGAAATAAGGACTAAATAAAATGAGAAAAGCACGTACAGAAAAAGAAAACTTAATAAGAGAGAAAATGATTGCTGAACTGTACTCCAACAAGTACAATCAGTTCATTGGCTTTGAGATACTTGAACTTAGCTCAACCTACAGCAAGGCAAGAGTTAAGTGTGACGAGAGACTCCATAACACATACGGAAGTATTCACGGCGGAGCGCTGCTTTCATTTGTTGATGCTATGGCGGGAGCGACGGGAAGCATGAGCGGATATTATGTCACAACCGTATCTGCTAATCTGAATTTTCTTTTACCTGCTGTGAACACAGAGTATATATACTGTGAGTGCATGAAGCTAAAGACCGGTCGGCACATTCTTGTGTTTGATATAAGAGTTACCGATGATGCCGGGAATCTGCTTGATAGCGGAGAATTCTCATTTTATGCAAGTAAAGTTTCTGTTCTTGAGGGGAATTTGAAATTCGGGGATAAGTAATTGTAAGAAAAGGAAAAAGAGGAGAGAGTTATGAAAAGAGTGAACAAGTTATTGATTATGGCCATGACCGGCGCAGCTGTCATTAGTCTTGTTGCATGTTCAAACGGTGATGTGCCAAAAGAGGAAGAAAAAGACCTTTACCAGGCCTTTCTTGATGGAGAAGTATCTGCAACCCGTATCACTGAAGACGGTGGGGAATATACCTTCAAGTACTCAGATCTTCCGCATGAT
The DNA here is from genome assembly GCF_000424525.1 of Butyrivibrio sp. FCS006. Classification (NCBI taxonomy): domain Bacteria; kingdom Bacillati; phylum Bacillota; class Clostridia; order Lachnospirales; family Lachnospiraceae; genus Butyrivibrio; species Butyrivibrio sp. FCS006. Next base: position 114,839 of record NZ_KE384203.1, on the reverse strand, counting down.
CCGGAGGACTGGGAGTGCTACACAGTAAGTGATGAGAGAGTTGACCTTGACAATGACGGTGAAGAAGAGCTGATCATAAACGGCCCTTACGGCGGAATGTATATCGATGTCAGAGACGACAAGGTATATGTCCTTGCAGAGGGTGAGGGAACAACCGGCGAACTTAGCTACACAAACTATCAGGATGCAGTATATATAGTTCATCGTGATACATCCCACGGCGGAAGGCAGATGTACTGGCTTGATAAATACAACGGTAAGGGCGAAGCCGAAGACTCTTTTACCCTGTCTGCTGAGTACTGGGATAATGAGAATGACCAATATGATGAGAACAGCACCTTCACCTTCCGGGATAAGGCAATCACAATGCAGGAATACGAGGATCTGGTAAAAGAGATCATGGGTAAATAGTAGGGGGAACTAGAAAACCCTTGACGAAATCGCATAAACATGGTATTGTCTACATGTAAATTGTAAGTGGGCTCGAAAAAAGCCCACTTTCTTTATGCCAAGATAACGGAAAGGCGCTGTTATCTTGACGGTCTCAATTAAGAGAGGAAATTACATAATGAAGAAAAGCGAAATTGAAGCAAAGACTGAAGCAATCTTACAGCCTATCTGCGAGAAGTTCGGTGTGAGGATCTATGATGTCGAGTACGTCAAGGAAGCCGGAGAATGGTACCTTAGAGCCTACATCGACAAGGATGGCGGTGTTAACATCAATGACTGCGTTGATGTAAATCATGCGCTCTCTGATGCGCTTGATGCGGATGACTTTATTGAGGAAGCCTACACTTTGGAGGTTTCAAGCCCCGGACTTGGAAGGCAGCTCAAGAAGGACAGGCATTTTGCAAACAGTATTGGTCAGGACGTTGAGCTTAAGCTCTTTAAGCCCAGGGATGGAGTTAAGGAGTTTGCCGGTACACTAAAGGCGTTTGATGACACCACAGTTACCGTAACTATAAATGATGAAGATGAAACTTTTATAAGAAAAGAGATATCAGTTATTAAGCTTGCTCTGGATTTTTAATCCGGACGGAAATGGAGATTACGATGAGTAAAGAATTAATGGATGCCCTTGAGCTACTTGAGAAAGAGAAGAACATCAGCAAGGATTCACTTTTTGATGCTATAGAGAACTCTCTTATCACAGCATGCAAGAACAACTTCGGTAAGGCTGAGAACATCAGAGTAGAAGTTGACAGAGAGAGCTGCGATTTCAAGTGCTACGCTGACAAGGAAGTTGTTGAGACAGCAGATGATGTAATGGATCCCAACCTTGAGATCTCACTTGATGATGCCAAGAAGATTTCAAAGAAGGCCAAGGTTGGAGATATCGTTCCTGTATCTCTCAATTCCAAGGAGTTTGGACGTATCGCTACACAGAACGCCAAGAACGTTATCCTTCAGAAGATTCGTGAGGAAGAGCGTGGCGCTATCTATAATGAGTATTTCGAAAAGGAGCATGACATCGTAACAGGTGTTGTTCAGAGATTCATCGGCAAGAACATCTCTATCAACCTTGGAAGAGCAGATGCTATCCTCAATGAGAATGAGCAGGTTAAGACTGAGGTTTACAGACCTACACAGCGTCTTAGAGTATATGTTCTTGAAGTTAAGAATGGTTCAAAGGGACCAAGGATTCTTGTATCCCGTACACACCCTGATCTTGTAAAGAGACTCTTCGAGCAGGAAGTTGCTGAGATCCAGGACGGTACAGTTGAGATCAAGTCAATCGCAAGAGAGGCAGGAAGCCGTACCAAGATCGCTGTTTATTCCAAGGATCCTAACGTAGATGCTGTAGGAGCATGCGTAGGTGTTAACGGAAGCAGAGTCAACCTTATTGTTGATGAGCTCGGCGGCGAGAAGATCGACGTTATCAACTGGGATGAGAACCCCGGTAACCTCATTCAGAATGCTCTTTCACCTGCAAAGATCGTAGCAGTATTTGCTGATCCTGAAGAGAAGAGCGCTAAGGTTGTTGTTCCTGATTACCAGCTTTCACTTGCCATTGGTAAGGAAGGTCAGAATGCAAGACTTGCAGCAAGACTTACAGGCTACAAGATCGATATCAAGGATGAGACACACGCTAAGGATGCTCCCGGATTCCGTATGGAAGACTACCTCGATGATGAGGATGAGTACGATGAGGAGTATGAGGGCGAGTACGAGGAAGAGTACGAAGAGGCACCTGAAGAGGGCACTGAAGAGTAACTTAAACTCTGGTTGGAGAATACATGCAAAAGAAAATTCCCATGAGAAAATGTGTTGGCTGTGGTGAGATGAAGGAAAAGAAGGATCTGATCAGGGTTCTTAAGACTCCTGAGGATGAGATACTTCTTGATACCACCGGCAGGGCCAATGGCAGAGGAGCATATATATGTAACAATGCCGATTGCCTTAAAAAGGCAGTTAAGAACAAAGGCCTTGAGAGATCACTTAAGTCACATATACCGGCAGAAGTGCTTGAGCGAATGGAAAAGGAGCTTAGCTAAAGTTGGATCCAAATAAGGTTTATTCTTTGCTTGGTCTTTGTATGAGAGCAGGCAAGGTTAAAAGCGGAGAAACAGCCGTAATGGATGCAATCCGCAAAAGAAAGGCTTGTTTGGTCATTGTAGCAGAAGATGCTTCAGATAATACGACCAAACAGTTTAGTGATAAGTGTAAGTATTATAACGTCCCGATAGTTTTCTTTGGAGACATGGAAAAACTGGGACATGCAATTGGTAAGGATGTTCGAACTAGTCTGGCAATAACGGACAAAGGTCTGTCTGAGTCACTTCGGAAGAACTTACTCGAAGAAACAAGTGGAGGAAATGCGAATGGCAAAAATTAAAATATCCGAACTTGCGGGAGAGCTTGGATGCGAGGCAAAAGAGCTGATAGCTTTTTTGCAGGAAAAAGGAATAGAAGCAAAACGCTCTAACAGTTCAATAGAAGAGACAGATGCTGACGTTGCCAGAAAGAATTTTGGTAAGGGACAGGGAAAGAGCGCTGCAGAAGAAGCACCTAAAAAGGCTGCAGAGGCTCCAAAGGCTGTAGAAGCACCTAAGGCTGTAGAAGCTCCCAAGGCAGAAGAGCCTAAGAAAGAACCTGTAAAAGAGGCAGCTCCGGTACCAAAAGCAGGAGAGCAGGCACCTGTCAAGAAAAAGAAGAAGATCATTGTTGTTACCAACAACAATAATTCACAGAGAGGCGGACAGGGCCAGCAGGGTGGAAACGGAAACAGAGACTTCGGAAACAGAAACCGTGACAACAGAAACCAGGGTGGCAACGGACAGGGCCAGAGAAGACCTACATTTGCTCAGGCTCAGAACACATACCGTCCTATCAAGCCTTTAACAGCTCCTTCACAGATGGAGAGCTATAACCAGCCTATCAATAAGTCTGTAGCTCCAAAGCCTGCACCAAAGAAGGAAGCAGCGCCTGTTCAGGAGGCAGCTCCTGCACCTGTTAAGAATACAGCACCTGTTCAGCAGAGTGCACCTGCACAGCAGCAGGCACCGGCAAGACCTGCACAGCAGCAGGCTCCTGCAAGACCTGCAGCACCTGCTCAGAATAGAGATAACAGGGATAACAGAGACAACAGAGATAACAGAGACAACAGAGATAACAGAAATCCTCAGAGAGGCGACAGACCTGCCTTCCAGGGAGGAAGAAACGATAGAAACGACAGAAACGACCGCGGCCAGTCAAACGGCGGTGGTAAGTTTGGTGGCGGAAAAGATAACAGATTCGCCGGCAAGAATGATAACAAGGGTGGTCAGAGAGGCGGCTTTGATGGCGCAGCTGACAGACCTGAGGGCGGACATGACTCAAGACGCCGTCAGAACCAGGAGAAGGATAAGAGAAACAAGAAAGACTTTGCTCTTGAGCAGGAAGAGATGATGCCAAGAAGCAAGAGAGTCGGCAGATTCATCAAGCCTGAAGTTAAGAAGGTGGAGGAACCTGAGGAGCAGATCAAGGTTATCACAATCCCTGAGAAGGTTTCCATCAAGGAACTGGCTGAGAAGATGAAGATGCAGCCTTCAGTTATCATCAAGAAGCTCTTTATGGCAGGTCAGATTTCAACTGTTAATACTGAGCTTAGCTATGAGGATGCTGAGAATATCGCAGCTGATTATGATATCCTCTGCGAGAAGGAAGTTCCTGTAGATGTTATCGAAGAGCTTCTTAAGGAAGAAGACGATGCACCTGAGACACTTAAGAAGAGACCTCCTGTAGTCTGCGTAATGGGTCACGTTGACCACGGTAAAACATCACTTCTTGATGCTATCCGTAAGACATCCGTTACAGACAGAGAGGCAGGCGGAATCACGCAGAGAATCGGTGCTTATACAGTATCTGTAAATGACCAGAAGATCACATTCCTTGATACTCCCGGTCACGAAGCATTCACAGCTATGCGTATGCGTGGTGCTAATTCTACAGATATCGCAGTACTTGTAGTTGCTGCTGATGACGGTGTAATGCCTCAGACAGTTGAGGCTATCAACCATGCTAAGGCTGCAGAGGTTGAGATCATCGTTGCGATCAACAAGATTGATAAGCCAAATGCCAACATCGACCGCGTTAAGCAGGAGATGACAGAGTATGGTCTTGTTTCAACAGATTGGGGCGGAACAACAGAGTTCGTACCTGTTTCAGCTAAGTCAGGTGAAGGTATTGAGGACCTCCTTGAGACCATCATCCTCACAGCTGATATCCTTGAGCTCAAGGCTAACCCTGACAGAGAAGCAAGAGGACTTGTCCTTGAGGCAAGACTTGATAAGGGCCGTGGCCCTGTAGCTAACGTTCTTGTTCAGAAGGGAACACTTCATGTCGGAGATTTCATCTCTGCAGGAGCAAGCTCAGGTAAGGTTAGAGCCATGGTTGACGATAAGGGCAACAAGCTTAAAGAAGCTCGTCCTTCACAGCCTGTTGAGATCCTTGGTCTTTCAGATGTTCCAAATGCCGGTGAGGTATTCCTTGGACATGAGACAGACAAAGAGGCTAAGCAGTACGCAAACACATACCTTCAGCAGCACAAGAAAGACCTTATTGAAGAGACAAAGGCTAAGATGTCACTTGATGATCTTTACTCCAAGATCGAGGAAGGAAGACTTCAGGAACTCAACATCATCATCAAGGCCGATGTACAGGGTAGCGTAGAGGCCCTTAAACAGAGCCTTCTTAAGCTTTCCAATGAGGAAGTTGTTGTTAAGGTTATTCATGGTGGCGTTGGTGCCATCAATGAGTCTGATGTAACCCTTGCTGCAGCATCAAATGCCATCATCATCGGATTTGATGTTCGTCCTGATGCAACAGCTAAGAGCATGGCTGAGCACGAAGGCGTTGAGATCAAGCTTTACAAGGTTATCTATCAGGCAATAGAAGAGATCGAGTATGCTATGAAGGGCATGCTTGCACCTATCTATGAAGAGAGAGTTACAGGACATGCTGAGGTTCGTCAGATCTTCAAGGCATCCAAGGTTGGTAACATCGCCGGTGCATTTGTCAAGGACGGTGTCATCAAGAAGGATTGCAAGGTTCGTATCTACAGAGATGACGATATGATCTTCGAAGGAGATCTCGGATCACTTAAGAGATTCAAGGACGACGTTAAGGAAGTTAAGGAAGGCTTCGAGTGCGGTCTTGTATTTGACGGCTTTGACCAGATCCATGAAGGAGACAGGGTAGAAGCTTATGAGATGGTAGAGGTACCACGTCAGTGATGCCCTTCCACAGAGGAATAAGAAATGCGTAAAAACAGTAATAAAAACAGAAGAATAAACGGTGAAGTCCAGAAGGTTATTTCAGAGGCAATCCGTTACAGCAAGGACCCAAGGATCAGTCCCTTTACATCTGTCATGGATGTAGAGGTTGCTCCTGATCTTAAGACCTGTAAGGTCTGGGTTACTGTAATGGGTAATGAAGAGGACAGAGCAAGAACTCAGGAGGGACTTAAGTCCGCATCCGGTTATATCCGCTCTACTCTTGCAAAAGAGCTTAACATGAGATATACACCTGAGCTCAGATTTATAATGGACGACTCCATTGAGTATGCAATTAACATGTCCAAGAAGATTGATGAAGTAACGGCTAAGGATAACGAGGCAAGACTTGCCCGTGGAGAGAGCCTGGACGAAGATTTGCCGGAAGAAGATCAGGAGGAAGAATGAAGATTGACCAGCTTGTCCAAAGCGCAAAAACAATCGGAATAAGTGGCCACATCAGACCTGATGGTGATTGCATCGGCTCATGCATGGGACTGTATCTTTATATCAAAAAGAACTATCCCAAGATTCGATGCGATGTCTTCCTTGAGACAATTCCACCGGAATACAGATTTATCAAAGATATAGAAGATGTAAGAAGTGATTTTCAGACAGATATTGAAAGCTATGATATATTCTTTGTTCTGGATTGTTCCAAGGACAGGACAGGAGATGCAGAGAAGTATTTTGATGCAGCTGCAAAGACAGTAAATATTGACCATCATGTGAGCAACAAAGGCAGTGGTGACGAGAACTACATAGTACCTACTGCAAGTTCAGCATGTGAGCTTATTTACGATGTTATTGATCCGGACAAAATTGATATTGAAATTGCCAAGTCCCTTTACATGGGAATGGTAACAGATACGGGCGTTTTCAAGTACAACAACACATCGCCCAAGACCATGAAGACTGCAGCAGAGCTGATTTCCTACGGCTTTGACTTTGGTAGCCTTATTGATCATGTCTTTTACGAAAAGACCTATATCCAGAATCAGATTCTTGGAAGAGCCCTTCTTGAGAGCATTATGCTGATGGATGGAAGATGCATAGTATCGGTTGTCTCCAAGCAGACAATGGAATTCTACGGCGTTTCAAGCAATGACCTGGATGGTATTGTAAATCAGCTGCTCCTCACGATCGGAGTTGACTGCGCGATATTTATGTATGAACTTGCACCACTTGAGTACAAGGTAAGCCTTCGCAGTAACGGAGCAGTAAATGTGGCTGAAGTAGCCGAGATGTTCAGCGGCGGCGGACACGTCAGGGCAGCAGGCTGCACTGTCAGCGGAACAAGCCACGACGTTATCAACAACATTACTAAATACATTCACAAACAGCTCTACGGAGTTTGATTGAGACTTATGGATCACAAGGCAAATCGTGAGAGATGTCTTGTGATTTTTGTAAGCGGGTAAAAAATGCAGAACAAATACAACGGACTTATAAATATATACAAGGAGCAGGGCTTTACTTCAAATGATGTAGTGGCTAAGCTCCGCGGAATCCTTAAGCAGAAAAAGATCGGCCACACCGGGACTCTTGATCCTGATGCTGTAGGAGTTTTGGTTGTATGCCTGGGAACAGGGACCAAACTGGTCGAGATGCTCACAGACCACGACAAAGAGTATATTGCCGTGTGCAGACTTGGCGTTACCACAGATACTCAGGATATGTCCGGTCAGGTCCTTGAGACAAATGAAGTAAATGTCACTAGGGAAGAACTTCACGAGGCAGTAAAGGCTTTTGTTGGTGATTACGACCAGATTCCGCCTATGTTTTCCGCAATCAAGCAGAATGGGAAAAAGCTCTATGAGCTTGCGAGGGTAGGCATAGAAGTCGAGAGGAAAGCCCGTAAGATTCACATAGATGCCATTACTATTTTAGATGATTCACTACTTGCGTCCGACCACATTTTTACCATGGAGATCAAATGCTCCAAGGGAACCTATATCAGAACCCTTTGCCATGACATCGGCCAGAGGCTGGGATGTGGCGCAGCGATGCAGCATCTTACAAGAACCCGTGTGGGAGCATTTTCGCTGGACAGTGCAGTTACTCTGTCGCAGGTGGAAGAGCTCAGGGATGCAGGAACTTTAGGAGACATAATTAAATCGCCTGAGTATATTTTCAGGGACCTTGATAAGATCCATGTAAAAGACGCTGCAAGAAAGCTTTTGGAAAACGGAAACAGCTTCAGAAAGGACAACGTCCTCAATGAAGATCCCACCGGCGTTAATGACACTGAATACGAAAAAGAGATGTTTAAGGATGGCAACTCTTTCAGGGTTTATTCTGAGGACGATACCTTCTTTGGCATCTACACATACAATGAAAGAACAAGACTTTTTAACGTGGACAAGTTCTTTTACGAAGCATAATCGAAAGATCATAAGATGGAAATAATTACCGGAACAACCAAGTTTCATATAGACGAGAAAAGTGCCGTGGCTATCGGTAAATTCGACGGAATACACGTGGGTCACAAAAAGCTCCTCAAGTACATTTTGGAGCAGAAAAAAGACGGCTTAAAAAGCGTAGTCTTTACCTTTGATCCATCGCCGGAAGAATTCTTTACCGGGCACAAGGTGCGCCAGCTCTACACCAGGCAGGAAAAGAGAAGAGAGTTTAAAAAGCTGGGAATCGACGTCCTTATTGAGTTTCCTCTTACGGAAGTAACAGCAGCTACAGATCCGGAAGACTTTGTAAGAAGGATCCTTGTCGGTCAGCTCTCTGCAGATTACATTGCAGCCGGAACCGATGTGACCTTCGGAGCCGGAGGAAGAGGAGATCAGTACCTATTAAAGAGCCTTGCAGGAGAACTTCTTTACGAGCTTGAACTTATCGACAAGGTAAGACTTGACGGTGCAGAGGTCAGCTCCACGAGGATCAGGAATGAAGTAGCCGACGGCAACATGGCCATGGCAGAAAGACTCCTTGGCAGTTACTACAGTGTCTGCGGAATTGTCGAGCATGGAAGACATATCGGTCATACGATTGGGATTCCCACAGTCAACATCATTCCGCCTGAAGATAAGCTGCTTCCTCCTTACGGAGTCTATTCCAGCAAGGTTCACCTCGGCGGTAAGGTGTACGACGGAATGACCAATATAGGCAGAAAGCCAACTATATCCGAACAGGAAAAGGTCGGAGTTGAGACCTATATCTACGACTTCGACGGCGATGCCTACGGGGAGTTTATTGAGGTTGAGCTACTGAGATTCGTAAGACCCGAGATGAAGTTTGACAGTCTTGATATGCTTAAGGCTCAGATACAGAGTGATCTGGAGAATGCCAGAGCATAAACTGCATGAGTAAAGATAATACTTTACACAAATGACTTTGTGTGATAGTATAAATTGGTTGCAGCTTGATTTCCTGCAACAGTAACAGAAACGACCTTTACTAACGGTCATGGACACTCCAACCGGGCCTTGGTAACAGGCGCATTTCAGGATTAAAGATTTAAAAGGAGAAAAGAAAATGATCACAAAAGAGAAGAAAACTGAAGTTATCAACAAGTTTGCCAGAAAGGCCGGCGACACAGGATCACCTGAGGTTCAGGTAGCTATCCTTACAGAGAGAATTCAGGAGCTCAACGAGCACCTTCAGAAGAACCCTAAGGATCACCACTCAAGAAGAGGTCTTCTTAAGATGGTTGGTCAGAGACGTAGCCTTCTTGGATACCTCAAGAAGAAGGACATCGAAGCTTATCGTAAGCTCATCGCTGATCTTGGTCTCAGAAAGTAATTTTTGAAAGCAAAGGCGGGATAAGGCTGATTAACGTCGGCTTATTCCGCTTTTCTACGTTTATGAGAATTTGCGCTTTTTATGCGCTTTTCTATAGAAGAGTAAACATGTTTTAATGCACACGCACCCGAAGTAGTGCCGGGATTTTGGCACTGGATGAGGGAAGGCGGATGAGCAGAAGGAGAAAAAATGGTAAAAACTTATTCAATGGAACTGGCTGGTCGTACACTTAAGGTTGAGATTGGCAAGGTAGGAAAACAGGCAAACGGATGTGCTTTCATGCAGTATGGAGATACAACAGTTCTCTGCACAGCTACAGCATCAGCTAAGCCAAGAGACGGAATTGATTTCTTCCCACTTTCAGTAGAGTATGGTGAGAAGTTCTACGCAGTTGGTAAATTCCCCGGTGGATACAACAAGAGAGAGGGTAAGCCATCTGAGAATGCTATCCTTACAAGCCGTGTAATCGATCGTCCTATGAGACCTCTTTTCCCTAAGGACTATCGTAACGACGTTACAATCGAGACTATGGTTATGTCAGTAGATCCCCAGTGCAGACCTGAACTGGTTGCTATGCTGGGCGCATCTGTTTCAGTTTCTATTTCAGATATCCCATTTGATGGCCCTTGCGCTATGACACAGATGGGTATGATCGACGGCGAGCTTATCGTTAACCCTACTCAGGAGCAGTGGAACACCGGTGACCTCAAGCTTACAGTAGCATCTGTAGGACAGAAGGTTATCATGATCGAGGCCGGTGCTAACGAGATCCCTGAGGAGAAGATGAAGGAAGCTATCTACAAGGCTCATGATGTGAACCTTCAGATCATCGAATTCTTCAAGGGCATCGTAGCTGAGGTTGGTAAGCCTAAGCACGAGTACACAAGCTGTGCTGTTCCTGAAGAGCTCTTTGCTGCAATCAAGGAAGTTGTTCCTCCTGAGGAGATGGAGAAGGCAGTCTTCACAGATGACAAGCAGACAAGAGAAGGCAACATTGCAGAGATCACAGATAGACTTACAGAGAAGTTTGCAGACAACGAAGAGTGGCTTGCAATCCTCGGTGAGGCTATTTATCAGTATGAGAAGAAGACCGTTCGTAAGATGATCCTTAAGGATCACAAGAGACCTGACGGACGTGAGATCAAGCAGATCAGACCTCTTGCAGCAGAAGTTGACCTCATCCCAAGAGTACACGGAAGTGCTATGTTCACTCGTGGACAGACACAGATCTGTGACGTTGTAACTCTTGCACCTCTTTCAGAGGCTCAGAAGGTTGAAGGTCTTGATGCATTTGCTGCAGACAAGAGATATGTACATCAGTACAACTTCCCTGCTTATTCAGTAGGTGAGACAAAGGTTTCAAGAGGACCCGGACGTAGAGAGATCGGTCACGGTGCACTTGCTGAGAGAGCACTTCTTCCTGTTCTTCCAAGCGTTGAGGAGTTCCCTTATGCAATCCGTGCAGTATCAGAGACATTTGAGTCAAACGGATCAACATCAATGGCTTCAACATGTGCATCCTGCATGTCACTTATGGCTGCCGGTGTTCCTATTAAGAAGATGGTTGCAGGTATTTCCTGCGGTCTTGTAACAGGCGATACAGATGACGATTTCGTAGTTCTTACTGATATCCAGGGCCTTGAGGACTTCTTCGGAGATATGGACTTCAAGGTAACAGGAACAAAAGACGGTATCACAGCTATCCAGATGGATATCAAGATCCACGGTCTTACAAAGCCTATCGTTGAGACAGCTATCGCACAGTGCCGTGAGGCAAGATTCTTCATCATGGATGAGTGCATGAGCAAGGCTATTGCTGCTCCTCGTCCTGAAGTATCTGAGTATGCTCCTAAGATCGTTTCTCTCCAGATCGATCCTGAGAAGATCGGTGATGTTGTTGGACAGAGAGGAAAGACAATCAACGAGATCATTGCAAGAACAGGTGTTAAGATCGACATCACAGATGACGGTAAGGTTTCTGTATGCGGTGAAGATAAGGCTATGATCGAGAAGGCTGTAGAAATGGTTAAGACCATCGTTACAGACTTCGAGAAAGGTCAGGTATTCACAGGTAAGGTTGTAAGCATCAAGGAGTTCGGTGCATTCGTAGAGTTTGCTCCCGGCAAGGAAGGAATGGTTCACATCAGCAAGATCTCCAAGGAGAGAATCGAGCACGTTGAGGACGTTCTCACACTTGGTGACACTGTTAAGGTTGTATGCCTTGGCAAGGACAAGATGGGCAGAATCAGCTTCTCAATTAAAGACTGTGCCCAGTAATTTACTGTATTGACATAATACGGGGCTGCTGAAATCTATGTTTGTCTTCTTGGCACGCTTGCGCTGGTGATATCTGGCAACGGTACTAAGCACCTAAAGGACAGGTGCTAAGTACCGGCCGATATCAACCACCTGCGGCGACAAACATAGATTTCGCAGCCCCTCGTTTTAGGTAATAAGGATATTAAAATGGGTAATTCTAAAGATACGATTAATGAGATAAACAAGCGACGTACATTTGCGATTATTTCGCATCCGGATGCCGGTAAGACTACACTTACAGAGAAGTTTTTGCTTTATGGTGGTGCTATTAATATGGCCGGATCTGTAAAGGGTAAGGCGACAGCAAGACATGCGGTTTCTGACTGGATGGAGATTGAGAAGCAGAGAGGTATTTCTGTAACATCATCAGTACTTCAGTTTAATTTCGAAGGGTGCTGTATCAATATCCTTGATACCCCCGGACACCAGGATTTCTCGGAGGATACCTACAGAACACTGATGGCTGCGGATTCAGCAGTCATGGTAATAGATGCAAGTAAGGGTGTTGAGGCCCAGACAAGAAAGCTCTTTAAAGTCTGCGCCATGAGTCATATTCCGATCTTTACCTTCATCAACAAGCTGGACAGAGATGCAATGGACACCTTTGATCTTCTTGATGATATCGAGAATAATCTCGGTATTGCCACATGTCCCATGAACTGGCCAATCGGTTCAGGTAAGAACTTCAAGGGAATCTATGACAGAAGAGAGAATCACATCGTAACTTTCTCTGAGACCCAGAAGGGTACCAAGGAGGGAAAAGAGACTATCATTGCAATGACAGATACAGATGCCATTGACAAAGAGGTTGGTCAGGACGCTTTCAGCAAGCTCACCGATGATATCGAGCTCCTCGACGGAGCAGGTGCTGAGTATGATCTTGAGAAAGTAAGAGCAGGTGAACTTACGCCCGTATTCTTTGGATCAGCTCTTCAGAATTTCGGCGTAGAGCTCTTTTTACATCACTTCCTTAAGATGGCTACACCACCGACAGGAAGGGTTTCAGCAGACGGCACCAAGATTGACCCTAAGGAGAGTGATTTCACTGCCTTTGTCTTCAAGATTCAGGCTAACATGAACAAGGCTCATAGAGACAGGGTTGCTTTCATGAGAATATGCTCAGGCAGATATGATGCAGACAAGGAAGTTAAGCATGTTCAGAGTGGCAAGGTTATGCGTCTTTCACAGCCTCAGCAGCTTATGGCTGATGAGCGTAAGATCCTCTCAGAGGCTTATGCGGGAGATATCATGGGCGTATTTGATCCGGGTATCTTCTCTATCGGAGATACAGTATGCATGCCTAAGGACAACGTGGTATATGAGGGAATCCCTACCTTTGCTCCCGAGCACTTTGCAAGAGTTCGCCAGGTTGATACCATGAAGCGTAAGCAGTTCGTAAAGGGTATCACACAGATAGCTCAGGAAGGTGCCATCCAGATCTTCCAGGAGTACAACACAGGTCTTGAAGAAATCATTGTTGGTGTTGTTGGTGTCTTGCAGTTTGATGTATTAAAGTTTAGACTTGAGAGTGAGTATAATGTTGAGATCATCCTTGAGAGCCTTCCATACGAGTACATCAGATGGGTGGACAACGAGGATGTAGATATGTCTTCACTTGTTGGAACTTCCGACATGAAGAAGATCAAGGATATGCACGACAGACCACTTCTTCTGTTTATCAACGAGTGGAGTGTCGGTATGACAATGGAGAGAAACAAGGGACTTATTCTTTCCGAGTTCAAGAAAAACTAAGATTTTACTCTGGAGGGGCGCTTTTGAAAAAAGCTGTCATGACAATTAAAAGGGGCATTGCTCTTGTGCTGGTGACGGCAACCTGCGCATTATCTCTGACCGGATGTGAATATGAGAGTTTTGATGACTATCTTAAGGCTCTTGGAATCAAGGATCCGATGGAGTATAGCGATGACATCTTTGAAGCTGCCAGTGTAGAGGATATCTATGTGGCAGAAGAAGATGTTCCGGCGCAGGAAGTTGAGCAGGCGGCAGAAGAGATTTCTTTTGACATAGGAACGCTGGAGAGCTCAGAGCCGGAAGAAGATGCTGCAGCGCTTGAGTTTAGCACAAGCGAGCCGGCAGATATTGCTCTTGAAGCAAAGTACAAGAACGCATCCGAGGCAGATATTGACGAGGACATGAAGGCTGCAAGAGTTGCCATCGGTCTTACGGATGACGGAATTGCCAAGCTCAAGAAGCAGCAGGAAGGTCTTTATGCCTATGAGCATCTCACGGATGCAGGCAAGACCCTCTACGTAGAGATCCTTGCGACTCTCAATTCTCTGTCAAAAGACATAATAGTATCCACCACAAGTGATGATGCGATAGAGATGGTCTTTGACTATGTCATGGCTGATCACCCGGAGATTTTCTACGTAGATGGCTATCAGTACACCAATTATTCGGTTGGTGATACTATAACCAAGATTTCTTTTACCGGTAATTATCTGTATGATGCCACAGAGGTAGCGAAGAGGCAGGCCAAGATCAATGAAGCAGTTCATGCATGTCTTGCCAATGCACCGGCTTCAGAGGATGATTACTACATCATCAAGTATATATACGAGTATCTGATCGCCAACACCGATTATGATATCGGTGCTGCGGACAATCAGAATATCTGCTCGGTATTTATTAACGGAAAGAGTGTATGCAACGGCTATGCCAAGGCTGCCCAGTACCTGCTTAACAAGATGGGAGTCAGCTGCACACTTGTTACCGGAACGGTTAATACCAAGAACGGAAAAGACATAAGACATGCCTGGAACCTTGTTCTTTGCAACAACACTTATTACTACCTGGATGTGACATGGGGAGATGCTTCCTATCAGACGGTTTCAGGTGAAAGTGCGGATGCAACCAAGCTCCCGGATGTTAATTATGACTATCTCAATGTAACGACTGCCGAGCTTCTCAGAAATCACACTATCTCAGATATTATTCGCATGCCAGTATGCAACAGCATGACTGACAATTACTATGTCAGAGAGGATGAGTACTTCACATCAGCTGAGCTTGTACTGGTCGGAGATCTCTTTGACCGCAGATACAAGGACGACAGCAGGAATGTGACCATAAAGTGTGCGTCGGATGAGATTTATGATGCGCTCTTTGAGGAGCTTATCACTAACAGAAAAGTGTTTGAATACCTTCAGGGAGATACTTCACAGGTATCATATACCACTTTTGAAGATACCAGAACTATTATATTTTGGCTCTGACCCATGTTTTGGATATTTATGATATAATGAGTGATAAAGGTATTTAAAGTTATAATAAAGCATGCTTGTTTTATCGCAAGTAAATGAGAGGAACTGAAATGGGAAAAGAAATTGCAGAAGTAGGATCAGTTAAGATCGCAGATGATGTTGTGGCCAGAATTGCAGCACTTGCAGCCCTTGAGGTTGATGGTGTTTCAGCTATGGCCGGTAATTATACAAGTGAGAATTTAGAGAAAGTCAGCAGAAAGAACCTTTCAAAAGGGGCCAAGGTCATCGTTGGATCAAGCGACGTGAAGGTTGATCTTGCACTTATGATGTCATACGGTTTCAATATTCCTGCAACATGTCAGCAGGCACAGACCCGTGTTAAGGCTTCTGTTGAGAACATGACAGGACTTGAAGTAACAGATGTCAACATCAGGATTGCCGGCATCACAATGCCCAAGGCATAAGAAGGACAAATAATGATGAATAGAACAGAACTAAGAGAGCAGGTTTTTGAACTGCTCTTTCGTGTTGAATTCAACTCAATGGAAGATATGTCAGAGCAGGAGGAGCTCTTTACCCAGACCTCTGACAAGGAAATAAGTACTAAGGACGCTGATTATATCAGGGATAAGTACGAGAAGATCGCTGAGAAGCTTCCGGAGATTGATGAGGCAATAAATAAAGAGACAACCGGATGGAACACAAGTAGAATTGGTAAGGTTGATCTTGCCATCATCAGACTTGCTATCTATGAGATCAAGTATGATGATTCGGTACCTACCGGTGTCGCAATTAACGAAGCTGTTGAGCTGGCCAAGAAATACGGTCAGGATGGCTCACCTGCCTTCGTAAACGGAGTGTTAGCTAAATTTGCGCAGTGAATATACAGTCACACAGGTTAATACATACATAAAAAATATGTTTACACAGGACTTTCTCCTAAGGAGTCTTACGGTCAAGGGAGAGGTCAGTAACTGTAAGTACCATTCATCCGGTCACATATATTTCACTATCAAGGATAATGGTGCTGCTTTAGCCTGCGTGATGTTTTCCTCTGACAGACTTAAGGGTCTATCCTTTGAGATGAAGGAAGGCCAGCAGGTCAAGGTCTCAGGTTCGATAAGTGTATATGAAAGAGATGGTAAATACCAGCTTTATGCAAGGAAGATAGAACTTGACGGAGCTGGAGTTCTTTATGAGAGATATGAAGAGCTAAAGAAGAGACTACAGGAATCCGGTATGTTTGCATCTGAATACAAGCAGCCGATTCCAAAGTACATACGAACTCTCGGTGTTGTGACGGCACCAACAGGGGCTGCTGTGCGCGATATCATCAATGTCGCCACCAGACGTAACCCGCATATCCAGATCATTCTTTATCCTGCCATAGTACAAGGCGAAAAGGCCGCCGAGAGCATAGTAAAGGGCATTCAAACTTTGTCCTGCTCAGAGGCTGATGTCATCATCGTCGGACGTGGCGGAGGTTCTATAGAAGATTTATGGGCATTTAATGAAGAGATTGTCGCTCAGGCAATTTTCGACTGCCCCGTTCCGATCATTTCAGCAGTTGGACATGAAACAGATACTACAATCGCAGACTTTGTCTCTGACAGAAGAGCACCTACGCCTTCCGCAGCAGCAGAGATCGCGGTATTTGAATACGACAGATTTATTCAGGATCTTGAGGATTACAGAAATACTCTTTTGACGCGAATGGACAGAAAGCTTGGGCTATTGTCTATCGAGGAAAAGAGATTGTCTCAGGCTCTTAAGCACCTGAGCCCCATGGGCAAGATCAGGGATAAGCTACTTAGGATGGACCAGTATCAGGATTCTCTTAAGATGCTTATGGAAAAGAGACTTAAGGCTGCAAGGCACGAACTGGAAGTAGATATAGAGAGGCTTAAGGGGCTTTCACCACTTGACAGACTTAAGACCGGCTACTCCTATGTCGCTGATGATAAGGGGAAAAATGTTCGCAGCACATCGGATGTTGAGATAGGGGATGAACTATCTGTCTATGTAAGTGACGGCCTTATAAAGACAAGCGTCACAGGGACCGGTACGGTGGGATTTTTATCGGGCCGGGAGGACTAATGAGAAAAGGAGCCGCTTATGGCAGCTAAGAAAAAAGAAGAAAACATGACAATCGAGGAAGCTTTTGCTGCGATTGATGAGAAGATAAAAGCTCTTGAGGATGAGGACATTTCTCTGGAGGATTCTTTTGCGCAGTACAAGGAAGGAATGGAGCTGCTGAAGTTCTGCCACGAATCCATTGCGAGCGTAGAGCAGAAGGTTAAACAGATTGCCGATGACGGCAGCTTGGAGGATTTTGAGTAATGAGCAGTGTTTCCATTGAGGATGAACTCTTAAAGAGAGCAGCCTATTTTGAAGATATACTTGGGAAGTCACTTCCTGCAGAGGAAGGATATGCAAAGACTGTTATAGAGGCCATGAATTACAGCCTTTTGGCAGGAGGAAAGAGGCTTCGTCCTGTGATGATGCTTGAAGCTTTTAAACTCTTTGCGGGACAGGATGCTGATGATTCCACCCTAAGACCGTTTATGCTGGCCATGGAGATGATACACACCTATTCCCTTGTGCATGATGATCTCCCTGCCATGGACAATGACGAATACAGAAGAGGCAGAAAGACTACTCATGTGGTCTACGGCCCCGGAATGGCAACTCTTGCAGGAGACGGACTGCTGAACCTTGCATTTGAGACGGCAATTAAAGGTGCTGTCTCAGGAAAAGAGCTTGTCTACTATGACGGTGATACTTCAAACCGCTATCTTGCAGCACTAGAGGTCCTGGGAAGAAAAGCCGGCATCTATGGCATGGTTGGCGGTCAGTGCGCAGATATATGTGCTGAGAATAATCATGATTACGATGATGAGACAGCTAAGGCTGTGCTTCATTATATAGACGAGAACAAGACCGGAGCTCTCATTGAAAGCAGCCTTATGATAGGTGCAATACTCGGCGGAGCATCAGCCGAGCAGGTTAAGAAAATTGAGAAGATGGGCAGCAACGTGGGAATAGCTTTCCAAATTCAGGATGATATTCTTGACATTGAAGGTGATGCCAAAGAACTCGGTAAGCCCATAGGTTCTGATATTAAGAATGAAAAGACTACCTATGTCAGCCTCTATGGCATGGAAGAAGCGAGGAAGAAGGTAAAAGAGCTTTCTGATGAGGCTACAGAGATACTAAGGGAATTTGGACAAAAGGACACATTCCTCGAAGGACTCTTTGAATATCTTATTTACAGAAAGAAATAACACGCAGTAATTGGAGTTAATTATGCTTCTTGATCAGATAAATAAGACTGGCGATATAAAGGGTATTGCCCGAGAGGATTACCCTGAACTCGCCCAGGAAATAAGACAGTTTCTCATAGACAAGATTTCAAAGACAGGCGGACATCTCGCCTCTAATCTTGGTGCAGTTGAGCTTACCATGGCTCTTCATATCGCACTGGATCTGCCTGATGATAAGATCATATGGGACGTAGGCCATCAGTCCTACACTCATAAGCTTTTGACCGGAAGGAAAGAGGGCTTTGATACTCTGCGCCAATACGGTGGCATGAGCGGATTCCCAAAGAGATGTGAGTCCGATGCTGACTGTTTTGACACAGGACACAGCTCCACATCTATATCAGCAGGTCTTGGAATGGTCAAGGCAAGAGATCTTAAGGGTGAGGATTATGCAGTAGTATCAGTGATAGGTGACGGATCCTTAACCGGAGGACTTGCTTATGAAGCCCTGAACAACGCTTCAAGGCTTGAGACCAACTATATAATTATCTTAAATGACAATGAGATGTCCATCTCCGAGAGCGTCGGAGGAATGGGCAAATACCTCAATAACGTCCGTACAGCACAAGGGTACCTTAACCTGAAAGAAGATGTGTATGCGCAGCTTCGTACCAGCACCAAGGTCGTAGATTCCATCAGAAGAGCCAAGAACTCTTTTAAACAGCTCTTCGTGCCCGGCATGGTATTTGAGAACCTCGGCATAACATACCTTGGACCTGTAAACGGACATGATACTGCAGGCCTTGTGCGTGCAATCAAGGAAGCCAGAAAGGTCAAGAAGGCCGTTATGATCCATGTGGTGACCAAGAAGGGTAAGGGGTATGAACCTGCTGAGAAGCACCCGGCAAGGTTCCATGGAACAGAGCCTTTCATCGTGGAGAACGGACTTCCAAGAAATCCAAGGACAACTGCCAACTACCAGGATATCTTTTCAACGGTAATGTGCAAGCTCGGTGCCAGGGATGATAAGGTTGTGGCTATTACAGCAGCCATGGCTGACGGTACGGGACTTAAGAGATTCAGAAATATCTATCCCGACAGATTTGTTGATGCGGGAATTGCAGAAGAACACGCAGTTACTTACGCGGCCGGACTTGCTCTCGGAGGCTACAAGCCGGTATTTGCGGTTTATTCATCATTCCTTCAGAGGGCTTACGATCAGATACTTGAGGATGTATGCCTTCAGAATCTTCCTGTAGTCTTTGCGATAGACAGGGCGGGACTGGTTGGAAGTGACGGCGAGACACATCAGGGAATATTTGATCTCTCCTACATGTCATCCATGCCCAATATGCATGTGCTGGCGCCAAAGAATAAGTGGGAACTCTCGGATATGCTGAAGTTCGCTGTCAGCTTAAACGCGCCGGTTGCAGTCAGATACCCAAGAGGCAATGCCTACGCCGGACTTGAGGACTTCAGGGCACCTATAGAGATGGGCAAGTGTGAGCCTATCTATGAAGAAAAAGACATCTGCCTTTTAGCGGTGGGAAGTATGGTCAGGATTGCTGAAGAGGTAAGGACAATACTTAAGGACAAGGGTTACAAGTGCTCATTGGTAAATGCGAGATTTGTTAAGCCTATTGATACGGATTACATTCACAGGGCAGCAGCTACCCACAGACTCTTTGTAACAATGGAAGAGAATGTGGCCTCAGGTGGATACGGTGAGAAGGTCAGGAGCTATATCGATGAAAAGAGACTTGATGCAAATGTCCTTTCCATAGCTATACCTGATCAGTTTGTAACCCATGGAAGCGTTGATAAGCTCCTTAAGGAACTTGGAATGGATGCTCAGTCCGTGGCGGATAGAATAGTAGAGGAAGTACAAAGGTAACGAATTTATGGCAAAAGATAAAGAGCGTCTTGACGTTCTTCTGGTAAACAGAGGCCTTGCGCCCTCGCGTGAAAAGGCTAAGGCTCTTATAATGGCCGGCGATGTCTTCGTCAATGGCCAGAGAGAGGATAAGCCCGGAACCACCTTTGAGGAGGCCAAGATAACATCACTCGAAGTTAAGGGTGCTCAGCTGCCTTATGTCAGCAGAGGAGGACTTAAGCTTGAGAAGGCGGTCAAGAATTTCGGGTTCTCGCTTG
This sequence comes from Butyrivibrio sp. FCS006, assembly GCF_000424525.1. Lineage (NCBI taxonomy): Bacteria > Bacillati > Bacillota > Clostridia > Lachnospirales > Lachnospiraceae > Butyrivibrio > Butyrivibrio sp. FCS006. The sequence continues at coordinate 94,376 of NZ_KE384203.1, read as the reverse complement.
AAGGCAAGGTGTGCATGGATATTGGCGCATCCACCGGCGGCTTTACAGACTGCATGTTGCAGAACGGAGCAGCCAAGGTTTATTCCGTTGACGTGGGACACGGTCAGCTGGACTGGAAGCTTAGAAGCGATGACAGAGTGGTCTGCATGGAAAAGACCAACTTCAGATACATGGTCAGGGATGACATAGATGACGATCTGGATTTTGCATCCTGCGATGTGTCTTTTATCTCACTGACCAAGATCCTGCTTCCTGCAAGAAGACTACTAAAAGACGGAGCAGAGATGGTGTGCCTGATAAAACCCCAGTTTGAAGCCGGAAAAGAGAAGGTCGGCAAAAAGGGCGTTGTAAGGGATCCGGAGGTTCACTCCGAAGTCGTACACAGAATATTTGATTTTATGGGGATTGCGGGCTTTGAAGTTCTTCATCTGGACTTCTCGCCTATAAAAGGGCCTGAGGGCAATATAGAGTATCTGATCCATATCCGCAAGGATGCTTCGAGAAATGCTGAGGTTGAGGGGCTTTCCGAGGCAGACGGAGAAAAGAAACTTGCAGAGATTCAGGCAGATAAGAGCGGTATTTCTTTTGAAGAAGAGAACAATAAGCTCATAGAGGATGCGGTATTAAGGGCAGCAGCAGAGCTTAAGTAGGGGGCTGGCTATGGACAAGTTTTGCATTGTTACTAACAGGGTCAAGGATAAGGACTTAAAGGTTACAAACCACATTAAGAATTATTTGGAAAAACGTGGCAAGACGGTTGTTATCGCGTCGGAGAAAAGCGAGGAGGAAGATCCTCTTTTTATCACAAGAAAGCATCTGAGCATCATACCTGAGGATACGGACCTTGTGATCGTTCTCGGTGGTGACGGTACCATGCTACAGGCAGCAAGAAGCGTTGCCTATCAGGATATTCCGCTTGTGGGCGTTAACATGGGAACAATGGGATATCTGGCTGAGGTTGAGGAAGCCGGAGTAGATGACGCTCTTGATCGCATACTTAAGGGGTGGTATGAGATTGAAGACAGGATGATGCTGCGAGGCGCGCTTGAAGGCAAAAAGGACTATTCCCTCAATGACATCATTGTTACAAGATACCAGGGAATCGCAACGATCGGTTACAACATTTTTGTAAATGATCAGTTCCTGTGCAGTTACTATGCAGACGGACTTGTGGTATCTACACCTACAGGTTCCACCGGATATAATATGTCGGCAGGTGGTCCCATCATTGAGCCATCCGCAAATATGATCCTTGTAACCCCAATCTGTCCGCATACGCTCAATTCCAGGAGCCTTGTCTTTTCCCCGAATACAAAGATCGATGTTGAACTGCTTCCCGGAAGAGACGGAAATCCAATGACAGCCATCAGCAGTTTTGATGGCAGCGGAACTCTCCTTATGCACACAGGAGATAAGATTGAGATTAAGATGTCCAAGAAAACTACTAAGATCCTAAGGCTTAACAAAGTAAGTTTCCTTGACGTCATAAGTAAAAAATTTGAGAAATAAGAAAGGAGTTTGTCATGAAGAAGAACAGACATGACAAGATTATCGAGCTCATTAACAACTATGAAGTAGAGACACAGGAGCAGCTTGCATCACTTCTTAAAGATGCGGGCTATGATGTGACTCAGGCTACGGTTTCCAGGGACATCAGACAGATGAAGCTCACCAAGCAGGTGACACCTGACGGAAGACAAAAGTATGTGTATACCACAGCTGATCCTGAAGTTATGCATGATAAATATGTCAGCGTAATTAAGGCCGGCTATGTGAATATGGACGTTGCAGGAAATCTTCTTGTTATCAGGACGGTTTCAGGTATGGCCATGGCGGTTGCAGCAGCAATAGATGCTCTTGATATGCCTGAGATCATCGGCTGCATTGCAGGTGATGATACAATCTTTGTGGCAATGAAGTCCGAAGAGATAGCCAAAGAGTTAATGGATAAGTATAAGGGCTTTTTAAACAGAGGATAAGATGTTATATAGTTTACACGTTAAGAACCTTGCTCTTATCAAGGAGCAGGAGATCGAGTTTTCCAAGGGCCTTAACATTCTCACCGGTGAGACAGGCGCAGGTAAGTCTGTCGTCATCGGGAGTGTTAACCTGGCTCTGGGAGGAAAGGCAGATGCTTCGCTCATCAGAACCGGCGAGGAGTATGCCTTGGTAGAGCTGGTTTTTGGAGTTGAAAATAAGCTCCAGATGCAGCGCCTTAAGGAGATGGATATTCCTGTAGAGGAAGATGGAACGCTTATCCTGCAACGAAAGATCATGCAGGGAAGAAGTGTTTCAAAGATCGGGGGAGAAAGTGTTTCAGCAAGACAGCTGAAGGATATCTCTAGTATTCTAATCAATATTCACGGTCAGAATGACCATCAGGAGCTTCTCCACAAGAAAAAACATATTGAAATTCTGGATGATTACTGCGAGGCTGAACTGGCAGGGTTTTTTGCTGAGCTCGCAGCTAAGTATTCTCATATGAGAGAGCTGGAAAAAGAGCTTTCTGAGACCGATATTGACGAGACTGCAAGGATCAGGGAGCAGGAGCTTTTAGAGTATGAGATAGGCGAAATCGAGGATGCAGCTCTGGTAGCCGGAGAGGATGAGGAGCTTGAGAGCAGCTATCGCAAGATGGTAAATGCTCAGAAGATATCGGGGGCGGTTTATCAGACAGCTGCCATGGTAAACTCTGGAGACGGTGAAGAGAGCGCTTCTGATATGGTTGGAAGAGCGGTAAGGGAGCTATCAAGTGTGGTTTCCTATGACGAGGAGCTTGAGGACCTTCTTTCGCAGTTATCTGATATTGAGAATCTGCTCACTGATTTCGGACATTCCATTTCGGATTATATTTCTGACCTGGAGTTTGATGATGAGAAGTTCAGGACAACAGAGGACAGACTCAATACGATAAATCATCTTAAGGACAAGTACGGCGGCAGTATAGAAGCCGTTCTTAAATACATGGAAGAAAAGAGTAAGAGGCTGGATGCACTAAGTGACCTTGGAGCTCACAGAGATAAGCTCATGAAGGAGATTGGTGAAGAGAAATCGAAAGCTCTTTTACTGTGTAAGAAAATCTCTGATGTCAGGAAGAAGGGAGCCAAGGGCCTTTCTGAGAAACTGCGCGCTGCGCTCATTGACCTTAACTTCCTGGATGTAAGGTTTGAAATTGATGTCAGAAGTGACGAGGAGAAGATAACTTCAAGGGGCTATGATGATGTGGAGTTTATGATCTCAACCAACCCCGGAGAAGCGCTTCGCCCTCTTGATCAGATAGCAAGCGGTGGTGAATTGTCGCGTATCATGCTGGCTCTTAAGACAGTGGTGGCTGACAAGGACGACATCAGCACTCTGATATTTGATGAGATAGATGCCGGAATCAGTGGTAAGACTGCCTGGAAGGTTTCTCAGAAGCTGGGCGAGTTATCACGTGAACATCAGATAATCTGTATCACACACCTTCCACAGATTGCGGCTATGGCGGATACTCACTTTATGATCGAGAAGGGGCTGAAAGACGGCAGAACCGTCACCGGAATTCACAGCCTTGACGAGGAAGCCGGCATTAAGGAGCTTGCTAGACTTCTTGGTAGCGATAACATCACGGAAGCGGTTATAACCAATGCGCAGGAGATGCGCAAGATGGCTCTTGATACTAAAAAGAGTCACAGATAATGAGGTTTAGAGATGACAATTGACAATGATGATCTTTTGAACAGCATAATGGCTTCTCTTGGGAGAATAGAGACAATTTCTTTGGATGAGATTCCAAATATTGATCTTTATATGGATCAGCTGACCTCTTTTATGGATGAGAGACTTAAAAAGACAACACGTCATCCCGGAGAGGACAAGATCCTTACCAAGACCATGATCAATAACTATGCCAAGAATGATCTGCTTCCTCCGCCTGTTAAGAAGAAGTATTCCAAGGATCATCTCATTTTGCTTATAGTTATTTACTATCTCAAGAGTATTCTGTCAATCAACGATATCCAGACTCTGATAGAACCCTTAAAGCGCAGGTTCTATGGGGCAGAGGACAAGCTCGATCTTTCAAGGATATATGAGACTCTGTATCAGCTTCAGGAGGAGTCTTTAGAGCCTGTTAAAGAGGATATCACCAAGAGATATGAAAGGGCTATGCAGACCTTTGACGATCCGGATATCAATGAAGAAGAGCAGAAGAAGATGCGTCTTTTTTCATTCATAACTCTTCTTAGCTACGACGTTTATGTCAAAAAGCTGCTCATAGAGAAGATTCTGGACAACATGACAGAAAATGATGATAAGCCGGACAACAAAAAAGAAAAGAAAACCAAGGATAAGAAGTAATGGGAATTTACGATACACTCAATTCGCAGCAGAAGAAAGCAGTGCTGCAAACTGACGGACCGGTGCTTATTCTGGCCGGGGCAGGCAGCGGTAAGACCAGGGTACTGACCCACAGAGTAGCTTACCTGATTGATGAATGCGGGGTTAACCCCTGGAATATAATGGCCATCACCTTCACCAACAAGGCAGCAGGTGAGATGAGGGAAAGAGTCGATAAGATCGTGGGCTTTGGTGCCGAGAGCATCTGGGTTTCCACTTTCCACTCGAGCTGTACCAGAATACTCAGAAGATATGCAGACAAGATCGGTTACAGCAATAATTTCACGATTTATGATACGGATGATTCCAAGGCACTTATGAAGGATGTCTGCAAGAGATTCCAGCTGGAGACTCAGCAGCTCAAGCTCAGAAATATAATGGGCATCATATCCAAGTGCAAGGACAATCTGGTCAGCCCTGAAGAGTACGCTCTTTCAGCGGGCAATGACTATATCAAGACAAGAGTTTCCAAGGCATATACCGAGTACCAGCTGGCGCTGAGGAAGAATAATGCCTTTGATTTTGATGATCTTCTGATGAAGACCGTTGAGCTGTTCAAGAAGAATCCTGACATTCTTGACTCCTATCAGGAGAGGTTTAAGTACATTATGGTGGATGAGTATCAGGACACCAACAATGCGCAGTTTGAGCTTATAAGGCTCCTTGCTGACAAGTACAGAAATCTCTGCGTTGTAGGTGATGACGATCAGAGTATTTACAGATTCAGAGGCGCCAACATCAGGAATATCCTGGACTTTGAAAAGGTATATCCCGATGCTACCGTTATTAAGCTGGAACAGAACTACAGATCTACCCAGCAGATTCTTGATGCTGCCAATGCAGTTATCAGCAACAATTCAGGGCGTAAGGCTAAGGCTCTTTGGACTGACATCAAGGATGGGGAGAAGGTACACCTGCGGGAGTTTGATACTGCTCAGGAAGAGGCCGAGTATATAGCTTCAGAGATTGGAAAGCTAAAGAGAAATCATAAGCTTTCCTATGATGAGACAGCAGTTCTTTACAGGACCAATGCCCAGTCCAGACTTTTGGAAGAGAGATTCGTTTACGAGGGTATTCCCTATGATATCGTAGGTGGCACAAACTTCTACTCAAGACGTGAGATAAAAGACCTTCTGGCATATCTTAAGACCATTGACAGTGGACTTGACGATATCGCAGTCAAGAGGATAATCAATGTTCCCAAGAGGGGAATCGGCGCAACAACCATAGATAATGTTCAGGCCTACGCCGATGAGAGGCAGATCAGCTTCTTTGAGGCTCTGTGTGAAGCAGACCAGATCATGACAATATCACGTGGAAGTGCTAAGCTTACCGACTTCGTGACCATGATCAGGGCTTTCAGGACCAAGAGTAAGACTTTCTCCCTGGAAGAGCTCCTTAAGGATGTCATCGATGTTGTTGGATATATGGACTATCTGAAGACACTCGATGATGATGACGACAGTGGGGACAACGATAGAGCTGCCAACGTAGACGAGCTTATATCCAAGATCGCTGCCTATGAGGAGAACGAGGAAGTTGAGCAGCCTACTCTTACGGGATTCCTGGAAGAGGTGGCGCTGGTTGCCGATATAGACAGAATCGGAGAGGACAATGAGAAGGTCCTTCTTATGACACTTCACAGTGCCAAGGGACTTGAGTTTGAGAACGTGTATCTGGCCGGAATGGAAGAGAACGTCTTCCCCAGCTATATGGCGCTTCAGTTTGAGGACTCGGATCCTGAGGGCATTGAAGAGGAGAGAAGACTTGCGTATGTAGGCATAACAAGAGCTAAGAAGAATCTTACTCTTACAGCCGCAAGACGCAGAATGGTAAGGGGCGAGACCCAGTACAACCGTCTCTCAAGGTTTGCTCAGGAGATTCCGGATGAGCTGCTTGATCGCAACAAGCCTTTGACAGCAGCTTCCTTCCTGTACGAGGGCGGCGAGACTATTGATGATGACTTTGACTATTCATCAGACGATGATTACTTAGACGGCGGATATTCGGGAATCAAGCCTGCTTTTGCAAAGGGACTGGCTAAGAGTGCGTCCAAGAGCTCTTTTGCTAATGGAAAGTCAGAACTGGCCAATACATATAAGTTGAAGGCTAAGCCCAAGCCTAAGGTAACTAAGCCCAGAGCAGTGCCGGACAAGCCATATATAGCCGGCGCAGGTGCGACTCATGCTAAGGGACAGCTTGCAGGAATTTCCAAGGGAATGCCGATGAAGGCAGAAACTCCGGACTATGTTGTAGGCGACAGAGTATCCCACGTGAAGTACGGAGAGGGCACTGTTACAGGTCTCGAGCAGGGCCCAAGAGATTACAAGGTTACGGTAATGTTTGACGGACCGGGCCAGAAAGTAATGTACGCCGCTTTTGCAAAACTTAAGAAAATATAAGCCCGATACATGTTATAATATTTACATCAAACAATTTTTTAGGAGGGGTTACAAATGGAAGTAAAATCTAAAATTGAAGACTTAATTGAAATGACACGTATTAACGAGCTCCTGGATAAGAGAGAGGCAGCAAATGCCAAGAAGCCTTCCAACGTGATCCTTTGGGCACTGGCAGTACTCGGAGCAATTTCTGCAGTAGCAGTTATTTCTTTCCTTGTATATCGCTATATGACTCCCGCGTTTGAAGACGATTATTACGATGATGACTTCGATGATTTCGAAGATGACTTTGAGGACGAGGACTTCATCAGAGAAGGCTAAATTTTATTGTGAAGAAAAAAGATATTATCGAGGGAATTGTAAAGAAAGTTGAATTCCCCAACAAAGGAATAGTTGAAACCAGTGAAGGGAAGGTCATCGTAAAGGGTGTCCTTCCCGATCAAAAAGTATCTGTCCAGATAACAAAGCTTAGGAAGGAAAGGGCAGAGGGAAGAGTAGTGGAGGTCCTTGAGGAGTCTCCCGATGCTCAGGATAGTCCCTGCATACACTTTGGAAAGTGTGGCGGATGCAGCTATCTTACCATGCCCTATGTCAAGGAGCTTGGCCTCAAGGAACAGCAGGTCAAGACACTGCTTAAGCATGCTATGGACAGACAGGAAGGCAAGTTTACCTGGGAGGGTATCAAGACCAGCCCGGTTAAGTTTGCGTACAGAAATAAGATGGAGTTCACCTTCGGTGACGACTCCATAGGAGGCCCCCTTTGTCTTGGTATGCACAAGAGGGGCAGTTTTTATGATATCGTAACGGTCTCAGGATGCAGAATCGTTGATGATGATTATAAGGCCATTCTCTCAGCAACTCTGGACTACTTTGCCCCGATGTATGAGAGGAAGGAAATCTCTTTCTACCACAGAATGAAACAGGTGGGCTATCTTAGGCACCTCCTTGTAAGGAAGGCTGTTAAGACCGGAGATATCCTTGTGGACCTTATCACTACCTCTCAGGAAGAGCATGATCTGTCAGGCTTTACGGAGACTCTTTTATCTCTTGATCTCACCGGAAGAATTGCAGGAATCCTTCATACCAGGAACGATTCCCTTGCTGATGCGGTAATTGACGAGGGCACAGAGATCCTCTACGGACAGGACTTCTTCTACGAGTACCTGCTGGGACTTAAGTTCAGGATCACTCCGTTCTCATTCTTCCAGACCAACAGTTTGAGCGCTGAAGTGCTTTATACTACGGTAAGAGGATACATCAGAAGTTTATATGATCAGAAGAAGATCAGCCAGGATGAGATCATCTACGACCTGTACTCAGGAACCGGCACTATTGCACAGCTCCTTGCTCCTGTTGCCAACAAGGTCATAGGTGTTGAGATTGTGGAAGAGGCTGTCGAAGCAGCCAGAGAGAATGCCAAGTTAAACGGCCTGGACAACTGCGAGTTCATCTGCGGAGATGTCCTTAAGGTTCTTGACGAAATCGAGGACAAGCCTGATTTCATCATCCTTGATCCGCCTCGTGACGGCATTAACCCCAAGGCGCTTCAGAAGATCATCGGCTACGGAGTTCGTTACATGATCTACGTCTCCTGCAAGCCCACATCCCTCGCCCGCGACCTGGAGATCCTTCAGGACGCCGGATATGAGATGACTAGGGGCGTTGCTGTGGACCAGTTCCCCTGGACGAGCCATGTGGAGACAGTCGTTCTCTTGACGAAGGCAAGCGGCAGCGAAGGATGAGTGCTGTAAGCGCTGTTGTTCCGGAGAGATAACATTTTTATGACTAATTTGCAGTCCGCCGTTCTTGGCGGACTGCTATAATTCTATTTTTCTTAGAAATTGGCAGTGGCATTTTCAGTCTATTCACTGCTGATATTTCCAAAAATCAATTTATGGCAGTTGTAATTTTGAGGCGAATTCTGCTTTTTTCTTGTATTAAGAGTTAAAGAGTGAAGAAATGCTGGAAAACCTGTTGCTTTGAAGAGTTTCATTGATTTCAACCGGTGTTTTTAGTTGTAAATCCTGTTGAAAATAGCGATTTTATCAATTCCAACAGATGATTTTAGCTGGAACAACCTGTTGGGAATGATAATAATATCAATTTCAACAGGTACAATTAGATGCATTTACCTGTTGGAAAAAGTAAGTATAGAAAATTCAACAGGGCAGACACTCAAATAAACCCTGTTGATAACCATAAATAACTCAATTACAACAGGAAGAAGCTGAGAAAATACACTGTTGAAATTAAGAGAAATAAGGAAATCAACAGAGTGATATGGATCAAGCATAAGCAAGTAAGTGCATACAAAAAGAATACATTGGAGTGATCAAAAAAATAACATCAAAGAAAAGAAATAGAAATGAACAGAAAGGAACAGTAGGAATTGCAAGGATTAAAAGAATTACTGGTAAAGGAATCAAAACGAATTAAAGAAATCAAAAGAACAGTTGATGAAAGGCTCAAAGATGTTCCGGATGGAACACTTAGAATAACGACGGCAAAGAAGCAAGTCCAATATATACAATGTAAACAGGTACAATGTACGGAGACAAGTGATAGACAGGAATTCAAATTGTCCTATATTAAGAAAGATGATCTGCCATTAGCCAAACAGCTTGCTCAAAAATCATATGACCAGAAAGTCAAAAAGCTTGTGGATAGGAGAGAAAAGCAACTTGAAAGGCTGGTCAAAGAGTATAATGATGACGAAATTGTGGCTATCTATAACAGTTTGAATGACAAAAGAAAAAGTCTAATAAAGCCTGTAGAGCCCACTTACGAACAGCGCCTGGCTGAGTGGAAATCAGTCCCATATGTCGGCAAAAGCTTTGAAAATGTTAAAACTGAAATCTACAGCAAGAAGGGCGAGAGAATGCGCTCCAAATCTGAGAAATTTCTTGCGGATATGTTCTATGACATGGGCATTGAGTATAAGTATGAATGCCCATTGTATCTAAAGGGATATGGTATAGTTTATCCCGATTTCACATTGTTAAGCAAAAAGACATTTGAAGAAATATACTGGGAGCATGAAGGAAGAATGGATGATGCTGAGTATGTCGAGAAGGGTATCAGGAAAATCGATCAGTACACAAAGAATAATATCATCCCCGGAAAGCGTCTGATCCTCACATATGAGTCATCAACCTATGCGCTCAATACTACAATTGCAGAGATGCTGATCAGAGAACATTTGCTTTGAAATCAGTGCCTTGAATTTTCGACAGATAAATGGTAAAGATAAAATACAACAGGAAGATAAAGAAAGATCATCAAAGGCGCTGTCGAGTTATGATAAGGAGAACATCCATGACAAAACTAAACAAGAAGTTTCTTTCAGTGATTATGTCAATTACACTTATATGTGCAACTATCACGGGCTGTGGAAAGGCAAATACTGAAACTGTAGAAAGTGGAGACGTACAAAGTGATGTTTCAGGGCTTCCAATGGATTCATCGGTCATGACCCCATGGATCAACTCAACAATCCTCGGTATGGTCACAGAGGATGTTAATGCTGATCTTAAGGATGATTTTTACCTTAATGTGAATCATGACTGGTTGATGAATGCTAAGTTGCGCCCGGGATATCCAACCGAAATGCCTCTTCTTGACGCCGCCGATATTGTAAAAAACAGATGCATGGATATGCTTACAGATACAAGTCTTACAGGCGAAGATGCAGAAAAAATACAGAATTACTACGAACTATGGCTTGACTGGGAGGGACGAAATGAAACAGGTATCGACCCGATTATCCCATTTGTGCAAAAGGTAAGAAATGTTTCATCTCTTGATGAAATGTCAAAAGTTCTGGTTTCAGAAGAAAACTTCAAATGGGGAGTCAGTCTGGCAACGGTAGACCTTTCGCTGAACAGTGAGAACTCCATTCTCTACGAGGTTCAGATATCTCCTACAGAACTTTCACTGCAGGATTCTGCTGAATACAAAATCCTCACAGAAAATGGAAAACGTAAGCAAAAGGCAAACAAAGAAACAGCTGGCTATATGCTTGGCAGAGTTGGTTTTTCCAAAGATGAGATAGACAAAGCTTTGCAGGATATGTATGATTTTGAGGCCAAGCTGACAGAATATGAAAAGAGTGTTTTGGAAAGAAGTGACCCGACTTATGTAACGGCTTCTGTTAATCCTGTAACCATGAAGGATATTGAGACTCTTTCTCCCAATTATCCCTTAGTAGAGTATATGGAGAATTATGGCTGGTCAAAATCCAAACTTATCAATCTAAGCGAGCCGGAGTGGCTTAAGGGTTTAAATGAGCTTTATACAGAGGAAAATCTGGAGGGCATTAAGGCATATATCCTTGTCCATAGCATCGTAGCTTACATAAGTGTCATTGATGAAGAAGCATATCGCGAGTATCAGAGAATAAGCAATGAGGCTTCAGGTACAACTGAGAGTATGCCGGATACAGAACTTGCTTATTCTGATGCCAGGGAAAAGTTTCCGGGCAGCTTTGGACGCATTTATAAGGAAAAGTATTTAACTGAAGAAATGAAACAGGAGATCACAAAGCTATGCCAGGATGCTATTGACGCTTATGATAATATGTTTGACTCTGTTGACTGGCTTTCAGAAGAAACCAGAAAAGAAGCCAAAAATAAGCTTCATAAGATGAAGATAAATGCTGTCTATCCTGATAAGTGGGACGATGATTCTATCTATGTAGTTAAGTCAAAAGAAGAGGGTGGAACACTTTTGCAGGCGATACTTGATTATGGTGAAGCGTTACGAAAAGATTCCTTAAGTCGCCTCAATACCACAATCGACAGGGATATTTGGATGGTTGACATGCTTGATACAAATGCGTTCTATAATCCAATGGACAACTCCATCAATATAATACCGGGATTCTTCTGTGATGTTACTTATAGAAGTGATATGTCCTTGGAAGAAAAATATGGTGCACTTGGCAGTGTTATAGGCCATGAAATCTCTCATGCTTTTGATACTAACGGTGCTCAGTTTGATGCAGAGGGTAACCTTAATAACTGGTGGACGGACGAAGATTATGCAGCATTTAAAGAAAGAGCTGACAAGCTTGTGGCGTACTACGATAAGGTCGTAGCCTTCGATGATGGCACAGCGTACAAGGGACAGCTTGTACAGACAGAGGCTATAGCAGATATGGCAGGCTTAAAATGCATGCTAATTATGGCCGGCAAAATAGATGGCTTTGACTACGATAAGTTCTTTAGGGCAAATGCACATTTGTGGGCAAGAGTCGGAACAGTTGAATACATGGAGGCGGCTGTACTTTCTGATAAGCATCCGCTTCATTATTTGAGATCCAACGTTACTTTGGCTCAGTTTGATGAATTTGTTGATTGCTATGACATTAAAGAAGGTGACGGTATGTACATGGCACCTGAAGACAGGATTGCAGTATGGTAGAATACTCCAAATACATACTGATTTTTTAATTGCCAGGAGTCATAAAGAAGAGGATAAGTATGAATGCAAGAGAGTACCTGGATATTTTACATGTGGCAGAGAGGTTAAAAGATACACCTCGCCATTGCACAACCACAAACCGTAGAACCGAGAGCGTAGCTGAACACAGCTGGCGAATCTCGCTCATGGCATTTCTTTTAAGGCATGAGTTTCCTGAACTGGATATAGATAAGGTTGTAGATATGTGCCTTATCCATGACCTTGGCGAATGCTTTACCGGTGATATTCCTACTTTCATCAAGACAGATGACGACAGGGAAGTTGAGGATTCTCTTTTAAATAAATGGGTACAGTCCCTACCGGAAGAATTATCAAAGGATATAGCTGACCTCTATAGGGAAATGGACGCACAGGAAACAAAGGAAGCAAAGCTCTATAAGGCTCTGGATAAGCTGGAAGCTCTTATTCAACATAACGAATCACCTATAGATACCTGGTCAGAGAATGAGTATGAGCTTAACAAGACCTATGCATTTGATACAGTGTCTTTTTCCGAATGGCTTACGGAACTGAGAAAGGCTGTGCTTGACGATACTTTGAAAAAGATTGATGAAGGGAAATGAAACACCATGGAATTGAAGAGGCTATCAAAGCACATATGGTATATGCCCTTTGAGGAGGAAAGAGATCGCCCGAACCTTGGTTATGTCAAAGGTGATAATTACAGCATAGCGATTGATGCAGGCCACTCAGCTGCACATACAAGGCAGTTTTATGATCTTTTGGAAAAAGAGAACCTCCCACTTCCGAGTATGACAGTAATAACCCACTGGCACTGGGATCATACTTTTGGAATGCATGCAGTAAACGGACTGTGTCTTGCTAACGAAAAGACAAATCAGTATCTTGCTACATGGAAAGAAAAGATAGAGACAAACGGTCCCGGTGAATTTCTGTCTATGAATGAAAGCATCAGAAAAGAGTATGAAGGGAATAAGGAAGTAATAGTAGTTAAGGCTGATATGACGTTTTCCGGTGAAATCACGTTTGACCTTGGAGGCTGCACTGTCAAAGTTATGCAGACAGAAGCTCCTCATACAGATGACTCAACAGTGATTTACGTATGTGAGGATAAAGCTCTTTTCCTCGGAGATGCAACCTGCCCACAGTTCCCAAACGGTGCAAAGGATCCGGCTCTTAGCAGAAAACTTGCCGATACGATAAGGGAGATCAATCCTGATATATGCGTGGAAGGTCATTGGGTACCGGTAGAAACCGATGATACACTTGTGGATTTATTAATGCATTGACAACACTCTATGTCCGCGATATCATAGCAAACAATAAACCGATAAGGAGCACTTATGAATCAGCGCTATATGTATAACTACATGGAGATTATGTATAGACATATTCGCTTATAGCTGGATTTATCCACACAGCTGTGAGCCGATAGGTCTTATCTGTCTGTGTGGTTTTTCGTATATGATGATTTATGAAAAGCACAGGGCAGATTGTAGTCTTGCTGATGTGCTTTTTTTGTTGCATAAGACCAGCATGAAAATGGATGCTTGCAAAAAGGAGGAACATGAAATGGGACTAGAGGGAAAAGAGCTTGAAGAATTATATCTGAGACAGTACTCAGGCGCAGGAGAAGAGTATCGTTTGTTTAGTACAAAAGTAAATGAAACAGAGTACAGATTGACCATGCACTACCTCCATAGATTTCTAAAACCCGGTGACAGGATCATAGATATCGGCGCCGGCTGCGGAGTTTACACAAATGCTCTGGCTAATGAAGGTTATTCAATCGATGCGATAGACCTGCATCCGGACAACGTTGCCAGAATGAAAGAACTCTTTAAAGACGCAGAAAACATAAATGTGCACCAGGCCAATGCTATGGATTTAAAAGAGTTTCAGGATGATACCTATGACTTGGTACTTGAGCTGGGCCCTGTCTATCATCTTCATAAGACACCGGAGAGAATAGCAGCGATAAAAGAAGCTGTAAGAGTAGCTAAAAAAGGTGCACCAATATTTGTGGCATTTGTGCTTCAGGATGCTCCGCTCATACAGTACATATTCCAGCATGAGAATCCGGCTGAAGAGATAAAGACAATAGGCTACGAAAGGGACACAGCCAGAGTCACAGACAATACCGGATCATCTATATACCTTGATACTATACCCACAATAGATGAACTGACAGAGCTGGTGTTAAAAGAAGTGCCTGTCACAAAAGGCCCAAGATTTGCTCAGGATGGACTCTCACACGTCATCAGAGACTCAGTAAACAATATGTCGGAAGCGTCCTATAACGAGTGGCTTCAGTACCTGATAGCAACGGCTGAAAGAGCTGATCTGATGGGCTATTCCAACCATGTTGTGCAGGTTTTCATCAAGAAATGACGATGGCTATTTCTTGTGAGCTCCATGGTTATCGGATATAATTGAATAATGGTCCCTAGGGACGGGGGTTAGGGACCATTTTTGAACCCTGGGGACGGAGTCAAGGGCTCATTTTTTTCGACAGGTATGAAAAGAGGAGAATTAAGTATGGCGGGACAGATTACGCACATGGAAGTAGCGTACAAGCTGATAGACAGATTGGGGATTGCCGAGGGGAAGGCGGAGTACATACTCGGCTCGGTGGCGCCTGATTCGGTGCACTTTGACGAGGATTATCTGAGCAAAAAGATACATTCCCATTTATTCGAGAACTGCGGACCCTGGGGAGATACGCAGAACTACGATAACTGGATCATAAATATCAAAGCCTTTTGGAACAAATATGTGGTAAAAGAAAATGACAATATCCGAAAGGCATTCTACATCGGAATAGTCGTGCATTGCCTGACAGACTATTGGAATGACCTATCAATCTGGCGCGCTCTACAAAAAGAGATGATTCCGCCGATGACCTACGAGGAATTCAAAGAAGCATATTACCCTGAATCAAACAGAATAGACAGATGGCTCTATCAGAACATAGATGACGCCGATGAGATAATGAGACTTCTTGAAGACTCAAAGGCGGAAGATTTCGAGGACTATGTTAAGGCCACGTGCATGACGAAGATGAAAAGACATCTCATAGACGAGCAGTACAATCTTCCTGATCCTATTGATGTGTCCGGACATAAATTCTATAAAGCAGATATGATGCGCAGGTTCGTGGGCGAAGTCCCGAATCGGGTTTTCGACCAGATAAAAGAGTTTGGAGACAGCTCTCCGGTTCAGATGCTGCTTATAAATGATGACTACCTTGGACATGTAGAGACGCTTCGTCATGCTTGCAGAGGAATACTTGTAAGGGATGGAAAAGTTCTTTTGTGCCACGAGCCAAAGAGTGGACTTTACATCATTCCCGGCGGCGGAGTAGAAGGTCATGAACACTACGCTGAGTGCTGTGAGCGTGAGATGTTGGAGGAGACCGGCTACAGGACAAAGGCCGTAGCAGGATATCTTGATATTGAGGAGCTCTTTGACGTCTGGAGGCACATCAATCATTACTATATATGTGAGCTGATAGAAGACACCGGTATTCAGCACCTTACAGAGGCAGAAATGCTTGCAGGCTACACAAATGCATGGGTTCCGCTTGAACAGGCGCTGGAGATATTCGGTAAATACGAAGACTACCATGACAAGGACATAGCAATTTACGGGCTTTACAGGCGTGAACATGCTGCGCTTAATGAGTATGAGAAGTTCATCTCAGGAGGAAAGCGCAATGGATAACAGGTCTTTTGACTCAAAGAGAATAGCGCTTGGTTACGCCAAGCGCCCGTGGCTTCACAAATCTGTTATTGAACAACTGCTTAAAGACTGCAATCTTGACGCAGCATATAAATTCAAGAACGGCCTTGACGTCGGCTGCGGAGCAGGTTTATCTACAAAGGCACTTCGTCTTGTTTGCGACAAGGTGACCGGGACCGATATCGCGGACTCAATGGTAGAAGTGTGTAGAGATATTTATGGAAAAGACCTTTCGTATTCTTTTTACGCTTCAAAGGCCGAGGAGACAACAGTCCCCGAGAACAAGTACGACATAGTAACCGCCGCAGGCGTTAT
Source organism: Butyrivibrio sp. FCS006 (assembly GCF_000424525.1). Taxonomy (NCBI): domain Bacteria; kingdom Bacillati; phylum Bacillota; class Clostridia; order Lachnospirales; family Lachnospiraceae; genus Butyrivibrio; species Butyrivibrio sp. FCS006. The sequence goes on along the minus strand of NZ_KE384203.1, from coordinate 78,099 downwards.
TAACTGGGTTGATGAGAAAAAGTTCATGGCAAATATGCTAGATGTCATGGAAGATGGTGGCCTACTCGTCATATATGATTTCGGAATAACCGACAGAATGACCGGGAGCGATGCCTACACCACATGGTATCAGAACGAGTATCTAAAGAGATTTCCTAAGCCTTTCAGAAAAGAGAATAAGTGGACTCAGGCGGATCTGCCTGAAGGTTTCACCATGGAGAAGCAGACAGAGTATGACATGGAGTATACATTTGACCTTGAATCATTTGTAGACTTCATGCTGATCCAGTCAAATGTGAATGCGCAGATCGAGGGTGGAAATATAACAGCTGATGAGGCCGGAGAATGGATAGAGATGTCTCTTGCGCCAATATTTGAACAAGGTAAAAAGAGCCTTATCTTCCATGGCTACAGCTGGTACATAAGGAAAAACAATCATTAAAACATCACCGAATGGAGAATGAAAATGCCCAAGCAGAACATATTTGACAACGAAACATTCTTTGAAGGTTACAAGAAAATTAGGGAAAAAGAATCAAACGCCAACGACCTCTTTGAAATCCCGACGCTGTTTTCTCTTTTACCAGATCTGATGGGGAAAAGAGTTCTCGACCTGGGATGCGGATATGGCGAGCACTGTATCTCTTTTATCCAAAAAGGAGCAGACAGGGTTGTGGGCATTGATATTTCGGAGAAGATGCTGGAAGTGGCAAAGGCCGAAAACAGCGATCCGAAAATCGAATATCGTCTCATGCCGATCGAGGACATTGATCAAATAACAGAGAAGTTCGACGTTGTAATAAGCTCCTTGGCACTTCACTATGTTGAGGACTTCGAAGGAGTAGTAAGGAACGTGAATTGCCTCCTTACACCCGGCGGCGAATTTATCTTTTCACAGGAGCATCCCTTTAACACCTGCCACAGTACAGGCAATCGCTGGACCAGGGATGAGAACGGTGAAAAGATACATATCAATCTGAAAAACTATGGTATCGAGAAAGAAAACGAGAGCACCTGGTTTGTAGACGGCATCAAGAAGTATCACAGAATGTTTTCAACCATAGTAAATATGCTGGTAGAGACCGGTTTTACCATAGAGAAAGTGGTAGAGCCGCTACCTGATGAAGAGCTTCTTAAGAAATTTCCGGAGCATAAAGATCTTTTCCATAAGCCGGATTTTCTGGTCATTAAGGCAAGGATACATTGAGGATCACCATGAAAAGACTTTTTGAAATTGATTTAAAAGACTATAAGGAATCAGGCAACGTATTTCGAAGACCTTCTGCCAGAGCAATCATCAGAAAGGGCGACAAGATCGCGCTGGTGTACAGCCAGAAGGAGAAGTATTACAAATTCCCGGGCGGCGGAATTCACGATGATGAGGACAAAAGACAGGCTCTTATCCGAGAGGTCAGAGAGGAAGTCGGAATGGTTGTCATTCCTGAGAGCATCAGGGAATTCGGAAGTGTCCTCCGCAGGCAAAAGAGTGATCGGGGAGAGAACACTATCTTCGAGCAGGAGAACTTTTATTACTTCTGCGATGTAGAAGACGAGCTGGTTGAGCAGGAGCTTGATGATTATGAGAGCGATGCGGAGTTTGTGCTGCGCATAGTAGATCTTGATACTGCAATCAAAGCCAATGACATATATTCCAGCGATGTCTTTTTTAACGAGGTCATGATAAAAAGAGATCTCAGAGTGCTGAGATTATTAAAGGAGTTGTGAAGCTAACCATGGAGATAAGACGAATAGAGGATAACGAAAAGATAGGAGAGTTCATCAACAGGGAGTTCACAGATTATGCTGTGGACTGTGAAGTGGCGCTGAACTTTGAGGAATTTACCTTTGCTGCAGAAGATGATGGAAAGATAGCGGGGGTCATCACGGGACGAGCATATTACAATGAGGTTCACATCGGGGACCTGATAATCGGAAAAGAGTATAGAAGAGCAGGTGTCGGCAGAAGGCTCGTGGCAGCAGTTGAGGATGCTTTCAAGGGAAAGGGGTATGAGAAAATCGCCCTTACTACCTTTGGATTTCAGGCACCGGAGTTTTATAAAAAGCTGGGCTATGAGCTTGAGTTTGTGAGAGAGGATAGGGATCCTAAGCTTTGTAAGTATTTTTACCTGAAGAAGATTTGATACTAGGAGAAAAGACCTGATGATTACTCTTGAGACAGACAGGCTGATCCTCAGAGATTACACTGAGAGCGACTTTGATGCCTACTACAAATTAAAAACCGATGATAAGACCATGTACTATATGCAGGATATCAAGCTGGACTTAGAAGATGATGCCAGGGCAGAGTTTGAAGGCGTGCTTGCAGATATGGAGAAGCTTGATAGGGAGTTTTATTTCCTGCACATGGAACTTAAAGACACCCATGAGCAGGTAGGAAGCGTCGGATACACTGTTACAGGAACAACTCCGGTTGGTAAGCTTGTTCATTTGGGATACTTCACATATCCGAAGTTCTGGGGAAACGGATATATGTCCGAGGCAGTGCAGAAGGTGCTCGAATTTGCTTTCACTCAGGACAATGTATACCGTGTCACAACCGGGTGCCTGGCTGAGAATATCGGCTCCGAGAGAGTTATGCAAAAAAGCGGGCTCATAAAAGAAGCAGAGCACATCGACTATGAGTGGCATGACGACAGAATGAAAACCCGCCTGGAGTACAGGCTTCTTCGTCATGAGTGGGAGAGTATGCATAAATGACAAAAGTACTTGTACTGGGGTGCTCCGGAAGTGGTAAGAGCACCTTTTCAATTAAACTTCATGAGAAAACAGATCTTCCGCTGTATCATCTGGATAACATATGGTGGAAGGCAGACAGAACCCACATTTCCAGGGATGAGTTTGATGAGCGGTTATCTGACCTTGTAAGTCGCGATAGTTGGATCATTGATGGAGACTACAGCAGAACTTATGAAAAGAGAATTGCAGCCTGCGATACAGTCTTTTTCCTGGATTATGGTGAGCAGGTCTGCATGGACGGTATCATAGGCAGAGTGGGTCAGGATCGCCCCGATATGCCATGGACAGAGAATCAGCTGGATCCTGAGCTTGTGGAGCTGGTTAAGAACTATGAGGAAGAAAACAAGCCGGTGCTTTACGAGCTCTTTTCCAAATATAAGGACAAAAAAGTGATCACATTCCACACTAGAGAAGAGGCAGAAAAATGGATTACAGAAATATGAATACAGACAGAATAAATGAACTTAGAAAAGAATGGGAAGCAGAGGAGAAGATTGCCCACATTCACGGCTGGGACTTTTCTCACATACATGACAGATACGAAGAGGAGGACAATCTTCCCTGGGATTACAAGAAGATAATTGAGGAGTACCTTGATCCTGACATGAAGCTCATGGATTTTGACACAGGTGGAGGAGAGTTCCTGCTATCGTTGGGACACCCTTACAAGAACACAGCAGCAACAGAAGGCTTTCCGCCAAACGTTGAGCTGTGCAAAGAGACTCTTTTACCACTTGGGATTGACTTTAAGCCCTGCGATAATGAGTCAGACATACCTTTTGCCGACAGCTCTTTTGACATAATGATCAACAGACACGGCAGCTTTGACCCCAAGGAGATACACAGACTTCTTAAGGATGACGGTATATTCATCACTCAGCAGGTGGGAGGCAAGAACGACAGGGAACTGGTGGAGATGGTTCTTCCCGGCACACCTGAGCCCTTCCCGGAGTTAGAGCTCTCTATCCAGAAAAGGAAATTTGAAGAAGCCGGATTTGAAGTGATCCGAGGCGAAGAAGTGTACAGACCAATCAGATTCTATGACGTGGGCGCATTCGTGTGGTTTGCTCGCATCATAGAGTGGGAGTTCCCCGGATTCTCAGTAGAGAAGTGCTTTGACAGGCTCCTTGAGATGCAGGAAAAAATCGACAAGAATGGCTTCGTCGAGGGAACCATCCACAGATATCTCATTGTGGCGAAAAAGTAAAAATGAGCCCTTGACTCCGTCCCTAGGGATCAAAAATGAGCCCCTGACTCCGTCCCTGGGGCTCATTTTATGTCATTTCAGTGGGGATTTTGTATAATTGAGAGGAAATGAATTGTTCAAAAAGGCAGTGATGCTATGATTGGTATATAGAAAAACGGAGGCGGTTGTGGGAGACTCATCTTTTTATCTAATCGGTTTTGTCATATTGGTTGTAATACTCATTGCCTGTATTGCTGTCCTAATAAGGAACTACATGAAGCTGATAGCCAGGAATGATGCACTTATGGAAAGCGTCGATAACCTGTGCAAGCTCAATGACAAACTCAGAATGGACAGACATGACTACCTTAACCATCTGCAGATTGTCTATGGTCTGATGGAACTTGAGGAATACGATGAAATGAATTCGTACCTCAGAAAAGTTTACAAGGAGCTGCTAAAGACAGGAAAAGCTGTAAAGACGTCAAAGCCTGCGATAAATGCACTCCTGGCAGCCAAGATGGCAGAGGCGGAAGCACAGGGAATCGAATTTCAGGTCGATGTAAAATCAGATCTAAAAAAACTAGCCATAGAGGACTGGGAGCTGTGCAAGGTTCTCTCCAATCTGATTGACAATGCCATGAAGGCACTTGAAGATTCCACCGGCGAGGAAAAGAAGCTCAGAGTGCAGATCACGGAAACCCCTGAGAGATACATTTTCAGTGTGGATGACAATGGTCCGAAGATCCCCGAAGATATAAGAGATAACATTTTCAAAAGAGGCTTTTCAACCAAGAAAGGCGAAGGCCATGGAATGGGGCTTGCAATCGTATCCGAGATTCTGGGTAAGAACAGTGGAGATATTGAACTTTCGTCAGATGACGAGGAGACAGTATTTACGGTAAGCTTTGGAAAAGGAGAATGATTATGGGAGCAGTTCAGATATTGGGAGTTATAGTCCTGATAATAGGAATACTTCTGATAGGTGTCGAGTTCTATATGCCCGGCTTTGGCTTTCCGGGAATAGCAGGTATCATCTTTACCGCAGCCGGCATCTTTCTGACCGGAAACAGCATGCAGCAAAGAGTGATAGTGGGAGTCATATCCATTGTCATAATCGCAGTAATGCTCGTGATAAGTATAGTGATATTCGGGTCAAAAAAGATAAAGTCACCCATCAAGCTTGATGAAGACCTGCCAGGCAAGAACCTGTTTATCGATGAAAAGGATATGGAGTATCTTATCGGGAAAAAGGGAGTTGCAATAACGGATTTAAAGCCCACAGGAAAGGGCGAGTTTGATGGAGTCAAGCTGGATATTCAATCTGCAAATTATTACATAAAAAAAGATTCTGTTCTTGTTATAACAGAAGTAAAAGACAACAGGATAATTGTAGAGGAGGAGAAATAAAATGATGACAACTATTATAATAGCAGCAATTGTAATCATACTTTTAATCGTGTTCTTTGCTGTGATCCCTGTTGGAATGTGGATTTCAGCAGTAGCCAGCGGGGTTAAGATCAGTATCTTTTCCCTGGTAGGAATGAAACTTAGAAGAGTTAAACCTGTAAAGATTGTTAGTCCTCTTATCAAGGCAACAAAAGCAGGTATAAATGTTACGACCAATCAACTTGAAGCTCACTACCTGGCGGGCGGAAATGTAGACAATGTTGTAAATGCACTGATAGCTGCAGAGAGAGCCAGCATGAATCTTTCCTTTGAGCAGGCATCAGCTATTGACCTTGCAGGACGTGATGTGTTTGAAGCGGTAACCATGAGCGTTACTCCCAAGGTCATTGAGACACCTCAGATTGCAGCAGTTGCAAAAGACGGTATAGAGCTTCTTGTTAAGGCCCGTGTAACTGTAAGGACCAATATCGACAGACTTATCGGTGGTGCAGGTGAGGCAACAGTTCTTGCAAGAGTAGGTGAAGGTATTGTAACAACTGTTGGCTCGGCAATCACTCACAGCAGCGTTCTTGAGAATCCCGATGATATCTCAAAGGTTGTACTTGAAAAGGGACTTGATTCCGGCACAGCTTACGAGATCATGTCCATTGATATCGCAGACATCGACATCGGCAGAAACATCGGAGCTAACCTACAGAGCCTTCAGGCAGAGGCAAACACCAAGATTGCTCAGGCTAAGGCTGAGGAGAGAAGAGCGATGGCTGTAGCTCTTGAACAGGAGATGAAAGCAGAAGTTGTCAAGGCTGAGGCAGAGATTCCAAGAGCAATGGCAGAAGCCTTGAGGTCAGGAAATATCGGAGTGCTTGACTACTACAACCTTAAGAATGTTCAGGCAGATACCAAGATGAAAAACGATATCGGCAACAGCATCGCTGAATATGTCGAGACCAAGAAAGACAAGAAATGAAGTACCATCACCGATGTTATCGGAAATGGTTTCTACAATACCTTACGGTATAGTAAGGCACATTCACGGTGCCGCTACTCCGTCGGGAAATCCCTTCGGCATACTTTAAGTGTTATATATGCGCTTGTGGCGCTTGGGAACTAAACACCTTGTATATTTTACGCACCACAGGTTCTTGTTTTATTAGATTCGTGGTGCAACCTCATATATACAGTTTTCAAGGATCCGATATGTTTATTCTATCACAAACAAATGTTCGAGTAAAGCGATTCATCCCACAACCGAACTCTTCGGAAGGGGTTTTCTCGCGCGTTATTTATAATAAACTTTGAAGGGGCGAAGTTATGATACGGGTAATGATAGTTGAGGATGAAGAACAGATTAGAAATATTCTAAAAAAGATGATCGAGAAGACTTCCGATTGCGAAGTTGTATCCTCATGCGGCAATTTCGCAGCGGCTATCAGCGACTTTATCAAGTTTCGCCCCGATGTTGTCTTCATGGATATTGACCTATCCGGTGAGAGCGGCCTTGAATGTGCCAAGGCTATTACCGAAGTCGATCCAAAGGTGAAGATAGTTTTTGCGACAGCCCACAGCGAGTATATGGCCAATGCCTTTGAGATATATGCTTTTGACTATCTCGTCAAACCCTTCGATCTTGAGAGGATAGGCAAGACACTTGGCAGGATAAAGAGTATGACAGCGGAAAAAGACACTGAGGCAAAAGCTGAAGGCTCTTTTGACAAACTGGTGATTCGCGGAAAGGAAGAGATAAATCTCATTGATACAAAAGACATCTTAATGATCGAGCGGACCGACGGCATAAGCAGGATAGTGACCAGGGATGAGACTTTCCTTACCTCATCATCTCTTTCTTCCATTCAGGAAAAGCTCGACCCCGATAAGTTCATGAGATGCCACAAGTCTTACATAATCAGAGTGGAAGCAGTAAAAAAGCTTGAGGTATATGGCAGATGGACATATACCGTAACTCTCAAGGATACAGACGAAACTGCTCTTATGACTTCTGAAAAATATAATGAGATGAAGCAGAAGCTGGTATTCTGACGAACTAAAAAACACGTTGACTTTAAAACGCATATTTGTTACTCTTTGTAATGTAATAAAAATCTTAAGGAAAGCGAGGTAATCATAATAATGAGTGCAAACAGAACAGAGCTTGTAAATGAATATAGTATGATGACCTCGGTTTATGCCTTCTGATATCTGCAAGGCGTTAATATAGTGTATTTAGACCGTGGCATTTTTGTCGCGGTTTTTTTATTGCGCTGTCTACAAGGTCTCCATACTATGGCTAATAACTAAACCTGAAAACAACATGAATTAATAAACATAATCAAGGAGACAAAACATTGAATAATTTAATAATCAGAAAAGAAACTACAAGTGACTACTACGATACAGAACTAATGACCATGCGCGCCTTCTGGAACATTCATGGTCCTGGATGTAATGAGCATTTAATGGTTCACAAGCTTCGCGGCGCTGATGAGTATCTGCCTGAACTCAGCCGTGTTGCAGAGCTTGATGGCAGGATTGTTGGAGCAATATTTTACTCAAAGGCTAAGGTCGTGGATGGCGATAAAGAACACGAAGTCCTGACCTTCGGACCTCTGGCCGTTGAGCCTACATGCTTTAGCGCAGGGATAGGAGCGGCGCTGTTAAAAGAGACTATTTCTCTTGCCGGGGCAGCAGGATACAAGGGGATCGTGATCTGCGGAGAGCCTCAGTACTATCCAAAGCACGGCTTTAAGACCTGCGACAACTTTGATATCCATCATCCGGCATTTGGAAATGCAGATGCATTTATGGCACTTCCTCTTAACGATGGGTTCGAAGATATTCACGGTCTGTTCTATGAAGCTCCTGTTTTCGAGGAGTGTGAGGATGAAGAGGAGGTAAAAGAGTTCACGGATCAATTCCCGTATTACAAGCCTCTTAAGCTTTCCTGTCAGTGGCTTCATGAAGAAAAACTCGGAAGAATATCACAGGTAAGCAAGAACAGCTATATGATAAAATTCTGGGAACAGGAAATCCCTGCAAAGCTAAAGGGCAGTTTTTACGGAGAAGATGCAGATAAGCTTCCGGTAGTTGGCGACTATGTGACATTTCGCTATAACAGACAGGGGGATTCAATGATCCTCTCTGTATGCGAGAGAACGAGTTTCCTCCAAAGGCCCGACCAAGCCAAGACGGGAGTTATGCAGTACATGGTTTCCAACGTGGACTACTGCTTTATTGTTACATCTCTTAATGAGGACTATAACTACAACCGTATAGCGAGGTACGCAAGTGTTGCACTTCAGGGTGGTTCTACTCCTGTCGTGATCCTTACCAAATCCGACCTCTGCAACAACACAGGAAGATATGTGCGTGAGGTGGAGCAGATTTCTGATAAAGTGCGCGTTCATGCAATTTCAGCGATCTATGGCATCGGCCTTGAGGAACTCAGAGAATATCTGATCCCCGGAAATACGATCTGCCTTATGGGCTCTTCCGGTGTCGGGAAATCAACGCTTGTCAACACTCTGATAGGGGAGGACATCATGAAGACCTCAGAGATCAGAGAGGATGATGACAAGGGACGCCATACTACAACCATCAGAAGACTCATAGAGACATCAAACGGTATCTGCTTTATTGACACTCCCGGAATGCGCGAAATAGGCATGGCAAACACCGCTGAAGGTATTGATGATACCTTTTCCGATATTGTAGAATTGGAATGTCAGTGCAAATTCAGTAACTGCAAGCACGAGACTGAGCCCGGATGCGCAATTAAGGCTGCCATCGAAAGCGGAGAGCTCTCCCCTGAGAGATATGCGCTGTACAAGAATCTTGGCTCAGAGAATACCAAGAACTACGCCAAGAAAAAAGAAATTTCCAAGTGGGCCAAGGCATATAAGAAAAACAATAACAGGTACATGGAATGAAATCTTTTATAAGACTTACGGATCACAAAAAAGAAGAACTTCTTAAGATATTTGAGATTGCCGATACCATCGAGGAGTATGACGGATTCCTTAAGGGGAAGACCATAGTTATGTTCTTTCCGGCATCCAGCATAAGAACCAGAGTGTCTTTTGAAAAAGGAATATATCTTCTCGGTGGCCAGTCCATATTGTTCGATCCAAAGACACTGGATAAGAAGGAAGAAATAAAGGATGTGTGCGGATATCTGCAGAACTGGGCAGATGCTGTTATAGTGCGTTATCCGGATATTGACATGATAGACAGGATGGCTGATGCAATGTCAGCCCCTGTTATTAATGCCATGACTGATGACAATCATCCCTGCGAGATAATGTCCGATCTCTACACGCTTTCTGGGATCAGAGAGGATTACCTGAGTGATGAGTATCTGTTTGTCGGCGGCGATGGAAATATCGGAAGAGCCTGGAAAGAGGCATCGGACGCCTTTGGCTTTTCGCTTACTCATTGCGGCCCTGGCAAATACAAGATTCCCGGAGCTTCTTTTGATGAGAGATTGGAGAGTGCAATTGTTGGAAAAGACATTGTCTGCACCGATTCAATTCCGGCGAGTATGCTGGAGGATTTTAAGAACTATCAGGTGACAAAAGACCTGATGGAACATGCCAATGATAAGGCAGTCCTAAATCCGTGTTCTCCGTTCTATCGCGGAGAAGAAGTATCTGCGGAAGTGATCGATTCCGATTTCTTTGTGGGATATGAGTTTAAAAAGAACCTGTTGAAAGTTCAGCAGGCAATCATGATATATGCCATGAGCTGAAGGAAAAGAGGAGTTTGTTATGAAAATACTTGTTGTTGGCGGTACAAGATTTTTTGGAATTCCTATGGTCAATGCACTACTTTCTGCCGGCCATGATGTGACGATTGCAACCAGAGGAAATGCCAAGGCAGAATTTTCCGGTGAAGTTCGGAATGTAATCTTCGACAGGACAGATTCTGCAAGTGTAAAAAGAGCTTTAAGCGGACTTGAATTTGACGTAATAATCGACAAGATTGCCTATGGCTCCAATGATGTAAAAGCTCTTTTGGAGAATGTATCCTGTGACAGGTATATTCAGATGTCCAGCTGTTCTGTGTATCATGAAGAGCATGCGAATATCAGAGAAGTGGAGTTCATAACTAGTAATCACCCTTTAAAATGGCAGGACAGACTTCCCGATTATCCCGAGACCAAGCGAAATGCAGAGCGTGCGGCTCTTGAGTTTATGGATGAAGCTTCCTGCACCTTTGTGAGATATCCTGTTGTTCTGGGAGAGAATGACTATACCGGGCGACTTCGTTTCTACGTCGATCATATAAGGAACAAAAGTCCCATGTACGTTGATGATATGGACTGTGCAATGTCTTTTATCCATGAAAAAGAAGCAGGGGAGTTTATCGCATACCTTGCAGATCACCCATGTGACGGCGCTGTAAACGGCTGTTCAAACGGAGTCATAAAGATTTCGGAGATAATTGATTATGCTGAAAAGAAAATCGGTAAGATTGCGATTCTTGATGCTGCCGGCGACGCAGCGCCATACAACGGACTGACAGATACACTTAGCTTTAATACTGACAAGGCGAGAGGCATTGGCTATACATTTTCGGATTTAGGTGATTGGATATATGGGCTATTGGATAATTGCAACGCTTGCAGCGTTTTATGTTAAGGGGCTTTGCGGATTCGCAAATACTCTGGTTTTTACGTCGATTTTAAGTTTTACGGCAGCTAATATAAACATCTCTCCTTTGGAGCTAGTTCTTGGATATCCGACAAACCTGATAATAAGCTGGAAAGAGAGAAAGTCGATAGACCTTAAGATTGTTCTTCCGCTGGCGGTCATGGTGATAGTCGGAAGCTTTGGTGGAGCTCTTTTCCTGAAGAATGCGGATATCACGCTGGTCAAGATAATCTTCGGCGTGCTGGTGATAATTGTCGGAATAGAGATGCTGCTCAGGGAATTGTCCCATAAGAAGATGGAGAGCTCGAAGATACTACTTACAATAATAGGAATTCTGTCAGGCTTTCTTTGCGGACTTTTTGGAGTCGGCGCACTGCTTGGCGCCTACGTTGGCAGGACGACAGATAATATGAAGTCTTTCAAAGCCAACATCTGCACAGTATTTGTGATTGAGAATACCTTCAGAATAGGTCTTTATCTCTTCTACGGAATTCTCACTGTTGCTGCCTTGAAAAGAGCCTTGGTGCTTGCACCATTCATGCTTATCGGACTGGTGGCAGGAATGCTCAGCGCCGGAAGGATAAGCGAACATGTGGTAAAAAAGATTGTGATCATCCTACTGATCGTATCAGGAATCGCACTGATTCTGAACAATATACTTTAAAGAGGTTCATTTTGAACCTCTTATTTTTTGCTTATTTGCAAAAAAGTTGTTGACTCTGACGTTACGTAATACTTTAAGCTATAATTACACGTGAAGGAGAAGAAAGCCATGATGACAGTAAATGAAGTAAGTAAACTGACAGGAGTGAGTATACGCACTTTGCAGTATTATGACAAAATAGGGCTTCTTGCGCCGGCGGAGTATACCGAGTCCGGATATAGGCTGTATGACGATGCAGCCCTGGAGAAGCTGCAACAGATTTTACTGTTCCGGGAGCTGGAGTTTCCGTTAAAAGACATAAAAGAAATTGTGACCAGATCTGATTTTGACAAGAGGAAAGCACTGGATCAGCAGATTGGGCTCCTGGAACTTAAGAAAGAGCACATTGAAAACCTGATCGATATGTGCAAAGGACTAAAACTGAGAGGAGTGAGAAAATTGGATTTTAAAGCATTTGATATAAGTAAAATTGATGAATACGCAAAAAGGGCAAAAGAGCAGTGGGGAAAGACTCCCGAATTCAAAGAGTTTGAAGAAAAGGATAAGAACCGCACCGATTCTGAAAAGGCAGATATGATGGCTGATTTCATGAAGATATTCGAGGAGTTTGGCGCCATGAAGGAGCAAGATCCTGCATCTGCTAAGACCCAGGCTCAGGTTAAGAAGCTTCAGTCCTACATCACAGAGCATTTCTACCACTGCACCGATGAGATTCTCTTTAGCCTTGGCAAGATGTACGCCGGAGGCGGAGAGTTCACCGACAACATAGACAAGATGGGCGGCGAAGGAACTGCAGAGTTTGTCTATCAGGCAATAAAGGTATATTGTGGCAAGTAATAAATTGTCAGTAAAAATAACCTATAGACTGAAAATTGTATTGACAACACATAATACGCCCTTTATACTAACAACTAATTATTTCGGAGGAAAGTTCACCATATGACAAATACACGTCTCGTCAACAGAATGGTCTTGGTAATGCTCGTGAATATTTATCAGGAGTTTTGTTTACCATGTGAGATGAGGTAGAACTTTCAGTGTAGAAAGTATTATGTATGATTTAGACCTTATCAAGCACATGTTTGGTAAGGTCTTTTTTTATACAAAAGGAGGGAAATTATGAGAATCGAAGAAGAGACAATCACATTAAAGGACGGAAGAGAACTAACACTAAGATCCCCCGAGGAAAAAGACGCACAGGCAATGCTGGACTACATGATAAAAACTGCAGAGGAAACTCACTTCCTTGTAAGATATCCGGAGGAGATTCAGACAACACCTGATAAAGAAAAAGAGATAGTAAACTTCGTGCTTGAAGCAGATGACCGCGTATGGTTCACAGCGTTTGACGGCGAAAGAGCTGTTGGCAACTGCTCAATTTCTCGAAACAGAAACCATATCAAATTAAAGCACAGATGCGATTTAGCAATTGCACTGACTCAGGACTATACAGGGGGCGGACTTGGCACGATCCTGATGGAAAGGGCAATCGCAAAGGCAAGAGATATGGGCTTTGAGCAGATTGAACTCGGGGTATACGAAGACAATGAAAGAGGCCTTGCCCTATACAGGAAGATGGGATTTAAAGAGACGGGCAAGATTCTTAGAGCATTCAAACTCAAAGACGGCACATACTTCGATGAGATAAATATGGTCCTGTTTTTATAAGCAGGTATAAGCAGAGGGAGGACATGAAATGATAATAAAGAATGAGATACCAATACTTGAATACGATGATCATTCAGCTGAAGTTATAACTCCGAACCACGACTGGCCGGAGCTTCAGCTTCCGAAGAAGTGCCTGTTTACATTTTTGGGAGACGTGGTTTCAAAATTTGCGCAGGAGCATAATGCAGAAATTGTTGAGAAATTCATCACGGTTTCACATACCGTTGAGATATATGTTCTTCATGAAGAGGGTGAGGATATATGCCTTGTACAGTCTCTGATAGGGGCTCCGGGAGCTGCTTCCCTCATTGACTGCCTCATAAGCTGCGGCTGTGAGAAGATAATTGCCGTAGGCTCATGCGGAGTTCTTGCAGATCTTCCTGAGAATGTCTTTATTGTTCCAACAAAAGCTCTCAGGGCTGAAGGCACATCCTACCACTATCTCCCGGCCTCAAGGTATATCGAGCTGGATAAAGAGCCTGTGGCAGCAATAGAGAGGTGTTTTAATAAACATGATCTTCCATTCGTGACCTGTACAACCTGGACTACGGATGCATTTTTCAGAGAGACAAAAGACATGGTAAAATATCGTTTAGAGGAAGGATGCTCTGTAGTTGAGATGGAGTGTGCTTCACTTGCCGCAGTATGCAGAAAGCGAGGAGCAAGCTTTGGCCAGTTCCTATTTACAGCTGATTCTCTTGCAAATGTTCATGAATATGACGTAAGAGATTTTGGAACAGGTTCTCACGAAAAGGCTTTGCTGCTGGGACTGGACGTACTGAAGGAATACACAGACTGACAGGAAAGGAACCACCACGAAATGACAATAGAAGATATAAAGCAGATAGCTCGGGAGGCAGGAGACATCTTACTTGCAGCCAAACGTCCGAAGATCATGGAGAAATCGGGACATGCAAACTTCGTCACCGAGACGGATGAGAAGGTCCAGAGGTTTCTGGTTGGCAGGTTAAAAGAGCTTCTTCCTGAAGCAGAGTTTCTCGGAGAAGAGGACGGGCAGGACGTATTCTCAGCCAAGATGGCAAAGGGGTTATGCTTTGTCATTGATCCGATAGACGGAACCTCCAATTTCATCTATGAATACAGACCATCAGTAGTATCCATCGGTCTTCTGAAAGACGGACAGCCCTACATGGCGGTAGTCTACAACCCCTACGATGACATGATGTTCTCAGCCATAGCAGGAGAAGGCGCATACATGAACGGCGAGAGGATAATGTCTTCTGAAGCACCTTTGGCCGAGCAGCTCTCATGCTTTGGCACTGCACCATATTATGAGGAACTGAGAGATAAGTCTTTTGACATGGCAAAAAAACTCCTTCCGCTGTGCGTAGACCTAAGGAGGTCCGGAACTGCAGCCTGGGATATGTGCTGCGTAGCCATCGGAAGGTGCGGACTATACTTTGAGCTTAAGATTCAGATCTGGGACTATGCTGCAGCAGCGCTCATCGCCAAGGAAGCCGGATGCAGTGTGACAGACATAGAAGGCAATCCCCTTTCATACACAGGTGCTTCATCGGCGCTTTGCATGAGCAGGGGCGTAAAAGAGATTCCGACTTGCTTTAAGGAGGCTTAAATGATGGATTCCGAGGCAGGAATAAGGCTGAACACGCACAGTAAGCTCGGTATATTAAAGATATTTTTCAGCCGTTTTATACTGATCTTTCTGTTTCTTGTGGCACAGGTCTTTTTGTATATTACGCTCTTTGGATGGCTTGAGAAGTACATCCCTTATTATGCTGTGCTTGAGATCATATTTGCATATGCAATGGTCATTTATCTGTTCAACAATCGAATGGATGCTTCGGCTAAGCTGACATGGCTGGCGGTTATTGCACTGGTGCCCCTTTTTGGCGTCGCACTTCTTGCCTTTACCACATCCAATATCGGCCATCGAAAAACACGCAAGAGAGTTGAGGAGATGATAAAACTCTCTGAAAATGCAGTTCCTCAGGACGGCGATGTTATAGAAAAACTAAAGGGCGACCCTTACGGTACAGATGACCTGGTGAAGTATCTGAACCGAAGTGGCGATTTCCCAATCTTTACAAATACTGAAGTCACTTATTTCCCGCTTGGTGAAGACAAATTCAAAGCCCTTTTGGAAGAGCTTGAAAAGGCGGAGAAGTTCATATTCCTCGAATACTTCATTATAGAAGAAGGCTACATGTGGGGGAAAATTCTGGAAGTCCTTGCAAGAAAAGCGGCGGAAGGAGTAGATGTCAGGGTCATGTATGACGGAATGTGTGAGATAACCCTTCTTCCCCATGACTATCCAAAACGCCTTAAGACCCTGGGAATTCGGGCCAAGATGTTTGCGCCAATCGCACCGTTTTTATCATCTCATTACAACAACAGAGATCACAGGAAAATTCTCGTCATTGACGGCAAGGTAGCCTTCAACGGCGGTGTTAACCTGGCGGATGAGTACATAAACCACAAAAAGATGTTTGGGCACTGGAAAGACACTGCAGTTATGCTTAAGGGTGAGGCAGTCAGAAGCTTTACGCTTATGTTCTTGCAGATGTGGAATCTCACAGAGCCTGAGCCTTCATTTGATCCCAAGTTCCTTGAACCCACAGGCTATCCTGAGACTGAGGGCTTTGTTGTTCCTTATGGTGACTGCCCATTGGATGAAGACAAAGTGGGAGAGACTGTCTACATGGACATCCTAAACAGGGCGACGGATTATGTTTATTTCATGACGCCCTACCTTATTCTGGATGGTGAGCTCCTGACAGCGCTCAAGTACGCGGCTGAGAGAGGTGTGGATGTAAGACTTATTCTGCCGGGAATTCCGGACAAGAAATTTGCCTACGCTCTTGCTAAATCTCACTACAGCGAGCTTACTGACTCCGGCGTTAAGATATATGAATACACACCGGGCTTTGTCCATGCCAAGGTATGTGTCAGTGATGGCAAAAGAGCTGTTGTCGGAACCATAAATCTCGACTACAGGAGCCTTTATCATCACTTTGAGTGTGCGACATATCTGTATAAAGTGCCGTGTATTGCGGATATTGAAGCCGACTATAATGACACACTTTCGAAATGCCGCGAGGTAACGAGAGAGACTATAGCTCATGAAAAAATAGCCTACAAGGTTATCGGAGCACTGCTTAAATTTATCGCACCACTGCTGTAGACGCGCATTTCATCATGGTATAATTAAATAAATCACGTTGGGGGAAGAGAAATGGTTCTGACAAATGAAGAATTAAAAGACTTGTACTTTGGGGCGTACGAGTTTAAGGAGACTGATGACGGCTACATTCAGGCCTTCCAGTATTCCAAAAAACAGATTGACTACTTTGAGAAAGTATTTGATTTCTGGTATGAGAGATGCACTGCATCAAGTGCCAAGACGCTTGAGTTTACGACTGAGGCAAAAGAGATATCCTTTGATTACAAGATAATTTGGAAGGGATCTCCGGACTCTTTTGAACTTGTAGTAGATGGCCTTGTTACTGCAATTACTTATGTAAAAGACATCATGGACGTCGGCACCATAACATGGGAGCTTCCTGAGGGTAAAAAGAATGTTATCATCTATCTGCCTGCGGATGCCACAGCTCTGATCAGGAACTTTACAACAGATTCGCCGGTAGAAAGAGCTAAAAAGAATGAAAAGGTTCTTTGGCTGGGAGATTCCATAACACAAGGATACGGACCCTTAAGATCTTCCTGCACCTATGTCAGCGTAGCCAACAGACTTCTTAATTATGAAATCGTAAATCAGGGTATCGGTGGCTACATATATGACAAGGGTTCCCTTATGAAGATGGAAGGCTATGATCCCGATAAGATAATCGTCGCCCTGGGGACCAACCAGTACGGCGATGAAGATATGACAGCAGTTGAAGAGTACTACGAAACTCTCACAGGTATTTACGGGCATGAGATCCCAATTCTCTGCATATCTCCAATCTGGAGAGGAGATTCCGTAGAGGGCATACCTACACTGATGGCTTTCTGTAAGAAAGTAAAAGAAATTGCCGGCAGATATGAAAATGTAAAGATAATAGACGGAATGAAGCTTGTTCCGCATTTGTCTGAGTATTTCCTCGACAACCTTCATCCCAACTGTCTTGGATGTGAGATATATGCAGGAAACCTTGTGAGAGAAATCAGGAGGATCGGATTTTGAATAACATAGAAAGAAGAGATCAGGGGCTTGTCTACATTTCCGACGACTCAGTATTTGAAGAGCAGAAGGTTGCTCGCAAGATAACACAGAAGCTTAACACAGTGGACAGATCCGATTTTGATTCCATCAGAAAGATCATCACTGAGCTTTTTGGAAAGATCGGAGAGAACTCTTTGGTTAACCCGCCGTTTTACTGTGATTACGGAACGCACATAGAAATCGGCAAGAACTTTTTTGCAAACTATAACTGCACCATGTTGGATGTAGGAATGATCCGCATCGGTGATAATGTGCAGATGGCGCCAAATGTAGCTATCTATACAGCCGGTCACCCGGTTCATCCCGCTACCAGAAATACCATGTATGAGTACGGGATTGATGTCACTATCGGCGACAATGTCTGGATTGGCGGAAACGTTGTTATCTGCCCGGGAGTGACCATCGGCGCCAACTCTGTAATAGGCGCCGGATCTGTGGTTACAAAAGATGTACCACAGTGGTGCGTGGCAGCAGGAAACCCATGTCGTGTGATCAGAAAGATCACGGAAGAAGATCGTAACAAGTATTTTGCAGGAAAAGAGATTGATGCAGAGGCCTGGGAACATATCCAGAGAATCCAGGCTGATGAAAATGATCCCGTCAAATATCCAACAGCTTAACAAAAGTAAAGGAGAAAAATATGCTGCAGGTCATAATCCTAACTGCTTTATGTGCCGTTTTTGCTACGCTACTTTTAAGAGCCGAAGTACAAGAAAAATATGTATCGGCTGATGTCTGGAAGGGATTTGCGTCTCTTTGTTTTGTGCTGATTGGATTATTAAACAACCCCGGCGGCAATGTGGCAACACTGCTCATCTATGGCCTTATTCTGGGACTTATAGCTGATATATTGCTTAACTTAAGATTCATCTTAAAGAAGAGAGGACAGCTGGCATTTCTTATTGGAATCCTCGTTTTCCTGGCGGGACACATTGTGTATCTTATCGCAATTCTTGAGATGTCCACAAACTGGAAGATATGCATTGCAATAGGACTTGCACTGGCAGGACTTCTTATCCTGTTGCTTTTCCAGATCATCTCCGCGAAACTGCCGTTCAAGATATTCGGTGTAATTTATATCGGAGCTATCATGCTTATGAACGCAGTTGCAGTAGGCAACCTGATCGCCAAGCCATCGGCGTTTACTGCGATATTCGCCCTGGGAGCCTTTCTGTTCCTTATCAGCGATATTGTTCTTATCATCAACACCTTCGGAAAAAAGTTCAGGGAGAGCTTTAGGATATCCAACATTGTCCTGTACTATGCAGGCCAGATCCTGATTGGTGTCAGTCTGATGTTCCTGTAAAAGAGCCATCGGAAGATAGACAACATGCAGAATCAGTGGTATTCTGACTAATAGAAAAACTACGAAAGGAGAGCACATAGATGACCTGGAAAACAGTAAACCTTCATCTGATGAAAGGTAACGTTTTAGCTGTTTACGGGGATAGTGCGCTCTTTTTTAGGTAATAACCGACATAAGTATCAGCAGTCGGAAAAAATTAAGAGACATTATCTCCTTATTCTTTTTAAATGATCAAAAGACTAAGGAGATTTTTTTATGGATAAGAAAACAGCTAAATCACAAATCAATAAACTACTTGGAATAGACGCCGTAGCAGGCCTTGCGATAGCAGGTGCTGCCTGGGTGGCACTTCTTGCATCCAGGGGCTTTAGTACAGTAGAGATAGGCCTTTTGGAGAGCATCTTTCACATAACCAGCCTTACATTTGAGATTCCATCCGGAGTTATCTCGGATGTCTTTGGTCGCAGAAAGACCATGGTGGCCGGACGAGTAATGGTGATAATCTCATCACTCCTGATGATAGTATCCAGAGACTTCTTCACTGTTGCCCTGGCAATAGCGGTAAATGCGCTCAGTTATAACCTGGCATCGGGAACCAGAGAGGCTCTTGCCTATGACAGTCTCAAAGAAGCCGGAATAGAGAGTGAGTATGATAAGTTCGCATCAACAGACCTTATGATCTATCAGATATTTGGCTCTGTGGGAACGCTCCTTGCGGGATTAGCTCTTTTCCTTGGATATAAAAGAGCTAACATGATTGATGCAGTAGTAGGTGCTATCTCGGTACTCATAGCTCTTTCACTGGTTGATGTAAAGACAGATCTTCAAAACGTCAGCTCTGCCTCAGACAGATTTAAAAAGGTAATCTCGGAAAGTACCGCTTTCATCAGACATAACAGAAAGGCCAGACTCATAATACTGTTCAACTCCCTTATAGGTGCAGTGGACATACTGATACTGTTCTTTTTACAGGCCAAACTTCCGCTGATGGGGCTTAGTAACTTCTGGCTCGGACCGGTACTGTTTATCATGGGAATGGGCGCAGCGATAGGAGCTAAGGTGACGGAGTATTTTCCGGAAAAGAGATATAAGAGGATTGCGATCATAGCAACAGTTGGAGTAATGATTGCATTCGCTTCAATATTTACCGGTAATTATTATCTGATGATAATAGGCGGCTTTATCGGTGCTTTCTCTGACAACTTTGTCCAGGTAAGGACGGATATTCTGCTCAACACAATGATTCCGTCAGACCAGAGAGCAACGCTTATGTCTGTAAACTCTTTTGCCTTTTCCATGGTGATGATCGTGCTTTCGCCGATATTTGGTATATTATTCAGCGTTTGAAAAACGGAGATATGGATGATTATTCTTCCATATCTCTATTTTTTATGGTTTAATGCTTAATGTGTATGTTTTGTTGGAGGAATGTTATATGTTGAGTGAGAGATTACTGCAAAAAATGCATATCTTTCTGGCTTCAGTGATCGTATTCATATACGCTTTTGAGGGAATATGGGGAACAATGACCAAAGCACCATACGTTCTTACCGGGGGTATGGCAGCTGTTATGGTCATATACGCCCTGTTCTTTGGCCGATTATACAGAAATGTTGATATTTTTCTATGGGTTGTCTTTATGTCTTTTGCTTGGATTTCCACTATAGTTAATCTCGGTGTTTCACTTCACTTTTTCATGTCTCAGTTCTTTTGTGTATGGTTAATGTTTCTGGCTATATACTGTGCTGTTCAGATAACTGATGATCCCCGGGAATTTTTAAGATGGGTTTTCGCAGTCTATTCGGCAGCACTTTGTATGATGTGCCTGTACGTTCTTGTAAAGGCAACTGAATCATTGAGATATAAGTCTTCATATAATGATTATGTCAGGGGATGTTTCCGCTCCGGAAGGTTATGTGCCATGAACAATGCTAACTTATTTGCATTTTCATGTGTTGTACTTATCATATCCTCTTTGCTTGCTTTCTTAAGTATTCGCAGGCGACTTAAGTTTGCGTTTATTTTTACCGGATTTACAGGATGGCTCTGTCTGGGACTTACAGGCTGCAGGTCAGGAATGATAGGAGTTTCGTTATCTTTTGGAATTGTGATGTACTCTTTGCTGCAATCAGGAAAAATCCGCCTGGGAATAAGAAACGCGTTACTTAGGAATATAGAATCGGTGCTGATATCTGTTTTTGTTTTCTGGTGTGCACTGGAGTCTTTCTTGTTGCCTGTGCATTTTTACCGCCTTGCCATTACTGCTGTGGCAAATCTGACAGGTCAGAGCAGTCTTCTTGAAAATGTATCATCGCTGGTTATACGCAGGATATCTGACGATGACGGAACATTTTCTGACAGAATCTTTATATGGCCGAGGGGAATACAACAATGTTTGAAGACCCCCAGACGTTTTCTGATTGGAATATCACCATTTTCAAAAGAACCTATCACTGGCGTTTATGAAGGGCACCATGAGATATTGACTTCTCATTCTCATAACACGTACATAGAACTTTTGCGAAAACACGGCGCTCTCGGGCTTATTACCTGGATTAGCCTGCTATTCATCTGGGGCGGTATAGGCATAAGAATCCTGTTTGATAAAAGAGAATCTTCAGCGATGAAATATTTAATGGCTGCAGCTGCGGGAATACTGGTCATGGGGCTGGTTGAGCCTGTTCCATTCATGTTCTCGAGCTGGAGCTATGCAGCTATACCTTTCTTTTTAGCCGGTGGATACTGTTTCAGAAATAGGAGCATAGTCAAATGAAGCGAAGAACACTTTTTATAGCATATGGAATACTTGCAGCAATATTGCTGCTAGTGACGGCGATTCAGATTTGCAGGATGCATATTCCTGAAAAGACATATCAGGTGACGGAAGAAACAAACGACCCTTATAAGGGTTTGGTTTCAACAATTGAAGGAACTACAACGGAAATGTTATCTGCTGATCATTGGATCACCGAAGGCGGGAATAGAGAGCTCTTTTCTCAAGATGAAATAGAAGCTTTTAACCATAACAATCAGCCCTATGTATTGTATTATTCCAAAACGGATTCGCGCGACAAAAAGCTCTTTATGAACGATCTTCCGGAAGAACTCCCAAGAGAAGCTATAGAGTCACTGATAAACGATGAATCAAAAAGCATTATTTATGAAAGAAAACAACCTCTGTACATAAACGGAGAGGTTGCATCAGAAGATTATTTTGATGACCTAAGGTCATTGATGGCAATTGATGAGATACCTGAAACTGTAGAGCCTGTGTATGCTGTATGCATAAAACGATGCGATGCCAAGACGGTTCCGAGCGAAGATTTTGCCTCAGAGGATAAGGATGAGATATTTTTTAATGACTATACCAGTTCTGAAGTGATGCCCTTTGCCGGAGTTGTGATCCTTCATGAGAGCTCAGACATGCAGTGGTGCTACATTATTGACGGATCATTTTGCGGATGGATTAGAAAGAGTAACCTTGCTGTCTGCAAGGATAAAGATGAATGGTCATCGGTATGTGAACCGGAGGACTTTCTTGTAGTGACCGGTAGTGAAATTGTCATGGATGAGACTGCGGCTCCTACTCATTCATCAGGAATGGTCCTTCCAATGGGAACAAGGATCGCACTGTCAAAAAACAATTCGGAAACAATAAACGGAAGAAGTACAATCGCAGCTTACTGCGTAGATGTTCCCTACCGTGATGATGCCGGCAATCTTGGACTTGAACAGACACTCATTCCTGTGTCCAAAGATGTCAATGCCGGATTTATGCCTATGACTTCTGAGAATGTCTTGAGACAGGCGTTTAAGTTCCTTGGTAAAGTCTACGGCTACGGCGGAACCTTATGCTCCAATGACTGTTCTGGATTTATCAGACAGGTATATGACTGCTTTGGATTTGATCTTCCAAGAAATGCTGCAGCTATTGCGCAGCTGTCGGATCTCGGAAGCATCGACTGCTCTAAGATGACTTCAGAAAAAAAGAGGAGTCTGATAACAGAAATGCCTGCCGGACTTCCTCTTTATATGAGTGGACATATTATGATGTATATCGGAACCGAGGGGGGACAGCCTTACGTTATCAGTTCATGTGCCACCACCATTGAGCCCGGTCACGATACCCAGGATCTGGTTGATGCATACTGCATCTTTGTGTCAGGCATGGATCTGAAGAGAGCAAGCGGGCTTACCTGGCTTGATGATATAAGTTATATTCTCTGGAAGGAATATTGATCTACTTGTTTAAATGCTTGAAAGAAATCGGGTAGACACCTACTGTGACAAAGGAAACTATCAGATATCGCATGCTCCTTACAATTCCTGCAAGTAGAGTTCCTGATTCAAGGAACTCCTTGTGGAACGGAAGTTTAAGGACTTCATTTAAAATCAGATAAATAGCAACACCACAGAAAATCCTCAGAATGCAAAGCAGAGGATTTTTTGTATTTTTGAAGTGAACAAATCTCTTTTCAAACTCAAAGGCACCATAGATTCCGCCAACCAGTCCAAGGCAAGTGAAATAGTCTGTGGTCTTGCAGTAGAAAAGTCCAAGGCATGATACCAGGAATACCCCAAGGTAAATGAGCCAGGTCTTTTCCTCGGGAACTTTGTTCCTTAAGAAGGTGATGAGCCAGATGCAAAAGAAACCTGATAACCATCCCAAAAGAACGTCGGTGGGATAGTGGACGCCTACTACCACTCTCGAAAAGCCTACCAGGAAAATGACAATTCCACAGATTATGGAAACCCATCTTTTCCGGGCTTTCAGAGCAATAGTGCCGAATGCTATTGCTGAATTGGTTGAATGCCCGCTTGGGAAAGACAGGCCCTGTGCTGCTATATCATACAGATCATGCTCTTTATCAAGAGGCCTGTAGCATTTTATGGTTTCATGGTCAAAGTAGGGACGCCTTCTCCAGAATATATTTTTAATAAGTGGATTTATTATGGTTCCAAGAATCATGATAGAACCTATGTGCTCACCGAATTTCTTGTCATAGCACCAATAGGTAAAAGCTAAAAGAAGTATAAGAAAGAATTCCTCGCCAAGGGCTGAAAATGCAGAAACAATGCCGGCTCCTGTAGGACCCAGTACGCTTTGCAGCCATTCCATCAGAGAAACTTCAAAATCAAAATAAAAGGTGTTACCTGTGAGTGTTTCCATCTTTCCCCTCGCAATCCCCAACATACTTAATAAATATTACTACGAAATGGTAACAACGGGCAATTTCTTTGGTAGAATGGATAACATAGGAGTAAGGAGGCAGAAAATATGACTGTTGAGGGCATCAGAGAAAAGTTATTTGAGCTTCAGGATGAGAAATACAGGGATTTTCAGCAGGGACTCATACCTTCAGTGGAGCAGAAGGAGTTCATCGGTATCAGGACCCCTGCGCTCAGAAAGCTGGCAAAAGAGCTGTATAAGGCAGGAGAGCTGGATGAGTTCTTTAATGATCTTCCTCATAAATACTTTGATGAGAATCAGCTCCACGCCTTTGCCATATCTGAGATCAAAGATTTTGATGAGTGCATGAAGGCTTTGGAAACTTTTCTTCCCTTTGTTGATAACTGGGCAACTTCCGACCAGATGTCGCCTAAGGTATTTAAGAAGAATAAGGAAGAGCTCTTTTCCCACATAAAGAAATGGCTACAGTCTGATCACACTTATACCGTCAGGTTTGGCATCGGAATGCTTATGCAGCATTTCCTTGATGAGGACTTTGATCTGTCATACCCCGAGATGGTTGCAGGGATCCGCTCCGATGAGTACTACATCAACATGATGATAGCCTGGTATTTCGCAACAGCCCTTGCCAAACAGTACGAGAGCATACTTCCTTTTATTGAGGAAAAGAGGCTTTCTCCCTGGACTCACAACAAGGCAATACAGAAGTCTGTGGAGAGTTATCGCATCACAGATGAGCAAAAGACATATTTACGTAGACTAAAAATTAAAATCTGATATAATAGTATTCTTGGCTTTTTTAAATTTAAATAAGGAGGAAAAAATAATGGGAGTCAATTCAATCGACGCAGAGGACGATCAGTTTGCATATCGTTATGACACACAGCTTCTTATTGACAGAAGAGACAAAGACCTCGATGAGGATGAGATAGCAGATTACATCACTGAGAATTTTGAGGGAAACAGCCTTATTGCTGCAGGTGATGAGGACCTTGTTAAGATTCATTTCCATACCAATGAGCCCTGGAAGGTTTTGGAGTATTGCAATACTGTTGGAGAGATTTATGACATCGTTGTCGAAGACATGATTCGTCAGTCTTCCGGAAAGCAAGGCTGATACTGGACTTTAACGTGGTGCAGTTATACAGAGTTTCCTTGCTAAATGTGCTCGTATACAGTATAATAGTTTGGTGATTTTTATAGAAATTTAATAATTTGAAAGAGAGTTTACTATATGAAGTGCTCAGAAATGCCATACAACAGAGTTGATATGGACGAGGTAAAAAAGTTCTTTGAACAGCTCATCGCAGACAGTAAAAATGCCAAAAGCGGTGAAGAGCAGTTTGAGCTTCATAAAAAATATTATGAGTTCATGGCTGATGTTTGGACAAACATCAAGCTTGGAGTCTTCAGACACAACATCGATACAACAGAGGAGTTCTATTCTAAAGAGAACGACTATATTGATGAGATCACGCCTATGATCTCCAAGTATGCAAACGATTATAATAAGGTACTCTTTGAGTCACCTTACAGACCCTACCTTGAGGAGAAGATCAGCAAGGTAGCATTTAAGAACATAGAGCTTGCCAACAAGTCAATCGATGACAAGATCCTTCCTCTTATGCAGGAAGAGAACGCTCTTATCAGTAAGTATGACAAGCTGATAGCATCTGCCAAGATCATGTTTGATGGAGAAGAGTGCAATATATCACTTCTTCGCAAGTACCTTACCAGTGAGGACAGAGATACCAGAAAGCGCGCATGGAAGGCTCTTTCCGATTACTTTATGTCTGTGACCGACGAGATCGATGACATCTATGACAAGCTGGTCAAGAACAGAACACAGCAGGCTAAAGAGCTGGGCTATGATAATTATGTAGAACTCGGCTACAACAGAATGAACAGAAACTCTTACAGAAGAGCTGAGGTTGAGAACTTCCGTAAGCAGATCAAAGAATCTTTTGTTCCATTTGTATGCAAGATCCAGGAGCAGAGGAAGAAACAGATCGGCGTAGATGAGCTTAAGTACTACGACAACGATATGTTCTTTAAGAACGGTAATCCTAAGCCCACAGGAACTCCTGAAGAGATCATGAAGGCCGGACAGGAGATGTACAAAGAGCTTTCTCCCGAGACAGCAGAGTTCTTTGATTTCATGATTGAGAACGAGCTCTTCGATGTCCTTGGACGCAAGACCAAGAAGGCCGGCGGATACATGGATTTCCTTCCTAAGTACAAGTCACCCATCATCTTTGCAAACTTCAACGGAACCAGCGGAGATGTGGATGTTATCACCCACGAGTGCGGACATGCATTCCAGGGTTATGTTACAAGAAACGATGAGATAGTTGAGCACAACGACATCACCATGGAGACAGCAGAGATCCACTCCATGTCCATGGAATACTTCACCTACGGCTGGATGGACAAGTTCTTTGGTGACAGAGCAGATGACTATTTCACAATGCACCTTCAGGATTCTGTAACTTTCATCCCTTACGGATGTATGGTTGATGAGTTCCAGCACATTGTATATGACAAGCCTGAGATGACTCCGGCAGAGAGGAAGCAGGTTTGGAAAGAACTTGAGAAGACCTACAGACCATGGCTTGATTTTGATGGCGATGAGTTCTTCGGAGAGGGCGGATACTGGCAGAGACAGGGACATATATTCTGGAATCCTTTCTACTATATTGATTATGTTCTTGCCAGCGTTGTAGCTATGCAGTTCAAGGTTTGGATGGACAAGGACTACCAGGATGCCTGGAAGCATTACCTGCAGCTCTGCAAGCTTTCAGCTAAAGACTTCTACGAGCCCATGCTTGCTGAAGTCGGACTTAAGAGCCCGTTTAAGGACGGAACCATTAAGGAACTGGCAGATAATATGAATGCCAAGATCTTTGGTTAATATGATTTAATTGCCTTTTATTTCTTTGAGGGGCATTTAAATAAATACAAAAGGAGGATTGTTTATGAAAAACAGAAACAAAGTGTTGTCTGTACTTCTTGCTACATCTCTTGTTCTTGGAACAGCAGCTTGTGGCGCACAGCAGCCTGCATCTGACAATACAGGCGCTGATACACAGCAGACAACAGAAAACACCGGTGATCAGGCAACTGAAGCCGCTTCTACAGAAGAAGTTGCATCTGGTTCTGACGCACCACTGGTAATCGCATCTGACGATTTTTCAGAGAAATTCAGCGAGTTCTTTGCTGCATCCGTACCGGATCAGCGTGTAGCTGATTTCACATCAGTAGCTCTTCTTGGTAATGACCGTGCAGGTGAGCTCATCTACAACGGTATCGAGGGAGAGACTAAGACTTACAACGGAACTGATTACACCTATCAGGGAATTGCTGATTGTGTTGTAACAGAGAACGCTGACGGAACAGTTGACTATGAGTTCAAGCTTCGTGATGGCGTTAAGTTCTCAGATGGTGAGGAGCTCACAGCTGATGACGTAATCTTCTCATATTACGTTTACATTGATCCTTCATACGACGGAAGTGCTTCAACATACGCTCTTCCTATCAAGGGTCTTGCAGAGTACAGAAGCGGATCAGATACACTCTTTAACCTTCTTGTTAAGGGCGGAGCTGATAACACAGACTTCACATTCGTAACAGAAGATCAGCAGAAGAAGTTCTTCGAGACAGATCTTCCTGAGGCAGGTGCTAAGTTTGCTCAGTCAATTGCAGACTACTGCACAGCTAAGGGTTATCTTGCAGCTACAGAGGCAGTTGCTAAGGCAGACATCGCTAACGCAATGGCTAACTGGGGCTTTGCTAAGGATAACGAGGACGGAACAATCACAACTGCTGCAACAGGAACAACATTTGATGTTGCCGGCGGACAGGCTCCTACAGCAGAAGATTTCTGGAATGAGATGATGGCATCTTACGAAGGAGATGTTGTTACTCTTTCTGACACAGAGCAGGCTGATTCAGGAATCCTTGATTTCCTTTCAGATGACTACAAGGTTGCTATTGAGACAGGTGATTCTGTAGATCACGTTGAGGGTATTCAGAAGGTTGATGACCACACTGTAAAGATTACTCTTACAGAGGTTGATGCTACAGCTATTTACCAGCTCGCAATCATGGTATCACCTATGCACTACTATGGTGATCCTTCAAAGTATGATTATGACAACAACAAGTTCGGATTTGAGAAGGGTGACCTTTCAAGCGTTCGTGCTAAGACAACAACTCCTATGGGAGCT
Source organism: Butyrivibrio sp. FCS006 (assembly GCF_000424525.1). Lineage (NCBI taxonomy): Bacteria > Bacillati > Bacillota > Clostridia > Lachnospirales > Lachnospiraceae > Butyrivibrio > Butyrivibrio sp. FCS006. The sequence continues at coordinate 49,842 of NZ_KE384203.1, read as the reverse complement.
GGCCCTTACAAGTTCGAGAAGTTCGAGAACAAGATTGTTTACATGACAGCTAACGAGAACTACTGGGAAGGCGTTCCTGTAACTAAGAACCTTCAGTTCAAGGTTACATCAAATGCTGATAAGGAGAGCGGTGTAGTTCAGGGTACAGTTGATATTTCTGATCCTTCAGCTTCTAAGTCAGCTCTTGAGCAGATCGCCGGCGAGAACTCAAACGGTGAGATCTCAGGTGACAAGCTCACAACAGTTCTTACAGACTACAGAGGATACGGTTACATCGGTATGAACTCTGAGAACGTTTGTGTAGGCGGAGAGAACGGCAGTGAGGCTTCTAAGAACCTTAGAAAGGCTATCGCAACTGTAATTTCAGTTTACCGTGACGTAACAATTGATTCTTACTACGGCGAAGCTGCTTCAGTTATCAACTATCCTATTTCTAACACATCATGGGCAGCTCCTCAGGCTTCAGATCCTGATTACAAGGTAGCATTCTCTGTTGATGTAAACGGAAATGATATCTACACAGCAGGCATGAGCGAGGATGAGAAGTATGCAGCAGCTCTTGAGGCAGCTCTTGGCTACTTCGAGGCAGCAGGTTACACAGTAACAGACGGCAAGCTTACAGCAGCTCCTGAAGGTGCTAAGCTTGGTTACGAAGTAATGATCGGTGGCGGCGGATCAGGTGATCACCCTTCATTCGGTATCCTTACAGCAGCTTCTGAGTCACTTAAGACCATCGGCTTTGATCTTCAGATCAACGACCTTTCAGACACATCCATCCTTTGGAATGCTCTTGAGGCCGGCACAGCAGAGCTCTGGTGCGCAGCTTGGCAGACAACTCTTGATCCTGATATGTTCCAGATCTATCACTCAGAGGGTGGTAGCGCAGGTCATTACAGAATCTACTCAGATGAGCTTGATAAGCTCGTTCTTGAGGCAAGAACTGTAACAGATCAGGCAGTTCGTAAGGCTCTTTACAAAGAGGCTCTTGACTTCGTTGTTGATTATGCATGTGAGATCCCTGTATATCAGAGACAGGATTGCAACATCTTCAGCACAGAGAGAATCAATGTTGACACTATCACACCTGATCAGACAACATACTACACATATCTCAACGAGATTCATAAGATTGCTATGAACTAAGTTTTAGCGGAAAATCCGTAAATTATGCTTTATTTGGTAGCAAATCGCAGTGCACATCTGTGCACTGCGATTTCTGCGCCAAAAGATTTTGTTTTTCTACTAGATAAGGAGCACCATTACAATGAAGAAGTTTATAATTAGAAGACTGCTTATATCTGTTGTTCTTCTATTCTTTGTATCTATGATCATTTATACAATAATGCGTCTGATGCCTACATCTTACGTGGAGACTCAGGCAATGACTCTTGCCCAGAGACCCGGATCAAAGTCATTTCAGGAGTGGGTTGATCAGCTCAACGCACAGTATGGTCTGGATACCGGCATAGTTCAGGGATACTTCAGATGGCTATCTAAAGCGATTAGACTGGATTTTGGAGATTCCTGGTATTTCAATCAGCCTGTTCTTCAGAAGTTCTCCAGTGTTATCTGGTATTCATTCGGACTCGGACTTGCTGCATTTATTATTGAGATCTTAATTGCTATTCCTGCCGGAATCGTAGCAGCAAGAAAACAGTATTCAATTGCAGACTACGCAATAACAGTTATTGCACTCATCGGTATTTCACTGCCGAGCTTTTTCTTTGCGACAATTTTGAAATATGTCTTTTCCATCAGACTCGGATGGGTTGATCTGTACGGTATCGTAAGCCGTATGCATGAGACTATGTCCGATGCGGGAAAAGTTTTAGATATGGTTAAGCATATGGTACTTCCTACACTTACACTGGTTGTTGTAAGTATCGGATCCCTTATGCGTTATACACGTGCCAATATGCTCGAGGTTCTGAATTCTGATTACATCAGAACAGCAAGAGCAAAAGGTCTTCCTGAGAACAAGGTTATCAATCACCATGCCTTCAGGAACACACTTATTCCTATCGTTACACTTCTCGGTGGATCACTTCCGGGACTCTTTGGTGGTGCTATGATCACTGAGACTCTCTATCAGATCCCCGGAATAGGATATACTTTCTATCAGTGCGTAACTCAGGGAGATATTCCTTTTGTTATGTTCTACATGGTATTTATGGCTGTTCTTATTCTTTTAGGCAACCTCATCGCAGATATCACATATGCTCTTGTTGATCCAAGAGTACGAGTAAATTAAGAAAGGAGGAAGAAGAAATGGCTAACGAAAATATTGAGAAAAAAGATATGAGCCTTGATGATGCAAACAGAGTCAGAGTTCTTTCTCCCGGAATGATGGTCTTTAAGAGATTCATCAGAAACAAGCTCGCTATTGTAGGTATCGTTATTATAGTATTTATGTTCCTGTTCTCATTTGTGGGAGGCCTTTTAAATCCTTATTCACAGAGTCAGGTATTCTATACAACAGAGCAGATCCTTAAGGATTATGCCGGAGCAACAGCTATAGATCAGTATCAGATCTATCAGGTAGATGGAGTAAAGCTTCCATCAGATATTTATTCAAAGACACTTATTGCTGCTTCCACAAACAAGTTCGTATTTGAGACCAGAGACGGTTCACTTTTAGGACTCGGAAATGTAGGAGAGGGCGTATACCGTATCTTCTCTTTGGAAGAAGTAAACATGCTTCTTAAAAAGAATGCTGCTTATGATGAAGCAGTAGCAGCAGGTGAGAACTTCTTTGTTGACAAAGACGGTAAGACTTATGTTTTCCAGGACAATGGTGACCCAATGCCATCTGTTTATGAAGCAACAGAGATGGGCGTAGCTGCCATGAAGTCTTTTACAACCTATGAAAAGGATGCCAAGCTTTCATACGAATTCTACTGCGGCGCTCTGACAGCCGTTGCTGATGGAGAGAAGTCTTTTGAAGCAGACGGCAAGACATATTCCGTTGATGGAGATGTCATTACTGATGGCACTACAGAAGTAGCTCTTGTTTCAGACGTCAACTTCAACGCTGCCAATGCAGGTGTGTTCATCAGCCCTGCATACAAGGAGGCTGCTATGGCTGCTATCGAGGCTGGACAGACTTCCTTCACCTTCGCTGATGAAGACGGAACCGAGATCGAGTACAGGATTGAGAACAAGAACGGACAGTACACCTTCAGAAGATTCCAGGAGACACGAGTTATCGATACATACGCAAGACCTTCAGCTAAGCACTGGGTTGGTACAGACGCTAACGGCATGGACCTTCTTGCAAGACTTATGTACGGTGGACGTATCTCACTTCTTATCGGATTCGTTGTAATCTTCATTGAGGTGTTCATCGGAATGATCATCGGTGGTATCGCAGGCTTCTTCGGAGGCTGGGTAGATAACCTCCTGATGCGTATAGTAGATGTGGTTTACTGTATTCCTACAATGCCTCTTTACCTGATCCTTGGTTCAATCATGGACTACTATCAGGCAAGCGCAACAACACGTATTTACATGCTCTGCGTTATCATGGCTGTTATCGGATGGGTTGGTATTGCCCGTATCGTAAGAGGACAGATCCTCTCTCTTCGTGAGCAGGAGTTCATGGTTGCAGCAGAAGCAACAGGTATCAGTACTTACAGACGTATCTTTAAGCACCTTATTCCAAACGTAGTTCCACAGCTTATCGTATTCGCAAGTATGGGACTTGGTGATGTTATCCTTGCAGAGGCTACACTTTCATTCCTGGGACTTGGTATCAAGTATCCTGCAGCTTCCTGGGGATCAATCATCAACGCGGTTAATGATTCTTACGTTATGAGCAATTATGTATTTGTTTGGCTTCCTGCCGGCGTATTCATCCTGCTTACGGTTCTTGCATTTAACTTTATAGGTGACGGACTTCGTGATGCGTTTGATCCAAAGATGAAGAGGTGATAAAGATGGCTAAAAAGGATAATTATATTTCTGCCAGGGAGTCGAGAAGGATTTCAAGAGAAAACCGTAAGATCACTGCAGCAATTGAGAAAAAGAGAAACAGAAAAAACATTCCGGAGAGTGAGTATGTTACTCAGATGAAGAATCCGGATAACTGTGTAGAGTTTGATAACGTACACACATACTTCTTTACAGATATAGGAACAGTTAAGGCCGTTGACGGTGTTTCCTTCGAAGTACCAACAGGTAAGACTGTAGGTATCGTTGGTGAGTCAGGATGCGGAAAGAGTGTAACTTCTCTTTCACTTATGCAGCTGGTTCAGCGCCCTTCAGGACAGACTGTTGAGGGTGAGATCAGATTCAACACCGGAGATAAGGCTATTAATGTAGTAAATGCACCTGCATCATATATGCAGAAGCTCCGCGGTAATTCCATGGGTATGATCTTCCAGGAGCCTATGACCAGCCTTAATCCTGTATTCAGGATCGGCGATCAGGTTGATGAGGTTATTAAGCTTCACAATCCCGATATGAGCGCTGATGATGTTAAGGCAAGAACACTTGAGATGCTTCAGCTTGTTGGTATTGCCAACAAGGAGGGCGTTTACAAAATGTATCCTCATGAGCTTTCAGGTGGTATGAGACAGCGTGTCATGATCGCTATGGCTCTTGCCTGCGATCCTAAGCTTATTATTGCCGATGAGCCTACGACAGCTCTTGATGTTACAATTCAGGCTCAGATCCTTGACCTTCTGCGTGATCTTAAGGACAAGATCAATTCATCTATCATGCTCATCACCCATGACCTTGGTGTTGTAGCTGAGATGGCTGATTTCGTTGTTGTTATGTACGCCGGAAGAGTAGTAGAAAAAGGTACTGCTACAGAGATCTTCAAGGATCCAAGACATCCTTACACCATCGGACTTATGAATTCAAAGCCTGTGGTTGGTAAGCACGTAGATAAGCTCTACAGCATACCCGGTAATGTTCCTAACCCTATTGATATGCCCAATTATTGCTATTTCAAGGATAGATGCGAGATGTGCACAGAAAAGTGTAACGGCGCTTATCCTAAGACTTATAAGGTATCACCTACACATGAGGTTGCCTGCTACAGATGTGAGGAAGGAGGGCTTAACTGATGGAAAATATATTAGAAGTTAAAAACCTCAAGAAATACTTCCCCATAAAGGGCGGCTTCTTTGGAGGCGTTACAGGAGAAGTTAAGGCTGTTGACGATGTTTCTTTTACAATCAAAAAAGGAACAACAATGGGACTCGTTGGAGAGTCAGGCTGTGGTAAGTCAACAACAGGACGTACAATCTTAAGACTTATTGAGAAGACTTCAGGAGATATCATCTTCAACGGTCAGGATATCAGTACGCTTGATAAGAAGCAGCTCCGCGAGCTCAGAACCAAGATGCAGATCATCTTCCAGGATCCGTACTCATCTCTTTCACCAAGACTTCCTATCGGTGAAATCATTGGAGAGGCTGTAAGAGAGCACGGACTTGTACCTGCATCAGAGTATGATGAGTACATCAGCAATATCATGAAGGAGTGCGGACTTCAGGAGTATCACAAGGACAGATATCCTCATGAGTTCTCCGGCGGACAGAGACAGCGTATCTGTATCGCAAGAGCCCTTGCTCTTAAGCCTGAGTTTGTTGTATGTGATGAGCCTGTATCAGCGCTTGATGTTTCTATCCAGGCACAGATCATTAACCTTTTAAAGCAGCTTCAGGAAGACAGAGGACTTACATATCTGTTCATTTCGCATGACCTTTCTGTAGTTGAGCACATTTCCGATACTATTGGCGTAATGTATCTTGGAAATCTGGTTGAGACAGGTAACACAGAGGATATCTTTGCAAATCCTCTGCACCCATATACAAAGGCATTGTTCTCTGCAATTCCAATGCCTGATCCTGATATCAAGAAGGACAGAATCCTGCTTCAGGGAGACATTCCTTCACCTGCAAACCCACCTAAGGGCTGCAAGTTCCATACAAGATGTTCTCAGTGTATGGCTAAGTGTAAAGAGGTTGCTCCTACTCCTAAGGATATGGGAAACGGACACGTTGTTTGCTGCCATCTTTACGATGAAAACTGATCATTTTGGAAACTGAATAAGTAATGCATAAAAGGCGGTGAAAATCGCCTTTTTTTGCGGAAAAAAAGCCGTTTTTATGGTAATATAAAAATAGATTATTATGTTAAATTTTATTTTAAGAAAAAGGGGATAATTATGGCAAAAACTATGGCTGAATGGAAAATCGGTGATCCTATGATCAACGAGAATGACTTTTGGCAGGACGAGAACTATGTGGCAGAAGATCCTGAAAAGGAAAAAATGGTTCTTGAGCTGGCAACTCTCATTACTGATCGTATGATCAAAAAGATCACCAAGAAGGTCAACAACAGAGATCCTGAGTACTGGATGCTTGACCGGGTTCTTAACAAGGAGCAGGTAAGATTCTGTCTTAACTTCAAGAAGACACGTGTACCTTATTCAATTCCTGAACTTGCTAAGATGAACAACATGACAGAAGAAGAGTGTACCAAGATGGTTCACGACCTCAGATTTATCGGTATCATCGAGCAGAACAGGGCTAAGACACCTGATAAGCACCTTCAGTATGAGCTTCCTATTTTCGTTCCGGGATCAGCTGAGTTTATGATGATGCAGGATAAGATTACTGATGAGCATCCTGAGATGGCTACATTCTTTAACCTTATGACACAGCTTCCACTTCAGGGAATCACAGAGTCTGTTCCACCCGGAGGAGCCGGTATCGGAATGCACGTTATTCCCGTAGAGAAGGCTATTTCACTTGAGAATCAGTCAGTACCTGTAGAGCATCTTTCACGCTGGATCGACATGTATGACAAGTACGGTATTTCAGAGTGCTCATGTCGTAAACAGCAGGCTATGCGTGGAGAGGGAAGCGGAGAGATCCGTGGTGACTACTGCATCGGTATGGGAGATATGGCCGAGTACATGGATGATCGTGGAATCGGACACTATATCACCAAGGAAGAAGTTTATGAGATCTTAGAGAGAGCAGAGCGTCACGGCTATGTTCACCAGATCACAAATATCGACGGCGAGGGCAAGATTGTTGCTATCTGTAACTGTGCTCCCGGCGTATGTAACGCTCTTCGTACATCACAGCTCTTTAACACACCTAATATGTCAGCATCAGCTTACAGAGCTCATGTTGAGAAGGAGAAGTGTGTTGCCTGCGGTAAGTGCGTAGAGGTATGCCCTGTCGGCGCTGCTAAGCTTGGTCAGAAGCTTTGCAAGAAGAACGGCACAGAGGTTACATATCCTAAGAGTGAGCTTCCTGATAACAAGAAGTGGGGACCTCACAAGTGGAATTACAACTATCGTGACGATGCCAAGATCAACTGCTATGACACAGGTACAGCACCTTGTAAGACTGCTTGTCCTGTTCACCTTTCAGTTCAGGGATATATCAAGATGGCTGCAGAGGGCAGATATGAAGATGCTCTTAAGCTCATCAAGCAGGACAATCCATTCCCTATGGTTTGTGGTGCTGTCTGCAACAGACGTTGTGAGGACGCATGTACAAGAGGAACCATCGACCAGCCTCTTGCTATCGATGAGATCAAGAAGTTCATCGCTTCTCTCGACCTTAAGGCAGATAAGAGATATGTGCCTCTTTGCGAGAAGCATGACGGCGGTATGTGGGGCGATGAGTACAAGGTAGCAGTAATCGGTGGAGGTCCTGCAGGACTTTCAGCTGCATATTACCTGCGTCTCAACGGCTATCCTGTAACCGTATTTGAGAAGGAGAAAAGAGCCGGCGGAATGCTTATGAACGGTATTCCAAGCTATCGTCTTGAGAAGGATATCATCGAGGCAGAAATCGATGTTATCAAGGAAATGGGCGCTGAGTTTAAGTGCGGCGTAGAGGTAGGAAAAGACATTACAATCGAGCAGCTTCGTGCAGAAGGATATAAGGCATTCTTCATCGCTATCGGTATGCAGGGCGGAAGAATGGCAGGAGTTCCGGGGGAGGATTCCAAGGGAGTTCAGACCGGTGTTGATTTCCTTCGCAACATCAACCAGGATCACTCCATTAAGCTTAATGGCGAGACTGTAGTAATCGGTGGCGGTAACGTTGCTATCGACGTTGCAAGAACTGCAGTAAGAGCAGGAGCAAGCAAGGTTACAATGCTCTGCCTTGAGAGTGAAAAAGAGATGCCGGCTGCTAAGGACGAGGTTGCTGAAGCTAAGGAAGAGGGCATCGAGGTTAAGAATGGCTGGGGACCTAAGGAAGTTCTTTCCGAGAATGGCCATGTAACAGCTGTTGTATTCAAGAGATGTACTTCAGTATTTGACTCTGAGCACAGATTCAGCCCTCAGTATGATGAGAACGACACAATCACAATTCCTTGTGAGAATCTGCTTCTTTCCATCGGACAGTCAGTTCAGTGGGGAGACCTCCTTAAGGGAACAAAGGTTGAGCTCAACAGAAACGGCACAGCAAAGGCTGACGCACTCACAAGACAGACAGCAGAGCCTGATATCTTCGTTGGCGGAGATGTATTTACAGGAGCCAAGTTCGCTATTGATGCTATTGCAGGCGGAAGAGAAGGTTACGTATCCATCAACCGTTTCGTTCATAAAGGAAACCGTCTTGACCTTGCCCGTGACAGAAGAGAGTTCATCGAGCTTGATAAAGACGACATTAAGGTTGAGAGCTTTGATAACGCACAGAGACAGATTCCGGGCAAGAAGGCCGGAGTTGCCAAGGATACCTTCGATGACCTCAGACTTACTCTTACAGAGGAGCAGGTTAAGACTGAGGCAGCAAGATGTCTTGGATGCGGTGCTACAACCGTTGATGAGAACCGTTGTATCGGATGCGGACTTTGCACAACCAAGTGTGAATTCGACGCTATCCACCTTACACGTGATATGCCTGCTGCAAGCACAATGTACAGATCTGAGGACAAGCTCAAGGCTGTTGGACCATACGCAGCAAAGAGAGCCGGTAAGATCATTATCAACAAGCTCACAGGCGGCAAGTAATATAGTAATAAAGACAAAAAATATGGGAGTAGGTTTCAAGGAACCTACTCCCATTTATTTGCTTGAATTTCTCAATTATCTGTAGATGATTCTGATGAAGCTGCGGAAGAACTCTCTGTTGCCGATGTGTCTGTTTCAGTTGCAGGAGCTCCTGTACCTGCGATTGAGCTGTCATAGCTCTGAACCGATGTTACATACCAGGTCCCTGTTTCTTCGTTCTTGGAAAGGTTAAGAGCGATGAGATAGGATACCGGCTCGGAAGACTCTATAGCATCTTCATAGATATCTACCGCCAGGAGAATAATGTCGTTATAAGCCTTGGCAATGGCTGCATCCTGTCCCTGTTCCTCTGTGATCTTTAAAAGTTCGTCCTGGCTATTGACGTTGTATTCATCAGTCGCGGCAGTAAATTTAGCCTGCGTATCCTCACTGGTAATAATATCATAGGGGAAACTTGCCTTCATGGTGACGTAAGCAGTTGCTGTTCCATCATCATTTAACGAAACCTCTGTGAGCTGATACTCCTCCATGAGAGTGGAGTACATGGCTCCCAGTTCGTCAAGCTTAGCTACTGTTGTGTCATCCAGCTCCGGATTGCCGAGCTTGGAGGTGAGATCCTCTTTCAGATAATTTTTATCGAAAAGAGCTACGAAAGAGCCTGTGGATACCTCTGAAGAAGAGTAATTGTTTATGGCGTTGGTATCGCCGGTCTTAACGGCTTCCATAAAGCCCTCGGCAGCTTCCTTGGCTGCGCTCTTATCGGATGAAGAACAGCCTGTTAAAGCGGATAAAGATAGCAAAATTGCAACAGCTGCTGCAGCTATTTTCTTATTTCTGATCATGATAAAACTCCTTAAAACGAATATAGTCTCAAGTGGCTTAGCCACAAATATTACATTTTCTGTAACACCTTGCCTAGTATAGCATATTATAGCTATTTCTCCAACTTTTTTTATTCTTTTAATAATTGACTGGGGTAATCAGTGATAAAATGTATTTAGTGGTCTGAACGTAATTGCAATGATAAATTAACAATTATATAACGCAAGGAGGGTTATCGATGAGAGTACTTTTTGGTGAAGGAATTGTTAAGGAAGTCGAAGAAGTGGAAGTTAAGCCACTTGACTTTGGAGACGGCCAGATTTCCGGAACAGAGATTGATTTTGCTCTTACCAGCGGAGATCATATTAAGTATATTTACAGCCAGAATGTTCCGATTGAGGAATCGGGTTCAAGAGCTATAGATTTCGTCAGAAAGCTGTATGAGGATGGCAAAGCAGACTTTACACATGAGCCTGTAGAAATGCTCTAAAAACAGCCAATAATCGCAAAATAAAAGGTCCTGAGCTTTTTAAGCACAGGACCTTTAATACTGCTGCGTGATTTCCATAAGATTCTCCTATCTGATTATCAGCGCTTTCCAAGACGACCTTGGTTCTTAAGTTCGATTAAAAGATCAAAAACAACCCCCAGTGGCAGACCGGTAATATGAGCTACTTTTTCAGGATCAGGATAATACTCATTCTCGCAATCGTGAAGAATGCAGTCAATTACTTCCATTTTTGCATCACATGTAGCTGTCATACACATTTCTCCTCCTTTCTTAAATTGTAAAAATACTCAGTAGCAGATATTTCCTGCTACTGAGTATTATAACGTAATTATGTATGCTAAGTTAAGGCTTTTGTGTGAAATTTTAGAAAAATTTATGAAATAAAACCCTCTCAGCCCTTTGTCTGCATGTCTTTGAGCTTGTTGGCCTGTTGGAAAATCTGTCCCAGAGTGCCTTTGAAAGCCTCGAATTTTTCAACTGCCCTGTCTGAGGACTCTAAGCCCTGATTTGAAAGAGACGCAACTTCCTGACTGGTAGCGGAGAGATTTGAGATACTGTCGTTGATTTCTGTAGTAGAAGTAGCAATAGACTTCATGCCTTCTCCGATTACCTGGAAGCGATCGAGCATCTCTGTTACATTGTTATTGATGCTGTCGAAGTTTTCACCTACGGTTTCAATCATTTCGTTCTGTTCTGATACAGATGCAACAGTGTCATCTATGCTGGCCATGGCTTTCTGTACATCTTCGGTAAGCTCATTGATGATATTTGTGATCTCAGTCGAAGCTGTGTTTGTTTCAGCAGCAAGTTCTCTTACGTCATTGGCAACAACTGCAAAACCTTTACCTGCATCGCCGGCTCTGGCAGCTTCGATACTTGCATTGAGAGCAAGAAGGTTGGTCTGCTTTGAAATTGACATGATGGAGCCGACAATCTTTTGAACTTCTTCTACCTTGTTGATAACAGCCTGAGTGGTTTCAACGGTTACCTGACTGGTTCTTGCAACATCCTGTGACTTATTCTTAAGCTCACTTATTACTTGAACGCCTTCCTGTACAGTTCTCTGAGCATTCTCAGAGGCCTTTGTCATCTCTTTTCTGTTTTGTTCTGTGGCATCTGTTTCTTCCTGAATTTCCTGAACCTTCTGAGCCTGATTGGTTATTGCCTGAGCAGTACTTTCCATGCTGCTTGCGATATCCTGCATGCCTGAATGCTGAGTATCCATGATCTCCTGAAGAGTGCTCATATCTTCCTGGGATTCGTTGAAGAGATCTGTAATGGTATTGGCGATATCAGCCATGGCATTTCCGGCCTGAAGAGTCTTGTCTGCATTCTCGCTTATGACTGCATTGTTTTCGGTATTGAACATGGTCAGAAGCGTAACGGTGCAAAGACATGCGATGAATGCCAGTGCAAGAGTTATGGCAGCCGGCAGTAGAGACTGATCTATAGAACCAGTTGCAATATAAATCTTTACACAAGTGATTATGAAAGAAAGCGTAATAGCAGCTATTCCATACTTACATAATTTAACGTTCAAATAGATGATGGAGCATATCAGTATCGGAAGGCCGAATGCGAAGTATATAAGATTATCTTCAGCAATAAGAAGGACAAAGTAAAAAATAGTGGAGCCTCCCATTAAAAGAATTGATCCTCTTTTTACTGTAGGGAATTTGAAATTACCAATAGCAGCCATAACTCCGCCAATTCCGGCAGCAATAATGATAGCTATTCGTCCGGGGGTTACGCCGGCACTAAACAACTTGATAATTGTTAATACCAGACCGCTTACAAGAATTACAACACATACATAGAAACTGTTATTAGTGGCTCTTTTGTACTGTTCAGCGTTCATATATTATTCTCCCTTAGTTTTAGATGAATTAACACCACTTTAATTTTAACATGTAAACAGTGAAAATAACGCAAAAGCGTTTATTAAAAATTGATAAAAAATGCTTTGTAACATGCACATTTATTATATATTCATTTCTTTTTATACTTTTTTAAGAACATATTGTGTGCGCTATATAGTACAATTAATTTGGTGTCTAATAAACCTACAACTCACGAAATTTACTAACAATTCCATTAAGAAAAGGGGTAAACAGATGAAGAAAATGAGCCTTCGTGCCAAGATGCTGCTTTGTATCCTGCCTATCATGGCTATTGCTATGGTGCTTCTTACATATGTGGCAGCCAATCAGCTGAGTGCATCAATTCAGACAGCAACCACCGACACAATGAATCAGACAGTAATAGCTAACGCTAATATTGTTGATGGTAAGCTCAATATCATTAAGACATCCTGTGTTGATATCGCGCAGATGATATCAACATCCTATCGTTTTGTTACGATGGATAACTACAAGGGTACAATTACTAAGATCATAACCAATAATGATACGGTTTTGGGCTCAGGAATCTGGTTTGAACCGTATATGTTTGATGAAAAAGAAATGTACATGGGCCCATACTGGTATAAAGATGGTGGGCAGATTGTTGAGACCTATGATTACAGTAATGCAGAATACGATTACTTCAATCAGGAATACTATCTGAATGCTAAGGGCCTTTCAGAGGGACAGGCAATAATTACAGATCCATACTATGATCCTACATCAGGTATCGTTATGGCCAGCTGTTCTGCACCAATCTATGACAATGGCACATATGTTGGTTGTGTAACAGTAGATATGTCTCTTGGCGATATTGAAGAGATGGTTGCAAGTATTCAGGTTGGTAAGACCGGAACAGCTATGCTTTTTGATTCAAAGGGAACATACCTTTACTGCCTTGACTCTGCAAAAGTAGAAACTGGTGTAAATGTTACAGCCGATGAAAATCCGAGTCTTGCAGCTATGGGTGCAGAGCTTATGGCCAAGGATTCTTCTTCACCTCAGATGGGCGCCTTTATGGAAAATGGCAAAAACGTCCTTCTGACATACGTTACTATCCCTGACGTTAACTGGAAACTTGCACTTCGTATGAATATAGATGAGCTGGAAGAGCCTGTTAAAGCAGCTACAGCCAAGCTTGCTGTGATCTGTGTTATAGCTCTTTTGGTAGGCGCAGCTATCATTTGGGTATTCGTAATGAGTATCTCAAAGAGTATCAACAATGTTAAGGCCTTCGCCGGATCTCTTGCAAACGGAGACTTTACAGTTAATAAGATCAAGAGTAAGAGCGGAGACGAGCTTGGTCAGATGTCCGATTCCCTCAACAATATGTTTGAGAGCAATCGTGATGTTATCAGTAAGATTTCAGACGGATCAGAACAGGTATCCGAGACATCTTCTGGACTTGCAACAATGGCCAGCGAGCTTCAGGATCAGTTTAACAGTATCCAGGGCAATATCTCCGGTGTTAACGACGCTATGATGTCCTCCGGCGCAGCAACCGAGGAGGTTAACGCTTCCGTTGAAGAAGTTAACGCATCCGTACATCAGCTGGCAGGAGAGACTGAGAAGACCAGCGCTGAGGCTGCAGACATCAAGGCAAGAGCAAGAGATATTGAGAGACAGTCCAAGCAGGCTTATGACAATGCCATCAGCATTGCAGAGCAGAGAGAAGCTGATCTTGCTGAAGCCAATGAAAAGGCTAAGGTTGTTGACCAGATCGGAACCCTTGCAGATACAATCGCTGAGATTGCTGATCAGATCAACCTCCTTTCACTCAATGCAAGTATTGAGGCTGCAAGAGCAGGAGATGCAGGTAAGGGATTTGCGGTAGTTGCTTCCGAGATCAATAAGCTTGCAAGTTCAACATCTGAAGCAGTTGAACAGATCAGAGATACAATCGATGGCGTACAGGAAGCCTTCGGAACACTTTCAAATTCTTCAGGAGAGCTGCTTGAGTTCATTAAAGAGACAGTTACACCTGACTACGATAACTTCGTAAATGTAGCTAAGCAGTATGGAGATGATGCTGATTCCTTCGGTGGTTCTTCAGAGAACATCGCTCAGATGGTTGAGAATATCAGATCTGCAATGGAAGAAGTTTCAAAGGCTATCCAGAATATCGCTGAGTCTACACAGGATACTGCTGATCTCTCCAGCAGAGTAAACGACTCCGTAATGGCAGCTGCAGATGTTGTTTCCAACGTAAATGACATGTCAGGCAAGCAGGAAGAGATTGCAGGAACACTGAAAGAGATTGTTGGTAAGTTTAAGTTGAAATAAAAGCCTTACATAGAGACAAAAAAGTAGCGGGAATGAAAATCCCCGCTACTTTTGTATTTGATAAAACATTAAATCAAAGTGTGTCCTGCCTCTTAATATACTGTGGAGCATCAGCCTCGCCTCTGATATTCTTGGCATGGATGATATGTGCCCACTTATCTACGATGGCATTTTCAATGTGAACTCCCTCCTCGATTGTGGAGTAGGCCATGATAATGGAGTTCTTGATAACAGCTCCCTTCTTGATGGTTACGCTACGTCCGATGATGGAGTTATCTATTGTTCCTTCGATGAGACATCCGTTACTTACAAAGGAATTTGTAACCTTGGCACTCTCGAAGTACTGTGTAGGACATGCATCCGTTGTTCTTGTGTAGATAGGCCATTCAGGTCTTAAGAGGTCATGAGCCTTGTCATAGTCAAGAAGCTCCATAGAAGCATTGAAGTAATCCTCAAGACTTGTGAGGGTAGCAAAGTAACCTCTGTGCTGGAATGCTCTGATGTCCATGTCCTTGCACTTAATGTTTACGATATCTGCAAGAGTGTACATGGATGACATCCAGTTAGCTGCTTTTACAAGTTCTACGAAAACATCTCTATGCATACAATAGGTATCCATGAAGATATTCTTTGAATTGGCTGTTCCGAGGTTCTTGTCGATGGACTGAACACCCTTTTGCTTGTTAACTGTAACGGTGTGACAGTTCTTGAAGTACTCTCTGGCGTTATCAACCTTGTGGTAAAGGAGAGTAACGTCTGCGCCGGAGGCAACATGTGCATCAAGGAGCTGCCTGAAATCCTGTTTGTAAACCATGTAGCTTGGAGCGATGATAACATATTCCTGGTGCATACGCTGGATGATATCAAGGTTCTCCATATAAGCTGAGATATCGTTGTTGTAAATGGAGCGGGAAGAAGAGTTCTGAGAGAAGAGGAGCTGGATCTTACCTCTCTTTGAGTTGATGTTGTAATGTCTTCCGCTTCCTACGTGCTCTGCGATTGATCTCGGCCTTGAACGAACATATACCTGAATACGGTTAATGTCACTGTTACTCATGTTTGAAATAGGGAAGTCTATAACACGAAATCTTCCAAGGAAAGAGAATGCGCCGATGGGGCGGTAATCGTGAAGACCCTCTACATGGATGGAGTTATCTGCGGAGGATACTATACCAAATGCCTTAACTGCCATTACTTTGTACCTCCTTTCACATTTTTAGCGACAAGCTCAATGCTCTCGCTGTTCTTAGAGCCGACTTTGGCTTTCTTGCCAATATGAACATCTTCAGCTACCAGTGCTCTTGTGACCGTTGCGCCTTCTTCGATTACTACGCCGGGCATGATGACTGAATCAACTACCTTGGCTCCCTTGCCGATAACTGCTCCCGTAAAGAGAACGGAGTTTGTAACGCTTCCCTCTACTCGAACACCCTGTGTGATGTAAGCTTTCTTGATCTTGGCTTCCTTACCTATGTATTGAGGAAGAGTGGATACATCCTCTGTGTAGATAAGCCATGAAGAGTCATTGAGATTGAGCGGATTCTTGGGATCGAGAAGGTCCATGTTTGCTTCCCAGAGGGAGTCGATGGTTCCTACATCCTTCCAATAACCCTTAAACTCGTATGCGAAAAGACCTCTCTTTTCGTTTAACATTCTTGGAATAATGTCTTTTCCGAAGTCATGATCTGAATCGGGATTCTTCATATCCTCAATCAGCATCTTGCGAAGAAGCTTCCAGCTGAAGATATAGATACCCATTGATGCGAGATTGCTCTTTGGCTTGGCGGGCTTTTCCTCAAATTCTATGATCTTGCCCTTGCCGTCTGTGTTCATGATTCCGAAACGGCTTGCTTCACGCATGGGAACACCGCGGACAGCAATGGTTGCGTCAGCGTGCATCTGCTTGTGATAATCAAGCATCTTGGAATAATTCATCTTGTAAATGTGATCTCCGGAAAGAATGAGAAGATACTCCGGATCGTAGGTATCGATGAAATCGATATTCTGTGAGATTGCATCAGCGGTTCCGCGGAATACATCAAGGCCCTGATCAGCCTTCTCGCGAGGAGTAAGTACATATACACCGCTATCCTTGGAGTCGAGACCCCAACGTCCGTCCTGTGCTACATAACTGTTAAGGAGCACGGACTCATACTGTGTAAGGACACCGACAATATCGATGCCGCTGTTAGCACAGTTGCTTAAAGGGAAATCAATGATACGATACTTTCCCCCATAGAAAACTGCTGGCTTAGCTACCTTCGTGGTTAGGTCTTTTAGCCTGCTTCCACGTCCACCTGCCAGGATCATCGCTAACATTTCGTTTTGCGCCATATTAAGATCCCCCTATCCATTGTGTTTGTAGAAATACCCTATAAACTATGATATAATGCATGAGGACTTTAATCAAGCACGAAAGGGGTATTTTAGGGTGCTTTCAGTAATAATACCTGCATACAATGAAGAAGAAATAATACCGCAAACTGCATCTGTGATCGATGGCATTTTGAGCGGTGAGAATATAGAACATGAGCTGCTTTTTGTAAATGATGGTTCCAAGGATATGACCTGGGAAAAAATAGAGGAACAGGCAAAGACGTTTTCCAGTGTAAGAGGCGTTTGCTTCTCAAGAAACTTTGGAAAAGAGTCAGCAATATTTGCGGGGATTGCTGAAGCAAAGGGCGATTGCTGCGTAGTGATCGACTGCGACCTGCAGCACCCACCGGAGAAGATTGTTGAAATGTACAGACTCTGGGAACAGGGCTATGAAATAGTTGAAGGAGTTAAGAGCAACAGAGGAAAAGAGAGTGGCTTGCACAGGTTTGCGGCCAAGAGTTTTTATGAAATCATGTCAAACTCAGTTGGCTTTGACATGTCAAGGGCATCAGACTTTAAGCTTCTTGACAGAAAGGCCATGAACGTACTTCTCAACATGCGTGAAAAGAATGCGTTCTTCAGGGCGCTTTCATCCTGGATCGGATTCAAATCCACCGAGGTTGAGTATGAGGTAAGAGAGAGGGAAGTCGGAACATCCAAGTGGAGCACTAAGGCTCTTTTCAAATACGCTCTTACCAATATCACTTCCTTTACATCAGCACCGATGCAGATTGTAACATTCCTTGGAATTATAGTTTTTGTAGTTGGTCTTGGCGCCAGCCTTGAGGCAATTATCACTTTCTTTGAAGGAAAGGCACAGGATGGTTTTACAACGGTTATCATACTTCAGTGCTTTACGGGATCATTTATTATGATGGCACTGGGAATCATAGGATACTACATTTCTAAAATCTATGATGAGGTCAAGGGAAGACCGAAGTATATTATCGATAAGACGGTATAAATCTACGGAATTTTATAAAATTATTATTGGTTTAAACATTTTTTAGAGGTACAATATAAGTAAGTGGGAGTTTGTCTTTAAATGGCTGAAAGGAGAACTTTATGCTTGCTACGTTGATACCTCTTTTTGATAACCGGATGTCTGTGAGTGCATATTCTGTCTTTGCTCGAAAGACCAATCTCTTTTTGAACCCCTCTTTCATGGCCGGTGCAAGATTTGACGGAGCCGGAACGGTTCCCGAACTTGAAGTTGTAAGCAACATGGGTGTTGCAACTCTTTCCGGCGGAAAGGAAGTCTTTGTTCCCATAAATCAGTTCTCCGTATTCGCGGAAATTTCCCTTCAGTGTACAGTTCCACCCGAGAAGGTTGTTCTTCTTATGGACAATTCTATTCCGCCTGAGGCAGAGTACATCAAGAGGGTAAAAGAGCTCAAGGAACAGGGCTACAAGCTCGCCATCCGAAAGATTCCCATCAGCAGTTTTGAAGATTACAAGGAGATAATCAGCCAGTGCAATTATATCCTCCTTGATCATGCCAAGATAGATATTTCAAAAGCTAAGATATACTTTGGCAGACAGTATCCAAACATCAAACTATGTGCTGTCAACGTAGATACAAAAGAGCAGTATGACAAGCTGGTAGAAGACGGCGGCTACGACCTCTACGAGGGAGGTTTCTTTAGAATGCCGGTAACTAAGTCAGAGACGGAAGTTAACCCTTTGAAAGTCAACTACATTGAGCTGCTAAATGTGGTCAACGCCCCTGACTATGATCTTACCGATGCTGCAGATGTCATTGGAAAAGACCCTGCTCTTGTAATCTCTCTTTTGGAAATGGTCAACAGAATGGCCTTTAATTCAGAGATTACTTCCATTCGCCATGCAGCAGCAATGCTTGGACAGAAGGAACTTAAGAGATGGATAAACACAGCCGTTACCAAAGAGCTCTGTGCAGATAAGCCTACAGAGATCATAAGACTTGTAATGATAAGAGCTAAGTTTGCAGAGAACCTTGCAAGCGAATTTGAGATGGCTATGCATGCCCCTGAGCTGTTTATCATGGGACTGTTCTCAGCTCTTGATATCATGCTCGAGAAGACCATGCCTGAAGCGCTTGATATGGTTCAGGTTTCAAAGAATGTAAGAGAAGCACTCCTTGAAGATAAGGGAGATTTTGCCAAGGTACTGGATTTTATTAAATGCTATGAGGATGCGGACTGGACTGAAATATCCAGGATTCTGGTTCTTGAAGACATTGATATGAACGATGTTTATACTGCATATCTCGGGGCACTTAGATGGTATCGTGACCTGATTCCTGCATAAGGGAAAAGATCTTTTGGATGCCTTGAGGATTTTGTATGGTAGATGTTAGAGGTATCGGCAGTTTTACCTTTAACCTTGCGGCTATTGTCATTTCGATGACCTGTCTTTTCTATACTCTTTTGATGGGCAGAAACCGCAGGTTTAAGAACAAACTGTTTATCACGTTAATAGTTATTGTTATCGTTGATGCGATAACGGTTATCGGAGCTGACCTGGTCGTCGCCGGAGGACTTTCAAACGACAGTAAGCTCCTTCTTCTTAATGTGCTCCAATTTCTCTATTTCTTTACCCATTTTGCAATTGCCCCGATATTTGCCTTGTACATAATTTTGGTCTGCAATGTTTCGTACAGGTTCTCAAGAAGCGCACAGTTTTGTCTTGCGCTACCCTTTTATATTCTTGAAATTCTTGTTCTGACCAATCCTCTTACACGTTTTGTCTATATCTTTGACGATAACCTGACATTCCACAGACATGCCGGAGTGTATGTTGCATACATTCAGGCCGGTTTCTATGTTCTCTTTGCGATAGTGGCACTCTTCCTGTACTGGAATATCCTAAACGGTATGAAGAAGATAGCCCTTTTGTATTTCTTTGCCATAGTCATAGTCGGAACTCTGATACAGATGATACACAGCAATATCCAGTGCGAGCTCATGTGCGAAGCCATAGGTCTTATGGGTATCATGATAGTTCTGGAAAATGACGATGACAGAATGGATATGCCCACAGGTGCCTTCAACAGAAATGCAATGACCAGGGATGTGGCAAGCTATTTTAAATATGGACGTAGCTTTTACAGCATCTGTATAAGAATGGTCAACGCCGATTCGTATCGCAAGATAACAGGCTACGAAGAGTTTGAAAAGATTCTGAGAGAGATCGTTAATTTTATTCGCAGCATAAACAACAGCTTTGATATTTACAGGGCAGCTTCGGACTGCTTTATGGTTGTGTGCCCGGATATTGACGGAAGCGACGCAAAAGAGGCTGCAGAAAAGATATATACCAGATTTAGCAAGGGCTGGTCTTTGGGAGATAATACCTTATTCTTAAAGGCTTATATTCTCATGGCCTCATCCCCCGATCAGTTTGCGTCTTTGGATAATCTCTATTTCCTCAGTGATACCTCAATAGATGCGGACAATGACAGAGTTTTGATCGGACACGATCTGGACTTCATCCTAAGAAGAGCAGAAGTTGAGAAGGCAGTAAAAAGAGGCATTGGAACAGATGCCTTCAAGGTTTACTTTGAACCAATATACACAAAGGAAGATCTGGCTATCTGTGCTGCCCAGGCAGTTGTTGTTTTTGAAGATCCCGAGCTTGGAAAGATAGAGCCCGAAGAGTTCATCCCGATAGCGGAGCAGACAGGACTTATAGAAAAGCTCGGATGGTTCACCATCGATGAAGCTTTCTATTTCCTGGGCGGTGGTATTGCAGAAGAGATGGGACTTTTGTTTATTGAAATCGGCCTTTCATCTATTCAGCTCATCAAATCAGACTTCAGTAAAAGAGTCAGAGAAGCTCTCTCAAAGTTTGGAGTCAGACCGTCGCAGATTGTCTTTGACATCACGGAATCAGCAGCTGCAACGGATCAGGATGTGCTTGGCGTTGTTATGTCTGATCTTGCGAAAGACGGAATCCGATTCTTTATGGATGAGTACGGAACCGGCTTCTTTAACATGCAGTCGGCATCATCTCTGATGTTTGAAGGTGTAAAGATGGATGCAGCTCTTTTGCATGTGGCAGGTAAGCAGATGCAGAACAAGATCATCCTTGAGAACAGACTCAAGATGATGAATCAGATGCTAAAGCGCGTTGTTATCGATAATGTTGACAGCCAGGAGCTCTTTGATACCATTGCACACATCAAGGCAGATTATTTGAAGGGAACATATTTCTCCGAGGCGGTAAGTAAGAACGAGTTTATCGCAATCCTTCGTGCCACTGAGCTTGCAAGAATGGAGGAGAGAAGGGCAAGAGCTGCCAATGAAGCCAAGAGTAATTTCCTTGCAAATATGTCTCATGAGATCAGAACCCCCATCAATGCCGTGCTTGGCATGAATGAGGTTATTCTTCGCGAGTGCAAGGACGAAAAGATCCTTGAATATGCCCAGAACATTGAAGGTGCGGGAAGAACTCTTTTGTCACTGATAAATGATATCCTGGACTTCTCCAAGATCGAGGCGGGAAGCATGGAGATCAACGAGTCGGATTACGACTTCTCATCAGTACTCAACGACGTTTACAACATGGTTCATATCAAGGCATCCCAAAAGGCGCTGAAGCTCGAGTTTGATATTGATGACCAGCTGCCTGAGAGGATGCATGGCGACGAAATGCGCCTTAGACAGATAATGGTCAATATCCTCAACAACGCGGTCAAATACACCTCGGAAGGTAAGGTGACCTTAAGGATCACAGGCTACAGGGAATATGAGGATCTGATAACCCTCAAGATAGATGTCACTGATACCGGCATAGGTATCAAGGACGAGGATAAAGAAAGACTCTTTGAGAAGTTTAAGAGACTTGATATCGACAAGAACAAGACGGTGGAAGGAAGCGGACTTGGACTTGCCATTACCAGTTCTCTTCTTGATCTCATGGGCGGAAATATCTCTGTTGAAAGTGAGTACGGAAAGGGATCAACCTTCACGATGTCATTGCCGCAGAGGGTTGTGGATGATAAGCCTATAGGTGACTTTAAGACCAAGCTTCAGGAATCGGTCAAGGAGAGAAAGAAGTATAAGGCTAAGCTCACTGCACCTGAAGCAGAGATTCTGGTAGTTGATGATACACCGATGAATCACGTGGTGATCAGGGAGCTTTTGAAGAACACCAAGGCAAAAGTAGAGTCTGCAAGAAGCGGAGATGAGTGCTTAAAGAAGCAACACGAAAAGAAATACGACATCATCTTTTTGGATTACAGAATGCCCGGAATGGATGGCATTGAGACTCTGGATGAGATCAAGAAGGATACGGCAAGTCCAAACAAAGACACTCCGATCATCGTTCTTACAGCCAATGCTATTTCAGGCGCCAGAGAGAACTTCCTCAGGGAAGGCTTTGATGACTATTTAAGTAAGCCGATAGAGAGTGACAGGCTTGAAGATACACTTATAAGATATCTGCCAAAGGATAAGGTTTTGATGTCCGCTGAGGAAAAGGCGGCTGCAGAGACTCGTGGCAGTAGCAAGGAAACGGAAGAATATCCACAGTGGCTTAAAGAGCTTGAAGAGATAGATGTGGGCGAAGGCCTTAGGAACTGTGGCGGAGTAGACAGCTACTTCAGCATAATCAAAGTATATTACGAATCAGCGCAGATGACTGAATCAAACCTGGTAAATGCCTATGAGGATGAGAACTGGAAGGATTATACGAGCTATGTTCATTCCTTAAAGAGCACCAGCAGAACCATCGGTGCAAGGCAGCTTAGCGAACTGGCTAAAAAGCTTGAAGATGCAGGTAATGCAGGTGATATAGAAACCATAAGGAATCATCAGGATGAACTGATGAATCTGTATGCAATAGTTATTCATACCCTCTCAGAAGTTCCGGGAATTGATAAGGATGAAGAGAGTGATGATACAGAGGATAAGGTAGACATAAGCACAGCACAGTTAAAAGACGCATATCAGAGCATTATTGAAGTAAGCAAGAGCCTTGATTATGACACACTTACCTTTATTCTCGATTCATTAAGAAGCTACAGACTCTCCGATGCGGACAGGAAGATCACAAGAAGTATCGGGGAAATGGCCTACAAACTTCAGTGGGATGAGATAGTGAAGCTGGCATCGGAAGGACTTGCCGGATTGGAGGAGTAAGCTATGTTTAATAAAAAAATATTACTCGTAAGAAATGAACAGACATTCCTGGTAAACGCCATAAAGAACGCATTGGATGCTGCCAAATTCATCGTGAATGAAGCGGCTTATTCCCTTGCGGATCTAAGTGCAAAGGCCAGGGATGCCAATCTGATCCTTCTTTATACGGATAACGAGCTCGAGGAGCATCGTGATGCCATGGTCTACCTTAAGGATCTGAGCATGGAAGACAATATAGTCATGATGGTCATAGGAAATAAGGACGCCTTTGATTTTGTTCATCAGTATATTCCCAAAGAGGATGTGGCCTACGAGATAGAAAGACCTCTTGATATGGCAGACCTGGTTCAAAAGGCGCAGATTGTCACAGATGATGAGTACGAGTTCCAGAGAAGAAAGAGTATTCTCATAGTTGATGATGATCTTACCTTCCTTCAGATGATAAGGGAGTGGCTAAAAGATACCTACAGAGTCGGCATGGCAAACTCAGGAACACAGGCTGTTGCATGGCTTGCAACCAACAAGGCAGACCTTGTGCTTCTTGATTACGATATGCCTGTTCTTGACGGCCCAAAGGTTCTTGAGATGCTTAAGAGCGAGTCTTTTTCCAGCTCGACACCGGTAATGTTCCTTACCGGCAAGAACGACAAGGAGAGCGTTACTAACGTTATCGCATTAAAACCGGCTGATTATCTGCTTAAGACAATATCAAAGGATAAACTTCTTTCAACTCTGGATGCATTCTTTAAGGCGAGGAAGTAATACATGGGCGATCTAAATCCTATTGGAGCGCTATCCTTTAGGACTGCTGCGGCTATAATCTGCATAACCTGTATATTCTACACGGCTGTGATGAAAAGAGAGACCACAAGAAGGCTCCGCAGCCGTTTATTTCTTGCTGCCCTTGTGATCACGCTCTATGACTGTATCACCGGTATCATCAATACCGTTGTTCTTGACAGCAACCTCTCCCAAAGTATTAAGAATGTAGTTATTTATTTTAACAAGCTAAGCTATTACGGAACACATTTTGCTTTTGTTCCGATATTTGCAATGTACATAATGATGGTCTGCGATGTCTTTCACAGATATAAAAGTAAACTCAAACTCGCAATATTCCTTGCACCGTGTCTTATTCTCGAGATTGCGGTTCTGACAAATCCATTCACAGGTTTTATTATCAGCAATAATCTGGAAAAGAACTTTGCCAGAGGCGGCGGTGTCTATCTGGCTTACATTATCAGTGCGTTTTATCTGGGATTTTGCTTCTATCTTCTTGGTAAATACAGGAATACCATGAATCACCTTCAGAAGATCGCCATGTTCTATTTCCTGGGACTTGCTGTGCTGGGCGTCTTCATACAGATGATATTCCCTGAGATCATCTGTGAGATGCTGGCTGAATCTCTGGGACTGATGGGCGTTATGATCATGATAGAGAAGGATGACTACAGGCTTGACTATAAGACAGGGGCTCTGAGCAGAGCTTCACTCCTTCAGGATTTAAAGGGCAGCATCAATGTGGGAAAAGAGTTCGTGGCCATCTATGTTCGCATTGTTAATGCTGACATTTACAGGCGAGTTATGGGCTATGAAGGATATGACATAATCCTTACAAAGGTTGCGGATTTCCTCAAGGGAATAAATTATGAATATGATGTTTACAGGACTACCGGAGGCAATTTCTATCTGATCTGCACAGATGCAGATGAAGATACGGTAGATATAATCATTGACCGCATAGTGGAGAGATTTGGACAGAGCTTTGAAGTAAGCGGCGGAGCAACTAACGTTAAAGCTAAGATCATCTGTGTAAAGTCTCCCGATGAGTTTAACGATGCCGATGATATTTTAAGACTCTCTGAGACTAAGATCGATGACGACGAAAGAATGGTATTTCGGGGAAAGGATCTAGATTTCATTCATAGAAGTATAGATGTTGAGAAGGCAATTATTAAGGGAATGGCAGGCAACGCCTTCAGAGTAATGTATCATCCTGTATACAAAAAAGAGACTATGGGTATATTTTCTGCAGAAGCTCTTTTGACACTGAATGACCCCGATATGGGAAGAATCAGATTCTCGGAGTATGCAGTCGTGGCAGAGAACGCCGGAGTTATCGATGAGCTGGAAGTCAGGATGATAGAGGCTGTCTGTCAGTTTATCAATACCGGTGTCACCAAATCGGAAACAAATATAAAGATATTCTGCATACACATAATGTCGGTTCAGGTTCTTACTCAGGAACTGGTGGACAAAGTGCGTTTTCTTATCAATAAATATGAAGTGGATCCGGCTATGCTCAGATTCAGTGTAAATGACACGATCGCAACACAGGCACAGGATGTGCTGGGATTCATAATGGATGAGTTTAACAAGATCGGAATAGAGTTTATTCTCCTGAATCATGAATCGGTATTCCTTGGACTTGATGTAGCAACTATTGATAAGTTTGACGGCATCAACATTGATGTCAAAAGACATTTCGAAACCGCGGATGAGAATCAGGCGGATGCAATACTGCGCAACAGGGCAGCTATGGTAAGTCAGCTCGGAAAGCGCGTTATCCTTAGCGGTATAGACAGTAAGGAACTGTACAACAGGATAAAGGACGTTAAGGCAAATTACCTTATAGGAGATTATCTGTCGCCTATGGTAACAAAGAATGAACTTCAGAACAAATTCTGGAATAATGAGGTATTTTCGGACAACAGTTAATCAATTGGTTTTGTTATCTGACAAATAGCGTGTATAATTAATATATCAAGTAATCCGAAATGGAAAGGAGAAGAATTATGAAAAAAAGATTAGCATTGGTATTGGCGGGGCTTATGACTCTTGGCCTGATCGGCTGCGGAGAGGCTGAATCTTCGGCTCCTGCAGCTACTGAAACACCCGCAGCAACTGAGGCACCTGCAGCAGAAGCACCTGCAGCAGAAGCACCTGAAGCAGAGGCTGAAAGTTCAGGAATGGACGCACTCATCGAGGCAGCTAAGGCAGAGGGTGAGCTCATTGTTTACGGTTCCTGCGAAGAAGAGTATCTTGCAGCAGCTTGTGAGAACTTTGAGAAACTCTATGGAATCAAGGTTCAGTATCAGCGCCTTTCAACAGGTGAGGTTCAGAGTAAGATCGAAGAAGAGAACGGAAATCCTTCAGGTGATGTATGGTTCGGCGGAACAACAGATCCTTACAATGTAGCAGCTTCAGAAGGACTCCTTGAAGCATATGATGCACAGAATGCCAGCCACCTTCTTTCAGATAAGTATCGCGATGCTGATGGATACTGGTATGGTATCTACAAGGGAATCCTTGGATTTATGGTAAATAAAGACGAACTTGCAAGAATGGGTATCGAAGAGCCTGCTGACTGGAAAGACCTTCTTGATGAGAAGTACAAAGGTCTCGTTTGGCTTTCAAACTACAACACAGCAGGAACAGCTAAGCTTGTTATCAACACAATGATCCAGAAGTATGGTCATGACGAAGGTATCCAGTACCTTGTAGACCTTGATAAGAACATCGAAGTTTACACAAAGTCAGGTTCAGGCCCTTCTAAGAACGTTGGTACAGGTGAGTGTGTTGTTGGTATCGGATTCCTTCATGACGGTATCACACAGATCGTTGACAACGGATATGGCAACATCGGCCTCATCATTCCTTCAACAGGAACATCTTACGAGGTTGGTGCAACAGCTATCTTCAAGGGATGCCAGCATCCAAATGCAGCTAAGCTTTGGATTGAGTATGCACTCAGCCCTGATTGCGTAGAGCTTGCAGCACAGAACGGTTCATATCAGTTCCTGGTTATCGACAATGCTAAGCAGCCTGAGCTCGCTACAGAGTTTGGCCTTGATCCCGAGAACGTTATGGATTATGACTTCGAAGATGCTAAGCAGAACACAACAACTTACATTGAAGAAGTTATGAATGCACTTGGAAGCGCAGCAGACGATCGTTTCCAGACAGAGTGATTTCTATATCGGGGATATTACAGGGCGGATGTTTATCCATCCGCCCTTCTCTTTTTAAGTTGATGTGAGGAGGATTTTCAGAATGGCAAAGAGTCAGAGTGCCAGCCTTGACAGAAAAAAGCTTTTGGCCGACCCGATCATGGTGACGACCATTGTGCTTTTGGTGGTATTTCTTACAATATTCATCTTGTATCCGCTGGCAATACTTCTGGTAGACAGTTTCGTTTCGGACAATGGACTTACGCTTGATACATTTAAGAGAGTAATGGCGCTTCCCAATTTCAGACGCGCTATCACCAATACTCTTAAGGTTGGTTTTTTGGTTGGAATTGCATCAGCTCTCATAGGCCTTTTGTTTGCGTATGTGGAGGTCTATGTTAAGCTTCGTACAAAATTCATGGAGGGACTTTTTAAGGTAGTATCAATGCTTCCTGTTGTTTCACCTCCCTTTGTTTTGTCGCTTTCAATGATCATGCTTTTCGGAAAAGCAGGTATCATTACAAGATTTCTTTTACATATCTATGACAACAGTGTGTATGGATTCTGGGGTATTGCAATAGTCCAGACACTTACATTTTTCCCTGTATGCTACATGATGCTCAAGGGGCTTTTGAAAAATATCGATCCTTCCCTTGAGGAAGCAGCAAGAGATATGGGCGCTTCCAGATTCAAGGTATTTATGACGGTTACACTTCCTCTTATCCTTCCGGGACTTGGAAATGCATTTCTTGTAACCTTCATCGAGTCTATTGCAGACTTCGCAAACCCAATGATCATCGGTGGTTCATACGATACTCTGGCAACAACGATCTATCTGCAGATAACAGGTGCTTATGATAAACAGGGTGCAGCTGCCATGGCGGTAGTTCTTCTGGCTATAACACTCATGATGTTCGTGGTTCAGAAGTATTACCTTGAGGCAAAGAGTACTGCAACACTTTCAGGTAAGGCATCAAGAGAGCGTATGCTGATCACCGATAAGAGCGTTACTATTCCTCTTACCATCATGTGCTCAGCCCTTGCGATATTCGTAATCATCATGTACATCTGTGTTCCCTTCGGTGCGATGTTCAGGACCTGGGGATATGATTTCCATCTGACCTTTAAGTGGTTCGGTCAGGTATTTAGCAAGTACAAAGGCTTTAAGGCATTTAAGGACAGCTTTATTCTGTCACTTATTTCAGCGCCTATAACAGCTCTTTTGTCCATGATAATCTCATACCTTGTGGTAAAGAGAAAGTTTAAGGCCAAGGGCTTTATTGAGGCAGTATCTATGCTGGCTATGGCAGTTCCCGGAACGGTTCTCGGTATTGGATATATAAGAGGATTTTCCGGCGGATTGTTCGGCAGCGGATTCCTTCAGGGACTCTACGGAACAGGTGCGATACTGGTCATCGTATTCGTAGTACGAAGCCTTCCTACAGGTACCAGAAGCGGAATTTCAGCCCTTCGCCAGATTGATAAGAGCATTGAGGAATCAGCTTATGACATGGGCGCAGACAGCTTCAAGGTATTTATGACGGTAACACTTCCGCTCATAAAGGACAGTTTCCTTAGCGGCTTTGTTACCTCCTTCGTAAGGAGCATTACAGCCATCAGTGCTATCATCCTTCTGGTTACACCTTCTTATCTGCTCATCACAGTTCAGATCAACGAGTTTGCAGAGAAGGGTGCTTACGGAATAGCCTGTGCGTTTGCAACTATCCTGATCCTTATTACTTACACAGCGGTTCTTCTCATGAACATATTCATGAAGTACTTCGGAACCAGCCGTAAGGTAAATTTAGAAGACTGACACTTAACATAGATTAAAGCCGCATGAAGATGCGAGATAGGTGGATAAAATGGCAAAAGAGAAAAAGGGCGTACGCCTTGAACATATTTCAAAGATATATAAAGATCCAAAGACAGGAAAAGATTTCTACGCAGTAAAAGATCAGAACCTTGAGATTGAGCCGGGCAGTTTTGTTACACTGCTTGGACCATCAGGCTGCGGTAAGACGACTACTCTTAGAATGATAGCGGGCTTTGAGTCACCGGATGAGGGCGAGATATACCTTGGAGGAGAGCCTATCAATGCTCTTACTCCCAATAAGCGTGATACAGCCATGGTTTTCCAGAGCTATGCGCTTCTTCCTCACTACAACATTTTTGACAACGTAGCTTACGGACTTAAGCTTCGCAAGATGGATTCCGAGACCATCAAGAAAAAGGTTACGGATATCCTTTCACTGGTTGGACTTGAGGGAATGGAGAACCGTATGACTAACCAGCTCTCAGGTGGACAGCAGCAGAGAGTTGCTCTTGCAAGAGCACTTGTAATTGAGCCCGGAGTTCTTTTGTTCGATGAGCCTTTGTCAAACCTTGATGCCAAGCTCAGGGTATCCATGAGAACTGAGATAAGACGTATCCAGCAGGAAGCCGGAATTACAGCCGTTTATGTAACTCATGACCAGTCAGAGGCCATGGCTATTTCGGATAAAGTTATCATCATGAATAGGGGCGTGGTAGAGCAGGTGGCAACTCCACAGGAAGCTTACTACTATCCAAACAGCAAATTTGTTGCTGACTTTATCGGTGAGTGTAACTTCCTGAAAGCCAAGGTGACAGGTCAGGATATGGTTGAGATTGATGGATCGGCCGTAAAGTGCGCGACAGGAAGTCTTCAGACCGGCGCAGATTGCGATGTTGTTCTTCGCCCTGAAGGAGCTGTTCTTTCAGATACAGGAGCAATTAAGGGCGTTGTTGATTACTCATGCTTTATGGGTGCTTATCAGGATTATCGCATCAAAGTCGGCGAGAGTTTTGTTAAGATCCAGGAATATAATCCCAAGAACAAGAAGATATACAATGTTGGTGATACTGTATGTCTTGGTTTTGAAGATAATACATTATATGCGCTATAAAGGGGTAATATATGTCTTTAGCTACTATTATTGATTATTTGCAGGGAAGCAGCAGTATAGCTGTTGGCATAAGGCTGGTGGTAGCCACTGTATTCGGAGGCCTTGTAGGCTGGGAGAGGATAATAAAGCACCACAGTGCAGGTATTAAGACCCACGCACTGGTAAGCCTTGGATCAGCCTCAGCTACAGCACTAAATATTTACCTTGCCATGCTTCCCGGACTAAATGCCGACGTCAGCAGGATTCCCGCCGGAGTGGTAAGCGGAATCGGATTTTTGGGAGCCGGCACAATACTGGTTACCGGCAGAAAGCAGATAAAGGGCCTGTCTACAGCTGCAACACTATGGGTTACCTCCTGTATGGGAATGGCTATAGGAGCAGGGTATCTTGAAATTGGCTGTGTATGTCTTTTGATGGTTGCCTTTTCAAATATCCTTCTAAAGCAGCTCTCCAACAAGGTGGAAGGCTACAGCAAGTACATGAACATCTACATCGAGGTCAACAAAAGCCGCGGTGTAAACAAGCTCATGAAGATGCTTTCGGATCAGGGCTTTACAATTCTTAGCATGACCAAGAGCAAGGAAAAGACCCTTCAGTCCTCCGATACAGGCCTGATCCTTGATCTGGATCTGGATAAAAAGAGATCGCACCATGAGATATTAAACATGCTCAGCGATGAGGAATATGTCAATTACGTAGAAGAAGTTTAGTGGTTTTGCAAATCTTTTTCAGAGGGACAAAATACTATGATAATTGAAGGTTGGCAGGTCAATAATTTCCTAACACTCTTTATACTGGTCATGATTCTTGCATTCCAGAGAAGAGGCAGCAGAGTTAAGACAAGCAGAATGTTTACGTACGTGATAATCACCACTATAGTGCTTGTCGTTGCAGATACATTTGCAAGGATAGGAGAGAATAGAGGAGGTTCCTATATTCTCATGGCCTTTTTCGGCAACCTGATTATGTTCCTTCTAGATCCTCTTATCATCCTGTTTTCAGTTATCTATATAGATTGCTGGATGGATGAAAAGAATAAGAACGCACGAAAGATATCCAAAGTTGTTTTTCAGATATTTGCAACTGTAAACATAATACTTGTACTGGCGGATCAGGTTTTTGGCCTTAAGTGGTTCTTCTATTTTGAGAAGAGTGATTATTTCAGAGGCAAATTCTTCATGGCAAGGGCTGTTGTGCTTGCACTGTTTATGCTTTTTGTTACGGCTTATCTTGTGGCCTTCAGGAAAAATGTACTAAACGATTACAGAAGAACACTGTATATCTTGCCGGTGTTTGCTTTGATCGGCACCATTATCCAGATTCTGTATAATGGCATAAATACCACTTATACAGCCGGTGCACTGGCATGCCTGATACTCTTTATCAGCTTCCAGAGTAACGACGTCAACATGGATAACCTTACCGGAGTTTTAAACAGGCGCGGATTTGACATAAGGCTCGAGCAGATGATGAAGAGCAGCGCTGCCGGAGAAGGTGATTTTACAGCTGTAATGCTGGATATCAAAAACTTCAGAGAGATAAATGAAAGCTGCGGCCATGAGGAGGGCGATGGTGCTATTATAGTATTTGCCGATATGCTCATGGATGCTTTCGGTGAAGACTGCAAGATGGGCAGGATTGACGGTGTGACATTCTGCGTGCTTTTGGACAATGCATCCGAGCCAGAGATAAAAGAGGGCATCAGAAAGGTAAAAAACAGCCTTGAGAGAGTTAGAAAAAAATGTGACTGGGACGAGAGCGTAGGAGTAAACAGTATCTACGAGGTCTATGATCCCGCTCTTAACATGACTGCTTCAGAGTACAGAAAGCACCTTGATGAGCTCATGCATAAAAACGCTACTTAAAGAGAAAATTAAGAACAATGCAGAACGATTTTCATTACTATGGAACATATTGCGCGGCGTATCTGGCAGGGTACTCCCATGAGGAGAGCCTTGACATCTGTTACTGCGCCCAATTTGTTGATCTTTGTTCAACTACATTTTTATCCAAAATAAAGGCGCCCACCAAGGCAGCCACAACCCAGCTTCAGCTGGAGATGATGGATGCAAGGACTGATATCATAGGCCTTCAGGACATTACCAGAATCTGGGCATCCTTCCACTTTCTTCCAAGAGATCTGTATGCTTACAAACCAAAGCGCACAAAGAGATACTTGAATAAATTCAGGCTTATCTGCGGACCAAACGGAGATCTTTTGGAAAAGACCGTAAGGATTGCGAAGGATAAGCCTCTTCAGCATGCAGGTATTGCAATGCATGTACTCGCCGATACCTGGGCACACATGTACTTTGCCGGGACGCCTTCACTTGTCATCAACAATGTAGATAATTCGTTTTTTGAGATCATAGAAAAAGACGGTGAGGAGATAGCAAGACCTATCAGGTTCAGGCATAATCCATCAGCTCCCGATGACATTGAAAAGGGCCTATATACAAACAGTCTTTATCAGTCAAACGAGAATTCCATCATGAACTTAGGGCACGGAAGAGCTGGGCATTTCCCTGATTACTCTTTTGCCAAATACAAATATATGCCTGCCTGGGGAGATTACATGGAGGTTTTGAAGGACAACCCGTCTGACTACGAGAAGGCCTTTACGCAGATGGTATATGCTCTTAAGTACTTAAGGGGCGAAGTGGAGTCTTTTAACAAAGATACTTATGACACCTCCGTGATGGAGAAGTATGGCGACAGAATCAGAAGCATAATCAGAAAGAGGCAGCTGAATGCCTGCGCTGACTGGAAGAGCTTCGGCGAGGAGCTATCCGGTGAGAGCATTGAGGATTTTGATATCACGAAATATGAGGATGAATACGACCTGATTCCGGCCGATTCCAAGAACAAGTCCTTTATTGGTAAATTCATTGAGGGAGCTCTTTTGCAAAAGGGAATGGTGACGGATGAGATATCAAAGGCCGGTATAAATCACGCCGGATTTGTACTTCCAAAAGAACTTAATCTGAGGAAATCGGGATGACGAAACTACAGAAAATCAGAAATTCATTATTCGGGATAGCCATGATGGTGGCAGCAGTTGTTATGGCTTATAAACCAAAGGATGCATACGAGAGCGTGATTGTCTTTATGGCACTGGGCTTTTTTGTTACGAGCATCGCAACACTTGGGTACTACTTCACCATGGCCAAATACATGGTGGGAGGCAGAATGATACTGTACAGAGGTGTCGTGCTGTTTGACTTTGCGATTCTTACAGGCTCGATCACGGATGTTCCCAGATTTTATGTGATCATTTATCTTGCAGTGCTCCATCTTTTCTCGGGACTTGTCGAGATACTAAGGTCAAGGGAGGCAAGAGCCAGCGGCGGAAGGGGCTGGAGACTCAAGCTCTTCCATGGAATCTTTAACATGTCGATTGCAATCGGATGTATTGTCCTTGCCAGAAGAGTAAATACCGCAGTCTATATGTACTGCTTTGGTATATTCTACTCAGGACTTATAAGAGTGATACAGTCTTTCAGAAAGACAACTTTTGTTTATATCAGGTGATGCAAGAGGAGATACTAAATCGGAGGATTGTAATGATAAATCACTTCAATGCTTTTATTTCATACAAGCATGCTGACCTTGATAATAAGATAGCCGCCTCTATTGTAAAGGACTTGGAGCGCTTTCATATACCGAAGAAGATACAGAAAGCTACCGGTGTAAAAAAGATAGAGAGGATATTCAGGGATAAGGATGAGCTTCCAATAACCAGTGACCTTGGGGATACCATATCACAGGCGCTTGAAAACTCTGACTTTTTGATTGTCATCTGTTCTCATAACACCAAGCTCTCAACCTGGGTTGAGAGGGAGATTGAGTACTTTTTGCAGAGCCATCCGATCAACCGGATTCTTACGGTACTTTGCGATGGTGAACCAAACGAAGTTATTCCGCAGATTCTTTTAAAGGGAAAAGACATTTTTGTGGACGAAAACGGTGTAGAGCACACCAGGGAAATTCCCTATGAGCCACTTTCCTGTGACTATAGATTGCCATATAGAAAGGCCAAGGCTGAGGAACTTCCAAGGCTTGCTGCTGCGCTTATCGGCTGCTCTTATGATGAGCTGATAAACAGAAGGCGCCAGTACAAGATGCGCAGAATGAATGCGATCTTTGCAGGTGCGCTTACGTTAACGCTTGGTTTTGTAGCGTATATGATGCATTCCAATGCGCTTATTCAAAAGAATTATCTGGAGTCACTTAAAAATCAGTCAAGATATCTGGCAAACGAATCCGAAATAAAGTTAAACGATGCGAACCGAATCGAAGCTATGCAACTGGCACTGGCATCGCTCCCTGAAGGTGAAGAGGATATAAGGCCTGTAATTCCCGAGGCTGAAAGAGCTATCACCAAGGCTTCTTACTCCTATGTGTCACTTGAGGGCAGCAATATAGGTGCTGTCTGGAATTACAGGATGCCGGGGCGTGTAAAGAACTTTAAACTCTCCGATGAAGGTTCATATTTTGCTGCCATGGATCAGAACGGTGTTGTTATGGCCTGGAAGACAGACGAGACCCATGAACTGGTTCTTTATGAGGACAATGCTGCCGATAAGGGAACAGGCTTCTTCTTCCTTGGAGATGACAGACTGATACTCTTGTGCCAGGGAAGCGTTTCAGTTTTTGACCTTAATGAGAGCAAACTTTTGTGGAAAATAGAGGATGAACAGTCAAAGCAGCTCTTTGTCGATGATGTCTTTGTGCTGCCGGAAGGTGATCTTCTACTTCCCGGAGCAAAGGGAAATGTTGATATTGTTTCTTCAGATGACGGGAAGCTTAAAAGAACGTTCTCTCTTTTTGGGGATGAGTCTAACATGATTGATGCTACTGATTTTGTTATGTCTGAAGATGGGACAAAGCTCATCTATATTCTGGCGAACAAGACAGATATCAATAATTATATTTACAGTCTGCACGAGTATGACCTTAGCACCGGGGAGCAGCTTGTAAACGATGAGATCGGCAGCTGGGTTACAAGTATAGTCTCGGCCGGTGACAATATCTATCTGGCATGCAAGGAAGATATGGACGGATCCAGCGTTCAGCTCATGAACTTTAGATTTGTAACGGAGGACAAGGCAGAGATCAAATGTATTTCCATAGAGGATCTTAGTGAGAAATGGACATCTGAAATTACAGCTACAGACGTGTATTTCAACGCAGAATTTCTTCCTCTGGCGGGCGGAAAGATTGCCTATTATGAGTCCGACACCTGCAGGATATGGGATGCAGAGACCGGAGAGATACTGGGAACTTATAATACCAATGATTCGATTATCGATATAAGCGATAATGATGGGGACGGAGAGCCGATGTTTATTACCAAAGGCGGAGCCACAGCAGCTCCGGCAATGTTTGGGGATAAGCAGGGAGTATCTGTCTTTGACAGATTTACGGACAATCTGTCAGATGCTCTTGTCGGGGGAGGAGTCTATACATTAAGCGATAATGCAAGACAGGTAATATACTATGGCACCAAGGTCTATGATGAAGAATGGAAACTTATTGATGAGGTTCCTGATTTTAAAACAGGCAATACCTATTTGCTAACCGAAGATGTATTGGCAATTTTGGATGATGAAGGTGAAGGAGCCAAGATAATCTTTGTTGATCCGGCAGAGAAGACATACCTGGGTAAGTGTGTTTTGAGTGAAGATATTCCGTCCTACAGCTATAGACTGATAGGCTCATATAATGGCACGTTCTATGCAGCTGTAAGTAAAGGGCTGGTTTTAAGAATAGTGAAGGTCAATCTTTCTGACATGACACTGGAGGAAGAGGTTATCAACGAGGATTACAGCAAGTATGAGCCGTATTGTTTTTTGAAAAACGGGAAGCTTGTTTATATCAATAGCGGAGAAGGATTTGAATATACAATTGTTCAAAGGGATCTTGCCACAGGAGAAGAGAAAAAGGTTGAATTTAATACCGCCTTTAGCGACGTATATTACATTGAGGAGATAGATAGCGTATATATTAATGCAGATACCGATCTTCTGGCTGATATGTCTAAAGAGACGATTACTGAGATTGACTTAGGAGAAGGTTTTGGAGACGCAGTCCTGGCTTCGGCAAACAGTGATGGCAGTATCATTGCTGTAAGCGACAGCGAGATTATAAAGCTCATAGGAAGAGATGGTGAAATTATTGGTGAGATATTCTGTGGTGGAGTCGCACCAATGGATATTACCTTTATAGATGCTGACGGAAAAGAGATCATAGTTGTGGCATACACTAATGGAACGCTTTACCGCTATGATAAAGAAACCTTTGAATTTCTGGGAAAAAGTGATCTTTCTGTTATAGGATCATCATTTGTTTCAAATAAATACTTTGACTATGACAGTGAAAAGGGTCTGCTTTATTTTAAAAACAGTGATATCACAGATGTGGTGGAGACAGATACCTGGGTCGAAGTTACATGTATCTATAATTCTTTTGGCCATGACAAAAAAACAGACACCTTCTTAACTTACGGTTATGACCAAAAGTCTACGGAAGGTGTCGTTGGATACTTTAAGCATTATTCTGTGGATGATCTGATCCAAAAGACAAAGGGTTATCTTCATGGTGAAGAGATGTCAGTGGAGCAGAAATCCACATACGGAATTACCGGATAATTAAACTTCTGAATACAATCTGTTAAACAGCGACCCTCTGATTATATATATATCATGAGGGTCGTCTTCACGACAGGCGATATAGTCGCCCGGATTTCCCAGGTAGTACTTCTCGCTGTCCCAGGCTGTGAAGACTTTTGCACCGCGCTTTAGAGTCTTGGCATAGATGCAGGAGGTATCTGTGGTGCTCACAGTCTTTGCAAACTCCATGATGGATTTCTTTGTGCCCGTAGTAAGAGACTTGATCTTTGGCGGGTATTCAAGAGCCTCTGTGTAGGGGCTATCTTTTAATGTATAGCTCTTTAGGAGCTTTTCTTCTTTTATAGGGTAGATCTCACCTTCGATTCCAATCATTATATAAAGATCCGGTTCAACGGTTATATCTACGTCTCCCTCAAGAGTTCTGATGGAAACAAGTGTCTTTTCAGGGAAAACATCGGTGAGCTTAACGCAGCCTCTGTCCTGAGGAAGCTTTTTGTATCTGCCCATTTTGGAAGTGTCAAGGGTGGTCTTTAAGGCGTAGATTACATCATAGCTGTCATAGTAAAGGCGGAGTCTTTCTTTAAGTATTTCGTCTGCACTTTTTCCTTCAATCTTCTCGGGACGGATGGATCCGCCGGCTTTGTAGATATGTCCGCCGCCGCCTCCGATGCCTTCTGCAAGGAAAGCAGCAAGATCGTTGGCATGAACTTCCTTGGAGCAGCTCCTTACAGAGAACTTGATCTCTTCAGGGCTCTCGTAGTAGGCGACGCAGACATCAACACCTGCAGTCTCAAGTGAGAAGTCGCTCATTACTCCAAGGATATTGGGGTCGCAGGGTTCAGCCTGGATTATCATGTATCTGTTATCATCAAAAAATTCGTATCCGAGGATAGCCTTTCCGGTTATCTTCAGCTCTTTTAAAGAGATATTGGAGTTGCTCATTCTGACAATAAGGCTCTTATTGACGATAAGCTCATCCATCATATCTCTGTCCAGAGGATGGGATACTTCGGATAGTTTGTTGGTATCTGTATAAAGACCGTAGTATAGGGCAGTGGAAAGCTTTTTGTTTGTGCTTATCAGCTCTTTTGCCTTTTCACCTTCTGCACATATCATGTCCCAGACGACAGTAGATGCGCTGCCGATGTTGCTGCGAACCTCAGAAAGCTCAGGCAGATCAACGGTTTTCTGGTGATGGTCTATAATGGCGATATTCTGCGCTTTTGACGTAGTCACATTTCTCTGGCCGTACTGGCAGTCAACGGTTATCAGAAGCTCAGGCTCTTCGTCGTAGTCAGGGACATACTCTATGGGAATCTTAAGCTCTTTTAACATGATCATAAGATTGCTCTTCTGGATCTTGTTGCGCCCTCTGTAGATAAAACGCACATCCTTGCCGGCAGCCTTAAAATATGTATAGAGGCCAAAGCCTGAAGCAAGGGCATCTGCATCAGGGTTGTCGTGGCACTGGATCACTATATTTTCAAATTTCTGAAGATCTTGTAGTTTCATAATATTTCCTTTATCTTTGTTTTTTCAGGCGTATAAATTCTAACATAGTAGGATGTCCTTTGCCAATTTAGAGTTGCAACGGATATAATCTGTATATATGATTTAGTCGTTACGAAATTGATTGAACTGAGGAAATGCTTTTTATGATAATCAACACAGGACAGAGGACTGATATTCCTGCTTTTTACCCCAAGTGGCTTGCGAACAGGTTTAAAGAGGGAGAAGTCTGCGTCCGCAATCCATTTAATGAAGAGAGGGTCAGCAGGTATAAGCTAAGTCCTGACACTGTAGATGTGGTGGGATTTTGCTCTAAGAATCCTGCGCCCTTTTTTGAATATATGGATGTGATAAAGGACTACGGACAGTACTGGTTCGTTACGATCACGCCCTATGGAAAGGATATAGAGCCGGGAGTTCCCGATAAACATAAGATACTGGAGGACTTTAAGGCGCTCTCGAACATGGTGGGAATTGACAGTATCGGATGGAGATATGACCCGATACTGGTAAATGACAGGTATACCGTGGACTATCATCTTCGCGCCTTTGAGCAGATGACTGAAGCGCTTGATGGGTACACCAAGACTGTTGTCATCAGCTTTATAGATCTGTATGAGAAGGTCAAAAGAAATTTCCCTGAGGTAAGCTCTGTCTCAAGGCAGGATAAGCACTTTCTGGGAAAAGAAATCGTGAAGATCGCCACAGCTCATGGCATGGTTGTAAAGCCCTGCGGAGAGGGCGAGTTTTTGTCGGAGTACGGTGCTGACTGCAGAGGCTGCATGACAATAGAGACTTACGAAAAAGCCATCGGAGCAAAACTCATCGTCCCAAATAAAAAGCCCGCAAGAAAAGAGTGTGCATGCTACATTTCAGGCGACATCGGAGCCTATGACAGCTGCGGACATCTCTGCAGATACTGCTACGCTAACAACGACATCGAGGCAGTAAAGCGAAACATGAAGCTCCACGACCCCGATTCGCCTTTTTTAATCGGCGGCTATCGCGAGGGCGACATAATCCACGACGTCGAGATGAAATCCTACATCGACAATCAACTCAGCCTCTTCTAAAATGAGCCCTTGACTCCGTCCCTAGGGCTCACTTTTGAGCCCCGGGGACGGAGTCAGGGGTTCATTTTTTTAATATTAGTGGTATAATATTGATATAAATTAATATATCTCTTTTGGGAGGGCAGGATTATGGATGATTTGGAAAAGATCAAAACTCATGTCACAAAGGAAGAGGAAATATATGCAGAACCTGAACGAGCTGCACTGTTTACCGATGATATCAGTGAAAAGGCGATAAAGCCGGAGATATCGAAACAATCAACGGTTGCATTTACCGAGAAAGAACGGCTCTGGGAAGGAATGAAATAAATAAAGAACAATAACTGAATATGGTATAAATTATAAAGGCTTCGGAGTTATCCGGAGCCTTTTTGTATATCAATATACTCTTCATCAAAGCAGGGATATATCAGGCTGACGCCTACTGTGGCATCGATAATCCTGGGATTTGTATTAACGGGACTCAAAAGATATCGTGTGATAGGGCTTGGAAGTAGAAGCGTCGTATGAAATGAAAAAAATTGAATAACAACTATTAATTATTAACATATGTTATCCGATATAATAGATATACAGGAGGATGGTATGCCAAAAGAAGAGATGCTTCCAAGTGAAAGTGAATGGATGATCATGGAGACGCTTTGGAGATGCGGGCATGATCTTACCTCTGCGGAGATAGCCGATGCACTTCCAAAATCTTCCAAGATGAACCAGAGGATGGTAAGAGTCCTTATAAACAGATTGTGTAAAAAAGGGATGCTCACATATACTGTTGATCCGGATGATGCAAGAGTTTATCACTACAGTGCTGCAAGAGGAAGGCAGGAGTGCCAGAGAGCCAAGAGCAGCGCTTTTGTGGAGAATTATTTTGAGGGCAACAGACTGTCAGCCGCATTTACTTTGCTGGAGGGCGGAAAGCTGTCGGCGGAGCAGATAAAAGAGCTTGAGGACATCCTCAAAAAAGCCAGGAAAGATATTTAAGTCTCACGGATGAGCAAGGGAGCAGTTATGCAAGGAATGCAAATGTTCTTTGAACAACTGCATAATGTCTTTGAATTTGTATGCGTTTACTATTCGACCATACTTGGTTTTTGTGCGATCATATCGATTTTTGTAATGGGAATTATCATGGCCTTAAGGAGTAGTGCGTTTGCCGGGCATGTCTTTGGCAGAGCTGCTTTGTGGTGCATGCTGATTCCTGTTTTATTTTGCGGGAAACTAAGAGCTTATTTTGAGACAAGAGTTGGTGTACGTACCATATTCAGGTGGTATAGCTTTTTGTCAGAGCATAGATGGATATGCGCCGTGTATATGGCTGGGATTATAGCATTTGCAGCACTGCTTATTTATAGGCGCGTCAGACTAAAACGCCTTATCAGTTTCATGACCGATTCTGAAGATCACTTATCCGTGTATCCTGTCAAAGTGTTTGCTGGTAAAGCATCGTCTTTCTGCCTGGGATGCTTTAAGCCGGTTATTGTAGTGCCGGACAGCTTGCAAGGTGCAGAAAGAGGCGTTGTGATAAAGCATGAAGAGACGCATATAAGGCTCGGACATCTGTGGATATTGCTGGCTTACGATATTCTTCGGACTCTCCTCTGGCCCAATGTCCTACTTCATTTAGGCGTTCGATATTTGAAAAGAGATCTTGAAGATATTTGTGATCTGGTAACGATACAGAGAAACAATATCGATACGGGATTTTATGGGCGCGTAATTCTCGACTGTGCAAAAGACATGTCTGATAGCGGGAGAAAGATTGGATATGAAAGCGGAATGTCTTTTACCACGGATGATAATTACAAGGCCTTGAGAAAGAGACTTGAGCAGATAGTAAGGGAAAGGGCATACAATCCGAAAGCTGTGCTGGGCGGGACTGTAATCCTAGTGATGGTGGTTTGCGCTGCGATCGGATTTATAAAGGCTAATTCCTATAAGAGAACCAATGATATGGGACCGGTCTGTTCCATGTGCTATACAGGTGATCTGGATTCTATATTTGTAGATGATGACCAGACTATTGTTACATATTATGACGACGAGTATATATCAATAAACGCCAAAGCCCTTCTTGAGCAGTATCCTGAAGCAAAGAGCGGCGATGGATGGTTTTATTTCTCAGTGGGCGGCTACTACAAGATCCCCGGAATCGGTGGCAGCGTAAGCTGGGGAGAGCTCAATGCAAAAGATATCAACGAGAGCATCATCATTATCCCCAACCACTCAGACATCGACATCTTCGAGCGCCTCATCATGTGGTTATGACCCCTGGGGACGGAGTCAGTGGCTCATTTTTGAGCCCTAGGGACGGAGTCAAGGGCTCATTTTTGACCCCTGGGGACGGAGTCAGGGGATCATTTTTGAAAACCGGGAACAGGAGGTGGTTATGTGAACGGATGGGAAATCACGGTAAGTGGCAATACAACTCATTACAGAAAAAGACTCTATGATGCATACGGCAATCATGTCGGAACCATCGGAATCTGCAGACCTACCAAGCAGACCGGTAAGAAAAAGAAGCCTGCGCTGTACAGCTTTAAGCAGGTTTCATCCGAGGTTTTGCAGGCCAAGACCTCCACAAAAGCCATGCAGGTATCGAACAGTATCAGGGCGAAGATAGCTCTTTTGAAAAAGCAACTAAAGAACGGGGATGTAGATGAAGAAGAGGTACTGAGGGCAATCCTTCATGCGGAGATGGTTCAAAGAGCTTGTGAAAAGAAAAAGAAGAACCTGAAAATGGAAGAAACTGCGGAGAGGAATATCAAGGCTGAGGAGGAAATGCCTGTAGAGACGGAGGAAGCGCCTGATGAAGCGGAATCCGAAGAAGAGATAAAAGAGCTTGAGCAGGCCGAGTTTGAAGCCCTTATGGAAAAGTTAGAGCTCAGCGCTGATGAGATGATGGAAATGGCGGAAGAGACGGTAGAGCTGGACGAGGAGCTTGATGAAATGGCAGAGGCGCTTTCAGGATCCATGACACCTGAGAACTTAGAGCAGCTCAAGGTCAAGCACAGATCGGACGAAGCCAGAGACATATTGAAGGCGGATCTTAAGTATTTGAAGGCACTGTTTGACAGGCTCCAGTCGGAAAAAGAGAATGCCGGAAAAAGCTCTTTTGCAGGAGCAGGGGCATACGACAGCGGAGTGATGCTATCGCTGGGAGGTGTGGACATGACAGTTATGGATGCGGGAACGACGAGCGCACCGGCAGAAACAGGCGGGACATTTGATGTAGGAGTGTGAGATATTTTTTTTGAACAATAGATTAACAGATGTTAATGGATTTTGAGCCCCGGGGACGGAGTCAGTGGCTCATTTTTGAGCCCCGGGGACGGAGTCAAGGGATCATTTTGTGGAAGAACAAAGGAGGTAACATTTATGAGTATAGGAATCAACACAAATTATGGAACGAATAATTTAGTTGGCATCAGTGACAATACCGAGCCGGCGTGGATCAAGGATGATGATAAGGAAAAGGACAAGGCTGCTAATTCAGCACAGCCCGGAGTTATCTATGAAAAGCAGGATGCCAATGCGAAGGCTGCAAAAAGCGAGAAGGATGATGAAAAGGCTATTTATAAGAAGTCCAAAGAAGACCGGGCTGCCATAGTTCAGCAGCTCAAAGCCGCCGAGGAGCAGCAGAGAAACAACCTGATCTCAATTGTACAGAAAACGCTGCAAGGCCAGGTGGGAGCTTACGGAACAGCCAAGGGCGATGACTTCTGGAGGCAGCTCGCCGGTGGCAACTTCAAGGTGGATGCTGCGACCAAGGCTCAGGCGCAAAAAGATATTTCAGAAGACGGCTACTATGGTGTAAAGCAGACTTCACAAAGACTCTTTGATTTCGCATCAGCTCTTGCCGGCGACGACGTGGACAAGATGAAAGAGATGCAAAAGGCCATGGAAAAGGGCTTCAAGCAGGCAACAAAAACCTGGGGAAGAGAGCTTCCGGCAATTTGTAAGGAAACAATGAATGCGGCGAACAAGCTGTTTGAGGACTACTACAGCTCAAAAGAGAAAGGAACAGAAGTATGAAGTTTTGTGACAAAAATGAATCCATTGGTG
Organism: Butyrivibrio sp. FCS006; assembly: GCF_000424525.1. Taxonomy (NCBI): domain Bacteria; kingdom Bacillati; phylum Bacillota; class Clostridia; order Lachnospirales; family Lachnospiraceae; genus Butyrivibrio; species Butyrivibrio sp. FCS006. The sequence goes on along the minus strand of NZ_KE384203.1, from coordinate 6,682 downwards.
ACATTTCTATAAGTTGCTACGGGTTATATGCCGATATAACAGAAAAGGAGTTATGTCGTCCATATACACGGAGGTAGATGGTTATGACCGGAATCAATATTACTTCGCTGGATAGGCAGGTAAAAGACATTGGTCAGGAAATTTACGCTGCGAAACAGCAGCGAGATGAGAAGCTGGCTAAGTCTTCGCCTGAAAATAAAGATGGTGGTTTGCAGAAAGCCATCCATGAAAAACTCAGTGATAGATCAAACGTAGCTTTTGGTGACACGGCAGCTACGCTTTCTATCTCTGCGCTTGGAGCAGAAGAACTGGAGAAAGTCAGAGATTCCTGGAATAACCATCCGGTAAGTTCACTGTACAGAACAGAGATTCCAATCAACAAGAATGCCGAAGGTGCGTACAAGATAGGCGGAGTTTCTTTTACCGAAGAAGAATTTACTGAAGCCAGAGAACTTGTGACGGATACAAGCAGTCAACTCAAAACCGGATACCTGAGCTACAGAGATTATGCCAAGATGGAAGTGGCGCAGAAGGTTGTGGATGATCGTGCTTCTAAAGGCTTTAGTGCAGAACAGGCCAAGGTGATCAGCCGGGCTATGAAGGACTACAACAGCAGCCTGGTAGAGCGGCAGAATGAAATGCTTTCGGGCAGAACTACACGTGTGAACAATGATCCTGAGTCAGGAAGATACTTTGGAGTCGAGGTTCTGGTGCCTGGTAGCGTTACAGAATCAGGAATACCAAGATATGCCAGCACGGACATTGCTACGGACAGGGAGCTGATAAAAACGCTACGCGACAGTATAGGGGCAGTTGATATTATCGGCAAAAATGCTGCTTCTGAGATTAAAGCTCTTTATCAGGACATTATGAAGCCCGTATATGCTGCGCAGTACCAATTCCAGAGGGAATCTGATATAAATGACGCATTGGATAAAGACGTAAAAGAGCTTATGGCACTTATAGATGTTGAGAAGTGATATGAGATTTGCTCATGAAAAATGAGCCCATGACTCCGTCCCTAGGGATCAAAAATGAGCCATGGGGACGGAGTCATGGGTTCATTTCGGAGGTAACAAATTATGAGGATACAACAGAACCCGTTTCAGGGAAATGATAATACACAGATGATTTCAGGCGCTGCAAATGCACAGAACAAGAATGGCAACATGAATTCGATTTCTGGCGCAAACCTTAAGGGTGAGAGCCTTATAACTCAGCGTCAGGGGCTTGCAAGAAAGCAGGCTCTTAAGGTTGTCTCCGATGCATTTGGAGGCGAGAAGAAGCTTGATGCGCAGATGCAGGGGATCAAGGATGAGATCAAGCGCCTCCAGGATGTGATAAATGAGAAGCGCACTGATACCAGGGACAATGATGCCAGGTTAAAAGAGCTTCAGGAACAATATGGGATAGACCCGGACAGCGAAGAGAACAAGAACCTGGAGCAGCTTGCCTTTAAAATGAATCACTCCAAAGACGGACTATCCGATGAGGAGAAGGGAAAGCTGTCCGAGTATCAGCAGCAGGCTCTTTACTATGTGGCAAAGAATCAGCAGAATGCGCTTGATGTCGACCAGGCCAAGGCTCAGCAGGCCGGAAATGTCCAGGGATATGCAGATATGAAAAGAGAGCGTGCAAAATCCCAGGACATGCTCAAGGCGCAGGATGCAGCTGAGGAAATCATGGAGGCTTCGAATGATGAGACGGTAGCTCTTTTGACTCAGGAAATGATCGAGCATGTGGATGAAGAGCAGAAAGAGCGCGAAGAAGAGGCAAAAGAGGCTGCGGAAAAGAAGAAAGAAGAGAAGAAGGAAGAGGCAAAGAAACTCGAAAAAGAAGCCATTCAGCAGGAGATTATCGAGAACATCAAGGAACATGCTGCAGAGAGCCAGAGGACCGGCGCCGATGCAAAAAGAGCTGTCGCCAGGCGTGAGCGCGCTGAGGCAGAGCGGATGGATGCCGAAGGCACGCAAAAGACCATTATTTCTGAGGGTGCTTCGATGGAGGAGACACAGAATGCGGTCAATTCTGAGATTACCAATATTCTCAACAAGCTGAGTCTTCTTTCGAACGATGTAAAGGGCAGTGCGATAGATAATCAGATATGAACCCAGGGGACGGAGTCAAGGGCTCATTTATGAGCCCATGACTCCGTCCCTAGGGCTCAAAATCAAGGATGCGCATTATTTCAATGGAATGAAAACATTGGAATGATGCGCTTTTTTATAAACAGACAAGAGGATGAAATATGAATAAGTACTGTATAGCGATTTGTGATGATGAAGAGCCGGTGAGATGTCTTTTACGCGAATGGACAAGGACAAGTACGCCGGGTGCAGAGGTTAAGGAATACTCAGGTGGCAAAGAGCTGCTAAAGGATATCGATGAAGGCCTTAGGCTTGATGTGTTGTTCCTTGATATTGCCCTGGAGGAGAGTGATGGCTTTGAGACAGCAAAAGAGCTGGAAAAGAAAATAGAGGCAACCGGAAAGAGTATGCGCGCTTCAAGGCCTCTTATCATTTTTGTTACCGGAATCCCTGACAGAATGGGAGACGCGTTTGAGGTAAAGGCTTTTGATTATCTGATTAAGCCGGTTTCAAAAGATATATTTGAGAGTGATCTGCACCGGGCAATTGAGGAGCTAAAACGACTTGATGCACAGCTCATATGCGAAACTTCATATCACAACAAAGAGGATTTCATTACAGTGCAGATTGGAAAAGAGTATGTGACTCTGAGGGTAAAAGACATTCTCTATGTTGAAAGCTCCGGAAGAAAAGCAGTAGTGCATATGAAGGATAAACGCTATGAAATCTACAGACAGATGGCCGGACTTGAAGAGGAACTGGGAAAAGAATTTTTCAGAATTCACAGGGGATATCTGGTTAATATGAAGCATATTAAAGGGTACTCGAGGTCTGAGGTTCAGATAGATAACGGGAATCTTCTTATCATATCCAAATATAAATACCAGGAATTTGTAAAAGCATATATGGATTACATATCCTAAAAAGCGGAGGGGTTATGACCGAAGAACAGATAAGGATAGCTCAGCAGTTATACGGAATAATTATGATTCTTATCAGGGGAGCGTTTCTGGGATTGTTTCTGGATCTTTTTCTGGAAAAAGAGATATTGAACAGAGCAAAGATAATTATGATATCAGCAGTTATGACTATTATCGGGCTAATTCTCTTTGCCATACCGTTCTCCACAAGAGGACTGTACAGCCTCATCGGACTTATCGTCATAGCCATAGTCTTTTGGCTGATCAATCCCAAAGTGCTGCCTCACTCGATATTTGTTTTCTTTTTGTGGAACAATGTCTTTTACGTATGGTATCTTGCAAACTTCGCAATCTTCAATGAAATTACTGATAAGATCACAGGAGCAATTGATTATTCAAAGGAAGGTGCCATAGAGCGTTTGTGGCTTTGGATGTTTGCACTTATAGTGGCGCAGATTGTCTTTATGGCACTTACACTTTTTGGCGAATACCTGGTAGTAAGAAAACTCTGTCAAAAGAAATATGACATGTCCTGGACGGAAGCTCTTTATCTGTCAGTTTATTCGGCGGTCTCGTACATTATCTGTTACATGATTGCCGATGTCATGGTGGTTCCTTTGGAAAAAGAGGTATTCTTTTTATTGGACGAAAAGAGAGGAATGGTATTTACGCTTCCTCTGCTTGCACTGCTGCTATTCATAGGCGAGATATCTGCCATTGCTACCTGGCAGAGGTACAGACGGCTCAAGGAAGAGGAACTGCGACTTCAGGAGGAACTTAAGCAGCAGGAATTTATCAGGAAGAAGATAGAGTACACAGAAAAATATCATGATCGCATCAGGACACTCAGGCATGATATGGCAGGAAAACTAATGATACTAAAGAGCTTTTTGGAAAATGAAAGATATGAAGATGCTTCGAAGTTTCTTGGTGAAATGAACATAGAATTAAGCATGAATAGCATGCGGATTTCTACAGGAAACCCAGTCACCGATATAGTGATAAACGAGGCAGCAGGCCAAGCGGACAATCTAAAATGTGAATTTCGGGCAGACTTCTCTTTTCCCAAAGAAAGCGGTATTGGCGCTACAGACGTGGGAATCATATTGAATAACCTGCTGGACAATGCACTGGAAGCTGTGGCAGCAATCCCGGAAAACGAAAGGTACATAAAAATAACGGGAGAGTTTAAGGAGAACTTTTTCCTGATAAGAGCCGAGAACTCTTTTGACGGAGTGCTGAAAAGAGACTTGGATGGCATTATTGTGAGCAGGAAGAGACAGCAAACCGATGGAGAGCTTCATGGAATTGGGCTAAAGAGCGTGATGAGCATTGCGGATAAATATCTTGGGACAATGGATATCAGTTCAGAGAATAAGGTATTCATGGTTAGAGTTATGCTCCAAAGCATGGAAGATGACTATTCATTACATAAAAATGTCCGTTGATGCAATAGCTATTTATCCGGATATCTTCATAGTCGATACCTGTAATGTAACAGTAAAGCGCTGGAATTGTGAGGTAAACAGAATATGAAGATAGCGAGTAGTGATGTTTATTCCAAGGCAAATTACAGCTATCAAAAGGAATTGAAAAGTAGCGGCGCAGGGACAAGCGGATTTTTTGCAGGAATAGTAGAAAAGCATGTAGAGAAGGAAAAGGCGGATTATCAGGCAACGGGCAGGATTACAACAGAGGATGGCAGGGAAATCAAGGTGGATGTAGATGTTGCGATAGCGCGGAAGAAAGAGCGCGATACCTTTATTGCAATGTCATCATCAATGGATAGCCTCTTTGACCCACTGATAATAAATACCGGGCAGCAGGTGGCTTCACTTAGTGATAAGAAATTTAAGTTCGACCTGGATGCTGACGGCAAGCAGGATGAGATTTCCATGACAAAGGCAGGAAGTGGATTTCTTGCTCTTGATAAAAATGGGGATGGCAAAATAAATGATGGCACGGAGCTGTTTGGTGTTAAGAGTGGTGATGGTTTTAAGGATCTTGCTGAGTATGACAGCGATGGCAATGGCTGGATTGATGAGAGTGATGAGGTCTTTGAAAAGCTTCAGGTTTGGAGTAAGACAGATGAAGGAAAAGAGGAATTAAAGAGCCTTAAGGAATCGGGAGTTGGTGCGATTTTTCTTGGAGCTGAGGATACTGAATTTACAATAGACGGAACGGATGGTGTTCTGGACGGAAAGGTAAGAAAGACCGGATTTTATCTGAAAGAAGACGGCGGAGCAGGAACTATACAGCACGTTGACCTTGCCATAAAGGGTAGGGAATCCGAGCTAATGAGCGCAGCTGAGAAGCTTGATGAATTGCTCGAGAAAATGCGAAGTGAGCGATCTTCGAGAAGGCGAAATAGTAACAATGATAACGCAAGGCGCAGAGCACAGAGAGCAGCAAGGCAAAAGAAGCAGATCGAGGAATGTCAAAAGCGCAAGGAACTCAATAAAGAACTAACAGATAAGGCAATCGAACATAGAAAGCTTATGTATGGCCGGCAGATATGAGCCCTAGGGACGGAGTCAGTGGTTCATTTTTGAGCCCTGGGGACGGAGTCATGGGTTCATTTTCAGAAAATTCTGAAAATGAACCCATGACTCCGTCCCCAGGGCTCAAAATAGTATAGAATGTATATAGGTATAGACTTGAAGGGAGAATCAGGCATGCAGATTTCAGATATCGATAATGGAAAAGCCTTTGACTGGGGGAATACATCGAAAGACTATGCTAAATACCGTGATATTTACCCTGAGCAGTTCTATCAGTGCATTCTGGATATGGGGCTGTGCAAAGATGGGCAGAAAGTGCTTGATATCGGGACAGGAACTGGAGTCCTTCCGCGCAATATGTACAAGTACGGCGCTAAGTGGATTGGGACCGATATCTCGGAAAACCAGATAGCTCAGGCAAAAGAGCTTGCGGATCAGCAGGGGATGGACATTGAGTTTTACACGTGTCCTGCAGAAGAGGTTAGCTATCCGGACAATACATTTGATGTCATCACCGTGTGCCAGTGCATATGGTATCTGAATGCTGAGGTTATAGCAGGTAGATTTGCCGGAATGCTTAAACCCGGAGGAAAGCTTCTTATCCTGTATATGGGATGGCTTCCATACGAAGATCCGATTGCCGGAAAGAGTGAGGAAATCATCCTGAAGCACAATCCGAACTGGTCTTCTTACGGAGATACGGTTCATCCGGTTTACGTTCCGGATGCGCTTTTGTCACCTTTTGACATAGTGAAAAGAGATGAGTTCAGAGTCGATGTGTCTTTTACCAGAGAAGGGTGGCATGGCAGAATGCGCGCGTGCAGAGGAGTTGGAGCTGCAATGAATGAACAGCAGCTAAAAGCCTGGGATAAAGAGCATATGAAGATGCTTGAACAAAATGCGGGGGAAGAATTTGTGGTTAAGCACTATGTGTCTTTTGCTGAGCTTCAGGTGAAAAAGAAATAGTTAGAGATCGCGGTGAAAACGGCCGGCAGAGGTGAGAATCTTTGCCGGTTTTTTGTTATAATAAACATGACATACTGATGACATGTTTAGCTTGATATTATAGATATTGAGAGCCGTAATATGAAAAACTAAATTCCTGTTCAGATGCATTAATCTGGAATTTACTCCTGCACATATTTTTTGTTACTATATCCAAGGTTATCTGTCA